>BPHC01000001.1 GCA_026003355.1 Cyclobacteriaceae bacterium
CACTTTCAAAAACTCATCCCGCAAACCATCCGGAAAATTAAAAGGAGCGAGAAACCTGTTATCACCACCTCGGGTGTTGAGAAACGTTCTTTTCTGCATGTTTCCGACTGTGTACGGGCCATATTGCAGGCTGTAAAACTGAACGAATATTTGGGGCCAATAAACGTAGTATCCGGTAAACCTTATTCGGTGCTGGAAATCGTGCATATGATTATGAAAATAATGGGCATGCCGGGTTCGCCAGAGGTGCTGCATCAACAACAGGCTAAAGATTATGTTTTCAACAACCAAAAAATGATGGATTTCCTGGCCCGGGAAACTATGATGCTTGAGGAAGGTTTAAAAGATGAAATCGAAAACTTCAGGTTGTGAAAGGTTGCGTAGTGCTTGATCTGGACGGAACCTTGCTCGACTGCCGCAAAAGGTTATACACTGTTTTTTCCGAACTTACCGGTGGCCTTAACCTTACGGAAGAACAGTACTGGGAGTTAAAGCGCAATAAAAACGATCACCGCAAAATTCTTTCTGTTCTGGGCACCTGGAGTAACCAACAGATAACGGAATTTGAACACTCATGGCTTAGCCGCATTGAAGAAAAAGAGTACCTTACACTCGACCGAACGTTTGAAGGGGTGGAACCTTTTCTTCAACGGCTTCATCAGCAGTTTTACGTAGTGCTGCTCACTTCAAGACAGTTAGCTGAAAACGTAATCTGGCAGTTGAAGTATTTGGATTTGCATCCCTGGTTTCACGAAGTACGAATTACAGGTAAAGGAAATACCAAGTATAAAACCATTCAAGAAAGGCCGCTCAAAGGCCTTCATCCCACTTATTTAATTGGTGATACCGGTGAAGACATTAGAACCGCCCGAAAGGCAGGTTTTACAGCTATAGCCGTTACCAATGGCTTCAGAAGTCAACAGGTGCTTGAAACCTATTGCCCCGATATGCTGCTGTCTTCGGTAATTGAATTTAATGTACTAACCTGATGTATTATGAGTACCCATGACCACGATGAAGTGCAGAAAAAAATAGATGCAAGCGCATCATTCTATGACTCTTTTCTGAATGTAGATTACCGCCTTACCGACTACTGCCTGCAAACCATAACACCCTACTTTACCGGCAGCCATTGCCTGGAAATAGGACCGGCAAACGGCATGATGACCACCCAACTGGTAAAACTGTTCAGGCAGGTAGATGTGGCAGAGGCGTCGGAAACCCTGTTAAACAAAATTCCGGCTCATCCCAATCTTCGCAAATACCACACCCGCATTGAAAACTTTAATCCCGGTTACCGGTACGATACCATTATTATGAGCCACGTGCTGGAACACATTAAAGAACCTGTTGTAGCGCTCAGTTCTGTTAAAAACCTGCTTTTGCCCGATGGCAGATTTATTGTTTCAGTGCCCAACGCTAAATCTATTCACCGCCTGGTTGCGGTAAAAAATGGGTATGCTGGCTTCTGAATATGAGCTAAACGAACGCGATCATGCCCTTGGCCACTACCGCGTGTACGACACCACGTTGCTGTGCAAACATCTTGAAGATGCCGGCTTTACGGTGCTGCAACAGGGCGGTTATTTTCTTAAACCATTAAGCAATGCCCAGATGGAGGCTTTCTTTACGCCCGCCATGCTGGATGGCTTTTATGCCGTAAGTGAATACTTTCCACAACACTGTGCCGAAATATTTGCCGTTTGTGCATCAAAATGAGCATACCTTTCCTAAACCTGGCACCAATGCATGAAGAGCTGAAAGCTGAAATGCTTGCTGCCTTCAGCAGGGTTTATGCTTCGAACTGGTTTTATTCTGGGCAACGAGCTTAGGAAATTCGAAACCGAATATGCCCGTTATAACCACACCCGCTACGCCATTGGCGTAAGCAACGGCCTGGATGCGTTAACACTTTCGTTAAGGGCTCTGGGCATTGGGCCGGGTGATGAGGTGATTGTACCCTCGCATACCTTTATCGCTACCCTGCTGGCCGTAACCCATGTAGGGGCAACACCGGTGCTGGTAGAGCCGCGTATGGAAACGTACAACATTAATCCTGACCTTATTGAACGCGCTATTACCAAACGCACCAAAGCCATTATACCCGTGCACCTGTACGGGCAGGCCTGCGAAATGGACAGCATTATGCGTATTGCCAAAGCCCACAATCTTTTTGTGGTGGAAGACAACGCGCAGGCACACGGTGCCTTATGGAACAGGAAAATGACCGGCAGCTGGGGGCATGCCAACGCCACCAGTTTCTATCCGGGTAAGAACCTGGGTGCCCTGGGTGATGGGGGTGCAGTAACCACGGATGATGAGGGGCTGGCCGAACACATTGCCATGCTTCGCAACTATGGCTCCAAAGAAAAATACTACAACGAAGTACCCGGCTACAACAACCGCCTGGATGAATTGCAAGCGGCCTTCCTGCGGGTGAAGCTCCGCTACCTGGATGAATGGACCCGGCAACGGCAGGAAATTGCATGCTGGTACAACAATGCCCTGCAAAGTGTTACTGGCATAACGCTGCCCTATACACATCCGCAAGCCACGCACAGTTACCACCTCTATGTAATCCGCACGGCTAAACGTGATGCCGTGCAGGACCGTCTCAGACAAAAGGGTATTGGCACAATGATCCACTATCCAGTGCCACCCCATTTGCAAAAGGCTTACCGGTACCTGGGGCACAAGCCGGGTGATTTCCCCATTGCAGAAGAGTTGGCAAAAACCGTACTGAGTTTACCCCTTTGGCCGGGCATGAATAGAAATATGATCAAGGCTACAGCAGAACACCTTGGGTGACCAACAACAATACCGGCAGATTGTGAAGGCCACCTCCCTCTTTGGCGGGGTGCAGGTAATTACTATTATTATTGCCATAATCCGCTCCAAAGCCATAGCGGTATTACTGGGCCCCTCGGGTATGGGGGTGGCTAGCCTGCTCCAAAGCACCATAGGCCTAGTTGGGCAGTTTACCAGTATGGGTCTTAGCACAAGTGCGATTAAAGATATTGCACAAGCACACAATTCAAACAACGAAGAGGCTGTAGGCAAGATTGTGGCCGTCTTGCGTAAGTGGGTGTGGCTTACCGGCACTCTGGGATTTGTTGTAACATTGGCACTGGCACCATGGCTTAGCGAAGCAGCTTTTGGTAACCGTTCATATACGGTGGCTTTTATGCTCATTGCCGTTACCTTGTTGCTGGGGCAGGTCAGTGCCGGGCAGGGCGTGGTGCTACGCGCCCTTCGTAAGCTTAAGTATTTGGCTACCAGCAGCGTGCTGGGCGCTGCGTTGGGTTTGCTCACCTCTCTTCCTTTGTATTATTATTTGGGCATGGAAGGTATTGTACCGGCTATTCTGATTACTTCAGTTACTGGTTTAATACTTACCTGGTATTTTGCTTCACGAATTAAGGTTAAAAAGGTAACAATTGCTACTCACGAAGTTTGGGAAAAAGGTAAGAGCATGGTGCAACTGGGTTTTATGCTGAGTCTAAACGGAATAATTACTACGGGTTCAGCCTATGCCTTACGAATTTTCATCAGCCGCCATGGCAGCATTGATGACGTGGGATTGTTTAATGCTGCTTTTGCAATTGTTAATACCTATGTTGGCCTGGTGTTTACCGCTATGACTACCGATTACTATCCTCGATTGGCAGCGGTGGCCAACCAACCGGAGCAGTGGAACAAAGTAATCAGCCAGCAGGCAGAATTGGCGTTTCTGATTTTAGCGCCTATACTCGCACTGTTTATTGTGGCCGCACCTTTAGGAGTCAGATTACTCTATTCCAATGAATTTCTCGTTATTACACCGTTATTAATATGGGGGTCTATGGGCATTCTGTTTAAAGCTGCAAGTTGGGCCATAGCCTATATTTTTCTGGCTAAAGGTGATAGTCGTGCTTTTTTTATTAACGAGCTGGTGGTAAATGCTTACATGCTTGCCTTAAATATTATGGGATATTATATGCTAGGTTTAACCGGGCTTGGCATTTCTTATGCAATTAGCTATTTTCTGTATGCTCTCCAGGTCGTTTGGGTTGCGCAAAGGTTGTATGGCCTGGTATTGAATCCAAATGCTGTTAAACTTTTTGCTAGGTGCTTAATTTTGCTTTTAAGTTGTTTTATAATTGCCAGGAACTTACACGGAATGTGGTTTTATATATTTTCTTCATTGAGTATTCTTTTTATAATCACATTTAGTTTGCGGCAACTGCATAAGCGTATTGATTTATTTGCATTATGGAAGAAAATACTCAACAGAAATTAATTATGTACCCCGATAAATGGGTAGAGGGTAAACCGCTGGTTTCTGTTATTGCCATTTGCCATAATCATGCGCGCTTTGTAGTGGAAACGCTGGACAGCATCCGTTTACAAACGTACCCGAATATTGAACTTATTATTATTAATAATCTTAAAGATGAGTGTGAAGAAATCATTAATGACTGGATATTGATTAATAAAATTAATGTGCGCTTTATACAAAATGAATCAACTCTGAATACTTCTGAGAATGTAAATTTGGGTGTAAATCATTCATCAGGTAAATATCTGCAGATTATTTCTTGTGATGATATTATTTTGCCATCGAAGATAGAGTGTCAGGTGAAGGTGTTTGAAAGCTTACTTAATGACTGTGCTTGTGTTTTCAGTGACTATCAAAAGATTGATGAGCGGGGCATGCCGATTTCAAATCGAAATCATTATTTAGGTTTAAAGGATAGGTATTTCTTACCTGAGGAGATGCAAAAAATTTTATCCAGAAAACCTTTCGTTGCTTTGCATGCTAGTTTAATAAGAAGGAGCGCATTTATAGAAAGTGGTGGAGTTAACCCTAAGTATGAAATAGAAGATTACTACCTATGGCTATTGCTTACGAGTAGAGGATATTCTTTTTACTTACATAATCGGACATTTGTCAAGTATAGGATCCTTCGTAATTCATTATGGAATAGTAGAGGATTGAAATTGATTGAGAAAAACTTATTAATAAGATTAGAGTTTTTAGAGTTTTTGTATAAGAATAATACTAAAAATTTTAAAGGCTTATTCTATAGTATTACACATTATATACGAGCTGGGGGTAATTTTAGCGAAAAGAGATTTTTAGAAGTTATGAAAGCGATAAATTTTTATTCGAAAAAATATCATCAAATTATTATATTCTACAATATTATTCAGGGTTTACGACCAAGGTTCATTCCGATTTTTATTTTTAAAATGATTGATAAATACTACCGCGTACTTTACCTCAGCAAAGTTTTGTTACAAAAAATTCACTTGATAATTAAATCACCTTCAGGAATTTTATTTTGTTAATTCAAATTCTGCATACTGATGACACATACTTTTTCTTATGCTGCATTTATAATTACCTACGAACGACCAGAGATTTTAACGAATACAATTAAAGCAGTTCTTTCACAAAGCTATCCTCCGTCAAAATTATTGATAGTTGATAATAGTTTTAGTAAAGACACTGAACAACTTATTAAAGGACTCAATAATCCAATTATTGAATATTTTGGTGTTGGTTATAATTCTGGACCTGCAGGGGGGGCTTATTTTGGATTATCAAAACTTGCATATAGTGATTATGAATGGATTTTGTGGGTTGACGATGATAATCCACCGGACGATAATCTATTAATTGAGCGCCTGATTGAGGAGGCAATGCAATACAATAATATTGAATCGGTTGGTGTAATTGGCTCGGTGGGTTCTGATTTTGATTTTGCTAAAGGCCAAGTTAGAAGAATTACTAACAAGGAACTTTTAAGCCATAGGTATTTGGAAGTTAAATGTGTTGCGGGAGGTATGTTTCCACTTGTTCGATCGGAGGTTGTGCGAATGGGTGCATACCCTAATAAAGATTTTTTCTTTGGATTTGAGGAGTTAGACTTTTGTCTTAAAGTTTTGTCTCTTGGTTTTCGAATTATTGTGCCTTCTGAAATCATGATGGAAAGACGAAAATTAAGTGGCAGATGGAATTTACAATCAAAAATTACTTATCTTCCTATGGGGGCATTATGGCGGCAGTATTATTCGGCACGAAATATGACTTATTTATTTTCTCACACATACTTCAATTCGTGGGTTATAATGCGATATTTTTTGAGATACCTTATTAAGTCATTATTGTCATACTCAAAAGGGCTTCAATACGGCTGGCGCGCAACCAGTTATATTTTTTTGGGATATTTTCACGGGATACTGGGTAAAATGGGCAAAACAATAATACCTTCGTTTAAACATTCAAAATGAACAATTGTTTTGCCTGAAAGCCAGTTAAGAATTTCAACTTTTAATATGAATGAAAGTTTACTGAATAGAAATAATGAAGATTCTTTTTATTATTGATACCCTTGAAATTGGGGGCGCAGAGAAAAGCATTTTGGATATGGCCTCCCGATTAAAATCCGCCAAGCCTGTAATTGTAGTGTTATATAGGGGTTTGCGTCTTTTACCGGAATATGAACGGGCTGGCTTACGTGTTATTACGCTAAATCTTCCGGGAAAGTATAACTTCATTAAAGCAATAAAGGCCTTTACAAAGATTGTAAAAACGGAAAGACCGGATCTTGTTCATGCGACTTTATTCCGTTCGGAAATTGTTGCACGTATTGGTCTCCGTAATTCTTCAATTCCTTTAATTAGTAGTTTTGTTAGTGACTCATACAGTGCTGAACGCTACGGTAAGTTATCGGTTGCCGGAAGATTAAAATTAGATTTAGTTAAATGGATAGATGGGGTTACCGCCCAATGGTCTACCCATTTTGTGTCAATTAGCCGGTCAATTGTTTCCGTTAATTGTAAGGCTTTAAAAATTAGCCCTAACAGGGTAACGGTAATTTATCGGGGCCGGGATGTGTCGTTAGCTTATTCAATATCCGAGGCAAGGAGGAATCAACTTGCACAACAATTTGGAGGCAACGTTACTTTTTTTAGCGTAGGCCGTTTGTTGGTGTTAAAAGGGTTCCTGGAATCGATTGAAGCTTTTTCTAAGGTAATAAAACTGCATCCGGAAGCACGGTACCTAATTGCCGGTGAGGGTCATGATCGTACTCTTTTTCAAATGGCCATAGATAAGTATGGTTTAAATGGAAAGGTTTTTTTGTTAGGCACACGTAACGACATTCCGGAATTGCTCGCGTACAGTGATGTGTTCGTATTTCCTTCGCATTATGAGGGCCTGGGGGGGGCGCTGGTTGAAGCCATGCTGGCGACAAAGCCCATTGTTGCTTCTGATATCGAAGTAATTGCCGAGTTTTTTGTTCACGGAAAGACAGGTTTACTCTTCCAGTTGAAGAATCCGGATGACCTGGCAAAAAAAATGGTATGGATGATAGAGCATCCTGAAGAAGCAAAAGCAATGGGCATTCGGGCCAGGGAAACGGCTGTGCAGCGGTTTAACATTGAGAATGTAGTTCGGCAGCATGAAGAACTTTATGCCAGAATCCTCAAAGAAAAGAAAAAAACCAGATGAAAATCCTTCAACTCATTCAAAAGCCGCAGTTGCGCGGGGCCGAGGTGTTTGCCTGCCAGCTGAGCAATCAGTTACTGCAGGCAGGGCATGAGGTCCTGATGTTTAGTTTGTTTCCGGGTGATTCCCCGCTCCCTTTTGCCGGTAAACATATTCCGTTACATCGTCCGCCCGGCAATCGTTTTTTTGATTATAGGGGTTGGAAATTGTTAGCACAATGTATATACGATTTCAAACCCGATGTGGTGCAGGCCAATGCCGGGGATACACTAAAATATGCCGTACTGTCAAAACTTTTATTTCGCTGGAAGGCACCTGTGGTTTTTCGCAATGGGAGTGTGATGAGCCGGTACATTCAATCACCAGTCGTTAAGGCATGGAATGCTTTCCTGATGCGAAATGTCACTTATGTGGTATCGGTTTCCGATGAATCAAGTATGGACCTGGTGAAGTTGTTTCCTTTTATGCAAAATCGTATACGGACAATACCCATAGGTATTGATTTGCCTGCTCTGCCCTCTACTACAACCAAAACCAAATCCTATATTGTGCACATTGGCGGCTTTACCTTTGAGAAAAATCATACCCGGCTGTTGCATATTTTTAAGCGCCTGCATGAACGGCATCCGGAGCTTTCTTTGTGGCTGGTGGGGGATGGTCCATTACGAAAAATGATTGAACAACAGACCGCAGAAATGGGGTTGTCATCCGTTGTGAAATTTCTTGGTATTCAGAACGACGTAATGCCCTTGCTGCAATCTGCAAAGATACTGGTGCTGCCCAGTGTGATTGAAGGGCTTCCCGGCGTAATTCTGGAAGCCATGTATTGCAAAATACCTGTGGTAGCCTATGCTGTCGGGGGGGTGCCTGAAGTGGTGAAGAACAGGGTGACGGGATGGTTGGTACAAGCAGGTGATGAAGCGGGTTTTGTAAACGCGGTAAATGAAGTTTTGCAACTGGATGCCGGCAAACTAACCGAAATTACCGATAGGGCACATCAACAAGTGGTAAGTGGGTTTAATAATAAGGCTATTACGAAAAAATTTGTGGAGGTTTATTTGGAATTGGCAGGGGTTACTAACAATACCGTTTCCGGAATGTATGCACAACAGCAGGCTAGGTAAATGATTAATAAATCGTGAGCTGTTACAGAGCATTTAAATCGGAAAAAATTGTTATTTTTCATCTTATCAAATCATTGGGCCGCGGCGGTGCCGAAATACTGCTCCCCGAAACCCTGCGCCTGCACGACCGGGAGCGCTTCCGTTTCGCTTACGGCTACTTTTTGGATTACAAGAATCAGGTAGTGCCTGAACTGGAGTCGCTGGGTGCCACCGTGCACTGTTTCGGGGCTAACAGGCCGCATCAAATTTTGTTGCAGGCCCGTGCTGTGGCGCGTTATGCCCAACGCATAGGGGCCCATTTAATTCACGCACACCTGCCACTGGCCGGCCTTGCGGCGCGTTTGGCCGGGCGTATGGCAGGTATTCCAGTTATTTACACCGAGCACAATATGCAGGAACGTTACCACGTTCTTACCCGTTGGGCTAACGCGCGCACCCTGCCCTGGTGTTCACGCGTGTTGGGCGTATCGAACGAGGTAACAGCAAGTATTCTACGTCATGTAAAGCGCCCTGTACACGTTACCACACTTTTAAATGGTGTAAACACCGAACGTTTTAATCCTGCTCTTTTTAACCGATTAGAGTTAAGAAACCGCCTTGGCATTGAAGCCCGCACGCCCGTAATAGGCACCGTGGCGGTTTTTCGCGAACAAAAGCGTCTTACCGACTGGTTATTACTGGCCCAGTCAGTAAAGAATTACTTACCCGATGCCCGTTTTATTTTAATAGGCGATGGTCCGCAGGAATTCTTGCTTAAAGCAAAAGCTGAGGAGTTGGGCATGGGTAATTGCGTGTACTTCCCCGGCCGTCTGCCTGAAGTACGTCCGTGGCTGGCTGCCATGGATGTATTTGTCATGACGAGTGCTTTCGAGGGCCTGCCGCTTGCCATGCTTGAAGCGATGAGTATGGAGCTGCCCATAGCCGCCACAGCCGTAGGCGGTGTTGCGGAGGTAGTTCGTCATGAAAAAGAAGGTTTCCTTGCACCTAAGGATGAACCTCAAAAGCTGCTGGAAAACCTGCTTATGCTGTTGCAAAATGATGAAAAACGCATGCAAATGGGTAAGGCTGCGCGCATACGCGTAGTTAACGATTTTTCTATTGAACGAATGGCCAAAGAACTGGAAACAGTGTATAGAAGTGTTATTGCCGAGGCCTGACAAGACCTGCTTTTGTTGAAATTTTGAAGTTAACTTAAGCTTACTCCAAAACATAATATGGACATTCGTTTGGCTACCCATAATGATGTTCCGGCTATTGTTAACCTGCTAAAGCTAAGTTTGGGCGAATCACTTATGCCTAAATCAGAAAAATTTTGGAGATGGAAGCATATTGAAAATCCATTTGGGGCATCGCCAGTATTGCTGGCAACCGAGGGTAATCACCTGGTGGGTGTGCGGGCATTTATGCGTTGGGAGTGGAAACATGGTGATAAAATTTTAAAAGCCGTTCGGGCGGTCGATACAGCCACTCATCCTGATTATCAGGGTAGAGGTATTTTTTCCCGCCTTACCCGGCAGCTGGTTGATTTTTGTCAGGAACAGGGTATACACTTTATTTTCAATACGCCTAATGCAAAAAGTAAACCTGGCTACCTGAAAATGGGATGGTACCAGGCGGGTCGTTTACCGGTACATCTAAAACTAGTAATCGGACCATTTTCTGAAAGGGCGCAAAAATTTGTGCGCCCGGGTTGGGATGAAGTAATCGAGCTTTCCAAAACCATGGCAGCCTATCCGGGTCTGTCTACCTGCTACAAACCCGGTTTTATTGATTGGCGGTATCTCAACAATCCCAATATAAAATACTTTCTTACCGGCAATGAAGAGGGCATAGCAATTTATCGGCTAAAAGAACACCGATGGGGCCGCGAAATGCGGGTAACCGACCTGTTTCTTCCCCCTGGAAAGCCGGGCAAGCATTTAAGTGCCTTGATAATGCAAACTGCACGAATTGAACATGCCAGGTTAATAACACTTGCAGGTTACAACCAACTGGCATGGGGTTGTGTGGTACCGGCAGGGCCTGTGGTTACCATAAGGCTGCTAAACTGCAAAGAACCGATTACTTTTCGCAACTGGCATCCAACATTAGGCGATATGGAGGTGTTCTGAATGGGCTTTGGCATTAGTTATTTGGGTGCTAACTTTACACTTGTCCTTACCTACCTGGTAGTAGGAGCTGGGTGTTGCAGCGGCATGCCGGTGTTAGCAAGCGGGTTTTGCTGTTGCTTTTCTTTTACCACTCGCTGCTCGCCCTGGTGTATTACGTGTATGCCCTCAGCAACCCTTCGGATTCCAAAGCCTACTTTTATAAAGCTTCTGTTAAATACCTGGGCGACAACTGGCTGGATTACTATGGCGTTAGCACGGCCTTTATTGATTTTCTAAGCTTTTTTGTAGTGAACCGGCTGGGTTTAAATTATGAAGGTGCCATGGCACTTTTTGCCTGGCTGGGCTACCTGGGTTTTGTGTTCTTCTATGTGCTGTTAAGCGAAAAGGTACGTTACGATCCTAAAATTTGGGGTATTCCGGCAACGATCATTCTATTGTTCCTTCCCAATCTTCACTTCTGGTCTTCCTCATTGGGCAAGGGATCGGTTATTTTTCTTGGCTTCGGGCTTTTCTTTTTTGGGCTCAACCAACCGACTGCCCGCTGGCTGGCGCTGCTTATTGGAGGATGGATTATCTTTCAGGTTCGCCCGCATATTTTCTATGTTACCCTTATAGCCGTTGGCCTGGGGTATACTTTTTCGTCTGCCGGCATTAAACTGGGTTATCGCTTGGTGGTAGTAGTTATTTCGGTGTTCCTTCTGAATTTAATTTACACCGATGTTCTTCGCCTCACGGGCCTGGAAGACGATTCTGTGCTGGATCCTTTCATTTCTCACCGGGCTGCCGAGTTATCAAAAGCTACTTCGGGCATCGATATTACCAATTATTCTATTCCTGAGAAACTCTTTGCCTTCTGGTTCAGACCTCTGTTCTATGATGCACCGGGAGCGCTGGGGATTATTGTTAGCTTTGAAAACCTTTTTTATCTGTTGTTCTTTACCCAACTGCTACGACCCCGGGCGTGGGCTTATCTGCTGCGGTCCGAGGCCATAATTAAAACCGCCTTACTTACCTTTTTGGGGGTTTCAGTAGCGTTGGCCCAAATATCGGGTAACCTGGGACTGGCCATGCGTCAGAAAAGTCAGGTTATGCTGCTTATGCTTTTTGTTATTCTCAAATATCGGGAAAACGTGCTGTTGGCTCGTAAACAATTACGTTTGCGTTTAAAGGCTTTGCAAAAAACACAAAAACAGACGATAACCCAAACTCGTTGATATGCCCGGCATATTTACCATATCACTCGACTTTGAGTTGCACTGGGGTGGCTTTGAAAAATGGCCCCTGGCCACAAACGGATATGCCGGCAAAAAGGCCATGAACAGGTACTTTTTGAACACGAGGCAGATTATACCCCGTTTGCTCAATTGCTTTGAGCATTACCAGGTGCACGCAACCTGGGCAGCTGTTGGACTTTTATTGCATGAAAACCGGCGGCAACTTGAGGCCGGCATTCCCTCTTTAAAACCAACCTACCGGCATCGGGAACTATCGGCTTATCATTACCTGGAAAAATATGGTATAGGCTTACATGAAGCCGATGACCCATTTCACTATGCCCACACTTTGGTAAAGCAAATTTTAGCTACCCCCGGGCAGGAATTGGGTTCGCATACTTTTTCGCACTATTACTGCAACGAAGCCGGACAGACCCCCGAACAGTTTCGGGCCGATCTGAGGGCAGCCAAGCGGGCTTCAACCCGGTATGGGGTACGGCCGCGCTCCCTGGTATTCCCGCGCAACCAGTTTAATGATGCCTACCTGAAGGTTTGTGCCGAAGAAGGCTTTAACGCTGTGCGTTCTAACCCGCCGGTTTGGTTCTGGAATATTAACACCCGCAACGAGAGCCGCTGGAAAAGGTTTAACCGGGGCCTGGATGCCTACCTGCCCTGGGGCAAAGACTATACGTACGACCTGTCTTCGTTAAGCTATCAACCCGGCATGCCGGTACGCACTCCGGCCAGCAGGCTGCTGCGTCCGTACCGGCCTGAAGAAATGATGTTAAATGAGCTCAAGATACGGCGCATTGAAGGCGAGCTGCGCCATGCGGCAAAAACCGGTAAAGTGTATCACCTGTGGTGGCATCCGCATAATTTCGGCTTCCATCCGGAAGAGAATATGAAGGGCCTTAACCGTATTCTGGATACTTTCGGGGAGCTGAGCAAACAATATGGCATGGTTTCCATGAATATGGGAGAGATAGCCGATCAGATTATTTTGAGGAGTCATGGCCATGCGGCTGCTTAGAATTACCACTGTACCCGTTTCTCTTCAAGTGCTGCTGCGCGGTCAGTTGCAGTACGCGGCACAAAACGGATATGAGGTACTGGCGGTTAGTGCACCGGGAGCTCAGGCTGAAGAACTCCGCAAGGAAGGAATAGCCCATCGGGCAGTGCGCCTGACCCGAAAAATACAACCACTTACTGACCTTTTGGCACTGCTGCAACTCATCTTTATTATGATTCGCTTTAAGCCCCATATCGTGCACACCCATACACCAAAAGCCGGTTTGTTGGGCATGCTGGCCGCCTGGATTTGCCGGGTACCGGTGCGCCTGCACACAGTAGCCGGCCTGCCGTTGATGGAAGCAGTAGGTTTAAAAAAAAATATTTTGTATCTCACCGAATGTCTGACCTACTCATGCGCTCACCGTGTATATCCCAATTCGTTTGGGCTTCTCGCTTACCTGGAGCATCACTTTAACGTCTTTTACCGCAAATTCAAGGTTATTGGCAGTGGTAGTAGCAATGGTATTGATGTGAATTTTTTTCATGCCACGCCCTTACTTAAAGCCAATAGCCGGAAGTTGCGGGAAACCTATGGAATACCGGGCCACGCCACGGTTATTGGTTTTGTAGGCCGCATTGTAAAGGATAAAGGTGTGCATGAGCTCACCGGTGCTTTTCAGCAAGTACTGGGTATACATCCGGATTGCTGGCTTATGCTGGTGGGCGAAGCCGAGCCTGACCTTGATCCGCTGGATAAAAAAGTTGAGGCCTTTCTCAAAAATCATCCCCGGGTAATTATGCCAGGTTTTCAGAAGGACGTCCGCCCATGGATGCTGGCCATGGATGTTTTGGTATTGCCCAGTTATCGCGAGGGTTTTCCAAATGTGGTTATGCAGGCGGCCTGCCTGGAGATACCCTGTGTGGTTTCTGATATCACCGGCTGCAACGAACTTATTGCACAGCGAAAAACCGGTCTTATTGTGCCTCCCGCCAATGAAAAAGCGCTGGCCGGCGCCCTGTTGGAGCTAATATCCAACAGGGGTGCGGCAAAAGAATATGCTCATGCAGCACGCGAATACGTAATCAAGCATTTTGAGCAACAAACCTTCTGGCAGGCGTTGCTGGGTGAATACCACCAGCAGATGGCAGCAGCCCGGTGCAGAACGGCATACACCTGTTATATCAAGCCTTTTTTCGACCGTTTGGCCGCTCTGATCATGCTGGCCGCCACGGTACCATTGTGGCTGTTGGTAATCCCGTTGTTGGCTCTGCAAAACAAGGGCAAAGTGTTTTTTTTGGCAGATGCGGCCCGGCCTGAAAGAAAAACCCTTTTGCCTTTGGAAATTTAAAACCATGACCGACCAGCGCGATACCCAAGGTAACTTGTTGCCGGATGAATTGCGGTTAACACCTCTGGGCAAATGGATACGCAAAACGTCGCTGGACGAATTTCCCCAGCTAATTAATGTGCTCAAAGGCGAGATGTCGCTTATAGGTCCGCGTCCACTGCTCATGGAATACTTGCCGTTGTACAACCAGAGACAACGCCTGCGCCATGAGGTAAAACCCGGTATAACGGGCTGGGCTCAGGTAAACGGCCGCAATACGCTGAACTGGATTGATCGTTTTGAGCATGATGTGTGGTATGTGGAAAATATTTCCTTTATTCTGGACCTAAAAATTTTATTACTTACAGCTTTAAAAGTTTTGAAAGCCGAGGGCATAAGCAGCCCTACTTCGGTAACCATGGAAAAATTTAACGGTAATATTCAACATGCTGAGCAAACCAGCCGTGAACACAACAATTAACAATTTTATATTGCACGGAGGAGGGGGACATGCCCGGGTTGTGCTCGATACCCTGATGGCCTGCGGCTTCAAGGTAATGTGCATTTTCGATCCGAAGTACACCGGCACTTTAATGGGAATTCCGTATGCAGGCAATTACCGGACGGATATGTTTACTGACGCTGCCGCCATAATAGCTATTGGCGATAACCGAACACGCAAACAGGCTGCGTCAGAAACCCGGCATGCCTTTGCCACGGTAATTCATCCCTCTGCTGTCCTGTCGTCATTTACCCAAATAGGTGAGGGAACGATGATACTGCACGGTGCCATTGTTCAGGCAGGCACCAAAATCGGAAAGCATGTAATTATTAACACCCGTGCCTCAATTGATCACGATTGCCACATAGGCGATTTTGTGCATATTGCTCCAGGTGCAGTTTTGTGCGGTACAGTAAGCGTTGGCGAAGGTGCTTTGGTAGGTGCAGGAGCTACGGTACTTCCAGGAATAAAAATAGGTGCGTGGTCCGTAATAGGAGCAGGATCGGTCGTAACTCGCGATGTGGCAGAAGGAACTGTGGTGGCGGGCAGTCCTGCACGGATGCTTAAGAAATATGCATGAGGTATATTTATATGGTGCCGGTGGTTTGGGAAGGGAGATTAAATCGTTGCTGGATGCCCTTACCGACTTCCGGGCGGCAGGCTTTTTCGATGACGAAAAGCCCCCCGGTACGATCATTAACGGCATACCGGTATTGGGCGGAAAAGATGCCCTTACGGACGTGGTTAAGTATCTGATCTTATCCGTAGGGTCACCACTGGTGAAAGCCAAATTGGGATGTGCCCTGAAAGACCTTTCGGCAGAATACCCGGTTTTAGTGCATCCTGCGGCTATCTTGCAGCATCGGCAAAGCATAACAATGGGAGAAGGAACCGTTATTTGTGCCGGGGCAGTTCTTACAACCAACATCGCCCTTGGAAACCATGTACTAGTTAATCTTAATTGTACCATGGGACACGATGTAAAAATTGGCGATTTTACCTCGGTAATGCCAGGCGCAAACATTGCCGGAGAAGTGAATATAGGGAAAGGCGTATTAATTGGATCGGGTGCCATTTTACTGAACGGCATAACGGTAGGCGACTTTGCTACCATTGGTGCGGGAGCCGTGGTTACCCGCAACATTCAGGCAGGCGTAACAGTGGCCGGGGTGCCGGCCCGCCCTTTAACCCGATAGACATGAACCACCTGTACTCCTTTGTTAGTCAGTTTAAGCCCGCTATTTTTTTCTTGTTAAAGTTTATCGGATTATATGTGGTAGGTAATTTGGTATATGGATGGTATGTTTTTACCTGGCAACCACGACCAGACCCTGTTACCAGGCTTGTAACCGTTCAAAGCGCTTACGCCTTGCAACTATTTTATGAGGAAATAAAGACCCGCGACAACCCGGCCAGGCCAACTACCTCCATTTTACAGGAAGGAAAACCTGTTGTGTCAGTTTATGAGGGATGCAACGGCATAAACGTTGCCATTGTATTTATTTCTTTTTTACTGGCCTATGGACCTCTGTCGGGCCGGTTACTGTGGTTTGCACTGCTGGGCCTACTCATTATACATTTTATCAATTTGATGCGTATTGCACTGCTTTTTGCAGTGTCGGTTCATTTACCCGATGCGCTGTATTTTACGCATAAGTATCTTTTCACGGCATTTATCTTTTTGTTTGTTTTTATTCTTTGGGGTTGGTGGGTGTTCAGGTTAGCAAAAAAATGAAAACCGAACGTTTGCAAACAGTTGTTTTGATTACCGCTTCAATTGGCGGCCTTCTGATGGTGTATTTGTTGCAACGTGTTAATATAGGTGCTTTTTTTAATGTTGAAGGCACATACTACCAGTTTGTAATCAACCGGTCAATCCGTTTTGTGCTGAACGATTTCTTTGTCATTTTACTGATTTACGCTCTTTTCCGACAAAAAAAGTTTGTTCTGTTTGCCCTTTTGGTACAGGCAGCCGGATTGCTTTTTATATTACTGCCGTACTTTTTAATTAAGTATTATCATCCCCAATATAACGGACCCCTCATTTCTTTTTTGCACCGGTTGGTAATTAATCCGCTCCTCATGTTGTTGCTCATTCCTGCTTTTTATCTTCAACAATCGGGTCGAGCTACCAGATAACCAAAAGACTGTTATTTTCGCCCCCATGAAAAATGAACGTATCTGGTTATCACCACCCCACATGGGGGGTGAGGAAAGGCGCTTTATTGAGGAGGCCTTTTCGGCTAATTGGATATCTCCGGCAGGTCCGCACCTGCGCTTGTTTGAAGAACAGTTAAGTAATTATCTCGGCATTAAGGCCTGTGCTGCACTCGCTTCCGGCACGGCAGCCATTCATCTGGCCCTGCTGGTGCTGGGAGTAAAACCCGGTGAAGAGGTTATATGCTCCACCTTCACTTTTGCAGGCAGTTGCAATCCCATAGTGTATGTTGGGGCCGTTCCTGTTTTGGTTGATTCTGAGCCATATACCTGGAACATGGATCCCGATCTGTTGGAGGAGGCCATCGTGGATCGGATACGTAAAACCGGAAAAAAACCGGGGGCCATTATCATCGTTCATTTGTACGGAATGCCCGCAAGACTTGACCGACTTATTTCCATTGCCCAAGCCTATGAAATTCCGGTGATCGAAGATGCGGCTGAAGCATTAGGTTCGGAATGGTTCGGCAGAAAGGCCGGGACCTTTGGAGACATTGGTATTTTTTCTTTTAACGGCAATAAAATAATAACTACTTCAGGAGGGGGTGCACTGGTTTCAAATAACCAAAACTATGTGGAAAAAGCACGGTTCCTTGCAACTCAGGCCAGGGAAAACGCCTTGCATTACGAGCATCGGGAGGTAGGTTATAACTACCGGCTAAGCAACATTTGCGCAGCCATAGGCCTGGGACAGCTAAAAGTACTGGAAGAACGCATTGCCCAACGAAGAAAGGTATTTAACTGGTACAAGGCAAGGCTAAACAACCATTTCAGCTTTCTGAATGAACCGGAAAATGTTCGATCCAACCGATGGATTACCACCCCGGTAGTACCCGGTAATAATCCAGAGATTACCGTTAATCGGATAATACACGCGCTCGATAAACACAACATTGAGAGCCGGCCATTGTGGAAACCTATGCACCTTCAACCGGTTTATCGACAAGTGCCCGCTTATACCAATGGGTTATCCGAAAAGCTCTTCAAAGGCGGTTTTTGCCTGCCCTCCGGAAGCAGCCTTGCAGTAAACCAGGTAGAGCGGATAGCCGGTATTTGTATAGAAGTTGTAAATAACTGATAACCAGATTTTTATAATAAAAAGACGGTCCCCGCGCCATGGTAACATTGCAAATAAATCCGGAGGACCGCCGCAACTTGGTTACGGTTTACTGGTTAATCGGCATTAACTAAACAAATACGGAAATAAGGTTATATTTGCTAAACTGAAATAGAAAAGTACAATGTTGAACAGGTTGGCTAAACTATTCCTTTTGCAGAGTAAGTTATACCTGGGGCCGGTAATGTGGTTTTGTTTAGTCCACCCCCTAATAGCTCAGGTTGCTTCCGTTCAAAGTGGCGATTGGAATGACACCAACACCTGGGATTGCGGGTGCGTGCCTGATTTTTCATCTGGTCAGATTACAATATCGCCTTTTACCACGGTTACTATCCCCAACGGATTTACTGCTGATGCAGATGAGATTTTAGTCGATTCAGATGGCACATTAACTATTCTGAATGGGGGCAAATTAATAGTAAGGGATGGCACAGGCGATGATTTAACCGTAACCATAGGTGATGGCTTCTTTACTTTTGATGGTTTCCTGAATGTAAATGCCGGTGGGACGCTTGAAAACAGAGGACAGATTGTTTGTAACTTAGCAAATACAACCATTTCGGGAACATTTTTACACAATCAAAATGGGGGAACCATACCTGAGGCAACCTGGAGTTCAGGCTCAACCCTGGAGGTTTCAGGTGTGACCAACGCGGCCCCAAGCGGTTTTAACCAGATTTTTTATAATTTAATATGGAATTCGAACGGACAAACGGCCTCCGTTTCCCTGGCAGGGAGTTTGCTTCAGGTTGATAATGACTTTATTGTAAATAATACAGGTACTAACAGGGCACTTATTCTTCAAACCTCGGGCAGCGGTTCTTTAACTGTAGGTAGGGATCTTATTATTCAAAATGCGGCATCTTTAGGAATTACCCAGTCTGGAAGTTTTACACTTACCATTAACAGAAATCTTGTCGTTAACTCAACAGCAACTAATTCCTTACTATTTGTTAGCTCCGGAAATGTTACCGTTAACGTGCTAGGAAATGTAACCAAGTCAAATACCGGTAATATAGTTTTTTGTTCCGGTTCTTCTCTCGCCACCGGAACCTTGAATGTGGCGGGCAATTTTACTTTTTCAGGCGGGGGCATTACAGAATCAAATTCAAACGCTGCAAGTAACGGTAACATAAACTTTAACGGAAGTGCCTTGCAGACCTTTACCGGTGGTGGGTCATTTAGTAACACCATAAACTTTACTATTGCGCCCAGCGCTACAGTAGATCTCGGTACCTACTCTCTTGCAGGTACAGGTACCTTTGTGTTAAACGGAACACTTAGGGTTGGTTCAACCGACGTGGGGGGAGCCATTCAATCAGGAACTACTAATGGTAATATCAGAGTTTCGGGTACGCGCACGTACACATCGGGTAGTACCATTGTTTATAACGGAACCGGTGCCCAATTTATTGGCAATGGTCACCCGGCTACTGCGGGTGTTAACTGTACAATTAACAATGCCAATGGGGTTACGTTGGCTGTCAATGCCACCATTGGGGGTAATTTAACGTTAACCAATGGTAATCTGTCGGTGGGAAATAATGTTCTTACCCTTGGCGGCAATGTTAGTGCCGGAAGCAACAACATTATTGTCTCTTCCGGATCTGGACTGGTCATTAACGGCAGCGGGGCTTTGGGTACTTTCCCCTTTCCGGCAGGCGCTCAGACCTTTGCTACGCTTACGCTTAACCGTACTTCAGGAAGTGTAACTTTTGCCAACCCGGTAACCATTACCGGAGCCGTAACCCTTAACGCAGGTAATTTGGTATTTAATAATCAAACCCTTGAACTTTCCGGCACCCTTAACAGTACGGGAGGAGCTTTGTCCGGTAACGCTTCTTCCACTTTGCTTATTACCGGCAGTGGGGACTTTGGCTCCCTTCCCTTTTCAAGCGGGGGCAATACCATTAATACGCTTACCCTAAACCGGTCATCGGGAACGGTTACGCTCAATAATACGCTTACCATTACCAATGCACTTAATTTAGTTCAGGGTACTTTGGACAATGTAAATGGCCTGCAACTGAGTAACGGAGCCA
Source organism: Cyclobacteriaceae bacterium (assembly GCA_026003355.1). GTDB lineage: Bacteria > Bacteroidota > Bacteroidia > Cytophagales > Cyclobacteriaceae > UBA2336. The sequence goes on from BPHC01000001.1 coordinate 20,162, forward strand.
CGATAACACGTAATCCTGGCGGAGCGCTCACGGGCGATGCGGTTGTTCAACCCTCCGGCGACCGGTACAATGTGGTATATGAGGGTTCGGGCGCTATGAACACAGGTGTTGAATTACCTACGGTTTCCGATGATCACCTGGGTAACCTTACCATTAACGGAGGTCCGGTAACGCTTACTCAGAATATACGGGTAAACGGTGATGTTAATCTACTGAACACCACGCTTAATGCGGGCTCGTTTAATATTGAAATGGCGGGCAGTCCCGGCATATGGAACAGACAATCCGGATCTTTCAATCCAGGTACTGGCACAGTAACTATTTCCGGAAGTATTTCCGTGCAGTCTCCATCGGGTACACCGCAGTTTGGTAACCTCACGGTAAATAGCGGAGCCACCTTTACAGCGCTTTCCGGAATCATGAATATATTGGGTAACCTGCAACTTGATGCCGGTTCTACTTTTAACCACAACAATGGTACACTTTCGTTTAATGGTAGCTCTACACAAGTGCTGGCGGGTGCAGGCAAGGTATTTAACAATATCAATGTAAATAAGTCAGGGGGTAATCTTCAGCTGGCCAGCACAACAAATGTACGGGGTGCGCTTACGGTTGTCAGCTCTACAACTATTGAGTCAGATGGTAATTTGGTATTGCAATCCAGCTCCGATGGTACCTCAGGCAATGCGCGGGTGGGTACGCTGCCGGCAGGTGCATCGGTAACAGGAAACGTAACGGTGCAGCGGTTCATGACTGATGAGGGTAGAATTTATCGTTACTTAACAGCACCGGTTTCGGGCTTTTCGGTTGCATCATTACAGTCCTTTGTTCCCGTAACTGGTTCGTTTAGCGGCTCAAGTACCTGCAGCGGGTGCACGTCCAATCCTTCAATGTACAGGTATAACGAAACAGTTTCCGGAGCTGAAAGCCAGGGTTGGGTACCCTTTCCGTCATCTTCCAATACTGAGCAGCTGCAAACGGGCGTAGGATATGCCGTATTTGTGCGGGATAATATTATTCCGGGCAATGTGCGGATTGATTGGAGCGGACCAATGCACCAGGGCAGCATCTCTCTACCAGTTACCTACACTAATACCGGCAATCCTTCTGCCGATGGATGGAACCTTGTGGGTAATCCGTATCCATCAAGTATAGATTGGGACTTTGCTTCAGGCTGGACCAAAACCAACATTAGTGGTACCATTGCCGTACGCGATAATGGTTCCGGTGGTATTTTCAGGTACTGGGATGGAACAACGGGGAGTTTTGCCAACGGTGAAATAGCTACCGCACAAGCTTTCTGGGTGCGAACCATAGCTTCATCGCCGGCTTTAACCGTAAATGAGAATGCAAAAACTACTGCTACTGCTACTTTTTACAGAAAGCAAGAAGATTTACCGGCAGATGTATTGGAAGTGGTCCTCAACAGTGGCACACTTGCTGATTTTGCTTATGTGCGTTTACGCGAAGAGGCCCTCAACGAGTTAGACGAGTATGATGGACCCAAGTTAGATAATGATATTTTTGACCTGTTTACCTACTCCTCTGATAGTTTGGCAATGGCCATCAATGCCTTGCAGGAATTGGATTGCAGCCAACCATTGGTGCTGGGCACCAAAGATCTGATAGCGGGTAGCTATAGTCTTTCGTTACATACCTCGGGTATTTTTGAGCAGTATCGCATTACCCTTTACGATAACTTTACCGGGCGTACTGAGGAGCTAGCTTTTGGGGAAGAGTACTTGTTTGATGTTACCAGCGACCCCAAAAGCAAGGATGTGAAACGATTTTATCTCACACTGGCTCCGCTAACAGAGGTTCATTTCAGCGAGTCCGAAGGGGTGCTTACATCCAGTTATGCCACGGGTAACCAGTGGTTTAAAGATGGGCTACCGATAGAAGGTGCTACTGGCCAGTCATTTGAGCCAACCGAGAGTGGTACCTACACTTTAACTGTTCAGATTGGCACCTGTGCTTTTCAGGCTCCTGAAAGCTTTACGCATATTGTTACAGGCATTAACCCGGAGCAAAAGGGCTTGATGATATATCCTAATCCGGCATATCGTGAACTGGTTGTTTTGATTCCAACCGGTGATGAAGCCGTAATAAACCTTACCTCAATGAGTGGTAATTCGGTTAAGTCTGGTACCGTAAGTGGTAACCTTGGTGCGGTGAATTTGGATATCTCTGACCTGAAGGAGGGGCTATATCTGGTTACGGTAACCAGCAAAGGAAAAGTATTCCGCTCCAAATTTTTAAAACTTGCACGCTGAAATGAGAGCTTTAATTCTTTTTTGTCTGATTGCCTGTTGTGCCGGTCTGGTAATAGCTCAACCGGGTGATCCCGGTGGAGATCCGGACAATCCTATCCCTATAACCGGCGTTGAACTGTTAATAGGCGCAGGTGCTGCCCTGGGCGTGAAAAAGTTATGGGGCAATAAAAACAAAAAGTAAAAGCCATGTTTGCCCAGTTTATTAACCGTCTTACCATATTACCGCGCTGGATAATCATTATTTTAGATACTATTATTATTGGAATGTCTACCCTGTTGGGATACCTCCTTCGGTTCAATTTTAATTTTGATGAAATAACACTTTTTAATCTGCAGGCAGGGCTTTTATTAACGATTTCTTGTGGGTGGGTAGCGACCCTCGTAACCCGAAGCTATGCAGGCATAGTGCGATACACTGGTATTGAAGATGGTTTACGAATAATGTATGCTTCTTTGCTAAGTCTTGGCCTGGCTGTGGTTATCAATCTGCTGTACCACTATTTCAACGATAGGAATTTAATACCGTATTCCGTATTATTTATTGCTTTCTTAACCTCCTTTCTTTTTCTTTTTTATTACCGACTGATTGTAAAGACCATTTTTAGTTACTATAAAGGCGAAGTAGTAAAAAAAACAAATGTAGTAATTTTTGGTGCCGGCTCTTTGGGAATGATAACCCGCACGGTATTAGAAGCTGACAGTGAAAGTAAATTCAGGGTGATTGCCTTTGTTGAAGATGATTATAATAAAAGCGGCAAAGTAATAAATGGAGTTAAGATTTTTCACTCGTCTGAATTGGAGCGGGTAATTGACCGTAATAATGTTAAGGAATTGATTATCGCGGTAAAGGATATAACCAATAAGCGAAAAAATGAGATAGTAGAGAGTTGTCTGAGCCGACAAATTAAAGTTAGGATAGCACCTCCTACGGAGAAGTGGGTTAAAGGAGAGTTTCGTATCCGTCAATTAAAGGAAGTTAATATAAATGACCTGCTTGGACGTGATGTCATTCATCTGGCTAATGAGCCGCTGCTCCAATCGTTGACTAGAAAAGATGTTTTGATAACGGGTGCAGCCGGTTCTATCGGGAGTGAATTATCGCGCCAGCTTCTTGATTTGCGACCCAGTGCTTTAACGCTGGTGGATCAGGCTGAATCGGCCCTGTTTGATCTTGAGCAGGAGCTTCGATCCATTAATCCATTAGTTAAATTAAATTTTTTTATAGCCGACATTACCAACAAGGCGCGCATGGATTCTATCTTCTCTTTAAGCAGACCTCAGTTGGTATTTCATGCTGCCGCCTACAAGCATGTACCAGTAATGGAAAGCAATCCGGCAGAGGCCGTGTGTACCAATATTTTAGGTACAAAAATTATTGCCGATCTGGCCGTACAACATAAGGTTGAAAAATTCGTTATGGTTTCAACCGACAAAGCGGTTAATCCTACAAGTGTAATGGGTTGTACCAAGCGTATTGCTGAAATTTATGTACACGCACTTGCAGGAGCCCTTGACAGATGGAGTGGCGCAAAAACACAATTTATTACAACAAGATTTGGTAACGTCCTGGGATCCACCGGATCGGTTATTCCTGTCTTTCGCAAGCAAATCGAATCCGGCGGACCCGTTACGGTTACCCATCCGGAAATAACCCGCTACTTTATGACCATACCGGAGGCCTGCCGATTGGTACTTGAGGCCGGTGCCATGGGCAAAGGCGGTGAAATTTTTATTTTTGATATGGGTTCCCCGGTCCGGATCATTGATCTGGCAAAAAAAATGATTCGACTGTCAGGTCTCGAGCCCGGTAAGGATATCGACATCGTATTTACCGGATTAAGAGAAGGTGAAAAGCTACATGAAGAACTTTTAGGCGAAGAAGAAGATTCATTACCCACCCATCATCCCAAAATACTTAAGGCGCGAGTAAGACATTATGACTATGATTACGTTTCCGACATGATTGACTTGTTTAATGATTTATTACACAACCAAAATGAATGGAAGCTGCTTGCCCTTATGAAGGAAATTGTACCCGAGTATAATTACAAAAGCAAGGCTGCCGCAATGGGAGAAATAGACTATCTGCGTTTGTAGTAATATTTGCGTTTGCGGTTGTAGAGCTTATGCTGGTTTTGTGAAAATTGGTAGGGGAGATAGTATTGTACTTTTATGTTCATCAGAATATAGCTGTCTTTCTTTTCCGGATTACCCCTTTTTCCCACTCCGGGTAGAATCGGATAATCTGGATCTCTTTCCCTTCTTCGATCGGACAACTCGCGCGATAAATCGCTTCTTAAGGAAGAAGGATCAGGATAGCGCTCACTGCTGATATCATCGAGATAATCGGTAAATGTTTTTCGGTAGCCGGTTTCAACTATGATGTTAAAAAAAGGATCCACCATGTATTTTATACCGATGCCATATGGAATGACAGGTTGAAACCTGCTGTAACGAATTCCTTCGGTTTGGAGCGGTTGCAACGCAACTATCTCCCCGTTTTGTCTTCGTGCCTTCGGATTCATATACAAAAGCCCGACACCAAAAAAGCCAAATACATTGAATTTCGGCCGCTGATAAAACCGGGCACCATGTGGCAACAGGTTTATGGTACCAACTGTACTTAATTCAATGTTTCCGGAAAAGAAAGAGAGATTTCGCTCTATGCGGTCATCATTGGCCAAGGCATCGTCTCCGGCAATCCTGAAATAGGTTAGCTCGGCCCTTCCGCTAATGCGATTGGTAAAGTAATATTCCGCACCTAACACTAAGTTATATCGTGTTTTGCCCAATTGGCGGGGATTAACCAATTCACCAAAGTAATTTGCTGTTCCACTGCCCAAAGTAGCAATCAAACTTCTCTCCTTCCGCACGGCATAGAAACTCTGTGCCCCCACCGAAAGGGTAAGGCAGGAGAGAAGGGCTGCAAATGCTGCGTGCGAGTACTTATTCATGGCTGCAAACAGTGGTCAATATACTAAATTCCGCTCAATTAGTCGAGGCCAGCACTTCTTTTACCTTTTGGGCCGCATCTTTCAGCAAAATAGCCGGATACACTTTTAATCCCGACTGGGCTATGATGCGCGCACCCTCTTCGGCATTGGTGCCCTGTAGCCGCACGATAATGGGAACTTTGATGTCGCCAATTTTCTTATAGGCCTCCACCACACCGTTGGCTACCCGGTCGCACCGCACAATACCGCCAAATATGTTGATGAGTATGGCTTTTACATTAGGGTCTTTCAGAATAATTCTGAAGCCGGCCTCTACGGTTTCGGCACTGGCACCGCCACCTACATCCAGAAAATTGGCAGGCTCTCCGCCCGACAATTTAATGATGTCCATGGTAGCCATAGCCAGGCCGGCACCATTTACCATGCAGCCCACGTTGCCATCCAGTTTAACGTAGTTCAAACCCGCTTTGCCGGCTTCCACCTCAAGGGGGTCTTCTTCCGTAATATCGCGCAACTCGGCCAGGTCTTTATGCCTGAACAGGGCGTTGTCGTCCAGGTTAACCTTGCAATCTACCGCCAGTATTTTGTTATCGGATGTTTTCAGCAGGGGGTTAATCTCAAACATGGAGGCATCCAGCCCTATGTAGGCATTGTATAATGCATGAATAAATTTTACGCCTTCTTTAAAGGCATTTCCGGTCCAGCCCATGGCAAATGCAATTTTGCGTGCCTGAAAAGGCTGCAGGCCGATGGTAGGATCAACCCACTCTTTCACAATCTTTTCCGGATGCGTGGCTGCCACTTCTTCAATGTTCATGCCGCCCTCGGAAGAAGCCATAATTACCGGTACTCCCTTTGATCGGTCGAGCAATATGCTCATGTAGTATTCTTTAGGTTCACTTTCTCCTGGGTAATAAACATCTTCTGCAATAAGCACCTTGTTTACTTTTTTACCTTCGGCACCGGTTTGCAGGGTTACCAGGGTGCCACCCAGAATGCCTTTTACCTTTTCGGGAACTTCCTGAATACCTTTGGCCACCACTACGCCGCGGGAGCCGGTTTCCTTAATGGTGCCCTTGCCCCGGCCGCCGGCATGTATCTGCGACTTTACCACAAACCACTGCGTACCCGTTTCGGATTGCAGTTCCCTGGCAGCCTGCAAGGCCCCGTCCAGCGTGTCGGCCACAATGCCCCGCTGTATCGCAACGCCAAACTTTTTAAGCAATTCTTTGCCCTGATATTCGTGTATGTTCATGAAAGTGTAATTTGGGGCAAAATAGGCGAAATAGCGCGTATCTTCAAACCTTTACACATGAATATACCCATGGTACTGGCCGAGGGCCTGACCAAATCGTATGGAAAACTTCAGGTTCTTAAAGGGGTCTCGCTTACCGTAAGGTCCGGTGAGGTGGTGGCTGTGGTGGGAGCCTCGGGTGCCGGCAAAAGTACCCTGTTGCACATTCTGGGAACACTCGATTACCCCGATGCCGGAAAACTCGTAATCAACAATACCGATGTGCTGAGACTGGATGCGAAAACCCTGGCCGACTTCCGCAACCGGTCAGTGGGATTTGTTTTTCAATTCCATAATCTGTTGCCCGAGTTTACGGCCCTGGAAAATGTAATGATACCGGCTCTTATCAGGGGTCTTTCTGAGGATGAAGCGCGCAGGCGCGCAACTGAACTGCTGGCAATGCTGGGGCTGGCCGAACGTGCTGCACATAAACCCTCAGCGCTGTCGGGCGGTGAACAGCAGCGCACGGCCGTGGCCCGGGCGCTGGTCAATAACCCCGCACTGGTGCTGGCCGATGAGCCAAGCGGAAACCTCGACTCGGCCAATGCCCGCGAGCTGCACAATCTGTTTTTTGAGCTCAGAAGTAAGCTCAACCAGACATTCGTTATTGTTACCCACAACACCGAATTTGCCGCCATGGCCGACCGCCAGCTGGAGATAAGGGATGGTGTAATTTATTCCTGATTATATTTTGCGCTTAGTGTATTTAAGCTGTGCCTTGGCTCCCTGAGGCGTAAGTTTATTGTGCTGCGAATAGGCCGGACACATGGAGGTTTCAAAACTGCATGACGATAGCAGGGCACCCAGCAACAACATGGCGGCAATTACAATTACAATACGTTTCATTTTTTCCTTTTGGTTTGATGAAGCAAAGGTATCGGGCCCATGGCACGTTGCCGGGGCAGATCGTAACCGCTGCTTGTTTGTGTAAGAATTTCAGTCAATGCGGTGCAATAACCCTGAAGCCGGAAGCACTTTTTGATGCTAAGCCGTGGATGACGAAATCTCTATAGTAAAAGCTTTTATTTGCATTATGATAATATTTATCTGAAAAACAGATATTTATGGAAGACTTAAGCGGAATGACAATGAAATTCGGTCCGTTTTCTTACATCACGGGGAAGAGGTATAAAAATCCGGATGGTTGTGGCTTTATTCCGCGACGGCCCCGGTAAGCGTTACTTCTTCGGCTTCCATCAGACCGTTTTTTTCCATACCGGTAAGTCGTACAGTTTGGAGTTCGTTAATCAGCAGGGGATCGTACGGGGCCGAAACGCGAATGTAGTTTTCGGTAAAGCCGTGCATGCGGCCATTTTCCACATCGTTTTCGAACAATACGGTGGCAATGCGGCCTATGTTCTGTTCGTAAAAAGCCCTGCGTTTTTTATCAGACAATATGTGTAGCATCCTGGAGCGTTCGGCCCGGTCGGGCAGAGGTACGCTTCCGGCCATGGAGGCTGCCGGGGTATTTGCACGTTCGGAATAGGTAAACACATGCAGGTACGAAACTTCCAGCTCGTTAACGAACCGATAGGTTTCCAGAAAGTCTTCATGTGTTTCGCCCGGGAAGCCCGTAATTACATCTGCGCCAATGCAGGCGTAGGGCATAAGACTTTTGATTTTTTGCACCCGGTCTGCATACACTTCGCGCAGGTAGCGCCTGCGCATAAGCTTCAGAATTTTGTTGGAGCCCGACTGCAGGGGTATGTGAAAGTGGGGTACGAACCTTTTGCTCGAGGCCACAAACGCTATGATCTCATCAGTAAGCAGGTTGGGTTCAATTGACGAAATGCGGAAGCGGTCTATGCCCTCTACCTCATCCAGCGCCCGGATAAGGTCAATGAATTTTTCCCTGCGTTTTCCGCCGTGCATACCAAAGTCACCGGTGTTTACACCGGTAAGCACAATTTCGCGCACTTCGGTAGCGGCAATTTCGCGGGCGGTTTCAACAATGCCGGCAATGGTGTCGCTGCGGCTGGCCCCGCGCGCCAGAGGTATGGTGCAAAACGAACAGGAGTAGTCGCAGCCATCCTGAACCTTAAGAAAAGTGCGGGTGCGGTCGCCAATGGAAAACGATGAGGTAAACCGGCTGGCTGCCGAGATGTTAGATGCCAGCACCCGGGGCTTATCTTTCCGCACAAAGCCATCCAGCAGGTCCAGCAACTGAAATTTTTCTGCAGCTCCCAGTACGGCATCCACGCCGGGAATGTTGGCAATTTCCTGTGGTTTAAGCTGGGCGTAGCAGCCTACAACGGCAATGTAGGCGTTTGGTGAAATGGTGCGGGCTTCGCGCACTATTTTGCGGCACTTCTTGTCTGCGTTGTCGGTAACCGAGCAGGTGTTGATAATAAAAATGTCGGGCGTGTCGGTAAAGGCGGTTTTTTTATAGCCGCGTTGTTCGAACATGCGCGAAAGCGTGGAGGTTTCGGCATAGTTTAGTTTGCACCCCAGCGTATAAAAGGCCACCTTTTTCATCGGGGCACAAAGGTACGGTGCTTTGGGGGCTTAAAAAAATCCGTATTCAATAAGCCTGCGATGGTAATTTACCTGCCCCAGGTGGTAGTTGAGGTGGGCAACCAGGTGCAGCAAAAAGAATGATGTGGTTACCTGGCCCATGGGCAGCTCGGCCGGAAAGGGTTTAAGCAGCGTGGAAGGGTTTAGCGCAGAGAGGGTCTGCCCCACTACGGTTCGGGTAGTTTCTGTTTCTTTCAGCAAGGTGGCGCGTGGCACATGGCGTGCCGAAAATTCGTAATCCCGGTTCCGCCGGTAGTCCGAACCGCCCAGCACGTGGCCAATAAAGTGCTGCAGGTTGCCGCACAGGTGCAGGCACAGGTTGCCACCCGGATTTTTGATTTCGCCTGCCAGCCTCCACAGGGCTTCTTCATTAGGGTAGGCTTCTATTTCCTTTTGCAGCTGCTGCAAGTCGCGGTTAAATACCGCAATGAGGTTGTTAATAAATGCTTTTTCCATGGCAGGGCATTTGGTTACATGTGTTGCAGGTGCCGGCCGATATCGGCAATGCGGTTATCGAGCATGAAGCTTATTTCCTCAAACTTTCCGGCTTCGGTAAGCGGGGCATGCACGCTGATGTAATATTTGATTTTGGGCTCTGTTCCGCTGGGCCTTACGGATATTTTCGATCCGTCGCGTAGGTAAAACTGCAACACATCCGACTGTGGGAACGACAGCTTGCGGGTTTTGCCCGAATGCACTTCGCGGTCTGTTAAGGTAAGATAATCCAGCACCCGCATCACCGGCTTTCCGGCAATAGCTGCGGGTGGTTCATGGCGCAGGCGCTGCATGAGGGCTTTCATTTCGGATTCGCCCTGCTGCCCCTTTTTCACTACGTTAATCAGGCCTTCTTTGTAAAAGCCAAATTTTACGTACAGGTCAACCAGCCAGTGGTACAAAGTTTTGCCCTCATGATGTGCTATGGCCTGCATGGCGGCAAAAAAGGCGCAGGCCGAAACGGCATCTTTGTCGCGCACAAAGTCGCCTACCATATAGCCATAGCTTTCCTCGCCGGCAGCAATGAACTTTTCACGCCCTTCCCGCTCACGGATAACGGCGGCAATGTATTTAAATCCCGTAAGGGTATTATAACAGGGTACCTGATAGTATTGGGCCAGTACGTCAATCAGCTCGGTGGTTACAATGGTTTTGGCCACAAATCCTTTTTGCCGTTCCTGCCCGCTGAGGTTTTCAAGAATAAACCACATCATCAGGCTTAACGCCTGATTGCCATTGAGCAGCATGTAATGCCCTTCCGGATGACGGATGGCAATGCCCACGCGGTCGGTATCGGGGTCGGTGGCCATTGCCAGCGAGGCATTTACCTGCCGGGCTTTTTGTATGGCCATTTCCATAGCCGATGCTTCTTCCGGATTGGGTGAGTGTACGGTAGGGAAGTTGCCATCGGGCTTGCTTTGCTGTTCTACGAGGTGCAGGTTGGTAAAGCCCATTTTTTTTAGGCACTCCGGCACCATGGTAATGCCCGCACCGTGCAGGCTGGAATACACCAGCGGCAGCTGATGGTGCTTTTTAATGATGTCGGGTTTGGGTATGCGTTTTAACACTTCAGCGTAATAGGCCTGTTCCACTTCCGGTCCAATGGCACCGATTAGTTCGGTGTTTGTGTTGAATTTTATCTGGGCAAGGTCGGTAATGGCGTTCACCTCGGCCACAATATTTTTGTCATGCGGGGCCACAATCTGGGCACCGTCTTCCCAGTACACTTTATAGCCGTTGTATTCGGGCGGGTTGTGCGAGGCGGTAATAACCACGCCGGCCTGGCATTTCAGGTAGCGCACGGCAAACGAAAGCAGGGGGGTGGGCCGCAGTTCGCTGAACATCTGCACGGCTATACCATTGGCGCTGAACACGGCTGCTGTTACTTCGGCAAAGTAGCGGCTTTTGTTCCGGCTGTCGTGTGCTATGGCTACGGTTATTTTTTTGCCGGCAAAAGTTTTCTTCAGGTAGTTGCTTAAACCCTGTGTGGCCATGCCTACCGTATATTGGTTCATGCAGTTGGAGCCGGTGTCCATTATGCCGCGCAGGCCGCCTGTTCCGAACTCCAGGTTTTTGTAAAACCGGTCGGTTAGCTGTTGTGCATTGTGGGGAGCCAGCAGGGCTGTAATTTCCTGACGGCTCACTTCATCCATCACCGGGCTGTTAAGCCACTGTTCGGCTCTTTGCCGTGCAATTTGTGTTACGTCCATGCAGGTTAGAGGGGTTCAGAGGTTTCCTCGCAGTGCCTGTTCGCGTTCTATGCTTTCGAACAGGGCCTTAAAGTTTCCTTTACCAAACGATTTGGCTCCGTTGCGCTCAATAATTTCAAAGAACACGGTGGGGCGGTCCTGCACCGGCTTGGTAAATATCTGCAGCAGGTAGCCCTCTTCATCGCGGTCGGCCAGAATATTCAGTTTGCGCAAATCTTCCAGACTTTCGTTTATTTTACCTACCCTTTGGGGTACATCTTCGTAATAGGTTTCGGGAACATACAGGAACTCAACTCCCCGTTTGCGCATTTCGGTAACGGTAAAGACGATGTCATCGGTGGCAACCGCAATGTGCTGTACGCCGGGTCCGTGATAAAAGTCAAGGTATTCTTCTATCTGCGATTTTTTTCTGCCCTGAGCGGGTTCGTTAATTGGAAATTTGATGTATCCGTTTCCGTTGGCCACTACCTTCGACATCAGGGCGCTGTATTCGGTTGAAATGTCCTTGTCATCGAACGTTACCAGCAGGCTAAAGCCCATTACCTTTTCATAGAATTCCACCCAGCGGTTCATACTTCCCAGTTCTACGTTGCCCACACAGTGGTCAACATACTTCAGACCTATGGGCTGAACCTTAAAGGTACTTTTACGGGGCTTGTATCCGGGCAAAAAGGGTCCTTTATAGTTTTTGCGTTCCACAAACGTGTGGATGGTTTCGCCATAGGTTTTAATGGAAGAAACCACCACTTCACCGTATTCATCGGTGAGCACTTTTGGTTCAAAGGCTGCTTCAGCTCCGCGCGATACGGTTTCCTGGAACGATTTCCGGGCATCGTCAACCCACAGGGCCAGCACCTTAACGCCATCGCCATGACGTTTAACGTGCTCCGATATTTCCGATTCGGGGTGAAGGGCCGAGGTAAGTACCAGGGTTATTTTGTTTTGACGCAGCACATACGAGGCCCGGTCGCGCACACCGGTTTCGGGCCCGGCGTAGGCAACCAGGTCAAATCCGAAAGCGTACTGGTAAAACACGGCAGCCTGTTTGGCGTTGCCCACATAAAATTCAATGTGATCGGTGCCGTTAATGGGAAGGAAGTCGTGTGCCATAGTGCGGATAATTGACGGATGTAAAGTTACGATTCATCGCATTAATTTGTGCGGAAAATTGGTTTTACAGCCGGCGTTTTTTAAGATTGTAGAAATGATAGGAAAATATGGCAGAAGTTGATTTGGATGCGTTAAATAAAGCGTTGACCGAGATTGTAAAGGCACGTACTGACCTGAATAAACTAGATTACGATAACCCGGCATACGATGAACAGGAGGAGCGGCTGCACGACCTGGAAGACGATTTTCAGGAAAAATACGGGAAGCAGATGGAAAAAATACTGCAACAGGTGCACAACAAATACTGCCCCGAAAGCGATGTGCTGATGCCCATAGCCTATCTGGGTGAGGGTGTTTCGGTAGAACTGAAGTCGCAGCCTGCCAAAGATGTTCGAATGCGCCTGGATGTGAGTCCGCTGCGCATTTTTATTTCCGCATCGGGAAGGGAACAGTTGGTTTGGCAGGCCGGTTCGTAGCCGGTTACTGAAAGCCGAGTTTTTTGCGAACCCTGTTCAAAACATCGCGGGCTATGGGGCGGGCCCTGTCTTCGCCCTGTTTGAGTTTTTGTTCCAGCTCTTCGGGGTTGTTCATATAAAATGCAAAAGCCCTGCGCGGTTCCTCAAATTTTTTAAGAATCAGCTCAAAGAGTTCCTGCTTGGCGTGGCCATATCCGTAATTGCCGGCCAGATATTTTTTTCGCATATCATCGCATTGCTCCTTGGTTGCCAACAGGGCGTACAGGGCAAAGGTGGTGTCGGTATCGGGGTTTTTCGGTGCCTCCAGGGGGGTGGAATCAGAAATAATGGACCGCACCTGTTTGAGCAGTTCTTTTTCGGGTGCAAAAATATCAATTGTGTTGCCGTACGACTTGCTCATTTTCTGGCCATCGGTGCCGGGTATGGTCATTACCTGTTCTTCAATACGGGCTTCTGGTACCACAAAAGTTTCACCGTACAGGTTATTGAACGAAGCGGCAATATCGCGTGTAATTTCAAGGTGCTGCTTCTGGTCTTTGCCCACCGGAACCACCTGGGCATCATACAGCAATATATCGGCAGCCATAAGCACCGGATAGGTAAACAACCCAGCGTTTACATCGGCCAGCCGGTCGGCCTTATCTTTAAATGAGTGTGCATTGGCCAGCATGGGGTAGGGAGCAAAGCAGTTTAAATACCAGGCAAGCTCGCATACCTCGGGTATGCGCGACTGGCGGTACAGGTAGTTCTTTTCGGTGTTGAACCCAAAAGCCAGCCAGGCTGCGGCAACGGCCCTTACGTTTTCAACGCGTACATCAGCCTGGCGAATGGTGGTAAGGGAGTGGAGATCGGCAATAAAGAAAAACGACTCGTTTTGCGGTTGCTGCGACAGGCGGATGGCCGGCAAAATGGCCCCCAGAATGTTGCCCAGGTGGGGCTTGCCGCTGCTCTGAATACCAGTAAGTATGCGCGTCATAGGCTGCAAATAAAAGGAATCCCGACGTTTGTTTTACAGGTTACATCCATATTTATGAAACCCACATCTGTGCCGGTTAAAAGAAACGAAAACATCCTGTACCTTTGTGCCAAACCAATTTATTCGGGGTATGAAAAAGGCAATGTTGTTTTTGGTTGGATTATGCGTGGTTTGTGCGGCTTCTGCCCAGCGGGCAGCCACCCTGCGCTTCTCGGAAGAGACCTTCGACTTCGGAAAAATATTTGAAGAAGACGGCCCCGTTACCCATGATTTCGTGCTCACCAACACCGGCAATCAACCGGTAACCATCCTGTCGGTTAAACCTTCGTGCGGTTGCACTACACCCGAGTGGACCCGCGAGCCTATACTTCCCGGTAAAACGGGAATTATCCGCGCACAATACGACCCCAAATACCGCCCCGGATTCTTTCATAAATCGCTTACCGTTACAGTCGACTCCGAAAGCCAGTCATTTACTCTCTATATTAAAGGACAGGTAGCCACACGAAACGGAAAAAACTTTTACGATTACCCCTCAATGAGCGGCAACTGGCGGCTAAGAAGTCCTGGCGATTAACATGGGAAAAATTTACCGCAGGGATGAGTGGACTTTGCGATCGGTTGAGTTTATCAACGCAGGCGAAAAGCCCGTTACTTTTACCGGAAAGTCCGAAACGCCCCCGTGGATTGAGGTAGAAGTACAGCCCGCAACCGTAATGCCGGAACAGAAGGGCGAGATTAAAATAAAATACAACGGTTTGAAAAAGGAACTTTATGGGTTTCAATCGGATAAAATTATTATTCATACCGATGATGATTTGCTGCCCGCCAAAGAATTTACCTTGTATGTTACCCTTGAAGATTATTTTGTTCCACCCTCGCCCGAAGAGGCTGTAAGGGCTCCGCAGCTGCGTTTTGCAGCGTACCAGTTTGATTTTGGCGCAGTGGCCGGCGGCAAAACACTGCGGCGCGATATTGTGTTTACCAATACCGGAAAGTCTGACCTTGAAATTCGTTTTGTGCAGGGCAACTGCAGCTGCATACAGGTTTCGGTAAGCAAAAACCGCCTCAGGCCGGACGAAAGCGCAGTGCTGAACATCGATTTTAATCCCGAAGACCGGAAGGGACTGCAGAATAAAGCCGTTACCATCTACTCGAACGACCCGCAAAACCCGGTTCAGCGCATAACCTTTACAGCTACCGTTAATTGAAATTTCAGGGCAGAATTATCTTAATCGGGATGACGTTATTACCTTTAGGCGTCTAACCAGTTAAGTATGAAACCAGGAAAGGCAAGGAAGAGCCTCGACCTCTTCAGGGTAGCGGTATTTTATGATGGATACTATTTTTATCTGGCCAGCAACTACTACACCTACATTCACTGGCGAAAGAGCCGCCTGCGCATAGAAGGAATACATGAATACATCAGGCAGCACCTGGCTGCTGAAGAAGGGCTGGAGCTTAAGCAGGTTCAGATTGTCGATGCCCACTACTTTCGCGGCAAGCTGTCGGCTGATGAAGCCTCGGTGCGTGGTGATTTGCTGTACTCCGAAAGGCTCTTCGAAGATGTTTTGATGGACTCGGGCATTACCACGCACTTTCTCCCGATACGCGAAGTAAAAGGGCGCATGATTGAAAAAGGTATTGACGTATGGTTTGCCCTTGAAGTATATGAAAACGTGCGGCTTAACGGTTACGATTATGTGGTGCTGGTTACCGGTGACGGTGATTTTGTTCCGCTGGTAAAGAAACTCAACCTTGCCGGCGTAAAAACCGTTCTGGCATACTGGAATTACGAATATTCCGAAGAAGACGGAGAGCGAAAGGTGGTTAGCCAGGCCAGCCAGGAGCTTATAGACTGGGTGTATATGCCATTGTGCCTTTCGGATGTAGTTGATGAAGACCCGCACGGCAAAAGCCAGATTATAAACGATTTGTTTGTGGCACCGGCCCGCCGCCAGTTTACCTCGGTAAGAGAAGCACTTGGTGCCTTACCCGACAAGGGCGAGCGCAGGGAAGGCCTTATTCTGTCGCTAAAAACGGGCTACGGATTTATAAAGGCTCCCGAAATAAACAACGTATTTTTCCGGTACGATGCGCTGGAGAACGTTGACTTTAACGACCTGCAGCAGGGCGACTGGGTGGAATACACCATTGAACCGGCCCCCGACGGCAGCGGCCGGTATGTGGCCAGAAGAGTACGGCTTGTTAAAAAACATCAGCACGGCCTTGTTATGTAAAGGCCTGTATGCCGGTAATTTCCCGGCCCAGAATAAGCAGGTGAATGTCGTGCGTGCCTTCGTAGGTAATAACACTTTCCAGGTTCATCATGTGGCGCATAATGGGGTATTCTCCGGTAATGCCCATGCCCCCGTGAATTTGCCGGGCTTCGCGTGCTATTTCCAGTGCCACCTGTACGTTGTTGCGCTTGGCCATTGAAATTTGTGCCGTGGTGGCTTTTCCTTCGTTCATCAACACACCCAGGCGCCAGTTTAAAAGTTGTGCCTTGGTTATTTCGGTAAGCATTTCGGCCAGCTTCTTCTGAATGAGCTGAAACGAGGCAATGGGCTTGCCGAACTGAATGCGCTCGAGGGCGTAACGCCTGGCCGATTCATAGCAGTCCATTGCCGCACCAATTGCTCCCCAGGCTATGCCGTACCGGGCCGAGTCCAGGCACATCATAGGGGCACCCAGGCCGCTCTTTCCGGTCAGCAGGTTTTCTTTGGGTACTTTTACATTGTCAAAAACCAGCTCGCCCGTGGTGCTGGCACGCAGCGACCATTTGCCGTGTGTTTCGGGTGTGGTAAAACCGGGCATGCCACGCTCCACAATCAGTCCGTGTATGCGGCCCTGTTCGTTCTTGGCCCACACTACGGCCACATCGGCTTTCGGGGCATTGCTAATCCACATCTTGGCCCCGTTCAGCAGATAATGGTCGCCCATATCCTTAAAATGGGTAACCATGCCGCCCGGGTTTGATCCGTAGTCCGGTTCGGTAAGGCCAAAGCAGCCCAGCCATTCTCCGCTGGCCAGCCTGGGCAGATATTTTTTACGCTGTTCTTCGGTGCCGAACTTGTAAATAGGATACATGACCAGCGAACCCTGCACCGAGGCTGTTGAGCGCATGCCCGAGTCGCCCCGCTCAATCTCCTGCATAATGAGCCCGTACGAAATATAGTCAAGTCCGCCGCCACCATATTCAACCGGAATGGTGGGGCCAAAGGCACCGATTTCGCCAAATTTTTTTACAATTTCATAAGGAAAATAAGCCCGCTGGGCCCAGTCTTCAATAAAAGGCGTGATTTCCTTCTTTACAAAAGTGCGTATGCTGCTGCGAATCAGTTTCTGCTCTTCGGTAAGCAGGTCGTCAATGCCATAAAAATCGGGGTGTTCAAAGAGGTCCTGCTTAAGCGATTTTTTTGCCGGAGCTTCGGTGCTGTGCGATGCCATGTATTTTTTTACTTTGGTGTGCATTTGCCGGCATAAAACGGCAAATTTATCCGGCAAATTTAAACATTACCCATTGTGAAAAAACACGAACAGCCACCTTCTTTGGATTACAGCGTGCAGCTTAAAAAACTGCAGGAAAAGTACGAGGCCATGGGCCAGGACCTGTCGTCATACCTGGATGGTCTTTTGTATTCCGATTACCTTACCTATTGGGATTACATTCATCTGGACACCCTGCTGAGCCTGCAAACACCTCGCACGCGTTTTAAGGACGAAATGGTGTTTATTGTGTATCATCAGATAACCGAGCTTTATTTCAGGCTTATCCGATGGGAACTGGAGCAGATAGCCACCCATGCCCATCCCGATGCATCTTTTGTCAGTGCGCGGCTTGCCCGCATCATCCGTTATTTTAAAAATCTTACCGGATCGTTCGACATCATGACCGAAGGCATGGATAAGGAACAGTTCCTGAAATTCCGAATGGCCCTGCTGCCTGCCAGCGGCTTTCAGTCGGCCCAGTATCGGCTTATTGAAATTGCCTGTACCGACATGATTAACCTTGTGGCAATTGAAGAGCGGGATAGCATAAGCAACCAGTCCGATGTGGATGAATTGCTGGCCCACCTGTACTGGCGAAGAGGCGCCACTGAGCTGGCCACCGGGCAAAAGACCCTCACGCTGCGGCAGTTTGAAGAAAAATACATGGAGCTGTTTCGGAAAGCCGGGCGGGATTTTGGTGGATCTAACCTTAATGCCCTGTTGCGCAAACATTATGCAGGTAATACCGAAGTGGCCGGCAGGCTGCGTGAACTCGACACCCTGGCCAATGTGTTGTGGCCTTTGGCTCATCTCAGGTCGGCCGCGCGCTATTTGCAGAAAGACCCGGAAGATATTAAAGCCACCGGCGGAACCAACTGGCAAAAATACCTGCCGCCCCGTTTTCAGAAGATCATCTTTTTTCCGGATTTATGGACTGAAACCGAAAAAGCCGAATGGGGCCGGGCTGCGTTTGCCAGACCGGTACCGGAGTAGGACTCCGGATTTGAAGAAATTGCAAATCCGGAATGCAATTCCGGATTTTACATTCATCTTTTGGCAAAATCTGACCACCGGCAGCATCGGATTTTTTGATGCCAATGCGTAATTTTAACCTGTGTAACCAGCCGCAAATGCGTTTTTCGGCTATTGTCCTGTATCTCTTTTGCATTACGCCCGCCTTTGCACAGCAGGTGCGCGTTACCTGGCACGATCAGGCACATCGCCACGTAAAAGAAGTGTTTCAGGTCATTGACACAATAAGCAACATCCGCAACGGCGCATACACCTCGTACTTTCTCAATGGCAATACAGAATCGCGGGGCGCTTTCAAAAACAACAAAACAGTGGGGTTATGGGAATTTTTTTACGAGTCGGGTAATATAAAAATGAAAGGTGAACTGGCCAACAACACCAATACCGGACACTGGGTATTTTTTTACGAAAACGGTGAGAAGAGCATGGAGGGTGTTATGAATGGTTCGGTACGCGAAGGAAACTGGGTGTATTATTACGAAAACGGAGCCATAAAAGAAACAGGTTTTTACCGTTCGGGCAAACGCCATGGTGTATGGAAAAGCTATTATGAAGACGGCACACTTAAAAGCGATGGTGAGTTTACCGAAGATTACGGCCTGGTTACCGAATACTACCACTCCGGCAAAATAGCCGGGCAGGGGCCCCGGCTGGGTCCACGCAAAACAGGCCGCTGGCGATACTATAGCGAAGCCGATGGCACCCTGGTTAGCGAAGGCGATTACCGCAACGGGCGAAAGACCGGTGAATGGACCACCTACTATCCATCGGGCAGGGTGGCGTCATGCGGCAGCTATTCCGAAGACGAACCCGAAGGTGCATGGACCTATTATCATCCGAACGGAAACGTTGCCTCCAACGGAAACTTCGTTGCAGGCAGAAAAGATGGCTATTGGGTGAGCTTTGATGCCAGCGGGCAAAAAACAAGCGAGGCACATTTCAAGGAAGGAAACGGTCATTACCGCGAATACTATCCCTCGGGTAAACTCAGGGTTAGCGGCAACATGAGCGGCAATAACCGCGAAGGAGAGTGGCTGTTTTACCGGGAAGACGGTACCCTGGAAGGGCGCTGCGAATATACTGCGAACAGGGGGCGCTACACCGGTTTTTACCCCAACGGAGCTTTGCAGACACGGGGTGATATGGAGGGAGAGAGGAAAATGGGATCATGGGAAATTTTTGATGCCACCGGTAAGCTTACAGGTTACTACCGGCCATACTACGATGACCCCGGCCTTATGGATGAGATTGTAAAGCTGTCGAAAAGTGTTCAGCGTACTTCAGCACCGCGCAGGGGTTTTGGGTATTTTACCGAGCGCACCAACGAATTCAAAGGCATTATTTTAAGCGGTAACCCCATGTTTGTATTTGCCGGCCGTTTGCCTGCAGCCGTAGAGTTTTACAACCAGGAACGGCTGGGACATGAATTTGAATTTACCGGCATACGCGATCCCTTTTTTGTGGCTGATAAAAATATTGTTAACGACAAACCCTATAAGCGCGGCTACGCCATGGTAGTGCGCCAAAAGTTTTACAATCCGAAAAAAGCCGGCATGTGGTATTTTGCGCATGAGTTGCGGTTTACCAATCTGGGACACTTTGTCAACGAAGAAATAGCCCCCGACAATGTGGTTACTTTCAGTGCCTCGGAGCAACGCATTCAATACGGCCTGTTAACCGGATACCGCTTTATGCAGCGCAACAACCGGAAAGGATTTACCCTCGATGTTTTTGCCGGTGCCGGTTTCGGGTACCGATCCTTCGATGCCTCGCCACAAAGCCAGCCATATTTTGAGGGTATTAACCAGAGCCCGCTGGTAGTAACTTTTCAGGGAGGGTTTTACTTTGGTCATGTGTTTCAGGCCCGATAAGTATCTTTGTGCCCGTTGGTGAAGGATAACTACCTTCCGCAAACTGATATGGAAATTATACTTACCCCTTCCGAGGCTTTCGGAAGCAGGCGGCTGGAAGAGGTGTTGTTTGAAAAAACAGGCCTCGACAAAACCAGGTGGCGCATCATTCCGCGCAAGCGCTCTATTGACGCACGCGGCAGGAAAGTACGCGTGCGGGTTATGATTGATGTGGTGCCGGCTGACGGGCCCTTTCCGGACATTTCCTGGCAAAAGCCCGGCAATTATGTAGGCAATGCCGAGCCGGTTATCATTGTTGGTTGCGGCCCGGCCGGTTTGTTTGCAGCGCTTCGACTCATTGAAAAAGGGCTCAAACCCATAATACTTGAAAGGGGATCGGCAGTACAGCCACGCCGGCGCGATCTGGCGGCCATAAACCGGTTCCATCAGGTTAATCCCGAGTCGAACTATTGTTTTGGCGAAGGAGGAGCAGGCACCTATTCCGATGGAAAATTATACACCCGCTCCACCAAACGCGGCAGCGTAAAACACATTCTCGAGGTGCTTGTGGCCCACGGTGCCCGCCATGATATTTTGATTGATGCCCACCCGCATATTGGCACCAATAAACTTCCCGGGCTTATTGAACAAATGCGCCAAACCTTGCTTGCATGCGGAGGGGAGATATACTTTAACACAAGGGTTGACGATTTACTGATACGCAATGGCTGTGTGACCGGAGTGGTAACACAGCATAACGATGTGGTGCAGGCCCGGGCCGTTATTTTGGCTACAGGGCATTCAGCACGAGATGTGTTCAGGTTGTTGCAGGTCAGGGGACTGGCACTGCAGGTTAAGCCATTTGCACTGGGTGTTAGGGTAGAACATCCGCAACAACTAATTGATGCCATTCAGTACCATTGTTCGTCCACGCGCGATTACTGGCTGCCGGCCGCACCTTACAGCCTCACCGCCCGGGCAAATAATCCGGCCGGGCGTGGGGTGTTTTCTTTTTGTATGTGCCCGGGCGGGTTTATTGTGCCAGCAGCTACCTGGCCCGGTGAGGTGGTGGTTAACGGCATGTCGCCCTCCCGCCGGGACTCGCGGTTTGCCAACAGCGGTATTGTGGTAGCGGTCTCCCCGGCCGACTTTAAACCGTATTCCGAACACGGTGCCCTTGCCGGTGTGTATTTTCAGGCCGATATAGAAGAAAAAGCCTGCCAGGCTGCCGGCGGTACCCAGGCAGCTCCGGCCCTGCGGCTTACCGACTTTCTGCATAACCGGCTTTCGGGCTCACTGCCAGAATGTTCATACCAGCCCGGGTTAACGGCTGCTGACTTCCGGTATTTTTTACCCCCTTTTATACTCGAAGCACTGCAGGAAGGATTTAAAGTTTTTGGAAAAAAAATGCGCGGATACCTTACGGAAGAAGCTGTAGTAGTAGGGGTTGAAAGCCGTACTTCATCACCTGTGCGTATACCACGCCACGAAGCAACCCTGCAGCATCCACAGGTAAACGGGTTGTTTCCTTGCGGAGAAGGTGCCGGTTATGCCGGTGGCATCGTTTCGGCAGCATTGGATGGTGAACGTTGTGCCGAGGCGGCTGCTGTATTTATAAAACAAAAATTTTAATTCATGAAAAAAACAGTCATTCTCGGTGCATCGGCAAATCCGGCCCGGTACGCTTATATGGCCGCTGAAATGCTAACCCGTTACGGTCATGAAATAGCGCCCATAGGTATAAAAAAAGGTGTGGTATGCGGAGTGCCCATCCTGCCGCTTGAACA
Organism: Cyclobacteriaceae bacterium; assembly: GCA_026003355.1. Classification (GTDB taxonomy): domain Bacteria; phylum Bacteroidota; class Bacteroidia; order Cytophagales; family Cyclobacteriaceae; genus UBA2336. The sequence continues at coordinate 42,124 of BPHC01000001.1, forward strand.
AAAACCTTATCCTGATAAAGTACACACCATAACCTTATATATCAGTCAGGTAAACCAGCAACCCTGGCTGGACTATATTATTGCATTAAAGCCCGTGCGCATCATATTCAATCCCGGCACAGAAAATCCGGAGCTTGAACACCGTGCCCGCATGGCCGGCATTGAAATTGTTCATGGCTGCACGCTGGTTATGTTGCGCACCGGGCAGTATTGAATTTTTGAAATAACGTTACCGAACCGGCTGACTATCCTTTTCCTTTTCAATGGCAATAACCGACACGCACACTATTTTCCATTGGCCATTTATTTTTTCCAGCACACGCAGTTCTTCCTGTGCCGGCCTGATGGTATCATCGCTTACCAGCTGAACAAACCGTGCATACGCTCCGTTGCCGTATATCTTTATGGAAATCCATTTTCGTTCTATTTTGGCAGTCGAGGGTTTTGAGGTTTTAAAATAATTGGCAAACCCTTCATGAATGGCTTCCCATCCGGCAAAGTAGTTTACATCGGTGGTATCGGCAAACGACCAGAAGGCATGGGGTACATGCGCCCAGCAATCTTTCCAGGTGTTGTAATCAATTTCAAAGAAGGCTTTTGTTTCCCGTTCAATAAGCTGTTTAATCTTATCTTCATCACTCGGGAGCCCGGAGGCTTTGCCTCTGGACGGTGACTGGGCCCATGCGGCACAGGCCGCAAGAATAAGCAGGAACGACAGGGTTTTCATGGATATTCTGGTTTATTTGCTTGTTTTACGCCTACCCGGTTTACGCTTTAAAATTTACGCATTTCGGCCCTGATTTGCCAGCAAAAAATATTCTTTATTGTAACTGACCTTTATCAGCCCCTGTATCCGGAAAATGGGCATATCTTTCTGTAAATTAAAATCCCCTGTGCCATGCTTTCTGCTGATAAAATCCTGCATGTCCGCCACTTTCTGGTAAAACCCGGTAAAAAAGTTCGCCTCAGGGAATGGCCCACCAAATACAAAGGCAAGGCACTGAATAAACGCGATGCCGAAGCCCTGTTGGATGCGGGCAGAAGACAGCTTGCAGAAATTCAGGATAAACTTTATGCCCATAACCAATATAGCGTGCTCATTATTCTTCAGGCTATGGATGCTGCCGGTAAAGATGGGGCAGTTAAACACATTATGTCGGGCTTTAACCCGCTTGGGGTAAAAGTATACAGCTTTAAGGCGCCCAATGCCCACGAGCTTGACCATGATTATTTCTGGCGGCATGCGCTTGCGCTTCCTGCAAGGGGCGAAATAGCCATCCACAACCGGTCGCACTACGAAAATGTTCTCGCAACCAGGGTGCACCCGGAATGGATACTTAATGAAAATATTCCGGGAATTGGTTCACTCAAAGATATTGATGCCCGCTTCTGGGAGTCAAGATACAAGCAGATAAACCGGTTCGAAAAAAACCTGGCCCAGAACGGAACCATTATCATGAAATTCTTCCTGCACCTTTCCAAAAACGAACAACGAAAACGCTTCCTCGAACGAATTGAAGACCCGGCCAAAAACTGGAAGTTCTCTCTCTCCGATATCCGGGAGCGGGCTTTCTGGGACAATTACCAGCAGGCTTATGAAACAGCTCTCGAAAAGACCTCTAAGGATTATGCCCCCTGGTACATTATTCCGGCCGATGACAAGTGGTATGCACGCCTGGCCATGGCTTACCTTATTCACCATCATTTTGAAAAGCTCAGGTTAAGCTACCCTTCGGTTACCGAAGCACAGAAACAGGAACTGGAAAAGGCCAGGCAGCAGCTGCTGGATGAACAAACCGGGGCACCCAAAGCCGGGAAAAAGAAAACCCCCGTTATACCGCCCAATACATAAAGATTTACAGGATATGGACCCGGGTTCAACCGGATGGGAGCTTGACCGGCCGGTGCCGTAATTTGTCCGAAAGGTAGAGCCAAACACCGGCTAAACCGCCTAAAACACCTGCATTCACAGCGGGATGTTCAGAGCATTTTACAGGTAAATTTTTCATCAGAAATCGGCTAAAAAACCGTATTTTTGACAGTTTATTGATAACCCTATCCATGAGTGCAGTTAAAGAAAAGGAAAAGAAAAATTCCGGCTATTCGGCCAGCAATATTCAGGTTTTGGAAGGACTGGAAGCCGTGCGCAAGCGGCCGGCCATGTACATTGGCGATGTAAGCAGCAAGGGGCTGCATCACCTTATCTGGGAGGTGGTGGATAACTCAATTGACGAAGCGCTGGCGGGCTTCTGTGACGATATTAAGGTTACCATTCATGAAGACAACTCCGTTTCGGTTGAAGACAACGGGCGCGGCATACCTACCGATATGCACGAGAAGGAAAAGCGCTCGGCTTTGGAAGTGGTTATGACGGTGCTGCATGCCGGAGGAAAGTTCGACAAAAACACCTACAAAGTGTCGGGCGGCTTGCACGGAGTGGGGGTGTCGTGCGTAAATGCCCTTTCTGAAAAACTTCATGCCATCGTGTACCGCGATGGAAAAATCTGGGAACAGGAATACCAACGGGGTGTTCCCCAATACCCGGTTCGCGTTACCGGGCAGTCTGATAAACGCGGAACCACGGTACGCTTTTTACCCGACAAACAAATTTTTACCGTTACCGAGTTTAACTACGAAACCGTGGCCACCCGCCTACGCGAGCTGGCCTTCTTAAACCCGGGTATTCGCCTTACCCTAACCGACCTGCGCGAAAAAGACGAGCAGGGTCTTCCGCGTCAGGATTCGTTTTTCTCGAAAGGCGGACTGGTTGAATTTGTGGAATATATTGATTCCACACGTGAGAAGCTGATACCCCAGCCCATTTACATTGAAAACAACAAAGGCGAAATGCCCGTGCAGGTGGCGCTTAGCTACAACACCTCGTTTAGCGAAAACCTGGTGTCGTATGTAAACAACATCAATACCCATGAAGGCGGTACCCACGTGGCGGGCTTTCGAAGAGCGCTTACCCGCACGCTTAAAAGCTACGCCGAAAAGTCGGGCCTGCTCGAAAAAGCAAAAATCGACATTACCGGTGATGACTTCCGCGAGGGCCTTACCGCTGTTATTTCGGTAAAAGTAGCCGAGCCCCAGTTCGAAGGACAAACCAAAACCAAGCTGGGCAACTCAGAAGCCATGGGCATTGTAGACCAGGCCGTGGGCGAGGTTTTGCAGTACTACCTCGAAGAACATCCGCGCGAAGCCAGGCTTATTGTAAACAAGGTAATACTGGCTGCACAGGCCCGCCATGCCGCGCGCAAAGCCCGCGAAATGGTGCAGCGCAAAAATGTGCTGAGCGGCACTGGCCTGCCCGGTAAGCTGGCCGATTGCTCCAGCACCGACCCCTCGGTTTCCGAGCTCTATCTGGTAGAAGGCGACTCGGCAGGCGGGTCGGCCAAACAGGGGCGCGACCGCACCTTTCAGGCCATACTGCCCCTGCGGGGTAAAATTCTGAATGTGGAAAAAGCCCAGGAACATAAAATTTACGCCAACGAAGAGATTAAAAACATTATCACCGCGTTAGGCGTGTCGTTTGGCACTGCCGAAGACGGCAAGGCGCTGAACCTGAGTAAGCTGCGCTATCACAAAATCATCATCATGACCGATGCCGATGTGGATGGCAGCCACATCCGTACCCTTATTTTAACATTCTTTTTCCGCTACATGCGCGAATTGATTGAAAACGGTTACGTGTACATAGCACTGCCACCGCTTTACCTGGTTAAAAAAGGCCGTGAAGAACGCTATTGCTGGACCGAAGAAGAGCGCGAAGCGGTAGTTAAGGAGCTGGGCGGAGGAAAAGACGATTCGGTAACCGTTCAGCGTTACAAGGGTCTGGGTGAGATGAACCCCGAACAGCTGTGGGCTACTACCATGGACCCCGCCCGCAGAACACTTAAACAGGTAACCATCGAATCGGCTGCCGAGGCCGACCACCTCTTTTCCATGCTTATGGGCGATGAAGTGGCTCCGCGCAGGGAATTTATAGAAAAAAATGCACGTTATGCCCGCATTGATGCCTGATGACCCCTATGGAAACAGGAGCAAAGCCGGCACAACTACAAACCGAATTTACCGCGGTAAGCGAAAGCCGCTACATAAGCCGCGACCTGAGCTGGCTGCAGTTTAATTACCGGGTGCTGGACCAGGTACGCAAAGCTGACCGCAGCCTCTTCGACCGCCTGAAATTCCTGTGCATCACTTCTTCCAATCTCGATGAGTTTTGCACCATCCGCCTGGGCAGCCTGTACAATTACATTGACTACGGCAAAGAGCGCTTCGATTATAGCGGCTTGCGCGAAGAGCCTTTTCGCAAACTGCTGCTCAACGCCATCCGCAACTTTGTAAACGACCAGAACGAATATTTCGTACATAAACTCAAACCCCTGTTCCGGGAAAACGGTTTTGAAATACGTTCGTACGCTGAGCTTTCGGTCGAACATACCGCGCTGGTAAATCATTACTTCACGCGCACCGTATTCCCCATGTTAACGCCCATGGCGTTCGATAGCTACCACACTTTTCCGGTTCTGAAAAACAACCGGCTTTTGTTTGGGGTGGTAACGGCTGTAACCCAGGATGGACAGCAGCAAAACCGCATCTCCTTCGTTCAGATACCCAGCAATATTCCCAGGTTTTTTGAAATAAAAGAAGGCAATCTGCTGGTGTTTGTTCCGGTCGAAGATATTGTAAGGCATAACATCCACAACCTGTTCAGGAATGTGGATATACGCAGCGTGAATTTGTTCAGGATAAACCGCAATGGCGACTTTACGCTGGAAGAAAGCGATGATATTGAATCGAACTTTCTGGAAGACCTGAAGCAAAAACTTAAAACCCGCCGCACCGGAAGGGTGGTGCGCATGGAGGTGCAGGGCAATGCCGATCCCTGGGTGCTAAGGCTGCTGAAAATTCAGTTCGATATTGACGACCACAACATATTCCGTATTCCGCAAAGCAGCCTGTTGGATTTAAGCGGATTGAACCAGATAATAAACCACAGCGAATTCAGGGGCAGAAGATTTAAACTACCCGACCCCATAAAACCACTTAACTATCCGGATGAAGATAAGCCCGACCTGTTTGAAGTGCTAAAGCACCGCGATATCCTTCTCCACCACCCGTATAATTCCATGGAGCCGGTGCTGGAACTGCTGGAGCGCGCTGCCGATGATCCCGATGTGCTGTCAATAAAAATTACCCTCTACCGCGTGGCACGTGGTGGATCGCGCGTAACCAACGCACTGTACAGGGCAGCCGAAAACGGCAAGCACGTGGCTGTATTGTTCGAGGTTAAGGCGCGTTTTGATGAGGAAAACAACCTGCGCGAAGCCGAGCGGCTTCAGAAGGCCGGATGTTTCGTTATTTACGGCATGGGCAACCTCAAGACCCACACCAAGCTCATGCTTATCGTACGGAAAGAAGCCGATAACCGGGTTTACCGGTATGTGCATCTGGCCAGCGGTAATTACAACGAGGTAACCGCACGGCATTATACCGATGTGGGGTTGCTTACCTCGAAAGAAATTTATGCCAATGATGTGTCTGAGTTTTTTAATGTAATTACCGGGCACTCCCAGCCACAGGCCTACCGTAACCTTATTACCTCACCGCGCGATATGCGCATACAGCTTTGCAACCTCATCAGGCGCGAAGCCGAAAATGCCCGTGCCGGTTTACCAGCTGGCATCGCCATTAAAGTTAATTCGCTCCAGGACAAGGAGTTTATTGACGAGCTCTATGCAGCCTCGCAGGCCGGGGTGCCCATAAGGCTTAGCGTAAGGGGCATATGCTGCCTAAGGCCGGGGCGCCCCGGGCTTAGTGAAAACATTCAGGTGGTTAGCATTGTTGGTGAGTATCTGGAACACTCGCGCATTTACTATTTCCATAATGCCGGTAACCCCAAGGTGTTTATTGGCAGTGCCGATGCCATGGTACGCAGCTTTGACCGCAGGGTAGAGTCGCTGGTGTTGCTGGAAGAAGATGTGCTTCGCAAACAGGCTATGAACATTCTGCGGTTCAATCAGCGCGACAATGTAAATGCCTATATCATGAATGAAGACGGGACCTACACGCCACGGCAGGCCGATGGGGAGCCCCCGTTCAACATCCATAAGGAGTTTTACAAGGTAACCCGCGAAATGCTGGCCGATGTGCGGTTGTTTTAATAAAAAAACCCAGCACCAAGCCGGGTTTCTCCCTTGATATACTGGCCGATGTACAACTGTTTTGACCAGCTAAACGAATTTATTCCATTTATTTCACTACAAAAACAAACTCGCTGCCCGGGGCATCGCTTCCAAATTTACCAAAACGTGGCTCGGGCTTGAGCCGCTCAACGTAGGTAAGTAACTCGTTCAGGCTTAATATGCCATCGTTGCCGCCTCTGCTGCGCAGGGCTTTTACAATGCCGGCAGCAAAAGGAGAGTGGTTGCCGGGGGTGCCATCAGATACATACTCTTTGCCACGTGGCCGGCGGCAGCAGGGCTTACAGTTTTATCGTTTTTTTGCCCTGGCTTTGGTCGGCCAGGTTGGCAAATGTTACCTTTTTGCGGCTTTTGTTTTTGCGGTACAGGTGCAGCATGATGCCGTCTTTCAGGCCTACCTCGGGCACCTGTATGTACCGGGCCCCTGCCCACTCCATTACCTTAATATAAATCTGGCTGGCGGGCAAAATTACATCGGCCCGGTCGGGGTTCATCTGCAATAGGTAAATGCGTTCTTCCAGGGTGTGCTGTTCAATCATGGCGCTTATTTCGCGCACCTTTTTAAGCGACATCAGGCGGTGTGGCTTAAGCTGGGCCAGTTCGAAAATTTTGCTGATGTTGCCCCCCGTACCTATGGCCGTAATTTTGCCGGGGTGATGTTGTACTTGTTTTTTTACCCATTGCTCCATCTCCTTCCAAATGGCGGGCGAGTCGCTACGTTCAAGAATGCGAACAGACCCGATTTTAAAAGAGCGTGTATTGGTTTTTTTTCCGTTTACATAAATATTCAGTTCTGTGCTTCCGCCTCCTACATCGATGTGCAGATAGGTTCCTTCCGATAAATAGGTAAGAATGGCCTGGTTAATCAGTTCGGCTTCCTGTTTGCCGTCAATAATATGAATGTCCAGTCCGGTTTCTTCCTTTACACGCTGTGCCAGTTCTGCGCCATTCTCCGATTCGCGCATGGCCGAGGTGGCGCAGGCCATGTAGTCGTCTGCTTCGTACAGCTCAATAAGCATTTTAAACACGCGCATCAGTTTTATGAATTTTTGCGCGCTGTGCTCACTTATTCGCTGGGTGGTAAACACATCGTGCCCCAAACGAAGCGGAAACCGCACATACTCCATTTTTTTGAAAATAACACGCGGGCCGCTGTCGAGCACAGACGATACCTGAAAGCGTATGGCATTCGAACCGATGTCAACGGCTGCTAACTTCATGGCGCTTTCAAAGGTAACGTGAACGGCCGGTACATCCTACAGCGATGGTTAAGATTTATGCAACGGGCATATTTTTTTAATTTGAATTTAAAATTGTTTCTTTGCAGCGCTTATCCAGAAAGACCGAGGGACTGGGCCCGAAGACGTCTTGGCATCCTGCCCACAGATGGCATCTGCGGGTGTTGTGCCAAATCCCATCCCGCCCCATGGCGGGAAAGATAAGCAACCCGCCTTTGCGGCTCTCTGGATAGGTTTAACCGTTTCAGAGGGTCATGCTGGAAGAAATATTGCAACAACGTATCCTGGTGCTTGATGGCGCCATGGGTACTATGATACAGCGGTACGGGCTTACGGAAGAAGATTTCCGCGGAGACCGTTTTCAAAATCACCCTTGCCCGCTGAAAGGCAACAACGATTTGCTTTCCATAACCCGGCCGGATATCATCCGCGAAATTCATGAACAATATCTGGAGGCAGGTGCCGATATTATTGAAACCAACACCTTTAGCAGCACCCGGATTGCCCAGGCCGATTATCAGCTGGAACCTATTGTCTACGAACTGAATGTAGCTTCGGCACAGTTGGCACGTCAGGCTGCTGACCAATACACTTCGCAAACCAAACCCAGGTTTGTAGCCGGTGCCATTGGACCTACCAATAAAACCGCTTCCATTTCGCCCGATGTAAATAACCCCGGTTACCGCGCCATTACCTTCGATGAACTGGCCGAAGCTTATTACGAACAGGTTAAAGGATTGGTTGATGGCGGGGTTGACCTGCTGTTGGTAGAAACGGTGTTCGATACGCTGAACGCAAAAGCTGCCCTGTTTGCAATACAGCAGCACGAAGAAGATACCGGAAGAAAGCTTCCCGTAATGGTTTCGGGTACCATAACCGATGCCAGCGGCAGGACTTTATCCGGACAAACCACCGAAGCGTTTCTTATTTCTGTTTCGCACGTACCCTTGCTGAGCATAGGACTTAACTGTGCCCTGGGGGCTGCGCAGCTCAGGCCTTACCTGCAGGTTTTGGCCCGTGAGGCCCCGTGCTATGTAAGCGCTTACCCAAATGCCGGATTGCCCAATGCCTTCGGCCATTACGATCAGTCACCGGATGAGATGGCTGCACAAATAGAAGAATACCTCAAAGAACAGCTGGTAAATATTATTGGCGGATGTTGCGGCACCACACCCGGACATATCAAAAAGATTGCTGCCTTGGCCGAAAATTATAGTCCCCGGAAAATTGGTAATGTGTAGTTTAATAGTCCATAGTTTGATAGTCCATAGTCTGATAGTCCATAGACCAACCAACCATGGACCGACCAACCATTTACTAACTAACCATGGACTAACTAACCATGGACCGACCAACCATGTACTGACTAACCATGGACCGACTAACCATGGACCAACCAACCATGTACTGACTAACCATGGACTAACTAACCATGGACTGACCAACCATCGACTGATTGACCATGGACTAACTAACCATCGACTGATTGACCATGGACTTACCAACCACGGACTAACCAACAAACCTAAACTTTCTTACTATGGCATTTAAATTCGAACAGCTTAAAGTATGGCAGCGTTCGGTTGAGCTTTCGGGCGAGGTATATGAATTAACGAAAAAATTTCCGCGGGAAGAGGTATATGTTTTGTCGGCTCAGTTGCAACGTGCTTCCGATTCCATTGCGCTGAATATAGCCGAGGGTTCAACGGGACAGTCAAATCGTGAGTTCAAGAGATTTTTGGGTATAGCCATTCGGTCGGCTGTTGAAGTTGTGTGTTGCTTTTATCTGGCAAAAAGGCGGAAGTTGGTATCGGAAAAGGAATTTACCTACTTCTACGAGGCATTATCCGATCTGATTAAAGGAATGCAGGCTCTTCGCAAATCCATTAAAACCTGACAGTAGTCCAGTTCAATGGTTTATAGTTTGATAGTCCATAGTTTTATGGTCAATAGTTTGATAGCTCATAGTCTGATAGTCCATAGTTTGATAGTTCATAGTCTGATAGTCCATAGTCTGATAGTCCATAGACCAACCAACCATGGACCGACCAACCATGTACTGACTAACCATGGACTGACCAACCATGGACTGACTATCCATGGACTGACTATCCATGGACTGACTATCCATGGACTGACTAACCATGAACTGACCAACCATGGACTGACTATCCATGGACTGACTATCCATGGACTGACTAACCATGGACTGACTAACCATGGACTGACTAACCATGGACCGACCAACCATGGACCGACCAACCATGTACTGAATAACCATGGACTAACTAACCATGGACTAACTAACCACGAACCAACCAACCATGAACTAATTAACCATAAACCAAAAACCTATTAGCACTATAAAACCATATCGCCCACTTAAACTCAGCGGACTGGAAGCGGTGGTAATTACACCTGCCTCCAACTTTGTAAACATTGGCGAACGGACCAACGTAACCGGATCGGCAAAATTCTTGAAATTGATTAAGGAAGACCGGTTTGAAGAAGCACTTCAAATTGCCCTCGAGCAGGTACGCGGCGGAGCGCAGGTGCTGGATGTAAACATGGACGAAGGCATGATAGATGCCAAAGCCGCTATGGTAAAGTTTCTTAACCTGATGGCGTCCGAACCCGAACTGGCCCGCGTTCCGGTTATGATCGACTCATCCAAATGGGAGGTTATTGAAGCCGGACTCAAATGCCTGCAGGGAAAGGGTATCGTTAACTCCATAAGCCTTAAAGCAGGAGAGGAGGAATTTATCCGCCAAGCCCGCCTTATTCGCAAATATGGCGCAGCCGTGGTAGTTATGGCCTTCGATGAACAGGGCCAGGCCGATACATTTGAACGCAGAATTGCCATCTGCAGCCGGGCATATAACATCCTCGTAAACCGCGTAAAGTTCCCGCCGGAAGACATCATCTTCGATCCCAACATATTTCCTGTAGCTACGGGAATGGAAGAGCACCGGTCGTATGCACTCGACTTTTTCAGGGCCGCACGATGGATACGCGAAAACCTGCCGCATGCGCACGTAAGCGGCGGAGTGAGCAACGTATCTTTCAGCTTTCGGGGGTAACCAAAAAGTGCGCGAGGCTATGCATGCAGCCTTTCTGTATCATGCCATTCGGCACGGCATGGACATGGGTATCGTTAACCCCTCGCTGCTGGAGGTATACGATGAAGTTGAACCCGAACTGCTGGAACGCGTAGAAGATGTGCTGCTCGATCGCAGACCCGATGCTACTGAAAGGCTGGTGGAATATGCCGAAAAGGTAAAGGGCACAGTTAAGAAAAAAGAAACTGATGAAGCCTGGCGCAATGCCACAGTAGAAGAAAGAATAACCCATGCGCTGGTTAAAGGAATTGTTGACTACGTTGAAGCCGATGCCCGTGAAGCACTGGAAAAATACGGATCGCCACTGGCCGTGATTGAAGGACCCCTCATGCAGGGCATGAATGTGGTGGGCGACCTGTTTGGCGCAGGCAAGATGTTTCTGCCACAGGTGGTAAAAAGTGCCCGCGTTATGAAGAAGGCTGTTGCCTTTCTGGAACCTTTTCTGCTCGAACAGCAAAAGGCCGGTGGGCAAGCATCCAAACCTGCCGCCCGTGTACTCATAGCAACTGTAAAAGGCGATGTACATGACATCGGAAAAAATATTGTGGGTGTTGTGCTGGCCTGCAACAATTTTGAGGTAATTGACCTGGGCGTAATGGTGCCCGCAGAAAAAATACTGGACGAAGCCCGCAACCGCCAGGCCGATGTAATTGGCCTTAGCGGCCTTATTACTCCATCGCTCGATGAAATGGTATATGTGGCAAAAGAAATGCAACGCCGGCAGTTTGATATTCCCCTGCTTATTGGCGGAGCCACTACCTCGCGCCTGCATACGGCCGTGAAAATAGATCTGGCCTACGATGGCCCCGTGGTGTATGTGCCCGATGCCTCCCGCAGTGTACCTGTTGTAACCGAGCTGGTAAACGAAACTTCCCGCCCAAAGTTTGTGCAACAGGTTAAGGCCGAATACAGCCGACTCAGGCAGGAACACGAAAACCGCACCCGGCTTAAAGATTACATCTCGCTGGGTGAAGCCCGAAACAACAAAATTGCTATCGACTGGCAAAACTATATCATACCCCAACCAACCTTCACCGGCATTCGGGAAATCACCAGCTTATCGCTGGAAGTGCTTCGCCAGTATATTGACTGGACTCCGTTTTTTCAGACCTGGATGCTCAGCGGTCGTTATCCGGACATATTTGAAGATGAAACCGCAGGGGCCGAGGCCCGCAAACTGTTTGATGATGCCAATGCTATGCTCAACAGGTTGATTGAATCAAAAGGCCTTACGGCCAATGGCGTTGTCGCTTTTTACCCGGCCAACAGCACCGAAACAGACGATGTAAAGCTGTATTCCGGTGCTGGAAACGATGTTCCCTTTGCCAGGCTTCACTTTTTGCGGCAGCAAAACAAAAAGGCGCCGGGCCTGCCTAACTTTTGCCTGGCCGATTTCATTGCGCCCGAAAGTCTGGGTAAACGCGATTACATCGGTATGTTTGCGGTAACAGCCGGTATAGGCCTTGAAAAATGGGTGGAAAAATTCAAAAGCGAACATGATGACTATTCGGAGATAATGATAAAAGCCCTTGCCGACCGGCTGGCCGAAGCCTTTGCCGAATACCTGCATGAGTTGGTGCGAAAAAGCTGGTGGGCCTATGATCCCGAAGAAAACCTGAACAACCAACAGCTCATTGCCGAGCAGTACCGCGGCATAAGGCCGGCACCGGGATACCCGGCCTGCCCCGATCACACCGAAAAGCGTACCCTTTTCGAAATACTGGAAGCCGAAAAGAGAGCCGGCATCCGTCTTACCGAATCAGGGGCCATGTACCCGGCAGCCTCCGTAAGCGGATATTACTTTGCGCATCCTGCAGCCCGGTACTTCGGACTGGGAAAAATTGGTAAAGACCAGGTTGAAGAGTACGCTGCCAGAAAAGGCATGAAAGTGGAAGAGGTTGAAAAATGGCTGGCACCCAATCTGAACTATAACTTGTAAACCACATTATGAAAGTTACCGAACATCTGAAAAATGCCAATGGCAAAACACTTTTTACCATAGAAGTTTTGCCGCCGCTTAAGGGTCAGAATATACGGTCGCTTTTCGACCACCTCGACCCGCTTATGGAATTTAAACCTCCATTTGTTGACGTTACCTACCACCGCGAGGAGTATGTGTACAAAAAAAAGGAAAACGGTTTACTCGAAAAACGATCGGTACGCAAGCGCCCCGGCACGGTAGGAATTTGCGCAGCCATTCAAAACCACTACAAGGTAGATACCGTTCCGCACATTATCTGCGGTGGCTTTAGCAAGGAAGAAACCGAAAATGCGCTTATAGACCTCCACTTTCTGGGAATAGACAATGTGCTGGTGCTGCAGGGCGATGCCATAAAAAACGAAGGCCGCTTTGTGCCGGAGCCGGACGGCCACCGCTACGCATCTGAACTGCTGCAACAGGTGGTAGATATGAACAACGGCATTTACCTGGATGATGAACTGCTAAACCCTACGCCAACCAACTTCTGTATTGGCGTGGCCGGTTACCCCGAAAAACATTTTGCTGCGCCCAATCTTAAAACCGACCTGAAATATCTGAAGCTGAAAGTGGACCTGGGAGCCGACTACATTGTTACCCAAATGTTTTTCGACAACAAGAAATACTTTGATTTTGTAAAGCAATGCCGTGAAATGGGCATTAATGTACCCATTATACCCGGCATTAAGCCCATTACCAGCAAGTCTCAAATCAATATACTGCCAACCACTTTTCATATTGACCTGCCCGAAGCCCTGGCCGATGAAATTGAAAAGTGCAAAGACAACGAAGCCGCCCGGCAGGTGGGAATAGAATGGGCCATTCAACAGTCAAAAGAATTGGTGAGGGCCGGGGTACCAACCCTGCATTTCTATTCCATGGGCAAAGCCGACCCGATTTATAAAATTGCCAGCGCCCTGTTTTAGAGAAAAAACTTTCAAGTAAAGGTTAAAGACAACTTCGTAACACATTCATTCATTTTACGATTTGAAAAGTGTACAAAACGGTGGAAAAGTTGTGTATTACTTTTGGATGATTTTTTTGGTCGATATAAACCCGCTACTTACCTTCACATCACTAAGCCAGCCGCTGGCCGGTTGGCCTGATGCGAAGAACGACAAAACCACATGCTTCTACGGAACGTGTGAACAAAGGGTCTTCAGCATACAGGCTGAGCGGAATACTGCTTTGCAGTGTTCGGCACGAAACCGGAGGAAATCCGGCCGGTTTCAGCCGGTTAAGCTGATTTAGGGTTAACAGGCAGCTACGGTTGCCTTTTAACAAGACGGGAATACGCAGATAAAAATGCTGTATTCCCGTTTTTATTTTAAACTGATCATGGACGGTGTTTTACCGATTTTAAAGGTCTGTTCGGATAAACAAAGTATTGTATTTTTACCCGTAAATGTAGTGGCCATGAGATATGCTATTCCCGTCAGCGCTGTGTTGTTTCTTCTCGGTTTGACATGCTGCTCAAGGCAGGAGCAACCCCAACAACCTATTGTTTTGTTCAACGGCAAAAACCTGGAAGGCTGGATACCCAAAATAGCCGGTTATAAGGCGGGAGAGAATTACAGGAACACCTTTCGGGTGGAAGATGGTGTGCTTAAGGTTTCGTATGCTGAATACGACTCGTTTACCACACAGTTTGGCCATTTGTTTTACCGCGAGCCTTTTTCGCATTACCGGTTGGTGGTGGAATACCGCTTTGTGGGGCATCAACCACCCGGTGGACAGGAATGGGCATTTATGAACAGCGGGGTGATGTTTCATGCACAGTCACCCGAAAGTATGGGTGTTGAACAAAGTTTTCCGGTTTCGCTCGAAGCCCAGTTTCTTGGAGGTACGGCCGACAGGCCCCGGCCTACCGGTAACCTGTGCACACCCGGAACCCATGTGTACATGGCCGATACACTCGTTACACAACATTGCATTAGTGCCTCAACGCCCACTTACCTGCCGGGTCAGTGGGTAAGAGCCGAGATTATTGTATATGGCGACAGCGTAATTCACCATGTTATTGAAGGCGACACGGTACTAACCTACACGCGGCCTGTTATTGGAGGAGACTATCTGCCTGCCGGCTATCCGGAAGCCGAGGGCACCCGGCTTAAGGAAGGTTATATTGCCCTGCAGTCGGAGAGCCACCCCATTGAGTTCAGAAAGGTGGAACTATATCCGTTGCGGAAAAAAGAATAACCGGTTTTACCTGTTCAGGCCAGTTCGCGTAAGTCAACGGGCACTACCCTCGACACGCCTTTTTCTACCATGGTAATACCGTAAATCACATCGGTGGCGGTCATGGTGCGCTTGTTGTGTGTAACAATCACAAACTGACTTTCCTTGCTGAATGTGCGGATAATGTTGTTAAACTTGTCAATATTGGCGTCGTCCAGCGGGGCATCAACTTCATCGAATATACAGAAGGGTGCCGGTTTGAGCAGATACATTGAAAATAACAGAGCTGTTGCGGTAAGCGTTTTCTCACCGCCCGACAGCTGGTTAATGGTGAGCGGCCGCTTGCCTTTGGGTTTGGCAATGATGTCTATTTCTGATTCGAGGGGGTTTTCGGGGTTTACCAGCTTAATGTCGCAGTCGTCTTCTTCGTTAAAGAGCGAACGGAACACCCGCTTGAAGTGCTCACGAACTTTATTGAACGCTTCCATAAAAGTCTGGCTGGCCACGGTTTCAATTTCACCAATCGTATTCATGAGCGATTCTTTGGCCTTTACCAGATCTTCCTTTTGTGCCAGAATAAAGTCGTTTCTTTGCTTGATTTCGTTATACGCCTCCATGGCCATGGGGTTAATGGGCCCCATGTTATCCAGCTTCTGGCGAATGCGGTTTACCTCTTCGCGCAGTTTTTCTTCGTTCAGGTCTTCAGGGTTTTCAGCAGGTGTTTGTTCGGTCAGGGTGTCCAGGTCAATGTTAAACTCAACAGCCAGCCGCTCCTTAACCGAATTGATCTGAAGCCTGCTTTCGTTAAGTTTATTTTGCAATTCAAGCAACAGGTTATCGGCATGCTGGCGGTTGTGTTGCAGTTCGCGCAGTTCTTTTTCCAGCTGGTCTACGTGGCCGCGGCTTTGGTAATAATCTTGCTCAGTGGCATTAAGGGCTTTTTCCATTTCCTCCTTGCGGGCGTACATGTTCACCAGGTCTTCATCCTGGGTTTGTGCGCTAAGGGTAATCTGCTTTATCTCGTCCTCGTTCTGCTTAAGTTCGGCCTGGTTGCTTTCAATACGGCGGTTACTGGTTTCTATTGCCTCTTCTTTAAACCGTATTTCCTGCTCCAGGCTTTTTACCCGGTTATCGAGCTGGTGATAGCGGATGTTGTGTTCATTCAATGCATTGGATTTGGCCGCAAGCACTTCATTTTGCTGTGCAAGTTCCTGCAAAACAGCAGCCAGGCGGGTTTCCTGTTCGGCGGCTTCGTGTTGCAGTTGCAGGGCCCTGGGTTTTAACTCATCCAGTTCTTTGAGCAGCGCTTCAATTTTTTCCATGATATCTTCCCTGCGCAGGTCGGCATGGCTCAGCATTTCGGCAAATTGCTCGCGTTTGGTACGCACAGAAATGAACTCTTCGTTTACCTGCCGCAGGGCAGCCTGGGCATCTTCAACCTGCTGCCGCAGGGTGTTGTTGCGAAGTTTTTCCAGGTCGGCCTGGCGTTGCACCAGGGTTTGCCGCACGCCCTCCAGCCTGGTGGTTAATTCTTTGATTTCTTTATCGAGTTTTTCAAGATTTTTCGCCCGGCCTATCCGCTTGCCCTCAAACAGGCCTACCGATCCGCCCGACAGGCTAAACCTGCGCCGGGTAAGTTTGCCGCTTTTGGTAATAAACGTGTTGTCATCATCGGCCGGGATGTTTTTTATGTCGCCCTCATAAATGTAAACCCGATCTAATATGTACGACATGAGCTTGCGGTACCTGGGGTCGAACTCAATAACCTGTGTAGCCGGATAAGCATTGTCGTAAATGCGGGTAGGGGTGGGTTCAAATTTTTCGAAAGCATCCAGAATGAAGAAGTGGGCTTTGCCTTTGGAGGCATCGCTCAGAATGTTAATGGCCTCAAAGGCTTCGGCCTCGTGTTCAACGATGTAATAATTAAGGTAGGGCTCGAGAAAGTTTTCAATGGCCACTCGGTAATCTTCCGGACAGGTAAGCACATCCGAAAGGAGGGGGGCATTGCGCGTGATTTTCTTTTTCAGAAACCGGATGGCTTCGGGAAAGCCCTCCAGATTATCTACCAGCGACTTGGTAAGGTTATACTCGTTCTGTTTGCTGTCGAGTTTTCTGGAAATGGAGGTCATCTCATCCCTCACCACTTCAATGGTTTTTTCGAGCGATGTGATTTGTTCCTGTACTTCGGCTTCTTCTTTTCTGAGTTCTTCCAGCTGGGTGTTGCGTTTTTGAATCTCCTCATTCAACACATGCAACTTCTTTTCGAACTCTGCCAGGCTGGCGCTTTGCTGGGTGCTGTCGGAAGCGGTACGCTCCAGTTCCTGCCGGAAAGAGGCTACCTGTATTTCTCTTATTTCAACTGCCTTGTTTACCTCATAGCTTTCATCCTGCCTGCGTTTAAGGGTTTGTCTTTCGATGTCGGCCTGACCCTGCAGGGTGCCGGAGTGTATCCGCAGTTCCTCATATTCCCGGCGCAGCAGCGCAAGTTGCTGCTCACTTTCTGAAAGCTGCACGCGGGCCTGGGTACAATCTGCTTCCAGGCTCTGAATGGCAAAGCGGGCGCGTTCCACACTCTGCTTATCCTGCTCAATCTGTTCTTTCAGGTTTTGAACACGGTCATTCAGGTAGCGTAGCCGCTCGTTCTTAATCTGCTTGTCGCTTTCGTACTGGCGTATCTGGCTTACAAAGTCGTTAAGCTCGCGTTGCCGTGCAGCCAGGTTCTTTTCCTTGTGCACCAGTTCAGTTTTGGCAGACTCTATGCGCGCTTCCAGTTCGGCTACTGCGGCAGCCTGTGCGCTCTTGCGGTCGGTTTCTTCTGATATTCTTTTGCTTATTTCAGCAGCCTGCGCATTTTGCCGGTGCATTACACAACGGGCCAGGTCAATGCTTTTCTGTTTGTACTCGTCCTTGATTTTATAATATTGTTCGGTTTGCCGGGCCTGTTTTTCCAGGCTTTTCATGTTTTTTTCTATTTCAAACAGCAGGTCTTCAACCCGTTCCAGGTCGGCATCGGTATCTTCCAGTTTTCTTAGTGTTTCTTTTTTGCGTTTTTTGAATTTCGAGATTCCGGCAGCCTCTTCAAACAACATCCTGCGCGAGTTGTCTTTGTCGTTTAACAGGTCGTCAACCATGCCCAACTCAATGATGGCGTAAGAGTTGGAGGCCACACCGGTATCCATAAACAGGTTGGTAATATCCTTAAGCCGGCACTGCACCCCGTTAAGCAGGTATTCGCTCTCACCGCTGCGGTACAACCGGCGGGTAATGGTTACCTGGGCATACTCGGTAGGCAGTATATTTTTGGTGTTGTTAATGGTAAGCGAAACTTCGGCCATTTGCAGCGGTGCCCTGCCGGTGGTTCCGTTAAAGATTACGTTTTCCATCTTCTCCGAGCGCAACGCGCTGGTTTTTTGCTCGCCCAAAACCCATCGTATGGCATCGACAATGTTCGATTTGCCGCACCCGTTCGGACCCACTATTCCGGTAATACCCTCATCGAAATGAATAACTACCTTATCGGCAAAACTCTTGAATCCTTTAATCTCCAGCCTGGCTAATTGCATGTAATATGAAAAAACGTGGTTGTTAAACTAAAAACTGTACCGGCTACCTGGGTGGCCGGAAATTCCGGCAAAGATAAACCGAAGCCACAGGGTATTCAAATGAAAAAAAACGCTTTGGGGTAAGGACCACTAAATGAAACTGTTATTTTTACAACGACTCTATGGATGACCTGCTTTATTATCTGTTAATTGGCATTGGCTACGTGCTTTACAACTGGCTCACGCGCAAGCGTATGCCCATGCCCGATCGCCAAAGCACCCCGGAGGACGCAGGAAATACAGCACCTAAGCGGCAGGTAACTTTTGAAGAGTTGCTGCGGGAGATAACCGAAGCCAAGGAAGGAAAAAGCCCGGCAGGCCCCACAGAGGTGGATGTGGTGGATTACGATGATGTCTTCACGGATCAAATTGAAACGCTGGAAGAGTTAACCCCGTCCGTGGAGTCCGTTCAGTTTAATGAAGAATACGAAAAGGCCAAAAACATGGCTTTTAATCGGTTATCGCTGGAAGAAACCGCAAAACTGGAAGATACACAAGTGTCTTTTAACCGGTTTTCTGTGTTCGAACATACCTCCTCCCGGAATTTACTGGAAGAATATACAGCCGATCTGCGCGACTCAGAAGGCCTGAAAAAAGCCGTTGTGCTTAGCGAAATATTGAACCGCAAGCACTTCTGAACCATCCTGAAATTTGGCGATTCTGCCTAAAATCTTACTTCAAAGCCGCTTGTTGTACTAAAAAATTTATTTTTCGGATATTATAAATAGAGAAGCTGCCCTTTTTGCGGTAAAAATACGATGGGAGAAATTTTGAGCGGATAACTTTTTGCCGGGGGGCGCTTTGGGTTACTATAATTTTTTGAAGGTTATTTATAATTGCGTACCTTTTTGAACTTTTTAATTAAATGATTTTGCCTAAACTCCTTATTATCACCTGCTTTTGGATTCAAAGCATGGGGCTGGGCCCCAGGCCAGAGGAACCTGTTCCCTGCAAAAAGATTAAATTCAGCTTTGAGGTGGAGCATGCCCGTGCGGCCTCAGGCCGCATTGTCTTCCGCTTTGAGGAAAATCGGCAGGATTTCCTGATTTACCTGCTTGCAGACGGCAACAAACAGCTTCTGACTAAAAACAAACCGGAAATAAGCGGACTGGCCCCCGGCAGGTATGTGTTTGTGATTACCGGGCCTGATGAAAAAGCCGACTTTTGTCCCGAATTTTTGGAAATTGAAGTGAAATAAGCATGCGCCAATTTCTACTTTTTGCGTTTCTTTTTTTGCTGGGTATTGTGCAGGTGCTGGCACAACCGGCTTTTACCATTCAAAATAAAAAGGATGCCTGCGATGGCCTGAGTAACGGCTCATTTGAAATTCTGGTAACGGCCGCCAATCCGCCCCCGCTGCGCGCCTTTATTTTTGGCCCCCCCGACCAGGGGCCATATAACCTTACGGTAGGGGTGCCTTTTCTTATCAGCGGATTGCCGGGTCAGCCATCAGGCAAAACCTACCTGGTGGTAGTCCAGGATGCCGATGGCAGCACGGTTCAGTTTGTAACTATTTTTGCCGTTTCCCCCGACCTCTCGGCCTCTGTTGTCTCGGCAACCAACAACAGCAATTGTGTTGCCCCGGATGGATCAATCGATATTTCGGTTTCGGGTGGTACGGGCAGTTACTCTTATCAATGGTCTGGTCCCCCGGGATTTACCAATCCCGGCACACAGGACCTCTCCGGAATTGCCGGCGGAACGTATTCTGTTTTAATCAGCGATAACGGCACCAACTGTACCCGTACACTGGGCCCTGTAACCATTACCGATCCTTCGCCTGCCATTCAAAATGTTACAACGCCTTCTCCCCAGATAGTGTGTTCCGGTAATGATGCCTCAATTTCATTGGCAGCAACGCAGCCTGCCCCCGTTACTTATCAGGTACTGATAAACGGAACACCGTTTGGATCACCGCAAACCAACCCATCC
This sequence comes from Cyclobacteriaceae bacterium, assembly GCA_026003355.1. Lineage (GTDB taxonomy): Bacteria > Bacteroidota > Bacteroidia > Cytophagales > Cyclobacteriaceae > UBA2336. The sequence goes on from BPHC01000001.1 coordinate 62,377, forward strand.
GCCCCAGGACCTTTTACTTTGATTGTGCCCGCAGGAAGTTTTGCCAATGGCGATGTGCTTACCGTACAGGCGGTAGATGGCCTCTGTACCCCCGTACTCATGAACGGCTCGGTTACGGTAAACATCCAATCCCTTTCGGTGAGCTCCTCAGTAAATCCCAACTCCCGCTGTTTTCCGCCTTTTAATGGCTCTATTGACATTACCGTGAGCGGCGCCATTGGAAGTCTGTCGTACAACTGGACCGGACCTGGCGGACCTTACACCACAGAAGACCTCAGCGGGATTGAACAGGGTACCTATACCGTTACGGTTACTGACAACACCACTTCCTGTCAGGTAATTGAAGTTATTAATGTTCCTGATGCCCGCCCCGCCCTTTCGCTCACATCATCGGTTACGCCCAACAGCCGGTGCGTGGCACCATTCAACGGGGCCATAGACCTGACAGTGAGCGGCTCAGCCGGACCGTTTACCTATTCATGGACGGGCCCCGGGGGCTTTACGGCCAGCACGGAAGACATCAGCAACCTTCAGGACGGAGCGTACAACGTAACAGTAACCGATGTGCCGAGCGGTTGCACGGCTTCGGCCAACATAAACGTGAACAACACGGCACCCACGCTTAGCTTAAGCAGTGCCGTTACCGCCAACAGCCGGTGCGTGGCACCGTTCAACGGTGCCATAGACCTGACGGTGAGCGGCTCAGCCGGACCGTTTACCTATTCATGGACGGGCCCCGGGGGCTTTACGGCCAGCACGGAAGACATCAGCAACCTTCAGGACGGAGCGTACAACGTAACAGTAACCGATGTGCCGAGCGGTTGCACGGCTTCGGCCAACATAAACGTGAACAACACGGCACCCACGCTTAGCTTAAGCAGTGCCGTTACCGCCAACAGCCGGTGCGTGGCACCGTTCAACGGGGCGATAGACCTGACGGTGAGCGGCTCGGCCGGACCGTTTACCTATTCATGGACGGGCCCCGGGGGCTTTACGGCCAGCACGGAAGACATCAGCAACCTTCAGGACGGAGCGTACAACGTAACAGTAACCGATGTGCCGAGCGGTTGCACGGCTTCGGCCAACATAAACGTGAACAGCACGGCACCTGCCCTTAGCTTAAGCAGTGCCGTTACCGCCAACAGCCGGTGCGTGGCACCGTTCAACGGGGCGATAGACCTGACGGTGAGCGGCTCAGCCGGACCGTTTACCTATTCATGGACGGGCCCCGGGGGCTTTACGGCCAGCACGGAAGACATCAGCAACCTTCAGGACGGAGCGTACAACGTAACAGTAACCGATGTGCCGAGCGGTTGCACGGCTTCGGCCAACATAAACGTGAACAACACGGCACCTGCACGCTTAGCTTAAGCAGTGCCGTTACCGCCAACAGCCGGTGCGTGGCGCCCTTCAACGGGGCGATAGACCTGACGGTGAGCGGCTCGGCCGGACCGTTTACCTATTCATGGACGGGCCCCGGGGGCTTTACGGCCAGCACGGAAGACATCAGCAACCTTCAGGACGGAGCGTACAACGTAACAGTAACCGATGTGCCGAGCGGTTGCACGGCTTCGGCCAACATAAACGTGAACAACACGGCACCCACGCTTAGCTTAAGCAGTGCCGTTACCGCCAACAGCCGGTGCGTGGCGCCCTTCAACGGGGCGATAGACCTGACGGTGAGCGGCTCGGCCGGACCGTTTACCTATTCATGGACGGGCCCCGGGGGCTTTACGGCCAGCACGGAAGACATCAGCAACCTTCAGGACGGAGCGTACAGCGTAACAGTAACCGATGTGCCGAGCGGTTGCACGGCTTCGGCCAACATAAACGTGAACAGCACGGCACCTGCCCTTAGCTTAAGCAGTGCCGTTACCGCCAACAGCCGGTGCGTGGCACCGTTCAACGGTGCCATAGACCTGACGGTGAGCGGCTCAGCCGGACCGTTTACCTATTCATGGACGGGCCCCGGGGGCTTTACGGCCAGCACGGAAGACATCAGCAACCTTCAGGACGGAGCGTACAGCGTAACAGTAACCGATGTGCCGAGCGGTTGCACGGCTTTGGCCAACATAAACGTGAACAGCACGGCACCTGCCCTTAGCTTAAGCAGTGCCGTTACCGCCAACAGCCGGTGCGTGGCACCGTTCAACGGGGCGATAGACCTGACGGTGAGCGGCTCAGCCGGACCGTTTACCTATTCATGGACGGGCCCCGGGGGCTTTACGGCCAGCACGGAAGACATCAGCAACCTTCAGGACGGAGCGTACAGCGTAACAGTAACCGATGTGCCGAGTGGTTGCACGGCTTTGGCCAACATAAACGTGAACAGCACGGCACCTGCCCTTAGCTTAAGCAGTGCCGTTACCCGCCAACAGCCGGTGCGTGGCACCGTTCAACGGTGCCATAGACCTGACGGTGAGCGGCTCGGCCGGACCGTTTACCTATTCATGGACGGGCCCCGGGGGCTTTACGGCCAGCACGGAAGACATCAGCAACCTTCAGGACGGAGCGTACAACGTAACAGTAACCGATGTGCCGAGCGGTTGCACGGCTTCGGCCAACATAAACGTGAACAACACGGCACCTGTTTTAAGCCTGTCCGGAACGGTAACTGACAATACCCGCTGTATTCCGGCTTATAACGGTGCAATAAACCTAACTGTAAGTGGGTCGCCTGGGCCGTTTACCTATTCATGGACCGGTCCGGGGGGCTTCACGGCCAGTACGGAAGACATTGCTTCGCTTGAACCGGGCTTATACAGCGTTACGGTTACCGAAAACATAAGCGCCTGTTCAGCAACAGCGGCTTTTACAGTTAATGATGCTTCGGTGGTTCCTTCTTTGTCGGCTGCGGTAACCGATAACGACCGTTGCAATGCGCCTTTTAACGGAGCTATATTGCTTACGGTAACACCGGCTGCATTCTATACTTACAGCTGGACGGGTCCGGGAGGTTTTACATCTTCATCAGAAGACATTACATCGCTTGCTCCGGGTTCCTACACGGTTACGGTAACCAATCCCGCAACAGGGTGCTCGGCCGTGCAAAGCTTTAATGTTAACAATAATGCACCATCGGTAACCATTACACTCGATGCCAGCGGGCCCAATACATCATGTACGGCACCGTTTAACGGCTTTATTCTGGTGTCGGTTTCTCCTGCCGGAAGTTATACCTATTCATGGACAGGCCCGGGAGGTTTTGTTGCGGTTACAGAAGACATTTCAAGCCTTCGTGAGGGAGATTACACCCTTACAGCCACCAATACCACGTTGGGATGCAGCGCGGTAGCCACATTTAATGTAGGCGATCTGACGCCCACTATTTCCATTACCAGCCAGACGATTATCGATAACAGCAACTGTGTAGCACCATTCAACGGGGCCATTTCCATTACGGCAGGAGGTACACCGGGACCCTACACCTTTTCGTGGACGGGACCAGGCGGCTTCACAGCCACCGGTTCTTCCATATCCGGATTACAGTCAGGCGATTATACCGTAACCATTACCGATCAAACCATCGGTTGCCAGGACATGTACACGCTTACAGTAGGGGATGCAACCCCTCCGATAACTGTAACGCTGGACAACATGACACCCAACACCAACTGCCAGGCACCCTTTACCGGTGAGTTGAGCATTACCGCATCGGGCACTCCGGGTCCGTTTATCTTTAGCTGGACAGGTCCGGGAGGGTTCTCCTCAACGCTTGAAGATATTACCGGTTTGGAACAGGGTGACTATGATGTTACGGTAACCGATAACGGACTGGGTTGTGTGGCGACCGTTACCTTTACAGTAGGTGATGCACGGCCCGTTGTTACCACTACCGGTGTAACCGTTGCGCCCAACAGCAACTGTGTGGCACCCTTTACCGGCTCCATCTCATTGAGCGGATCGGGAACACCAGGCCCATTTGATTATTCCTGGACCGGCCCTGGCGGGTTTACCTCAGCCAGTCAGAACATTTCCGGGCTTGAAGACGGTGACTATACCGTAACCATAACCGACCAGGTGCTGGGATGTACCGGTGTATTTGTGATTAATGTGCCCTCAACGGCACCGGTTATTACTGTAACCGCTTCGGTTACAGGCAACACTACCTGCACACCGCCATTTAACGGGGCTATTGATATTACGGCCGGCGGTACGCCAGGTCCTTATTCATTTACATGGACTGGCCCCGGTGGATTTACTGCTTCAACGGAAGACATAAGTGGCCTTGAGGCGGGTGATTACACGGTAACGGTAACTGATACCGGACTGGGATGTTCGGAAGTGGTAACCATTAACGTGCCCGAAAATTCACCAGCCGTAACCATTACGCTGGTCAGCAATACACCTAACTCAAATTGCACGGCACCCTTCAACGGCGCACTCGATATAACCCTGGGCGGAACGCCTGGTCCGTTTACCATTAACTGGACCGGTCCGGCAGGGTTTACCGCTGCTACCGAAGATATTTCAGGGCTGCGGCCTGGGATATATAATCTGTTTGTTCAGGATCAAACCCTTGGTTGTACCGGGTCGGCTTCGTTTACCGTTAACAACATAGCTTCAGGCTGTGGCGGGCTGGGCTGCCTGGCTTTTACCGTAACCACCACCGAAGTGCGCCCTTCGTGCGCGTTGCAGGATGATGGCTCCATAACCTTTACTATAGCCGGAGGTACGCCCAATTATATTGTAACCCTTACCGACAGCGCCGGCTTTACGCAAGCCAAACCCGGCACGGGTCCTGATTTTACCTTTACCAACCTGTCGCCTGCCAACTACTATTACATTATTCAGGATGCTTCGTTGCCTTCGCCCAACGTTTGTGCGTTACCTTACAGCCTGCCGGTACAAACCAATGTGCAGGCATCGGCTTCGGGATTTGTTGATGCCACCTGTTTTGGTCAGCCTACCGGTCAGGCAACCATTACGGTAACCTCAGGAGGAGCTTCACCTTATGAGTATTCCATTGATGGCGGGCTTAACTGGATTCCGTTTACTTCACCGCACACCATTACCAACCTTCCGCCTAACGGTAACTACTCCATTTTGGTGCGGGATGATGCTACCGACCAGTGTCCTGCCGAAGTGCCGGTAACCATCAATAACCAGAATCCTCAGATACAGCAACCGTTTACGCTTGAGCAGGCTACCTGTGCCAATAACGATGGAAAGATTGTGCTAACGGGGGCCCCTTCAGGTGGCACAGGTGCGCCTTACAGCTACCTGCTGAACGGTGTGCCGGTTGCTCCTGTGGCAAATGAGTTTGCCGGCCTGAGTGCCGGTGCCTACACTTTATCGGTGGTGGACAACTCCGGTTGCCAGCGCGACTTTCCGGTCACCATCACATTCCCGGGTTTTGTCAATACTTCGGCTGTTAACGTAACCCCGCCCGACTGCGCATCGGGTGGCACTAACGGAAGCATATCGTTTACCATTCTGGATGCAGGAACATTCTCTTTTGCCGTTACAACCGATCCGCTCTTTGTGCCTGCGCCGGCAGAATACATTCCTGTGGGTGGTACGTTTGTAATGATACCCAACCTGGCTAACGGTACCTATTATATCTGGCTGCAGTCGGGCGGTTCGCAATGCGCCACCAGGCTAGGCCCTGTTTCCGTAAACGGAGTGTATGCGGTAAACTTTACTCATACTGCAACTGACGAACTTTGCTTTGGCGATGGCGGATCGGTAACGCTGAGTGGCATTACCGGAGCTCCCGACCTGCCGTATGGTTATGAGCTGGTGCTGGGCGGGGCACCTACCAGCGGAACCATAACCTACCTTGAGTCGCTGGGCCCGTACACCATTACCGGGCTCGTTCCGGGTACCTATCAGATAAGACTTTTGCAGGATCAGACGTCCTTAAACGGATGCATTGCCGTAACTCCTTATCAGTCGTTTACCGTTGCGGGACCTTCGGCAGCATTGGGCATTGCATCGGTTGAGAATATTAATGAATCCTATCCTGATCAGCCTACCGGCTCCATGATTGTGGTAATTGAGGAGAGCGGTGAAGAACCCTATGAACTGCGGGTGGAACTTACTGAACCGATATTGGGCGGACAAGCCTACCTGCGCGATTTCCAGCCGGTAACACGCAATACAGCCACGCTGCGCATGCAGGAACAGTTTATCAATTTATATGCCGGGGTGTACACCCTCACGGTTCGTGATGCCCTGGGATGTGTGCGTATAGCTGAAGTGGAAATACCGGTTGATACCGACATCTTTATCCCCAACCTGTTTACTCCGAACGGAGACGGGGTGAATGACGTATTCTTTATCCGTAACCTGCCCGAAGGCGCAGTGCTGGTTATTACCAACCGATGGGGTAACCAGGTGTTTAAGTCATCAAACTATCCGGTCAGCGCCACCGATCCGGCACTGTGGGATGGAGGCAATGAGTCGGACGGCATGTATTATTACCGGTTGCAGGCCGGAGGGCAGGTATTTACCGGATGGGTGGAAATTGTAAGGGGGCGCAAACCCTAAGCACTTAGTTGCTGCAGAAATTGCAGGGCATCAATGCCGTCAGCGTAGTCATCCAGTTCGGGGTATTGCGCTTTACCAAAGCCAATACCTTCTGCCATATTTCCAACATAGCACTGTATTTTATCTTTCAGCACTTCCAGCCCGGCAGCCACCTCTTCCATACTGTGGTAGGGTTGCCAGTAAATTACCGAAACAGGCGAGACCAACTGTTCAGATTCCTTAAGCAGTGCGAAACCGAAATCGGTAAAGGGTTCGCGGTTAACCAGAAAAACCGATTTTTGATAATCGTAGTTGTTGGCGTACTTATGGTGATAAATTACGGATTCAAATTTTTTCCAGGCATCGCGCAGTACAAACAGGTCAAAGCCCCGGGGCACAAAAATTTTTGCCACATTGCGGCAACCCAGGCCAAAGTAACTAAATACATCCTCGCCCAGGTTTTCAAGTTGCTGTTGGGTTTCATTTCCTGAAAGCACGGCTACCGATACCCGGTTTTTACGGATAATATGCGGGTATCTGCCGAAGTAATACTGAAAATACCTGGCCGAATTGTCGCTGCCGGTGGCTATTACGGCATCGAAATTTTTAACAGGCCCATCGGTAAGAATGATGCGGTCGGCAAAAGCCGGTTCGAATTCGGTTAGCTTATGCATCAGGTGTTCGGTTAGCTGGCGGTCTTTATGGCTGTATTTTATCAAAGCCCGGTTACCGCTGATGAGTACGCAAAGCAGATCATGAAAGCCGACCAGTGGTATATTGCCGGCCAGAATAAGCGCTATTGTTTTTACCGTGCTGTTGCTGAAGGCGTAGCGATGCGCCCATGTATTAAGCTTATCTTCCTGCAGGTAAGCTGATACAGCCGTTAGGGCCCGCTGTACATTATCGGGTGTAAACCATGGGTTTTCCTGTTGTGCGTTTTCGGCTAACCGGTTAAAGTCGTCTTTCGGAAGATTGCGCAGATAGTCGCCCAGACGGGCAAAAGCGGCAATGCGTTGGTCCAGATTCATGCGATAAAACTTTTTTCAGGCCTTTTTGTTTACGTTATTAATTTTGTAGCCCTGAATGCAAACGCAAATTAACTGATACCATGGCAATAAAAATTACTGATGAGTGCATAAACTGCGGGGCCTGCGAACCCGAATGCCCCAACACGGCCATCTACGAGGGCGGACGTGAGTGGACCTGGGCCGGCGGTACCAAACTTGAAAAGGTTGAAATTGGGGGCGAGTTAATAGATGCCCGCACACCTCAGCGTCCTGTTTCGGAAGATTTTTATTATATCGTTTCAGGCAAATGCACCGAATGTACCGGTTTTCATGAAGAACCCCAATGTGCAGCCGTTTGTCCGGTGGATTGCTGTGTTCCTGACCCCGACCATGTGGAATCGAAAGAACTGCTCATGGCCCGCAAGGTATGGCTGCACCAGGAGGCTGTGGAACAGGCTAACCCATACGTGCCCGTTTAATAAGAAATGTCTGGAAGATGGTTTTAACATCCTCGCGCACATTGCAGGGGACAAAATCAATTTTAAGCTGATTGCACCGTAAGTTTACCTGCCGGTGAAATGCCTTTGCTTCTTTTACGAAGCGATCGCGCACATCGGCCGGGTTAAGCTTTATTTTTTCACCGCGTTCCAGATCAATAAACTCTGTGGGACGGTCGGCAAAGTTAAATTCCAGCTCGGTGGCATAATCGGATACATGAAAAACAATAACCTCGTGCTGATTATGCCGTAGATGCTGCAACGCTTTGAACACTTCATCCTGATTTTCAGTATCGAAAATATCACTGAAAAGAATGACCAGTGAACGCCTGTGGATTTTTTCTGCAATTTCATGCAGTACGGCTGCCACATGGGTTGCACCGGCCGCATATGGTTTATGAAGCAACTGCTGCAGTTCGGTTAACAGCTTTTGGCGGTGTGCCGAAGTGGATTTTACCGGGGTGAGTGTGCGAATGGTGTCCGAAAACAGGCACAGACCTGTGGCATCGCGCTGGCGGTACAGCAGTTGTATGAGCGCTGCCGCAGCTACTATGCTGAACTTTATTTTCGCCAGGCTGTCAACCGGATAATACATGGAAGGCGAGACATCAACGGCAATAAGGCACCGCAGGTTGGTTTCTTCTTCAAACTGCTTGGTGTACAGGCGATCGGTACGGGCATAAACGCGCCAGTCGATGTGCCGGGTACTTTCGCCCTCATTGTACAGGCGGTGTTCGGCAAATTCAACCGAAAAACCGTGGTAGGGCGACTTATGGAGGCCGGTTATGAAGCCCTCTACCAGTTGCCGGGCCAGCAGTTCCAGATTGGTAGTGGTGCGCAAATCATCCGGTAGCAGGGCAGATGCCTTGGCCATGGGCTGAGATTTTTACCTGAAGTTTGCAATAATACGGTAAAATACTAACTTAACCCGTCAAAAACCTTTAACCTAACCCTAAACCAGAAGGACTGTGGAAGAGTTTAAACGCAGTGAAAACGGTCGAGATGAGGTTTTCTCCACCAAAGTAAAGGCCGGCAAACGCACCTATTTTTTCGATGTAAAGTCCACCCGATCAAACGATTACTACCTTACCATTACCGAGAGCAAGAAGCGTTTTAAAGACGATGGATTTACATACGAAAAGCACAAAATCTTCCTGTACAAAGAAGATTTCAACAAATTTGTGGAGGCCCTGAATCAAACGCTGGATCATGTAAAAAACAACCTGATGCCGGGTGTTGACTTCAGCCAGTTCGACCAGGTTCAAGAAGAAACAAGAAGTACGGAAGATGGCCAGGGTGGCAATCCCGCCGGAACCGACCTGAAGTGGGAATAAGCCGGACGCCTTCAGGTAAATTTTGATCAATCCCGCCACGGCGGGATTTTTTGTTCCCGCTGGTTATCTTTGCGCCCTTAAAAAAACAGGACTTATCAAAATATTATGGCACTGCAGTGTGGCATAGTAGGCTTACCCAACGTGGGCAAGTCGACGCTTTTTAATGCATTATCCAACAACAAAGCCGAGGCTGCCAATTTTCCCTTTTGTACCATCGAACCCAACGTAGCCATAGTGCCCGTTCCGGATGTGCGGCTTAAAATTCTTGAGGAACTGGTAAAACCGCAGCGCGTGGTGCCCGCCACCATTGAGTTTGTTGATATAGCCGGGCTGGTAAAGGGAGCCAGCAAGGGCGAAGGCCTGGGCAACCAGTTCCTGGCCAACATCAGGCAGGTAGATGTAATTGTGCACGTGGTGCGATGCTTTGATAACGACAACATAGTGCATGTTGACGGCCGCGTAGACCCGGTAGCCGATAAAGATATTATCGATACCGAACTGCAGTTAAAAGACCTCGAAACCGTTGAAAAGCGGCTGAGCCGCACCGAAAAGGCTGCCAAAAGCGGTGAAGCGAAAGCGAAAAAGGAAGCAGAAATACTAAACCGCTGGCGGGCAGCCCTGCTGGAAGGAAAAAAACCTGCGTACCCTGTTACTTAATGAAGACGAACAGGCGCTGATGGGTGAATTGCAACTGCTTACCGCCAAACCGGTTTTGTACGTGGCCAATGTTGATGAAAACTCGGTTACTGCCGGCAACGCCCATGTGAAAAAGCTGCAGGAACATATTGCGCACGAAGGGGCGGAGCTGATTATGGTTTGTGCGGCCATTGAAGCCCAGATTGCCGAACTGGAAGATGAAGCCGAGCGCATGGAGTTCCTGCGCTCGTACGGGCTGCAGGAATCGGGCCTCAACCGGCTTATCCGCGCCTGCTACCGCCTGCTGGACCAGATAACTTACTTCACTGCCGGGGAAAAGGAAGTGCGGGCCTGGACCATAAAAAGGGGCTGGAAAGCACCCCAGGCCGCAGGCGTTATTCATACCGACTTTGAGCGAGGTTTTATTCGAGCTGAAGTAATAAAACTGTCTGATTATCAGCAATATAAGACGGAACAAGGATGTCGTGAGGCAGGTAAAATGGCTATTGAGGGCAAGGAGTATGTGGTGCAGGACGGTGACATCATGCATTTCCGCTTTAATGTATAAAAATCTTACATCCTGTTTTTCTGTAATACTTTTTTGGTAACTTTATAATCCGTTAAAAGTCAGGCAAAAGCCTGCCTAGGGGTTAAGTATTTTTTAGTCTTAATTCGGCTTTCCTTGAGAACGCGCATTATTTTTTCGCTGAAGAACCGGGGTGCGTACGTGCCCTTCCACCATCAGTTTTTGCTTGCCCAGTTCATCAGGGGCTTGTTGCTGTTTGGTCCCGACCAGAGCTTTAAAGATTACAGCCGCTTTAATTTTTCGGGATTAAAAGGGCAAACCAAAGTGAGCCGCAAGGGGCTTCATTTCTACTCTTCAAAGGTAACGCTGGTCTTTTCCTGTGCCGACCCTGCATTCCGCAATTACCTGCTGGGGCAAATATTCGGGCAAAAGGATATTCAGATTGGCAGCCTGCACCTGGTGCCCGACTCGGTTGAAGATGAACCGCCGGTAACGTTGGGCGAAGAGTCGAGGCTGTTGTGCATATCGCCCGTTGTGCCTGTGCCGGCCGGCTTTAACGATGACCGCGGCAAGCGCTTTATTAACCCGCAAAGCGATGAGTTTTCTGATTTATTATACGAAAGCACCTTGCAGCGCATGGAAGCATCGGGCCGTTTCACAGCCGAAGAGCTAACCGCTTTTTACCGGTTTCAGATTGTACCTGATGCCGACTACCTGAACCGCATGCAGGAAATGGGCAAGAAGTACGCCCGCATTTACCCGCTGTACGATAATGACGTGAAGTTCGAAGTGCGCGGCTATACCTTTCCGTTTACCCTTTATGCAGCGCCCCAGGTGCAGCAGTTTATTTACGAAAACGGACTGGGCTACTTTTGTCATAAAGGTTTTGGCATGCTCGATATGGTGCATAACAACCCGGCTTACAAAAACCCCCGGCAGGATGCGGCCTACGCCTAACGATCGGGGTGGTTTACCTCAACCCGGTAATAGCCTATAAGCAGGTCGGCCGGCGGCTGAAAAGGGCGATAGTACACAAAAATTTCGTACAGGTTTTCGGCTTCGTAGTGGTTTCCCTCAAACCGGTTAACCACCCCCTGACTGTTTTTTACAACGTATTGATAATTATACCAACCCTGGCGCAGCAGCACGTCGGCAGTATAGGCGCCAATAGCCGGGTTATACACCATGATCGAAGATTCGTCAAGTCGCCAGTTGGTGAAGGCGCCCGACAGGTACACGCTGTCCTGCAGCCGGGGCGACTGCAGGGTAAAGTGCACCTGTACATACTGGGCCGAGTGGGGCTGCGGGTTATCGAGGTTGGCCAGCACATACTGCCCGTTCAGGTCGGGGTATCGTGCATAACGCTGTCCTTCGCGGGTTTTATCTGTAACCAGATACACGCGCTGCGGGCTAAGGCTCCGGTCAACGCGGGATACGTTAACGCCCGGATTGAGGAGGGATCGCAAATCGAAAAACCGGAATTCATTACCGGCAGGATACAGGTTTTCGGAAGTGAAGAAGCGGAAATCCAGCTCACGCTGGTGCTCACGGATAAAGGTGGGCTTCAGGCCCTGAGCCAGGTTGTCCCATCGCTGGTTTTGCCGCACGGTTACGTGTATGCTTTCTGCGGGGTTTATAATTTCAGTCCGGGCATAGTTAATGGTAAAATTCAGTTGCTGGTTCAGTTCGGCAGTTGTTCCGGAAGTCAGGGGGTTATCGTGCATCATAAAATGCACGCGGCTATCGTATACCATAAACCGGCGCGTAAGCAACACATCATCAGGATTATTGTTGCGATAAACTACGGCCACATAATTGCCCGGCAGTTTTACTGCCGGCAAGTTAACGCGGTAGTGCACATATGGAATTTGCGTGTCGATGGAATAGGCAAAATCGTTTACCGGAAAAGCGTTGAACTCCTGAAGGAAGTCCAGATCAGACAGTGATGATTTACGCCAGTTGTAGTTGCAATGCAGCAGTTTGAGGGCAATCGTTTCGCGGATGGTGTCCAGCAAATCGAATTCAATCACCAGTTGCTGGTTATTGAGCGGTGCCACGGCCGGGTTTAATTCAGGCAGGGGCATGGATCCGTTGGCCGCGTAAAGCCTTACGGATTTGACGGTGTTGTGGTAAGCGCGGTCGGTTGTTTCAATTTCAACTGCCTGTTTTGGACCGGAGGCATACTGTACCGGCACGCAGGCTGGGCAGCACAGCAGCAGCAAATACAGGGTACGCTTTAAACAGGGCATGTGAGCAAGTAAAAAATAAAAAAGCATTTAAAAAATGCCCGGAGCCGGCAACATCGGTGCCAAACGGGTAACCTGCGGCATGGCGACCCAGGTATGGGCCTTCTGTTTTCAATTTTTTTCTTAATTTGGTTTTACCAATTCATCGTTCAGGGTATGGTTGTAAGGTATTCTATCGGTTTGTTAATTACAGTAATAACCCAACTTTCATACAGCCAGCATGTAAAGCACGATTCTTTGTATAACTGCTTAATGGCAAGTATTGATTCTGTTCAGGCTGAATGTACTACACAGCTCCACAAATTAAAGGCAAAATATGATTCGGCACTTTTGATATATGGAAAGTTAACCCAAACAACCCAACCGGCTGCGTTTGGGCACCAGGACAGGTTCAAAGGTGCTGTTACGATCGCGAGATACTTCAATCTGTAGTTCCCCTCGCTTGCTCTTGATGGTCTTGCGAGATTTTCCGTTAGTGAGTTCCCCGAATTGATTCCTTCCGGGGAACGCTTGGCATAGCCTAAATGACCGTCCAGTTCTCCCTCCAGCATTTGCTCCATGCCTTTGGCGAAAAGTTCATCGATAAAGCCGTTGAGGTCTTTCGAATTCTTAAATTGCTTGAGAAACTCAGGGGTGAGTATCTCTTTACGCAGAGGATGTTGTTCTTGATTTTCCATGGTAACTGCGTAAAGAACCGATCAGCTGTTGGTCTTATCCTGCAACCCAACCACCTCTTCCCACTCCTTCATCCATCTGTTTAGCTCTTCTTCGGTTTCGGCATAACGTTGCTGTAGCGCGCTTAGCTTTTCGAAGTTGGCGTAAACTTCTGGTTGGGCCAGTTCGGCTTCAAGTTCAGCTTTAAGCTGCTCAAGGCGTTCTATTTTTTCCTCAATGCAGGCCAGCTTGTTTTTGTTGCTGCTTTTGAATGGCCGGTTTGCTTTTGCATCTTCTTTGGGCTTGGGCGGGTCGGGTACAGGTGCTGATATTTTATGCTGCTCATTAACCCAGTACTGGTATTCTTCAAAGGTTCCGGGGTACTCTTTTATTTTAAAATCTTCAATATACCAGATTTTATTGGCCACCTGGCTGATAAAGTGGCGGTTGTGCGATACCACCACAAAAGTACCGGCATACTGTTGCAGTGCCTGTATTAATATGTTTTCAGAAATAAAATCCAGGTGGTTGGTGGGCTCGTCCAGCAGCAAAAAGTTGGCTTCTGAAATAAGGGTTTTGGCCAGCGCCACCCGCGATTTTTCTCCCCCCGAAAGTACCTTTATTTTTTTGAAGTGATCTTCGTCCGAAAAGAGGAAGCAGCCCAGCACGTTGCGCAGTTGTTGTTCAGTTTTTCCGGTGCCGGCCTGTTTAAGCTCTTCCAGCAGGTCGTTTTCCAGATTCAGGGCTTCAATCTGGTGTTGGGCATAAAACCCTGTTATAACGTTATAGCCCATTGTTTTTTCTCCTTCAAAGGGCTCGGTACCGGCCAGTATGCGCAGCAGAGTAGATTTACCACGGCCATTTGCGCCAATCAGTGCAATTTTGTCACCGCGTTTTATTTCGGCCGATGCCTGGTCTAAAATCTTTACCGGCCCGTAGCGTTTCGACAGGATGTTAAGGGTGGCGATGACCTTTCCGGGTTGCTGGCTAAAGTGAAAACGAAATTTTATTTCGGCTGCATCGCTTACCACTTCTTCAATGCGCTCCATGCGTTCCAGCGCCTTTTCTTTCGATTTTACCTGCCTGGCCTTGCTGGCCTTTGCCCGAAAGCGTTCTATGAACCGTTCGGTTTGCCGTATTTTAGCCTGCTGGTTTTCGTAGGCATTCTGCTGTATTTCTTCCCGCAATGCTTTTTCCTTAAGGTAAAAGCTGTAATTGCCTTCGTAGGTAACAAGTTGCTGCTGCGTTACTTCCACGGTTTTGCGGGTAACGTTATCCAGAAATCTGCGGTCGTGCGAAACCACAATAACGGCACCCGGGTAGTTTTTTAGGTACTGCTCTACCCACTCAATAGAGGGCAGATCCAGGTGGTTGGTAGGTTCGTCAAGCATAAGCAGGGCGGGCTTTTCCAGCAGCAGGCGGGCCAGCATAACGCGCATGCGCCAGCCGCCGGAAAATTCATTCAGAGGTCGGTGCAGGTCGGCAGTGGTAAATCCTATCCCCTCCAGAACTTCTTCGGCTTTTGCCTGAAGGCTATACCCTCCGGCCTGTTCGTATTGTTCCTGCAGTTGCGACAGGCGCATCACTTTTTCTTCATGGTATTCTTTATCCAGTTCGGCAATGAGGTTTTCAATTTCGCGCTCCATGTCGGTAACTTCGCGAAAAGCACCCATTGCCACGGTGAGAATGGAATCGCCCGACTGGTACGAGAGCTGGTCCTGGTTCAGAAAGCCAACGCTGCAGTTTTTTGCCTTGTTAATGGTGCCGCTGTCGGGCTTTAAATCGCCATTAATGAGTTTTAGCAGTGTAGATTTACCCCTTCCGTTTAGCCCGATGAGGCCTATCTTATCATCGGGCCGTATAAACAGGTTGGCGTTTTCGTACAATGCCCTGCCGCCAATGTAGTAGGAGAGGTTGCTTATGGAAATCATGGGCGCAAAGATACACATCTGGCGGTAAGCCCCTGGCCGGCCGTTCGTCAACCTGTTCTTTAAAAAGCCTGATGAATGTGCTACCTTTCCGGAAAACAGAAAACATGAATCCAAATTATGTCATAGGAGTATTTGCACTTTTTTTGCTGATGTGCACCTCCAGGCAGGCCGGCACCGAAACCGCATCAACGGTTTTGCCCGACAGTACAGGGCTTGCAGCCGATGGCAGCCTTCCGGCCATTACCGAAGCATCGAAGAACCTTCCGCTCGACAGAATAAACTTACCGCCCGGATTTACCATTGAAGTGTATGCCGAGGTAGATAATGCCCGCTCGCTTGCCTTATCACCTTCAGGAACGTTATTCGTTGGCAACCGGAACGGAGACAAGGTGTATGCCTTACGCGATGAAGACCGCGACAACCGCGCGGATAAAAAGTGGATAATTGCCAGCGGACTGAATATGCCCAATGGCGTGGCTTTTAAAGATGGTGATTTGTTTGTATCCGAGGTAAACAGAGTGTGGCGTTTTAAAAATATAGAAGCCAGCCTGGGTAAGTCCACCCCGGCCCGAGCTGGTAACCGATGCCTACCCGGATAAAACGCATCATGGATGGAAATATATTGCCTTCGGGCCGGATGGCAAGTTGTACATACCCGTTGGTGCGCCCTGCAACATCTGCGAGTCGGATGAAATTTTCGCCACTATTACCCGAATAAACCCCGATGGTACAGGGCGCGAAATCGTGGCCCGGGGTGTGCGCAACACGGTAGGGTTTACCTGGCATCCGGTAACCGGGCAACTGTGGTTTACCGATAACGGCCGCGACATGATGGGCGATGACCTGCCGCCCTGCGAGTTAAACGTTGCTCCGCGCGAAGGGCTTCACTTTGGCTATCCCTACTGCCACGGAGGCTCAATTAAAGACCCGGAGTTTGGACATAAGCGATCGTGCAGGGAATTTGTACCTCCCGTTCAGAACCTGGGACCCCACGTAGCCCCGCTGGGATTAAAATTCTACACCGGCACCATGTTTCCGGATGAATACCGGAATCAGATTTTCATTGCTGAACACGGCTCCTGGAACCGCTCGAAAAAAATTGGATACCGCGTTACCCTGGTGCGGATTGACGACCGCAACCGATCGTTGGGCTATGAAGTGTTTGCCAGCGGCTGGCTGGACGATGCCACCCAGAAAGTGTGGGGCAGGCCGGTAGATGTTTTGGTAATGCCCGATGGATCCCTGCTGGTTTCGGACGACCACGCCAATGTAATTTACCGCATTAGTTACAGGCCATAGTTGTCGCTATGCATCCGGTATTGTTCAGGGCCGGTGAAGTAACCATTTATTCGTATGGCTTTTTTATTGCGCTGGGATCGCTGGCAGGTATGGCATGGCTGTATTACAAGGGCAGAAAAGAAGCAGGTATTACCCTGGAACAGACCAACAACCTGTTTTTGATTTTGTTTGCTGCTGCCTTTATAGGCGGCAAGCTGTTTTTATTTTTTGAGCGGCCGGCTTGGTATTTTCAACACCCGGTTAAATTGTTGGGTGGCAGTGGCTTTGTATTTTACGGTTCCATGCTGCTGGCCATTCCGGTCATGCTTTGGTTTTTTAAAAAGAACAAACTTCCTTCTTACCGCATGCTGGACGTAATGGCCGGAGTAACCTGCCTGGTGCATATGTTTGGGCGTATAGGTTGTTTCATGGCCGGATGCTGCTACGGTCTGCCTTCGTCGGGTTTTTTTACGGTAACCTTTACCCATGCGGCCTGCCAGGCCAGACCGCTCCATACCCCGCTGTTTCCTTCGCAGCTTGCCGAGGCGGCATACATCGGCATGGTGTTTTTGCTGCTGCTGGCAGTGTATAACAAAAGGTCCTTCTTCGGACAGGTATTTTTGGTGTATCTGGCTCTTTATGCCGCCGGACGTTTTGTACTGGAGTATTTCCGGGGCGATGAGGAAAGAGGCTTTTTATGGCACAATTACCTGTCGAATGCCCAATTTGTGTCGTTGTTACTTGTTGCAGTTGTGGTTTACCTGTATCCGAAATGGAAAAGAAAAAATGCGGTGCATTCCTTTTCTCAATGAAAGTGATACAGAAAAAGAATGGTACCGCTAAAAGCCGGTTTGGGATTATTGCGTATTTCCATAGTTACGTTCATCTCGGCTTTGGCAATGCCGCGCAGGTTGGTAATATTTTTTAATGCCACACGAAGCCTCACCTGGTCGTTTACCTTAACAGCCTGGTTAAACCGCAGATCGGCTATGCCATAGTTTACCAGCATTTTGTAGTTGCGTACTTCGGCAATCTGATCCCATAGGTACGGAATGAGCGAAAGCGTAAGGTATCCATGCGCAATGGTGGTTCCAAACGGGCTTTCGTTGCGCGCTCTTTCGGGGTTAATATGAATCCACTGAAAATCAAGCGTAGATTTGGCAAAAAGGTCTATTTGCTCCTGGGTTACGGTGTGGTAACCCGATACGCCTATCTCTTTGCCGGCATATTGCGCAAACTGGTCAAAACCGTTAATAATTACCTTGCCCATGGCTTGTAAATTTAACAGAATATTTGGGTTCAGGCTGCCGGCTCCAATTCTTCTTTGCCGGATTCATGACGGCAGGCAAATGCTGAAAAATCAGACAGGCTGGTAAAAAACCGGATTCTGTACTTCCACAGGTTGCGGGCACCAATCGCCCGTTTGTAGGTTTTCATTGGGGTGTCTTTGTCAACCCAAATCAGGGTGTGGCCGGTTTGTGCGTTGTTGTCAAAATAGTAGCCGGGCATGTAAGGCAACCCCGATTGCAATAAAGCCTCATTGAGTTTTTCGGAAAAGCCATTCCTTCCGGTTACGTAAACCGGCACCCAACCGGGTATAAACTTTTTCTTTTTGTTCATAATACCTAAAAAAATTTTCCGGTTTAATGTTTTTGCGGAATAAACTTGTCCTTTAAGTTCCTAACCGCCTTAATGGCTTGAAAGCAAACATAACAGGCTGGCATTTATACAACGCATTAGTCGCATTTTGGTTGCTGGTATTACCCTTTATGGTTTGCATTATGAACAGATATGATATGTGACTATGTGATGACGCCCCATGTTCACAGATTCGTTTAGTTTTGTTGGTCGAGCAACATGTTTCCGGTTCTTTCCATACTGCCGCAGTTGCGTCAGGCCCTGTCTGCCACGCCGGCCAAAGGTGTTGTGCTGTTGCAGGCTGCACCCGGCGCGGGAAAATCAACCGTATTGCCCTTGCATCTTCTGGACGAACCCTGGCTTAAACAGGGCAAAATCATCATGCTGCAGCCCAGGCGCCTGGCTGCCCGTGCAGTGGCGCACCGGCTGGCCGAACATTTAGGGGAACAGCCGGGCATGAAGGTGGGCTTCAGAATCCGCCATGAAACCTGCGTGTCGGCCCATACCCGTATTGAAGTGGTAACCGAGGGCGTTTTGGCCCGGATGATTCAGGCAGATCCTGCTCTGGAAGGTACCGGACTGTTGATATTCGATGAGTTTCATGAGCGTAATATCCATGCCGACACGGCCCTTGCCCTTGCACTGCAGGTGCAGCAGGTACTTCGTCCCGACCTGCGGCTGCTGGTCATGTCGGCCACCCTGCCGGCATCTTCGTTGCTTCGGCCGCTGGGCAACCCGCCGGTTATCGAAACTCCCGTGCGCAATTTTCCGGTGGAGATAATATATGATGCCCGCATGAGCGATGCACCCGTGTGGGAGCGTATGGCCTCTGCTGTGGCAGGAGCTTTGCAAAAGCATGAAGGTGACATTCTGGGCTTCCTGCCCGGAGCACGCGAAATAAACCGGACAAAAGAACTACTGGAACGAACCCAGCATAGTGTAATGGTTTATCCCTTGTATGGCGACCTGCCCCATGAAGAGCAGCGCCAGGCGCTTTTACCCGATCGCCACGGCAGACGAAAGGTGGTGTTGGCCACCAATATTGCCGAAACTTCGCTTACCATTGATGGGATACGGGTGGTGATAGACAGCGGCCTGGCCCGGACAGCGGTGTTCGATGCCCGCAGCGGACTAACCCGCCTGCAAACCCGCCGCATTACCCACGATGCAGCCGCACAACGGGCCGGTCGGGCCGGGCGCAATGCACCAGGTGTTTGCTATAGGCTATGGACACTGGCCACGCACAACCAGCTGCAGCCTGAAAAAAAACCCGAAATAGAAGAAACCGACCTCGCGCCGGTAGTCTTAACCGCCTTGCGCTGGGGCGCCAGAGATGTTTATGAATTGCCCTGGATTACCCCGCCCCCTGCCGGTGCGGTAAGTCAGGCGCTTGATTTGCTCACCAGCCTTGAGGCTGTTAATGAAAACGGTCTTACACAGCGCGGCATACAAATGTCCGATATACCGGCTCATCCGCGGCTGGCACACTTGCTCACATTTCCGTTTGCTTCTCCGCAGCAGGCAGCGCTGGCTGCCGACATTGCAGCCCTGCTGGAAGAGCGCGACATACTTCAAAACAATCTGCAGACCGACTTTACCCTGCGCGTGGAGACCCTGCGCAAATACCGGCGCGAAAAAAGCAGAACAATGCCCGTTGCTGTTCAGCGCATTATTAAACAGGCAGAACGTTGGCGCAAATGGTTGAATGTGGATGAAGACAATGAACATCCTGATGAAAGCGAAACAGGCTACCTGCTGTTGCAGGCTTATCCCGACAGGCTGGCCATGCAGCTTAGTGCAGGTTCTAACCGGTACCGGCTTCGCACCGGCCGTTTGGTTTTGCTGGATAACCACGACAGGCTTACTGCAAACAAGTGGATTGTGGCTGCCCATGCCGATGCAGGTAATACCGAAGGAAGGCTATTTCTTGGCGCAGCGGTTGATGAAGCCCGCCTAAGCAATCTGGCAACGGTGCAGGATACAGTTCGGTGGGATGAAAAAAAGGAAATGATTACCGTCAGGCGAGAATACCGAATCGGTACACTTTTGCTGAAAACCGAACCCGCTGCCGAAGCCACGCCTGCACAACAAACAGCCGTTTGGCTAAGTGTGATTAGTGAAAAAGGTATGCCCTGGCTGGGATGGGAAGCGCAACACGACCAATGGTGCAATAGGGTGTTAAGCCTGCGCGCCTGGCGAAAAGATGAACCCTGGCCCGATGTACATCCAGAAAACCTGTTGAACCGGCTGGAAGAATGGCTGGCTCCGTTTCTGGCCGGCATGAAGCGCAAAGAAGATTTAAAACAGCTGGCACTTGCCGATGCCCTTAACACGCTTATACCTCCCGAATTGCAACCTCAACTCGAACGACTGGCACCTGAGCGTATAACGGTGCCCAGCGGATCGCGTATTAAAGTTTTTTACAAACCCGATGCGGGTCTACCCCACATGGAAGTGCGCCTGCAGGAGTGTTTCGGGTTAATGCAAACCCCAACGGTAAATAACGGACAAACACCGGTGCTGCTCCATTTGCTGTCGCCGGGTTTTAAACCGGTGCAGGTTACGCAGGATTTACCCGGTTTCTGGCGCAATACCTATCCGGTTATCCGCCGGGAGCTTATGCGCAGATATCCCAGACACGCCTGGCCTGAAGACCCTGTTCATGCTGAGCCCGTGCGCGGGGCCGTGAAGAAATCAAAAAGCCCGCAGTAAGGCATAAACTGGGTGTGCAGGGCTGTTTTACTTCAATTCCAGCACCAGCATGTGCATGCCTTCAACTGTTATCGGTTTGCCAAGTTCCAGTGTTTTGCCGGTAAGCACATCTGTGGCGGTTTGAAAAGCCCCTGTTCGTTCGGCATACTGCCGGGCAAGTATGGTTTTGGCTTGTCCGCTGGTGTTCATTATGCACATTACCGTGGCCGTGTCGTCATAGCGAAAATACACGTATAGTCCGTCCTGCGGAAGATAGTGCATGAGCTTTCCTGTGGTAAGGGCAGAACTTTTTTTACGGTAGTTGGCCAGTGTTTTTATGAGTGTAAATACTTCCTGCTCAGCCGGTGTTCGTCCTTCGGGTACAAACTTGTTTACCTTATCATCGGGCCAGCCTCCGGGGAAGTCCAGCCGTACCCAGCCATCGGGATTGGCAAAGCCTTTCATAAGAATCTCGCTGCCATAATACATCTGGGGTATGCCCCGCCAGGTGAGCAACCAGGTAAAAGCTACTTTAATCTTGTTTAAATCTTCGCCCACCACCGAATAAAATCTGCTCAGATCGTGATTATCGAGAAAGATGACCAGTTTAAGCGGGTTTTCGTAAACAAAATCGTTGCTGGCTGTTTGGTACAACCTGTTAACGCCTTCTGTCCAACCGAATTTTTCATTTAATGCGGGTTGTATTCCGTAAAACAGACTTTGAAAGTCGGTGGTACCGGGCAGGTTGCTTTTAAAGGGTGTCTGCAGGTGGTTGCGCACAAAATATGCCTGATTAAGCACGCCATGAACCCATGTTTCACCAAAGATTGACAGGTTGGGGTATTCATCAAGCAGGGCTGCATTGCAGCGGTTCATAAACTCCAGGTCGTTATAAAAATAGGTGTCGATCCGGAAGCCGTCAACTCCAAACTCTTCAACCGAGTACACGGCATGTTGAATAAGGAAGTTGGCAACAAAGGGGTTACGTTGGTTAAGGTCGGGCATAAAGGGTGTAAACCAGCCGTCTGACATACGTGTACGGTCGGAGGGAGCAGCATAGGGGTCGAATAACGACTGGTCTTTGTAGGTGGTGTTGGTATAGGCGGGCCATTCGTGCAGCCAGTCGTGCATGGGTTTATCCTGAACGGTAAAATGAAACAGTCCCACGTGGTTATACACGGCATCCTGAACAAGCTTCATGCCGCGTCGGTGCAGTTCATAGGCCAGCTTCTTGTAAAGGTCTTCGTTGCCGAGCCGTGGTTCAATGCGGTAGTGGTTGGTTATGGCATAGCCGTGTTCGGTGCGGTTGGGCATATTATTCTCGAAAACCGGCGTTAGCCACAGGGCTGTAACGCCCAGGTCGTGCAGGTAGTCAAGGTGGTTGATGATGCCCTGCAGGTCGCCCCCGTGGCGCAGAAAGATAGAGTCGCGGTTCAGGCTCTGGTCGCGCATGCCCGGTATGCGGTCGTTTTCTGCATCGCCATTGCTAAAGCGGTCGGGCATGATGAGGTACACCAGGTCGGAACTGGTAATGCCCTTTGCAAAGGCAGTGCCGTTGCCGGGCCTTCGGGGCTTAAGCGTATATTCTATGGCACGGTTGCCGATGGTAATTTTAAACGTTCCGGGTTGCGCTTTGGGCGAAAGGAGGAGGTCAATAAACAGGTAATTTGGATTTTCTGCGTAATGAACCTGCGACACTTTTATACCGGCATACTGTACAGATACCGGGGGTTTATTTTTGGCAATGCCAGGTTCGTGCAACATAATTTGAAGAAAGTTGCTTTTCATGCCGGCCCACCAATGCGGCGGGTATACTTCAGGCTGTGCAAAGGTTATGCCGGTGATGAGAAAAAAGGCAAATGACAGGAGCTGCTGTTTCATTTTTTAGCGTTTAAACGGCTTAAAGATACGCATTGATTTGAACCATTTGCCGGTTCAGGCAATACGGTTTAACCTGGTTTATGCGCAGGTAAGCCGGGCAGGTTGGTGCGGTAATTTTCACCCGCAGGCGGGCACACGTGCCGGGTTTGTTTTTTACAAAGGATTTTTGTTGTATATTCAGCACATAAAAACCCTACGGCTATGCAGTTTCATCCCAACGAGCTCTTTCTGGTATGTAATCCGCAAAGCACCCTGGGTAAACAGACCAAGGCCATTGCCCGCGACATTTGTAATCACATTAATGAGGTAGATGTGCTTACCGAAAAGCTGTCGCCAACCTACTGGAAGGAAATCATCAACCTGCTTAAAGTACAGCCACAGGATTTGCTCGATAAGTCGCATCCTGATTACAGAAAGAAAGTGGGAGACAACACCTACACCATGGATGGCTGGCTGGAGGTGCTGGTAAACAACGGTTACCTGATTAAGGCTCCAATAGCCATTTACCGGGGGATGGCGGTTTTTTGCGAAACGCCCACCGATATTTTTAAACTTCGCCCGGCACGCGAAGAGAAGGCTATGCCGCATCTGAAGAGCTATAAGGAGAGGGATTGAGAATAAGTGAAATCCAAGTTTAACCAATACGTGCAACACAAACGGTTAAAAGAAAGCGGGATTTCCCCCTCTTAGTCCACGCTAAGTTTTTTCATTGCGTGGTTTTCGAACCGTCTATTCTCTCAAGCAATTCCGTTCTTACTAACTCAAAGGCAGTTATCTGGTCGTGTTTTTCTGTTGGTAGAATGAGAGCTGTTATGTCACATGTAAATTCATCGTCCTGTATCTTGGCTTTCACGTTTTGCAGATAGGCCTTGTTCGTTAGTGGTGTATCTACGACAAAATTCATATATTTACGTTAACAACGTACCAGGGTTTCTTTATCTGTTCCGGGCACTTGCACCCGTGTCTTGTACAGATCGTATAAATCACGGCCTTTTATTGTTGGTATAGGGCCCTCAGGTTGTTTGCCCAATCTTCTGCGTTTTTATATCGGGTCAGAAAACAACTACTTCCCGATACAAAACCTTGAAAAAATGGAATCGAGCAGATGTTCGGTGGTAATGGTGCCGGTTATTTCGCCCAGGTGGTGCAGCGCCTGGCGGATATCCTGTGCCAGCAGGTCGCCGCTTATATTTTTTGCCAGGCCGTTTAATACGCGCTGAAGGGCTGCCCTGGTTTCGAGTAAACTTTGGTAGTGGCGTGCGTTGGTAACAATTACGTCTCCGCTTCTTACTTCCGGAATTTGGAAGTGCTCCAGAATTCGGTTTTTCAGTTCATCAAGATTTGTTTTTTGCGAAGCCGATATAAACACCATGGGAAAGCCTTTCCATTTCTCCAGCTCATCCGGCCGGAGTTTATCGGTTTTATTGCCGACCAGAATGTAGGGAATGTTCAGCGCTTTAAGCTCCTGCTCCTGTTCGTGCACTTCGGGTGGGGTAGCCTGGGTGAGGTCAATAAGATACAGGATAAGCGAGGCGCGTTTCATATACTGGCGGGTTCGCTCCACGCCCTGGGCCTCAATGGCATCGGTAGTAGGCCGCAGTCCGGCGGTATCAATAAACCTGAACAGCAGTCCGCCCAGCGTAATTTCATCTTCAATGGTATCGCGTGTGGTGCCCGGTATGTCCGATACGATGGCGCGATCCTCGTTAAGCAGTGCGTTCAGCAGGGTGCTTTTTCCGGCATTGGGCTTTCCGGCAATTACGGTTGGCACACCGTTTTTAATGACATTGCCAGCGGCAAAGGTAGAAGCGAGCATGTTGATAAACGGTATGATCTGCTCAACCAGTTTTTTAAGTTCATCGCGTTTGGCAAATTCCACGTCCTCCTCGCCAAAATCCAGCTCCAGTTCAACGAGCGAAGCAAATTCAATAAGCTGTTCGCGCAGCCGGGCAAGTTCTGCCGGATAGCCGCTGCGCATCTGGTTAATGGCTGCCTGGCGGGCCATTTCCGTTTCGGCATGAATCACATCGGCCACAGCCTCGGCCTGGGCCAGGTCAATTCGCCCATTCAGGAATGCCCGCCTGGTAAACTCTCCGGGCCGGGCCATTCGTGCACCATGACGGATAAATAGGTTAACAATTTCGCGCACCACCACCGGTGATCCGTGGCAGGAAATTTCTACCAGGTCTTCGCGGGTGTAGGATTTGGGTTTACGAAATACGGTAATGACCACTTCATCAATAATTCTTTCACCATCTTTCAGGATGCCGAGGCGGGCACGGTGCGATGGCGTGCGGGTAAGGTCGTGCGAAAAAAAATCCGATACGAGGCTAATGGCCCTGTCGCCCGAAAGCCTGATAACGGCCAGTGCGGAGGTGCCCGGAGGTGTTGCCGGGGCAATGATGGTGTCGGTATGGTCAGGCAGGTTTGCCATGGGGCAAAGGTAGGATGAATTTAAGGCAGATGCTTACGTTGCCGGCTTTTATGCTGGCATTAATGAATAACAGGTTTGCGCTTTTTGCGGAAAAGTAAACCGTGCTGCGGGCTGAAAATAAATGCCAGCATAAAAAGCAGCCCGTTGGCCGTGGCTATGGAGCCGGCAATGGAGGTATCGAGGGTCGCTGCCATGGCATAGCCGGCGGCCACAGCAACGGCACCGGCCAGGCAGGCCAGCACCAGCAGCATCCTGAAGTTGTCGGTAAGCATATAGGCCGTGGCGGCCGGAGCAATGAGCAGTGCCACCACCAGTATAGCGCCCACCAGTTCGAACGACACCACGGTTGTTACCGATACGCTTCCCATAAGCAGGTAGTGGTAAAAGGGCACCGATACACCTATTGCCGAAGCATAGGCGGGGTCGAAGGTGGTGAGCAGCAGCGGGCGGCGGGCCACGATAATCAGCGCAAGCAGCAGCAGGCATAGCACGGCTGTAACCCACAGGGCGCGGGGCCCCATAACGGTTCCGGAAGGTGTTATCCACACGTCCAGTGGCACGTAGGCCAGCTCGCCATACAACACGCAGTCCTGGTCAAGGTCAACCTGGCCGGCCAGCATCGAGAGGAGAATGATGCCGGTAGCAAACAAAAAGGTAAAAGTAAGTCCTATGCTGGCATCGTTTTGCAGGCGTGCTTTTTTTTGTAACATTTCGATGCTGAAAGTGGTAAAGAGGCCAATGGCGGCAGCCCCGGCTATCATAAAGGGCGAGCTGCGCGAGCCGCTCAGCAGGAATGCAATAACTATTCCGGGCAAAACGGCATGGGCAATGGCGTCACCGGCCAGCGCCATTCTGCGCAGCATGAGCAAACTGCCTGTAAGGGCACAGCAAATGGCTATGAGTGTGCCTGTGATAAGTATGGTGATATCTTCGTAGCCAATGGGCATAATCGTTTACGTTTTCCGGTAAGGTATTTGCGACTGGTGCGGGTCGGTGGAGGGGTAGCCCAGCTGCCGTTCCAGCTCTTTTTCCAGTTCGGGTGTAAGCAGGTGTTCTATGGTTTCTGCGTCATCGTGAACATGGTCGGGAGCTATGTTCATGTAGGTGGTAAGGTATAATTCCCACAGGCGGTGAATTTTTACGATGCGCTGGGCCCGCAGGTAGCCGGCTTCTGTTAGCTTCCAGTGGTTGTTGTTTCGTTCCACATAACCCTGCTTTAGCAACTGCCTGAGCAATTTTTGCGGCCTTGCGGACTTAAGGTTGCGCATGATTTCTTGAGCCGTTCGTTCATGCAGGAAATCTTCATTCTTTTCACCCAGCTTGTAGAGGGTTTTCAGCAGGTTTTCCTGGGCGATGGTTTGCTGCAGGCGGCGCTGACGAAGAGAGCGGCTGAGCATGCCTTTTTCGGGTGCCACAAGTAACGATACAAAGGCAATAACCGAAGCTACGACCACAATCCAGGGCCCCGTGGGCATGGCGGGTGCAGCATACGAAATGAGGGCACCGCAAAGGCCGCTTATCATACCAAAAGCTGAAGAAAGCCATAACATGGTTTTAACCGAATTGCACCAGTACCGCGCAGCGGCAGCCGGGGTTATGAGTATAGCCGCCATGAGCACTACGCCTACGGCCTGTATGCCAATAACCACGGCCAGTACAATCAGGGTGGTTTGAATAAACTGAATAAACTTTACGTTGAAACCCAGCGCATGTGCAAAATGCCTGTCGAATGCCAGTAGTGTAAACGATCGGAAAAAAACAATAACCAGGGCCATGATCAGCACCGATGTGGTTCCGAACACCAGCAGATCCTGCCGGTTAATGGCAGCGGCACGGCCAAACAAATACTGGTCCAGCCCGCTTTGTGCGGCGTTGCCGGTTTTCTGTATGGCGGTGAGCAGTACAATGCCGGCACCAAACATTACCGAAAGCACCAGGCCGATGGCCGTATCTTCTTTGATGTGCGAATTATGCACAATGAAGTCGATTAAATAAACCGAGAGCGCACCGGTAAGGAAGGCGCCTGCCAGAATCCACAACGGTTCTTTTGTACCCGCCAGTATAAAGCCAAGGCATACTCCCGGAAGTACGGCATGAGCAATGGCATCGCCTACAAGCGATTTTTTGCTCAGCAGGGCAAAAGTGCCCATAAGGGCCGAGCTTCCGGTTAACAGCATGGCTCCCAGTGCAACATACTGCACGTTGGGGTCGGAAAGCAGAAAAAAATACGAGGCACTCATTCCTGTTGCAGTTTATTTTCGCGTACAGGGTGTTGTTCCTGGTGCATAAGGTTGGCCACATCGGTAAGCAGGGTAAGGTTGCCTCCGTATGTGTCGCGCAGGTTATCGGGGGTAAACACTTCAGGCGCCGGACCGCAGGCCACCAGCCGGGTGTTGAGCAGCAGCAAGTGGTCGAAATATTGCCGGGCCGATTGCAGATTATGATGTACCACCAGCACGGTTTTGCCCTGGGTGGTCATTTCGCGCAACAGGGTAATTACTGCTTTTTCGGTGGCTGCATCTACGCCGGCAAATGGTTCATCCATAAGGTACAAGTCGGCCCGCTGTGCCAGAGCGCGGGCCAGGAAGGTGCGTTGCTGCTGCCCACCCGACAAGCGGCCTATCTGGCGGTTGGCAAAAGCCTCCATGCCCACCTTGCGCAGGGCGTCAAGAGCTATGTCGCGGTCGGCTCTGCGCAGTTTTCCAAACATGCCCGTGTGGGCGTAACGCCCCATGAGGGCAACATCCATGACAGATACGGGAAAATCCCAGTCTATTGTTTCGCGCTGGGGTACGTAGCTTACCCTTTTCCTAACCTCCTTCAGGGGCTGTCCGAAAATTTTAACATATCCGCTTCCGGCCGGAATCAGGCCCATAATGGTTTTGATAAGGGTAGATTTCCCCGCTCCGTTGGGTCCCAAAATGCCAATTAACTTTCCGGCCGGCAGGTGGGCATCAATATTCCATAACACCGGTTTACGGTCAAATGCCACGGTCAGGTCATGTATTTCAATTGCGTAGTCCATCTTAGTTTATGGTTAAGCGCACTCCTGCAAAACCCCTTATACCCTGTAGGGGTGCGTAATTGTAACTGGTATCGAAGGTAAAGCCTTTTGGGTTGTTTACCGTAATATTCCGGTCAAACGGGTCGAAAGGCCTGAGGATAGGGTCCGAGGGTACGAAGTTTAACAGGTTTTTAACACCTGCATAAAGCTCCCATTTTTTACCCAGTACCCGTGAAAGCTGTATGTTAAGTATGGCAAACGAGGGTGATTGTTCGGGACGCTCATCGTTGGGTACTACGGGCAGGTGCATGGGGCCGGTTACCCTGCCGGTAAAATCGGTGGTGATATTCAGACGGGGCAGGGTATAGCTAACAGTAAAGGTTCCCGAAATTCGTGGGGCAAAAAGTTGGGGTGTACGCTGCGGTATACCGGCATCATTGCGGTTAACCTGATAAACGTCCATAACCGTTGCTCCGGCAATGATTTTTAATGAATTGGTAAACAACACATCGGCATTAACTGAAAAACCCTTCGAAACAGCATGTCCCGAAAGGTTATCATAGATAATCAAATCGGGGTCGGTCATAAAGTCGCCCACAATTTTGTTGGTAAAATAGGTGTAAAAGGCGCTTACATCGAAATTCATATATCCGCCGGCATGTGCGTGCTGAAAGGTATAGTTAAGGTTTACATTCCATGATTGTTCAGGCTTCAGGGCGTTGCGTATAATCACTTCCCTGGCTCCGGTAAGGGCTGCGTGGTCTTCGGTAAACAGATTTACCACCCTGAAGCCGCTGCCGGTGGTTAACCTGAATACATGGTTGTTGGCGGGTGAATACTTCAGGCTTAAACGGGGTGTGAAGATGGAGCCATGGTGGTTGTGGTAGTCATATCGCAGGCCGGAAAGCAGGATAAACTTCTTGTTTATAGCCCATTCGGTTTGAATAAACAAGCCGGGCAGATAGGTTAAGTGGGGCCGGTTGCGGGGGTTCAGTGTATCGGCCGAAGCGGTGGCCACGCTGTTGTCATCATAATACACATACCTGAACGGTACACCGGCAAGCCATCTGGTTTTACCCGTATCCCTGCTCCACCGCAGCTGTGAAAAGAAAACCTGCTGTGTTGCCAGATAGGGAACCATTCCGTAATAGGAATCCTGATGGTGATAATTGTATGATATATCGGCCTCCAGCCGGGGTATATCAGTAGAAACGTAATGACCAATTATTTCAAACCGGTTGGTATAGATAGACTCACCATAAACCTGGTCGCTGCCCCGGTAGCTTCGGTTCCACTGCATTTCACCTCCCCAGCGATCTTCGTACACATACCGCATACCTATTGTTAAAGGAAGGTCATTCCTGCGGTTAAGGTTGATTTTGGAAAATACCGACAACCGGTTCTGCAGGGTTACATCGGTAAAATTATCGGCATTGTTATCTACCCGATTGTTAAAATTAAAGTAACTGATGCCGGTAAGACCCTGCACCTTTTGTTTCTTCCACGCGCCTGCCACATCGGCCGAGTATTCCTGGTAAGATGTACCCGACAGGTCAACTGCCCAGCGCGGAGCCGTAACCGGGTCTTTGGTAACCACGTTGATTACGCCCGCTACCGCTTCTGACCCGTACAGTGCTGCCGCGGGGCCCTTGATTACTTCTATACGCTTCACCATGCTGTTGGGAATACCCGAAAGGCCGTAAACCGTAGAGAGGCTGCTTACAATGGGCATGCCATCGATGAGCACCATGGTGTATGGACCTTCCATTCCGTTAATGTGAATGTCGCCCGTGTTGCACACATTGCAGTTTATCTGCGGCTGTACACCGTTAATCATGGCAAGCGACTCGAAAACCGAGGGCGCCGGATTTTTTTTGAATAGCGCGGGAGTGAACACATCAACCGGAATGGGTGACGCCTGACGTGATATTTCCTTCATCGTGGCCGATACCACCACTATCTCGTTAAGGTTTTGGATGTCTGGCTTAAGCAGGCAGGTTACCGGCTGGGTGTTGCGGAGCGTAAGGGTGTCGGGCATATAGCCGGCAAACGAAACAACCAGGGTAACGGGTAACGCCGTAACCTCCAGGCTAAACCTGCCAGCAGCATCGGCTGGTGTGCCCGCACCGGAACCGAGAACCCTTATCGAAGCATAAGGTAGGGTCTGGCGGGTTTCGGCATCGGCTACCGTGCCGGTTATTACCTGCTGGGCCTGTGCTGCCACTCCATACACAAGCAGGATGAACACGAAAATTAACCTGGTGTTCATATTATAATTATTTTAATGCCCGTACAATGGTGCGCACATTGGCTTTTACCATTCCGATGTAGGTGCCTTCGGGTGTACCTTCGGCTCCTAACGCATCGGAGTAAAGTGAGCCGCCCAACTGTACATTCCAGCCGCGCTGCCGGCAGCCATCCAGCAGGGCGCGGATTGATTTTTCCGGAACAGACGTTTCGACAAACACAGCCTTGATTTTTCTGGAAAGAATAAAATCGGCCAGGCCTGTAATGTCGCGCAGCCCGAATTCTGAAAGAGTGGATATACCCTGAAGGCCACGCACCTCTGCCTGGTAAGCTCGTCCGAAATAACCAAATGCATCATGAGCGGTGATCAATACCCGCTGTGCCGGAGGGATGCTGTCAACCGACCGGATAACCCAGTGGTGCAGCGAGTCCAGTTGCGCGGCGTAAGCAGCGGCATTGCTTTTGTAGTGTTGTGCATTTTGTTCGTCCCATTCCTGCAGGTATTCCGCAAGATTTGAAACGGCCATAGACCACAGCTTTACGTCAAACCAGATGTGGGGATCGAATGTATTTTCAAAACCGGGCACCCGGCGCAACAATGAGTCGGGAAGATTGGAGGCCATGGCATAAACCGGCTTTCGGTGGCTTAATTTTTCGAGCACTTCGCTCATTTTCCCTTCCAGGTGCAGTCCGTTATACACTATTAAATCGGCATGGAGCAATTTATCGAGGTCGCCTTGTGTGGCTTTGTACAGGTGCGGGTCCACACCCGGCCCCATGAGCGAAATAACTTCAACCCGGTTGCCGGTAATGTTCAGCACGGCATCTTTTATCAGGCTGGTGGTAGTAACAATTTTTTTTCTGCCCGTAGCGGGATCGGCAGCGTTATTGTGCCGACACGAGCTTAATGCCACTGCCACCAGAAGAAATGGCCACATCAGATATCTGAATACTTTTACCTGTATCATATCAACCCGGTGTTACCAGAATATTTTCGCTGGCTTCGCGCGAAAGAAACGCTTTTTTCTTTCCGTCAATAACTATATGAACAGAGTGGTCGAAAGCATTCCGCTCGGTAACCTGAAGCGATGCACCGATGTACACCCCGATTTTGCTGAGGTACTTAAGGAATACCGAAGAGGCATGGCGCACGGCCCTTACCGTAGCCTGTTGCTGCACGGCAACCGCTGCCAGGGGCGTTTGTGCGGTAACAGGCAACTTGCCGTGTTTGTCCGGAATAGGATGACCGTGCGGATCGGCTTTGGGGCGTCCCAGGAAGATGTCTAACTTTTCAATCAGCAGGGGCGAACGGATGTGCTCCAGTTGCTCGGCAACTTCGTGTACCTCATCCCATGAAAATCCCAGCTTTTCTACCAGAAAGGTTTCCCACAGGCGGTGTTTGCGTATAACGGTCAGGGCTTCTGCCTTGCCCTTACGGGTAAGCTCTACGCCATAATATTTTTCGTACACAATGAGCTCTTTGGCGGCCAGCTTTTTGAGCATATCCGTAACGGTAGCCGGCCGCGTGTCAAGCCCCTCGGCAAGCTGGGTGGTGAGCACGGGCTTTTGCCCTTCGCCCGACAGGTGATAAATGGATTTCAGGTAATTTTCTTCGGTAAAGGTGAGCATACCCAGGCATTTTAGGTTATGCAAAATTAAAAATTTAGAATAATCTAAAAAAAAATTTAAATACCTAAAACTTTAAGCAGACCGGGAATCTGGCTTTCCCAGTAAAGGCTCGCATCCCTGAAGGGAGCCTGAAGATGGCTTAGTTCATGTAAAATTTGCGGGTAATCCATGGCGCCAGAAAGGACGATCCCACCCCTGCAACGTTTTACCAGATCATGCGAAGGCCCGGAGTGTTGTATAAGCACAGGTATGCCCATGCCCAGGTATTCGTAGAGCTTGGTGGGTACTGACGATGATGTGGAAGGATTGGGAGGATAAATGATGATGCCCGTGCCGGCATTTTCGATAGCCCGGATAATCCTGCGATGCGGAATGGGGTACAGAGAAGCTTCCAGATGTATAAATGCGTGAGCTGCAATTTTTGCTTTAAGCCGCCTAAGAAATGCGTATTGAGGTGCATGCCCGACAATGGTAAGATCAATGCCGTTGCTGAGCTTATGGAGCTGTACAGCCAGATCAACCGCCTGCAGCACACCCGTAGTGGGAGCCAGGGTGCCGGTAAACAACAAACGCAACCGGTTATGGCCAGCCACGGGTTTTACCATGCGCTCAGGAAATTTGTTTTCCAGCACCATGCAGGGCCGGGCAAACATTAGCTCTGCTTCATAGCCTTTTTCAGCCAGAAAAAAGCATTCAATAGCGGGCGCCAGCAAACGCTCTTTAAACCGCACCCAGGTGGAGAGGGGAAGGCGCAACCATCGCGGAAAGGCAGGAGTAAACCGGATGTTGCAGAAATAGTTTTCCTGTACATCGTAAAACAGGCGGGCCCCTGTTAAAAATTTATACAGGCATCCGGCTATCAGCAATTCATGGGTGGTAATTATTACAGTTTGGGGCTTAATTTTCAGCAGTAAGCCAAGAATTTTCCAGGGGGTTATTATCCGCTTAAAACTTAGCCGGCCAAACGGTTTCCGGAAAACCGGATGGAAGATGATGTTGGGTATTTCCGGTGCCTCTTCGGCCGGAAAACCAACGATGTGTACTTCGGCTGCGGTGTGAACAGCCAGCGACCATCCCAGCTTTTCAAACATCCGGGTATCGGTAATGGTTTTAAGTACCGATGCAACGGCAACTCTTTTTTTTATTACTTGCGTCAAATTTGGAATATACGTTTGCACAAAGATGGAATTAAAAAACATTATTGAACAGGCCTGGGTAAACCGTTCGCTGCTGGAAGAATCCAGTACACGCGAGGCGATAAATACGGTGATTGAAGAGCTGGATAAAGGCAGACTCCGTGTGGCCGAGCCAGCCGAGGGGGGCTGGAAGGTGAATGAGTGGGTAAAGAAGGCAGTAATTCTGTATTTTCCCATAAGGGGAATGCAAACACTCGAAGCTGGTCCGCTGGAGTTTCACGATAAAATACCTTTGAAAAGGAACTATGCCTCTCTTGGGGTTAGGGTGGTACCCCATGCCATAGCCCGCTATGGGGCTTACCTGGCCAAAGGGGTCATCCTCATGCCTGGTTATGTAAACATAGGGGCTTATGTGGACGAAGGCACCATGGTCGATACCTGGGCCACGGTAGGCAGTTGCGCCCAGATTGGCAGGCACGTACACTTAAGCGGTGGCGTAGGCATAGGGGGTGTGCTTGAGCCGGTACAGGCCGCACCTGTAATTATAGAAGACCATGCCTTTATAGGAAGCCGGTGCATTGTGGTAGAAGGCGTTCGGGTAGGGCGTGAGGCTGTGCTGGGTGCTAACGTTGTGTTAACGGCAAGTTCAAAAATTATTGATGTTACCGGCACCGAGCCGGTAGAATACACGGGGTATGTACCTGAGCGCAGCGTGGTTATTCCGGGCACCTATACCAAAAAATTTCCGGCTGGCACCTACCAGGTTCCCTGTGCGCTGATTATTGGAAAAAGAAAAGAAAGCACCGACAAAAAAACTTCGCTGAACGAGGCTCTGCGCGATAACAGCGTGGCAGTATAATTCTGGCATACACTTTGAATTGTTTAGTGCTGAAGCAATGAAAACCATTAAAGCCATAGGGTCATCTTCGCAGCGGCTGTGCGGCCCTGCAGCGGTGCTGGCCGTGCTGCTGTTATCGGCCTTTCAGCAGGAAGGCAATGAGGTATACCCCTTTGTTAAAAACGAAAGCTTTAAAAGAGGAGAATACCTGGAGTACCGCATGCATTACGGCATTTTTAACATCGGCAAAGGAACAGTTAAAATACATGATGACTACTCGGAAATGAACAACCGCAAGTGCTTTAAGGTGGACGTGTTCGGAAAAACAACCGGTTTGGTAGACTGGGTTGCCGATGTGGATGACCAATGGGGGGCCTATATCGATACAGCAGCGCTGGTACCCCATATGTCATACAGAAAAATAAGAGAGGGCCGTTACAAAAAAGACGAACTGGTGCTGTTTGACCACGAAAAGAATATTATAACTGCCAGGGTGCTGGATCAGAAAACCCGAAAGTACAAAGATCCTGTTGTGTACAATGCTCCACCCCAGGTGCGCGACCTGATAGCCGGCTTTATGTTTATGCGTACGCAGGATTTCAGCCGTAAAAAGGTTAACGATACCATTGTGGTGAAAGGTTTTTTCGAAGATGAGTTTTACCATCTGAAGGTGCTCTTCAAAGGGCGGGAAACCATTAAAGTCAGAGCCGGTAAATTCCGCGCAGTGGTACTTAAACCTGTAATGCCCAACAATAAAATTTTTGATGGCGAGAACTCGGTAACGGTGTGGTTTTCGGATGATAAAAATTTTATACCCATAAAAGTTAGTGCCAATATGTTTATTGGCAGTGCCGGAGTAGAGCTCACTTCTTACGCAGGCCTTCGAAACCCGCCGGGGCTGTTGAAATAATGTGGAAGGCGTTTAATTTTTTTTTCTTCAGCGAATGGCTATCTTGGCCGGAAACAGCAAAAATTATGTTACAGGAATTCAAAAAATTTGCCTTGCGCGGGAGCGTGCTCGACCTGGCCATAGGGGTAATCATTGGCGGGGCATTCGGAAAGATTGTCAGCTCATTGATTGATGACGTCATTACCCCGCTTATTCTTAAACCTGCCCTGGATGCTGCCCAACTCACGCAACTTGGCGAGCTTACGGTTTTCGGTACCGTTCGGTATGGCAATTTCCTGGCCGGTGTGCTCAATTTTATAGTTGTTGCATTTGTGCTTTTCTTGATCGTTAAGGGTGTGAACTCCGCCCGAAAAAAAGAAGAAGAAAAGCCGGCTCCGCTACCAGCGCCATCGCCAGAAGTACAGCTTTTAACTGAAATAAGAGACTTACTTAAATCGGGCAGGGCCAACTAAAGATTAGCGTTTTCTGAACCTTTCCGACACCACCATCTCCTTGCTTCCGGGGTTGTAAGTGTAGAAGCCGCTGCCGGTTTTCACTCCTTTGTGCCCGGCTTCAACCATGTTTATCAGCAGGGGACAGGGGGCATATTTAGGATTGCCAAAACCTTCGAATAACACCTGAAGGATGGCAAGGCACACATCCAGGCCTATAAAGTCGGCCAGTTGCAGCGGCCCCATGGGGTGTGCCATTCCCAGTTTCATTACCGTATCCACTTCTTCCACGCCTGCCACACCTTCGTAGACTGCATAAATGGCCTCGTTTATCATGGGCATGAGAATGCGGTTGGCAACAAAGCCCGGATAATCGTTTACTTCTACCGGCACTTTTTCAATCATGCGCGATAGTTGCACCACCGTATGGGTTACATCACGTGCTGTGTTGTATCCGTTAATCACTTCAACCAGTTTCATTACCGGTACGGGGTTCATAAAGTGCATACCAATTACCTTATCAGGGCGTTGGGTGGCCGAGGCAATTTTGGTTATGGATATGGAAGATGTGTTGGTGGCCAGAATGGCGTGTGCGGGAGCATGCCGGTCGAGGTCGGCAAAAAGCCTGAGTTTCAACTCCGTATTTTCAGAGGCTGCTTCTACAACCAGGTCGGCCTGCTGCACACCTTCTTCAACACGTGTAAAGGTTTTAATGCCGGCCAGAGTTTTTTGTTTGGTTTCGGCAGTAATGAGTTGTTTGGCCAGCTGGCGGTCGAGGTTTTTTTCGATCGTGGCCAGGGCTTTCTTCAGGGCTTCGGCCGAAATATCGACCAGGTTTACTGCATAGCCGTACTGGGCAAATATGTGTGCTATGCCGTTACCCATGGTACCCGAACCAATTACAGCAATATTTTTCATCATTAAAATTTTTTGCGGCAAAGATAAACAGATTGGCTTGTGCCCCGTTACCGCTATTCTCTTAACACCTCTTTAACCCTTCCTGTGGCATTAAAGTAAAGTGCCAGTTTAAAAGGTTTTTCAGCCGGATGGTTGCAGGTGCTGTCGGCAGTTAAACTGTAGTAATAAATTTTCTGGTTGCGCCTGTACAGCTCGGCTGCATCGGGTTTACCGAATAACCCGAGAATCTGGTTTTCTGTAAGGCCCAGCAGCTTTTCCTTTTGCTGAAAGATGGCACCTGCAGCTTCGCGGCGGTAGCCGTTGCATCCGTGGCGGTCGGTTTGCCACTGCTGGAGATCAACCGAGCTGATTTCTGGTGTTTTTTGTGAGCAGCATATCAGCAAATACACACAGCCGCACAAAATAAAAATATGCTTCATCGGGCACTGTGTTTCTGCAGGTACATCAACCAGGTTGAAGAAACGCCCAGGAATACTGCTGCATAAAGGTAGTAGCTGTCGGGCCACCTGTTTAAAAAAGTAAGCAGGGCCAGTAACAATGGATAGCTGATAACCCTGAACCATTCTGCAAACCAAACCCATTTGCGGTTTTCGAACAAAACTCCGCAGTTCACCACTGTGAAAGAAATAAAAAGGGTTATAATGGCCTTTTCGCTTCAGGGTAAAGACATCCTGATTAAACAAAAACCAGGCTGTGGCCAGCAGGCAAAGCGTAAACTGAAACAAAACATATAAACTTAAGGAAAGGCTGGCCGGGGTATGATATTTCCGGTAGTCCGATTTGTCAATTTCCGGAGGTTTACGGTATCCGCCCAGGTATTCAGGCAGCCAGCCGGGGCGGGCAAAAATGTACTTCAGGCGGTCGCCCCATCTGGGTATTTGCCGTAAATCGCGCCACATATCAGCGTAATGGCTAAAGTTGGCAAAAACGGCGTTCCAGCTGTTTAAGGGCCGGGTTACGCCATAAGTAGGGCGCTCTTCTTCTTCCTGAAAGGTGCCGAACAGCTTATCCCAGATAATAAGCGTTCCGGCATGATTCTTATCGATGTATTTGGGGTCTCTTCCATGATGCACGCGGTGATGCGATGGGGTGTTGAATACATATTCAAACCATCCCAGTTTGCCTATAAACTCGGTGTGAATCCAGAACTGGTACAGCGTAATAAAGGCCGACATCAGGGCGAAGTCCAGCGTGCGGAATCCCAGAAAAGCCAGGGGCAGGCTAAACGCAAATGTCCATATTACCTGGAGGGAACTTTGCCGCAGGGCAACCGAAAGGTTATAGTCTTCGCTCTGGTGATGCACCACATGACCACCCCAGAACAGATTTACTTCGTGGCTCATGCGATGGGCCCAGTAGTACGCCAAATCGGCCAGCAGAAAAAGCGCCAGCCAGTAAACAAAATTTCTTTCCCAGCTAAACAGGCTAAAGTGCTCGTACAGAATTTCATAAACCCCAATGGCAAAAATTTTAAGGAACAGTCCCGACAACTGACTGGTAATGCCGCAACTTAAATTCGATATGGCATCGGGGAGGCGGTAGACGTGGCGATGGGCTATCCGTTCTGCAACCAGTTCAATGCCAATCAAAATAAAAAACACGGGTATGGAAAGTACAATGGGGTTTAAATCCATCGGCTTTGCGTTTATTTGCACCGAAATTTACGTTATGATTCTCAGAATTTTCAAGGCCGTTTGGTTTATCTCGGTAGCAGGAGTGCTGGCCAATTTGCTGTATGTGTATGCCGGCTGGCCCCAGCAGGTGCAGGTGTACCAAAATCAGACCGGCGAAGCAATATGGATAGGGAAGGAGCCTCTTTTTTACATCGCCCTGGGCGGCATAACGGTTGTAAATGTGCTGGTATATCTGTTCTCACAGAAAATTTCTCCGAACGAGGTATTCCGTTCCTGGCTGCATGGCCAGGTCATTACGCTAAATATTTTCATCGTTATCAGCGTAAGCTTCATCGGGCTGTATAACAGTGCCGAACGGTTCGACTATACCCGTGTTGGGCCAATACTGTATGTATCGGTGGCGCTTGTCCTGTTGTGGGCGCTGGCCTGGCCAGTGATTTGGGCGGCACACAGAATGAGACAGAAATAAATGAGCACAATCAATTTATTTATCTGATAATCAAAATATTACCTGTATTCTGTTTAAAAAAAATTGTAGGTGCACCGGTGACTGTGCGTGTACATCGTGTCGTTTTTTCTTATTACTTGATACGGCATTTAACCGGTTACATTTTTTTGAGCAGTCTCCGGCTGTATTTTTTAAACTATGGTTTATGAAAACAGAAAAATCGGCCTCCATTTTTGAGTACACCGAAGCGAGCATCAGGTCGCTCGACTGGCGTGAGCACATTCGCCTTCGCCCGGGCATGTATATCGGCAAACTCGGTGATGGCTCCTCCAGGGATGATGGCATTTATGTGCTGGTAAAGGAAGTCATCGACAACTCTATTGACGAGCACATGATGGGTTTTGGCAAGACCATTGACGTAAAAATTACCGACAAGACCGTAACGGTTCGCGACTATGGCAGGGGCATTCCGCTGGGCAAGGTGGCCGAAGTGGTTTCCAAAATCAACACCGGTGCCAAATACGACAGCGGTGCCTTTCAGAAATCGGTGGGTTTGAACGGAGTAGGTACCAAAGCGGTAAACGCCCTATCCAGCTATTTTAAAGTTCAGGCTTTTCGCGACGGGCAAACCAAAATGGCCGAATTTAAAAAGGGCATATTGGTTAATGACCCCAAAATTTCCAAAACATCCGAACGCAACGGAACGCTGGTGGTGTTCGAGCCCGACAATGCCATGTTTAAAAATTACCGCTTCATACCCGAGTACCTCGAGGACCTGATGTGGAACTATGCCTTTCTTAATGCCGGGCTTACCATTAATTTCAACGGAAAGAAATTTTATTCAAAAGACGGATTGCTGGACCTGCTGAAACAAAAGGCCGATCCGGAAGACATCCGATACCCGATAATTCACTTTAAAGGGCCCGATATTGAAGTGGCCATGACGCACGGCAGCCAGTACGGTGAAGAGTACTACTCATTCGTCAACGGGCAGCACACCACCCAGGGAGGCACCCATCTGGCGGCTTTCCGCGAAGGCGTGGTAAAAGGTGTTCGCGATTTTTACAAGAAAGATTTCGATGCTTCCGATATCCGGGCCAGCATTATTGCCGCCATAGCCGTTCGCGTGCAGGAGCCCGTTTTCGAATCGCAAACCAAAACCAAACTGGGCTCGGTTAACATGGCGCCCGACGGCCCGCCCGTGCGAAGCTATGTTTCTGATTTCGTGGCGCGCGAGCTGGAAATCCATCTGCACAAAAATCCACCGGTTGCCGATGCCCTGCTTAAGCGCATCCTGCAATCCGAACGCGAGCGCAAAGAAATAGCCGGTATAAAAAAGCTGGCCAACGAACGGGCCAAAAAAGCCAATCTGCACAATCGCAAGCTGCGCGACTGCCGCTATCACTTTAATGAAAACCATCCCAAAGGGCAGGAGTCAATGATATTCATTACAGAGGGCGACTCGGCCAGTGGTTCCATCACCAAATCGCGCAACGTAGAAACACAGGCCGTGTTTAGCCTTAGGGGTAAGCCGCTTAACTGTTACGGACTGTCGAAAAAAGTTGTGTACGAAAATGAAGAGCTTAACCTGCTGCAGCACGCCCTGAACGTAGAAGACGGCCTCGATGGCCTGCGGTACAATAAAGTTATCGTTGCCACCGATGCCGATGTGGATGGCATGCACATCCGCCTGCTGCTCATGACCTTCTTCCTGCAGTTCTTCCCCGATCTGGTAAAAGCCGGACATGTGTATATTCTCGATACCCCCCTGTTCCGTGTGCGCAATAAAAAAGAAACCATTTACTGCTACAGCGAAGAAGAAAAACAACAGGCCATTAAAAAACTCGGTGGAAAGCCCGAGATAACCCGCTTTAAAGGTCTGGGCGAAATTTCACCCGATGAATTTGGCAAATTCATTGGCGATGACATACGATTGCAACCCGTTATCCTTAACAAAGAAAGCCACCTGCACAAGGTGCTCGATTTTTATATGGGCAAAAACACCCCCAACCGGCAGGACTTTATCATAGACAACCTGCGCGTTGAACTGGATAAAATTGAAGCCGACCCGGAATTGCTAACTGCGGAATAATGATAACACGCATCACTTTATTTGTTACCCTTTCCGGATGGTAAAAACGAAATTCAACTATTAATGAGCAAAAAAAAAGCAACCAAAAAAGAACAATCCCCTGAACCGCAAACGGATAATGTTCATGCCGTTTCACTGGAAGGCCTTTACGAAAACTGGTTTCTGGATTATGCCTCATATGTAATTTTAGAGCGGGCTGTGCCCCGCATGGAAGACGGCCTGAAACCCGTTCAGCGCAGAATACTGCACGCCATGCGCGAAATGGAAGACGGCCGCTACAACAAAGTGGCCAACATTATCGGGCAGGCCATGCAATATCACCCCCATGGCGATGCCGCCATAGGCGATGCTATTATTAACCTGGGCCAGAAAGACTTACTCATTGATACCCAAGGCAACTGGGGCGACATCCGTACAGGCGACAGTGCAGCCGCTCCCCGTTACATCGAGGCCAGACTTTCAAAGTTTGCACTGGAAGTGGTGTTTAACCCCCAGACCACCGAATGGCAACTGTCGTACGATGGCCGCAAAAAAGAACCCGTTACCCTGCCGGTAAAATTTCCTCTTTTGCTGGCCCAGGGTGTTGAAGGTATTGCCGTTGGACTCTCAACTAAAATTCTGCCGCACAACTTCTGCGAACTAATCAAGGCCTCTGTTGATGTATTGAAAGGCAAAAACCCGAAAATCTTCCCCGACTTTCCCACCGGGGGCATAGCCGATGTAAGCGAATACGACCAGGGCAAAAGAGGAGGAAAAATAAAGCTTAGGGCAAAAATTGATATTCTCGATAAAAAAACCCTGATTATTAAGGAAATACCATACTCCACCACTACTACTTCATTAATTGAATCAATCGTCAAGGCAAGCGAAAAGGGGCAAATAAAAATCAAGCAGGTGGTGGATAACACCGCGCAGGATGTGGAAATACAGATTCACCTGCAGCCCGGGCAGTCGCCCGAAATTGCCATCGAGGCCTTATATGCCTTCACCGACTGCGAAATCACCATCTCGCCCAACGCCTGCGTGATTGTTGACGGCAAACCCAGGTTTTTGGGGGTAAACGACATCCTGAAGCACTGCACCGACCAAACCGTGGCGCTGCTGAGGCGTGAACTGGAAATTAAGCGGGAAGAACTGAAAGAAAAGATTCTGTTTTCATCGTTGGAAAAAATATTTATCGAAAACCGCATTTACCGCGACATTGAAGAATGCGAAACATGGGAAGATGTGATCAGTACCATTGACAAAGGACTGAAGCCCCATAAAAAGAAATTTTACAGGGAGATTACAACAGAAGATATTATCCGCCTGACGGAAATAAAAATAAAACGCATATCGCGTTACGACTCCTTCAAGGCCGATGAAATGCTGCGCGACCTGGAGCAACAACTCAAAGAAACCGAACACAACCTGAAGCACCTTACCGGATTTGCCATTGCCTATTTCCAGAATTTGCTGGAGAAATACGGCAAGGGCCGGGAACGAAAAACCGAACTCAAAACCTTCCAGGCGGTGGCTGCCACCGAAGTTATTGCTATCAATCAGAAATTGTATGTTAACCGCACCGACGGTTTTGCCGGCTGGGGCCTTAAGCGCGATGAGTTTGTTTGCGAATGCTCGGAGCTGGACGATATTATCGCCATACGAAAAGACGGCAAAGCCCTGGTATCGCGCATCAGCGAAAAGATTTTTATGGGCAAAGACATTATGTACATAGGCGTATGGAAAAAGGGCGATGACCGCATGGTGTATAACCTTATTTATTCCGATGGAAAAACAGGTAAAAGCTTTGCCAAAAGATTTACACTGCCCGGTGTTATACGCGACAAGGAATACGATTTAACGCAGGGCAACCCCAACTCGCGAATCCTTTATGTATCGGGCAATCCGAACGGTGAAGCCGAAGTGGTTGAGGTAAAGCTGTCGCAGTCGTGCACTGCACGCAAAAAGATTTTCGAGTTCGATTTTGCCGATATTGAAATTAAAGGACGTGGCGCCCGCGGCAATACATTAACCAAATATCCTGTTCGGAAGGTTGAAAAGTTACGCGAAGGCGCCTCCACGCTGGGCAAAATCGATATGTGGTACGATGCCTTTGCCGGAAGGCTTAACCGCGAAAGCCGCGGTTACTACCTGGGTAAGTTCGACAACAACGACCAGCTCATTGCCTTCTTTACAAATGGCACTTATAAAGTTACGGGCTTCGACCTTAACGCGCGCTTCGACCCCGAAAAAACATTACGGGTAGAAAAGTTTAACCCCAAAAAGCCCGTTTCGGCTGTTTATGTTGACGGAAGCTCCAAGCAATTTATGGTTAAGCGGTTCCTGGTAGAAACGTCCACCCCCGATAAGGAGTTCAATTTCATATCAGAAGCCATAGGCTCCCGCCTTATTGTAGCTACACTAAAGGAAAACCCGGAAGTAGAAGTGGAGCTGATAAAGGGCAAGTCGAAAGACAAGGTAAAAGAAATAGTAAATCTGGAAGATGCCATTGATGTAAAGGGATGGAAAGCCCTGGGCAACCGCTTAAGTCAGCATAAAGTGGTACGCGTAAGTCTGGCAGAGGAAGAGC
The DNA here is from genome assembly GCA_026003355.1 of Cyclobacteriaceae bacterium. Taxonomy (GTDB): domain Bacteria; phylum Bacteroidota; class Bacteroidia; order Cytophagales; family Cyclobacteriaceae; genus UBA2336. The sequence continues at coordinate 105,460 of BPHC01000001.1, forward strand.
CTGAGCCGGTTACCCAGGATGCTGAGCCGGGTAAGGGAAAAGATAAAAAGGAGGAGCCCCCTTTAAAAAAAAAGACAAGTTACCCGCAGGGCGTTCAGCAAAGTCTCTTCCAGGAAAGTCAGGGGCGAAAAAAAAGCGAGGCAACACCCGCGGAAAAAAAACAAAAAGCAAACAAAACAAAATCGCTAAAAGCCGGAAAAAGCAATCTGCAAGGAAAGGCAGGCGGAAATAAAGCATTTGGAGTAGGCGAAACCATTGAGTTGGAACTATAGGGGTGCCTTGGTGGCATTATTTATTTTTGGCCATAACGGCCTGGTTTATTTCCCATTCGTTCCAGAATTTTTTCAGCAGTCTCAGGTCTTGTTCCAGGCAGGGATATTGCTCCATACTTTTGGGTGGCAGGGGAAGCTGGCCGGCAGCAAGTTGTTGTGTAGTAAGGCCTCCGGTCCATTCAAAATGTCCGGGGTCGTACGGGTTGCGCCAGCGGCCGCCCCAGCGCAGACCCAACCGCTCGCCCATAACGCCTATTTTGTGCCATAGGGCGCGGTTGTGCCACTGGGGTACTCCGTTTACCATAGGCACAACATCTACCGCCAGGCCATATTGGTGTTTTGATGCGCCGGCTCCGGTACGTGTATACTTTCGCCCCATGCTTTTGTATTCCATTTGCTTGGCGCGTGTACGGTAAGTTTCTACCACTGCCAGTTCAATGCCGGCTTTTCTGGCACGGGCAATGAGCGCTATTACCTTGTCGCGAAAGTAGGGGTGCAGGGCTTCCACCGCAGTAATCATGGGTATGTTTCCGCGGTTCTTGCCAAATGCAAAGTTTTCGGCAAAGGTCCAGTATTTCCATCCGTTAAGGGTGTCTTCATAAACCGGCAGAATGTCTGGTATGCTGAAGGCATCGGCTATTTCAGACTGAATAAGAGAGTCCAGGAGTTGCTTAGCCCGTGTTGCCCGATTTGCCAGTTCGGTGGCGCGGATTATTTCCTCCTCCGGCCGGCAGTCGTACGATGCAAAAGGTCCGCTTTGCGCTCCGGCAAAAGTTGCTGCCACCGCAAAAAGTAGCAAAGTAATCCTGCTTTTGCCCCTCATAAGCTCAAAAATATGGGACAAACTTACTATAAATCAACAGGTTAGGCAAAATCAGCCCTGCCGGGATTTTTTCCTTTCGGCCATCATGGTTTCATAGCGGGTTTTAAGGGCGCTGTCGCTGCGCAGGGCATTTCTTATTTTATTGTAGGTGGCAGCGCCCACGTATTCGGTAGCCAGCTTATTGAAGGTTTCCTGCAGTTTGCGGGTTTCTTCGTCTCTTCGGGCGGTTATTTCTTTCAGCGCCCGAATTTCTTCTTCCGTGGCCTGTGCTTCTTTGAGTTTTACAGAATCACCCAGAATGCGCGAAAGTTCGTTATACCGGGAGGCGGATAGAGCAGGGTTGTTGTTAACAAGGTCGGTAATGGTTTGTTTAATGAGCTCGGTAAGCACAGCAACCGAATCCATGGTTACCACGTATTTTTCCAGCTCCTCATCTGTAACGGCAACTTCGGTTGTCTGCGCGGAAGCGTTAAAGAAACATACAATGGTAAAAATCAGAACAAAAAGCTTTTGAAACGGACCTTTCATAGTTAAAACTTTGGTTTTTTGGGGATTGAAAAACCTCAAAGGTAAAAATTATTGTTTTTAGCTCAAGATTTTTCTTGCGGGCTGCATAAAAATAAGTTATTCAGCAGGTTTCAATCGTTTGCAAAGGTTGTTTATTCAGGGGCAATGTGTAACTTGCCGCGCAAATTTCAGGTTATGTTAACGGATACGTCTGAGAAGCGTGCCGGCTATTCGGTTCGGCACGAAAAAGCCCTGCAATGGATTGATGAAGTAGTTCGCCTGTGCAAACCCGACCGGGTACGGTGGTGCGATGGCTCGAAAGAAGAGTATGATGAACTGTGCAATATGCTGGTAGAGAAGGGCACATTTATTCGGCTCAATCCTGAAAAACGACCCAACAGTTATGCCTGCTTCTCAGATCCCAGCGATGTGGCCCGCGTAGAAGACCGCACGTTTATCTGCAGCCGCCGAAGAGAAGACGCAGGGCCCACCAATAACTGGGTAGATCCGAAAGAGATGAAACAAACTTTGGAGCGGCTGATGGACGGTTGCATGGCCGGGCGCACCTTATATGTTATTCCTTTCAGCATGGGGCCTGTTGGCTCGCCCATATCGCATTATGGAATACAGCTTACCGATTCGGAGTATGTGGTGGTGAACATGCACATCATGACACGCGTGGGAAAACGCGTGATGGAGGTGCTGGGCGAAGAGGGCGAATTTGTAAAGTGCCTGCACTCGGTAGGCGCACCCCTTAAACCCGGTGAACGCGATTCGAAGTGGCCCACCAATCCCACTACCAAATACATCGTTCATTATCCCGAAGAGCGTTCCATTGTGTCGTATGGTTCGGGCTATGGAGGTAATGCCCTGTTAGGTAAAAAGTGTTTTGCCCTGCGCATAGCCAGCGTGCTGGCGCGCGACCATGGGTGGCTGGCCGAGCATATGCTTATTTTGGGAGTAGAAAACCCGGAAGGGCAGAAAACGTATGTGGCTGCCGCCTTTCCGAGCGCCTGCGGTAAAACCAATTTTGCTATGCTTATACCTCCTGCTGCCATGGAAGGCTGGAAGGTAACAACCGTAGGCGATGATATTGCCTGGATAAAGCCTGGTAAAGACGGAAGGCTGTATGCCATTAATCCGGAGTACGGCTACTTTGGCGTAGCCCCCGGCACCAATGCAAAGACCAATCCCAACGCCATGGCCACCATTTCGCGCAACACCATATTTACCAATGTGGCCCTTACCGAAGATGGCGATGTGTGGTGGGAGGGCCTTACCAAAGAACCGCCAGAAAACCTCATCAACTGGCGCGGACAGCGGCACGATCCGGCTTCTGGCCAGCCTGCCGCACATCCTAATGCCCGCTTTACCGCCCCGGCATCGCAATGCCCCTCCATTGATTCCGAATGGGAAAACCCTCAGGGTGTGCCCATTGGTGCCTTTATTTTTGGCGGGCGCAGAAGCACCACCGTGCCCCTTATTTATCAGGCCCATAACTGGAACTTCGGGGTTTATCTGGCCGCAACCATGGGCTCAGAAATGACAGCCGCCGCCTTTGGTGAAATTGGCAAGGTTAGACGCGACCCCTTTGCCATGCTGCCGTTCTGCGGCTACCACATGGGCGACTATTTTAACCACTGGCTTCAGTTTGGGCGCGCCATTCCGAACCCGCCCCGCATTTTTGGCGTGAACTGGTTTAGAAAAGATGAGCAGGGCAACTTTATCTGGCCCGGCTTTGGCGAAAACATGCGCGTGCTTCGCTGGGTAGTAGAAAAGATTTCAGGAAAAACCAATGCCGTTGAAAGTCCCATCGGCTGGATGCCGGCCTACGAAGACATGGACTGGCGCGGGTTGGATTTTTCTAAAAGAGACTTCGACCGCCTGATGTCTATAGACCGCGAGGAGTGGAAAAAGGAATTGCTGGCACATGCTGAATTGTTTGAAAAAATGTACGACCGGCTGCCCAAGGAATTTATTTTTATGCGCGAGTTATTGCTTTCGGGGTTATGGCGGTCGCCCGAAAAATGGAGCCTTGCCCCCGAACGATAGCGCGGCTTGCCGGCTATTGTGCCGGTGTGCAGCAGGATGTTGTGTTATACCGGGTCTGTTTCCTGATAATTGAAACCTTTCTGTGCGGTTTGTTTTGCCAAATTGATGGATAACTTCTACTTTTCCGGCAACCAAACCTGAACCAAATACATGATTGCTGCGCGAATCCGTCAGCTCTATTCGGGGTTTTCGTCCTCTTTCTGGATAGCCAATACCCTTGAACTTTTTGAACGACTGGCCTACTACGGCTCGAAGGCTGTGCTTACGTATTACCTGGCCAATAAAGTAGGTCTTGATAAAGAGGCCGGTACCCTTGCAGGCATTTTTAACTTCGTGTTATACTTTCTTCCGGTGGTGGCCGGAGTGTTTGTGGATAAGTACGGATTCCGTAAAACCCTTATCGCCTGTTTTAGTTTTTTTTGTGTGGGATATTTTTTGATTGGCCTGGCCGGTCTTGAGTACGGTGAGGCTGTTACGCAGCTGGTGGGCAAAAGAAATTATGTGCTGGCGGTGCTGCTGCTTACCGCCGTGGGTGGTTCGCTCATAAAACCCTGCATTGTAGGTACGGTTGCCAAAACCACCGGCGAGCAGGTTCGTGCCCTGGGATATTCAGTGTATTACATGCTGGTGAATCTTGGCGGAGCCATTGGCCCTATTCTGGCCATGGAGGTGCGGCAATCGCTCGGCATAGAATACGTTCTCATCATGTCTTCGGCTACTTCTTTTCTACTTATTGTTGGCACACTTCTGTTCTTCCGTGAGCCGCAAACCGCTGACGGAGAAGAACGCAGAACATTCAGCAAAGTGTTTTCGGATATGATTATGGTATTCGGTAACCTTAAGTTTATGACATTCCTGCTGATCTTTTCCGGTTTCTGGATGATGTTCTGGCAGATCTTCTACTCCTTTCCGTTTTACATTACCGAAGTGTTGAAGTTTGAACGTTTTGAAATATTGGAAACGGTTGATGCCTGGACCATAATATTTCTTTCGGTTCCGGTAACAGCATTGGTAAAAAAGTGGAAGCCCATAACGGCCATGACGGTAGGGTTCCTTATCTCCAGCCTCTCGTGGATAATAATCGGGTCCGTACCCGCAGTGTGGTCGGCTATACTGGGCGTGGCCCTGTTTGCGTTGGGCGAAGCCACCCAGGCGCCCCGCTTTTATGAATATGTGGGGTCGCTGGCTCCGCGCAATCAGGTAGGTACTTTTATGGGCTTTGCTTTTCTGCCCGTAGCCATAGGCTCGGTTACGGCAGGAGGGCTGGCCGACTGGCTGCGGGGCACTTATCTGGACAGCAATCCTGCCATGATGTGGTATACCCTGGCGGGTATTGGTTTAATATCTACCGGCCTCATGCTGGTTTATAACATGATGGTAACCCCCAAACAATAGTAAACAATAGTTTAAAAGAAATGCAGACAGGTAAAACGTTTAAACCCTATGTTTCTCCTGAGCAAAATATGCCGGAGTTTACAGTAAAATCGGTTGTAACCGGTGCATTGTTCGGTGTTTTGTTTGGAGCTTCAACCGTATATCTGGCTTTGCGGGCCGGCCTTACGGTATCGGCTTCTATTCCCATAGCCGTTATAGCAATTACGCTGGGGCGCAGGTTCCTTAAAACAACCATACTGGAAAACAACATCATACAAACTACCGGTTCGGCCGGTGAGTCAATTGCCGCCGGAGTGGTGTTTACCTTGCCGGGTTTTTCTGTTCCTGTCGGCAGGTGAAGACGGCAGCAGCGTTGGCGATGCCTACTTCAACTACCTCACCATTCTGGTTCTTGCAGCTTTTGGCGGGATAATGGGCACGTTAATGATGATTCCGCTCAGGCGATCGCTTATTGTTAACGAGCACGGCTCACTGCCCTATCCCGAAGGCACGGCCTGCGGCTCGGTACTCCAGGCAGGCGAGCGGGGAGGAGTGTTTGCACAAACGGCCTTTATTGGTATGGGTGTGGCCCTGGTTTATGCCATGCTTCAAAAGGTGTTTCATGTTATAGCCGAAACACCTGCATATATAACCAGCCAGTTGAACAAGTTCTGGCCCTCGGCTGCCACGCGTGCCGAAATCACACCCGAATACCTTGGTGTGGGATATATCATTGGTCCGAAAATATCGGGGGTGTTGGTTGCCGGTTCGGTGCTGGCATGGTGGGGCCTTACGCCTTTGCTGGCTACCCTGGTTCCGGCTGAAACCATTGCCCTGCAACTGGTTAAACTGGGGTATCTGGCCGACCTTGGTACGCCGGGCGGGCCGGGCAACTGGAACCCCGAAACGGTCACCTTCAGCAGTTATGCCGATGCCATTTACAGGGCCTACATCCGGCAGATAGGGGCCGGTGCCGTGGCGGCTGGTGGATTCATTACCCTGCTTAAAACCATACCCACCATTGTTAACAGTTTTCGCGAGAGCATCCGGTCGTTGCGTGAAAAAGGAGAAGCGGGCATTTTGCGTACAGAGCGCGACCTGTCGTTTAAAGTGGTTATCGTTGGCAGCCTGGTGCTGGTAGCCGTACTTACCATTATGCCCAATATTCCCGGCGATGGTTTTTTACAAAAGTTACTGCTGGGCGTGCTTATTGTAACGTTTGGGTTCTTTTTTGTTACCGTAGCCAGCCGCATAGTAGGGCTGGTGGGCAGCAGCAACAGCCCCGTTTCGGGCATGACCATTGCCACGCTTATGGGTACCTGTTTAATATTCACTGCCGTGGGCTGGACCGGCAAAATTTATGAACCCATGGCGCTGGTTGTCGGAGGTATGATTTGCATTGCCGCTGCCAATGCCGGAGCTACCTCGCAGGATCTGAAAACCGGTTTTCTGGTAGGCGCCACACCGCGGTATCAACAGCTGGCGCTTTTTATTGGTGTGGTGGTGTCGTCTATTGCTATTGGCTATGTGGTGAAAGTGCTGGATACCCCAACGCCCGACCTGGTGGCACAGGGCTATCAGCATGCCATTGGAACCGACCGGTATGCTGCACCTCAGGCCACCCTTATGGCAACACTTATCAGGGGTATCCTTTCGTTTAACCTCGACTGGCAGTTTGTTATGGTGGGCGTTTTCATTGCCGTAATGATTGAGCTTTGCGGCATAAAGGCACTGGCATTTGCCATAGGGTTATATCTGCCGCTGGCTACTACCTTGCCCATTTTTATAGGAGGTGCGCTGAAGGGCATTACCGACTGGCAGATGGAAAAGAAATACGGTGCAGCCCAGGATGATGAACTGAGCCGGGGAAGTCTCTTTGCTACCGGGCTGATAGCCGGCGGTGCACTGGCCGGCGTAATTATAGCCCTGTTATCAGTTAATGAACAAGTTTACAGAGGCCTTCAGAATATAAATGCTGAGCATATACTCGTACAATGGCTGGGAACCGGCGGATACTATGTGCTGGGCATGGCCTTTTTTGCCTTTATGGCCTGGATGCTGTACAGAAACGGTTTACAGCGCGATAAGGATTAATTCGATAGTTCGATAATCTCCTTGAGCTCCTGCATCGCGGCCGTTTCCGAATCGTCTATCTTGCCGTCAGCGTTGATTATTTCGTACAGGTCGGTGTAGATATGATATTTTACCGGAAACCGGATGTTGGAAAAATGACGGAAGGTATCGCGGAAAAGAGTGCGCAGTTTCGATTTGTCGAAGTCCTGATATTGGGCAAGCACTTCCCTGAGTTTTGCATCGTAATCTGTACTGGCCGGATATAGTTTTTTCATTTTGTCTTTCACCACGGCCATTTCGGTATCATGAAACTCACTGTCGGCATGCGCCATGTGGATGTACAGAAACAGGACAAAGTCAGCAAAGTTTTGATGGATAACCATTGGGAGATGGGTTTTTCACATCGCACAAGATATAAACCTTACGGTAGATTTAAAACAAGGCGGGCAATAAAAAAGCCCTGCACGGTGGCAGGGCTTTTTTAATTTGTACCTCAGGGCATTACATCATGTCCATTCCGCCGCGGCCGGGAGCGGCTGCCGGTTCTTTTTCTTCCGGTATTTCGCTTACCACAGCTTCGGTGGTGAGCAGCAGGCCGGCAATAGAGGCGGCGTTTTCAAGCGCCAGGCGGGCTACTTTGGTAGGATCGATAATACCCGCGCTGAAGAATTCTTCGTATTTGTTTTCGCGGGCGTTGTAACCAAAGTCTTTTTTGCCCTCACGCACTTTATTCACCACTACCGAACCTTCCTGGCCGGCATTTTCGGCAATAATGCGCAGCGGGGCTTCGAGTGCCAGGCGAATGATGTTTACACCGGTAGCCTGATCTTCGTTATCGGTTTCAACATCTTTCAGTGCATCGATGGCGCGCAGGTAGGCTACGCCACCACCCGGTATAATACCTTCCTGAACGGCAGCGCGGGTGGCATGCAGGGCATCGTCTACGCGGTCTTTCTTCTCCTTCATTTCTACTTCGGTGGCAGCACCCACGTAGAGAATGGCCACGCCACCACTTAACTTGGCGAGGCGTTCCTGCAGTTTTTCGCGGTCGTAGTCGGAAGTGGTGGTTTCAATCTGAGCCTTGATCTGGTTGATGCGGCCCTGGATATCCGACTTTTTACCGGCACCATTTACAATGGTGGTGTTGTCTTTGTCGATAATTACCTTTTCGGCCCGGCCCAGGTAGTCGAGGGTAGCGTTTTCCAGTTTGTATCCGCGTTCCTCGCTGATTACCTGACCGCCGGTAAGTATGGCGATATCTTCAAGCATGGCTTTCCGGCGGTCGCCAAAGCCGGGGGCTTTAACGGCGGCTACGCGCAGGGCGCCACGTATTTTGTTCACCACCAGGGTAGCCAAGGCTTCGCCCTCAACTTCTTCGGCAATAATCAGCAGCGGTTTGCCGGTTTGAACGGTTGCTTCCAGTATCGGGAGCAGTTCCTTCATGCCGCTGATTTTCTTGTCGTAGATCAGAATGTAAGGGTTATCCAGCTCGGCCTCCATCTTTTCGGTGTTGGTAACAAAGTAGGGCGACAGATAGCCGCGGTCGAACTGCATACCTTCAACGGTTTTAACTTCCGTTTCGGTACCCTTGGCTTCTTCTACGGTAATTACACCATCCTTGCCCACTTTGTCCATGGCATCGGCAATCATTTTACCGATGGTTTCATCGTTGTTGGCCGAGATGGTGGCAACCTGCTGAATTTCGCTGGAGTCTTTGATTTTTTTGGATTGTTTCTTCAGGTTTTCTACTACAGCGGCCACGGCTTTGTCAATTCCACGCTTCAGGTCCATGGGGTTGGCACCTGCAGCTACGTTTTTAATGCCGTGGTTAAAGATGGCCTGTGCCAGAACGGTTGCGGTAGTGGTACCGTCACCGGCGGCGTCGGCTGTTTTGCTGGCTACTTCTTTTACCAGCTGGGCGCCCATATTTTCAATGGGATCTTTGAGCTCGATTTCTTTTGCTACCGAAACGCCGTCTTTGGTAACGGCCGGTGCACCGAATTTTTTATCCAGAATTACGTTGCGTCCTTTGGGGCCGAGCGTAACTTTTACTGCATCGGCCAGCTTATCAACGCCCCGTTTGAGTTTTTCGCGGGCGGTGGTGTCGAAGGTAATTTCTTTTGCCATAGTTGTTTGGTTTTGGGTTAGATGTTGATTTAGATGATACCGAAGATGTCGGAGTTTCTCATGATGAGATACTCTTTGCCGTTAATGGTGATTTCGGTACCGGCATATTTACCATAGAGTACTTCATCACCAACCTTAACGGTTACCGGTTTGTCTTTCAAACCGTCACCAACAGCCACAATGCGTCCGCGCTGGGGTTTTTCCTTGGCTGTGTCGGGGATGATGATTCCGGAAGCGGTTTTTTCTTCCGCAGGTGCAGGTTCTACCAGCACCCGGTCCTCGTTTGGTTTAAAATTGATTTTAGCCATAGCTTATCTGAGTTTTGGTTAAGAAGGTAAATCGACAGTTCCCTGTTTATCAGCAATTGTGCCAGAGGCCACGGGCAGGGGCAAAACTGTATTTTTGGCAGATTTTTTTACCTTTTTCAGGATTTACATTTCCCTGAGCCACCGGTATTCATAGCCGAATTGTCAGTTACCTGACATAATATGATAAGGGTTGACAGCATATACAGATTTAGTTACATTTTAGGGATTTTTAGCCAATAAATTGCTATGGATTCGCTATCGAAAGACTGGTTAACGCAGGGGCTCATCGATTTTGAGTATAAGAAGTACGTGCTGCTGGCTTATTTGCAGAAGGTTAGGGAGTCGTTTGGCAGGGTTGAGTTGTATCCTTTTTTAAGCGATCTGGTGTTTCACTATCAGAATCTGAAAGCGGTTCAGGAAAACCGTACTCTTTTGCGCGATCAATTTCCGAGGGAATTGTCCTTTGAAGACTTTAAGAAACTGATTCTAACCTATCGGCAGCTGGTAGAAGATGATTCGGTGATGAACGAGCTAGCCTCCATTATTGAGTTTGCCATTCCGCAAATCAAAGAATCGCTGGATGAAGGCTCACTTATTTACGAGTATGTGGAATCGCATTGCGAGCTGGCTCCGGTAGGCGTTACGCCTCTCTATGCCCACGAAGGATACCTGTTCGTAACCCAGCCACCGGAAGATGAGACCAGCATATACCGTTATCAGTTAAGCATTTACGAAGAGCAGCAGGAGCAGCTGCGCAGCCTGAACACGCGGTATATTGAAACGGCTCAGAAAAGCCCTTTTGAGCCTTACGAAAACCTGAAGATTAGTTTAACCAGGCGGTTTTCAGACTTACCCAACCCGGCGGCGTATGTGGTAATAAGCCGGTTGCGCATACCCTTTACTGCCACGCTTATGCCTGTGGCCAAACGCCTTTTGGTTAAACATCTGTCGGCAGCCGCCTGAGGCTACCGGGCTGAATCGCCTTGAGGAAGCAGGTTATCCCCCTGCGGTTGTGACGGTGCCGCCTGTTCGCTGGCTTTTTCAAGAATATTGCTGCCTTCGGGGGTAGTGCTGCCGCCCAGGAAGCTGGTGGACAGGCTCAGTACCATAATGGCAATGGCAAATCCCCACGTGAGGCGTTCCAGCAGATCGCCCGTTTTCTTTACACCGATTAAATGCGTGGCCCCTGAGCCGCCAAACTGGCTGGTAAGGCCGCCTCCTTTTGCGTTCTGCGCCAGGATTACCAGCACCAGCAATACGCAGCAGAAAAGAATGAGGCCTGTAATAAAGGTAAGCATGTTATTTTTTCAGTTCGTCAATACGGGCCGCAAAGTACGTTTTTTTTTGCGGAAACTTCCAAATTAGCTTTTTCAACACCTCTATGGCCCTGTCTTTTTTACCCTGCCGGAGCAGTATTTCGACCAGGGTTTCCGATACGATGTGTTCGCTGAAGTCCTGGTCTTGAGGGGAGGTGGTTAAGTCCTGTTCGGGTAATTGGGGCGGGGAAGCAGGGGACGCACCAATTGACGGGCTTTTTTCAATAAACCGGTCTATTATTTCAATCTGCTCGCGGGTTTTGTTGTTTTCGGGTTCAATGGCCTGCCGGGAACTGATTTCTTCCAGAAGGGCGTCCGACTCTGATTTTCTTTTTCTGCGAACTGTTTTCTTTTTGGGTTTATCACCCGGGGTCTGTTGTTGGGTTTGCTGTTCCTTTTTAAGCTGCCGAACAGCCTCCAGCAGGCGTTGCTTTTTGCTTTTGGATTTGGCAGTAGCCTGCTCACTGCGTTGCGGTATCTGGCTGGCAGCCTCTTCAAACTTTTTCATGCTCTGGCGCAACAGGGCTATGTCGGCCAAAAGCGTCTCGGCTATGTTTGCTTCAACCGGCTGGTCGGGCGGGGCAGGCGGGGCTTCGGCTGGTTTTTTATGCTGAATTTTATCTATCCATTCCTTGAGTACGGTGCGGTTGGCCGCGTAAACGGCTGCTATCTGGAGGTGTTCCTGCTTGTGGGGATGGTTCAGGTGCCAGGCTGCACAGGCAACGGCAACCTTAAGGGCCTGGGCATACGGGTACTGTTCGGCCCATTGCCTGAGCTGCTGGTACTCCTGTTCCGTGAATTCCGGGGCGTTGCTTAAAATTTCTGAAAAGCTTTTCTCCACTTTTATCCAAAGTTGCGGATGCTAAAAATAAGTTTTTTTTACCAATTGGCCACCGAGGCGTTAAATATGTCCAGGATGAGTTGATCCATAATTTGCCGTGTAAGCGTCTCCTCAACATCGGCAAAGCTCAGGTCGTTGCTAAAGTCTTTAAAGAAAGAAAAGCTGCGCTCTTTGAAGCTCATGGTGGGGTCAAGGGTGTTGATGTAGGTTACTTTAACGGTAATGGTAAAGCGTGTGCTGGCGGCCAGATCGCCCCGGGCGGGATCGGCACCGGCCACAGGAGCAACCTGGGTGAGCTGGTAGCCGGTAATAATGCCTTCCAGTTGCAGTTCTCCGTTTTCGGGAACAACGCTCAGGTTGGTGTTTTGAATCATATAATCTTTCAGCCGGTTGGTGAACACCTGTCCTATGGTAGGCGGAGCCAGTTCGGTGTTATTGTAAAATTCGGCAATGGTAATGGTGCGGGCGTTGGTGGCCGTTCCCTGAAAAGAATAGATGCCGCAATGGCTCAGGAACATTGGTATTGCCGGCAGGATTACAGCCGTTAAAGCCAGTTTACAGATTTTCAAGGTGATATTGCTTTATTTTCCGGTACAGGGTACGCTCGGAAATACCCAGATCGCGCGCAGCATATTTTCTGCGGTTGTTGTTTTTCTTTAGTGCACGTATAATGAGTTCTTTTTCCTTTTCTTCGATAGAAAGGGTTTCATCTTCAGCCTCATGGCTAATGTCCTGCACTTCAATGGTGTCATCGTGATCGGTGGAAGAGGGTTTAAGGTTCAGAATGGCGGTTTCGCCGGGCACTTCGGGCGAAGCCTGGGGTTGAATGCCTTCGAAGAGCGCATGGTTGTCTTTTAAAATCTGGCCGGCACTGGCGGGGCGGGTAAGCAGTTCCAGAACAATTTTTTTTAGTTCCACCACATCCTTCTTCATATCGAACAGTACCTTGTACAGCAGGTCGCGTTCACTAAGCGTTTCGTGCGAACCGTTGGGCGTACGCGGCACAATGGCCGGCAATGACGTTTCGCGCGGCAAATATTCCATTAGTTTTTCGGCTGTTATCTCCTTGTCGGTTGTGGCCAGTACCGACATTTGTTCGACCAGGTTTTTTAACTGGCGGATGTTTCCGGGAAACCGGTACTTTAACAATATTTCGCGGGCCTCATCGGTAAGGGTAATGGGCTTTACCTTATACTTTTCGGCAAAGTCGGTTGCAAATTTTCTGAACAACAACTCAATATCGCGGCCGCGCTCGCGCAGTGGCGGAACGTAAATGGGTACGGTGCTCAGGCGGTAGTACAGATCTTCGCGGAACCGGCCTTCTTCTACACTGCGCAGCAGGTTTACATTGGTAGCGGCCACCACGCGAACATCGGTTTTCTGCACCTTGCTGGAGCCAACTTTAATAAATTCGCCATATTCCAGCACGCGCAACAGGCGGGCTTGTGTGCCCAGCGGCATTTCGCCAATTTCGTCCAGAAAAATGGTTCCTCCGTTGGTAACTTCGAAATAGCCCTTCCGGGCTTCGTGGGCGCCTGTAAACGAGCCCTTTTCATGGCCGAAGAGCTCGGAGTCGATGGTGCCCTCGGGAATGCTTCCGCAGTTTATGGCTATAAACTGGCCGTGTTTGCGCGGACTTAGGTGGTGGATGATTTTTGAAAAGATTTCTTTTCCCACACCGCTTTCGCCTGTAATGAGTACCGACATATCGGTAGGGGCAACCTGCATGGCTACGCGCACGGCATGGTTAAGCAGCGGTGAATTGCCAATAATGCCGAAGCGTTGCTTTATGCTTTGAATCTCCGAATCTATGCCGGTCATATCTTAAATGGTTTCTCCAAATAAAGTAGCTGATGTACAGTGGGTTATGCGTACATGCACATAGTCTCCCTTCCGGTAGTTTCTTCGGGGAAAGATCACCACTTTGTTGGCCGAATTGCGCCCCTGCAGGTATTCGGCCGATCTTTTGGATTCCCCTTCCACGAGTACTTCAAACACGCGGCCTTTGTCGGCTTCGTTGCGCAGGCGCGCGTGTTCATTTTGCCGGTTAATGATTTCATTTAGCCTTCGCTTTTTTACTTCGGGCGGCACGTCATCTTTAAGCTTTTTGGCTGCCGCGGTTCCGGGGCGTTCGGAATAGTAAAACATGTACGAAAAATCGAACATCACTTCATCCATGAGCGAAAGGGTAGCCTGATGGTCTTCTTCCGTTTCGGTGCAGAAGCCGGCAATCATATCGCTCGAAAGGCCGCAGTCATTACCCAGTATGTGGCGTATGCGCGCTATTTTGTTCAGATACCATTCGCGGGTGTAGCCGCGGTTCATCAACTCCAGTATGCGGTTGCTGCCGCTTTGTACCGGCAGGTGAATGTATTTGCAGATGTTGTCGTACCGGGCCATGGTGTGCAGCACCTCATCAGTAATATCTTTGGGATGCGAGGTGGAAAAACGCACCCGAAGCAGGGGGTTTATGCGGGCCACCATTTCCAGCAGATTGGCAAAGTTTACCTGAGGCCTGATGCCTTTTTTCTGCATGAATGCCTTGTTGTTTTCTTCCGGGCTCCAGGCGTACGAATCTACGTTCTGCCCCAGCAGGGTTACTTCGCGGTAGCCCTGTTCAAAAAGGCGGGTGGCTTCGGCTACAATGGAGCGGGGGTCGCGGCTTCGCTCCCGGCCGCGGGTAAAAGGCACCACGCAAAAAGTGCACATGTTGTCGCACCCGCGCATAATGGAAATGAAAGCTGTAACGCCATTGGAATGGAGGCGCACCGGTGCAATATCGGCATAGGTCTCCTCGCGCGAGAGAAAGGTGTTTACCGAGCGTTGGCCTTCATCGGCCTGCTGCAACAGGTTAGGCAGGTCGCGATAGGCATCGGGGCCGGCTACCAGGTCAACGGTTTTTTCTTCTTCCAGCAGTGCGGTTTTCAGTCGTTCGGCCATGCAACCCAGAATACCAATTATAAGGCCTGGTTTTTTGCGTTTAAGCTGGTTAACCTGGGCCAGCCGGTTGCGGACTGTTTGTTCGGCTTTTTCGCGTATGGAACAGGTGTTAAGGAAAATAACATCGGCCTGGCTTTCATCGGAGGTGGTATCAAAACCTTCCTTTTGTAGAATAGAGGCTACGATTTCGCTGTCTGAAAAATTCATCTGGCAGCCATAACTTTCAATATACAGTTTCCGGCTTTTGCCGGTACTGGTGTTGGGGGTGGTACGGATTTCATCCGAAACTGTGTTTGCCGGCTCGAGCAGGTTCAAATCTGAAATTATATTTGACATATGGATAAAGTGGGCACAAATTTAATAATTTAGGCCGGTTTTCCTGACAGGTTGTCAGTTATGGCTACAATAAAATCAGTAAGAGGTTTTACTCCGCGCTTCGGAAAGGACTGTTTTCTGGCCGATGGCGCTGTAATTATCGGAGATGTTACCATGGGCGATAATTGTACGGTATGGTTCAATGCCGTGGTACGGGGCGATGTTCATTCTATTGTAATCGGGAACAACACCAACATACAGGACGGAGCGGTTTTGCACTGTACCTATGAAAAGGCCAGACTTGTTATTGGCAGTAATGTTTCTATTGCGCATAATGCCGTGGTGCATGGCTGTACGGTAGAAGACAATGTGCTGATTGGCATTGGGGCTATTATTATGGATCACGCCGTGGTGGGCAGCAATTCGGTAATTGCTGCCGGTGCGGTGGTACTGCCCGGAACGGTAATCAAGCCGGGAAGCGTGTATGCCGGTGTTCCGGCCCGAAGGGTGAAGGACGTTACCCCCGAGCTGCTGGAAACCATTTCGCGAACGGCCAGGAATTATCCTATGTATGCCGGCTGGTTTAAGACATGAGCGTATTATATTTGCCGACTTAATTTCAGATTATGAAAAATATATCGCTCATTATTAATGGTGTACTTGCCGTAGCCCTTATACTTCTCTATTACCTGCACTTTTCATCCGGCAGGGAAAATTCTCCGGAAGCGGCTGTTGCATCGGTTTCTGATTTTAAAATAGCCTATGTGAATGCCGATACCCTGCTTGAGCATTATGAATACATCAAGACTTCGGTTGAAATAATGGAGGCCAAGAAACAGAAAATAGAAAGCGATTACCGCAAGCGGGCCGAAAGTCTGAAAGGGGAGTTCGAAGCCTACCAGCGCAACATGAACAACATGACCATCGGGCAGGTTCGTGCCGTGGAAGAGGACCTGGCGCGTAAACAGCAGAATCTGCAGCTGTTCGAGCAGAGCATTTCGCAGGAACTGATGAACGACCAGGCCCGTATTAACAAAGAGCTGTACGACCGCGTTACGGCTTTTTTAAAAGAATACGGAAAGCAAAGAGGCTTAATGGTGGTGCTGAAATTTGACCCCTCCAGCGACCTGCTATATGCCCACGATACACTGGATATTACACAGGATGTGCTTAAGGGCCTTAACGAGGCCTATCTGAAAGAAAAGGCCGAAAAGGATAAAGCTTTCAAAAAAAACCAGGAAAACACCAACAGTAAATAGTTCGTTTTGCCATTCGAACTGCAGGCCCGGAATAATGTTCCGGGCTTTTTTTATTTTTGTTTTATGCCTGCATTTTTTTCTTCGCTTACCCAAAACGTGCGCCAGCAGACACAAATCGTGCTGATGCTGGCCACGGGCTTTTTTATGGGGGTGTTTATTGCCACCTATCAGGTTACGGCCGATTCGCTCTTTCTTAACCGCCTCGGCCAATATCTGGACGTTGCCTTTCTTATATCCGGGGCACTGGGAATTCTGCTATCAGGCATTTTCATCTGGCTTCAGAATACCATACGGTTTTCATTGTTAACCGCTTTGGTTACACTCTCTGTTTTTTTGTTTACCGTTCTGGCTTACGTTATACTTAACTACGGCAGTGAGCAATGGCGGCAACCCGCAGTGTTTGCCATGTTTTGTGCTTCCGGCCCCATTGTAGCTTTGCTGTTGTTAAGCTACTGGGGGATTTTTGGCCGTTTGTTTAATTTCAGGCAATCGAAAAGCATTATCGGGTGGATTGACACGGGACAGCTGGTGGCCGCCATTGTCGCCTCTTTATCCATACCCCTAACAGCGGGTTTAGTACAACGTACAACTGACTACCTCTTTGTTTGCCAGGCGAGTGTTTTGGCCATGGGTGCTTTGCTGGTAATCATTTCGGTCAGGTTTCCGCTAATCAAAAACGACCCCCGTGAGTTTGATGAAGAGGTGCGGTACCATACCAGCCTGCGCAGAATGTTTTCAGACCGCTACGTGCTTCAGTTATCGGCTATTGTGTTGGTTTCCATGGTGGTGTTTATGGTTACCCAGTATTCGTTTCAGGAAACAGTAAAAGAACAATACACCGAGCAGCGTTCGCTAACCGATTTCATGGCTTTTTTTACGGGGGCTGTGTACGGTTTAAGTCTGTTGATGCAGACATTTGTTAATAACCGGATCATTGGAAACTACGGACTTCGCACTTCGCTGCATATACTTCCTGTTCTGGTTATGGTTTTTGCAGCATCGGCGCTGGTATTCGGCTTTATTTTCGGGTTTCATAAAACAACCAGTGCGGAAGGGTTCCTTTACTTTTTTCTGTTCGTGGCCATGACCCGGCTTATAAACTGGACTCTTCGCGATTCACTGGAAACACCCGTACTGAAACTCTTTTTCATTCCGCTCGACAGCCGTTTCCGCTTTAATATCCAAGCCAGGGTAGAGGGTTTGGTAAACGAAAGCTCGCGCTTTTTGGCCGGGCTGCTCATATTTGCACTCTCTGCCATGCCTTTCATTGAGGTGGGGCATGTGGTGGGCCTGCTGCTGGTTTTGGGTGTGGCTTATATACTGATTATCAATAATTTATATCAGGGCTACCGGAACAACATACGGCTAAGGCTGGAGCAGCCCGAGGTAAACCAGGAACAACTGGAAAGGGGCTTCAGCCGCATTGCATCAGAGCTTGAAAACCGCCTAACGGGGGCTTCGGGTGGTTCGGCCGTTTTTGCCTTTAAATTTCTGGAGCGATTCAACTATAACCAGATAAGTAACTGGATAAACACACTGATGCGCAACCCCGATGAATCGGTACGCGCCTTTGCGCAGGATAAACTTAGCGAGTTAAAGGGCCTTTCGGTTTCCGACCGGTATGTTATACGGGTTGACCCGGAAAAAGCCGACTCAGAAGTGAAAACCTTGTTAACAAAAGCCGAAATACGGAATATTATAGAGGGCGGAGGAGACATTACCAAAGAAAGAATCAGGCAACTTGTTCAATCATCCAATGCAAACGACAGGCAGTATGCTGCCGAGTTGTTGCTGCACTCAGCTGCCGAAGAGTGTATTTCATACCTGTGCGATTTGCTGCAGGATACCGATGCACGCGTTCGCAAAACCGCCATAAAGTCGGCAGTTAAAAAGTACAATCAGGATGTTATCTATGCGCTTATCGATAACCTTAACAACCCGGTATATGGTAACCTGGCCCTCAATGCCCTGGTCCAGATAGGTGAAAAGACCCTGCCCCTGCTCGATGCCGCCTTTTACCGGTCGGGGCAAAGCAGTGCCGTAATGCAACGCATTATACAGGCCATGGGCCGAATTGGCGGAAAGCGTGCACGAGACTTGCTTTGGAATAAAATTGACTATCCCGACAAGGCCATTGTTGCGCAGGTACTGCTTTCGCTGGGCGAAAGCGGGTTTAAAGCCAACGTATCGCAGGTTACCCGTATTAAACACGTTATTGAGAGCGACCTTGCAGATATCCGGTGGAACCTCAGCGCCATCCAGGAATTGGGTTCGGCACGCGATGTAACGGCCATAACGAGCTCTTTGCGCGATGAAATCCGGAATGACATTCAGCACATCTACATGCTGCTGGCCATGCTGTACGATACGCATTCCATACAGCTGGTAAAGGAAAATATTGAAAGCGGTACCACCGAAGGTATAACCTACGCCATTGAACTGCTGGATGTGTTTCTTTCAGAACAGCTAAAACAACGAATAATTCCGGTTCTGGATGAAATATCCGATGAAGAACGAATCAGGCGACTCGATGTTTTTTACCCGCGCCCACGGCTCGATCCGCAACTCGTAATGAAGTTTATTATTAACCGCGACTTTACCCAGTCGAACCGCTGGACCAAAGCCTGCGTATTGTATTACATCGGAAAGCACAAGCTCGAAGCATTCAGGCTGGACCTTCTGGCTCACCTGTTTAACCCCGACCGGCTGATTTGCGAAGTGGCGGCCTGGGCACTCTGGCAAATCAATCCTGATGAGTACAGGCAGAATATTGGCCGGCTAAACCCGGGCGTGTCCAGGGAAATAAATGAAGTAATACAAAGCAACCGCATGAGCGTGTTTAGCAAAGTCAGATTCCTGAAAAAGCACCAGCCCTTTAAAGATATACCCGGCATTACCCTGGCTTCGCTGGCTGATTTTGCCGAAGAGTTACAACTTCATGCCGGACAAACCTTAATTCTGGATGAAGCACTGCAACCCGATTTCTTCGTGGTGGTACAGGGAACAGCAGAGTATTACAGGGTAGGACAGCTTGCCGGTACCTTTTCTTCAGGTGCCTTTATAGGAGAAATGCCCCCGTCACCGGGCTATGCCCAGGCCAATATGATACGGGCGTCTGAAAAGGTTGTACTGCTTGGTTTTAACAAAGACCGTTTTTACACGCTAATGGCCGACCACATATTGCTGGCCGATCGCATCGTGGCCAGCCTGTAGTGTTTGCCTTTTAGGGTTATTTTATCTTAATTTCGGTAGTTTTGGTTTGCTAGGAGCCTGAAGACCATTTTTTTAACTATGATGCCGTTTAATTTCTGCTTAGGGATTTCTAACGAATTCATTAAATTTCAATCTGTTAACTGCAGTTTATGGTAGGCCATCCCATTCCATCGGGTATTACTGAGCCACAGGAACAGTGGCCTGCCGTTAATCTGGCTACCGGAACACCTAATCCCTTTCCCGGCCTTAGGCCGTTTACTGTCGAGGAGTGCCACCTGTACTTCGGACGTGAAGGTCAGATAGATGAAATTCTTACCCGCCTTGCCACCAACAGGTTTGTTTGCGTAATGGGATACTCGGGCAGCGGTAAGTCAAGCTTACTGGCGTGCGGACTGGTGCCCGTACTTTACGGAGGATTCGTTTCGCACAGCAGCCCGCACTGGCACGTAGTTATTTCCAGGCCCGGATCATCGCCACTTCAAAATCTGGCTGACTCGGTGGTTGACTATATGACCGCCGCCAGACGCATACAACCGGAAGATATGCCCATTTACCGGGCCATTATTCTTTCGGTGTTGCGCAGCGGACCGCATGGTCTGGCAGAGGTTTCGCGTTTCCTTCAAACCTTCCGTCAGGATAATGTATTCTTCATGCTCGATCAGTTTGAAGAACTGTTCCGGATGCAGAAATACACCGATCCTGCCAATGCCGAAAATGAACTACAGAGCTATATAAACCTGATTCTGCACGCTATTTCGCAAACCGAAGTGCCGGTATTCGTGGCCGTAACCATGCGCACCGATTTTCTGGCCAGATGTGCGGCCTATCCGGCTTTGGCCGAAGTGATAAATACCAGCAACTACCTGGTGCCCCAAATGACCCGAGCCGAGAAGAAGCTTGTTATTGAAGGACCGGTGGCCGTTGCCGGTGGTAAAATCTCCGATCGCCTGGTAAACAGGCTGCTGGCCGATATGGGGCGTAACCAGGACCAACTTCCCATCCTGCAGCACGCCCTTATGCGCACCTGGGATTACTGGCTGCAAAACCACGAACCCGGTGAACCCATAGACATTCGTCACTATAATGCCATAGGGCGAATGGAGCAGGCATTATCGCAACATGCCAACGAGGTACTGGATGAACTGTCGCCCCGGCAAAAAGAAATAGCCGAAATACTTTTTAAATCAATAACCGAAAAAGGAGCCGATGGCCGTATATCGCGAAGGCCGGCATCGGTAAATCATATTGCCGCACTGGCCGATGCCGATGAATTTGAGGTTATTGAAGTAGTAGAGCATTTTCGCGCCCCCGGCCGGTCATTCCTCATGCCCGCGCACCCGGCAAAGCTTAGCGGAAACTCCGTTATTGAACTCTCGCACGAAAGTTTAATACGCATCTGGAACCGGCTTAACGCCTGGGTGGAAGAAGAATTTGAATCGGCCCAGATGTACAAGCGCCTGGCCGAAGCCTCTGCCCTGTATCAGATAGGTAAAACCGGTTTGTGGCGCCCTCCTGACCTGCAGCTGGCCCTGAACTGGCAGAAAAAGCAGAAGCCCACCCGCGAGTGGGCCAGGCGATACGATGAGGCTTTTGAACGCGCACTGGTGTTCCTGGACACCAGCCGCATTACATACGAAGCCGAACTGAAGAGCCAGGAGTTGCTGCAAAAGCGCTCCCTGCGCAGGGCCCGCATAACGGCACTCGTACTGGGCATTGCTACAGCTATTTCGCTGTTGTTTCTTGTATTTGCGTACCTGCAGAAAATTGATGCCGACCGGAATTTTGAGCTGGCACGCCAGCAGCAAATTCGCGCTGAAGAACAGGCCGCCATTGCCGAAAACCGCAGAAGGGAGGCCGAACAGGCTACCGATGCGGCCATCAAAGCCCGCCAGGAAGCTGAAGCAGCCAGAAAGCAGGCCCTCGATGCCCTTGCCGAGGCAACACGCGAACGGTTAAGAGCTGAAGCAGCTTTGCGCGAAGCCCAGGAACAACGGGAGCTGGCCTACCAGGCCAGCGAAAAAGAACGGGAGCAACGGCAGATAGCCGAACAAAAAACCGATGAGGCCCGCCGGGAATACGAACGGGCCAACCGACTCTACTACCTTGCCATTGCCCAGCAGCTGGCAGGTAAATCCTATCAGGAAGATGACGACCCCGACCTGGCAGGTGCTCAGGTTATGCAGGCCTTTCACTTTAATAAACGCTACCAGGGGAAAAAATACGATCCCTACATCTACAACGGTCTTTATCATGCTTTGAAATTATTTAACGGTTCAAGCTTTAATGCCGTGAAAATGCCCGGCGCAGCAAGAAACCGCCTCAACTCGGTGGCCGTATCGAATACTTCGCCCACCTTTTTTGTGGCCGGAGCCGACGGAAGAATATTCATTGGAGATTATGAACGCCAATCGGGAAGGGCTGTAAACTTCTTTAACCAGCACCCCAACCGCGTAATTGCACTGAGTGCCGATGAACGCTATCTGGCTGTGGGAACAGACTCGTCTGATATCCAAGTACTGGATTTGAAAGAATCGTATAAAACATTGATAATCAGTAATTTAACTAAGGCTACAAATGCATTGGCTTTCATGCCCGATAACAGCGCCCTTATTGCCGCAAAAGGCGATAAAACGGTTTTATGGATTGATTACCGCTCCGGAAAAAGCCGGGTACTGGCTGCCCCGGGTTCGGAAATAAAAACCCTGCATATCAGTGCCGACGGAAGCCAGATTGCAGCCGGGTCGTGGGATGGCAGATTGTTTGTTATTGACATCCGCACGGGGCAGGCGCGCGTGGTTTACGAAAATGCGAATGCGCAGATTCTCTCTGTTAAATTCGATCCGCAGGGCCGGCAGCTGGCCTTCGGAACCTTTGAAATAAAAGAAAAGAGAGGCCTGGTAAGGATTTACGATCTGGCTGCCGGTGAGGTAACCCAGCAACTAACCGGGCATAGGGCAGGGGTGTATGATGTGGAGTTTTCGCCTGATGGCCGACTTCTGGCGAGTGCCGGAGCAGACAGGCGCCTGCAGTTGTGGATCATGGATCAGCTCGAAGAATTGCCGGTGGTAATGGATGATAACAATGGTTTTGTTTGGGATGTGGCCTTTTCGAAAAACGGTGATTACCTGATTGCAGCCTGCCACGAATCGGAAGTGAAAATCTGGCCTACCGATCCGCAAATTCTGGCTGCACAGGTTTGCCCGAAGATGAAACGCAACATGACTCCCGAAGAATGGCGCATTTACGTTGGTGAAGATGTGCCTTACGAAAACACCTGTCCTAACCTGTTGATAAACGATTACCAGTAAGTGCTGTTGCGTGCAACCATAGTTGGCTTAATCCTGGTGCTGCCGGCTGCCGGCCTGCATGCCCAGGAACAAACCTGCGAGCAGGTGCTGAATGAGGCAACTGACGAATTTAACGCTGGAAGATTTTACGGCATACCCGCACTGCTGGCCAACTGCATAGAAAGCGGCTTTACCCGCGAACAACGGCAAAGAGCCTTTCTTTTGCTTGCGCAAACCTACCTGCTGCTCGATGACCCCCTTGGGGCCGAACGCAGCTACCTGGAAGTGCTGAAAGCCAACCCCGAATATGCCCCCGATCCGCTAATGGACCCCATAGACCTGGTTTACCTGAGTAAAAAGTTCACTGCCTCGCCCATATTTTCTGTGTTCGGCAGGGTGGGAATTAACTTTTCGCCTGTACGGGTCATTCATTCCGTTCCATCTTATTCCGGCCTGGTGCCCGAAATTACATCCTATACCATACGGCCGGGCTTTCAGCTGGCGGCCGGATTCGACTGGCACTTTGCCGAGCAACTGTCGCTTTCGGCTGAGCTGCTAGGTCTGGGTGCCCAATCGTACCGGCGCACACGTGAAAATATGTTTGGCGGCCCCGACTACCAGTTTTTAACCGACCGGCTCACCATGCTTAACTCATCCGTAGCATTAAAATATGCCTTCAACCGGTTTATGGGTTCGCAGGTTCGAAAGTTTGTACCTCAGGCCTACCTGGGGAGTTCGTTCAGTTTTCTGATTTCCGATAAAGCTACATTCGAATCGTTCAACAACGATCCCTCCGATGCAGGCTTCAACACCATTATCACTGGTCCGGTATCGCTAAACCTGCTTCCGTACAGAAATCGCTTCAGCTACCAGATATTCGGAGGGGCGGCTGTGAAATACAAGTTTGGGCTCGATTATCTGTTTGTCGACCTGCGGTATACAGCAGGTATGGTTAATCTGGTAAAGCCGGCATCAACTTTTCCGGGTCAGCCGGCGCAGGAGTTTGCTCACGTGGATGATTATTTCCGGCTGGATAACATCGCATTGTCGGTAGGATATATAAAACCTTTTTACCACCCGCGCAAGCTTAAACGCGCCAGAACCAGGTCGGTAATGAAACAAATTCAAAAAAGCGATGCGGGCAGTACAGACAATTAACCTGATTATTACTGTGCTGCTGTTGTGGCAGTGCGACACCCCCGGTACTGTGGACCCGGTATACCGGGATTACTTTATCCGTTATTATGGCGGAAACGGAAACCATGAGGCTGCCGATTTTTTGCTTACCCAGCAGGGTTCGGTTATTATGGTGGGTAATGTGCAGTTTTCACCATCCCTTAACCGTATGTATCTGGTTATAACCGATTTGCAGGGCAACGTAATTGCCGAGAAGCCCCTGGGCAGCAACCTGGAGACGGCACGGGATATTGAACCCGTAATGGCCGGGCCGGATGCAGGCAATTACGTAATCTTGTCGAACGTTAAAAAAAACGAAGCTGATTCACTGGCTATCAGGCTAACGGTTATAAACAGCCAGGGCGATAGCCTTAAAAGCTTTTATTACAACACCCTTGCCAGCCAGGAAGGTTATTCGGTTACCCCACTCAGCACCGGATCTTTTTTTGTGGCAGGCAAAACCACCGATACCGATGGAAGCCTGAATACCGATCTGGCCCTGGTTGGCCTTACTGATAGGGAAGACCAGCTGGTGCTGCTGCTTAACCCCGATTATTCGGTAAACAACATTTCGCGCATAGGGGGTAGTACACAAGGGGCATGCGTTAAAATTTTGCAGGGCGCAGGTTCTTTTTATTATGCCGGCTACAGCGACAGACTGGACGGTACCGAGGCAGGCGTGGCTTCCAATTATGAAAATAATTTCGAATTCCGGCAGTTTGTGGTTAATCCGGCTTCCGTACCCTATCAGGTTGTGGGCACGCCCGATCAGGGCGAAGTACTTGCCGCCATAGCCCGGGCCCCTTCGGGTAACTTTCTGGCAATTGGAACCAGGCTTTCGGCCTCGCAGTCCCGGATGTATGGCGTGTTCCTTACCAGTAACTTTACCGTTATCGAAGGCGGGGTCCTTCCGCTTCCCCCTGGTGAATTTGAGGGCGTTTCGGTGTGCCCTTCGGGTGGTTCGCGCTATTTGGTAATGGCCAACCGCATTAACACCAACCAAACCAGAGATATCTGGATTGGACGGGTAAATTCTGAGTTTATTATTGATTTTCAGACGGTTATAGGTGGAGTGAATACGGACGACAGGGCCGCGGGCGTAATGGAGCTTCCGGGTGGTGACATAGCGGTACTTTCTACAATGGATATATCCAATCAGAAAAAAATAGCCCTCATTAAACTACGTGCTGATGGAAATTTTGAATAAAGGCAGAAAAGAGCTTTAGTTGGCTTGAAAAGTGCATCTGGTTACCTTTAATATTGGAAATTTATTTAAACCATAGTTGGCGAACCATCCTGTGTATGCTCCCGTTTTTACGAAGCCAGTTGCATAAATTCTGTTTTAGTACCTCTGGTGTTTGCGAAGCGGCAGCATTCTTCCTGGTTCTCCTGTATCAGGTAAGTTTTGCACAAACAACCTATACCTGGGTGCCCACCGGGGGCGGAAGCTGGACTTCAGCTACCAACTGGTCTCCCAATGGGGTACCTTCTGACGGCGATGATGTAATTATTCCGGCCGGACATACCGGTGGTACAATTAATAATGTGCCTGCCGTTACCCTGCGAGATTTGGTGGTAAACGGAACCGGCAACTGTGTGTTTCAGGCATCAGCCTCGGTGAATACGGTTTCCGTTGACCGCACTTTTTCGGTAGTGGCAGGTAAAACACTTACCCTGGGCCAGGCTGGCGGAAGGATTAATTTTACCTTAAATGCGTCAGCTCAGGGTGCCGTTTACGGAACCGTACGGCTTAATGCCTCCGGGGCAACCGATCGCTTCTTTACGAATAATGGCGACCTGAGCATATATCCGGGAGGACTGGTAGACGGAACAGGCGAAAGCAACTTCATTACCACAGCCGGATCAACCCTGCGCATAGGGTCACCGCAGGGTATTACCCTGTCAGCCGCCGCCGGCAGCATCCAGATGTCCGGAACGCCCACCAACCGGACCTACAGTACAGATGCCAACTATGTATATATTGGTAACGCCAACCAAGCGGTTGGTAATGGTTTACCGGCTACAGTAAACAGCTTAACCATACAAAATACCGGAACGGCCGGGAACAACACGGTCACCCTGGCATCTTCCATTACCGTAACCAATGCATTAACCGTTACCAGCGGTGTATTAGCCATAGGCGCAAACAATATCAATGGTGTAGGATCGGTTATTTTAAATGGCACAACCATTACCGGATCAGGAACGATTAACCTGAATGGAGATGTAACGACACTCGCAGCCGGAACAACCGCAGTAATTAATCCCCCCGTTAATCTGGGTACGGCCTCTCGCACTTTTACGGTTAATGATTCTCCGGTTAATCCAGATTTAATTCTTAACAATGTAATTTCTGGATCAGGCGGTTTGTTGAAAAATGGAAACGGTGCGCTTACTCTTACAGGATCGAATACTTTTTCGGGCGGACTCACCCTCAACACCGGTGCCCTGAATATTAACCACGCCAATGCCCTGGGCAACACCCTGGGTGCTTTTACTATTAATGGCGGGACGGTTAATAACACTTCGGGTGCAGCTATCACCACTGCTAATTATACTATTAACTGGAACGGTGACTTTACTTTTTCCGGCAGTAATGATCTGAATCTGGGAACAGGTACAGTAGCAGTAAGTGGCAATAGAGTGGTTACCACTTCGGCTGGTATACTTACGTTTGGAGGAGTTATTAACGCACCGGGTGCATCGTTAACCAAGAATGGCTCTGGTACCTTGAGTTTTGGTTCCAATGCGGTTACGCTTAATGCTTTTACGGTAAATGCAGGCACCCTTGTGTCTACCTCCGGTACTTTAACGCTTTCAGGAAGCTTTTTGGTTGCCGGCACATTCCTTCACAATAATGGTACGGTACATTACAACGGCGGAGCTACGCAACAGTTGGCTGGTGTAAATTATTTTAACCTTCAACTGTCTAACAGCGGTCAAAAAAATGCCGTTGGTGCAGTGAATGTTTCCAATAATCTCGTCAACACCTCGGTGCTTGATATGGCAGGTTTTACCCTTACAGCCGGGGGTACTGTCAGTAACAGCGGAGGTACTGTCCGCTTTGCGGGTCCTGCCAACGGTTTGGCTATAGGCTCCGGAACTGTGGAATATTATGGGGCGAGCCAAACAGTTGATTCCGGAATTTATGAAAATCTGATCATCAACCAGTCATCCGGCGAAGCCGTTCCGGATGGTGATGTAACCGTTAACGGGGTGCTTACCCTTTCCAATGGAAGATTAAATCTGGCAGGAAATATTCTCTACCTGGGGTCATCGGCTAGTGTTTCTGTTGCATCACCCTCATCTTCGCGAATGATTATCGCTACCGGTGGGGGTGAGGTAATAAAAACCTTCAGCACTGCCGGATCATTTACTTTCCCTATCGGTGATAACACCGGGGCCTATGATTATGCACCCATAACGGTCAACGTTACTTCCGCCTCCGGTTTTCCAGGTAACGTCAGTGCTTCAGTAGATGACTTCAAACACCCGAACAACGCCAGTACCACTCATTTTTTGACAAGGTACTGGAGCGTTAACACTACCCTCACTGCGGTCACAGCCAATGTCGCAGCGGTGTATCCCTCCGCAGATATCAACGGAACCGAAGCCAATATCCGCGCGGCCAGGTTGTCGGGTGGTTTTAACCAGGTAAGTAATCCGTGGGTAAAATTTGCTGCTCTGGGAGGCAACACACTTAATGCTTCGGGCACTCCGTTGCTGAATGGTGTGGTAAATGTGTTTACCGGAATACGGGGGGCCGATCCCACGGTTACCATTTCGGGAGGAGGTATTACCATATGCCAGGGTACATCTGTTAATCTGAGCACCGCTGCAACCGCCGATCCCGCCATCCTTTACGAGTGGAGCCCTGCTGCCGGTTTAAGTGCCACCAATGTCCCCGATCCTATTGCTTCGCCAACGGTTACCACTACCTATACGGTAACCATTCGCGATGGTAATGGTATAACCGGATCAGATAATACAACTATTACGGTAAATCCTAAGCCGGCTACTCCGGTGGTAACACCTGCTGGTCCGGTCGAGGCCTGCACAGGGACAGCCCCCCTTGTACTCACCAGCAACGCACCTTCCGGCAACCAATGGTACCGAAACGGTCTGCCTCTGCCGGGAGAAACCTCTACAACACTTACCCTGCCCACTGCTCCCGCCAGCAACGGCAGTTACTCCGTGGTTTCTACTGTTTCAGGATGCGCTTCTGATGAATCAAACATAGTGAACGTAACCATCACGCCTGCACCAGTGGTGAATGCGGGCAGCGATGCGGAGACCTGCCAGGGCGTAACCTTTAACTTCAGCAGTCAGGCAACACCTGCCAGCGCTTCGAACTACAGTTCCATCCTCTGGACGCACACGGGCACGGGCACGTTAACGAACGCCACCACGCTAACGCCCACCTATACACCTGGAGCAGGCGAGACGGGACCGGTAACCTTCACACTGACGGCCAACGGCAATGGCAGCTGCGCACCGGTAAACGACCAGATGATCCTGACCATCACGCCTGCACCAGTGGTGAATGCGGGCAGCGATGCGGAGACCTGCCAGGGCGTAACCTTTAACTTCAGCAGTCAGGCAACACCTGCCAGCGCTTCGAACTACAGTTCCATCCTCTGGACGCACACGGGCACAGGCACGTTAACGAACGCCACCACGCTAACGCCCGACCTATACACCTGGTGCAGGGGAGACGGGACCAGTAACCTTCACACTGACGGCCAACGGCAATGGCAGCTGCGCACCGGTAAACGACCAGATGATCCTGACCATCACGCCTGCACCAGTGGTGAATGCGGGCAGCGATGCGGAGACCTGCCAGGGCGTAACCTTTAACTTCAGCAGTCAGGCAACACCAGCCAGCGCTTCGAACTACAGTTCCATCCTGTGGACGCACACGGGCACGGGCACGTTAACGCGCTACTACGCTTAACACCCGACTATACCCCTGGAGCAGGCGAGACGGGAGCAGTAACCTTTACACTGACGGCCAATGGCAACGGCAGCTGCGCACCGGTAAACGATGCGATGATCTTAACGATCACCCCGGCGCCAGTGGTGAATGCGGGCAGCGATGCGGAGACCTGCCAGGGCGTAACCTTTAACTTCAGCAGTCAGGCAACACCTGCCAGCGCTTCGAACTACAGTTCCATCCTCTGGACGCACACGGGCACGGGCACGTTAACGAACGCCACCACGCTAACGCCCACCTATACACCTGGTGCAGGCGAGACGGGACCGGTAACCTTCACACTGACGGCCAACGGCAACGGCAGCTGTGCACCGGTAAACGACCAGATGATCCTGACCATCACGCCTGCACCAGTGGTGAATGCGGGCAGCGATGCGGAGACCTGCCAGGGCGTAACCTTTAACTTCAGCAGTCAGGCAACACCTGCCAGCGCCACGAACTATGCATTCCTGCTGTGGACGCACACGGGCACGGGCACGCTATTTAACGGGCGCACTACGTTAACACCCGTTTACTACCCCGGGAGCAGGCGAGACGGGAGCAGTAACCTTCACACTGACGGCCAACGGCAATGGCAGCTGCGCACCGGTAAACGACCAGATGATCCTGACCATCACGCCTGCACCAGTGGTGAATGCGGGCAGCGATGCGGAGACCTGCCAGGGCGTAACCTTTAACTTCAGCAGTCAGGCGACACCTGCCAGTGCTTCGAACTACAGTTCCATCCTCTGGACGCACACGGGCACGGGCACGTTAACGAACGCCACCACGCTAACGCCCACCTATACACCTGGAGCAGGGGAGACGGGACCGGTAACCTTCACACTGACGGCCAATGGCAATGGCAGCTGTGCACCGGTAAACGACCAGATGGTCCTGACTATCACGCCTGCACCAGTGGTGAATGCGGGCAGCGATGCGGAGACCTGCCAGGGTGTAACCTTTAACTTCAGCAGTCAGGTAACACCTGCCAGCGCCACGAACTATGCAAGCCTGCTGTGGACGCACACGGGTACAGGAACGCTATTTAACGCCAATACCTTAACCCCGACCTACTTCACCTGGAGCAGGCGAGACGGGAGCAGTAACCTTCACACTGACGGCCAATGGCAATGGCAGCTGCGCACCGGTAAACGACCAGATGATCCTGACCATCACGCCTGCACCAGTGGTGAATGCGGGCAGCGATGCGGAGACCTGCCAGGGCGTAACCTTTAACTTCAGCAGTCAGGCAACACCTGCCAGTGCTTCGAACTACAGTTCCATCCTCTGGACGCACACGGGCACGGGCACGTTAACGAACGCCACCACGCTAACGCCCACCTATACACCTGGTGCAGGCGAGACTGGATCGGTAACCTTCACACTGACGGCCAACGGCAATGGCAGCTGCGCACCGGTAAACGACCAGATGATCCTGACCATCACGCCTGCACCAGTGGTGAATGCGGGCAGCGATGCGGAGACCTGCCAGGGCGTAACCTTTAACTTCAGCAGTCAGGTAACACCTGCCAGCGCCACGAACTATGCAAGCCTGCTGTGGACGCACACGGGTACAGGAACGCTATTTAACGCCAATACTTTAACCCCGACCTACCAGCCGGGAGCAGGGGAGACGGGAGCAGTAACCTTCACACTGACGGCCAATGGCAATGGCAGCTGCGCACCGGTAAACGACCAGATGGTCCTGACCATCACGCCTGCACCAGTGGTGAATGCGGGCAGCGATGCGGAGACCTGCCAGGGTGTAACCTTTAACTTCAGCAGTCAGGCACACCTGCCAGCGCTTCGAACTATGCAGTCCTGCTGTGGACGCACACGGGCACGGGCACCTTAACGAACGCCACCACGTTAACGCCCGCCTATACCCCGGGAGCAGGAGAGACGGGACCGGTAACCTTCACACTGACGGCCAACGGCAATGGCAGCTGCGCACCGGTAAACGACCAGATGATCCTGACCATCACGCCTGCACCAGTGGTGAATGCGGGCAGCGATGCGGAGACCTGCCAGGGCGTAACCTTTAACTTCAGCAGTCAGGCAACACCTGC
The DNA here is from genome assembly GCA_026003355.1 of Cyclobacteriaceae bacterium. Taxonomy (GTDB): domain Bacteria; phylum Bacteroidota; class Bacteroidia; order Cytophagales; family Cyclobacteriaceae; genus UBA2336. The sequence goes on from BPHC01000001.1 coordinate 136,387, forward strand.
CAGTGCTTCGAACTACAGTTCCATCCTCTGGACGCACACGGGCACGGGCACGTTAACGAACGCCACCACGCTAACGCCCACCTATACACCTGGAGCAGGCGAGACGGGAGCAGTAACCTTTACACTGACGGCCAACGGCAATGGCAGCTGCGCACCGGTAAACGACCAGATGATCCTGACCATCACGCCTGCACCAGTGGTGAATGCGGGCAGCGATGCGGAGACCTGCCAGGGCGTAACCTTTAACTTCAGCAGTCAGGTAACACCTGCCAGCGCTTCGAACTACAGTTCCATCCTCTGGACGCACACGGGCACAGGCACGTTAACGAACGCCACCACGCTAACGCCCACCTATACACCTGGTGCAGGGGAGACGGGACCGGTAACCTTCACACTGACGGCCAACGGCAATGGCAGCTGCGCACCGGTAAACGACCAGATGATCCTGACCATCACGCCTGCACCAGTGGTGAATGCGGGCAGCGATGCGGAGACCTGCCAGGGCGTAACCTTTAACTTCAGCAGTCAGGTAACACCTGCCAGTGCTTCGAACTACAGTTCCATCCTGTGGACGCACACGGGCACGGGCACGTTAACGGGCGCTACTACGTTAACCCCGTTTATACCACCGGGAGCAGGCGAGACGGGAGCAGTAACCTTCACACTGACGGCCAATGGCAACGGCAGCTGCGCACCGGTAAACGACCAGATGATCCTGACCATCACGCCGGCGCCAGTGGTGAATGCGGGCAGCGATGCGGAGACCTGCCAGGGCGTAACCTTTAACTTCAGCAGTCAGGCAACACCTGCCAGCGCTTCGAACTACAGTTCCATCCTCTGGACGCACACGGGCACGGGCACGTTAACGAACGCCACCACGCTAACGCCCACCTATACACCTGGTGCAGGCGAGACTGGATCGGTAACCTTCACACTGACGGCCAATGGCAATGGCAGCTGCGCACCGGTAAACGACCAGATGATCCTGACCATCACGCCTGCACCAGTGGTGAATGCGGGCAGCGATGCGGAGACCTGCCAGGGCGTAACCTTTAACTTCAGCAGTCAGGCAACACCTGCCAGCGCCACGAACTATGCAAGCCTGCTGTGGACGCACACGGGTACAGGAACGCTATTTAACGCCAATACCTTAACCCCGACCTACTTCACCTGGAGCAGGCGAGACGGGAGCAGTAACCTTCACACTGACGGCCAATGGCAATGGCAGCTGCGCACCGGTAAACGACCAGATGATCCTGACCATCACGCCTGCACCAGTGGTGAATGCGGGCAGCGATGCGGAGACCTGCCAGGGTGTAACCTTTAACTTCAGCAGTCAGGCAACACCAGCCAGCGCTGCAAACTACTCCACGATCCTCTGGACGCACACGGGCACGGGCACGTTAACGAACGCCACCACGCTAACGCCCACCTATACACCTGGAGCAGGCGAGACGGGACCGGTAACCTTCACACTGACGGCCAATGGCAATGGCAGCTGTGCACCGGTAAACGACCAGATGATCCTGACCATCACGCCTGCACCAGTGGTGAATGCGGGCAGCGATGCGGAGACCTGCCAGGGCGTAACCTTTAACTTCAGCAGTCAGGCAACACCTGCCAGCGCCACGAACTATGCAAGCCTGCTGTGGACGCACACGGGTACAGGAACGCTATTTAACGCCAATACTTTAACCCCGACCTACCAGCCGGGAGCAGGGGAGACGGGAGCAGTAACCTTCACACTGACGGCCAATGGCAATGGCAGCTGCGCACCGGTAAACGACCAGATGATCCTGACCATCACGCCTGCACCAGTGGTGAATGCGGGCAGCGATGCGGAGACCTGCCAGGGCGTAACCTTTAACTTCAGCAGTCAGGCAACACCTGCCAGCGCTTCGAACTACAGTTCCATCCTCTGGACGCACACGGGCACGGGCACGTTAACGAACGCCACCACGCTAACGCCCACCTATACACCTGGTGCAGGCGAGACTGGATCGGTAACCTTCACACTGACGGCCAATGGCAATGGCAGCTGCGCACCGGTAAACGACCAGATGATCCTGACCATCACGCCTGCACCAGTGGTGAATGCGGGCAGCGATGCGGAGACCTGCCAGGGCGTAACCTTTAACTTCAGCAGTCAGGCAACACCTGCCAGCGCCACGAACTATGCAAGCCTGCTGTGGACGCACACGGGTACAGGAACGCTATTTAACGCCAACACCTTAACACCGACTTACTTCCCTGGAGCAGGCGAGACGGGACCGGTAACCTTCACACTGACGGCCAACGGCAATGGCAGCTGCGCACCGGTAAACGACCAGATGATCCTGACCATCACGCCTGCACCAGTGGTGAATGCGGGCAGCGATGCGGAGACCTGCCAGGGTGTAACCTTTAACTTCAGCAGTCAGGCAACACCTGCCAGCGCTTCGAACTACAGTTCCATCCTCTGGACGCACACGGGCACGGGCACGTTAACGAACGCCACCACGCTAACGCCCACCTATACACCTGGAGCAGGCGAGACGGGACCGGTAACCTTCACACTGACGGCCAACGGCAATGGCAGCTGTGCACCGGTAAACGACCAGATGATCCTGACCATCACGCCTGCACCAGTGGTGAATGCGGGCAGCGATGCGGAGACCTGCCAGGGCGTAACCTTTAACTTCAGCAGTCAGGCAACACCTGCCAGCGCCACGAACTATGCAAGCCTGCTGTGGACGCACACGGGTACAGGAACGCTATTTAACGCCAATACTTTAACCCCGACCTACCAGCCGGGAGCAGGGGAGACGGGAGCAGTAACCTTCACACTGACGGCCAACGGCAATGGCAGCTGCGCACCGGTAAACGACCAGATGATCCTGACCATCACGCCTGCACCAGTGGTGAATGCGGGCAGCGATGCGGAGACCTGCCAGGGCGTAACCTTTAACTTCAGCAGTCAGGCAACACCTGCCAGCGCTTCGAACTACAGTTCCATCCTCTGGACGCACACGGGCACGGGCACGTTAACGGGCGCCACCACGTTAACGCCCACCTATACTCCTGGAGCAGGCGAGACGGGACCGGTAACCTTCACACTGACGGCCAACGGCAATGGCAGCTGCGCACCGGTAAACGACCAGATGGTCCTGACCATCACGCCTGCACCCACTGGTGAATGCGGGCAGCGATGCGGAGACCTGCCAGGGTGTAACCTTTAACTTCAGCAGTCAGGTAACACCTGCCAGCGCCACGAACTATGCAAGCCTGCTGTGGACGCACACGGGTACAGGAACGCTATTTAACGCCAATACTTTAACCCCGACCTACCAGCCGGGAGCAGGGGAGACGGGAGCAGTAACCTTCACACTGACGGCCAATGGCAATGGCAGCTGCGCACCGGTAAACGACCAGATGATCCTGACCATCACGCCTGCACCAGTGGTGAATGCGGGCAGCGATGCGGAGACCTGCCAGGGCGTAACCTTTAACTTCAGCAGTCAGGCAACACCTGCCAGTGCTTCGAACTACAGTTCCATCCTCTGGACGCACACGGGCACGGGCACGTTAACGAACGCCACCACGCTAACGCCCACCTATACACCTGGTGCAGGCGAGACTGGATCGGTAACCTTCACACTGACGGCCAATGGCAATGGCAGCTGCGCACCGGTAAACGACCAGATGGTCCTGACCATCACGCCGGCTCCCACGGTGAATGCGGGCAGCGATGCGGAGATTTGTCAGGGTGGAAACTTCGCATTTTCAAGTCAGCTGGTACCTGCTTCTGCAGCCAATTATAGTTCATTGCTATGGACGCACACCGGTTCGGGCACCTTATTCAATGCCAACACCTTAACCCCAACCTATTTTGCATCGCCTTTAGAAACAGGGACCGTAAGTTTTATACTGACAGCTTTTGGCAATGGCAGCTGTGTTTCGGTAAATGATATGATGGATTTACTCATTACCCCGGCACCGATTGCAAATGCGGGAAGCAATGATGCAGTTTGCGAGGGCACTGCTTCATTTGATTTTGCAACCCGTGCACTACCGGCCAGTTTCGCAAATGGTTCGGTGTCTTGGTCGCACACGGGTTCGGGTTCGTTAAGCAATCCATCAGATATCAACCCTGTTTACACGGTAAACGCCTCTGACGTTAGTACGACCATTACTTTTACTCTTACAGTTACCAGTCCGTCTTCTGTTTGCGCCCCGTCTACCAGCCAGTTTATCCTGCAGGTAAACCGTGCCGCCCAGGTTTCGGTGCCCATACCGGTTACAACTGTATGTGAACCTCAGAAAATCAACCTTTCGGGCTTTATAGGGGGCAGTGCCAGCAGTGGATCATGGTCACTGATTACAGGCGGTGGAAGTTTATCGGTAAGCAGCATTACCGGATTGAATGTTACAGCGGTTTACGACACAGTACGTGCTGATGTTGGTAATACATTGGTATTCCGGTTGACATCCAACGACCCTGACGGAACGGGTCCCTGTGTACCAGCCTATGCCGATCAGTTTATTACCGTTGAAGAGTCGCCAAAGGTCTTTGCAGGCAATGACTTTCAGGTTTGCGAATACGAGGATATCAACCTGAACGGGTCATTCGGTGGTTCAGCCTCTTCGGTAACCTGGAGCGGAGGTGTGCCGGCACAATATGATAATATAAATAACCCAATCACCACCTATAACCTGAGTTCTTCCGAGCGGTCGGCTTCTAACCTGGTATTAACCTTTACCCTCACCACCAACGATCCTCCCGGTGTTTGCCCTGCTGTGAGCGACAATGTGGTGGTTTCGGTAAGAGATACCCTTTCATCGGTAGCTTTTACACCTGTACTGGCGTCTGTTTATGCGGAGAATGATCCTCCGGTAGATCTTACTTTTGCTGCTACTCCACTGGGAGGTGTGTATTCGGGACCGGGCGTTTCGGGTATGTTCTTTTATCCCGTCAATTGCCAACATCACTCCGCAACCACCCAACCGTATTACCTATACTTATCAGGATCCGGCCACGGGTTGCTTCAGCGCACCGAGCAAGCTGGTGATCGTGAACCCTATTACCGATGTGAGTTTTGTGCTGCAGGGTGAGCGGGTGGACGGATCAGGTAACGCCCATATCTGTGCCAACACGGGTGATGTGAGGCTTATTGAAATTCCGGATGTGGATATTCCTGCGCTTGTACCCCCTGAAAACGCCGTGTTCGACAGTCCGGACCTTCCGTTGGGTAAGATTATTTTTGATGGTACCGATTTCCGACTGCGAACCAACGGACTCACGCCGGGGACTTACCGGATAAGGTATACTTTCACCAACTCCCTGGGTGCTTCAAACACCGTTGAGCGTTTTGTGGTAATAGACCCTGCGCCAAAAGCTATTATCGATGTAACGAATTCATGTATAACTGATTTGATAACCTTTGAAGAATCATCGGCTATATTCGGGACAAATCCTTCCGGGGCATTTATAAACCAGTGGTTGTGGGAATTTGGAGACGGTAACGGTAGCACCAGCCAGGAGCCCACTTACCAGTATATAACTTCAGGTACGTACAACGTGCAGCTTAGGGTAACTACCAACGAAGGTTGTCAGCACGATACGGTAAAAGTTTTGCGCGTTGGCCCTGTGCCGCAGATGGCCTTTACGTGGTCTGAATTCTGCAATGGCAACGACACCAAGTTTACTGATTTGACAGATCCAGGTATAAGCACTATAATAAAATATACCTGGCAGTTTGGCGATACCTATTCGGTAACCAATGATGTACCGGGTGAAGCCGTAACCGATCCGGTACCTCCATTGAAAAACAATGGCGGCCGTACAGGCGGAACATTCCGGGACCCTTCTCATCGATATGATTTGTTTGGACAATACGATGTTACCCTTACAGTCGAAACCAACGATGGCTGTATTAACTCGCTTACCCAGCGGGCCTTTATTCTTTCCTATGGTACGCCATCACCATCATCGGCTTATTTTGAAGATTTCGAGGCAGGTCCCGGAACATGGGTTGCTACCCGTGTGGAGCGCACGGTCCCCACCGATACCAGCTGGATCTTTGGCCTGCCTTCAGGTGCGGTAATTAATTCGGCCTCATCGGGTACAAACGCATGGTGGACGGGTGGAAATCCGAATTCGGGTATTGGCCAGGATCGGTCAACGTATTACAACAACGAGAAATCGGCTGTTATCGGGCCGTGTCTGAACCTAACTGCCATTAAACGTCCGATGATCTCCCTCGATTATTGGTCAGATGTCGAAGGCCGTTTTGACGGTGCGGTACTGCAATTCTCAACCGATGGCGGGCAAACCTGGCAAAGCATTGGTGATGATGGTGGTGCCGGTATAAACTGGTATAACGGGCGGGCGCTCACCGGTAATCCGGGTAATCAGGTGCTGGGTCAGTTTGGCTGGACAAACCGGCAGGGAGGATGGAAGACGGCACGGTATAACCTGGATATGATTCCGGTTAGCGAGCGTGATGAGGTGATCTTCCGTGTAGCTTTCGGCTCGAACAATGATAATGGTCTGCCTCCCAGCAATGTTCCTTATGAGGGCTTTGCTTTCGATAATGTGTTTATCGGTGAAAAACAGCGCAACGTACTGGTAGAGTACTTTACCAATGCCGGAATAAGTCCGATTACCAACGATTATCTCAATAACCTGTACGCCAATCAGTTTACCTTTAAGGACAGTTCTGATTTCTTCAAGATACAGTACCATATCGGCAACCCTGCACCTGACCCGATTAATCAGGCAAACCCCGGTGATCCGGCAGCCCGGGCGTTGTTGTATGGCGTGTCGCAGCCTCCTATAGGCATAATGGACGGTATTCTGTATAACCATTACGGAACGGTATTTAATGGCGACCAGACTAAAATAACGGCGGTTACGGTCGACAGGCGGGCTTTGGAAGATCCGCGCTTCAGAATTGGCGTACAAATAATGCCAACCAATGATCCTGTAACCAACGATTCCCTGCATGTGGTATTGCGTTTGCGTTATCTGCGCCCGGCACAGCCTTATAGCGGAAGGCTGTATTTGCATGCAGCGTTGGTGGAGTCGGATGTTTCAGGTAACATCAATGTAGTGCGCAAGCTGTTGCTTACCTCCGAAGGCCGGTTATTTACCAATACCTGGGCCGATACCGTTTCGCAAATTGTTACCATTAAAACCGTTATTGATGCTCCTATAGGAGCAAACAACCCTAACCTGTGGCTTGCGGCATGGGCCCAGGAAGATGCTACCAAAACCATTGAACAAAGCCGCATGGTGAAATTGCCAGTGCGCACCCGCACCAATATTGTGGGTATTGAAGACGACCCCGCTGTTTTGCAGGTTCGCGATATTGTGGTGTATCCTAACCCGGCATCCAAACAGTTTAACTTTGCCGTTGAGGGGTTGTTTAACCGCCCGGTTCGTACCGAAGGATTTACCTACAGTATTATTGACCAGCGCGGTGTGATGGTGCAAACAGGTGCGTTGCAAGAGGATTGGTCGGAGCCGCAGCCGGTTGACATTGAACAGCTCGCCAGCGGTATGTATCTGGTAACCATATATCGGGGAGGTAAAGCCGTTGCTCAGCACAAGCTGGTTGTTATGCACAGGCACTAGTGGTTGCCTGCATTTTATTTTAGTTCTTCGCGAAGTGCCTCGGCAGCCCGGGCCAGTTGTTTGTAAAACATTTCGGCATCTTTCCGAAGTTGACCGGGTGTGGCTTCTCTGTTTTTGCATTTTTCTTCTAAGGCGGCCGCCTGGTTTTTCAGGTCGTTCATTCCCAATAATGAAAGAGAAGGTTTTATCTGGTGCGCCAGCCTTCCTGCTTCAATCCAGTTTTCTTCCGATAGGCACTGTTGCATGCGGGTACAAATACCGGCAGCTGTTTGAACAAAAGTGCCGATAATATCCTGAAGAAAATCGGTATTGTTATCCGATATTTTGCTGAGATAACTGAGATCATATAACTTCCCGGCCGATGTTGGTTTAGGGTGCGTTGGGCCTGGGTGAGATGGCGAAAGTTTAAGCTCTACAAACAGCACGCGGTAAAGGTCTTCCCGCGTAAACGGCTTGGGCAGAAAGGCATTCATACCTGCAGCAAAGCATTGATTCAGGTGATGCCTTGTGGCATTGGCCGTGAGCGCCACTACCGGCACATTTGCATTTGGGCCGGGCAGTTGCCTGATGGCCCGGGTGCTTTCATAGCCATCCATAACGGGCATTTGTACATCCATTAAAACCACATCGAATGGTTGGGCCTTGATTTTTTCAATGGTAACCACACCGTTTTCGGCTGTTTCGGTAATGCACTGCCACGATTTGAGCAGGGCCTCGGCATACAGCCGATTAACATCGTTATCTTCAACAAGCAGCACGCGTAAACCCGGGGGCGGGTTTTCGGCAGTCAAGGCGAAACTGTTTTTACGCTGCTGGTTTGCGTGAGTTGCTTTATAGGGTATGGTAACGGTAAATTCCGATCCCACGTGCTCTGTACTCTGCACGCTGATGCTGCCATTTTGCAATTCGGCCAGTTGACGGGCTATGGAAAGTCCCAGCCCTGTTCCGCCATATTTTCTGGTAACACTTGCATCGGCCTGGCTGAAACTTTCGAAAATGGTATTAAGTTTTTCAGCAGGTATTCCCACTCCCGTATCTTTTACGCTCACGGTAAGGAGAAATTTTCTGTTGCGCAGCTTATTGCCGTTGGCTACCAGGGTTATGGAACCACGGTGGGTAAATTTTACTGCATTGCTAATCAGGTTGGTGAGTATTTGGTTAAGTCGCGCGGGGTCGCCGGCTACCATGCGGTTTACATCTGGATGAACGTTTAAATTAAAAGTAAGTCTTTTTTCTTTTATCTGATAGGTAAAAGTCTGGGCCAGGCTCTGAATAAGCTCTGCCGGGTTAAAGGGTATTTGCTCAAAGCGCAATTTGCCCGATTCGATGGAAGACAAATCCAGAAGGTCGTTAATGATAACCTTCAAATTTTCAGCTGAATGCCTTATGGCATTTATATAGTTTTTGCGGTCTTCTTCCGGAGGGTTTTGCATAAGCAACTCGGCCATTCCGGCTATGCCGTTTATAGGGGTTCTGATTTCGTGGCTGATATTGGCCATAAACTGCTCCTTGGCCTTCTGGAGCCGCAACAGCTCGGCAGCGTCATTTTTGCGCTGGGTAATATCGCGGCAATCGAGTATTAGTCCTTCCGGTCCGTCCCGATGCTTCAGGTTTATGGAGTTGAATTCAAAAAAGCGGTACGATTTATCGCGGCAACGAAACGCAAACTCAATTTTCTGGTTGTAAGCCCTGCGGAGGCTTTGTGCAAATTGCTTCCGGAACAGGTCCACCGAGTCGGGATGGATATAATCAAAAATGTTTTTGCCTACCAGGCTGCCGGCCTTGTAGCCCAGCGCACGTACGGCTGTGTTGTGATAGTAAATGTTTCCGGTAAAATCAACAATAAAAATTATATCCGATCCTTGTTCCACAACAGCATCGTAAAATTTCCCTTTGCGGATGTAGGCCTGAAGTTGTTTCATAATCAAATGCCCAGTTCTTCCATTTCTTTAAGGTAACGGTATATGGTAGACTTGCCGATGTCGAGCTTGCGGGCTACATCGAGTACATTGTTGTTGTACTTATTGAGATAATGCCGGATAATGTGGTAGGTATAATTTTGCAGGGTCATTTCTCTTGATAACAACGTTTCGGTTTTTACACCCGGTGCGAAGGTGATGTTTTCTGGTACAATAATGCCATCTGCAGCCATTACAGCTGCCAGTTCTACTATGGATTTAAGCTCGCGGATGTTTCCCGGGTAAGTGTAGGATAAAAGTTTTGCGCGGGCCTCTTCAGAAAAGGTAAGGTGGGGGAGGTTGTTTTCTTTGGCGAACAGATCCAGAAAGTATTTGGCCAGCAGCAGGATATCATTGCCGCGATCGCGCAGGGGAGGGAGTTGAATGGGCAACCCCAGCAGGCGGTAGTACAGGTCTTCGCGGAACCGGCCTTCGCGCACTTCATCGGCCAGGTCGCGGTGGGTGGCTGTTATAATGCGCACATCCAGTTTTATAACCTGGTTTCCGCCAATGCGGGTTATTTCGCGCTCCTGCAATGCCCGCAGCAGTTTGGCCTGAACAGGCAGCTCCAGCTCGCCTATCTCATCCAAAAACAGCGTACCCCCTTCGGCCTCCTCGAATTTGCCAATCCGTCTGGCGGTGGCGCCCGTAAAAGCGCCTTTCTCGTGCCCAAAAAGCTCGCTCTCGATTAATGTAGCCGGGACGGCCGCCACATTTACCGCCACAAAGGGTCGGTTTTTTCTTTTGCTGTTGTAGTGTATAGCCTTGGCAACCAGTTCCTTACCTGTGCCTGTTTCACCTGTTATAGAAACGGTAATGTTCGATTGGACAGCTTTTTCCAGCAGGTCGAAGACCTTCTTCATAGCCGGGCTGGCACCGATTATGCTTTTTTCAAATTCATACTTGCCGGAAATTTCTTTTTTAAGATGATTTATCTCACGGATGAGTGAGGCTTTTTGCCGGGCATTGTGAATGGAATTAAAAAGCCTCTCCTTTGTATCCTGATCTTTGGTGATGTAGTCAAATGCGCCGGCTTTCAGCAACTCAACGGCGGTGCCTATTTTTTCCTGAGCCGATACGATGATGACGTTGATATCGGGATTGTACTGCCGAATTTGTTCCAATACCCTTTCGCCCGGTTGGTCGGGCAGGGAGTAATCCAGGGTAATCACATCCGGATTTTTGTGCAGATTGGCAATGCATTCCTTTCCGGTCGAAAAGAACTCAACTTCGTAATCCGGATTTAACCCCAGCACATATTTCAGGAATTTTGTGTAGGCAGGGTCATCTTCGACCACAAAAATCTTTACCGGGTCTTTTTCGTACATGCGTACTTAATTTTGCCTCAAAAGTTCAAAAAAAGCATATTATTAACCAACTTTACAGAAATATGATTGCTGAACTGCAACGGCTGTCTGAGGAAGAACGGGGTTTGGTTTACACCGCCCCGTTGCTGGTTAGCATTCTCATAGCCGGTGCTGATGGATCGGTCGACAAGAAAGAAATCAAAAAAGGTTTGCAGGCGGCCGAACGCAAAAGCCGGTCGGCTTCGCCTCCTGTTGCCGCTTTGTTTAAGGAAGTGAGCACCGATTTTGAAGATAAACTAAAATTGCTCATGCATGAGTACCCGCATGAATCGGTTCAGCGTAACCCACTGATTGCCGAAAACCTGTCTAAACTGAATGTTGTTCTGAGAAAGCTGGACCAATCATTTTCTGTGGAATTTTATAAATCACTTTTGCTGCTGGCAGAATCCATTGCAAAAGCTTCGGGCGGGTTCTTTGGCTTACAGAAGGTAAGCGGAGAAGAGAAAAAATATGTATCGCTGCCCATGTTGCAAAACCCTGCAGCATCATAGCCTGTTATGCACCGTGCCACATTGATTTCCAGTGCTGCAGTGCCCTTGCGCATGGTTTTTTTTATGTGGGTGTTCTTTTTCCTGGAGCACTACTATGGCTGGACATTAAGCCTGCTGGGCATTGTACCCCGCACCCTTCCCGGGTTGGCCGGTGTGCTGTTTGCCCCGCTTATACATGGCGATGTCTATCACCTCATGTCCAACACGGTGCCATTGCTCTTCCTGGGTACCATGCTGTTTTTCATCTATGAGCGCATAGCCGCTCAGGTTTTTTTTCGGTCGTATGTATGGACCAACATGCTGGTGTGGCTTTTTGCCCGGCCGGCAACCCACATCGGTGCCAGCGGCGTAGTTTACGGGCTTGCTTTTTTTCTGATTTTTTTTGGCTTTTTCCGTAGAGATTTTGTGTCCATCACCATATCCGTTTTTACCGTGTTGCTTTATGGAAGTGTGTTTTACGGAATATTGCCCGGCAACCCCTTTGTTTCGTGGGAGTCGCATTTCGGGGGAGCATTGGTTGGAATATTTTCGGCTTTTAACTTTAGCCGGCTGAGACGCGTTTATTAACCGCATTTTTGTTATGGATGATACATTCAATAAAGTTACGGCCGACCTGAATAAGGGTATATTTTATCCGCTGTACTTTTTGCAAGGTGAAGAAAATTATTTTATTGATTATATAGCCGATTTTATTGAGGCACATGCCCTGCCCGAAGCACAGCGCGCGTTTAACCAGGTTGTGCTGTACGGAAGAGATACCAACATGGCCGCGGTATTGAACCATGCCCGCAGGTTTCCGATGATGGCCGACCGGCAGGTAGTAATTGTGCGCGAGGCACAGGATATTCCCGACCTCAACAAGGAGACAGGTGTGAAGTTGTTGCTTCAGTACATACGGCAACCGGTGCCCTCTACCATATTGGTATTCTGCCACAAGAATAAGTCGCTCGACAAAAGAAAAGAACCGGGCAAAACGGTAAGCAAAATGGAAGGAGCGCTTACCTTTAAAAAACTGTACGACAACCAGCTGCCCGACTTCGTTAACCGCTACCTCAGGGAAAACAACATGAAGGCAGAACCCGGGGCAGTACAGATGTTGTGCGATTTGGTGGGCAACGACCTTAGCCGTCTGGTGAATGAAATAGAGAAATTGCGTATTGACCTGAAGGAAGACCAGCCTGTGATGGTAAACCACGTACTGGATTGCGTAGGGGTTAGCCGCGAATACAATATTTTTGAACTGCAAAAAGCGCTGGTCCGTGCCGACCGGCTGGCGGCAGCTAACATTACCGCTTATTTCCGATCGAACACCAGGCGAAATCCCGTTATTCCTGCCGTGGCCTTTCTTTATGCTTTTTTCAGCCGGTTGCTGGTAGCAGCCGGACTGGACAAAAAAGATGAAAAGACCATTGCCAGTGCTTTGAAAATCAGTCCGTTTACCGCACGCGATTACAGCACTGCATTACGGTACTATTCCGTTCCCAGGCTGGTGCAGAACATTAGGCTTATCTGCGAAGCCGATTTGAAACTAAAAGGTGTAGACAGTGGCTCGGCATCCGAAGGCGATATATTCCGCGAGCTCGTATTCCGGCTCATGCCCTGACATCCCAACCTTCCTTCTTTCTTTCCGTTAATTTTGCTTAGCTTTGAACAGAAATTTTTTAAGCTTTTTGGTGCTTCGCCTGCAATATTTTTTGAACGCCCGTGTTCTAACTGGTAACATGTTAAAGTTTTTTTTTCTGCCATTTTGTTTTACCGCTGCCGCCGCACTGCTTGCTCAGGATCAGCTTTCGATTGGCCGTTCCGATGAACTGTATCGCAAGGGGCTGGAACTCATTCAGCATGGTAACTACGGTGCCGCCCGTAAAGTGTTTGACAGCTTTCTTGACCTGGCCGGCACACATGACCTTCGAAGGCCTGAGGCCGAGTACCAGCGTGCCTGCTGCGCCCTGAAACTTTCGCACGCCGATGGCGAAAAGCTTATGGAAGACTTTATGGAGCGGTTTCCGGCTCACCCCAGAGCCGCGATGGGAGTGCTTGAGCTTGGTCATTACTTTTTCCAGGAAAAAAATTACAACAAAGCTATTTCCTATTATGCACGTGTACCGCTCGGTGCGCTTACCCGCGACCAGCAAAACGAAGCGCGGTTTAAATGGGGATATAGCCTGTTTGCACAAAAAAAACTTCAGGAGGCGCTTCAGCAGTTTGATTATGTAAAGATTCAGAACTCCGAATATGCCGCAGCCGCCAGCTACTATGCCGGCTTTATTGCTTACAATGAAAAAAATTACATAAAAGCACTGGCCGACCTGCAGAGAGCCGGGGCGCAACCATCGTATGCGCAGGTAGTGCCTGTGCTCATTGCTGGATGTTTTTACCACCTGAAACGATTTGATGATTTGCTTGCCTATTATGAAGAGCTTAAACCACGTGCATCTTCCATTACTTCTTTCTCCGATATTTCGCTGTTCGCAGCCGATGCGCGTTATTTTAAGCGCAACTATTCGGCTGCCCTGGAGGCCTACGAAGCCTTTCTTAAAAATAACTCGGGCAAAGCACCGGCTGCTGCTTTGTTTCGTGCCGGACATGCCGGCTTTGTGCTGGGTCAGGATAACAAGGCTTTTGCCTGGCTGAAAGCCGCAGCCTCGGCAGAGGATACCGTAAGTTATTTTGCCTCGTACTACCTGGGCATTCTTTACGTGCGCCAGGGCAATAAAAGCCTTGCGCGCAACGCATTCGAGTACGCCCGCAGACATCCAACCGACAGCAGGCTTACAGAAGAAAGCACTTTTTATCTGGCCAAAGTAATTTATGAAAGCGGCCAGGCCGATGAGGCCATTCACGAATTCGAACAGTTTATTGCGCATTATCCGCAAAGTGCATATCAGCAGGAAGCCCGCGAACTGCTGGCTCAGGCTTACGTTAACGGCAGCAATTACAACAAGGCCATTGCATTCATAGAAACACTGCCATCCCGCAATCAGGCGGTGAGAGAGGCTTACCAGAAAGCCACCTACCTGAAGGGAACGGAATTATTTAACAAAGACGATTATGCCGGAGCCGTGGCTTTTTTCGAAAAGTCGCTTGCCGATGCACCCCGCCAGGAGTATGCCGCACAGGCAGCCCTTTGGTGTGCCGAAGCCCTTTCTTTGCTGGGCAAAGCCGATGCGGCCAGAAGCAAATATCAGCAGGTGCTGCGCATGGAAAAATCTGCACCGCAGGATGCGGTGCAGCGCGCGTACTACGGTCTCGGGTACGTATTGTACAACACAAAAGAATACGATCAGGCCCTGGCACAGTTTAGAAACTTCCTGGCCAAAGCAAACCGGGGAACAGCCATGTACAACGATGCCGTGATACGGCTGGCCGATTGTCTGTATGCCACGAAATCTTATTCCGAAGCATTAAACTATTATAACCGCGCCCGGCAGCTGGCAGCCACGGAAGACGACTATATTCTTTTTCAGATGGCCGTAATTAACGGCATTTTGCGCAACTATGCCGAAGCGCGCAAACAGTTCGGACTGCTGCTTGCGCAATACCCGCGCTCAACCTATAGGGAAGAAGCCCTGTATCAGCAGGCACAGTTTGAAATTGAACAGGGCAACTATGCCATTGCGGCAGAAGTTCTCACGCGGCTTATCCGCGAAGGCGAAGGCTCGCGGTTTGTGCCCTATGCCTACATGCGCCGGGCTACTTCATACTATAACCTGAAGCAATACGATCGCGCCGCAGCCGATTACACCACCATCTTCCAGCAGTTCCCATCCCATCCGGTTGCACGCCAGGTGTTGCCGCTACTTCAGGAAACTTTGAATATGGCCGGCCGCGGGCAGGAATTCGATCAATATCTGTCGCTTTACAAGCAGGCCAATCCGGGCGACAGCAACCTGGAAGTGATTGAATTTGAACGTGGAAAGAACGCTTATTTTTCTGGCAGGTACGAGCAGGCTGTCCGGGCTTTGCAGGATTTCATTACGGCCTATCCGGAAAGCACCCGAAAAACGGAGGCGCGCTTTTATCTGGCCGAAGCATTTTTCCGCCAGCAACAGTACGGCAGTGCCCTGCCTCTGTACGAAGAAGTGCTCAACATGCCCGCTTTCGACCAGCCGGCAAGGGCAGCCCAACGGGTAGCCGAGATTCATTTCAGGGAAGGCCGTTACAGCCAGGCCGTAATGGCTTACCATAAACTTGAACGGTATGCCGCTACCCGGCGCGAGCAGTACATGGCCTGGTCGGGATTGATGGAATCGTTTTACCTGCTGGCACAATACGACTCGGTAACTGCCTATGCCCGGCAAATTATTGAACGGGGCAACATCCATGCAGGTGCAGTTAACAAGGCAGCCTTATACCTGGGTAAGGCAGCAATGGCCCGTGGCGATTTTGACACGGCCAAAGACGAATTCCTTACAGCCCTGAATACCGCCCGCGATGAATATGGAGCTGAGGCTAAATACAGGCTGGCAGAAATATTTTACCAAACCAAACAATACCGCCAGTGTTACGAAACGCTGGTAAGCCTGAATGCCGATTTTGCCGCCTATGAAGAGTGGGTGGGGCGGTCGTATTTGCTTCTGGCCGATAACTTCACGGCCATGAATGACCTTTTTAATGCCAAAGCTACCCTTCAGTCGCTGGTTGACCGGTTTCCGCTGGCGCATATCCGCGATGAGGCCAAAAGAAAACTGGATGAATTGCAGCGAAAGGAAAAAGAAAAACAGCAAGTACCCGACAGCACAAATAACAGGTAATTCATGAAACTGCATATTATTATCTGCTGCATAGGTATACTGCTCACGGCCCGCGCACAACAGCCTGTGCAAACCGAACTGGCGCCGGTTGAAGTGGAGATTGTCCGCGAGCGAAAAATTGTTTTACCCGAAGCCAACCGGTTATATGATAAAATTCCTCCGCGGCCTGCAGAGCCGATAAGTCCGGCGGTAACCTATAATTTTCGTTCGCTGGAATTCGAAACACCCCTTGTAGAGGCTGCCATCAGGCCGTTCAGGCTTAAAGACGATGCTTCCGTTCCGGTACAGCAGGGCTTTATCAGTGCCGGATATGGCAACTATGCCTCGCCTTATCTGGAAGCATTTTACAATTCGGCCCGCAATAAAAATCAGTTGCTGGGTCTGCATGCCTACCACAGCAGTTCGGGCAAGGGGCCGGTAGATGGCAAAAACTCTGCCGGCGGAAGTTCGGGCCTTTCATTGTTTGCCGAATCATTTGGCAAAGCCATAACCTATAACGCCGGTTTGGGTTTACATCACCGCTTTACCCATTTCTACGGATATCAGCAACCGGAGGCCAGCCGCGATACCATCAGGCAGGCTTTTCTGTTGTTCAGGGCTACTGCCGGCATAGCCAACGCCAGGAAGTCGGACTTCAGTTATTCCCTTGGGGCCGATTTCAGTTACCTGGATGACAAGCGTAGCGCATCCGAAAGCACCGTGGATTTGCGGTTTACTTCCGGTTACCGGTTTTCAGGCCAGTCGGCTCTTCAAATCAATGCCGTTTATTCACTCATGTCCAGAAAAGATATTTCACTCGACCCTTCGCCCCGACATCTGCTTTCGGTAAACCCCGCATATCAGTTTAAGGTTAACGAAAACCTGAGGCTTACGGCAGGGGTTGTTGCGGCGCTCGAAAACGACACCCTTGACAGCCGCGATGCCCACCTATACCCGGATGTCCGGGCATCGTACCGGCTCAGTCCATCTGTTGAAGTGCTGGGTTTACTTACCGGAGGTTTGGAGCGTGTTTCGCTGCAAACCATTACCCGCGAAAACATGTGGGTTATGCCCCGTATTGCGCTATATAACACAAATACCGTGATTAATTTTGAAAGCTCCGTACGGGCACGGGCAGGCTCAATGGTTACGCTTCAGGCAGGCTTTTCGGTTGCGGCACTGCGCAACTTTTATGGATACCTTAACGATACCGTTCGCGTTAACGAATTTCGGGTGGTGTACGATGGGGGTACAACCCGCAGAACCAATTTATTTGCTGCTGCCAACTTTAACCGGGGCGATGTATTGAGCCTTGAAGTGCGTGCCGATGTATTCCGTTACAACACCAGTCAGATGGCCGAAGCCTGGCACAGACCGGGCTACCGAACAACACTGAATACTGCGTACAACGTTCGCAAAAAACTGCGTATAGAAGCCAGCCTGATAGCATTGGGCGATATCCGGACTTTGCATCCTGTATCGGGGCAGGTGGTAAAGCTGGATCCGGCCCTCGACATAAGCCTGCGCACCGAGTACCTGATTTCACAGGGCTTCAGCGTGTTTATAAGGGGCAACAACCTTACCAACAACGCTTATTCCACGCTGCTTTTTTACCCGGTAAGGGGGCTTCAGGTTACTGCGGGGCTAACCTGGAGCTTTTAGGAAGGTGAATGAAAATTTGGCCGCATTAAAAAAACGCGTAATTTTGTTTGAAACTCTATTTTTTCATTCTTCATGGCCAGAAAAAAGAAGTCGGGTGACAGCGATTCGAACGATGAGCGCACCAATTTTTCGGATGAAACTTTCGGTTTACCCGAAATTCACTACGAACCTATTCGCAAAGATTCGGGAGAGAAAGAACCAGGAGAGGTGATAAGCGAAACCACTGCCGAAGAAACCGAACCTGTTTCGGAAACGGTGGCAGAAGAACCCCGGGAAACAGAGCCCGTAGCAGAAGAGCAAAGTGCCCCGGAAAGCGAGTCAGCATATGCCTACTCCGATGCCCAGTCTTCACCACTATGGCCGAAAATACTGGGCCTTGTTGCAGTTCTGGTTTTGGCTGCCGCAGCGGTTTATTACTTTCTGATATACAAACCCAGGCAGGATGAAGCAGCACGACAGAAGGAACTGGCCCTTCAGCAACAGCAGGAGGCCGAACGAAAACGCCGGGAAGAGGAAGAGCGCCTTCGGCTGATGCAGGAAGAAAAGGAACGGCGCATGCGCGATTCGCTGGCGTCCATACCTAAAACCGGCACCATCGAAACCCTTGAGCAACGCACCGGCCAGTATTACGTTATTGTTGCCAGTGCCGTTGATGGCGACCTGATCATGGACTATGCCAAAAAACTGAGCCAGAACGGCGTAAACGCCCGTATTATTCCACCTTTCGGTAAATACAAATTCTATCGGCTGGCTGTTGATGCAGGCGACACGTTTATGGCCGCGCAGGCCCGTGCAGAAGGATTAAAACCCGAATACGGAGAAGCCGTATGGGTGCTGAAATATTGATGCGGTTTTTATATACTTTTTTAAAGCTTTTTCGTTAATTTTTTAAACTACTATGATTTTACAAATCGTAAACGAAGCTGCCTCGTTACAATCGGCAGCGGACCAGCAGATGTCGTTGTGGGAATTATTCAAAGCGGGGGGGTGGATGATGTACCCCATACTGCTGCTTTCATTCATAGCCATTTATATTTTTTTTGAACGCCTGCTCACATTAAACAAAGCCAATCAAAACCCCGACGCCCTGATGAGCAAAGTAAAGGAACTGGTGCTGAAAGGCGACATTAACGGAGCCAAACTGCTATGTGCACAAAACGACACCCCCATTGCCCGTATGATTGAAAAAGGCGTTAGCCGCATCGGCAGTCCCCTCAAAAACATCGAAGCTTCCATAGAAAATGTGGGCAGGATTGAAGTCTTCAGGCTGGAGAAAAATCTCAGCACCCTGGCCACCATCTCCGGGGCGGCTCCCATGATGGGTTTTCTGGGTACGGTAATTGGTATGGTTCAGGCATTCATAGCTATTGCGCAACAGGAGGGTTCGGTAAGTCCAAAGTTGCTTTCCAATGGTATCTACACAGCTATGCTTACCACGGTGGCCGGCCTTATAGTAGGCATTATTTCGTACCTGGCATATAATTTTCTGGTAACCAGAGTGCAAAAAATTATCCATAAAATGGAGTATTCTTCCATCGAATTTATTGACCTTTTACAGGAACCCCGATGAACCTTCGCTCTAAAAACCGCGTTGAACCAATGTTCAGCATGGCTTCCATGACTGACCTTATATTTCTGCTGCTGGTTTTTTTTATGCTTACTTCTTCGTTTGTAACGCCTTCAGGTTTACCGGTTAACCTGCCCACCAGTGTGCAGAGCAAAATAGAAGTGCAGAAAGTATCGGTTACTGTAACCCGCGACCTGCAGTATTTTGTTAACGACAAAAAAGTTTCGCGTGCCATGCTGGAAGCCGAGCTCAAAAGCAGGCTCACGCCCGGCAGCGGCTCGGTGGTGCTGCACATCGACAAAGATGTACCCTGGGAACATGGCATTTATGTTGCCGATATTGCTACCCGCCTTGAGGCGAAAGTGATTGTGGCTACCAAACCCAGATAAAAAGTGGTAACGGCCGAAGAAAAACGAAACAACGGCATTGCCCTCCTGCTGTCGGTGCTCGTACACGGGGTGCTGTTGCTTATTCTGGTTTTCACCATTGCGTGGCGAGCGCCCAATCCGCCGCTGCCCGAATACGGATTTGAGCTTAACCTGGGCACCGACCCGGCAGGGAGCGGTGACGTTCAAACCGAAACGCCATCCGGCTCTGAAAGCCCGGCAGAAACCGCACAGCCGGAAAACCAGCTTTCGCAACCCGAACAACCCGAAACCACAACGGCAACACAACCCGATGAAAGCCAGACAGATTTAAAACATGAAAGCCCTGTGGCCATTCCCGGGGCCAAAAAAGAAGAAACCGTAAAGACCGACAAGCCGGTTGAGAAGGCTGAAAAGAAAGTTGAAAAGACGCCGGCTGCTGCCGACAGCAAACCCACCGAAAAAACCGAAGAGAAAAAAGAAGCCCCGGCAAAACCGCTGGCCACCTACGAGGGGAAACCTCAGGGCGATAAACCCAAAACGGCGGGCGACCAGGGGAACCCTGAGGGTAAGCCCGATGCCCGTGCGCTTTACGGACAGCCCGGTGGAGGCGGCGGTGGCGTACAACTGGATCTGGCCGGCTGGACATGGGATTATATCCCTACGCCCGAGATTCCACCCTCCGAACCAAACGGAAGGATTGTTATTGAAATTAAAGTAAACGATGAAGGCGAGATAATAGAAAGAAGAGTGATTGAAAACAGCAGTGGCCCTGAGGCTCTGAAAGTTTGCTTCAATGCACTGGATAAACTAACCTTTAACCGCACTGCCGGAGGGCAGATACCAACCGTTACCGTGGGCCGCATAACCTTCCTCATCCGTTCGCGATAAGTTTATTTCGTTTATGATATATGGCATTCAGCCTGCTGAAGGCCGGGAGGGTGCTTGACAATTCGCTGAAAAAATTATTTTTGCACCGCCTGTTTCGGGCAAAACCAATCCCTGCCTATGGACATCCGCATAGAAAATCTTTCCAAGCGATATGGCATGCAGAAAGCCGTTGACGGCATTTCGTTTGAAGTTAAAACAGGCGAGATTGTTGGCTTTCTCGGACCGAACGGGGCTGGCAAAAGCACCACCATGAAAATGATTACCGGATACCTGGGCATTGGTGAAGGAGATATTTTTATCGGCAACCGCTCGGTGCGCCAGGAGGGCGATGAGTTAAAAAAACATATTGGCTATCTGCCCGAAAATAATCCCCTGTATACTGATATGCCGGTTATTGATTACCTTTCGTTTTGTGCGGATCTGCAGGGTTTACCGCACGAAAAAAAATCCGGGCGCATCAAGGAGATGATTCAGGTTACCGGATTGCAGGCCGAAAAACACAAAAAGATAGGCGAGCTTTCTAAAGGTTACCGGCAACGGGTGGGCTTGGCCCAGGCCATGATTCACGACCCCGAGATTCTGATTCTGGATGAACCCACCACGGGGCTCGACCCTAACCAGATTGTAGAAATAAGAAAACTGATAAAGGAACTGGGCCGCCAGAAAACCGTTATACTCAGCACCCACATTCTTCCTGAAGTGGAGGCCACCTGCGACCGTATCCTCATCATCAACAAAGGCAAAATTGTGGCCAACGGAACGGCCGAATCGCTGCGCAACCAGTCATCGGGTAATACGGTTATGCGTGCGCTGATTGAAGGTGCCGATGCCGGAACCGTAAAAAATGCCCTGTTACAACTACCCGGAATTTTGCAGGTGCTGCCGGTTGATGGCCACCCCGGAAGGCTGGAAGTAACAGCCGCCCCGGGACATGCACTTGGACGAGCCCTGTTCAATTGCTGTGTGCAAAACGGATGGGTACTTGCCGAAGCAGTGCCGGTAGAAACCCGGCTGGAAGATATTTTCAGAAATTTAACCCTTAACTGATATGCAGGCTGTATGGGTAATTGCCAAACGCGAAGTTAACTCCTTTTTCGACTCACTTGTAGCGTATATCCTGTTGGTGCTCTTTCTTGGCTTCAGCGGGTTTTTTACCTGGCTGTTTGGTGCAGACATTTTTCTCTCGGGCCAGGCAAACCTTCAGGCATTTTTCTCCACCGCCTACTGGAGCCTGTTTTTCTTTATACCGGCTATTACCATGCGTTTGCTTGCCGAAGAAAACAAAACCGGCACCATTGAGTTGCTCCTTACCAAAGCGGTAACCGACCGGCAGGTGGTGGTGGGTAAGTTTTTGTCGGCCTGCATCCTGGTAGGCATAGCCTTGATCTTCACCCTTCCTTACGCCTTTACCGTGGCCTCCATCGGACCGCTCGACTGGGGCGCCACACTGTGCGGCTACCTGAGCCTTATGCTTATGAGTGCCTCTTACATCAGTATAGGCCTTTATGCCAGCAGCCTTACCAGCAACCAGGTAGTGGCATTTCTTATCTCACTGTTTGCGGGCCTGTGTTTCCACGTTCTGTTCGATGCCCTGGCCGCAAATTTTACCGGCTTTGCCGGCATGCTTTTCAGTACCCTTAGCATGTCCGAACATTTCGACAGCCTTTCGCGGGGCGTAATTGATACACGCGATCTGATTTACTTTTTTTCAATAGTTGCTGCCGGCCTGCTGCTGGCAGAGTTTTCATTAACCAAACGAAATCTGGAATAAGCATGAAAACGCGTGTGTACACAACACTGGCGCTGTTGCTGGGTATATTGCTGGTGCTTAACCTGCTGTCAAACGAATTTCATTTCCGTCTGGACCTCACCGAAGGAAAGCAATATACCCTTAGCCGGGCCACCCTGGACATTCTGCATAACCTCGAAGAACCCGTTACCGTAACTGCCTATTTTTCAAAAGACCTTCCGCCGCACATTGCCAAAACCAGACGCGACTTTCAGGATATGCTGGTGGAGTATGCCATGCGATCCAACGGCATGGTGCAATACAAATTTGTAAACCCCAACGAAAAAGAAACACTCGAAACCGAAGCCACCAACAATGGCATTCAGCCCGTATTGATAAATGTGCGGGAGAAAGATCAGATAAAGCAGCAAAAGGCTTTTCTGGGTGCGGTTATAAGCCTGGGCGAAAAACAGGAAATACTGCCTTTTATACAACCCGGAGCCGCCATGGAATACGACCTTTCTACGGCCATAAAAAAGCTGTCGGTAAACGAGAAGCCTGTGATTGGTTTTTTGCAGGGTCATGGTGAGGCCACACCGGCCGAACTCAGACAATTATACAGCGAACTTGAAATTCTTTATACCCCGCAGGACGTGCGGCTCGATTCAATGGATGTACCGCCTCAGGTTAAGACGCTGGTCGTTATCCGGCCGAACGATACCATTCCACCGGCACAGCTGGAACGCATAGATCAGTTTCTGGCAAGGGGAGGCAGGTTGTTGCTGGCGCTGAACCGCGTGCAGGGCGATCTGCAGCAATCAGTAGGCTTTGCCATTAAAACAGGCTGGGAAGAGTGGCTGGCCAAACGCGGCATTACGATTGATGATTCTTTTGTTATCGACATCCGGTCTGGTTCGGTAACCGTACAGCAGCAAACGGCTTTCGGGTTACTGCAAACGCAGATGCCCTTTTATTACCTGCCCATTGCTGCATCTTTTGCCCAGCATCCGGTAACTACCGGTCTGGAGAATGTAATGTTTGAATTTGTGAGTCCCCTGGAAGCACAGCCCGATTCAGGCTTAAATTTCACGCCATTGATATTTTCATCCGAACGGTCTAATGCGCTAAAAGCACCCCAGTTTTTTGATATAAACCGGCAATGGACCGAAACAGATTTTTCCAGGCAGAATCTGGTTCTGGCCGGAGCATTGGAAGGACCCTTAGCTGGCAGCACCTCAACCCGTATGGTGGTAATTGCCGATGGCGACTTTATGCTCACCTCCAATCAGCGCAGACCCCCTGATAACATTAACCTGATTGCCAATGCAATCGACTGGCTATCGGACGATACCGGACTGGTTTCTCTGCGTACCAAGGGGGTAACCTCGCGGCCCCTTGAAGAACTGGCCGATGCCACCAAAACTGCTTTAAAATATACCAACTTCCTGTTGCCTGTACTGTTAACCATAGGGTATGGCCTGTACCGCTACCAGCAAAACCGGATACTTCGCATAAAACGCATGACTGATTGGTATCAATAACCCGTTATCTATGCGTAAGATTAATGTAAAATACCTCGTTACAGCCTTTGTTGCCCTGCTGGCCACCTGGCTTATTGCACTCTATACCGGTTCGGCCAGAAAATCATCCAATGTGCGTACGGAGTTGCTGAATCTGGACACAGCCCAGGTAGATGAGTTGCTCATTCACAGGCAGGGCGAAGGTACACCCATTGTTCTGAAACGCCTTGAAAAAAGAAGCTGGAAAGTTGGTTTTGAAAATCAAATGGCCTATCATGCCGATCCGGCTGCAGTGAAGCAGGCGCTGGGCGTTTTGCATAAACTTACCGCGCAACGCATGCTTACCCGCCAAAAGAGCAAATGGAAACAATACGAAGTTACCGACAGCGCAATGCTGGTAAAAGCCATGCGCAAAGGCAAACCTATCGCTGCATTGCGGATAGGTAAGGTGTTGTACCCTGCTTCGGGAAATGCATTTACGGCGGTGAGACTGAACGATGAAACCGAAACCTTTGCGGTTGAAGGTTACCTGAGCACCAACCTGGGCCGCAGCCTTACCGACTGGCGCAATAAAACCTTTATGCGGCTTAACCCCGAAAAGGCCGATAAAATTATTTTTGAATATCCGGCCGACTCTTCCTTTACGCTGCTTAAAGCAGATACCATCTGGAAACTTGATGAAAAGCCGGTAAGCCCGGATAAGGTAAACCGGTACCTCAACCAATTCAGAAACAAAAACCTCAGTTCTTTTGCCGATGATTTCGCCCCACCGGGTGAACCGCTTTTCCGCATACGTTTTGAGGGCATGGGTGCCGAACTCGAACGGGTGGATATCTGGCAAAAGCCAGACAGCACCTATGTTTTGCGCGGCGTTCATCTGCCCGTGTTCTTTTCCAGCCAGGGGTCGGCCATTATCAGCGAACTGCTTAAACCGAAAAAACACTTCCTGCCATAGTTTTTACAACAGGGCATGGTTGTTGAAAAGTGCTTTGAAGGCTCGCGACTTTTTGTAATCTTGTTGCCTTAAGCAAAGTTATGAAACGATTTCTAACCGCTCTCATGGGCGTTGTCATGCTGTTGGGTTATGCTCAGCCTCCCGACAGCCTGTTCAGGAATATTTTCTTTCGTAACATTGGTCCTTTTCGCGGGGGGCGTTCGGTGTGCACCAGCGGAGTGGTGAACAATCCCCTGGTGTATTACATGGGCACCACCGGCGGCGGTGTGTGGAAAACAGAAGATGCCGGCACTACCTGGAAAAACATTTCCGACGGGTACTTTGGCACCGGATCGGTCGGGGCTGTTGCCGTATCCGAAAGCAATCCAAACATTGTGTATGTGGGCATGGGCGAGCATGCTCCGCGCGGAGTTATGACTTCTTACGGAGATGGAGTGTATAAATCGTATAACGGGGGAAAAACCTGGGAAAAACTGGGACTTGAAAACACGCGGCAGATTGCACGCATCGTCATCCACCCCCAAAACCCCGACATTGTGTATGTGGCAGCTCAGGGCGCCATAAACGGTCCTACGGCCGACCGGGGTGTGTACAAGTCGGTTGATGGCGGAAAAACCTGGCGCAAAACATTATTTGTGAACGAGTACACCGGCTGCTCAGAATTATCAATTGATTATCAGAATCCGCGCGTGTTGTATGCGGCCATGTGGCACCATCAGCGTCTGCCATGGAAAGTAATAAGTGGCGGACCGGGCAGCGGCCTGTATAAATCAGTTGACGGGGGAGAAACCTGGCAGAAGATTCATAACGGTCTGCCAGGCGAAATGGGCAAGATGGCTGTAACGGTATGCCGGTCGAACCCCGAAAAAGTATATGCGCTTATTGAAAGCGACTCGGAAAAAGAACAGGGCGGTTTGTTTGTGAGCCACAACGGGGGGCAATCGTGGGCGAAGGTAAGCAGCGACCACCGGCTGGTGCAGCGGGCCTGGTACTATATTGAAGTTTTTGCAGACCCCCTTGATGATAATACGGTATATGTTTTAAGTGCACCAGCCCTTCGATCAATTGACGGCGGCAAAACCTGGCAAACCATAGCAGGGCCACATGGTGACTATCACGACATGTGGATTAA
The DNA here is from genome assembly GCA_026003355.1 of Cyclobacteriaceae bacterium. Classification (GTDB taxonomy): domain Bacteria; phylum Bacteroidota; class Bacteroidia; order Cytophagales; family Cyclobacteriaceae; genus UBA2336. The sequence goes on from BPHC01000001.1 coordinate 162,372, forward strand.
TCCTTACAACCCGAAAAACTTTGCCCTTGCCGATGACGGGGGAGTGGGCATAACCTTTAACGGTGGCGCTACTTTTTCAACACAGTACAACCAGCCTACCGGGCAGTTTTACCGCCTCAGTGCCGATAACCATTTTCCCTACCGCATATATTCCGCCCAGCAGGACAACACCTCGGTGCGGATAGAAAGCATTGCCATAGGCCGGCATGGTATTACACAGGAAAACTGGACCTATTCGGCCGGTGGTGAAAGTGCTTTTCTGGCTTTTAATCCGGATAATCCGCGCTATGTGCTGGGGGGCAGCTACCTGGGCACCATAGAGGTGCTGGATGCTGAGGCCAAAGCGTCTACCAACATCATGGCCGCGCCCATACAGTATCTGGGACGCGATGCCAAAGACATGAAATACCGGTTCAACTGGAATGCTCCCATCCTGTGGTCGCGCCACGAACCCAATACATTTTACCATGCTGCCCAATGCCTTTTGCGTACACGCAATATGGGGCTCACTTGGGAAGAAGCTTCGCCCGACCTTACCCGAAATGAAAAAGAAAAGCAGGGTAAAATGGGAGGCCCCTACACGAACGAGGCTGTGGGTGCCGAAAACTACGGTACCATAAGCTATGTGGCCGAATCGGCTGACGAGCCGGGAACAATATGGGTAGGTACGGATGACGGGCTGATACAGCTTACCCGCGATTTTGGAAAAAGCTGGGTAAACGTTACGCCAAAAGGCATGCCCGAAACACTGGTTAATGCCATTGAGTTAAGTGCACACAGCAAAGGAACAGCCTACATTGCCACCACCCGCTACAAGTTTAACGACCTGGCACCCGCCATTTACAAAACCACCGATTACGGTAAAACCTGGACCAGCATAACCAGAGGTTTACCTTATGGTGCCTACACCCGTGTGATTCGCGAAGATACGTGGCGCAAAGACCTGCTGTTTGCAGGCACCGAAACCGGCCTGTATGTTTCGTTTAACGGAGGCCTGCAATGGCAGCGTATGCAATTAAACCTGCCCATCACCCCGATAACCGATTTGCTTATCCACCGGGATAACCTGATAGTGGCAACCATGGGCAGGGCCCTCTGGATTCTGGACGACCTGCATGTGCTTAGGCAGTTTCGGCCGGAAGATGTAAAGGGAAAGCTTTACCAGCCCGCTGATGCTGTATCAGGCAACTGGCGCAGTGTGCTAAACGATCCACCTGAAGATTTTGAAGGCACCAGCCCCTTTAGCGGCATAAACCCTGTTAATGGTGTAACGATTCACTACTTTCTTCCCGACAAATTGCCCGATTCGGTTCATTTAACACTTACTGTTTCGGATGAAAAAGGAAATGTACTAAGAACATTTTCATCAAAAGCCGATGAAACATTCCATGAATATGACGGAGGCCCCCAGACTGAACCGGTACTAACACGCCTAAAGGGCCTTAATCGTTTTGTCTGGGATATGCGCCATGCCACCATGCCGGGCATTACCGGCGCCTACATAGAAGGCAGCTACCGCGGGCATAAGGTTATTCCGGGTACCTATACGTTGCAGTTAAGCTATGCCGATAAAACCTGGAAAACGGCTGTACGGGTTAAAGATAACCCGCTGAATAACATAGCAGATGAACAATACCGCGAATACGATGCATTTATGCGTATGCTTGAGGCTGAGCTAACCGATATGCATAAAAAGACCAATGCACTGTATAAAGCTCAACAACAATTAAGTGAGTTGTTAACCGAACTGCAGCGTAACGAAAAATATGCCCCGCTGGCTAAAGAAGCCAAAAGCTTGTTGCAGAAAATGCGCGACTGGGATGAAGATATGGTGCAGCGAAAATCAAAGGCATACGATGATGTGGAGAATTTTCCCAATAAGTTTACGGCCAACTTTCTTTTTCTGATTAATCAAACCGAAAACGATATACCCCGTGTAAACCAACCTTCGCGGCAGCGTTATACCGAACTGCACGCCCAATGGCAGGAATTAAACAACAGGTTCGAAAGCCTGGTAAATAGCCAGCTGCCCGCCTTTAACCGCAAGCTTGCAGAAGCTGGTGTGGGCGCAATAAGATGGGGTGGTTTTTAACCGGCAGTTTCCGGTGTGGTAGCTGTTTTAAACCACACCCTGAACGCTGCGCCTCCTTCGGGGTGGTTGGCGCACTCCAGCCTGCCTCCATGCCGTTCAAGTAACTCGGCACATAGCCTCAAACCCAGGCCGGTACCCTTTTCGCCCAGGGTGCCAGGCTTGTTAACAGGGTTTGCGGTGGCCAGTTGCTGCATAAGGTTTTCCGGAATGCCCGCACCCTTATCGCGTACTTCAAAATAGCATTCGTCATTGTTTTGCCCCGAGCATACAAAAACAGTCCCTCCCGGATTACTGAATTTAATGGCATTGTGAATAAGATTTCGCAGTATAAGCTCCGCTACATTCCGGTCGGCTGTAATGTACAGCTGTGGGTCAGTCTGGTTAACAAGTTCAATTTTTTTGTGTGCCGCTATTTCAATATATAACCTGAATACCAGGTTTACCAGTTCGTGCATATCAATCGATACGGGCAGAAATGTTAACAAGCCCAGCTGGGTGTGCCCCCATTTCAACAGGTTTTCCAGTGTTTCGCTGGTGCCCAGCAGCAATTGATTGACTTTGGGTGTCATCATTCTGAATTCCACCTCGGTAATCTGGCCTTTTTGCAGCATGGAAAGCAGTCCGCTAAGGCTTACCAGCGGACTGCGCAAATCATGGCTGATAACGGAAAACAGTTTATCGCGTAGCGCTGCTGCCTGCGCTAATTTTTGGTTTTGCTCCTCTATGAGCATATTTTTCCTTTGAAGTTCCCGATTGGCCTGTTTACGATAGTAATTATTCCGCAACGATAAAATCAGTATCGTTCCCATCAGCACCAAAACAATTGCAAAGGCTATTGAAAAGATAAGCTGCTCCCGTTGGGCCCGCTGCGCCTCTAGCTTAAGGGTAGCAATTTGTTTTAGCTGTCGTTCATTTTCCAGCTGGTGGTTGGCCAGCAGTGCACGCTGAGCTATTTCCACGTTCAGCAGCGAATCTTTCAACATGTTGTAACGGGTAAGATGGAAATAGGCTTTGGCGGGGTTATCCAGTGCGGCATAAGCTTCGGCCAAGCCTTTGTGCGATTCTTTTATCACCTCGCGCAGTTTTAATGTCGATGCCACCGTGGCAGCCTCCGTAAACCAGGTCAATGCCTGTTTATGCCAGCCGGCCTTCAACGCTGTTTCGCCCATAAGCTGCTTGTTGTAGGCAAAAACCGCCTTTTCGTTTGCCTGCTGTGCTGCCTGGTTTGAAATTCCGAAGTGGTAAAGGGCTGAATCGTAGTTGTTCTGAGCTTTGTAAATCAATCCCTTTGAATTGTGGTTGTAAGAAAGCAGCAGGTAATCCTTAAGCGAATCGGCTAACCGAATACCTTCATTGGCCAGGCGGTGTGCTTCGGCAAGATTATCACCCGTTATGGCATAAATCCAGCTAAGGTTACCGCAGTTGGCGGAAATGTTTCGGGAGTCATTCAATTTTATAAAGTATTCGCGGGCCTTAAGCTGATGTGCCAGCGCCGTATTATATTGTTTTATACCCAGCGTGTTTACCCAACCAAGCAGCCGGTGGGCAAGGGCCATGGCCAGCGTGTCTGCTTCATCAGTGGCTTTGGCGAGGATCTTTGTGGCCTGCTCCACAGCCTTGGCATAGTTGCCCAGTATGAAATGATACTCGCCTAATGCAATGAACGCCAGGTTTTCTCCATGATGGTACCGGGTTTTGCGCGCAAGCGCCAGGGCTTCATTTATCTTTTGCAGCGACTTATCCGGGTCGTTGCGCTGGTAAAATTGTGCCGAATCCAGCAGCATAATAAATTCCTGCTGTTGGGCATTTGCTGCCGGTGCAGCCAGGATGAACAAAAGCAAATGTATGAGTCACCTTATGTAGCCGCATTTCAATTTATGCCCATTTTAAGTAAACTTATCCGTTATCGCAAGGATGGTACTTTCCAGCAGGAGAGGCACAAATTTCTTTCCAGGTGTTCTTCCTTCTCATCGGGCAGGGCGGCAAAAAAGTTAAGACCGGTAAATCGCTCCAGGCTGTCGATGGAAACGGCAAATGCCAGGGGAGATTCGCTGGATTTTTCGTTTCGCATAATAAACCCGATGCATTGCTGCTGTGAATCGGAATAAACCAGTATAGCCTTAAAGAAATATGCCGGAATGCGCACGTCCGAGGCGTTTAGTTGGGGAAGGGTATCGCTTAACACAGGGCCGGTAGTTATGTACAGTACCTGGCCGGTTTGGGCCCAAGTGCGCACCAGTGTTTCCAGCTTTTTCCATATGCCCCTGTTAAAGGCCGGAAGTTGCGGACTTATGTTACTGTAATAAAAAGATTCGCGCAGTGATTTTGCCGACCAGCCCATATCGGCTGCAGGAGCCAGGTGCCCGCGGTCGTACCCTGATCTGCGGTAATGGGCATCGGTGGCCGTAAGCCCGGGAAGGTGCGGGTCGGGGTAAAAACGTGAGGCACGGGGCTCTGTTCCCCGTGTCTTATCGGCAGTAAGCACATAGGCAACCCAGCGGGCCTGGCGGTGTGCCGAATCGAATAAAAGCGAAAAGCCGGTGTGCTGTACCACGTGTGCGCCCTGCGGAACTTCGGGCCACTCCAGGTGCATGCCGGTTAAACCGGTTTGCCTGATGTGCAGTTGTGGTATGCAGATTATTGTGCAGAAGAAAAGCCACACGCCTGCTCTTTGAAACGCTTTTTTATGTAGCTTCGCAATCATGGTGGTTCGCGTAGGCTGCGTTGGGCTGTGCCTGTTCATTTGCGGGCAAGTTAGTGCACAGGAAGTTCCGCTTAAAAGCGAAAACGAATTTTCGGTGCGCGTGCAAATGGAGTTCAAAAGCCGTCCGCCTGCCGATGCCGAACGCATACAGGTAACCGAAACACTGGCCGAATACCAGAAAAGAACAGCTCCCGCGCCCCTGCCGTACATATATCTCTATATTACCTTTACCAGGCTTGCGCCGGACGAAGTCAGGTATTCTGTTTCGAAAGGAGGAAAGGGCTTCATAAACCGGAAAGCTGAGGTTAACAGGGAAATAAGGCTGGACATTGGCTTTACCGATGACATTAAAGACCGTACCACCGAACCAGAATATGTGATTACCCTGCTTTCGGAAAACAAAAAGCCGGTAAGCCGCATTGTGATCTACTTTTCCGAATCGGGCGATTATTTGGTCAATGGGGTAAAGCGGGGAAGGATCTGATTATTTTTCGCTACCTCCATTTATCCGTTTTCAAAAGCTTTGGTGTAAAGGCCGCTGAAGATTATGACGCATATTTTGTTTATTGCACAGTAAACATACGCTGATATGCGCCTTATTGCCCTGTTGCTTGCCCTTTCTGTTGCAGGCCATGCACAGTACCGGCAGCCCCACGCAGCTGCCATTAGCCAGAAGCTAAAAAAGCTGAACTTCCTGGGTTCAGTGCTTTATGTGGCAGCGCATCCCGATGACGAAAACACGCGCGTAATAGCTTACCTGGCCAACGAGCGCCTGGCCACCACGGCCTACCTTTCCATGACCCGCGGAGATGGCGGCCAGAATCTTATAGGTCCTGAAATAAGAGATGAGTTGGGATTAATCCGCACGCAGGAGTTGCTGGCAGCCCGCAGAATTGATGGCGGGCTTCAGTTTTTTACCCGCGCCAACGACTTTGGTTTTTCGAAAAACGTTAATGAAACACTGTCTGTCTGGGGCAAAGACGTTGTTTTAAGTGATGTGGTGCGGGTAATAAGGCAATTTCAACCCGATGTGATTATTAACCGATTTCCGCCTGACGAACGGGCCGGGCATGGACACCATACCGCATCGGCTGTGCTGTCGCTTGAGGCTTTTAATTTGGCAGCCCGGCCCTCGGCCTTTAAAGAGCTGGCTCATCTAAAACCCTGGCAGCCGGCACGCATTTATCTGAACACAGGCAGGTTTTTCAGCAATACGGTTGATGAAAACACACCGGGCGTAACCGTATTAAATGTAGGTGGGTATAATACCCTGTTAGGAAAAAGCTATTCCGAAATTGCTGCCGAAAGCCGGAGCCAGCACAAAAGCCAGGGTTTTGGATCTTCGGGCCGGCGGGGCAACGCCAACGAGTTTTTTGAGCTGGCCGGAGGCAAGCCCGCCCACCACGACATCTTTGATGGAATAAACACTACATGGACCCGCCTGAAAGGCGGAGAAATGGTTATACCTCTGGTGGAAAAGGCCATAAAAGATTTTAATCCCGAAAAGCCCCACGAAATAATACCGCAGTTGCTGCTTGTGCGCAAAGCCATTCAGGGCGTTGAAGAAAGCGTGTGGAAGCACCGCAAGCTGGAAGAGGTTAACCAGCTTATACGCGATTGCCTCGGGTTGTTTGCGGAGGTAACAGCCGGACGTTTCTGGGTGTCGCCCGGTGATCGTGTTAATTTCTCATTTGAGGTTATTAATCGTTCTCCCGCAAACGTGGTTCTTTTAAGCCTTCAGGGAAGGGGCGTAGCGCTGGACACCGTACTGAAGAAAAAGCTTGACTTTAACGAAGGGCTTATATTCAGGGCAGACAAAACAATTTCCAGAGAAGAGTTTTCAGACCCATACTGGCTGCGCGAACCGCACGGCACAGGAATTTTTACCGTGAACGATGAGAGCCTGATTGGCAAGCCCGAAAACGATCCGGCACTGCAAGTTACCGCCACTTTCGATGTGATGGGTGAACCGCTTGAGTTAACCTTGCCGGTTGTTTTCAAATGGACCGATCCCGTAAGGGGAGAGCTGTATCGTCCGGTGGAGGTAACACCCCCTGTATTTGTAAACCTTCAGCAGGGTGCTATGGTCTTCCCGTCTGACCAGCCCGTGGAGGTACCCGTAACTCTAAAGCCGGTGAGGCCCGAAAGGCAGCGCGGAACACTGCGCCTGGAGGTTCCGGAAGGGTGGCGATGCGAACCCGAAGCACATCATTATGAGCTGGCTGTGCAGGAAGAACAGGTAAAAGTTTTCCGGTTGTTTCCGCCGGCTTACCCTTCGACCGGCAGGATAACGGCTGTGGCACAGGCGGATGACCAAAAATTTTTCAGGTCGGTAAAGACCATTTCTTACGACCACATACCAGTGCAAACCCTTATGCCGCCCGCACAACTTAATGTAGCGAGAATCGATCTTAAAAAAGAAGGCAACCGGATAGGCTACATCCGCGGGGCAGGTGACGATATACCGGCCGCCCTCCGGAATATGGGCTACGAAGTCTGGGAGATGCGGGATGATGAAGTTACAACCGATAACCTGCGGATGCTCGATGCGGTTGTGGTGGGCGTTCGTGCCGTTAACACCAACGATCGCATTGGCATTTTAATGAAAGCACTTTTGCAATATGTGCAGGAGGGGGGCACACTGGTAATGCAGTACAACACTACCGCACGGCTGGAAAGCAGTGCCTTCGCGCCCTATCCGTTAACCTTAAGCCGTACGCGCGTAACCGAGGAAGATGCAGAGGTGCGGTTTCTGCTGCCCGATCATCCGGTACTCAACCATCCAAATAAAATTACTGCAGCCGATTTTTCCGGTTGGGTACAGGAACGCGGTCTGTATTTTCCCGGCACATGGGACAGCGCCTACGATGCCGTGCTGTCCATGAACGACACCGGTGAACCTCCGGCCAACGGAAGCCTGCTGGTGGCCCGCTATGGAAAGGGCTGGTTTGTATATACCGGCTTATCTTTTTTCCGGCAGTTGCCCGAAGGCGTGCCCGGCGCATACCGGTTGTTTGCCAACCTTGTTTCTTTACGCAGCACGAATAACAATACCGTTCCGGAGGTAAACCGGAATAAAAAATCCGGCCGAAGGCGCAATTAAATATGCTGGGACCCGGCCATACCTCGCCTGCTGACCACCGCCCACCCGTTTTTTCAAACTGGCGCGGATGGTATTTGCTGCTGCTTGTCTGGCTTGCTGCGCAGCTCATGTTTTATTATTTTCTTACTTCCCTGTTCGCATGACAACCATCGATTGGCTGGTACTGTTTGCTGCGCTTGTCGCCATTGTGGTGTATGGCGTTGTTAAAACCAGAGGCAGCCATAACATGGAAACCTACCTGCGCGGAGACAATACCCTGAAGTGGTGGATGATTGGCATTAGCATTATGGCCACCCAGGCCAGTGCCATTACTTTTTTGAGCACGCCTGGCCAGGCCATTGAAGACGGCATGCGTTTTATACAGTTTTATTTCGGGCTGCCGCTGGCCATGATCATCATATCGGCTGTGTTTGTTCCGGTTTACTACCGGTTAAATGTGCTTACTGCCTATGAATTTCTTGAACAGCGATTCGATTTGAAAACCCGGGCCTTCACGGCCATTTTGTTTTTGCTGCTCAGAGGTCTTTCGGCAGGCATTACCATTTTTGCACCCTCGCTGGTGCTGGCTACCGTATTGCACTGGCGGGTCGAGGTTGCCACAGTGCTCATTGGTTTGCTGGTGATGATCTACAGTGTTTCGGGAGGATCGAAGGCGGTAAGCCTCACGCAGCGCCTTCAACTTTCCATAGTGATGGGGGGCATGCTGCTGGCGGGTGCTATGGCTTACACCATGTTACCTGAAAACCTTGATTTTGCTGAAACGATACAACTGGCCGGTTATTTGGGCAAACTTAACCTGATTAACATTTTGCCAGCCGATGCGGCACAGCATCTGCCAGCAGGGGTAAACTCGGTTAATGAGCTTTCGCTGCTGCAAAAGATTGATTTGATTCTCGAAGATCGCTTCAATATATGGAGCGGAATGATTGCCAGTGTCTTCCTTTTTTTATCCTATTTCGGCACCGACCAGTCGCAGGTAGGACGCTACCTGGGTGGCAGAAATCTTACCGAAAGCCGGCTGGGGCTCATGTTCAACGGACTGTTGAAAATACCCATGCAGTTTGTGATATTGTTTATAGGGGTGCTGGTGTTTGTGTTTTACCTCTTTAACCAACCGCCGGTTTTTTCATAATGAGGTTTTATATCAAAAGGCGCGCATCGCGCAACCCGATAAACTGGCGCATCTGGAAAGTAAATACGATTCACTCTTTTCGCTTAAACATGCCGAAACACTTAAGCTGGTGCAGGCAATAGAAAACCGCGATGATAATGCCATAGCGCAGTATCGTATGCGGGTGCGCGAAATGGAGCAGGCCGAAAAGGCGCTGCGCGAAGAGGTGCGGTCGCTGGTGGCCATGGCGGTGCCGGGCGCCAAAACCCAGGATCGGGATTACATATTTTTGAATTTTGTTTTGCATTATCTGCCGCACGGTGTTGTGGGGCCTGCTGCTGGCCGTTATGTTTTTGGCGGCCATGTCATCGGTCGCAGGTGAACTCAGCGCCCTGGCTTTCAACCACTTCGGTTGACGTTTACAGGAGGTTAATTGTAAAAAATGCTTCTGCCCGCCATTACCTGCGGGCTTCGCGCGCATTTTCGGTGGTCTGGACCATACTGGCTGTAGTCTTTGCCGTACTGGCCTCTTTTGCTGAGAATCTTATTCAGTTTGTTAACATCGTTGGCTCGTTGTTTTATGGAACTATACTGGGGTGTTTTTATAGTCGCTTTTTTTATTCGGTATATAAGGGGGCACTGCGGTGTTTCTGGCTGCGGTTTTTTCTGAACTCATTGTATTGTACTGCTACTTCTATACCGATATTGCCTTTTTGCTGTACAATATTATTGGATGTGCATGTGTGGTATTAACCGGAATGGCCCTGCAGGGGCTGTTTAACCGCAGACTTTTAAAAGCCTGAAACCAAAGCACGCACCCTCAGGTTGAAAAAAAATAAGGCCGGCTTTGCCGGCCTTATCCAGGGCAGTTTGGTAAATTATTTTTTTCTTAGCCGGAGTTTTGGGCATATCGGCATTTATTTTGGCAATCAGGTCTTCGTTTAATTTAATGTAGCCAAAATCGTTTGTTGGCCTTTTTGGCCAGATCAAGCGACTGCTGGGCGGTGGCCAGCGCTCCTTTGTAATCGCCCAGGGCCAGTTGTATTTTGGCTTTGGTGTGTATGTTCCAGAAAGCTTCGCGGTTGCCGTTTTCAATGCCCAGGGTTATCCATTCCAGGGCCTTTTTCAGGTCTTTACCGTGCTCGAAGTAATAATTGGCCGCTGCAATGTAGTTGGCCGGATTTACCCGCGTTCCGGCTTCAATGGCCTTCATCACCTTGCTGTCGTAGTCAGTCGTTACCCTGAACCGGATGACCGTGTTTTCCCACGCCAGCTCAATATTTGCACCGGTGTTGTCATCGGCAATATCGGTTATGCTCATGGTAAAGGTTTGAACGGGCTCGGCCAGTTTTACGGGTTTTACCTTTAAAACGGGCAGCGTCCTTCTCCTGTTTGTAGTTGGCTACGTTGCCGCCAATAGAGGGGTCGCTGTACAGAATAACCGTCCATTCGTTGGCATCGGGGATGGTTTAAAAGCAGGTAATCGCCTTTTTTTACATCCAGGCCTTCTACTTTTACATCGTCAGAAAAGGTAATTACCGTACCGGCATTGGCGCCTGTTCGCCACATTTGTCCGTAAGGAACCAGATAATCCGGGCCCTGGCCAAAAATCTTTCTTCCCCTCATCCTGGGCCGCGAGTACTTAATGCTTACCTCGGTAAGTCCCACTACTGTGCTTACCGACCCTGCAGGGCTTGCAGCCGGCGTTTGTATTTGCGCCTGTGCAACAAGTGCCAGGCAACTCACCAGAATAAAAATGATTGCAGTGTTTTTCATAACAGGATTATTTGAGTTTATGATGATTTTTTTGCAAAATACATCAATTTGGCAGGGAGCTGAACTTTTTTTAATGAAACTGGAGCAGTCGTTTTATCAACGGACAGACGTGGTACAGATAGCGCGCGATTTGCTGGGCAAGGTGCTTGTTACCTATGTAAACGGTGCCCTTACTTCGGGCATGATAGTAGAAACCGAGGCCTATTCGTGGAAGGAGCGGGGATGCCACGCCTACGGAGGCAAACAAACCCGACGCAATGCGGCTATGTTTCTGCCGGGCGGGCACGCCTATATTTACCTCTGCTACGGCCTGCACCACATGGTAAATGTGGTTACCAACCGGCAGGGTGTAGCCGAGGCCGTGCTGATTCGCGCCCTGCAGCCCATGCATGGCCTGGAAATTATGAAGTCCCGGAGGGCGGTACGCCATACCCGGATCCTTACCTCCGGTCCCGGTAATCTGGCCCGGGCTATGGGTGTTGATCGTTCATTTAACGGTAAATCCCTTATGGGCAATGAAATATGGATAGCGGAGGGTGAGAAAATTTCAGCGGAAATGATAGCGGCTTCACCGCGAATTGGCATCGCTTATGCTCTGGAAGACGCTAAATTGCCCTGGCGTTTTTACATTCGCGGACATGAATGTGTTACCAAAAAATAGCATTTTGGGGGCGGTGCTGGGCATGCTTTTACAGGTTGCTGATGCGCAGCCAATCTCCTTTCCCTCGCTGGCATTGCTTAATACACCCTTTGATGAGCTGAATCCGGTAATTACGCCCGATGGCTCGCAACTGTATTTTACACGTGCCGGGCATCCTATGAACGTGGGCGGCAAGAACGACCCCGGGGCGACATCTGGGTTTCATTCAATGCCAACGGGCAGTGGTCGGCAGCCGTGCATGCAGGGCCCGTGATTAATGACCAGGCCTACAATGCCGTGATTGGATTTTCGGCCGATGGTTCCCAAATGTTTCTCACCGGGCATTACAGCCGAACGCCCTCAGCGGCGCGCACACAGGGAGTTAGCGTGAGCCGCAAAACCGATAACGGATGGAGCAGGCCGGAAAACATCTTCATACCTTATTATCTGAACAAATCGCACCTGCAAAGCGGCTACCTTTCGCCAGATGGCAGCGTATTGGTATATGCAGCCGAATCGTACGGAAGCCTGGGCGTGGAAGACATCTTTATTTCTGTAAAACTTCCGGATGGCTCCTGGAGCGAACCGCGCAATGCCGGCCCTGCAGTTAATACCCGGTTTCAGGAAGTAAGCCCCTCGCTGAATGCAGATAAAACCCGGTTGTACTTTGCCACCAACGGAAGGGGAGGCCTACGGAAGTTTTGACATTTTTTATTGCGAAAGGCTCGATGAAACGTTTACCCGGTGGTCTGAGCCTGTAAACCTGGGTCCTGCAGTGAATACCGCAGGCCGGGAGTTGTACTACAGGCTGGCACCGGGCGGGGGGAGCGGTGTTTACCTCTACACAGGACAGCAACGGCTATGGCGACATCAGGTATTATGGTAACTCACCCGACTCACTTCCTCCGGCCGATACCGTTATCGCCTTTAAAGCCAACAGCTATCCGGCCATGTCAGGATCCCTGCGTGTGTACGGCACCGTAACCGATGCGCGAACCGGACAGGCCATAAATGCCCGCATTACCTTTACTTCAGTAGACAGGAAATGGGAAGTGCTGTCGGCACCCTCACAGGCCTATTCGCTGGTGATTCCTTCTTCGGGCAGATACACCATCGAAGTGCAGGCCAGCCGGTATTTAACCACCTATGAACAGCTGGACCTGGAAACCCCGCGAGCTTAATGATCTGGAGCTGAACTTTCGTCTTCAGCCGGTTGAGGTAGGCACCACCGTTACCCTTAAAACACGTGTTATTCAAACAGGGCACTCCGGAATTATTGCCCGAATCGTATGAAGAGCTGGATCGCATTGCCGAATTTTTAAAGGCCAATCCGGGTGTGGAAATTGAACTGTCGGGCCATACCGACAACCGGGGCTCTTACCGGGCGCTGATGGATTTGAGTCAGAAGCGCGTGAATCAGGTAAAAGAACTATCTTGTATCGCGGGGCATATCGGAAAAGCGCATAACCGGCAAAGGCTACGGGGGCACGCGCCCGGTGGCAAGCAACGACTCGGAAGAGACCCGGCGGCTTAACCGCAGGGTAGAGTTTACCATTAAAAAAACCTAAAATCCCACAGCGGTATCCATCGCCTCGGGGGGTCGGCACCGCCTTCGAGGGGTGCCATCCGGGCGCACCAGTATGGCATCAACCCGCCCTATGGTGCGTCTGGTTCTGAACACGTGTCCCATTTGCACCAGCTTCAGGCTGTCTTTTTCTGAAAAAGCCCCTTGTTCATTTACCACAACATCAGGCATCCACTGGCTGTGAAACCGTTTGGCGGTTACGGCCTCCTGCATGGTCATGCCGTGTTCAATCACGTTCAGAATGGTTTGGTAAACCGAGGTGATGATGGTGGGTACCCCCCGGAGTACCGACCACCATAAACAGCTTTCCGTCTTTTTCAACAAGTTGGTGGGTGTCATGGAGCTGAGCATGCGCTTTTGGGGTAGTATTTTGTTGGCTTCCCCTCCGATGGCCCCGTACATGTTGGGCACTCCGGGTTTTATACTGAAGTCGTCCATCTCGTCATTGAGTATGAACCCCGAACCGGGCCACTACCACATGCGAGCCGTAGCTGTCGTTAAGGGTTGTGGTAACCGCTACGGCATTACCCCATGGATCCACGACCGAAAGATGTGTGGTTTTGCTCTGATTCGTATCCAGGTACGGCGCCATAAGTAATTTTCTGAACTGGGGGTGGCTCTTTCAGGATTAAAGCTGGCCATCCGCTCATAACAGTATTGCTCTGACAGTAAGTTGGTTAAAGGATATTTTAACAAAATCCGGATCACCCAGATGATGGGCCCCGTCGGCCATAGGCTCTTCGCTCGGCCTCTACCATCAGGTGGGCCGTTTTTTGCCGTGTTGTACCCCCCAGCGGGCTACCGGAAAGTCTTCGGTCATACGCAGCAACTGGAGCAGTACCACACCACCGCTGGAGGGGGGGCGGCATGGAAATGATTTTATATTCCTTGTAATGGCCCGTAAGGGGAGCACGCCATACGGCCGCGTAGTTTTTCAGATCTTCGTAGGTTATCAGTCCGTTGCCGCGTTTCATTTCGGCAATCAGATCATCGGCTGTTTTGCCTTCGTAAAATCCGGCCTTTCCGTTATCGCGAATGCGCTCAAGTGTGGCGGCCAGATCGGCATGCCGAATGGTGTCGCCTTCCTGCCAGTTGTCTTTAAGCAGGTGTACGGGTAAAATAGTGTTGTATTTTTTAAAATCTTCTGCTGCATTGTTTAAACCATTGGCTTCCAGAGCCGGTAAGCGGAAAGCCTTTATAGGCCAGTTCAATAGCAGGTTGTACCAGCTCGGGCCAGGGCAGTTTTCCGTATTTTTTATGAGCCTCCGCCAGGCCGGCCACTGTGCCGGGCACTCCTGCCGAAAGGTGCCCCCGTGCGCTGAGGGCGGGGCATCGGATTGCCGTTTTTCGTCCAGATACATGTTGGGGGTGGGCCGCAGCTGGAGCTTTTTCGCGGTAGTCAAGCGCACCGGTCGAACCATCGGCCATACGCACCACCATAAAAACCGCCACCCCCAATGTTGCCGGCAGCGGGATATACCACGGCCAGCGCAAACTGGGTGGCAATGGCGGCATCAATGGCGTTACCCCCCTTTCGCATGATGTCAGCGCCCAATCCGCGAGGCCAGCGGAAGTGCGCAGATACCACCATAGCCGAATCAGCCAGAAATCCCGTTAGGTGTTCTTTTTTACCGGTACATCCGGCCAGAATTACAGAAAGCAGAAATAGCTGGCGTCTCATCAGTATTTGGGGTTGCAGATATGCGGCTAAAAATATTAATTAATGCCAATAAATTGCTGTGAATTTACGTAAGGAAAAGGCTGCCCGCCTGAAGATTAACATCCTGCAACAAACCCTGAAGCTCATGGGCAAAAAGCCTTTTCAGGATCTGCACGTAGATGAGATATGCGCTGCCGTGCGCATGAGCAAGGTTACCTTCTTTAAGTACTTTCCGCAGAAAGAAGATTTGCTGCTGTACTATTTCAGGTTGTGGTGTCTGGCCTGTGTGTTGGAGTTGCAGGACAAAACCCGCGAAGGACTGGCCGGTGTTTACTTTCTTGCCGACCGGTTAAGCGAAGCCTGTACTGACCATCCCGGGCTGATGCTGAGCCTGATCGGGTATCTGTCTGATTTGAAGCGCCCGCCCCGGCCTTTTCCGGTTAAACCGGAGGAAAAAGAATTACTTTATCCCGGCAGGGCGGGCATACGCGATGTGGAAATACTTTCGCTGGAACAAATGCTGGAAAAATTTACACTGGAGGCCATTTTCCGCAAGGAGATCACCAAAACCAGTTCAACCCGCGATGTGACCCAGTTGTTTATATCGGTGTTGCTGGGCGGTGTGGTAACTGCGCACCTGCTTCGTGTTGAACCGTTGAAACATTATCTCAAAAGAAACATCGAGCTTGTGGTAAGAGGTTTGCAGTAAAAATCAGCTTCTCATTTTAACTTTTCTCACTCCCTGTTTTTCCGGCTCAATTTTAATGCGCCAGAATTGCCATTTCCTTTTGTGAACGTGGTTTTTATACAATGAATGATGGTAACGCGGTTTAACCACTGTGGTGTACCGGTTGCCCGTAGCCCGGCATGATGCTGCAGCTATGATTAACAAAAGAAGGACCAGCCTTTTGTACATGAGAGCAGGTTTATACGGATTAAAAGTTAAAATTAACGCTAAGTTTACCTGTAGCCAAATGCAAACAGGGCAGGAGGGGGTGGTTGTGCTTTGGGTTCGTGCTAAGAATGTTTATCCCTAAGCAAATCGGCATTTACTGTGTGTATTCCAGGCAACGTTTCGTGTTGCCTTTATTACATCTTGTTGCAGGATATGGGGTAAATTTTAGCACATTATTCCTTCTTTGCTGTCGAATAACCTGAGATGGATCCTTTCGGATTCAGTATTGTTGTGTCTATTTTTGCAACGGTTCAGGAATTATTTGTTGTTTACTGAGTTTAATGAGCCAGAAGCAAAAAACCGCTTCACGTGCCAATTACTGAAGCGGTTTTGATTGGGCTGTTTGAAAATACAGGCGGTCCGGACGGGACTCGAACCCGCGACCTCCTGCGTGACAGGCAGGCATTCTAACCAGCTGAACTACCGGACCGTTAAAATAGGCTGCAAAGATAATCTGGCTTACCTTATATCCAAAACCCCGCCATGGTACAGATTAAAATTTTCGGAAAATGGTCTGAACCCCGCGCACCCGGGAAAAATAGGGTTTTTCGCTAATCGTGCTAACTTTGCCCGAACCCGAATAAAAAACATGTTACTGGACTTTGAAAAACCAATTGCTGAACTGGAGGCCAAGCTAAAAGATATGAAGGCGCTGGCCTCAGACAGTGACGATAAAATACAGGAGGCCATTAAAGCACTGGAGCAGAAAATTATTCAGTTGAAAAAAGAAACCTTCGAAAACCTTACCGGCTGGCAGCGCGTGCAACTGTCGCGCCACCCCGACCGACCCTATGCCCTCGACTATATTTACGAGATAACCTCCGACTTTATTGAACTGCATGGCGACCGGCAGGTGGCTGATGATAAGGCTATGGTAGGCGGCCTGGGCACCATTGAGGGACAAACCTTTATGCTTATTGGCCAGCAGAAGGGACGCACCACAAAGCAGCGGCAGCTTCGGAATTTCGGCATGGCCAACCCCGAGGGCTATCGAAAGGCACTGCGCCTGATGAAAATTGCCGAGAAGTTCAATAAACCCATCGTTACCTTTATCGATACACCGGGGGCTTATCCGGGCCTTGAAGCCGAAGAACGCGGCCAGGGCGAGGCCATTGCCCGCAACCTTAAGGAAATGTTTGCCTTGCGGGGTACCGGTAATCTGCATTATTATTGGCGAGGGCGCCTCGGGTGGTGCGCTGGGCATAGGCATTGGCGACCGCGTGTATATGCTCGAAAACACCTGGTACTCTGTCATTTCACCCGAATCATGTTCGTCCATTCTCTGGCGAAGCTGGGAATACAAAAGAGCAGGCAGCCGAAGTGCTGAAGCTTACCGCCAAAGACATGCTGCAGCTTAAGCTGATTGATGGCATTATTAAAGAGCCCCTTGGAGGTGCCCATACCGATGTAAAGTGGATGGCCAATGAAATAAAAAAGGTCATTCTGGCTACAACCCAGGAGCTTAAAGTCATTTCAGCCGAGCAACGTATTGAAGAACGCATTGCCAAATTCTCCTCAATGGGCGTTGTGAAAGAATAACTAATGAGGCTCCATTGCAGCCGTGAACATATTCCAGAGCTTGTCTTTTTTCCAAGGGGAAGCTCTTTGTTTTTATCCAAAACATTCATTTCCTTTCCATTCTTTGTACCTTTGGATGTAAGCTTTTAACCATGGCCCAGGAAAAAAGAACACATACAATGGAAAAAACCAAATCATCAATTTTTTAGCCATTGTGCTGGGCGTTTACGTTGCCTTTTACCTTACTAACCGTAAGCTGGAAAACGATAAGCGTGCGCTGGAGAAGCAGTATATTCAAAGCATGCTGGAGGATTTGAAAATGGATGAGCAACAACTTACGGAATCTACAGATACCCTTAAGTATTACCAGAGCCTTCTGGCCTCACTAGCCAATTATGTGCATTCAAACCGCATACCGGGCGATTCCGCTTCTGTAATGATTCAGGGTTTGTATGTGTATTTGCCTTTTATTCCGCGGAATAACACCTACCAGACACTTGTGTCATCAGGCAGTGTCGATGTGATAAAAGACTTCGCGTTGAGGCAAGAGATTGTTGAGTTGTATCATCAACACTATGGGGCCATTGCCGTGGTTGACCGCCTGAACGAACAACAACGTAACTGGCTGATTAATCCGTATTTGATCCGGACAATTCAATATGGAAGTGGTGGAAAAGTAGTAAATACACAAACACTCTGGAGTAGCAGCCAATTCAGTAACATTGTTTCCACCTGTTACTATTCCCTCAACCTGAAATATGAATATGATAAGGCTGCTCTGGAAAAATGTCGGTCCTTGCGGAGTAAGCTGGAACAACTATGAAACTTCATGTAATCCCTACCGGATTTTTTAAGCTGGATGGCGGTGCCATGTTTGGCGTTGTACCCAAAACCATCTGGCAACGTACCAACCCGGCTGATGAAAACAACCTGTGCACCTGGGCTATGCGTTGCCTTCTGGTAGAAGAAGCAAACCGCCTGATTCTGATTGACACAGGTATTGGCGACAAACAGGATGAAAAATTTTTTAGCCATTATTACCTGCACGGTGGAAGATACCCTGTTAGGCTCGCTCAAAAAAGCCGGCTTCGGGCCCGAAGAGGTAACCGATGTAATATTGACCCACCTTCACTTCGATCACTGCGGAGGAGCCATACGCAAAACAGGGGAGCGGTATGAACCCGCGTTTCCCCTGGCCACCTACTGGTCGAATGCCGCCCACTGGGCGTGGGCAACGCACCCCCAACGCCCGCGAGGAAAGCCAGCTTTCTTAAGGAAAATATATGGCCCATTCAGGAGAGCGGGCAACTTCGTTTTATTGACCCGGCCCGGCCTTGTCCTTTTCCTGGGCTAAGCATTTTGTACGCCTCGGGCCACACCGAAAAAATGATGCTGCCACTTATTGAGGCCGGTGGAAAAACCATTTGCTATATGGCCGACCTGATACCTTCGGCCGGGCATATTCCGTTGCCTTATGTAATGGGCTACGATACGCGGCCGCTTCTTACGCTGGAGGAAAAAGAAAAGTTTTTAAACGAAGCAGCCGATAAGCAATACATCCTGTTTTTTGAGCACGACCCTGTGCATGAATGCGCCACCGTAAAACACACGGAAAAAGGCGTGCGTTTGGACAGGACATTCAGATTATCCGAAATTTTATGAAGATAGGTCTGGCACTTTCAGGAGGAGGGGCGCGTGGCATTGCCCACCTGGGAGTTATAAAAGCACTGAAAGAGGCAGGCGTTCAGTTTTCTGCCGTATCGGGCACCAGTGCGGGCTCCATAGCCGGAGCCTTTTACTGTGCAGGCTATAAGCCCGATGAAATTCTGGAGATTATACTTTCCATGGGATTCATTAAATCGGTGCGTCCGGCGTGGTCGTGGATAGGCCTGCTTAGCATGGATGGCTTTCGCGAGGTAATGCTTAAACACATCCCGCACAACTCATTTGCGCAGCTTAACCTGCCGCTTACCGTGGCAGCCACCGAAATACGCCTGGGCAAGGTGGTTTATTTTTCAGATGGCGAGCTGGCGCCTGCCGTCATCGCCTCTTCCAGCATTCCGGCACTTTTTAATCCGGTGCAGTTCAACGGGTATGTGCTGGTTGACGGCGGCCTGATGGATAATCTGCCGGTAAGGCCGCTGGTAGGTAAAACCGATTTCATTATTGGCAGCCACTGCAATCCGGTTGAACAGCGTTTCGATATTAAAAACGCCAAAGAGGTAGTGGAGCGCAGCATGCTTATTGCCATAAATGTAAACACGGCTCATTCCAAAACACATTGCAACTTTGTTTTCGAGGCTCCCGAGCTGGGTAAATTCAGTACCTTTGACCTGGACAAAGGCCGGGAGATTTTTAACCTGGGATATAAAAATGCCGCCAACCGGCTAAAAGAACTGGAGAGCGCACTCAAGCAACATGAGCGTACAAACCACCTTAAGTTTTAAAGAGCAGATTTTACAGGGCATACCGGAAGAGTTGCCCCCGCCCCGCGAGTACGATTACAGCGTAAATCACGCTCCTAAACGCAAAGACATCCTTACTACTGAAGAGAAAAAGCTGGCCCTGCGCAACGCCCTGCGGTATTTTCATCCCCGGCATCATGCGGTGCTCGCCCCTGAGTTTTACAAAGAACTTACCGACTTTGGCCGGATTTACATGTACCGTTTCCGGCCCCATTACCCCATGTATGCCCGGCCCATAGGGGAGTATCCGTTTAAAACCCTGCAGGCCGGTGCCATTATGCTCATGATTCAGAACAACCTCGATCCCGCTGTTGCCCAGCATCCCCATGAGCTTATTACCTATGGTGGAAATGGCGCTGTATTCCAGAACTGGGCTCAGTATCTGCTCACCATGCAATACCTGGCCACCATGACCGACCACCAGACACTGCACATGTACTCCGGTCATCCCATGGGCTTGTTCCCGTCTTCGCCCGAATCACCCCGCGTGGTGGTTACCAACGGCATGATGGTTCCCAACTATTCAAAACCCGATGACTGGGAGCGGTTCAACGCACTGGGTGTTACCCAATACGGGCAGATGACGGCCGGATCTTACATGTATATCGGTCCGCAGGGCATTGTTCACGGAACCACCATTACCCTGCTGAACGCCGGCCGGAAAATTTCGCGCCACGGTGAAGACCTTGCCGGGAAACTTTTTGTCACTTCCGGACTTGGCGGCATGAGTGGGGCTCAGCCCAAAGCCCGGAAATATTGCCGGTTGTGTAACAGTGGTGGCCGAGGTTAACGACAAAAGCCACTTCGAAGCGCCATGAGCAGGGATGGGTGGACGAAGTGTTCGATGACCTGGAAAGATTGTTGGTGCGTGTTCAAAAGGCCCGTCAGGCCAAAGAAGCTGTATCGCTGGCTTACCGGGGTAATGTGGTAGAGGTGTGGGAATATTTTTACGAACAGGGTATTAACGTTGATATAGGCAGCGACCAGACTTCATTGCATAACCCCTGGGCGGGTGGCTACTACCCGGCAGGCCTTACCTTTAAACACAGGCCAATGACCTGATGGCCCGCAACCCCGATGCTTTTAAGCGCGAAGTTCAGGCATCGCTGCGCAGGCATGTTGAGGCAATAAACAAACATGCCCAACAGGGTATGTATTTTTTTGATTATGGCAATGCCTTTCTGCTGGAAGCCTCCCGTGCCGGAGCCGATGTAATGAAACCCGATGGCAGCGGTTTCCGGTATCCTTCCTATGTGCAGGATATCATGGGGCCCATGTGCTTTGATTATGGTTTCGGACCGTTCCGGTGGGTTTGCCCTGTCGGGCAGCGAGCAAGATCTGGCGGTAACCGACAGGCTGGCACAGCAGGCGCTGGAAGACCTGCTGAAAACAGCCCCCGCCGAAACAGCCGGCCAGCTGCAGGATAACTTACGATGGATAAAGCAGGCTCAATCGAACAAACTGGTAGTGGGGTCGAAGGCCAGAATTTTATATGCCCATGCCGAAGGCCGCATTAAGATAGCCGCTGCATTTTAACCGCGCCATACGCGAAGGAAAAATCGGACCGGTTGTACTGGGGCGCGATCATCACGATGTTTCCGGCACCGACAGCCCCCTACCGCGAAACCTCCAACATTTATGACGGTTCAAGATTTACAGCCGATATGGCCATACACAATGTGATTGGCGATTCCTTCAGGGGGGCAACGTGGGTGTCTGTTCACAATGGGGGCGGGGTAGGATGGGGCGAAGCCATAAACGGTGGCTTTGGCATGGTATTGGATGGATCGGACCTTGCAGAAAGAAATCTGGAGCAGATGTTGTTTTTTGACGTGTACAACGGTATTGCCCGAAGGGCCTGGGCCGGCAACGCCCCGGCTGTTTTATTACGGCTCACCGCGGAGAACAGCTCAACGCCCTGCTTAAGTTAACTTTTGCATATCCGGTATACGAAAATTTCGTTTATTAAAAAAAATAAAACCACAATCCTTATGAAAAAAACCATTCTTTTACTCCTCGTTGCCGTTGCGGCAACAGAAGTTTTTGCGCAGGCCCAGTTTGCCATTGGGTTAAAAGGCGGCCCCAACTTTGCAAAATTCGATGTTAGTGATGTGAACGCAAGTTTTAAAAACAAAACCGGCTTTCATCTGGGCACCTATGCTTTGATTAAGCTGGGCAAGGTGGGCATTCAGCCTGAAGTTATCTTTTCACAACAGGGTTCAAAGTTTACGTTTAACAACGAAGATCTGAAGTCGAACTTCAGCTATGTAAACGTACCCATAATGCTCAAAACCTATCTGGTTGCCGGGCTGAACCTGCAAATAGGCCCGCAGTTTGGATTTCTTACCGAAGCAGGTGGTGATGTGGTGGACGAAAACGGAGAGGTGCGCCCCATTACCAAAGATTTGTACAAACAGTCGGATGTAAGCATTGGCCTTGGCGCCGGGTGGGACCTGCCCTTTGGACTGACCATAGATGCCCGTTACAACTTGGGTGTTAGCAAAATTGAAGATGACGCATCCCTGAATGCCACCAAGAACCAGGTTATTCAGATTTCTGTAGGCTACAAGCTCATCAAAATCGGGAAATAGTAAACAGTTTAAAATTTGCTCCTGCTGCTTTTTCGTTTCTAAACTTGTTATATTTGTTTTACATAAACTAAACCATTTTAATATGAAAAAGACCATCTTGTTTACGATAGCTGCCATGGTAGCCTTTGCAGCCTCAGCCCAGATTAACAAAGGGGTTAAACTGGTTGGTGGTTCCATTGGTTTTCAGTCGCAAAAAGAGAAAATTGAATCCGGCGGCACCAGTAACGGACATGGGCACCACAACTACCTTTCAGGTTATGCCCAGGGCGGGTATTTTTGTAATCGATAACCTGGCAGCGGGTGCGGGTGTTACTTTTTCGAGTAGTAGATTTAACCCTGAAGGAAGCGGAACGGATAGTGAAAGTCAAATTATCCTTCTCAATCCCTTTGTAAGGTATTATATCAAAAGCCTTTTTGGCGAAGGCCAGATAGGCTTTGGATCTCAGAAGACCGAGTCGGGCAGCTTAACATTTAAGGATAGCGTTTTCGGCTGGCAGTTGGGGCCTGGGTTACGTTGTCTTCCTGTCTGGAACCGTGGGGTTGGAACCGTTCATCGGATATCGCTCGCTTTCATTTGACGACAAGGACGATGATTTTAAATCAACCGACAGTGGTTTACTTTTTAATATAGCTCTTCAGGTTTATCTGGGAAGGGAGTAAATTCTTTTAAAAAAGGATAAATAAAGAGCGCCTGAATAAACCTGGCGCTCTTTTTTATTGTGCGTGCGGATAACTATTTATTAGTTCACTACAATCAGATAATAGTTCTTCTTTCCTTTCTGCGCCAGCAGATAGCGGTTGTGCAGCAGTTTAAAGCTGCACTTCAGTGTGGGGTCGGTAATTTTCTGCTTGTTGATGCTAACCCCTCCGCTCTGAATTCATTTTTCGGGCTTCTCCGCGCGAGGTAAAGATAATTCCGCCGGTAAGGTCGGCTAGCAGTTCGGCCATAACAGGTTGTCGCTCCCATGCGCTTCGTGAAACGGTTGCATGGGGTACGCCCTCCAGAGCGGAAAGAAAGGTTGGTTCATCCAGTGAAGCAAGTTCTGCTGCCGATGCGCTGCCAAACAAGATCTCCGAAGCACGCCTGGCCTGGTTCAGGTCGTCAACCGAGTGTACCCTAATGGTAATGTCTTCAGCCAGCGCTTGCTGCAGCTTGCGCAAATGGGGTGCCTGTTGGTGTTCGGCTACGAGCGCCTCAATCTCGTCTTTTGGCTTAAGTGTAAATATGCGCAGGTAGCTTGCCGCATCTTCATCGGCTACATTCAGCCAGTACTGGTAGAACCGGTAAGGCGATGTTTTGGAAGCATCCAGCCACACATTGCCCTGCTCGCTTTTGCCAAACTTACTGCCATCGGCCTTGGTAATAAGCCGGGTGGTTAGGGCATAGGCTTCGCCCATTTACTTTTTTCCGTATCAGTTCGGTTCCTGTAACAATGTTGCCCCACTGGTCGGAGCCGCCCATTTGCAGTCTGCAGTTTTTATGTTGGTAAAGCCACAGAAAATCGTACCCCTGCACGAGCTGATAGGAAAATTCAGTAAAAGAAATTCCCGCTTCCAGGCGTTTTTGCACCGATTCTTTGGCCAACATGTAGTTAACGGTAATGTGCTTGCCTACCTCCCGGATAAAATCCAAAAACCTGAACTCCTTAAACCAATTGTAATTGTTGACCAGCTCGGCCGCATTGTGCCCGGTGAAGTCGAGGAATTTCTGCAACTGCTTTTTTACGCAGGCCTCGTTATGGCGCAGCACCTCTTCCGACAGCAGGTTTCGTTCAGCCGATTTACCGCTGGGGTCGCCTACCATACCCGTGGCCCCGCCAATCAGTGCTATGGGCTTATGCCCGGCCTGCTGAAAGTGCAGCAGCGTCATGATCTGGGCCAGATGGCCGATGTGCAGCGAATCGGCAGTAGGGTCAAAGCCAATATATCCGGTGGTAGACTCCTTCAGCAATTGTTCTTCCGTTCCGGGCGTTAAATCGAACAACATGCCACGCCACCGCAATTCTTCCACGAAGTTTACCTGCATAGGTTTAGTAAAGCGCAAATATATGAATAGTCCATGGTTGATTGGTCCATAGTTAATCAGTCCATGGTTGATTGGTCTGTGGTTTAAGTTGTTGTTTAACTGAGGACGGGATTTTCTGTGCGGAAGTAGGGAGGGAGTTTTGAGGTGTAGTCCATGCTTACCTTCAGGTCGCGTATCAGGCCATCGCGTATGCTGTACACCCACCCGTGAATGTAAGGCAACTGGCGGGTTTTCCAGGCGTTCTGGATGATGGAAGTTTTCGACAGGTCGAATACCTGCTCCATCACATTCAGTTCTACCAGCCGGTCGAACCGCGCTCCGATGTCTTTAATGCTTTCCAGTTCCTGCTCGTGCAGGCGGTAAACATCTTTTATGTGCCTTATCCAGTTATCAATTAACCCGAACTGCTGACTGCCCATGGCGGCCTGTACACCTCCGCATCCGTAGTGTCCGCACACAATCACATGCCGCACCTTGAGTACGTTAACGGCATAATCAAGCACACTAAGCATATTCATATCGGTATGAATTACCATATTGGCAATGTTGCGGTGCACGAATATCTCGCCAGGCAGGGTACCGGTAATTTCGTTGGCCGGCACGCGGCTGTCGGAGCAGCCAATCCACAATACCTGGGGCGACTGTCCTTTGGAGAGGCGTTCAAAGAATGCCGGATCTTCCTTGAGGCGTTGTGCCACCCAGGCTCTGTTCCCTTCCAGTAGCTTAAGATACATTTCCATAATGCAAATAACTTGATGTATTAGGTTCTTAGAGAAGTAAATTAAAATTGTTCACCGCGCGGTAAAATACACCTGCACTGCTGTAAGCTCCATGCGGCGGAAGCAATATGGCCGCACAAGGCTCTTCGAAAATCCGCATTGAGAAACCAATGGTTAGTGTTTTGATAATAAATAAGATATTATTCAATAATGGAAGTAGATGTTCAGGCAGTGCCTCCGGTGCATTCGGATTTTCGCTTACTGCCACCTGGCAGTGGGCAAATAAGGTGTCGGGCATATAGCCCTCTGCATTTGCTGCGTTGAGACAGGCAAGGCACAGCACTACCCGGGCAACCATGCGAAACATTCGTATCATACTCAAAAGTAGGCCTTTGCATGCTCCTGGCAAAATTCTTTTATTGCCGGCTTTAATTAGCCATGAAACAACCTGACGCATTGAACCTGGTGGCGGAATTTCACCGCACCTTTAAACATCCCATTTTGCCTGAGCCTGCCATTCCGGATGAGAACCGTTGCCGGCTCCGGATTGCTCTGCTGGCGGAAGAGCTGAAAGAACTGGAAGAAGCCGTGGCGGCTAAAGATATAGTAGCCGTTGCAGATGCCCTGTGCGATTTGCAATACGTGCTTGCCGGAGCGGTGCTGGAGTTTGGGCTGGGCGAAAAGTTTAATGCGTTATTCGAAGAAGTGCAGCGCTCGAACATGAGCAAGGCCTGTCGCAGCGAACAGGAAGCTGCCGAAACGGTTGCCCACCAGGCCGGTAAAGACGGCACCGAATGCTATTATCGCCGCGAGGGCAACCATTGGCTGGTTTACCGACGGAGTGACAACAAAACCATCAAATCGGTAGGGTACTCACCGGCACGCCTCAGGGAGATACTGGAGGGCTAAACGTAAAATTCAATCTGGAAATCGGTATCCGAGCCCTGCACCTGCAGCGGCTTCAGGGCCAGTATGGGCAGGGAGTTATAGGCCCGGATAAACTCCGTCCGGCTTATCCGCACTTTGCTGATGCCCGGTTTAATGCAGTGATACTGCATTCTGCCCGATTTATTTGCTGTAGCCGTGTAGATAAGCCGGAACTGGGGAGTAATAGGGGAGGGGATATACTTCATGGGTTGTAGCATCGCACGAATTCCCGATGAATCATGGCATTCTGGCGGGCATTGTACTGGGCCAGCAGGGCATAGGCCCAGGCGGGCACATAGTTAAACCGCCGCTCATAGTCCCTGATCTTGTCGCACAGCTCCTGCACGTAATACCTGATCTGCTCCAGATTGCGGCACTCCGAAGGTTTTTCAAAGTTTCTGGAGGTAAAGCGCCTCAGCTCCAGCTCCAGTTGTTGTTGTTCATAAGCGCTCATAATTGTGTAATTTTACACAAAAATAGTTTTAATAAATTGAAATTTGCAAATTATTTGTGCAAAATTACACAAATATTTTAACCAATATGCCTTTAGGCTTAATTTAAAAGCTGTTAAGCAGCTGATTTACCGGTATTTAGGATAGAATTAATCCAGCGCGTTGCAGGTTACCCAATAACGCCAGGCCACAATAAGTTTTTCGGTTTTGCTTAAGCGGTTCAGGTTGCGCCTGCTGATGCGGGGCAGCAACAGCCGGTTGAGGCGGGCAAGAAACCGGAAAAACACTTTGCGCATAGTATGATTCGTTATGTGGCAGGACAGTCAGAATTGCTATCTTACCGCTAAAATACTTTTTTCGCTGTATGGATTACAAAGAATTCAGTCCTTTTATAGTGGCATGGAACTATGCCATGATTCTGGGAACCATTATCATGGTGGCGGCCGGCATTGTTATTTACCTGCTATACAAAATAAGGCTGGCGGCCATTCCTGAATATCATAAAAAATACGACTTCATCAACACCCGGGAAATCAAAACCTACAAGCTGGTTTTTTATTGCTTTGGAGTAGCCACCATGCTGGCCATTAATCTGTACGGTATGGCCGAGATGAAGGAAGTAGAAGTATGGTTTTATACCCGCCTCTTCATGTCGGTTGCCGGCGGCACCCTGGTAGCCTACATTTCCTATCTGGTACTTGAATACTACTATCCTTCGGTTGTCGACCGCAAGCTGCGGCGCTACCGGTATGCTCCGCGCATAAATCCCAAAACCGGCAATAAAATGCGCCTGCTAAGCGAAGAAGAAGAAGACGTTCACCTGGAAGAAGGCATGCAGGCAGAAGAAGGTGTGTTTTCGGTCGATTATGATGTGTGGATAGACGAGAAAACAGGCGATGTTAAGATTGAAAAATATCCGGGAAGGCTTCAGGCCGTGCAATGCAACTCCTGCGGTTTTTTCACCATGCGGGTGGTAAAAGAAGAAATAACGCGTCAGCCCTCCGATACCCAGCCGGGTGAGCTGGTAAAGTACTATCAGTGCAACTACTGTAAGGCGGTGCGCGCCACGGCCTATAACATCTCAACCAAACAGGCCGAAGATTACAAGAAAGAAAAATTCAAATTCAGGCGAAACAAAGACATTGACCTGGTTAAACTCGAAATTCATACCGTGGCAGGCGAGAAAAAGCATTATGAATTCCAGAACATGGAAGAGGCACAACGCTTCCTGGCAGAATTCGACTCATCGCGATAACTTTTTACCCGAGCCGGCCGTTTGATGTATGACCGTTTTAAGAATGACTACTGTTAAATATTTCCTTCTGGCATTCGTGCTGTTTATCGTTACGGCATCAGCCTATGCCCATCCGGCCGATACCATTCCGGAGGTCCGCCCCGTTTACGGAAAGCAGGCCAAAGCGGTGGGCCAGTTGCTGGAGAACTATCATTACCGGCGGCTTAAAATAAACGATTCGCTGTCTTCGGCCATACTCGATGCCTACCTCAACGCCCTGGACAACGGGCGGATGTACTTCCGCCAGTCAGATATCCGGCAGTTCGACAAATACCGCTACCAGCTGGACGACCGACTGCGCCAGGAGAACGTTGATGCCGCCTTTGAGATATACCACGTTTACCTGAAGCGCTTTTATGAACGCATGGATTTTGTGCTGAACGACCTGCTGAAACATCCGTTCGACTTCTCGGCCCACGAATATTACGAACCCAACCGCGAAAAGGCCTCCTGGCCTGCCACCCAAGAGGAGCAAAACCGGCTGTGGACGCTGTACATCAAAAACCAGGCGCTCTCGCTTAAGCTGGCCGGCAAGGCACCCGAAGAAATACACGAAACCCTGCGCAGCCGTTTTGAGCGGCTCATTAAATCGTTTAAACAGGTGAAGCCTGATGATGTGTTTGGTTACTACATGAATGCCGTTACCGAGTCGTTCGACCCCCACACCAATTTTTTTACACCCCGGGTGGCCGAACTGTTCAAACAAAGCATAAGCCAGTCGCTCGAAGGCATAGGCGCACGCCTGCAAACTGACAACGACCATACCAAAGTAGTGGAGATTGTGCCCGGCGGCCCGGCCGATAAATCGAAATTAATACACGTTAACGACCGCATAATAGGCGTAGGCCAGGGCGATACGGGTGAAATGGTTGATGTAATCGGCTGGCGCATTGACGATGTGGTAAAGCTTATCAAAGGCCCCAAAGGAACACGGGTACGCCTGCTTATCCTTCCGGCCGAAACAGGTCTTAACGGTCCGCCGGTAACCATAACCCTGGTGCGCGACAAGATTAAGCTGGAAGACCAGACAGCCCGCAAACAGGTTGTAGAATATTCGCAGGGGCCCCGGCCGCTGAAAGTGGGGGTAATTACCCTGCCCAGCTTTTACTTTGACTACGATGCCTACCAGAAGGGAGATCCCAACTACAACAGCACCACGCGCGACATCAGGCGCATGATTGCCGAATTTAAACAGGAGGGCGTAAACGGCCTGGTAATAGACCTGCGCAACAACGGGGGCGGCTCGCTGCAGGAGGCCATTAGCCTTACCGGTTTGTTTATTGCCGAAGGGCCCGTGGTGCAGGTGCGCAATTTTATGAACCGCACCGATGTGTTAAACGATGATGACCCCGCCCTGATTTACGATGGTCCCCTGGTGGTACTCATTAACCGTTTCAGCGCTTCGGCCTCCGAAATATTTGCAGGGGCCATACAGGACTACCGCCGGGGCGTAATTGTCGGGGAGTCGTCATACGGAAAGGGTACCGTGCAAACCGTGCTGGAGCTGGACCGCGTGCTGGGGCGCACGCCCGAGCCGGTGGGCTCGCTGAAGTACACCATCCAGAAGTTTTACCGCATAAACGGAAGCAGCACGCAGTTTAAGGGCGTTACCCCGGATATTGAGCTTCCTTCGGCCCTTGAGGCCGAGCAGTTTGGCGAACGTTCAAACCCCTCGGCCCTTCCGTGGGATGAGATTCGCGGCACCTTTTACCAGCGCACACCCTATGTAACCGACCGCCTGCTGCATGCGCTGCGGAAGTCGTATGAGGCCCGCCTGCAAACCGATGCCCAGCTTAAAAAATTTGTGGCCGAAGTGGAAGAAACACGGGCCCGCCTGAAGGAAGAAAAGATATCGCTTAATGAAGCCGAGCGCAGAAAACAGATGGAAGAAGCCCAACAAAAGCGCCTGCCCGCCGATGTAAAACTGCCGGGCGAGGGCGCTTCACCGGGCAACACATTTAATGCGGACGACGAATACCTGCGCCAGGGCATTATTATCCTGAGCGAAATGCTTGCCGCAAGGGTGGGGTAGGTGTTGAATCCATACCAAATCCCGCCACCGATGATTATCTTTACGATGCCAACGGCAACATGGCGAAGCGCAACATCAGGTGTTTTACTGGCACTCCGGCGTTCACCGCCCGCAACGAACACCCCGCGCAAGCAATCACGTTCCATCTCCAACTGGCGCATACAACCGCTGCTTTTCGGCTTCTCCGGCTTTAACGCCAGCTCCCTTTTCAAAGTCCGTGCTCGCATTTTATAAAAATTCATTTTTCCATTTCGTGATTTGAACTGGGTGAATCCTGAAACACCTGGATAGCTCTGACAGCGTCTCTCAAACCTGGATAGCTGCCAATGCCACCTGGGCCTTGAACTCTGGTTTAAATTTTCTTCTCGGCTTTTTCATATACTCTCACAAGTTAGTTTTTTAACTTAACCTGTGGTCTGAATTTCGGGGAGTATTGAGCAGTGCTGTTTATGCAAAAGAAACTCTTGAGCCCGGCAACAGTCTCATAGTTCAAAATCCCGTTTAACGCCAATTGTTTAAATTCCGAACTTTAGGAGCAATGGGTAAAAAATCACAGCTAATCCGGGTAGGCAGGCGCAAAATAGAGCTCTCTAACCTCGATAAGGTGCTTTTTCCTGATGGCGGCATTGTAAAGGCCGAGGTTATTGAATACTACTTTACAATAGCCCCAACATTGCTAAACCACATCAAAGGGCGGGCCCTTACGCTTATACGTTACCCCAACGGTATTGGCGGTGAGATGTTCTACCAGAAAAACCGCCCCGACTGGGCTCCGCAATGGGTTGAATTTGCCACCTTGGGCACGGAAGAGAAGAAAGATTACATCATCGCCACCGAGGCCGCCACGTTGGTATGGCTGGCAAACCTGGCCGCGCTGGAACTGCACCAGTTGCACAGCCGCAGCCCCAATTTTAATTGCCCCGATTACCTGGTGTTCGACCTTGATCCGCCCGAGGGCTATGCGTTTACGCGCGTGGTTGAACTGGCCCTGGCCTTGCGCCGGCATCTGGAGCAGTTTGGATATACTCCTTTTGTGAAAACCACCGGCGGCAAGGGCCTTCATGTGGTGTGCCCCATAATTCCCGCACAATCCTTTCAGGAAGCCTTCGAGGCCTCGCGTGCCTTGGCGCAGCCGTTTGTAGGCGCACACAGCAAAAGCGCTACGCTGCACATTAAAAAAAACGAGCGCAAAGGCAGGGTGCTTATCGACATCTATCGCATGCGGCATGGCCAAAGCATTGCGTCGCCCTACAGCCTGCGCGGCCGGCCGGGTGCACCCGT
This sequence comes from Cyclobacteriaceae bacterium, assembly GCA_026003355.1. Lineage (GTDB taxonomy): Bacteria > Bacteroidota > Bacteroidia > Cytophagales > Cyclobacteriaceae > UBA2336. The sequence continues at coordinate 193,303 of BPHC01000001.1, forward strand.
ATCCATGCCGCTTACCTGGCAGGAACTGGAGCGCCTTACCAACCCGCACACCTTTAACCTGCGCAATGTGCCTGCCAGAGTTCTGGCCGAAGGCGATGCCTGGCAGGGCCTGGAAGCCTATGCCGTGCAGCTCCATACCCATCGCAGCAAACCGGTTGTTAAAGAGTTGCCGCCCTCCGGCAAACGAAAAACACCCCAACAACTGGAAGCCTACAGCAAAAGGCGCAACTTTGGCAGAACCTCCGAGCCGGAACCCGTTAGGGGCGAGCCGGCCGGCAACCGCTTTGTGGTGCATCGCCACCACGCCTCGCACCTGCACTACGATTTGCGGCTGGAAATGGATGGGGTGCTTAAATCGTGGGCTGTGCCCAAAGGCCTGCCCCCTTATCCGGGCATTAAGCGGCTGGCCGTACAAACCGAAGATCACCCAGTTCCATACCTCAGCTTTGAAGGCTCCATACCGAAAGGTCAGTATGGCGGGGGAGAGATGTGGATTTACCTGTCGGGTAAATACCAGGTTACCAGGCAAAAAACCGATGGCTTTTACTTTCGCCTGAGCAGCAGCGTGCAGACAGCCGAGTACCGTATGCACCGTATGAAAGACAAAGAATTTTTGCTGGAGCGTGTTGACGAACCCCAGATAAATTTTCTAAAAAGATTTACACCGCCAATGCTTTCCGAAACCGCCACCGGTATTCCGCAGGAAACCGGCTGGATATATGAAGTGAAGTGGGACGGCATCCGCACCCTCGTTATTCTTGATGAGGGCAGCATTACCCTGTACAGCCGCAACGGAAACAACATTACCGGAAAATTTCCGGAACTTATGCTGCCAGAGGCTTTCCGTGCCACAAACGGGGTGTTCGATACCGAGCTGGTATGCCTGGACAGAAACGGGCGGCCGGTATTTCAAAACGTAATTGCCCGGCTTACCGCACCGGGCAATGCCGCCATTGAACGCATGTTGCGCAGGTGGCCGGTTTACAGTTATGTGTTCGATTGCCTGTTTCTGGACGGTCGGCCTTTGACGAACGAACCCCTGTATAAACGCAAAACATGGCTGGCCGATGCGCTGCGCAAAGACACGCCCTACCGGCTTAGCCAGTGGGTAACCGAAGGCGACCTGTTGCTGGAGGCAGCCCGCGAACATGGGCTTGAGGGCATTATGGCCAAGCACAGCGATGGCCGGTACCAACCGGGCAAACGCACCCGCGACTGGCTGAAGATAAAACTGCGAAACACGGCCGAGTGCGCCATAATAGGCTATACCCCGGGCAAAGGCAGCCGCGCTGCAACCTTTGGCGCCCTGCATGTTGCCGAACAGTATAATGGATCATGGGTTTACCGCGGCAAAGTGGGCACGGGCTTTGATACCGCAGCCGAAAAGCACATTGCCCGCCTGCTGCACCGGGCAAAGAAGGTGACAAAGCCCGTGCGGCTACCTGTGCCCGGGGAAAAAGATTCGATCTGGATTGAACCCGCCCTGATGGTTGAGATTAGTTACGCCTCCACCACCGCAGACAACCTGTTCCGGGAGCCCGTGTTCGTTCGCCTTCGCCCCGACCTTGAAGTGTAAGGGCAGAGGTAATGCATATTCCCGACTGCTGCCGTATCTTTACCGGCATAATGTTTTAATCATGCTTCCTGCTTTTCAGCAATACGTTGCCACCCGCTACCATATCTATAACAGCCTGTTTTTAAATCTGCCCTTCGATAAAATATACCAGACCGGCACGCTGCTGCCGCTATTCCAGCAATATGCAGCACGAGGCTTTGAACAGGGCAAAGATCCCGCAAAAATTGTCGAAGGATTTTTCAAAGACTATTGCCCCGGATTTCTTAAGGCTGCACAAACCGACCTGCTGTTCCGCTTTATTCAGTATGTGGAGCGGCAAATTGTTTTATTCGATTCCATAGAAGATGCCGCCTTTGAAAAACTTAACGACCCGCACGGGGCGGGCACCATCACGGCTTTGCTGCTGCGGGCAGCTGCCGAAAAACGGCTCGAAAGGCTGCAGGAAAAGCTGTCGCAATTCAGCGTGCGTGTGGTGCTTACGGCACATCCCACGCAGTTTTATCCGGGCACGGTGCTGGGCATAATAAACGACCTGGAACAGGCAATCCGGCAGAACGATCTGTCGGAAGTAAACCTGTTGTTGCAGCAGCTGGGCAAAACACCTGTTTTCAACCGCGAAAAGCCCACGCCCTATCAGGAGGCCGTGAGTCTTTGCTGGTATCTTGAAAATGTGTTTTATCACACCGTACCTGAAATATTATGGCAGCTCATTACAGCCCTTAACCGGTCTCCGCTGGAATGGCAAAACTACAATCTGCTGCGCATCGGCTTTTGGCCCGGAGGCGACCGCGATGGCAACCCTTATGTTACCCACCAAACCACCCTTCAGGTGGCTGCCCGGCTTAAAGAAACAGCGCTTAAATGTTACCACCGCCACCTCCGTGCCCTCAGGCGAAGGCTTACCTTTCGCGATGTCTATCCGCTCGTAACCAATGTTGAGCGCCAGGTATACGAGGCCATCTACTATCCGGGCAAAGGGTATGCATCGGCCGATGAGTTGCTGCACCAGCTTGGCGCCATCCGCCACCTGTTGCACACCCATCATCAGGGACTGTTCACCGACCTGCTCGATGCGTTTATTATAAGGGTAAAGCTATTCGGATTCTTTATGGCCACGCTGGACCTGCGTCAGAACAGCCGCGAACACCGCCTGGCATGGCACGAGTGGTTCAGCAGAAAAGGAACAGATTATCAGCACCTGCAGGAAGATGAGCGGGTTAACCTGCTGTTGAATACCCATACGGACTTTGACAATTGCGGACCGCTAATGGCCGAGTTGGTGGCTACCTTCAGGGCTGCCGCCACCATTCAGCAGCAGAACGGAGAGGCGGGCTGCCATCGCTACATCATCAGCAACTGTGCATCAGCAGCCGATGTGCTGGAGGTTTATCAGCTTGCCCGTCTTACCATGGGCAACCGCCAGGGCATACCCCTGGATGTGGTGCCGCTGTTCGAAAGCATTGACGATCTGGCTCAGGCAGGGCACACCATGGACAAGCTGTACCGCATACCCGAATACCGCAGTCACCTTGCGTTCAGGCAAAATACCCAAACCATTATGCTTGGCTTTTCTGACGGCACCAAAGACGGAGGGTACCTCCGCGCAAACTGGTCTATTTACCGCGCCAAGGAAGAGCTTACGCGTATTTCGCGACAACACGGTGTGCGGGTAATTTTTTTCGACGGCCGGGGAGGTCCCCCGGCACGGGGCGGTGGCAATACCCACGACTTTTACGCCTCGTTGGGCAACACCATCGAGAACCACGAAGTACAAATTACCATACAGGGGCAAACCATCAGTTCCAATTTCGGCAAGCCGGCCAGCTGCCGCTACAACCTCGAACAGCTGCTCTCGGCCGGACTGGAAGGCTATGTGTTTGCCGATACCCAGTACCAGCTTACCGAAAGCGATAAAAAGCTGCTGGATGAACTGGCCGCGGCCGGCTATAAAGCCTATGTAAAGCTTAAACATCACAGAATGTTTACCCCATATCTGGAAAAAGCCACACCGCTGCGGTATTTTTCAGAGACGAATATTGCCTCCCGGCCGGTTAAACGCACGGCCTCTGCCGCGCTGAAACTGGAAGACCTGCGCGCCATTCCGTTTGTGGGCTCGTGGGCGCTGATGAAGCAGAACATCCCAGGATTTTACGGGGTAGGAACAGCCCTGGAGCAGGCACGTAAAAAAGGCCGGCTGAACCACCTGCGCCAGTTGTATGCCAATTCTTTGTTTTTCCGTACCCTGCTCAGCAACAGCATGATGTCGCTGGCAAAAACCTTTTATCCCGCTACCCGGTATTTATCGCGCGACCGTGAGTTCGGGGCATTGTGGAGGCAGATGTACCGCGAATTCGAGCTGGCCTGTGCCCGCCTGCCGGAAGTAACCGGCCTGAAGGAGCTGATGGAAGACAAACCCCTGAACCGGGAGTCGGTACGGCTACGGGAGCAGATTATGCTGCCGCTTATTGTTATACAGCAATACGCTTTGCAGCAGTTGCGGAAGCGGAAAGCCGATGCTTATGAACAACAATACCACAGGCTGGTGCTGCGGAGCATGTTTGGCATCATCAACGGCTCGCGCAACTCGGCATGACAGCCGGATTTTAACGTTCCACACAGGCATTTAAAAGCGCGGCGGGAATATCAACACCCAGTTCTTTTGCTTTCAGAAAGTCACGGCAGGCCTGTGCGGCATGCTTCAGGTAGTGGTAGGCCATGCCGCGGTTAAACCAGGCTTTTCCGTATCGGGGGTCGTACACCATAGCTGCCGTGTAATCGTCAATGGCTCTTTCGTATTGTTTCATTTGCATAAGCACGTTGCCGCGGTGTAACCAGGCTTTAAGCAGGTCTTCCTGCAGGGCAAGGGCCTTTGAATAGTCATCGTATGCGCCTGCGCAGTTCCTCAGGTACTCGCGGGCCATACCCCGGTTTAACCATATTTCAGGGTCGTGCGGCAACAGCGCCAATGCGCGGGTATAGTCGTGTTCGGCCCCGGCATAATCCTCATGTTGCAAACGATAATGTGCGCGCTTCAGCCAGAGGTCGGGCTGGAGGGAGTCGGCCATGATGGCCTGCGTGTAACGCCATTCTTCGTCATGGCTGCCGGCCTGCAGCAAAGCCAGGTGGTATAAAGCCAGGGCATGATCGGGCTGCCGGAGCAGGGCCTCTTCCAGATTGGCCCGGGCCTGGTCGGGCTGGTTGCACGCCATGCAGGCAAGCGCCCGGTGTACCAGCAGGTTAGGGTTGCGGCCCTGCAGGCTGAGGGCCGTGTCGAGATAGGCAATGGCCTCCGGGCAATGCTGCAGGCGTATGGCGGCAAGACCCATATAATTATAAACAGTTGGTTCGATGTTGCTTTGCAGGGTAACAATGCCCACGGCCGTGTTCCGGTAGGGTTCTGTTACGTAAAAGATATTCCGGGTTTCACCGGCAGGCAGGGAGAGTATTTCCTTAAAACCATCCAGCGCTTCCTGCCAGCGACTTAGCTGGTAAAGCGTTACCGCCTGGCGAAAGGCCACTTCACGCGAAAGGGGCTGAAGGGCGCGGGCAGTGCGTATGTCGGTAAGCGCATTTTCTGGTCTGCCCAACTGCTCCCACACCGAAGCGCGCAACAGATAGGCTTCAGCGCATGTGGCATCGGTGTACAGGCAGCGGTTCAGGGCTTCGAGTGCCTTTTCAAACTGCCTTTGTCCATAGGCTTTGCCGGCAGAATCATACAAAGCCGAGGCCTGCCGGTTGTCGCATTGGGCCTGCAGGGTGCCGGGCCACAATATTGCGGCCGGCAGAAGCACTATTTTCAGTAAAGAATTTTTCAAATAATTATCTTTAAATCAAATAATTACTACCTTTGACTTCATTAATTAAATAAATATGCGCGCATTGTGGAAGGGACATATTCGTTTTTCGCTGGTAACCATTCCGGTTCGCATCTATAATGCCCTGGACACGGCCCAGACCGTTAGTTTTAACCTGCTTACCCGCGAGGGGCACCATCCGGTAGCTTACGAAAAAAAGGATAAAATTACCGGCAAAGTTCTGCGCAATGAAGATATTGTAAAAGGCTATCAGTACGAGCCGGGGCAATATGTAATTATGGAGCCCGATGATTTTGAAAAGATAAAAATTAAAAGCACGCGCATTATTGAAATCCAGGGTTTTGTTAAGGCGGATGAAATTCATCCCACGCTTTATGAAACACCTTATTTTATCGGTCCCGACGGGGAGGTGGCAGCCAAAACCTACGCCCTGCTTGCAGCTGCATTGAAAGAAACAGGTCGCGTGGGGGTGGGGACGGTGGTTTTGCGCGACCGCGAAACACCGGTGCTCATTCAGCATCAGGATGGGGGCATGATGCTGTACAGGTTGCGCTATCCGGCTGAAGTAAGAAACATACGCGAAGTACCTCAACTTATTGAGGCCCGCGCAGATAAAGAGCAACTTAAACTGGCCAAATCGCTGATCGACTCCATGTCGGTAAAGTTTTCATCCATCGCAATGGAAGATCATTATACGCTGGTGTTAAAAAAGCTTATACAGGCCAAAGTGGAAGGGCGGGAGATAATAACCGTTGAAGAAGCCGAGCCGGAAGTAACCGACATCATGACGGCCCTGAAAGAAAGCATTGCCAGAGCCAGACAAAAACCCATGGAAAAAGCAAAAGGCAAAACGGCTGTACGGTCGGCAGCCAAAACGGTACGCAGAAAAGCAGGTTAAATGGTGCCGGGCCGCTAACTTTGTATTATGGCCAAGGTAGTGCAGTTTCCCGGCAATGCCCCCAAACAGCTGGGTCCTCAAAAGGTGCGGCTCAGCGGCCGTTCGGCACGCAGAAAAGAAAATCCGGCTCAGCTCAGCCTGTTTACCGGCCGCATGGTGTCCATAAACCGGAACAACATCTTTGAGCAGGCGTTGGCAGCCGATGAAGCCGGGCATACCCAACAGGCCCGCGCACTGTATCAGCAGGCTATTGCCTCCGGCAACCAGCCGGCCGATGCCTGGTGTAATCTGGGAATCATTGAATTTGCCGGTGGCAATCTGGCGGGCGCCATATCGGCATTCAGCCATTGTCTGAGCCAGAGCCCCCGCCATTTCGAAGCCCATTACAATATGGCAAACGCCTGGGCTGAGGCCGGTAACTATCAGCTTGCCGAATTACACTACCGGATGGCCATTGATATTGCCCCCGACTTTCCCAACAGCTACTATAACCTGGGCCTTACGCTGGCTCTTAAAAAAGATTATGCGGCAGCTATCGAAAATCTTACCCATTACTGCCGGCTTACCTCGCCCGAAGAACATGTTCAGGCGCGTGAACTCATAGCACACCTGCGCACCCTGGTGGCTTAAACCGACCAGAAGGTTACAAAAAACAACAACAACCTGTAGGCCTCAAGCGCCAGGAACAGGCCCAGAACCATGGCCACCGACTTCACTATGCGCTTCCAGCCCTGCTGATGGTAAAAGGTTAAAGCAGCGCGATAAACAAAGTAAAAGTTGGTGGCGATAAATATCACCGTTAGCATGCTGTCGTTTAGGTAATGGCTCCAGCCCGGGCTGCCGGATTTGAACAGTTGGTTTAGCAGCCACAGCAAAGCTGAAAGCAGGAGCGCATTAACCAGCATATTAAAACAGGCCAGCTCAACCGATAATACCACATGATCGGTAAAATAGCGGTTGCGTTTGCGGATGAAGAGCAGGGTTAGCGGGAGAGCCGACAGAATAACATAAACCACCACAAGCAGCTTGGCCAGAGCAGCCGATTTTTGGTTGTAAATCAGCTCAAATCCGCTGAGGCTCATGTTTTCGCTGCCGATTCGCTGCATGACCAGGTTGCGCACCAGAGCACTGTGGGCCAGATAGTACATCTGGGTGCGCAGCGAGGAGTTAAAAAGCTGAAGCACCGGAAATAAAAAGTAAATCAGGTTCAGGATAAAGAACATCTGCAACGGCCTGAGGTACTTTACGCGCCGGCCCTCGGCATATTCGGCCGAAAGGAAGCCCGGCCGAAAGACAATCAGGCGCAGGGTTTTGAAAAAGCGGTTGTCGGCAAAGGTGATGGCAATGAGAATATTGCTCAAAAAGGCTTTAAACGACCGGTCGGCGGGCAGAATAACCTTTTCACCGCAAACATTGCAATAGAAGCCCGAAAAGCGGTTTCCGCAGCTTTTGCACGTGTGCTCCTGTAATGGCTCCCCATGGTCCATGCCTGCAAAATAATTTAAATTACGATTGTTTTTATACATTAGTTTTATACATTTATATCGCTGATTTAAAGTACTTTAATATTTAAGTATTAATTTTTTAATCTAAATACTGTCATGGAAATTTTTTTAACCATTCTTTCAGTCTTCCTCCTGCAGTCGGGGGTATGCCTGTTTTGCTTTTTCAAGAAGAGCAGTTCCGGTACATGGGTGGGGGTCTGACCCACCATGATTTGCCTGTGCGGCAGGGGGTTGATGCTTTAAATAACAGCATATAGCCGGCAACTCTGTGTTGGGATGAACATCATTCCGGTATAGCGGGATGTATTGTAACAACCCTGTTGTAAACCCTCTATTTATCAGGGTTTCTGTAGTTCGGTATATTTCCTGGCTTATTTCAACGGCTTAGATAAAACCTTTACTCCGTTCAACCTGTTTCGTATCTTTAAATCGCTTTTTTCAGGTTTATGGAAAAGTTTTTGACTTTTTTTGAGCATATGCCCACCTGGCAACGGGGTGCGTGGATTTTAATTTGCCTTTCACTATGCTGGGTGCTGGAGGGAAACTTCCCTCTTTTCCGCTTCAATTACCGCAAATGGCGGCATGCCGGCGTTAATTTTGTCTTTCTGGCAACTACACTGATCATAAATACGCTTTTTGGGATTGCCACCGTTGGCGTTTTTGAATGGATTGGCCGGCAGAAAGTCGGCCTGCGGTATTGGCTTGACCTGCCCCTGTGGGCTCATCTGATCATTGCCCTGCTGATATTCGAACTCATTGCACAGTATTTTGCCCATTACCTGTTGCACAAATACAAATGGATGTGGAAGCTGCACATGGTGCACCACAGCGACACGCACCTGGATGCCACCAGCGGCACGCGCCACCATCCCGGCGACTTTGCCATACGCGAAATCTTTGCCCTTGTTGCGGTGGTGGTTACAGGTTCCCCGCCCGCCTTTTACTTCTTTTACCGCATCTGCACGGTATTTTTTACCTACTTTACCCATGCCAATATTTATCTGCCAATATGGATCGATAAACCCCTGAGTTACATCTTTATAACCCCTAACGTGCATAAATTCCATCACCACTATGTGCGGCCATGGACCGACAGCAACTTTGGCAATATGTTTTCGATATGGGACCGGCTGTTCGGCACGTTTGTTTATGACGATCCCCGCAAAATCCGTTACGGCCTGGACGTGCTGGATGACGCCCGGGCTCAGGATGTGATGTATCAGATGAAAATTCCGTTCGACAAAACCATTAAAACCGATTACTGACATGGCCCGGCAAACGAAACCTTTTTAATTTCTGATTGTTTCTGTTGTTGTATGACTGCAACAAAATCGGCACCGCGGGCATCGCGCAAAAGACCGGGCGCACCCGACCTCAAACAGGCCTATATCGACTATGTGCTGGAAGAAGGCAAACGACCGGCTTCGGTTTACAAATTCTGCAGAGAGCTGGGGTTAAAAGAATCAGACTTCTACACAACAGCCGGTTCGTTCCGTGCCCTGGAAAATTTAATCTGGAATGATTTTGCAGAGAAAACCATTAACCGCCTTCAGGGCGATGCCGAATATGGGCAGTTTACCGCACGCGAAAAACTTCTTACTTTTTACTTTGCCCTTTTCGAAGAACTGAAATCCCGCCGCAGTTTTGTGGTGTTTACGCTGCGCCCAACCCTTACGCCCCGTGCGTTGCCCCCGTGCCTCAGGCTGTTCAGAAAATCTTTTAAAACTTTTATTAACGGCCTCATCAGCCAGGGAAAAGAGCAGGGCGAAATTGCCATGCGTCCTTATGTGGAAAAAACCTACCCCGAACTGTTCTGGATGCAATTGTCTTTTTTGATGTTGTTCTGGATAAACGATGAGAGCCCCGGCTTTGAACGAACCGATGCGGCCATCGAAAAATCGGTTAATCTGGCCTTTGAGCTGGTCGGGAAAGGCGCGGTTGATGCCGCGCTGGATTTTGCCCGCTTTGTATTTCAACAGGGTGTTAACTAAATAATCCGAATGAAGGAACACCACAGCATTCCGGTTACACGGGCCCAGCGTGCCGGGAAGTTTATTGTTACGGGCGCCAGAATAGGTACCAACTACCTGAAACACTTCGGAAGAAAGCTGGTTAATCCGGAAGCCGGGAAAGAACGGCTGCACGAAGACAACGCCCGCGATATTTATAATTCGCTGAGCGAACTGAAAGGCAGCGCCCTTAAGGTGGCGCAAATGCTCAGCATGGATAAAAATCTGTTGCCCGTAGCCTACCAGCAGAAGTTTGCCATGGCCCAGTACAGCGCTCCGCCTTTATCGTACCCGTTGGTGGTAAAAACCTTCCGGAGCACGCTGGGAAAAACCCCCGATGAACTGTTCGATTCCTTTACCCGCCGGGCCGTTAATGCCGCCAGCATGGGACAGGTGCACCAGGCCGTCCGCAACGGGCGCAGGCTGGCTGTTAAGGTTCAGTACCCGGGGGTGGCCGACAGTGTGCGGTCTGACCTGGCCATGGTAAAACCCATTGCGCTTTCGATGTTTAACCTTAACCCCGCTGAATATGACGAATTTATCCAGGAAGTGGAAAGCCGCATGTTGGAAGAAACCGACTATGTACTGGAACTAGAGCGCTCGGTAGCACTATCAAAGGCATGCGCACATATCCCTAACCTGGTGTTTCCGGAATATTACCCCCACCTGTCGTCTTCGCGTATCCTTACCATGGATTGGCTGGAAGGTAAGCCCCTGGGCGAAGTCCTCAAAAAAGGTACATCTTTCAGCACTGCACAGCAAATCGGTCAGGCCATGTGGGACTTTTATCACCACCAGATGCACGTGCTCCGCTCCGTACATGCTGACCCGCATCCCGGCAATTTTATACTGACTGATGACGGCCGCCTGGGTATAATTGACTTTGGATGTGTGAAAGTTATTCCCGATGATTTTTACAGCGTATATTTTCAACTGCTCGACAGCAGCCTGCTGCACGATGAACCCAGGAGAGATGCCGTGTTCAGAAAGCTAAGGTTTGTTTATGACGATGATACATCCCGGGAAGTAAAATTCTTCACCGGCCTGTTCAGTGAACTGGTGGATTTGCTGGCCCGTCCGTTCCGGAATGATACATTCAATTTTGCCGAACAGGCCTACTTCCAGTCGCTGTTTGCCCTGGGCGAACGGCTGGCCGGCATGAAAGAACTCAGGCAAAGCAAAAAAGCGCGTGGCGTGCGCGATGCCCTCTACATAAACCGCACCTACTTTGGGCTGTACAACATACTGCACGATCTGAAAGCAGAGGTAAAAACCCATGCGCAGCACATTCCGGCATTGAACAAAACGGCCCTGAAGAGAGCAGGTTAAAAAAGCCTGGATACGGGTTGACTGGCGCTGTCCTTTGTATCACTTTTGCGCGTGTTTTCAGCTTTCAATCAGGTACTGGATTACCTTTACAGCACGCTACCCATGTATCAGCGCATCGGGGCTGCGGCTTTCAAGAAAGATCTCACCAATACCCTGGCCCTGTGTGCAGAATTAGGAAATCCCCACCTTGCATTCAGGTCGGTGCATGTGGCCGGCACCAACGGCAAGGGCTCAACTGCACACATGCTGGCGGCCATATTGCAGGAAGCCGGATATAAAACCGGACTGTACACATCGCCCCACCTCAGGTCGTTTACCGAGCGCATCAGGATAAATGGCACAGAAATAAGCCCAATGTTCGTAACCGACTGGGTAAACCGGATGAAGCCCGCGCTCGATCGCATACGCCCTTCTTTTTTTGAAACGACCGTGGCCCTGGCGTACGACTACTTTGCCTGCCACCAGGTTAACGTAGCCGTGGTAGAAGTGGGGCTGGGCGGAAGGCTCGACTCAACCAACGTCATTACTCCGCTGGTATCGGTCATTACCAATATTTCGTTCGACCACATGGATATGCTGGGCGATACGCTGGAAAAAATTGCCTTCGAAAAAGCAGGAATCATAAAACCGGGTGTACCCGCTGTGGTTGGTGCAAGAAATCCGGAAACCGATCCGGTCTTTACCGCCAGAGCTGCGGCCATGCAGGCCCCTGTTTACTTTGCCGAAGATGAATTTCACGTTGAAGGCACCACCGATAATCTTACGGTGTTCCGGGGCCATGAGCCGGTGTTGCGCAATCTTAACCTTTCACTTAAAGGTGATTATCAGAAAAAGAATCTCCCCGCTGTTTTTAAGACTGTTGAACTGCTTCGCCATAAGCATTTCGAACTTCCGGATACGGCAGTGCAACGGGGTCTTGAGCACACCGTAGCCCTTACCGGCCTTAAAGGGCGCTGGCAGGTTATCGGATATAACCCCCTTACAGTCTGTGATGTGGCCCATAATGAAGGAGGGATAAAAGAAGTGCTGAAACTCATAGCCCGCCAGCCTCGCAACAGGCTATTTATGGTAATGGGCATGGTTGCCGATAAAGACCACGACAGCATATTGCGGCTGTTGCCCCGCGATGCCCATTATATTTTTTGCCAGGCGGGCATTCCAAGGGCGCTGCCGGCTGCCCGGCTTGCCGAAAAAGCCATGGCCTTCGGGCTGGCTGGCGAAACAGAACCCAACGTAAACAAAGCCCTGCAACGGGCCAGGCAACTGGCGGGCCCCGATGATTTTATTTTTGTAGGGGGCAGTACGTTTGTTGTAGCCGAACTGGATGAACTGTAATCATGAAAAAAAAGCAGGAACGATTTCGCATTATTGAAGAACGTGCCAATGTGGTGGAGCCCAGCAAACCCATTTACCACACCATTAGAGGAAACTGGAACAGTTTTTTTGGAAACAACAACCCCATAACCATTGAGCTGGCCTGTGGCCGGGGTGAATACACCGTTAACCTGGCCCGCATGTTTCCGCAGCGCAACTATGTGGGCGTTGACATAAAAGGCGAACGGATATGGAAAGGCAGCACCTGGGCGCTTGAACAAAACCTTACCAACGCGGCTTTTCTTCGCACCCACATTCTTTCCATTGAAAATTTTTTTGCTCCCGGCGAGGTAGATGAGATATGGCTCACCTTTCCGGATCCGCGCCCGCGGAAACGCGATATAAAACGAAGGCTTACCAGTCCGCGCTTTATGCAGTTTTACCGCAACCTCATCAGGCCTGGCGGTTATGTGCGCCTTAAAACCGATAATACGGTGTTGTTTGAATACACCCTGGAAGAGGTGAGCCGGCGCACCGATGTACTGGACCTTGCCTGGACCCGCGATTTGTATGCCTCTGACCTGCGGCCCGAGTGCTTTGACATCAAAACCCGTTATGAAGAGGAATTTGCCGCCCAGGGCGAAACCATAAAATACCTCCGGTTCAGGTTTGCTTAATGGTCTTTTTCATTGAACAACAAACCAAAAACAGCCAGCACGGCCAGCGCAAAGCCGGCAGGCAGCCACCAAAACGACTGCCATTGCTGCGCGGTAAGCGCTTCGGCACCCTGTAAAAATCCGTTGTAGGTCATGCCGGCAATTTGCGCACCGATTAACATTCCCAGGCCGTAGGTTACCAGCACCAGAAATCCCTGTGCCTGCCCGCGGATTTTTTCGTTCGATTTCTTATCAACATAAATCTGGCCGGTAACGAAAAAGAAATCATAACAAATGCCGTGCAGGGCAATGCCGGTAATGATCATCCAGGTAACGCTGCCGGGGGCGCCAGCGGCAAACAGGGCGTAGCGAACCACCCATGCAAGCATGCCCAGCAACAGCATTTTCTTCACACCAAGGCGTGCAAAGAATAGGGGCATAAGCAGCATGAACACCACTTCACTCATTTGCCCGAGCGTCTGTGTGCCGGCAATGTTTTCAAAACCAGAGGCTTTAAGGTAAAGCTGGGTAAAGTTGTAATAGGCCGCCAGCGGGATGCAGATTAAAAAAGAGCAAATAAGAAACACGTAAAAAGGCCGGCTGCCTAAAGTCTGCAGGGCATCCAGTCCGGCAATGCTGCGCATCGAAACCTTTTCACCGGCGCCCTTGGGCGGAGTATGAGGCAGCGAAAAACTAAACATACCCAGCAGCAGAGAGGCTGCACCGGCTGTGTATAGGGGCAGGGGCGTTGACTCGGCCATGCGGCCGGTAATCTTTCCCAGCACAAAACTTATAAACAGTCCGGCTACAATCCAGCCAATGGTGCCAAAAACTCTGATTACCGGAAACTGCTTTTCCTGATTTTCAATATGATGAAAAGCCAGCGAGTTGGCAAGCCCCAGGGTGGGCATATAACACAGGTTATACGCCAGAAGCAGCAAAATGAATAAGGCAGGCGAGTGGCTAACCTGCGGGGTGGTAAACAAAATCACACCTCCGGCCAGGTGAAGAACACCCAGCACCTTTTCCGTGGCAAAATACCGGTCGGCTATAAGCCCCAGAAAAAAGGGAGCCAAAATAGCTGCTATGGGATTAACCGTGTAGGGCCAGTGTGTAAGGTCTTTCATGCCCAGTTCAGTCATGTATACGGCAATGCTGGTATACCATGCACCCCAGATAAAAAACTGAAGGAACATCATGGCACTAAGCCGGAACAACAGGTTGGAAGCAAAGGTCATACAGGTTTGGTTTATCATCGAAAATATGGCGCGATTTTACCGTTTATACAAACTCCTTTTTACGAAAACGTTTGCAAAAAATTTCTCCCGCTTAAAGCGGCATTCTTTTTACTAAATTCGAACCTCTTGTTTTTAATGGTGAACTTTTAGGCATGAAAAGAAAACTCAGAATGGGCATGGTGGGCGGCAGCACCGATGCCTTTATTGGTGCCGTGCACCGCAGGGTTGCCGCGCTTGACGGCTACATCGAACTGGTATGCGGGGCCTTTAGCAGCAACCCGCAGAAAAGTAAAGCCACAGGAAAAAGCCTGTTCCTGCCCCCCGACCGCGTATATGGCAGCTATGAAGAAATGATAGAACGCGAAAAAGAACTGCCGGAAGGAGAACGCATGGACTTCGTCTCCATTGTTACGCCCAACCACCTGCATTTTGCTCCGGCCAGGCTTGCCTTGGAAAACGGCTTTCATGTTATTCTCGACAAGCCCATGACGCTCTCGCTGGCCGAAGCAAAGACACTTAAAAAAATAGCCGACCGCTCGGGCCTGGTGTTTGCGCTTACCCACACTTACACAGGGTATCCCATGGTTAAAGAGGCCCGCAGGCTGGTGGCTAAAGGCACCCTCGGCGTTGTTCGCAAAATATATGTGGAATACACCCAGGGATGGCTGGCCCAACCGCTGGAACGCACCGGCCAAAAACAAGCCTCCTGGCGAAGCGACCCCAAATTTTCGGGCCTGGGTGGCGCCATTGCCGATATCGGAACGCACGCGGCCAACCTGGCTGAGTACATCGGTGGAAATCCCATTACCGAACTCTGTGCCGACCTGCAGGCTGTGGTGCAGGGCCGTGTGCTCGATGACGATGCTACCATGTTTTTACGGTTTGAGGGCGGAGCAACCGGCCTGCTGGTAGCCACGCAGGTGGCGGCAGGCGAGGAGAACAACCTGTTTATTCGCGTATATGGCGAAAAAGGCGGGCTGGAGTGGCGGCAGGAAGAACCCAACACATTAATTTTAAAGTGGCCCGACAAACCCCGCCAGATTTTGCGCACCGGTCTGCCCTATGTAGGCAACGAAGCCGCGGGCGCCACACGCGTACCTTCCGGGCATCCCGAAGGATACCTCGAGGCTTTTGCCAATATTTACGTGGCCTTTGCCCGGGCCGTAGCCGACCACCAGCGTGGAAAAAAAATTGTCCCGCAGCACTACGGCTTTCCCGATGTAAATGATGGCGTGCGGGGCATGGCCTTTATTGAAGCGGCTGTAAAATCTTCGGCCCAAAAACAAAAGTGGATACGCATAACCGTTTAAACCAACTGCTTTGTCATGACAACTATTAAAGGTCCCGGTTTGTTTCTTGCCCAGTTTATGGGCGATAAGCCACCATTCAACACCATGGAATCTATCTGCAAATGGGCGGCCTCACTGGGCTTTGCAGGGGTGCAGATACCTACCGTTGACCCACGGTGCATCGACCTGAAAAAGGTTGCCGAAAGCAAAGACTATGCGGATGAGTTCAAGGAAACCATCCGCAGTTATGGGGTAGAAATAACCGAGCTGTCAACCCACCTTCAGGGACAACTCGTGGCTGTGCACCCGGCCTATGATGTTCTGTTCGACAGTTTTGCACCTCCCCGGTTTCGCAACAACCCCGGAGCCCGCCAGGAGTGGGCGGTCGAACAGCTTAAGCTTGCCGCCAAAGCCAGCCGCAATCTGGGAATTGATGTTTGCGTAACCTTTAGCGGCGCGCTGGCATGGCCGTACGTTTATCCCTGGCCCCAGCGGTCAAAAGGCTTGGTTGATGATGCCTTTAAAGAACTGGCCAAACGCTGGCTGCCCATTTTGAATGTTTTTGACGAACAGGGTGTTGATTTGTGCTATGAAGTACACGCTGGCGAAGACCTGCACGATGGCATAACCTTTGAACGCTTCTGGGAAGCCACCGGTAAACACCCGCGTGTTAACCTGCTGTACGACCCAAGCCACTTTATCCTTCAGCAACTGGATTACATTGCGTATATTGACCACTACCACAGTTTTATAAAAATGTTTCATGTTAAAGATGCCGAATACCACCCCACCGGTAAATGCGGCGTGTACGGAGGCTACCTCGACTGGAGCGAACGCCCCGGCAGGTTCCGGTCGCTGGGCGACGGGCAGGTAGACTTTAAGCGCATCTTTTCGAAACTGGCCTATTACAACTATCCCGGATGGGCTGTGCTGGAATGGGAGTGCGTGCTCAAACACCCCGAACAGGGCGCGGCCGAAGGAGCCCGCTTTATTAAAGAACATATTATACGCGTAACCGACAAAGCCTTTGATGACTTTGCCTCTGCCAAAACCGATACCGAAATGAACCGAAAAATACTGGGAATATGATTCAACACCGTAAATTTATGGCCGCCCTGCTGTGCCTTGCGCTGGCAGCCTGCGGAAAAAAGATTGACAGCGAGTCGCAAATCCGCGAGGGCGAAATTCTGGTCAGAGCCAGCGACTGCAACACCTGCCACCACGTAACCAACAAAATCATTGGTCCATCGCATACCGATGTAGCCAAAAAGTACGAGTTTACCCGCGCCAACGTGCAACTGCTGGCTAAAAGAATTATTCAGGGAAGCTCGGGCGTGTGGGGAGAGGTGCCCATGACAGCCCATCCGGACCTGACTGCGGAAGATGCAGAGAAAATGGCCCGCTACGTGCTTTCGCTTGACGGAGAGAAAGAAAAATAACGCCCTGTAACCCTTCAGGCAGGCTGGATATCACCCTGTTCGGTTACAAATGAAGCCGAAGCCTAATACCGCATACAAACCGCTAAACCCCAACACCAATGAAGAGAAGAGATTTTATTTACCGTTCGGCCTTTGCTGCCGGCACCGTATTGCTGCCCGCGCTGGCTTTATGCCTGCAACCGGCCTGCAGCCCGTAAATCTGTTGGTTTGCAACTGTACACGCTGCGCGATGTAATTTTCAAAGACCTGAAGGGAACCCTGCAAAAGGTAGCGGCCTTTGGGTACACCGAAGTAGAAACATTTTCCTATTCCGATGGCAAAATCTTCGGCCAGCCTTTCGCCAGTTTTGTGGCCATAACCCGCGACCTCGGCCTGAAAATAACCAGCGGCCACTATCTTACCGGGTTTAACCAAAATACTTCGGGCACGCTGCGCAATGGCTGGGAGCAGGCCGTTGCCGATGCCAAGCTTGCCGGGCAGGAATACATGGTTATTGCCTTTCTTTTTGAAGGCGAACGCCAGAAGCTGGACGACTACAAACGGCTGTGCGAAGAGCTGAACAGGGCAGGCGAGGTGTGCCGTACCCACGGCATAAAGCTGGGATACCACAACCACGCCTTCGAGTTCGAAACCCTTGAGGGGCAGGTGCCCTATGATGTGATGCTGGCCGAACTCGACCCCGAACTGGTGTGCATGGAAATGGACCTGTACTGGGTGGTGCGTGCCGGAAAAAAACCTGCCGATTACTTTAAAAAATACCCCGGCCGGTTTGAACTGTGGCACGTTAAAGACATGCACAAGGAAGATGAAAACAGAAATGCCGACCTCGGGCAGGGACGCATTAACTTTCCTGAAATATTTGGCCTGGCAAAACAGGCAGGCATGAAACGCTTTTATGTGGAGCAGGAAACCTACGAAGTTTCTTCGCTTGCCAGCGCAGAAAACAATTATAAATATATTGCTGGCATACTGTAAGTATGCGTGCACTGTGCTTTTTTCTGGCCGCGCTGTTTATGGTGCTGGCTTTTTACGAAACAGGTGGAACCCACCCGCTTATCTGGATAATCGTTTTCGGAGCCATGGCCTTGTTGTCGGTATTGGCCATGTTCAGCATTTATTTAAGAGCTCCGGCAATAACCATAGTTGCGCTGGCGCTGGGTTATTTCGCTGTGCATTATTCCGACCTGTCTGCGGCAATTACCAAACCACCCGAAAAATCCTGGTGGAGCATGCTGGTAATCCGTTATGCTGCCTATGCCACCCTGTGCCTTGTTGCAGGCACGTTTTTTCTGGTGGCGGCAGCCAGAAAAAAACGGAATTTCAAACGTTTGCGAATCTAATCATTTTAAGTTCAGGTTCCTTCGTATTCAGCAGGTTTTGTAACGGTTGCGGTTTGCGTTATTTTTAGCCATGAATCGCTGGCTTTTGCTACTTGCAGCTTTGTTAGTTGCCTGCTCGCCAAAAAAAGATACCCTGCCCAACCTTCCTCCGGTGAAACCCACACATAACCGTATTATTGTGTACCAGCTCATGGTGCGCTTGTTCGGCAATAAGCTTAGTGTGAATAAACGCTTTGGCACGATGGCCGAAAATGGTTGCGGCAAGATGAACGACATAAACGATGCTGCGCTCAAGGGAATAAAAGAACTCGGAGCCACACATGTGTGGTACACCGGCATCATAGAACACGCCTCCTGCACGCCTTACCCGGAATATGGAATAGAGGCTGATGACCCCGATGTGGTGAAAGGTGTGGCCGGATCGCCCTACTCCATACGCGATTATTACGATGTTCACCCAGACCTGGCCATAAACGTGCCCAACAGGATAAAGGAATTCGAAGAGCTGGTGCAACGAACACACAACAACGGTTTGAAGGTAATTATCGATTTTGTGCCCAACCATGTAGCCCGCAGGTACCGGTCGGATGCCAAACCCCGCACCGTTCGCGACCTGGGTGAAGATGACAACCCGAACCTTGCCTTTTCGCCCTCCAACAATTTTTATTACCTGCCTAACCAGCGTTTTGTTCCACCCAAACCGCCCTACCAGCTGGCGGAAATGGACGGAAAGTTTGACGAATACCCCGCCAGGGCCACCGCCAACGATGTATTTTCTCCCCAACCTTTTGCTCACGACTGGTATGAAGCCGTAAAACTTAACTACGGTGCAGATCTGCAGGGCACTGGCAAGACCTATTTTAATCCCGTTCCCGATACCTGGCTTAAAATGCGCGACATTTTGTTGTACTGGGTAGACAAAGGGGTTGATGGTTTCCGCTGCGATGTGGCCTGGATGGTGCCCGTTGAGTTCTGGAACTGGGTAATTCCACAGGTTAAAGCCAGAAAACCAGGCATGATCTTCATTGCCGAAATCTACCAGCCCGAACTATATCCCGATTTTCTCAACAAAGCCAGCTTCGATTACCTGTACGACAAAGTGCAGCTTTACGATACGCTGCGCCTGCTTATGGAAGGAAAGGCAGAAGCAGAAGCCATAGCCGCCGTGCAGCAAACGACCGGTTATGCAGGCCCTCATCTGCTCCATTTTATGGAAAACCATGACGAGCAACGTATTGCTTCACCCTACTTTGCGGGTAACCCTTGGAAGGGCCTTCCGGCAATGGTTGTATCTGCAACAATCGACAACGGGGCCGTGCTTATTTACTTCGGTCAGGAAGTGGGCGAACCCGCTGAAGGCGACCCGGGTTTTCAGACATTCGAAAAGAAGGGCGTAACCACCAAGATGGATTACTGGGGCGTGCCGGAACATCAGAAATGGATGAATGGCGGTGCCTTTGACGGAGGCGGCCTTTCGGCCGACCAGCAGGACCTGCGCAGCACTTACGCCAGGCTCCTTAACCTGGCACGCAACAGCCATGCGCTGCTGCACGGCAGCTTTGCCGACCTTTCGGCCTTCAATGCAGAAAGAAAAAATATTTCGAAGCGTATTGTAACCTACATGCGGGCATCGGCTAACGAAAAGCTGATGGTGGTTGCGGGCTTTAATGCTTATCCCGAGCGCATTACAATTGAAATACCGGAAAAGCTCATGGAACAGTTGCATTTAAAGAGTGATGAGCCCTATTTGCTCAAAGACTTGCTAAGCAACACGGAAGCAACGTACCAAAACGCTTTAACCATAACCTTGCAGCCCTACGGCTACCATATTTTCAGATTCCAGTAACATGAAAAACGGACAAGCTCGCGTACTTATAGAAAACGTTAAGCCCTGTGTGGATAATGGCCTTTACCCGGTAAAGCGCGTGGTAGGCGAACGCGTGGAGGTAACAGCCGACATTTTTGCCGATGGTCACGACCTGCTGCGGGCTGAAGTGCTTTATAAAAAAGCAGACGAAAAAGAGTGGAACATCCTGCCCATGCAAAACACCGGCAACGATTGCTGGGTAGCATCCTTTTATGTAACCCAGCAACAACCTTACGTTTTTACCCTCCGCGCATGGGTTGACCCGCTGAAAACATGGTACGACGGGCTTGTAAAAAAAATCAACGCGCACACATTGGTACACCTGGAGTTTGAAGAAGGGGCACAAATGCTGGAACGTCTGGCCGGCACAGACAATACCAAATTGCGCAATGCCGTAAAACGACTTCGCAACAAAAGCCAGTATACCGCAAACCTGAATTGGGCAAAAGGTTCGGAGCTTGCAGAGCTTGTTGACAAATATCCTTACCGCAGGTTTGAAGTGTACTGGCCCGCAGAAATTACCATTGTAGTTGAGCCGCGCAGGGCGCTGTTCAGCACGTGGTACGAGCTTTTTCCGCGCTCGGCTTCGTTTACCGGCGGGCACGGTACCTTTAAAGACGTTATACGTTTGCTGCCCCGCATAGAAGCCATGGGCTTCGATGTTCTGTACCTTCCGCCCATTCATCCCATCGGGAAAATAAACCGGAAAGGAAAGAACAACAACGTGCGTTCTGAACCGGGCGAACCGGGCTCGCCCTGGGCCGTAGGAAGCGATGAAGGAGGCCATAAGTCGGTACACCCGCAGTTGGGGACACTCGAAGATTTCCGCCTGCTGATAACCAAAGCACGCGCGCGCGGCATTGACATTGCCATGGATCTGGCTTTTCAGTGCGCACCCGACCATCCCTACGTAAAAGATAATCCGCAGTGGTTTAAACACCGTCCGGATGGATCAATTCAGTATGCCGAAAATCCCCCGAAAAAATATCAGGATATATATCCTTTCGATTTTGAGTGCGATGACTGGCAAAACCTCTGGAACGAGTTGCTGTCGATAGTACAGTTCTGGATCGGGCAGGGGGTAAGGATTTTCCGGGTCGATAACCCCCACACCAAGCCTTTCCGGTTCTGGCAATGGCTTATCAGCAACATCCACCAAACTCATCCGGATATTATCTTCCTTTCAGAGGCTTTTACCCGCCCTAAAATCATGGCCGCGCTGGCCAAGCTGGGCTTCACACAATCGTACACCTACTTTACCTGGCGCGTTTCGAAAGAAGAAATCATCGCCTACATGAACGAACTGGTGCATACCTCATCGCGCAACTACTTCCGGCCCAATTTCTGGCCCAACACCCCCGATATTCTACCCTACCATCTTCAGCATCAGGGCGAGGCTATCTTCATCATCAGGCTTGCGCTTGCCGCTACGTTGTCGTCCAATTATGGCATTTACGGCCCGCCTTATGAATTTTGCGAAAACACACCCGTGCCCGGCAAGGAAGAGTACCTCAATTCAGAGAAATACGAAATCAGGCAATACAACTGGAAGCAGACCAACCGGATGACCGACATCATTACCCTGATAAACCGCGCCCGCAGGCAACACCCGGCCCTTCAGACAACCTGGAACATCCGTTTTTGTCACTGCGAAAATCCGCACCTGCTGGCTTATGTTAAATATACTGACGACCTTTCTGATATTATGTTCACCGTGGTGAATCTGGATGCACACAACCGCCAGTGGGGCTATGTGCAGCTGCCGCTGGACCTGCTGGGTATTGACGGAAACATAAACGTAAAGCTGCACGATGTGGTGGCTGATGAGCGATATACCTGGACTCAGGAATGGAATTATGTAGAACTGGATCCGCACAGGCTTCCGTTTCATTTGTTTCATCTTACCGTACACGAATCATGGGCGTAAAAAAGACCAAAAAAACCATTGCAACAACACCGGTTCCGTGGTACAAAGAGGCCATTATGTACGAATTATCGGTTCGGGCCTTTTACGACAGCAACGGTGATGGAATTGGCGATTTTCGCGGGCTCATGGAAAAACTCGATTACCTGGAAGATCTGGGCGTGAATACCCTGTGGCTGCTGCCGTTTTATCCTTCACCATTGCGCGATGACGGATACGATGTTACCGATTACACCGATGTGCATCCGGATTACGGCACCCTGCAGGATTTTAAGGCGTTTTTAAAAGAGGCCCACCGGCGCAATATGCGCATTATAACCGAGCTGATATTAAACCACACGTCCGATCAGCACCCCTGGTTTAAAAGAGCACGAAAAGCAAAACCCGGAACCCGCTACCGCGACTTTTATGTGTGGAGCGACACTCCCGATAAGTACAGCGAAGCACGGGTAATCATGCAATCGGAAGAAGCTTCCAACTGGACCTGGGATAATGAGGCAAGAGCCTACTACTGGCACCGCTACTTCAGCCACACCCCCGAGCTTAACTACGAAAATGCTGAGGTGCAGCTCGAAATGATGAAAGTAATCGATTTCTGGCTTAAACTGGGTGTGGATGGCTTTCGCCTGGCTTCGGTACCCTTTCTATTTGAAGAGGAGGGAACCAACTGCGAAAACCTGCCGCAAACTCATGCTTTTGTAAAAAAAATCCGCAAGTATATCGACACCCACTACCAGGACCGCATCCTCATTGCCGAGGCCAACCTGTGGCCGGAAGATGCCGCAAGTTATTTCGGACAGGGCGATGAATGCCACATGGCATTTAATTACCCGCTCATGCCCCGCCTGTTTCTGAGCCTGCGCACCGAAGATAGCTACCCCATTACCGACATCATGGAGCAAACCCCCAATACTCCGCCCGGTTGCCAGTGGGCACTCTTTCTTCGAAACCACGATGAGCTGGGCCTTGAAATGGTAACCGAAGAAGAAAAAGATTACCTGCTGAAGGCCTATGCCAGCGATGCCCAAACCAAATTCAATACCGGTATAAGGCGCAGGCTCGCACCGCTGCTGAATAACGACCGCAGAAAAATTGAACTGCTTTATACCCTGTTGTTCTCCCTGCCCGGAACACCCATTATTTACTATGGCGATGAAATTGGTATGGGCGACAATGTTTACCTGGGCGGTCGCCACAGCGTGCGCACCCCCATGCAGTGGAATATGAACATTAACGCGGGCTTTTCGACAGCAAATCCGCAACAACTGTATTTGCCCGTCATAACCGATCCCGTATTCCGGTATGAGTCGGTAAATGTGGCTACCCAGCTCGAAAATACCTCTTCGCTCATCTGGTGGGTGCGCAACATTATTGCCATGCGAAAAAGGCTTCAGCTTTTCGGCACCGGCGACATGAAGTTTATCGAAACCAACAACAACAAGGTCCTTTGCTTTGTTCGCAGCCACGGCAGGCAGCGGGTTGTAGTAGTTACCAACCTGTCGCAGTTTTCGCAGGCAGCCACCCTTAACCTGAGCGAGTTCAGAAATTGCGATGTAACCGAGGTGTTTAGCCAAAACCGTTTCAAGAGTGTGGCAACGGGCGAGTATCCCATAACCATTGGGCCGTACGGATATTACTGGTTCCAACTCGATGTATCTGAAAGGGAGGGACGCTCCGGAGCAGGTTCAGAACTGCCGCTGTTTGAGTCGGCACTTTCCTGGGAACGCTCCTTCCAGGATTACCAGAACCGCAGGCTGCTGGAGCGTAAGCTGCTGCCGCCTTATTTAAAAAAGTGTCGTTGGTTTGGCGGCAAAGCCAGGATTATAAACAAAATAGCCATTGACCGGCTTATCCCGCTAAAGGTAGAAGAAACCGTGCACTACCTGCTTCTGCTCGAAGTGCATTACGTGCAAAAGCTGCCCGAAATTTACTTTTTACCCATAGTTTTTGTTCCGGGCGACCGGCTGTTTGAAGACGTGGAGTACTCCCTTCAAAGTGTAGTGTGCCGGGCCGATATTCAGGGACAATCGGGTTTTATTATGGACAGCCTCTACGATGCCGTCTTTAGAAACTACCTGCTTCAGGGAATAGAAAGAAAACTACGCCTTACCGTTGATGACTCGGTGTTGGAGTTCAACTCCAGTGTATTTAACAAGCTGCCGGCACTAACATCCGTCAACTCAAAAATTCTTAAGGCCGATCAGAGCAATACTTCGGTAATCTTCAACGACCGCTACTTTTTTAAAATTTACCGGCGGATGGAGCGCGAGATAAGCCCCGACATGGAACTGGTGCGCTTCCTTTCAGAGCATACCACTTTTGCCAACAGCCCGCGCTACCTGGGCAGCATTGAACTGCGCGAACGCTCGGGCGAAGTAGTGGTGCTGGGTTTGTTGCAAAACAAAATCGACAATCAGGGCGATGCCTGGACCATGGCCACCGACTCGGTAGGTCGCTTTTTTGAACGGGTAATTACCGGAGCCAGACACACCCACCTGCCGGCACTGGTTAACAAGCCGCTCATGAAGTTTGAAGATGCGCCACCACTCATACAGGAGTACATAGGCCGCGGATTTTACGAAAGGGTGGTTAGGCTGGGCCAGCGCACGGCCGAAATGCACCTGGCCCTGGCCTCGGATTCCTCACGACCCGAACTGGCTCCGGAACCCTTCACTGCCAACTACCAGCGCGCGCTCTATTCTTCGCTACGTAAACTGGTGCGCGACCGGTTTAGCCTGCTGCGCTCGTCAAAATCCAAATTACCGCCCGATGCCATCGACCTGGCCGGTGAGGTACTGCAACTGGAGCCGGTGGTGCTCGAAGCCTTCAGCGAAATTTATGAGGGACGCATACAGGCCATGCGCTCGCGCATTCATGGCGACTTTCACCTGGGACAGGTGCTTTTCACCGGTAACGACTTCTTCATTATCGACTTTGAAGGCGAACCGGGCTTTACGTTTACCGAAAGACGCCTGAAGAAAAGCCCGATGAAAGATGTTGCCGGTATGATGCGCTCGTTTCATTATGCGGCATTCGGCAAAATACTGTTGAATGAAAACTACCGCGACCGCGACCGCCAGGTGCTCGAAATCTGGGCCGAACACTGGCAACATTACATAAGCCGGTTCTATCTTGCGGCCTACATGGATCGGCTGGGACAGCCCGACTGGAGCCGCGATAACGATGTGTTGCTGCGCACTTTCCTGATTGAAAAAGCGATCTACGAAATGGGTTACGAACTCAATGGCAGGCCCGAATGGGTAAGCATTCCACTGCGCGGCATTCTGTACCATGTTAACCGGTACCGGCTTGAAAAAGAAGATAAAAAGGCCAAAAACAAAAAATAAATCATGAACCATGGCTGTCCGTAAAACCCAAATAAAGAATGACATCGGCAACACCTACACCCGGTTTACCGACTTCGATATCCACCTTTTTAAGTCGGGCAGGCATTACAGGTTATACGAAAAACTGGGTGCACATCCGGCCGAACATAACGGTGAAAAGGGAACCTATTTTGCCGTATGGGCGCCCAATGCCAAAGCTGTTTCGGTTCTGGGTAACTTTAACCATTGGACCAGCGGCAGGCATCTGCTGTATCCCCGTTGGGATGAGTCGGGTATTTGGGAAGGATTTCATGCCGGCATCCTGCCCGGTGAAGTTTACAAATATGCCATACAGACTGCCGACGGACAATGGCTGGAAAAGGCCGACCCTTTTGCCTTTTATACCGAAACTCCTCCGCGCACGGCATCCATTATCTGGCATACAGCAGGTTATAACTGGAATGACCAGGCATGGATGAATGCCCGCAAAGAAAAGCAGGGCATAGGATCGCCCATGTCGGTTTACGAAGTTCATCTGGGTTCCTGGCGCAGGGTGCCCGAAGAAGGAAACCGCTGGCTCACCTACCGCGAAATGGCCGTAAAGCTGGTGGACTATGTAAAAGAGACCGGCTTTACCCATGTGGAGTTTTTGCCGGTTATGGAACACCCCTTTTATGGTTCATGGGGATACCAGATTACCGGCTACTTTGCACCCACAAGCCGTTACGGTCCGCCCCAGGATTTTATGTATCTCATTGATACCCTGCATCAGGCCGGCATAGGGGTAATACTCGACTGGGTACCTTCGCACTTTCCCGGCGATGACCATGGCCTGTACCGGTTCGATGGCACCCATCTGTACGAACATGCCGACCCGCGCAAAGGTTTTCATCCCGACTGGAAGAGTTACATTTTTAACTACGGCCGCAACGAAGTGCGGTCCTTTTTAATCAGCAACGCGCTGTTCTGGCTGGATAAATACCATGTTGATGGCCTGCGCGTAGATGCCGTGGCCAGCATGCTGTACCTTGATTACTCACGCAGGGAAGGCGAGTGGGTACCCAACCAATATGGTGGCCGCGAAAACATCGAGGCCATCTCATTTCTGAAAGAGTTTAACGAAACCGTGTATGGCAACTACCCTGATGTATGCACCATTGCAGAAGAATCCACCGCATGGCCGGGTGTGTCAAGGCCTACCTATCTGGGTGGCCTGGGTTTTGGACAAAAATGGATGATGGGCTGGATGCACGACACCCTGAAATATTTCAGGCACGATCCCATACACCGGGCTTACCATCAGAACGAAATTACCTTTAGTATTATGTATGCCTTTACCGAAAACTTTATGCTGCCCCTCTCGCACGATGAGGTGGTGCACGGTAAAGGATCGCTGCTGGCACGGATGCCCGGTGATGAGTGGCGAAGATTTGCCAACCTGAGGCTCTTGTTTGCCTATATGTTTTCACACCCGGGCACCAAACTTTTATTCATGGGGGGCGAAATCGGGCAATCGCAGGAGTGGCACCACGAACAAAGCCTGCATTGGCACCTGCTGCAATATCCGTTTCACCAGGGTATTCAAAAACTTATTACCGACCTGAACCGGCTGTACCGGCATGAACCCGCATTGCACAAATATCAGTTTGAACCCCGTGGCTTTGAATGGGTCGATTACTCCGACCGCCAGAACAGCGTGATTATTTATCAGCGTAAAGCCGATAAGCCCCATGAACTTATTCAGATTGTCTGCAACTTTACACCCGAAGTGCGGCACAACTACCGCATGGGCGTGCCCGCGCGCGGAACCTGGAAAGAAATTTTTAATTCGGATAACCCAATGTATCAGGGAAGTGGCGTAATGAACACCGGATTGCTGAATACCCAGCCCATAAAATATCATGGCTGCGATTACTCCCTTTCGCTTACCCTTCCTCCGCTGGCGTCCGTCTGGCTTAAGCTGGAAAAAGGAGATTCAGGTTTTGAACTGGATGAAGCATCTTAATTATGTCGCAGCCCAACAAGTTTATTTGCATACACGGCCACTTTTACCAGCCACCCCGCGAAAATGCCTGGCTGGAAGTAATTGAGTGGCAGGAATCGGCCCACCCGTACCACGACTGGAACGAACGAATAACAGCCGAATGCTACGCGCCCAACACCGCCTCCAGAATACTCGATGAACACGGTGTAATTAAAAACATTACCAACAACTACAGCCGCATAAGTTTCAACTTCGGGCCAACGCTGCTCTCCTGGATGGAAGCCAACGAGCCAGAAACCTATGAGGCCATATTACAGGCCGACCGCGAAAGCATGCGCCTGTTTGGCGGCCACGGTTCGGCACTGGCGCAGGTGTATAACCACCTTATTATGCCACTGGCCAATGCACGCGATAAAGAAACCCAGATTATCTGGGGTATCCGCGATTTTGAATTCCGGTTTGGCAGGCAGCCCGAAGGCATGTGGCTGGCCGAAACAGCTGTAGATGTGGAAACCCTGGAGCTGCTTGCTGCCAATGGCATAAAGTTTACCATTCTGG
Source organism: Cyclobacteriaceae bacterium (assembly GCA_026003355.1). Taxonomy (GTDB): domain Bacteria; phylum Bacteroidota; class Bacteroidia; order Cytophagales; family Cyclobacteriaceae; genus UBA2336. The sequence continues at coordinate 221,370 of BPHC01000001.1, forward strand.
CCCCGCATCAGGCTGCGGCGGTAAGAGCCACAGGCGATGACCGCTGGCACCAGCTCAGGCCCGGTGAAATAAACACGCGCCGGGCGTACGAATGCCCGCTTCCGTCGGGTAAAACCATTAACCTGTTCTTTTACAACGGGGCAGTATCGCAGGCGGTGGCCTTTAACGGCCTGCTGAACAACGGGCAGCATTTTGCCGAAACCCTGCTCGACTCTTTTGGCAGCGAAAATGAACCCCAGCTGGTACACATTGCTACAGATGGCGAAACCTATGGCCACCACCATAAACATGGCGATATGGCGCTGGCCTATTGCCTGGAGTACATTGAACAAAAACCGGGGGTGGCGCTGGCTAATTACGGCTGGTTTCTGGAAATGTTTCCGCCACGTTATCAGGTACAGATTGCAGAAAATACTTCCTGGAGTTGTGTTCACGGTGTTGAACGCTGGCGCAGCAACTGTGGGTGCAACACGGGTCGGCAGGGTTTTCATCAGGAATGGCGCAAGCCCCTGCGCGAAGCGCTCGACTGGCTCCGCGACCGCCTGAATGAATGCTTTGAAAAAGAAGCTTCGGCAGCAATGGCCGATCCCTGGCAGGCCCGAAACGATTACATAAACGTAATACTGAAGCGCAATGACGAAAGTATCAGAAAATTTCTGCGTGAACATCAGATAAAAAGCGACCAGCCTGCGCGCATTATGCGCCTCATGGAAATGCAGCGCAATGCCCAGTTGATGTACACCAGCTGCGGTTGGTTTTTTGATGAAATATCGGGCATTGAAACCACGCAAATTCTGCAATACGCCTGCCGGGCCATCCAGCTGGCCAGTCAGCTAACCGAGCAACAGCTGGAGGAAGAGTTTATCAGGCGATTAAGCCTGGCCCCCTCAAATTATCCGCAGTACAATGATGGCGCCGGAGTGTACCGGCAGTTGGTTCTTCCTTCGCGCGTATCGCTGCAACGGGTGGGCATGCACTATGCGGTGGCTTTGTTGTTCGAAGAAGACCCCGAAAATTTTCCGGTGTTTAACTACAGCACCCAGAACGATTTCTTTCTCAAAAAAGAAGCCGGTGAACAGCGCCTGGTGCTGGGCATTACGCGTATCCGCTCGCATGTTACGTGGTCCGAAAAGGTCTTTTCGTTTGCGGCGCTTTATCTGGGCAAACACAATATAATCGGGTCTATTTCAATTAACATGAAACCCGATGATTTTGCCTCCATGCAGGTGCGCGTGGTAAAGGCTTTTGAAGAGGCGCGGCTGGCCGATGTCATCAGTTTGATGCAGGCCTACTTCGGCCCTGAACACTACACCATCTGGCACTTGTTTAAGGATGAGAAACGAAAAGTGCTGAACCTCATTACCCGGCAGAGCCTTGCCGAACTGGAAGAATCCCTGCGCAGGGTGTACAACCGCGATTATCCGCTTATGAATGCCCTGCGCCACAACCAAATGCCGGTGCCGCGCACCTATCTTACCCTGCTGGAATACATTCTCAACGCCGATTTAACCGCAAGCTTTCGTTCGGTAAAAATCAACCTGCGCAGGATTGAGCGCATCATGCAGGAGCTGGCAGCGTGGAAGCTTAACATTGACGATCCCGAACAGATTGCCCGCCTGGCCGGTGACCGTATATTTAAAGAACTGCGCAGCATAGCCGCCGAGCGCAGCAACACAAAACGCGTGGAAAGGTTAAACAGGTTGTTTCCGCTGTTGCGCAGGTTTAAACTTGAGCCTAACCTGTATAAAAGTCAGAATTTATACTTTGAAATATCGCGGCAGGAGCAGGTCAACGACAAGAGCCGTACAGCCGAATGGAGAAAGCAATTTGAATTGCTTGGTAAAAATCTGGGGGTGAAGGTAAGCCTGTAGCGCCGCAGCTTTAGTTGTTGAGCAGTTGTATTTCCCGGCTTTCCTTTTCTTCAAGATAGTTCCAAACCAGGCTGCTGGCGCCCAGAATGGGGGCGGCCTGGTTCTGCAGGCCGGAGGGCAGCACTTTTACTTTACCACGGAAAATCGGCATGAGGTTAAGCTCCATGTGCTTAATGGTGGGTTTAAAAATCAGGTCGCCCGCAAGCGAAAGTCCGCCAAATAAAAATATGGCTTCCGGGTCGGTGTGCACTACGGTTTCGGCCAGTTTGGTTCCCAGAATGCGGCCTGTGTACTCAAATGCCGCCAGGGCCACAATATCGCCCCTCAGGGCGGCATCGGTTATCATGCGGGTGTCCAGGTCTTCAAAACTTACGCCACGCAATTCGCTTGGCTCCAGGTGGTCGGCCAGCAGTTTATACACGGTTCGCTTAATGCCCGTAGCCGAAACATATGTTTCCAGGCAGCCGCGTTTACCACAATTGCAGTAGCGGCCCGCATAGTTAACGGTAGTATGCCCGATTTCACCTGCAATGCCGTGCTTTCCGTTTACCAGGTGGCCATTACACACAATACCACTTCCCAGACCGGTGCCGAGGGTTATCACAATAAAGTCCTTCATGTTACGCGCGGCCCCGTAAACCATTTCGCCAACGGCTGCCGCATTGGCATCGTTGGTAACCAGTACCGGCACGTTGAACTCCTGTTTTAGCAGTTCGGCAAGTGGAATTATGCCCTTCCATTTCAAATTGGTAGCGTGCTCAATGGTGCCCTTGTAATAGTTGCCGTTGGCAGCGCCCACACCTATGCCCAGCAGATGAACCTTAAGACCGCTTAATTCTTCGCGAAGCTTATCGGAAAGGGCCTTTACGTAGTCGGTAAATTCATTAAACTGCTGGGTGGATATTTCGCCCTGGAAATAAATGTTTCCATCCCGGTCGGTTAATCCGTATTTGGTGGAGGTGCCGCCTATGTCAATTCCAATGGTAACGTTTTTCATCAGATGGAAAGTATTTTGGCTATACGCAAATCGTCTTCGTTAATGGCGTGGGTACCTTTCGCAAATACATCAAATGGGGTGTAGGTAATTTCGCCTTTTTGAATACCCACCATAACATCGGTTTGTCCTTTAAGCAGTCCTTCAACGGCAGCCACGCCCAGCTTGCTGGCCAGCACGCGGTCGAAATAAGTGGGTGCTCCGCCGCGTTGCAAATGTCCCAGTATGGTTACTTTAATATCGAAGTAAGACGAGCGTTCGGCTACCTTGCGCGCCAGCTCGAGCGCTCCGCCAATTTTGGAGCCTTCGGCCACCACCACTACGTTCGATTTTTTGGCTGTTTCCTGTCCTGGTTTGAGTATGGCATACAGGTCTTCAAAGCTCATGCCATCTTCGGGTATAATAATCGCTCCTGCACCACCTGCAATACCGCTGTTAATCGCAATATAACCGGAGTGTCGCCCCATAACCTCCACAAAAAAAAGGCGGTTGTGCGAAAGGGCCGTATCCCGTATTTTATCAATGGCTTCTACAGCCGTGTTGGTGGCGGTATCGTAACCAATGGTATAATCCGTTCCTGCAATGTCATTATCTATGGTACCGGGTATGCACACCACCGGCAGATTAAATTCCTGGTGCAGCAGGTGCAGTCCGGTAAAGGTACCGTCACCGCCAATGGCTACCAGGGCATCAATGCCGTGTTTTTTTAGTTGTTCAAAAGCCTGTTTTCGTCCTTCGGGTGTGCGAAAGTGCTGGCTGCGGGCCGACTTGAGAATGGTGCCGCCCCGCTGTATGATGTTGCCCACCGAACGGGCACCGAGTTTTACGATGTCGCCCTCAATCATACCCTCGTAACCACGCATAATGCCATATACTTCTTTCTTATAGTAGATGGATGCGCGCACCACTGCCCGGATGGCCGCATTCATGCCGGGCGCATCGCCTCCCGAGGTAAACACACCTATTTTTTTGATATCCGCCACCATGGTAATCGTTCAAAATTACGCTTTTTGGATGCATTTGCGGCATTTTTTGATGACCGCTTATTTCAATCGTTTGAAATGGCTGATAAGCTCCCGTGTTGAGGAATCGTGGGTGGGCGAGGGGGTTTCATCGTTTAGTTCCGGAAGAATTTTTGCCGCCAGTACTTTGCCCAGCTCCACGCCCCATTGATCGAAACTGTAGATGTTCCAGATAAACCCCTGAACAAAAATTTTATGCTCGTACATGGCAATAAGGCTGCCGAGGGTGTAGGGCGTAAGCTGCTTGAACAGGATGGTGTTGCTGGGCCTGTTACCTTCAAACACCTTGTAGGGCGCCAGCATGCGCACCTGTTCTTCGCTCATTCCGGCTGCCCTTAATTCTGTGGCAGCTTCTTCATAGGTTTTGCCGGTCATGAGTGCCTGGCTTTGTGCAAAACAGTTGGCCACGAGCTTGGCATGGTGGTCGCCTATGGGATGGTGGCTGAGGGCCGGTACAATAAAGTCGCAGGGGATAAGCTGGGTGCCCTGGTGAATGAGTTGGTAAAAGGCATGCTGGCCATTGGTACCCGGTTCTCCCCATATTACCGGTCCGGTGCTGTACTGCACCGGCTGTCCGTTCCGGTCAACCGACTTCCCGTTGCTTTCCATATCGGCCTGTTGTAAATAAGCCGGCAGGCGATGCAGGTACTGGTCGTAGGGTAGTATGGCGGTGGTGGATGCGCCCAGAAAGTTGGTATTCCAGATGCCGATAAGCGCCAGAATTACCGGAATATTTTTTTCCAGGGGCGTATTGCGAAAGTGCATATCCATAGCGTGGGCACCTTCCAGCAGTTGTTCAAAATGCTCAAACCCAACGGCGCAGGCTATGGGCAGGCCTATGGCCGACCATAATGAAAACCTTCCGCCCACCCAGTCCCAAAAAACAAACATATTTTCCGGCAAAATGCCAAACATTTTAACAGCCTGTTCATTGGTTGAGACGGCCACGAAATGTCTGGCTATATCTGTTTCGGTGCCATGTTGCAAAAACCAGTTCCTTGCCGTGTGGGCGTTGGTCATGGTTTCCTGCGTAGTAAAAGTTTTGGAGGCAATTATAAACAGGGTGGTTTCCGGGTTCAGCTTGCGGAGGGTTTCGCTGATATGGGATCCATCTACATTCGAAACGAAATGCGGACGTATTACCGATACATAGGGCTTCAGGGCCTCGGTTACCATACAGGGTCCCAGGTCCGAGCCTCCGATGCCAATGTTTACCACATCGGTAATGGCCTTTCCCGTATAACCTTTCCACTGCCCCGAGCGCAGCCGGTTGCTGAATTGCTTCATCTGCTCAAGCACCCGGTTTACTTCGGGCATTACATCGGTGCCATCAACAGCCATTGGCAATCCCGACCGGTTACGGAGGGCCACGTGCAGCACCGCCCGGTTTTCGGTTTGGTTAATTCTTTTACCTGCAAACATGGCCTGAATGCCTTCCGGCAGATTGGTTTCATGAGCCAGCTGCAGCAACAGCCCCAAGGTTTCTTCGGTTATGCGGTTTTTGGAAAAATCAACCAGCATATCATGGAACAACAGGCTGAACTTTTCGAACCGGCTTGCATCGGCAGCAAACAACTCGCGCAGATGCATGGCCTGCATTTCCAGCACATGCATTTCAAGTTGCTGCCAGGCCCGGGTATGGGTGGGGTTTACAGATGGAAACATAGCTTAATGCAATGGGGCGCAAGTTAGAATGCCCGAATATTTGTGAAAGACCACTGTTAAAAATAAGTGCTATATCCGGAAGGGAGGAATTTGTAGCGCGGGGGGGAGTTGAACCCCCGACCTTTGGGTTATGAATCCAACGCTCTAACCACCTGAGCTACCGCGCCAGAAAACGGACGGCAAACTTACAACACGGGGGCGATTAATAAAAGTGCAGCGCACCGGGTTGTTTGGCCTGTGCAGAATTTTTTTATAATTTAAAACCGCTTATGGATACCGGCGGCAGAAAAAAACTTTTTACCCGCGACTACGAAATACACGCTTCCATAAAAATGCTGTATCCGTACATCCAGTCGCCCGGAGGCCTTGCCGAATGGTTTGCTGATGATGTAACCGTTGACAACCTGGACAAAACCTACATTTTTCACTGGGATAATGAAGCGCACAGGGCCCGGCTGGTGGCACACCGCACCAATCACTTTGCCCGTTTTGAGTTCCTTCCCGAGAATGAACACGATCGCAACGACCCCAGTTACCTCGAACTGCGCCTCGAATTAAACGAATTCACGCAAACCGTATACCTGCGGGTGTTTGATTACTCCGACTTTGACGATCTGGACGAACTGGGCGATCTCTGGGACGGCCTGGTAGAAAACCTAAAAAAAACCGTAGGCGGCTAAAGCGCCAGGTTCATTCAGGCTGCTTATTCCTAACTTGGTGCGTTATTTGCAGTTTATTCAATTATGAAAAAGCTGGATAAGCTTGTGCTGCAGTCATTTCTTGGGCCTTTTGTGCTCTCGTTTTTTGTGGTGGTCTTTATCCTCCTCACGCAGCATATGCTTAAATATTTCGATGACATCATTGGCAAAGACCTGGGCTGGGATGTTATCGGACAGCTGCTTTTCTATTTTGCTGTTTTCATGACACCCTCTGCCTTGCCGCTTGGCGTGCTGTTTGCCTCACTCATAGCTTTCGGAAATCTGGGTGAGCATTTTGAGCTTACGGCCATCAAGAGCTCGGGCGTGTCGCTGCTTCGGGTAATTCAACCCATCTTTGTGTTTGTACTGCTGCTAACGGTGCTGGCTTTTCATATCAACAACAGCCTGGTTCCCCGTGCCGCACTCGAAGCCTATAGCCTGCTGTACGACATCAAACAAAAAAAGCCTGCCCTCGACCTTCGCGAAGGCACCTTTTACAACGGCATACCCGAAGTAAGCATTAAAGTTGACCAGAAGTTGCCCGATGGCATAACCCTTAAAAACATACTGATTTACGACCATCGCAACCGCGATGGTAACAAAGACGTTACCATTGCCGACTCAGGACGCATGTTTACCATTCACAACCAACGCTACCTGAAACTCGAACTGTTTAACGGATACAACTACACCGAAGGCTCGCAGGCTGGTAAAGATCTGGCCTCAAGAACCTATAACCCCAACATGCAGGCGCTGAGCCGAAGCCGCTTTGTGCGTTCTGAGCTGATATTCGACCTGTCGTCCTTCTCGCTGAGCCGCACCGATAAAAAGTGGTTTCAGGGAAACCGCATTATGCGCAACCTCAGGCAACTGGATGGCGACCTGGATTCCATTCAGGGAGAAATTGACATGCAACGCGTAAAATTTGAGGCGACACGCAGCGGCTACTTCGCCAATATGGAACGCGATGTCGCCTCATTTGCATCGCCCGACCCGGTACAAACCGTAACCGCCACAAGCTGGCATCGCACCGATAGCGCTGCAAAAACCAAAACTTCAGATAAAGGTAACCCTCAGGGCTTCCGGCCAACCCGAAGGGCCAAATTAAAAATGCTTATGCAAAAAGCCGACTCGGCATTACAGGCTTTGCAAACAGTGCCCCGCAAGGAGCCTGCCGGCACCACAGCGCGCACCAACACTTCGGTAATCGGCCGCATCGACAGCCTGCTCAGTACGCCTGCCGACGCTTCTGTGGTCTCGCAGGCAGCCGCCCGGGCCCGCATGGTAAAGAGCGAAATTTCAAACGCCATTGCCACCAGCGAGGTGTACCAAACCGAATGGCGGACCTACTACGTTCAGTGGCATAAAATATGGGCCAGCAGCCTGGCCTGCATTGCCATGTTTTTAATTGGCGCCCCGCTGGGCGCCATTATTAAAAAGGGCGGTCTGGGTGTTCCTTTCATCGTATCGGTATTTTTCTTTATCCTTTACTACATGCTTTCCATATTGGGCGAAAAATGGGCAAAAACAGGTATTGTGCCGGTGCCGGCAGGCGTATGGGCGGCCGATGTTATTTTATTTGGCATAGGCCTGCTGTTTTTGCGGCAGGCACGCCTGGATGCCCGCCTTTTCGATGCCGATGCCTATCTGGTAGCGCTGGAACGGACCAGGAAAAAGCTGGGAAAACGCCTGTCGGCAATGGCAACGACAAAGGGTTAAAATCCGGATTTTTGGTTTTCCATTCCGGATATGTTAACTTTGCAGGCTGAAAATTTGAAAAGGAAACATTTTTTATCATGCCGCTAACAGCTGTTGAAAAAAAGGAATTGTTCCAGAAGTACAGTCCTTCCAAATCTGAAAAAGATACCGGTTCCCCTGAATCGCAGATTGCCCTCTTTACCCGCCGCATCAATGAGATGACCGAACACCTTAACACGCATAAAAAAGACTTCGCCACCCAGCGCGGGCTGCTTAAACTGGTGGGCAGGCGTAAAAAAATGCTGAATTACCTGCAAAGGGAAAACATTGAGCGCTATCGCGCCATTCTTGCGGAACTGAATTTAAGAAAATAACACACCAAACAGGGAGCCCGACTCGGTTCCCTGTTTGCATTTTATTCCGGCCGGCAGACACTGTTGGCCTTAAATTGTTTTAACCCATATGTTCAACATTGTTACCAAAACCTGTAAACTTCCCGACGGACGGGAAATTACCATAGAAACCGGAAAAATGGCCCGTCAGGCCGATGGTGCCGTTACGCTTCGAATGGGCAACACCATGCTGCTGGCCACCGTTGTATCCAAAACCGAACCCGTTGAAGGTGCCGATTTCATGCCCCTTTCGGTAGATTATCAGGAAAAGTTTGCCTCAACCGGAAAGGTACCCGGCGGCTTCCTGAAACGCGAAGGCAAACTATCCGACTATGAAGTGCTTATCAGCCGCCTGGTTGACCGCGCTTTGCGCCCCCTGTTCCCTGACGACTTCCATGCCGAAACGCAGGTAATGATTTACCTGATTTCGGGTGACCAGAACGCCCTGCCCGATGCCTTGGCTGCCTTTGCCGCTTCTGCTGCCTTATCCGTGTCCGACATTCCCTGGAACGGCCCCATCTCCGAAGTGCGCGTGGCCCGCGTTGATGGGCAGTTCGTCATAAACCCTACGCTGGAACAAAAAGAAAGGGCCGACATTGACCTGATGGTGGGCGCTTCTATTGACAACATCCTGATGGTGGAAGGCGAAATGAAGGAGGTAAGCGAAGACGAAATGCTCGAGGCCCTGAAAACCGCCCACGAAGCCATTAAAGAACAGTGCCGCCTGCAACTGGAACTCGCCCAGGCTACCGGTAAAACCGTTAAACGCACTTACCAGCACGAAGTAAATGACGAAAACCTGAAAAAAGAGCTTTACGATTTGTTGTATCCAAAAGTGTACGAAGTAGCCCGGCAGCAAATCAAAAACAAAAAAGAGCGCACAGCCGCTTTTGAGAAAATCCTGGAAGACTATCTGGCCGCCCTGCCCGAAGACAGCGCCATTGATAAAGAACTGGTTAAACGCTATTACCACGGCATTCATAAAAAAGCAGCCCGCGACCTGGTGCTGAATGAAGGCATCAGGCTGGATGGCCGCAAAACCACCGAAATACGGCCAATCTACACCGAAGTTGACCTGCTTCCTTCTACGCATGGCAGTGCACTCTTTACACGGGGCGAAACCCAGTCACTTACCACCGTTACGCTGGGCACCAAAATGGACGAGCAACTTATTGATGGTGCCATGTTTTCCGGGTCCAGCAAGTTTATTCTGCACTACAACTTTCCGGGCTTCTCCACAGGCGAAGTAAAACCCAACCGCGGGCCGGGCAGGAGAGAAGTGGGTCATGGTAATCTGGCGATGCGTGCCCTTAAACAGGTATTGCCCCCGGACGATGAAAACCCCTATACCATTAGGGTGGTTTCGGATATTCTGGAGTCAAACGGTTCTTCCTCCATGGCTACCGTATGCGCCGGCTCGCTGGCACTCATGGATGCCGGCGTGCAGATAAAAGGCCCTGTTTCAGGTATTGCCATGGGCATGATCTCAGATGCCCAAACCGGAAAATACGCCATCCTGTCCGACATACTGGGTGATGAAGACCACCTGGGCGATATGGACTTCAAAACCACCGGAACCGAGAAGGGTCTCACCGCATGCCAGATGGACCTTAAGGTTGACGGCCTGACCTACGAGGTGCTGCGCGAGGCGCTGGAGCAGGCCCGCATTGGCCGGCTGCACATTTTGAACGAAATGAAGAAAACCCTGGAGGCGCCACGCTCCGACTTTAAACCCCATGCTCCCCGGGCCTCCACACTCATATTCGAAAAAGAACTTATCGGTGCACTTATTGGCCCAGGCGGAAAAGTGGTGCAGGACATTCAGAACACCAGCGGTGCTACCGTGGTGATAGAGGAAATAAACAACCAGGGAGTGGTAAGCGTATTTGCCACAAGCAAAGAAAGCATGGAAGCCGCCATGAAGCGCATCAAGGCCATAATAGCCGTGCCCGAAATCGGCCAGGTGTACGATGGCATAGTCAAGTCCATTATGCCTTTCGGAGCCTTTGTGGAATTTATGCCCGGTAAAGATGGCCTGCTCCATATCTCCGAAATCAAGTGGGAGCGCCTCGAAAGCATGGACGGTGTACTGGAAGTAGGCGAGGAGATTAAGGTAAAGCTGGTGGATATTGACAAGAAAACCGGTAAATTCAGGCTTTCCAGAAAAGTACTGCTGCCCAGGCCTTCCAGAAAGGAAACCGCCTGAGCTGCGGAACTATCTGCAATTCCTGTTATGTTTACTAACTGATTTTTTTACAGCATGAGACAACTAAAAATCAGCAAACAGATTACCAACCGCGAAAGCCAGTCGCTTGACAAATACCTTCAGGAGATTGGCAAGGTTGACCTGCTTACACCCGATGAGGAAGTTGAGCTGGCCAAGCGCATTAAGGAAGGCGACCAGATTGCCCTTGAAAAGCTTACCAAAGCCAACCTTCGCTTTGTGGTATCGGTAGCCAAGCAGTACCAAAATCAGGGCCTTTCCCTGGGCGACCTGATTAACGAAGGCAACCTGGGCCTTATTAAAGCCGCCCAGCGCTTTGATGAAACCCGCGGGTTTAAGTTCATCTCCTATGCCGTGTGGTGGATCAGGCAATCGATCCTTCAGGCCCTGGCCGAGCAGTCGCGCATCGTGCGCCTGCCGCTTAACCGCGTAGGTTCGCTCAACAAAATTTCCAAAACCTTTTCCGAACTGGAACAGAAGTACGAGCGCGAACCCTCACCGGAAGAACTGGCCGAGGTGCTGGATGTGTCTACTGCCGAGGTGATTGACACGATGAAGATATCCGGCCGCCACACCTCCATCGATGCACCTTTTGTGCAGGGTGAAGAAAACAGCCTGTTAGATGTGCTGGAAAACGACAGCGAAGAAACCCCCGATGCCGGCCTGCTTACAGAATCCTTGCGCAGAGAAGTGCAACGGGCTCTTTCCACCCTCACGCAACGCGAAGCCGATGTAATTACCCTCTACTTTGGCTTAAACGGTGAGCACGCCCTTACCCTGGAAGAAATTGGCGAAAAATTTAACCTTACCCGCGAGCGCGTACGTCAAATTAAAGAAAAGGCTATCCGCCGGTTAAGGCATACCTCCCGAAGCAAGGCTTTAAAACCTTACCTGGGTTAATATTCCTTAAAAATATCGCAATTTTACGGGTCTCGGTACAGACAGAGACCTTTCTGTTTTTAAAATGAGCATGGAAGCTGCAAAAGAAAAAGTAGTAATTATCGGTTCGGGTCCCGCCGGATATACGGCGGCCATCTATGCCGCACGGGCAGGACTTAACCCCCTGGTGTTTGCCGGCGCCCAGCCGGGCGGGCAACTCACCACCACCAACGATGTTGAAAACTTTCCCGGATACCCCGATGGCGTTAACGGACCGCAGATGATGATGGACCTTCAACGACAGGCCGAACGCTTCGGCACCCGCATCCGCTATGCCGTAGTTACGCGCGTGGACTTTTCGGTGTATCCGTTCAGGCTGGTGATTGACGATGCCGAAGAAGTGCTGGCCGCTTCGGTAATTATTGCTACCGGTGCCAGCGCCAAATACCTGGGTATTCCCTCCGAACAAACTTTCGCCAACAGGGGCGTATCGGCATGTGCCGTTTGCGACGGATATTTTTACCGAGGCAAAGAGGTGGCCGTAGTGGGAGCCGGTGACTCGGCAGCCGAAGAAGCCACCTATCTGGCCAAACTCTGCACCAAAGTGCATCTGCTGGTGCGAAGAAATGAGATGCGCGCCTCCAAAATCATGCAAAAGCGGGTATTTGCTACTCCCAATATCGAAATTCACTGGAATACAGAAACCGATGAAATATTAGGCGATGAGAGCGGTGTTACCGGTGTGCGGGTGATAAACAACCTTACCGGCGAAAAGAAAGTAATCCCCATACAGGGCTTCTTCCTGGCCATCGGGCATAAGCCCAACACGGAAATTTTCCGCGATTACCTCGACCTGGATGAAAACGGATACATTAAAGTTCGGCCGGGCTCTACCCGCACCAACATTGAAGGCGTATTTGCCGTTGGCGATGCGGCCGATAAAGTATACCGGCAGGCTGTAACAGCTGCCGGAACCGGATGCATGGGGGCGCTGGATGCCGAAAAATTTCTGGCGGCCAAAGAGGCCGAAACCGTACAACCATGAAACTCGACATCCTGGTTATAGCCGCCCACCCCGATGATGCCGAACTGGGTTGCGGCGGCACACTGGCCAAACACATAAGCCGTGGCTTTAAGGCGGGCATTATCGACCTTACCCGGGGCGAACTCGGAACGCGGGGCACCCCCGAAATCCGCGCCAGCGAAGCTGCCCTTGCAGCCAACATACTGGGTCTTTCGGTGCGCGAAAACCTGGAACTGCCTGATGCCTTCTTTATGAACGATAAGGAAACAAGACTTAAAGTGGTACAGGTTATCCGCAAATATCGGCCCGACATAGTTATTACCAATGCCGTTGAAGACCGTCATCCCGACCACGGCCAGGCAGCCCGCCTGGTAAATGATGCCTGCTTTCTGGCCGGCCTTTCGAAAATTCAAACCAATTTACACGGTAACGCGCAACAGCCTTGGCGCCCGCGCGCCCTCTATCACTTTATTCAGGCCCGCTACATTCAGCCCGACGTAATTGTGGATATAAGCGATTACTGGGAAAAAAAGGAAGCCTCGTTTATGGCCTATGCCAGCCAGATGTATAATCCGCAAAGTGCCGAGCCGGCAACCTATATCGCTTCGCGCGAATTTCTTGACCTGGTGCGCGCCCGTGCCGTGGAATTCGGGAATGCCATTGGAAAAAAATACGGAGAGGGATTTGTGGTAAACCGAACCATAGGGGTAAGTCTGCTTACCGACCTGTTGTGATTACGGAGCCAGCCGCCTGATAATCCATTCTTGTTCATCTTTTATATACAACAGCCGGTCGTGCAGCCGGTTGGGCCGGCCCTGCCAGAATTCCACCAGAAACGGTAGTACCTCATAACCGCCCCATTGCATGGGCCTGGGAATTTCCCTCCCTTCAAATTTTTTCTCCAGTTCGCGGTACCGCTGCTCCAGCAATTCCCGTTTTTCTATCACGGCGCTTTGTGGCGAAGCCCATGCTCCGATTTGGGCGCCCCGCGGCCTGATGCGGAAATATTCCGAGGCCTTTTCATCACTTACACGTTTGGCCAGGCCCTCAATGCGTACCTGCCGTTCCAGCTCGGCCCAGAAAAAATTCAGGGCACAATAGGGATTTTGCAACAACTCTTTACCCTTGCCACTCTGATAGTTGGTGTAAAATACAAATTGTCCGTTTTCAATACCTTTCAGCAACACCACCCGCTGGCTGGGCCGGCCACTTTCCGAAACCGTGGCCAGCGTCATGGCATTGGGTTCGGTAATGCCTGCCTTTACGGCCTCTTCCAGCCACTTTTCAAACTGGGCCACGGGGTCAGGCAGCAGGTGTTCTGTATCCAGAGGTTGGGAAGAATATTCCCTGCGCAAGCGGGCCAGGTCAGTTTGCATACTTGTATTATTCCAATAACTTAAAAATTTGCAATAAAACAGGTTTGTGGCTTGTTTTATATGTGGCCGTGTGTTTTATTTCAACCGGCAACAACATGGACTTTTTCAAATATCGCAACAAAATCCCACCCGAAAAGGGCCGACTGCTTATTTCCGAGCCGTTTTTGCCCGACCCGAACTTTATTCGTTCGGTGGTGCTGCTCTGCGAACACAACTCCGAGGGCTCTTTTGGATTTGTGCTGAACCGTCTGGCCGAAGTGAATGCTTCGGAAATCCTTGAGGAACTCTCCAATTTTGAACATCCTGTGTTTATCGGAGGACCTGTACAACAAGATACACTTCATTTCATTCATCGCTGTGCCGATATTGAAGGAGGCGAATGCATAACCAGTGGCATTTACTGGGGCGGGTCGTTTGAGCAGGTAACTTTTCTGGCCAACACCGGCCAGCTAAGGCCGGAAGAAATTCGGTTTTTTCTGGGCTATAGTGGGTGGGGCCCCGGCCAACTGGAGGAAGAACTGGAACAGGATACGTGGATAGTTTGCGATTATGTAACTGAAGAACTGTTGTTTAACACCGGGCCCGATGCCATGTGGCGCAACGCGTTGAAAAATATGGGCGGTAAATATTCGGTATTTGCCAACTATCCGATGGATCCTTCCCAGAATTAGTTTTTTAGTAATTTTACCCTGATTATTTCAAGTCATTCAATGGACATTAACCATGGAAAGAGAAGAAAAGAGCGCAGTGCAGGGGTACGTACATGAAGCCGGGTTAAATGCCCATGTGTCAGCTTTGCAAAACGAAAGCGACTTACAGGATAACCAAAACGCACATGATACGCTGGAGGGCCATGACGAAGCCCCCGACTACCACACGTTTTCGAAGACGCAACTGCTGCAGGCTGTAAAAAAACTCGCTGCCGAACCAAACGCCATCAAAGCTGAGCGCGAACTGCGTGAGATAAAAGAAGTATTCGATGAACTGGTGAAACAGGAACGCACCCGCGCCTTTAACCGGTTTATTCTCGATGGCGGAACTCCCGATGGTTTTGAATACCGCGGTGAGCCCATAGACGCCCAGTTTACCCAACTGTACAGGCAGATAAAAGACCGCAAAACCCAACAAATACGCGAGGAGGAATCGCGCAAAGACGACAACTACAAACGAAAACTTGCTTTACTCGAAAAACTGCGCGAGCTGGTTGACTCACAGGATGTAAACGCCAACCAGTTCGAACAGTTCAAAGCCATTCAAAGCGAATGGAAAAGCATCGGGCCTGTTCCGGGTGCCCACAACAAAAACCTCTGGGCAAATTACCACGCGCTGGTAGACCGGTTTTACGACAATCAGAGCATCTACTTTGAACTGAAGGAGCTTGACCGCAAAAAAAACCTGGAGGCTAAGCTGGAATTGTGCCAGCGCGCAGAACGACTCCTGGAACTGGAAAACATAACCCAGGCTCTGCGCGAACTTAACGATCTGCACCACGAGTTTAAACACATTGGCCCCGTTCCGCGCGAAGAAAAAGAAGCCGTGTGGCAACGCTTTAAGGCTGCCAGCGATGCCCTGTATGCCCGGCGCGATGAACATAACAAACAACTCCAGGAAAAACTTCAGGAAAACCTAAAGGTAAAGACCGAACTCAGCGAACGGGTACAGGCGTTTGCCTCATTCCAGTCTGACCGCATAAAGGAATGGAACCAGAAAACCAAAAGCATACTGGAGCTGCAAAAACAGTGGGAAGCTGCGGGGCCCATGCCGCGCAGCAAGGGAAAAGAGGTGTCAAAACAATTCTGGACGGCCTTTAAGGCCTTCTTTCAGGCCAAGAGCGCTTTCTTTAAAAAAGTTGATGCCGAGCGAAAGGCCAACTTCAGAAAAAAACAGGAGCTGGTGCAACGGGCAAAAGAACTGCGCGACAGCCGCGACTGGAACAGCACCGCAGCCGAACTGCGTAGACTGCAGGAACAATGGAAAGAAATTGGACCCGTTCCGGATAAATACCGCGAAAAGATTTATGCCGAATTTAAGGAACACTGCGACTATTTCTTTGCACAGCTGAGAAACAGCAAGAGTGAGGCCGAGACCGCTCAGGCAAACAACCTGAAAACCAAAGCAGAAATTATTGCCCAAATGGAAGCCACCCTGGCCACCGGCCAGATTACAATAGAAAAAGTCAATGAATTCAGGCAACGGTTTGAGGCGGCAGGTGAAGTGCCGCGCAGCGAGGCCGGCACCATCAGGGCAGCTTACTTCAACGCGTTCGAAAAACTGGTAAATTCACTTTCCGCTCTGGATGAAACTGAAAAAAATAAGCTCATACTGGAAAACACCCTGGGCGACCTGAAATCGGACCCCCAGGGTGAAAAAAAGCTCCAGCAAAAGGAGCAAATGCTGCGCAAAAAGATTTCGAAAATTGAGGGCGACATTGCCCTGTGGAAGAACAACCTTGGCTTTTTTGAGCGCTCAAAAAATGCCGAAGATGTGCGTAAGGAGTTTAACGATAAAATACAGCAGGCCAGTGCAAAGGTTGAGCAGCTTAAACAACAACTTAAATTATTGCGCAACCTGGCCTGAAGATTTGCATTAATGACGCATACCGCTATTTTTGCGCTCCTGTTTGCTTCCCGGCGCACCTGTGGAAGGCAGGGCAACCGACTTGTAAGATAAGGCATTAAGCCTCCTTAGCTCAGCTGGTAGAGCAACTGACTTGTAATCAGTAGGTCGCTGGTTCGATTCCGGCAGGGGGCTCAAAACAGTAAAAAGCCCTGATCTTTCAGCCAGATTTTTTTGTGCCCGTGGCCTCATGCTCCAATCGCCATGACGCACGCCTATCCATATACTGTAAGCAGCTACTGCTAATAACATAATGGTAATATTCACTTGAGAGCCAGGTAACCTGGCGTCCCTACCTTTGTGCTGTAAATCTTCTCCAGATAGGTTTAGGTTATCCTGAAGGCCTGAGGGTCTTCAGGATTTCTGTTGTAATATGGGACAACCAAAAAAGCGCAGGGTACGTATTGTGGTACTTTCAGATATCCACCTGGGCACATACGGTTGTCATGCCGAAGAATTACTGCGTTATCTCAAGTCCATCAAACCGGAAAAAATCATTCTGAATGGCGACATCATAGATATGTGGCAGTTCAGCAAACGTTATTGGCCACGCTCGCACATGCAGGTAATTAAATACATAACCGGCCAGTTGGCCAGGGGCACCAAGGTTATTTATCTTACCGGTAACCACGATGAAATGTTACGCAAGTTTGCGGGTTTCAGGCTGGGATCATTGATCATCGATAACAAGCTGGTGCTGACATTAAACGGCAAAAAAGCCTGGTTCTTTCATGGCGATGTCTTTGATGTAACCATGCAATATTCGAAATGGCTGGCCCGGCTGGGGGCCATAGGGTATGACACGCTTATTTTAATCAATACTTTTGTTAACTGGCTGCTGAAAAAAACCGGACGCGGGCGAATATCGCTTTCCAGAAGAGTAAAAGACAGCGTCAAATCGGCTGTAAAATTTATTAACGACTTCGAAAAAACGGCTGCCGGAATAGCCATCGAAAACGGCTACCATTACGTTGTGTGCGGGCACATTCACCAGCCCGAAATACGGACCATCGAAACCGCTAACGGATCGGTTACCTACCTGAATTCAGGCGACTGGGTGGAAAACCTTACGGCACTGGAGTTTGACGGAACCGCCTGGCGGTTGTACCGCTATGCCGATGACCCCGTGGCGCAGGCCGTTAAACTACCCAAAAAACTCCGCGATAAACTGGACAACGATGACATTTTCCGTGACCTGGTAAATGAATTCCTGAATAACCAATGAAAATTCTTTACGCCATACAGGGCACGGGCAATGGCCACCTGGCGCGGGCCGAAGATGTGGTGCCTGCCCTGCAACAATACGGTGATGTGCACCTGTTTGTAAGTGGTTCGCAGGCCGATATTGCGCTGCCCTTTCCGGTAAAATACCGGTCAGCGGGACTGAGTTTCTATTTCGGCAAAAACGGAGGGATTGATATTGTAAAAACCTTTCTGAAGAACTCTTCAAAAAGAATCTGGCAGGAAATAAAAAGCTTTCCCGCAGAACGCTACGATGTAGTTATTAACGACTTTGAACCCATTTCGGCCTGGGCTGCGCGCAATAAACATGTTCCTTGTGTGGCACTTAGCCATCAATGCGCTTTGTTAAGTAAAAACGTGCCGCGCCCCCAACATTTCGATCCGGTGGGTGAATGGTTGCTGCACCATTATGCCCCGGCAATGAAGCATGTTGGCTTTCACTTTGCGTCCTTCGACCGGAATATTTTTACCCCGGTTATACGGGCCAGTATTCGACAGGCTGAACCAAAAGCTGCCGGACATTATACTGTGTACCTGCCTGCCTATGACGACCGCAAACTGGTGGTATTGCTATCCAAAATTCCACTTGTAAAGTGGCACGTATTCTCCAAACATACGCGCAAACCCTATCACCTCGGCAGAGTTTCGGTTTATCCGGTTAACAACCAGGAGTTCGTGGCCAGTATGGTTTCAGCCAGCGGGGTATTATGCGGAGCCGGCTTTGAAACCCCGGCCGAAGCCCTATACCTGGGCAAAAAACTGCTGGTTGTACCCATGAAAGCCCAATATGAGCAGCATTACAACGCTGCTGCATTGCAAGTGCTGGGTATTTCAGTATTAAAAAACTTAAAGAAAAAGCAACTGCCTGTTATACAACAATGGATAGAAAGCGGAACGACCAAGCGATTTGAGTTTTCCCGTATTACCCATGAGGCAGTTAACATGGCCATGAACATAGCGTTTTTGTAAAAAGCCTGTTATTCTTCCAGCCTTTCCAGTATGTTCGAAAGGCTGTCGTAATTTTTAAGCCCCGGTCGTTCTTCGTCCGTTCCGCTTAAAACAAACCCTGCTGCAGGCAGTTGCAGTAAGGCTTCCGAAGGGGCAGGGGGCAACTCAACCAAAACGCTGGCATATTCATTTAGTTGCCGTAATTGGTGCGGTTGGGTAAGCCGGGTAATGATGTAGGCCGGATTGGGCTGTTGACCCAGTTGCCCGCTTAATTCTGCTGCCGTAAGATTTTGCAGGTTCAGCAAAAAGGGCAATCCTGCTTCCTGTAACAGGTTAAGTTCCTTTAGCCCACCCTCCAGCAGGTCGGGTCGATAATTTTCTAAAACCTCATGTAGGTTACGGGGGTGTACCATGTCATAAATCTCTGCAACAACTTCAGGTCCGTTAAACCAGCCGCGCATCTGCTGAAAATCATCCGGTGCAACATAACCCTCACACCCCGGCACAACGGTAAAGCCCAGAAGGTGCACCCCCATGCCGGCGCAGTAGCGCGCATCGCTCAGGTTGGTTATTCGGCTTACTTTAACTGTTACCTTTAACGGCATAGCGGGAATTTAACGGCAATAAAATAACTTTCGGACTAATTAAGCGAGGATATGCAAAGAAAATGGCCTGTGTGGATGGTGCCGGTGATGCTCGCAGCAGGCTGCCGGCAGGAAGAGCTGCCTGCGCCTCAGGTGAATTACTTTCCCCTGGAAACAGGAACATTCTGGGAGTACCGGGTGGAAGAAGTGACCTATTCACCCTTTGCTGCGCCCTCAGCCAATAGCTACCTGCTTAGGACGGTAGTGGTTGACTCAACCCGGTCTTCAGCGGGAGACTACATATATATCCTGCATCGCTTTAGCCGTCCCGACGCCAACAGTACATGGCAATTTCTTAACACCTGGTCGGCACGGCTCTACAACGGTTATGCCCTGATAACCGAAGGTAACACAACATACGTCAAATTGGCCTTTCCGGTATATGTGAACCGCACCTGGAACGGGAACCTGTTTAACAGCCTGGACGAAGACAGCTATCGCATAACCCGGCAAATTGCCGGAGAAGAATTATCAACCGGTTTGCGGGTAAACGATATAGCCGAAGTAGAACAGGAAAATGTTACGAACAACCTTACCTATCGCGATGTGAGAAAGGAATGGTATGCCCGCAACATGGGTTTGGTATATAAAGAAAGCGAAGTATGGACGTATCGCTGCGGGGGTGGAACCTGCAGCGGTGAAATTGAAAGTGGCTATTCCCTCAGGCAAACCCTAACAGCTTTCGGGCGTGAGTAGATATACAATCCTTCTGCTTGTCTCTCTTTGGACCGCTGCTCAGGCTCAGGTAAACCGGTATGCTGTTTTTTTTCGCGACAAAGCCGGAACGCCATACAGCATCAGCAACCCTTCGGCTTTCCTCTCGCAGCGTGCGCTGGATCGCAGAACCAAAAATCAGGTTAACATAACCGAAGCCGACCTGCCCATATCCCCGGCGTACACCGATAACCTGCGCAATGTCGGTGCCACCGTGCTGTTTACTTCGCGATGGTTCAATGCCGCCATTGTTCAATGTGCAAATTCGCTTTTGCCGGCACTCCTGGCATTGCCCGAAGTAAGCCGTGTTGAATTGGTTGCCCCCGGGCCCCGCCCGACTGCCGGGGGCAGGGTGGCAGGCCCCGGCAATACTGCCGAAGTTACCGATACCCAATTGAGCATGCATGGCCTGAACATGATGCATCAGGATGGGGGCAATGGCCAGGGTGTATTTGTAGCCGTCTTCGACAGTGGCTTTTCCGGTGCTGATACCCTGTCGGCCTTTTTTCATGTGTTCAATGAGGGCCGTGTTCCGCATGGCTTTGCATTTAACATGGTATATGGCGGTAACCACGTTTTTGGTTTCGATGATCACGGCACAGCCGTGTGGTCGGTTATAGCGGCTCAGGTGCCCGGCACCTTTACAGGAGGAGCCCCCAAAGCTACCTTCATGCTGGCCGTAACCGAAGATGTGAACTCCGAATACCGCATTGAAGAATACAACTGGGCTGTTGCGGCTGAACGGGCCGACAGTGCCGGGGTAGATGTGATTAACACATCATTGGGCTACAATACCTTTGATGATCCGTCCATGAACTACCAGCCGCGGGATATGAATGGTGAAACGGCCGTGATAAGCCGCGCTGCCGCCATGGCGGCAGCGCGGGGAATGGTGGTGGTGGTAAGTGCCGGCAATGAAGGAGCAAGACCCTGGCAGATCATTACCGCACCGGCCGATGCTGCACAGGTGCTGGCAACAGGAAATGTGAACAGCAGCGGAATAAAAAATGCTTCCAGCTCCATCGGGCCCTCGGCCGATGGCCGCATAAAACCCGATGTGGCTGCTCTTGGTACCGGTGTTTCGGTATACCGCGCCAACGGTAACCAGGGCACACTTACCGGAACATCGCTGGCGGCTCCGCTAACCACTTCGCTCGTGGCCGGGCTTATACAGCTTTTTCCTGAGGCAGGCGCTGCAGAAATTGCAACGGCAGTGCGCATGGGTGCATCGCAGGCCGGGGCACCCGACAACCTCATTGGCTATGGCATTATAGACTACGCAGGTTCCAGATCAATTTTGGAAAGCCACCTCACCGAACCGGCCCTTCAGGTGTTTCCCAATCCCGTTGTTGCGGGCACGCTAACCGTGCGCTGCAGCAATCCGGTGGCTTTGCCCTGGACGCGCTACGAACTGCTTAAAGTAAACGGGCAGCTTGTTGATGCCGGACGGCTTACCTTTGGCATCACCAGTCCGGCAGCCATGCTTTCTTTTGAAAACCTCCCTCCGGGCATTTATTTACTTCGCCTTATGTGGCAGGAGGGGCACTATTCGGTAAAAATTGCAAAGCCCTGATGTTGCCCTTTGCAATTGGCAATTCTATATCGGATTTTTGCCCCTTCACAGCCCATGCGTAAGCCCATCATAGCCCCATCGGTACTCTCGGCAAACTTCGCCCGACTGGAAGAAGAAATTGAAATGCTGAACCGCAGCGCAGCCGATTGGATTCATCTGGATATTATGGACGGAGTTTTTGTGCCGAACATCTCATTCGGCCTTCCGGTAACCCAGGCCATTAGCCGCGTAGCGCGCAAGCCGCTCGATGTGCACCTTATGATTGTGCAGCCCGAAAAATACCTGGAAGCCTTTTACAAGGCCGGTGCAGCAGTGCTTACCGTGCATGCCGAAGCATGCGTGCACCTGCACCGCACCACACAGCAAATCCGGATGCTGGGCATAAGGCCGGGTGTAGCCATTAACCCCCATACACCTGTACGGACACTGGAAAATGTTATTGCTGAAATAGATGTAGTTTGCCTCATGTCGGTTAACCCGGGTTTTGGAGGACAGCAGTTTATTGAAAACACCTACCGGAAGATAACCGAACTTAAATCGCTGATAATCGAATCGGAGTCGCGTGCCCTGATTGAGGTAGATGGTGGCGTTGGCCCCGAAAATGCCCGCAGGCTTGTGGAAGCCGGTGCCGACATACTGGTTGCCGGCAACGCAGTGTTTGGTGCCCCCAACCCCGAAGCAGCCATAAGCCGCTTACGGGAATCGTAAAGGCAATAAATTCGGGCAGGATTTTTGTTTGGTGAAACAAAAAAACTGGTCTATGAAAAAGATTGGCGTTGTAATCCTGTATTTGTTGCTGATGGGCTGTGCGCGCACAGTTACCCGCATTGACCCCCACAACCGGTATTGACCTGAGCGGCCGATGGAACGACACCGACTCACGGCAGGTTGCCGACCAGATGATTCATGATTTGTTCAAGTCCGATGGATTTACCCAATACGCCGGTTCACTGGGACGCAAGCCGGTTATTATTGTCGGCTTTATCCGCAACCGGACAAGCGAGCATATAGATGCAGGTAATTTTATCCGCAAGATGGAGGTGGTTATCCATAACTCCGGTCTGGCCGACCTGGTGGAAAACGATGAATTCCGCGACCGCCTACGGCAGGAACGGGCCGGGCAACAGGATTTTGCCGACCCCGCCACGGCTGCCCGGTGGGGCAAAGAATTGGGGGCCGATGTAATGCTTTTTGGAGAACTGAACGCTGAAACCGACGTGTACAACAAAAAACGCGTAACCAATTACATCACAACCCTGTACCTTACCGACATCGAAACCAACAGAAGAATATGGTATGGCCAGCACGAAATAAAAAAGCTGGTTAAAAACTAATCCGGTTATGGCCGGCCGCATAGCCTTTGCAGCGTGTTTGCTTATTGCTTCGGCATGCGTTACCTTTTATGAAACCAACATCAATTTCAATCGACAGTTCGAACAGGGCAACCTTAACCAGGCGCTGGCCGAATTGCATGCCAATCCAAAACTTCACAAACCCCCGTACCGGTTTCTCTACTATGTAAATGCTGGCTTAACGTCATGCCATGCTGGGGCAGTATGCGGAAAGCAACTCCTGGTTTGAGAAGGCTTATATTTTTGGTGAGGACTACCGCATAAACCTGGCCCGGGAGGCCGCCTCGTACCTTACCAATCCGCTCACAACCATTTACCGCGGTGAAGACCACGAACACCTGATGGTTTTGTACTACAAGGCCATGAACTATGCCAAAATGGGGCAATACGAAGAGGCCCTGGTGGAATGCAGGCGCCTGAACATACGCCTCCAGCAACTGTCTGACCGGTACTCATCCCCAAACCGCTACCGCGAAGATGCTTTCATTCATAATCTTATGGGCATACTCTACCAGGCTTCAGACGACTGGAATAATGCCTTTATCGCTTACCGAAATGCCTTTAACATTTACAACGGCTCCTACACCGAAATGTTTGGCATTGAACCGCCTGAACAATTAAAGCACGACCTGCTGCGGGCAGCCCGTAACGCCGGACTTTCAGAAGAATATGAATGGTACAGCAATTTGTTCGGAATACACCAGCCGCCCGCCAGCCCGTATGCCGAGCTGGTACTATTCTGGCATAATGGCCTGGCGCCGGTTAAAGCCGAATGGAGCATAAATTTTATGATCTACGGTGGCGAAGGCAATTTGGTGTTTATCTCCAACCCCGACCTGGGCCTTAGCTACTCATTTGAAGTAAGCGCTGATGAACGCAAATCGCTAAACGACCTGGAGTTTTTTCGCGTGGCATTTCCTAAATACGTTGAACGCCCACCCGCTTTTAACAGGGCCATTGCGCACACCGCAGATACTGCCCTGCAGCTGGAAATGGCCGAAGACATTAACCGCATTGCCCAGATTTGTCTGGAAGAACGCATGGCGGCCGAGTTCAGCAAAACGCTTGTTCGGGTGGCGTTGAAGAAAGCTGCCGAGTACAGCGCGCGAAAGAAAGACAAAACCATGGGCAGTGTAATAGGGGCCATCAACGCCATGACCGAAGCTGCCGACACCCGCAACTGGCAAACCCTGCCGCACAGCATTTACTACACCCGTGTGCCCCTTCGCGAGGGCAGGCAAACCATTCAATTAAAACTTGAGGGAGCAGGCGCAGAAGCCATGGAGGAACTCACCTTCCTTCCCATAAAGGGGCAAACACTTTTTCATACCTATACTTCGTTGGATGGCTATGCCCAAAGCAAGGAATAGGCAGCATTGGGTTTAAGCGATGCCCAAAACTTTGTATTTTTATGTTTTACTTGAGTTAAGATTAAGAGTTTTTTGAACCAAATCCGGCTCTGAAGCTACCGTACGTCATATTGGCTTTACTGGCCTGCGTTGTTTTTCCGGCCCATGCACAGAAAGACAACCGGGATGTGTCCATTCCACTGGACCACTTTTATGTGGAACGGCAGGGACCGGGCATTTTCAGGCGCATGCTAAGCAAACTTACCTTTGGGCTGAGCACAGGCTATGGAAGCAGTTCGTTTCGCCATACATTTAACGGATGGGTGCTATATCAGCCTGCGGCGGGTAATCCGGTGCTTTACAATCCGGCAAACCCCACCCAGGCCTACACCAACTGGTTTAATCGGGTGGCCTCTGCACCGCTTGCCATTAATCCAGCCGATTTTCAGGTAAACTCCGATACCGCTGCAGTGGGATTCAAAAGCCGCGCCTTTCATATTCCGCTGCGGGCCACCGTGCACGTGGAGTTTGCCAGCCGTTACCGGATAGGTGGGGGATATGCGGTGGAGTACACCCATGCAAGCGATTTTAAACCCACAAATTATGCGGCCAGCATCCGGCCTTTTTCACCTGCCGTTTCCGGCTTTTTGCTTAAAAAATATTTTGTGCTGGCAGGAGTTTCCTTTTACCGGTACGATAACTATTTGTTTTCGGCCGAGCTTAACTTTGGGGGCTTTTCGCTCGGCAGCCAGTTCGATAATGCATCGGTTAAAAAAAGCATGCTTATTAACCTGGCACTTCCCGTTGAACGCGAGTTATCCGAATACTTCCGTGTTTTTATAAGGCCATCATTCGAAATCAGAAACTTCACCCTTAACGTGCCCGAAGAAAGCCGCTCGGTGCGCCACCGGTTTAACGCTTTTTATCTCAATATCGGGGCCACCTACCGCATCCCCGAACTGCCCCGGTGTTTTGAACCCAAATGCCGCGCCCAGATTAACCATGCGCACGGAAACCGCGAGTACCGGAGCCGCGTCCATCCGATATGGAAAAAACAAAATCCGCATTACGGAGAAAATTACCCCAACCTCATCCGCTACAAGGGCAAAAACAAACGAAAACTTAACCCTTACTAAGGTTTTTTTGCCTGCGTAATACCCTTAAAAACCCCATTTTTTCCGTATCTTGTGCCGCTTTTCAGGCAGGCGTGTCCGAAATGAAAAGAGCTGAATTTAACGATATAAAACCATTCGACTGTGGCTGAAGACACCCCAAGCCAGGCACCGGGCCGGCACAGTATTGTACCCATAAACATTGAGGATGAAATGCGGGGCGCCTACATCGATTATTCGATGTCGGTTATCGTTTCTCGCGCCCTTCCCGATGTGCGCGATGGGCTGAAGCCGGTTCACCGCAGGGTGCTCTATGGCATGCTCGAACTGGGCGTAAACTACAATAAGCCTTTTAAAAAATCGGCTCGTATTGTGGGGGAGGTTCTGGGTAAATACCACCCCCATGGTGACGCCTCGGTGTACGATACCATGGTGCGCATGGCACAGGACTGGAACATGCGCTACCCCCTGGTAGACGGACAGGGAAACTTCGGGTCGATTGATGGCGACTCGCCTGCAGCCATGCGCTACACCGAAGCGCGGCTAAAGCGCATTGCCGAGGAAATGCTGGCCGATATCAACAAAGAAACCGTTGACTTTCAGCCCAACTTCGATGACTCCCTCACTGAACCTGTGGTGCTGCCCGGCAAGCTCCCCAACCTGCTGGTGAACGGTTCCAGCGGCATTGCCGTGGGAATGGCCACCAACATGGCCCCGCACAACCTGAACGAAGTAGCCGATGGCATCTGCGCCTATATTGACAACCCCGACATCAGTATTGAAGAACTGATGAAATACATCGTTGCACCCGACTTCCCGACCGGCGGCATTATTTATGGAACAGCCGGCGTGCGCGAAGCCTATGCCACAGGCAGGGGCCGGGTTACTGTACGGGCAAGAGCCGAAATTGTAACCGCTGGCAAAGACCGCGAGCAGATAATCGTAACCGAAATACCTTACCAGGTTAACAAGGCGCAGATGATTGAAAAGACTGCGGCGCTCATTAACGAAAAGAAAATTGAAGGTATTTCAGATTTGCGCGATGAATCAGACCGCGAGGGCTTCAGAATTGTGTATGATCTGAAAAAAGATGCCATCGCCTCGGTAGTTCTGAACAATCTCTATAAATACACGCAGCTTCAGTCAACCTTCAGCATCAACAACGTAGCCCTGGTAAAGGGCCGGCCGCAAACGCTTAACCTAAAAGACCTTATACGCCATTTTGTTGATCACCGCCATGAAGTGGTGGTGCGCAGAACCCGCTTTGAACTGAACGAAGCCGAAAAACGTGCGCATATTCTGGAAGGCTACCTCATTGCGCTGGATAACCTGGACGAGGTTATACAACTTATCCGTAACTCGGCCGATCCCGAAACCGCCAAGAACGGGCTGATGCAACGTTTCGGGCTTTCTGAAATTCAGGCCAAAGCCATCCTGGACATGCGCCTGCAGCGGTTAACCGGTCTGGAACGCGACAAAATTCAGCAGGAATACAAAGAGGTAAAAGAACTTATTGCCCGGCTTACCGAAATTCTAGGCAACGAAAAACTGCGCATGCAGATTATTAAGGATGAGCTGAAGGAACTAAAAGAACGTTATGGCGATAAGCGCAGAACGGAAATCGTTCAAACGGAAGAAGACATTACCATAGAAGACATTATCCCCAACGAAGAAATGGTCATTACCATTTCCAACCAGGGGTATATTAAACGCACCTCCCTTTCGGAATACCGCACTCAGGGCAGGGGAGGCGTAGGTTCGCGTGGAGCCGCCACAAAAGATGACGACTTCACCGAACATTTGTTCATCGCGCAGGCACATAACTACCTGCTAATCTTTACCGAACAGGGAAAAGTTTATTGGAAAAGAGCCTTCGAAATCCCGGAAGGGGGCAAGGCATCGAAGGGCCGGGCCATTCAAAACCTTTTACAGATTAGCCCAGACGATGCCGTAAAGGCCATTATTAATGTACAAAACCTGGAGGACGAAGATTATTTGAAGCGGAATTTCGTGGTGCTGTGCACCGAACGGGGTACTATTAAAAAAACCTCGCTTGAAGCCTATTCCAGGCCCCGGCAGGGAGGCATCCAGGCCATTACCATAAAAGAAGGCGACCGCCTGATAAATGCCTCGCTTACCAACGGAAACAGCGAAATCATTATAGCCAAAACCGAAGGAAAAGCCGTGCGCTTCCACGAGTCGGATGTACGCCCCATGGGCCGTACGGCCGCTGGCGTTCGGGGTGTAACCCTCGACTCGCCAACCGATCGCGTAATTGGTATGGTGTGCATTGCGCGCCCCGACGTAAATTTGCTGGTCGTTTCCGAGAACGGATACGGCAAACGCTCGGCGCTGGACGACTACCGCATAACCAAAAGAGGAGGAAAAGGAGTAAAAACCATTAACATCACCGAAAAAACTGGCAAGCTTGTTGCAATTGAAGAGGTAAGCGATGATGATGAACTAATGATTATTAACCGATCCGGCATTACCATTCGCATTAAGGTTAGCGACATTAGTGTGATGGGCCGGGCCACCCAGGGGGTGCGCCTCATTAAACTGAATGAAGACGACCGGATTTCATCGGTTGAAAAAATTCAACCAATGGACTCCCTCGAAAACGATTAACCCATATATTTCAATCCATAACCAACCATGAAACGACTACTCACCACGTGCCTCGCTGCTGTAACCGTGCTGGCTATGGCGCAGAAACCTGTTAAACCCAATATCAATAAGGCCTTTAATGCCTGGAACTACGGTAAAATTGCCGATGCCAAGGCCATTATTGATGTGAGCATGACTGACCCCAAGCTTTCGCTCGACCCCAAAACCTGGTTCTATGCGGGGCTTATTTACGCCAGCATTGATACGGCCTCAAACCCTGAGATACACAACCTTGCACCCGATGCTTTTGAAAAAGCAGTAAGCGCTTTTAAAAAGGCCGACGAACTAAAAGGAGGCAAGAGCGAGCTTTTCTATACCAGCACCAGCGGCTTTCCGGTACCCAAAACCATGGCCATAGATCAACTGGCCGGCTATTACCTCAACAAAGGTGCAGCAGCCTATCAGGAAGATGACTATAATGCTGCCGTAAAAGACTTTGAAAAAGTACAGCAGCTAAAACCCGATGACACCACCTCTTTCTTCTACGCAGGTATTGCCGCCAACACCGATGAAAAATACGACCAGGCCAGATCATTCATGGAAAACTACCTGAAAAACGGCGGAAAGATGGTTGAGGCTTACTACATAATCATTAACTCATATGCAGTGGCTAATCAGAAAGATAAAGCCATTGAAGTATGCCGGCAGGCAAGATCCAAATATCCAAAAAACACTGAGCTGCCCAAACTCGAAATCCAGTACCTGCTCGAACTGAACCGCCTGGACGAAGCCAAAGCGGGTCTGGAAGAAGCGGTAAAAACCGAGCCCAACAATTACCTGCTGCATTATTTCCTGGCTTATACGTACTTTCAGTCGAAAGACTACGAAGCCGCCAAAGCCAGCGTTCGCAAAGCCCTGGAACTTGACCCCAAAGCCTTCGATGCCCAACTGCTCCTGGCCAAGTGTTATTTTGTTGAAGCCGACAAAATCAAAAAGGAGATGGCAATGCTCGGAGTAAGTGCAGCCGACAAGAAGAAACGCCTTGAGCTGGATGCCGTTTATGTTGAAAAACTAAAAACCGCACTGCCTTACTGGGAGAAAGCAGAACAACTTAACCCCTCGGATGTTGAAGTACTCGATGCGCTATACCTGATGTATGGCGACCTGGGAATGGACGCCCAGCTTAAGCGAATAGAAAAACGATACAAAGAGCTGGGGGTGGACAATAACTAACCATTAACATAAAGAACCAACCGCAAAGCCGGAGGGAAATGTTCCTTCCGGCTTTTGTTTTTACATTAGTAACCATGAAAAAGATAATTATTCCCTTAATAATTGCTTACAGCACGCATATACTCCCCGCACAGCAGGCACATTTTAAGCCGGTAGGTTTTTCGGAGGTAACGGTAACCGACCCGTTCTGGAAACAGCGCATCCAAACGGTTGCCACCTCAACCATTCCGGCATGTGTAGAGCAAACCGAAATCCAGACACCGCGTATCCGCAATTTTGAAGTGGCAGCAGGCTTGAAGATCGGAAAGTTTGAAGGCATTTTTTATGATGACTCGGACGTATATAAAGCCATCGAAGCCATAGCCTACTCGCTGAAAAATTTTCCGGACAGGGAACTGGAGCAACGCACCGACCGGTGGATTGATATAATTGCAGCAGCCCAGCTGCCCGACGGATACATTAACACGTATTACACCCTTACCGCTCCGGAAAAAAGATGGACTGATATGAGCATGCACGAAGATTACAACGGAGGACATCTGATAGAGGCCGCCATAGCCTACTACCAAACCACCGGTAAACGTAAGCTGCTGGATGTGGCCATACGGTTCGCAAACCATTTCGACTCGCTGTTTGGCCCGGGTAAGCGCCCTTGGGTAACCGGGCACCAGGAGCTTGAGCTGGCCCTGGTTAAGCTGTACAAAATTACCGGTGAAAAAAGATATCTTACCCTTGCCGACTGGCTACTGGACCAGCGCGGCCGCAAACTGGCTGTTGGATATACCTGGACGCAGTGGCGCGATACCGCCTATGCCCAGGATGCAGTGCCCGTTAAGCAACAACGCGAAATTACCGGCCATGCCGTGCGCGCCATGTACCTGTACACCGGAGCAGCCGACGTAGCCGCCCACACAGGCGATGCCGGTTATATTCAGGCTATGAAGGCCGTATGGGAAGATGTGGTGTACCGCAATATGTACATTACCGGAGGCATTGGATCATCGGGCAGAAACGAAGGCTTTTCAAACGATTATGATCTGCCCAATATGCAGGCCTACTGCGAAACCTGTGCGTCGGTAGGCATGGTATTCTGGAACCACCGCATGAACCAGCTTACCGGTGAAGGAAAATATGCCGACATTCTGGAGCGAAGCCTGTTTAACGGCGCCCAGGCAGGTTTGTCGGTTAACGGTAACCGGTTTTTTTACGGAAACCCGCTTGCTTCAACAGGCAGTCATAACCGGAGAGCCTGGTTTGGCACAGCGTGCTGTCCGGCCAACATTGCACGGCTTACTGCTTCAGCAGGTGATTACATTTACGGAGTGGGCAGGCAGCACCTCTGGGTAAACCAGTATATAGGCAGCAAAACCCGTGTTGTAGTTAACCAAACGCCGGTAAACGTTGAGCTGATAAGCGATTATATGTGGAACGGAAACATTCAGCTGAATATCAATCCTGATCGATCAGTAAATTTCATACTCTATCTGCGCATACCCGGTTGGGCCCGCGGAGAACCTGTTCCGGGTGATTTATACAAGGTCGTAACCAGATCCGGTAAACAGCCCATTATAAAATTAAACGGAACAGAAATACTTGTTCCGGTAAACAATGGCTATGCTGCGCTTTCACGCAAATGGAATAAGGGCGACAGGGTTGACATTCAGTTTCCCATGGAAGTTCTCGAAATCCAGGCACATCCTGAAGTTAAAGCAAACCGTAACCGGATAGCCTTGCAACGCGGACCGCTGGTGTACTGCGTGGAAGGTGCCGACAACGGTAATCAGGCCTTTCATTTCATTGTACCCGAAAACACGGTTTATCAAGCCCGCTATAATGACAGCCTGCCGGGAGGGGCGGTTACCATACAGTTCAAGGTCCCCGCGCTTCAGGTACAGTCGGATAAACAGGTTGAAACCGTTACCCAAACCATAACCGCCATACCCTATTTCCTGTGGTGCAACCGCGGCCAAAACGAAATGCAGGTGTGGCTACCCCGGCAATTTGATAATCTGCGTGTTAACCCTGAAAACTGATTATGAATGGATACAAAATAAAAATCTGCCTGCTGCTGGCTGCTCTGCCGGGTGTTGCATTAATTTGTGGCTGCCGCATGCAAAACGATAAAGTAACCCAGAAATTCTCATCAGGCCGAAGACCCTTCGGCAAAGTGGGCAACGAGGTGGTCGAGCAGTTTATTCTTGCAAATCATTCGGGTATGGAAGTGCGCATTATTAATTATGGCGCAACCATTACCGATATTGTGGTGCCCGACCGAAATGGAATTGCCGGTAACGTAGTGCTGGGCTTCGATTCACTAAAGGGCTATCTGCAACCGGAAAACCCTTATTTTGGTTCGACTATAGGACGATACGCCAACCGTATTGCCCAGGCACGTTTCAGGCTTAATGGTAAAGAATACGTACTTGACGCCAACAACAACGGCAACACGCTACATGGCGGGTTTAAAGGCTTCGACAAAGTAATTTGGCAGCCCGTTGCTCTGTCGGACAGCAGCGTTAAGTTTACCTACCTGAGCCCTGACGGAGAAGGAGGATTTCCGGGAAGCCTTCAGACCGAAGTTACTTTTTCGCTTACTTCCGGCAATGAACTCTATATTCAATTCATGGCATCGGCAACCGCACCTACACCGGTTAATCTTACCGGTCATTCTTATTTCAATCTTTCAGCCGGGGCCGATTCTACCATTCTTAACCATGAATTGAAATTGTTTGCTGGCCGCTATACGCCTGTTAACGAAAAGTTAATTCCTACCGGTGAATTGCTGGCAGTAAGCGGCACGCCATTCGATTTTACTGCGGCCAAGCCCATTGGCCGCGATTTACCGGCCGTTACCGGTGGATACGATCATAACTTTGTGCTCGAAAACAACGCTGCAGGGCTTAAGCCCGCCGCAGAGCTTGTACATGCGGCCAGCGGCAGGGCCTTGCGCATCCTTACAACCTATCCGGGTATTCAGTTTTACTCCGGCAATTTTCTTAACGGAACACTCGCGGGAAGGGGAGGAGTGCGTTATCCCCGCCATGCGGGGCTGTGCCTTGAACCCCAGTATTTTCCCGACTCCCCAAACAGGCCTGAGTTTCCCGATGCCATCCTTAAACCGGGACAAACCTACAACCATACCCTTGTCTATCAGTTCTTCACGCGATGAGGTGCTGGGTTGTTATCGCTGTTGTTTGGTCATGCGGTGCCTTCAAGGCAAAAGGCCAGGTGAATTCGGTAACCATTTCAAATCTTTCGCTAAAACAAATTGCAGCCGTAAACCACCAGTGGAACGTTCATTTTCCCCTCGCTGAGTTTACGGTTAACAACCACACGTACACGTCAGTAAGGCCCTCACCACTTGAGCTTACCGTAAAGCAGCTCTCGTTCACGGTCCGTGGTCTGGAAGGAATTATGGTTTTTGAAAACAAAAGCCCCGATACCCTTACCCTTTGCAATGTTGTTCCGCTAGGTAGCCACAACAAAGCCGCAGTTATAACCGGAAAAGGCGAACATCCTTTATCCCGCACGCACCTCTTTTTACCCGGCCGCACACCAGTAAATGTCATTGTGCCCGACAATGCCTGGGAGCTGGGTTATGCAGCCGCCCGGCTGGACAGCAACTGGTCGGTTTTTGCCCTTGTGCGAAGAGACCCTTCAACGCTTCGTAACGGGCAGCGCAAAAGGTTTGAAACCTTGTTGTATCCCGGAGGCTCAATAACCTATCAGCTCTATCTGGATGTATATCAGGGCCCCTGGCAGGAAGGCCTGAGGGTGGCGTTTCAGCAAAGATGGTTATACGACCTGCAGATTTTTGATGATAGCCTGTATAAACGCGCTGATCTGCAATGGATAAAACGAGCCTATGTAATGCATTTAATCATGGCCTGGGATAAGGACTTTTACGACTACCAAACCGGTAAGTTTAACCTTATTGATTTTGTGGATCGGGGCAGGCGCCTGTATGGTGGTGATGATGTAATTGGAATATGGCCCACATGGCCAACACTGGGTTTGGACCAGCGCAACCAGTTTGACCTGTATGGCGATTTACCGGGTGGGTTTGCCCGCATGCGAAACCTGGCCGATTCGCTGCGCCACAGGGGAACACGCTTTTTTGTGGCGTACAACCCATGGGACGAAAGCACCCGAAAGGTTAACCATCTGGAAGGTATTGAATCGCTCATCCGCGAAACCACGGCCGATGGGGTGGTGCTGGATACCCGCGGAGAATCGGGCACGGAATTGCAACAGGCAGCCGACCGCGCCCGGAAGGGTGTAATTATGTATAGCGAAGGCATGGCCGTGCCCCGTAACATGCCAGGAATAGTAAGCGGAAGGGTGCACAACGCCCTTTACTATCCGCCTATGCTCAACCTCAATAAACTCATCCGCCCCGACTTTGCCATCTTTCGGGTAGTCGAAGTGTACAAGGAACCCATCAGGCGCGAATATGCCCTGGCCTTTTTCAACGGTCACGGTACCGAAATAAACCAGTTTGCACCCGGGCACCCGGATTGGGAGGAAAAACAATACCGTTTTCTGGGTCGTACCACCCGCATTCTGCGTGAGAACAATACAGCTTTTACCTCATTTTATTGGACGCCGCTGCTGCCAACACTGCGCGACAGCATCTGGGTGAACGCCTGGCCGGCAACATCGCAGGCAAAAACGGTGTACACCCTTTTTAGTCTTAAACCTGAAGGCTACTTCGGGCCCCTTTTTGAAGCAGACCCTGAACCCAAATTTCATTACGTTGATTTGTGGCACCACGAAGAGGTTTTTCCCGTGGCCGTAAACAGCCGGCTATATATTCCAGTCAAACTTGAAGCATTTAATGCTTATGAACTGGGCACCAATAACGAAGGATCGGTTGGCTGCATTGCAAAATTACCTGTACTGCTTAAAGTATCTATGAACCAGAATCGCCTTTGTGTCGCGGCCGAAGCCGGAACAGAAATCCGGCTATGGGCCGGAATACCAGCCTACGGCAAAACCTGCCACAGGTTTGGCGTTACACAGCTGGAGCTGTTTCTTCCCGACTACCTGGGCCGCTACGAGGGCAAGGTTGTCATTCAGCTTATGGAAGGCGAAGAACTGCTGGATGAAAGAGTACTGCACATTAAACCGGGTGCCGCACGGCTTGTTTCGCAGGTGCAACGCACCGCGCCATCGGCAGGTAAACCCCCCGGAATGATAAGGGTACCACCAGGCCGGTTTATTTTCGAAACAACACATGGCGATGACTTCATTCCCTATCCCGAAACCGGAAAGGGAGATACCCTGAACATGCCTGCTTTCTGGATGGACCGCACACCTGTAACAAACAGGCAGTTTATGGAATTTATACTGGCTACCGGTTACCTCCCGGCCGACACCGCAAACTTTCTGCGGCACTGGATAAACGGCAAAATCCCGAAAGGGCAGGAGGATTATCCGGTGGTTTATGTATCATACGAAGATGCCCGGGCGTATGCCACCTGGGCGGGCAAGCGCCTTCCCACAGAAGCCGAATGGCAATATGCGGCACAAACCGCAAACCGCAACGAATGGCCCTGGAAGCAAACACAACCGGTTGTTCGTAAAACAAAGAAAATTACCGAAACCCTAACCGTAACCTCAATAGAGGGCATTGACCCGCGGTACGCCAACACCGGCGATGGCAAACCTTATCCGACAGGAAAGTACAAACGGGGCGCCAACCCCCTGGGACTGCTGGATTTAACCGGATGTGTATGGCAGCTTACCCACGATTTGTATGAAAGCGGCAGCTATCGTTACCTGATATTGAAGGGCGGAAGTTATTTTAACCCCTCATCGAGTTGGTGGTACGTGCAGGGTGGTCCACGCGAGCTGCATTACCGGCAGGCACTACTGCGTGTTAGTCAGGGTTTCGAACGCAATGCCACCGTGGGTTTTCGCTGTGTAAAAGATGAATAGCCGCTCGCCCTTTACCTATCCGGATTATTACCTGCGCAACAGCCTTACGCTTATCCGCGGTGGCGCGCCTTACTTTGAGGTTCTGGAAGACCTGATTAACCGCGCCAGGCATTACCTCTACCTTCAGGTTTACATATTCGAGGCCGATGAAACCGGTAACCGCATAAGGAAAGCCCTTGAAAGGGCCGCCCAAAGAGGTGTTTATGTGCACGTGCTTGCCGATGGTTACGCATCGCAGGGCCTGCCGGAGGCCTTTATCAAATCGCTTGCTGAAGCTGGTGTTCACTTTCGTTTCTTCGAACCCTTGTACCGAAGCCGGTACTTTTACTTTGGCCGCAGGTTGCACCACAAGGTTACGGTTGCCGACGGCCAGCGTGCGCTGGTGGGCGGTATAAACATCAGCGACCGGTATAACGACACCACCACGTACAAAGCCTGGCTTGACTGGGCCGTACTGGCAGAAGGGGAGGTGGCCAGCGGCCTGCACAACATCTGCGCGGCGCGGGCGCTATCGCCATGGCGCATTCACCCCTCCAGAATACCACGTCCGCCGGCAGGGAAATTACCCCAGACGACAATGCTGGCGGGCATTCGGGTAAACGACTGGGTTAGGGGCAAGCAGGAGATAACGCTGTGCTACATAAAATTAATAAGACAGGCACGTAAAGAAGTGCTCCTCATGTCGAGTTATTTTTTTCCGGGTCTGCGTATAAGGCGCCAGCTGGTTCGTGCTGCCCGGCGGGGTGTGCGGGTAAGGGTAATAGTGGGAGGTTATTCGGATGTGCCTCTGGCCCGGCATGCAGAGCGGTACATGTACCGCTGGATGCTGAAGAACAGAATGGAGATATACGAATACCAGCGCAACGTATTGCACGCCAAAGTGGCTGTGTGCGATGACAGCGTTACCATTGGGTCGTATAACCTGAACGAGATAAGCGAACGCGCCAGCGTTGAGCTAAATCTGGAAGTATGGCATGCTGACTTTGCCCAGACCGTGCGGCACAGATTTGAAGAAATCATCAGCCGGGACTGCACGCGCATAACAAGCTATGAAATTTTTTCATGGCATAGCCAGGCAATTCAGTGGCTTACGTACATGGTAATACGCTTTTTACTTTTTCTGTTTACATTTTATTTCCGGCAGCGGGAGTAGCGGATTGTGGGCCGGGGCAGGTACTCATTTGTATTGCAGTGTGTCGATATATCTATATAGCACATGGCAGGCAATTAAATTATTTAACATAATATAAATTATATAACTTTAGTTTTTGTACGCTTCTGGTAACTGGATGGACTTACCAGTGCAATAGCCTTACAGGTTTGAACCATATCATTAAGATGCCGGTTTTAATAAACGAGCGGTTTACTTCGATGTTTTTAAACAACCAAAATCTATTCTGCAAAACTCAAACCGTAATGAAAACAGCATTTTTGTACATGGCGGCATTCTTTGGGTCAATCTCCCTTTATGCCCAGCAAAATGTTCCGTTAAATCCAGCCGATATTTCGCCTCTGCTCATTGGCGAACAAATACCTGATGTAAAACTCCAAAATGCTCAGGGTGAGCAGGTATCGCTTTTGCGGGTGGTTAACCAAAAACCATCCGTTTTGGTATTCTACCGCGGAGGTTGGTGCCCGTACTGCAATGCTCACCTGGCCGAACTTCAAACCGCTGAGCCCGAAATTATTCGGACAGGTTATCAGATTGTGGCCATCAGTCCCGACGCCCCGGAAAATCTGGCCAAATCGGGATCTAAACACAGGCTGAAATACCTGCTGCTGAGCGACAGCCGCGCTGAGGCCATCAGCGCTTTCGGGCTGGCATTTCAGGCACCCGAACGCTACCTGGAAACCCTGCAAAATTATTCGCGTGGCGAAAACCATACCCTGATGCCTGTGCCGGCGGTGTTTGTGGTTAATAAAAAAGGAGAAATATTATTCGAGTATATTAACCCCAACTATAAAACACGAATTAAGGCCTCCCTCCTGCTGGCCGTTTTAAAGGAACTGAATGAAGACATCTGAGCAAAGTAAAAGTATGCCGTTAAATTACGTCCTCAATCCGTTCAGAGGGCTTATCGCGGCTTAGTAGTAAACCGATGGTCATGGCAAGTCCGGTAAGGGCAATTACCACAAACAACACACCTTCGCTGAGCTTTTCAATGCGCAGGTGAGCTGGTATGCTATAAAAAAGCAAAATGGTGATTAAACCCCGCGGCGCGATAAGCGACAAAGGAGCAGAAGTTATACGAAGTGCAAATTTCAGAAACAGAGTTCTGAGTGCCAATGTAATTAGAATAATGACCAGGCCTGTAATGAGAACCTCTTTAGACAACAACAACCCGGTATTAATCGAATACCCGAAAAGCAGAAAAAAGAAGGTGCGTATAATAAATGCCGTCTCTACCGTCATGGTTTTCATTTCGTTTAATGCATCGTTAAGCCGTGCAAACGAAAAGTACCGGTGCACCACAGGAAAGTTGAACAACCTGAAATTATTGATTACCAGGCCGAAACAAAGCACCAGCAGCAGCGATGGAAGGTGCAGAAACTTGGCAAACGAATAGGTTAAAACCAGAATGGCGAAAGTGAGAAAAAATCTCACCTGACCCTTGCTGTGATTAAGCAGAAAAATAAGCGCCAGTGTGCTGACTACCGAGACAATAACAATAAGCACAAGATTAAACGAAAAGTTTACAAGGGAACCCACGCCCAACCCCTGACCAGCCACCACATAGTTAAACAGAATAATGCCGAGAATATCAGAAAAAGTACTCTCGTAAACGATAAATTCCCTCTTTTCTTCGCTCATGCCAACCACGCTGGGAATGGCAACAGCACTGCTGATAACCGAAAGCGGAATGGCATGGATAAGGGCCGTGCGGAATGAAGTATCGTAATAATAAATAAATATAACCGATATCAAACCGGCAGTAGCAGCCAGCAGAATAAGGGCCGATAAAAATGCCCGGCCAATCAGTGTCAGTTTATTTCGTTCAAGCTTAAGCTCTAATGCAGCCTCTAAAACAATAAAAATGAGCCCTGTAATCCCCAGTATTTCAAGCATGGTTTGTGTATAGGGAATGCGTATTCCCAAACTACTGGAAGCATACTGCAACGCAAGCCCCGATGCAATGAGAAGCATTACCGATGGAATTTTGATGCGTGAGGCTACGTAGTTAAAAATATAGGACAATACCACCAAAACGCTAAGGATAATAAGGATGGTATGGGTGTCAACTTTCATATCGGGTAAATTATTTTATGCATTCCCTGCCGGTGCGGAAAAATAAGCAAAAGCTTTCAAGTTGTAATAGCGTTACTGCCTTTACGGGGACTATTTATACACGCTGAACACCCTCCCAAAAAAAGAGGCTGTTTTGAAAAATAACAGCCTCTTTAAAAACCGGGAAACCGATGCGCTTAATTGTGCACGACTTCTTTTTCCGGGCCCATTTCATCATGCATGATGGCCTTTTTAAGGTTTGCATAACGGTGCGTAATCGCATCAGAAAATTCCCGGGTTTTGTTGGCAATCGCTTCCCGGGTTTTACGGCCCTTTTTAGGGGCATACAACACGCCCAACAAGGCCCCGGTTGCAGCTCCAAGAAGAAATCCGGTTAAAACTTTTCCAGTTGTGTTCATAGAATTTGGGGTTTTGGATTAACATTACCCTGATACTTTCAGGGCATTCTGTTTTGTGCAGGAGCAAGCCCTGTTACGCCAAGGCAAACTCCAGCTTGCTTTCCTGATAAACAGGTTTTGCATTGGTGTTTTCATTTGTAACCATGCTCAGTTGGTAAAGGTCTTTTCTGCGGTCGCGCAGGTTTTTTACCGACCCGGCTTGGTTAAGTTCTTTCAGCAGTTCACGGTCAACGTCCACAATCAATACCATTTCTGTGTTGGGTGTGGCTTCGCATTTAACTCCATTGGTAGGAAAGGCGAAATCGCATGGTGTAAAAACAGCCGACTGTGCATACTGGATGTCCATGTTGTTAACCCTTGGCAGATTGCCTACGCTTCCGGCAATGGCTACAAAGCACTCGTTTTCGATAGCACGTGCCTGGGCACAAAGCCTAACACGGTGATATGCATTGGGGGTATCGGTTAAGAATGGTACAAACAGGATATCCATACCCTGGTCGGCAAGCAGGCGCGGCAGCTCCGGAAACTCCACGTCATAGCAAATTAAAATACCCACTTTTCCGCAATCAGTATCATATACGCGCAACGAATTTCCGCCTACCAGTCCCCACACTCTCCGTTCGTCCGGGGTTATATGCAGTTTCTGGTATTCTTCTATTTTGCCGTTGCGATGACACAAATAGCCCACGTTATAAAGGCGGTCATCGCGCATATCGGGAAAGCTGCCGGTAATGATATTGGTATTGTAGGCCACTGCCAGCTCGGAAAATTTTTTTGTAAGTGGTTTTGTATACTTGGCCAATCCACGTATTGCTTCAGCCTCGGGCTGGTGGTTGTATTCAGCCATTAACGGAGCATGAAAGAACTCCGGAAAAAGAATAAAGTCCGATTTATATCCTGCGGCAGCATCCACAAAAAACTCAATTTGCTCAACCAGCGAGTCGAAATCCTTAAAGGGTCGCATTTGCCATTGTACAAGAGCAAGCCGTGCATGCATTTTTTCTTCATTCAGCAGGCGGGGATTTGGTTCGTAGTAAATATTGTTCCACTCAATCAGCACGGCATGTTCCATCGATTCGGTGTCGCCAGGCATGTATCCGCGTAAAATTTTCCGTACATGAAAGTCGTTGCTAAGCTGAAACGTAAGTGTAGGATCGAAAATCTCCCTGCGTTTTACCTTTTCCAGGTATTCTTTTGGGCTAAGCTTATCGGCATGTTTCGAGTAATTCGGCATGCGTGCGCCTGCAATGATGGAGCGCAGGTTCAGTTTTTCACAAAGCTCCTTGCGGGCATCATACAATCGTCTGCCCAGTCGCAGGCCTCGGTATTCGGGCCTTATAAACACTTCAATGCCGTACAGCACATCACCTTGCGGGTCATGGGTACTAAAGGTATAGTTACCAGTAGCATCGGTGTAAGTGTGGTTATCGGTAAGCTTTTTGTAATTAACAATTATCGACAGCGCTGCCCCTACCAGTTTTCCGTCTATTTTAATGCAAAGTTGTCCTTCCGGAAAAATTTTCAGCAAGCGCTCTATCTGATGGTCGCGCCAATAGGCACCCCACTGATTATAGGATTCCAGCATACTTTGCTTAAGTTCCAGATAGTCGTTAAGTGTAAGGTGTGTTACTTCAATTCTCATAATGTGTAGGTTATGGTTGGTTTTTTTGTAATTCTAAAATCAGGATTAAAAGTCCCTTCATTCATACGTTGCGGTGTAATATAAAGCACGGCACAACCTTTGTTCGCAAACAACCTGGCCGGCAATTGTTTATCCGAAATACATATTATCAGTGCGGGCCTCTCCCCTCTTTCGATATCAATTAAAAGATTGCCCAGGTTTCTTTCTGAATACAGGTTACTGGAGCAGTATATTCCCTTTTTCGCAACAACGGAACGGGCCAAATCAACCTGTTTTAAATACAATGATTCCTGGTCTTTATCCGTGTCAGGCAAAACCGCACAAAGCCTTACCAGTAGGTTTGCAGTGCCTTTCGTTAAAAATCGGCTGGTCGTTAGGAAATAAGTAACATGTTCAAGGGCAGATGTATCAGCAGTAAACGGAATCCAGATCTCCCTGAAATCCATTAAACTAAATACTGAAGGCACTGCGAATACCGGACAGGGCGCATGATCAACCAGTTGAACAACATCATAGCCCGATGCAGGCAACTTCCGGTTGGTTAAACCTGAAGGCAAAGCATCAGGGCACAAAATCATCAAATCCATTTTTCTTTGCGAGGCTATCTTCGTCAGTTCCGGCACGGGGCTTCCAATACAAACCGCATGATTAACTACCAGATCGTACTGATTCCGGATATAACTTGCCTTCATGATTAGCTGGTTGTTAAGATCATCCACAACCCTGGACATAAAATGCATACCCGTATTCAGCACCTCATTCGGCAGACTGTCCAGTGCGCTTATTACATGCACCAACGTAAGTGTTGCCCATTCCTTACGACACACATCAATTGCCATTTGCTCAGCAGATGATTCTTCTTCTGTAAAATCCACCGCCAGCAATACTCGGTGTATAGGTCGGTGAATGAACTTATGGTGCATGCGGGGTATCATCAAAAAGTGTACATTTTTATATTAGCGTAAATGGTTGATTATAGTATACTTTCAAAAGTAGCGGAATTTTTG
Organism: Cyclobacteriaceae bacterium; assembly: GCA_026003355.1. Classification (GTDB taxonomy): domain Bacteria; phylum Bacteroidota; class Bacteroidia; order Cytophagales; family Cyclobacteriaceae; genus UBA2336. The sequence goes on from BPHC01000001.1 coordinate 262,837, forward strand.
CTATTATTATGGTACAAAAATTATGATTCATGGCACTTTTTATATATCATGACAGACAAGAAAAATCCCATTCCATTTTACACACTTGAAACACTCCGGACCGCCAGGCCGGCTACGGCCGATTCGGATATAGATGTGTTCAGATTTGAATACCTCGCAAAAGACCTTGCGCATTTGCGGGCTCCCCACCGGCATATGTTTTATACATTTATTCTTGTGGCCCGGGGAAGCGGAGAACACGATATAGATTTCGAAGCATATCCCCTCAAACCCCGGCGCTTATTTCTTATTTCTCCCGGACAGGTACATACCTGGAATACCGTGCGTAATGTTTCAGGCTATGTGGTGTTGTTTACCGATAATCTTTTTTCTTCCGTTGGAGGCCCCTACCCGGTACAGATTCGGACATTGTTTAAACCTGGACAGCCTCAGTATTACGACCTTTCGGATGTAGAATTAAAAAAGTGGATTGAATTATGCAATAATATGGAAAGTGAGCTCTTAAGTGCCGATGCCTTAAGTAAGCAGGCTTTTTTCCATCAGCTGGGTCTTATGTTGGTATGGGCGGCACGCCTTAGCCGTTACACGCATAATCCGCTGCCAATTGATATATTAAGTACTTTTCAGAATCTTATTGAAGAGCATTTCCAGACAAAGCACACCACAAGCGAATATGCTTCAATGCTAAATGTTTCGGCAAGTTATTTGAATGCACTTGTAAAACGGAAAACGGGAAAATCGGCCGGTGAATTAATCCGGCAACGCATTTTGCTGGAAGCCCGACGCCATCTGGCCCACAGCGGGTTAACCGTTGGTGAAATTGCCTTTCATTTGGGTTTTGCCGATAATTCTTACTTCGGAAGATTTTTTAAAAAGTATACCGGTGTTACGCCTGCTGCTTTCCGGAAAAGCACCTTTGCCCGTTAGGTGCACCATTTACGGGCTAGCCTGAAAAGCAAGCCCGACATCAAAAAAAGTGCTGCAAAAAAACTGTTCACACCAATAATTTCCATGCGCGAAGCGGATGGTAAATGCTCCATACCGGCCCAAAGCTGCACCAGGGCAATAAATATCAGCATACCTGTGGCTGTAAACAGGGTATACATCATTCCCCTGATGCTGAATCGCGAAATAAATGTTCCTGCCAACACCGTGGCCACTACAGCAATATACAACAGGTTGCCCCCAGTGCGGACCTGAGCCCACAAGGCCTACGGCCAGATTAACCCATACCAGCAGAAAAACCGATATAACAGTGCAAATACCGGCCAGGCGTGTTAGGAAGCGCTTATCCCTTAAAAGCGCAATCGCCAGTAAGCCGGCACCGTTGAGCAAAAAGCCCATTATCAGAAAGTCGCCTGCACTCCATTGTACGGCATCGGTAAACTGCATGGCGGTTAGCGGAATAAGCAGCAGTACCAGCGAAACAGCAAAAACACCGGCTACCGAAAAGGAAAAACGGCCGGAAAACGGGAAGATGGTTTTGAAAGACATATATTTTTTTACAAAAGTACTTTGAATTTAAAAGTTATACAAATCCAAAGGCCTTTTTTTATAGTGTATTAACCAGCACCCTCGCCCCTCTGGCCGGCTGGTTTTTGGCCTCCCACAGTGCGCGGTTGGCCTCGTCCATGGCATATTCCTGCACAACAGGGCGCAGTTTGCACAAAGCGGCCCGGTTAAGAAATTCCCGCACATCGGCCGCTGTAATGTTGGCTACACTTTTTACCTCTTTCTCCATCCATAAATGTCTGGCGTAGTCCAGGTTATTCAGGCTATTTGCATCATCACTTTCCTTGCGTATCGCATTAATGATCAGCCGGCCGCCCGGTTTTAAATGTTGTAAAGCGGTTAACACCGGCAACCAGGCGGGTGTGGTGTCGATAATGGCATCGGCAGGTTCGGGCGGTGTAAGGCGGTAATCGCCTGCCCATGTGGCCCCAAGTTCAAGGGCCAGCTCCTGCTCGGCTTTGCTGCGGGCAAAAACCCAAACCATAACATGCGGAAGCATATTCCTGACCAGTTGAAGAACCAAATGATTGGATGCCCCGAATCCCGCCAGTCCCAGAACCGAACCATGGGTTTCTATTTGGCTAAGCTTAACGGAACGGTAACCTATGGCTCCGGCACATAACAGGGGTGCGGCCTCTGCATCGGTAAGATAATCGGGTATGCTATAGGTGTAAGCAGCGGGAACCGTGATGTAATCGGCATACCCTCCGTTTACATCCCTACCGGTGGCCCGAAAGCCGGTACACAGGTTTTCGCTTCCCGAAAGACAAAAGGCACAGGTACCACATGCAGAATATATCCATGCTATGCCAACACGCTGGCCGGCAGGCAGTTTTACATCGCTGCCTGCTTCTTCAACATGTCCTACAATTTGGTGTCCGGGAATAACCGGGTAGCGCGCCGGAGGCGTGCGCCCCTCTATTTCATCCAGTTCGGTGTGGCACACGCCGCAGCAGCTTATGCGTACCAGCACCTCCCCTTTTTGTGGCATTCGCTCCTGAACGTTGGCTTTACGCAGCGGTTGCTTTTCCAGGCGCAGGTTATGTATTCCATCCAGCAGCCAGGCTTTCATATGCTCAAGTTAGCATGTTATCCTTTTTCCTGAAAGCGAAAGCTCAGAACGGGCACTTCTGAGTGGTATAACACGGTTTCTGCGCTGCCCAGGTAATAATACGGCTTGCGGGCACGCGGGTGTACCATCATAGCTATCCAGTCGGCTTGAATGTACCGCGAAAAATTTATGATACCCTGCTCACGGGTAAGGTCGTTAAAGATATGTGTACGAAATTTTACCTGTTGTTGTGCCGGTACAGCGGCCTTCAATCTTTTTTCGGCAGTGGGGGTATCGTAAAAATCCATTGGGGTATTAACCAAAACCAGATCAACGTCGGCACCGATTTTAACGGCTATATTCTTAAGCTGGTCAACGGCATCGCTGGCAGGGTCAAAATCAGATGCAAAAGCAATCCGCTTAACATTATCGGGTTTGTAATCTTTTTTTACCGAAAGCACCGGACATCGGGCACTGCGGATTACCTGCTGGGCAGTTGAACCTACAAACAGATTTTGCGATTCGCCCGTGCCGTGAGTCCCCATTATAATAAGTTGCATGTTATAGGTGTGGGCAAACTGAACAATTAGTTCGCGGGGGTAACCATTGTGCACATGGGTCTGGATGTTGCAGGATTTAAACATGGCCGATCCGGCCAGTTTATCGAGCTTGATTTCAGCTTCAACCATACGCGCCTCTTCCTTCGGGTAATTTTGCTGCTGCTCAACGGGCATTTTGTTCCATTCAGGAAGGGTGTACACCACATGAAGCAGATGCAGGTTGGCCCCGGTTTTACGTGCCAGCCAGGCACCGGTAGCAGCGGCTGCGCGTGAATGATCCGAAAAATCGCAGGGAACAAGTATGTTTTTCATAGTCTTTGCGCTTTGCGCCAAGGTAAGCAGTTGTTGTTGATGGTATTGCGGGTTTTTATCAGGTATATTCCTGACATGTATCAGCCATGACGAGCCGTTTAAATGCGGTGCCGTTGTTTAAAATCCTTTTTGTATAAATTTATTCATCAGGCTACATTTGTGCCGGCTATGCGGTTATCTGCCTTTTTTCTGGTAAGCGTCATCTTTCTTAAGTGCCTTACCCCGGCCATGGATACGGCCGAACTGGCCAGGCTGCCGCTTCTTATCGAACACTTTCGCCAGCACCGCCTGGCCGATGGTAGCATGGATTTTTTTAAAGTTCATAGCCCTGCATTATGCCGATGCCCGGCATCATGAAGAAGATCACAGCACCCACAGCCAGCTTCCTTTTGGCCAGCATCATCACCTTAATGTGGTGCTGCAGGTGTGGAATGCTCCGCCTCCCCTCGCCTTTCCTTTTCCGTTGCAACGCAGTTCAATCCGGTATTTTACTCCATTTGTTCAAACTGTTCCGGTAACGCATCATACCGAGGTCTGGCATCCCCCAAAGTCTGGCTGATTTCTTCTTTGCATTTATAAAACCTGCACAGGCTATCTGGCATTTGAATGCATGGCCTTATCTGGCAGGCTATTCTATAGTTCCTCTTTTGTTTAATGCCAATTTACATCATAAAATGAGCGACCTTACCATTATTGTGCCGGTATACAATGAAGAAGATTGTATTAAAAATCTTGCTGATGCGCTGGATAAGTTTATATCACAAACTGATTTCCGCACGGATGTCTTGTTTGTAGATGATGGATCGACCGATCGAAGCCTGCAATACATTGAGGAAGCATGCCGGAACAGGAAAAATTTTAATTACATATCATTAGTCCGGAACGGTGGGCTTAGTGTGGCACTTAAATGCGGTTTTGACCATGTTAAAACCGAATTAATTGGTTATATCGATGCCGACCTGCAGACCACCCCGGATGATTTTCACAAGCTTCTGGCCCATGCCGGTGAATTTGACCTTGTGCTGGGTTATCGGGAGAAAAGAGAGGATTCTTTTGTAAAAAGACTTTCTTCGCGCATTGCGAACGCCATAAGGAAATTTTTACTCAAGGATGAAATTATCGATACCGGCTGCCCGTTGAAAGTAATTCGCACATCCTTTGCCAAAAAGATACCCTTTTTCAACGGAATGCACCGTTTTCTGCCCAATGCCTTGATGATGGCGGGAGGAAAAGTAAAACAGGTGCCGGTAAGGCACTTTCCGCGTTATGCAGGACGCCCTAAGTACCATTTGTTTAACAGGCTTACAGGTCCGTTCATCAGCACCCTTGCGGTTTGGTGGATGCAACGAAATTACATTCGGTATTCAATTAAAAGTTCATCGTTTAAGGATATGGTTTAAGCCTGCGCTTCACAGCCCATGAAATCAATCTTCTACAATTTCGTTTTATGTTTTGCCCTGCTCATGCTGTTTACCGGAAATCTTTGGGGGCCGCTGGAAACAAGCGAGGCACGTTATGCAGAAATAAGCCGGGAAATGTATGAATCGGGCGATTGGTTACACCCGGCATTACTAAATATAAAGCATTACCACAAACCACCTGTAACCTACTGGATTACGGCTGCTGCCTATAAATTGTTTGGTGTTAATTTTTTTGCTTTCCGTTTCTTTCTGGTTGTAGCATGGGTAATACAGTGCGTACTCATGGTAAAGATTGCCCGCCTGCTCTTTGAAGACGATGAAACAGCCTGGCTTTCGGGCTGCATATTCGGCACTTTTCCGCTGGTGTTGGCTGCTTCAAGAGGGTTAACAACCGATATGTATCTGTTAACCTTTATACTGGCGGCTGTATTTAGCTGGATAAAATTTGTTCGCACCGGTGGTGTTTTGTGGCTATATGCATTTATGGCATTCTTGGGTTTGGGTTTTCTTACCAAGGGACCTGTGGCACTGTTGTTGCCTGCAGCAGTTGTGATCTCCCTGTTAAGATGGCGTAAAATACCCGACACACCATTTCTGCACAGAGCAGGAGCATTGCTGGCTTTTTTGGTGCTTGGCTTTGGATGGTTCATTCTTTTAGTTACCGAAAATGTACGGTTGCTGGATTACTTTTTCTTTCGGCATTTTGTTGACCGGGTTGCTGATGCTTCGGTATTTAGCCGGTCGAAGCCCTTTTACTACTACCTCGCCATGCTTCCGGCCCTGGCACTGCCCTGGCTTGTTCCGTTAATTTCAAAAGCGCGGTTAACTTTCAAAAATCCTGGTAACACGGTTATTCGGCATTTACTGATATACTGGTTTTTGTTGCCTTTGCTGGTATTTTCGGCTGCCAGCTCAAAATTGCCTCTGTATATTTTGCCTTTGTTTCCGGCCCTGAGCCTCTACCTTGCGTTTGTCATGAAAGAATACAGGCATTTGCCCGCTGTTCGCCTGGGTATGCTTATAACAAATTTGATAATATTTTCCGCCGTAGGCCCGGGACATGTATTGTTCATGAAACCATTCAATGTGTTCCTTACCATATCAGGTCTGTTTTTTTTTACTATGCAGTGTTGTGGTTTACATGGTTTCGGGATTGAAAGAGAAATCGGTTTTACAATCCATAATTTTTGGTACAGGATTGCTTACAACTTCAACAGTTTATCTGCACACAGCCGATACCTCGGATATTGATACGCGAAACCTGGCTGCAGCCATTCAGGATAAACAGGTGCAGAACGCAAAAATTTTTGTCTTCGATGAAATTTTACCTTCGCTTGCCTTTCATCTCGGCAAAGTGCCCGTTTCGGTATACAATGGCAACAAAAATCTTAAACGGGAAACGGAGTTTGAAGTTAATGACAACTGGAAATCATACTTAATTGACTTGACCGGTGTGCCCGGAAAGGAACAGTTGAAAAAGGAATTACAGAAAAGGGTATTTCTGGTATGCCGAAAAGACAAACTAGGTGATGTAAGACCGTTTTTGCCGGATGAATTTTCAACAGAAACAATAGGCAACCGAATATTGATTTTAACCGGCCAGCATGCTCATAACTTTTGATTATATTTTTTTAACCGGCATACTGGCGCAATTGCTTTTTGGTTTACGTGTTTTGGTGCAGTGGTTTATTACCGAAAAAAACAAAAAGGTAGCCTCACCCTCCATTTTCTGGATATTAAGCCTGGCAGCATCTACTTTGTTTTTGGTTTATGGATGGCTTCGGAAAGACTGGGTTATTATTGTCGGACAATCGCTTTCTTTTTATGTCTATATCAAAAATCTTCAGCTAAACCGCAGCTGGTACGCGGTTCCGGTTTCAGTAAGATACTGTTTGCAGCTGGTGCCGCCTGTTATGTGGATTATGGCACCTTTTATATTCCCGCAGATTGATTTTGATTTTTTCGTGCGTTTGAAAATCCCCCTGTGGCTGTTGCTGCTGGGTTTTACGGGCCAGTTATTTATGAATTTGCGGTTTATTGTTCAGATGTTTTATTCAATCAAACAAAGACATTCAGGCTTTCCATTGGCCTTCTGGTTCATGAGCATTTCCGGAAGCATCCTGCTTATTGTTTATGGCATATTCAGAAATGACGCTGTGCTTATTATATCTCAGTTTTTTTCGATCATTCCCTATTCCCGAAATATACATTTTGCTTTGAAAAAAGAAAAGCAAAATAAAAGCGACAGTGTTATTTAAAATTTCCTGCTTGTATAAATTTGTTCATCAGGCTACATTTGTGCCGGCTATGCGGTTATCTGCCTTTTTTCTGGTAAGCGTCATCTTTCTTAAGTGCCTTACCCCTGCCATGGATACGGCCGAACTGGCCAGGCTGCCGCTTCTTATCGAACACTTTCGCCAGCACCGCCTGGCCGATGGTAGCATGGATTTTTTAAAGTTCATAGCCCTGCATTATGCCGATGCCCGGCATCATGAAGAAGATCACAGCACCCACAGCCAGCTTCCTTTTGGCCAGCATCATCACCTAAATGTGGTGCTGCAGGTGTGGAATGCTCCGCCTCCCCTCGCCTTTCCTTTTCCGTTGCAACTCTGTTCAATCCGATATTTTACTCCTGGTGTTCTGGCTGTTCCGGTAATTTACCTTAACGCAGTGTGGCAGCCTCCCAAATCGGCCTGAGGCCTTTTTATTTCCTTACAGGTCTGCGCAGGCCTTAAGGCTTTTATCTCCATACTTAACTGCAACTTTTAAATAGTGGCATACTATGCTTAACGCTGTTATACGGTTTTCCTTATCCCATAAGCTGCTTATAGGGCTTTTAAGCATGCTGCTTGTTAGCTGGGGCGTGTATTCGGTTATGCACCTGCCGGTTGACGCCGTGCCCGATATTACGAATAATCAGGTGCAGATTATCACGGTAGCTCCTTCGCAGGCTGCCCAGGAAATTGAACGCCACGTAACCTTTACGGTTGAACAGGCCATGGCTACCATTCCGGGTATTATTGAGATGCGGTCATTCAGCCGCTTTGGCCTTTCTGTGGTTACCCTTGTTTTTACCGATGATACGGATGTGTACTGGGCACGGCAGCAGGTAAGCGAACGGCTGGCCGATGTTCGCAGAGAAATACCCGAAGAAATAGGTATACCCGTACTGGCACCGGTAACTACAGGCTTGGGCGAAATTTACCAGTACACGTTAACGCTAAAACCTGGTTATGAAAACAACTATACGCTTACTGAACTGCGAACCATTCAGGATTGGATTATTCGCAGACAACTGCTTGGCACTCCCGGCGTGGCCGATGTGAGCAGTTTTGGCGGCTATGTAAAGCAGTATGAAATTGCCCTCATACCCGACCGCCTGCGCAGCTACGGTTTATCCATAACCAACGTGCTCAATGCCCTGGAACAGAATAATCAAAACACAGGTGGCGCCTATATTGAAAAAAACAACCAGGCCTGGTATATCCGATCGGAAGGTCTTATCAAAAGTATTGATGAAATAGGCAACATTGTCGTACAAAAAAAGCCTGATGGCGTTCCGGTTCTTATCCGGCACATAGCCGATGTGCGTATTGGCCATGCCATTCGCTATGGCGCTATGACCAGCAACGGCAAAAGCGAAACCGTAGGCGCTGTAGTTATGATGCTGAAGGGCGAAAACGCTTCGCAGGTAGTTAAAAATATTAAAAACAGAATTGCCGAAATTCAGCAAACGCTGCCCGAGGGTATTGTTATAGAACCTTTTCTGGATCGAACCAAATTGGTTGATAAGGCAATACGTACGGTTACCGTTAACCTTACCGAAGGAGCATTGATTGTTATTTTTGTACTGGTGCTGCTGTTGGGCAACCTTCGTGCAGGCATTATAGTGGCTTCGGTAATTCCCTTATCCATGCTGTTTGCCATTGGGGTAATGACGGTGTTAGGTATTTCGGGTAATTTGATGAGTCTTGGCGCTATCGACTTTGGTCTGATTGTAGACGGTGCGGTGATTATTGTAGAGGCTACCCTTCATCATCTCATTGCACAAAGCCCTTTGAAACGAATTACGCAAAAGCAGATGGATGAGGAAGTGGAAACTTCAACCACCAATATGATGAATGCCGCTGCTTTCGGGCAATTTATCATTCTGCTGGTTTACATACCCATACTTACGCTGGCTGGTGTAGAAGGTAAAATGTTCAAGCCTATGGCCCAAACTGTAATGCTTGCCATTACAGGTGCGCTCATCCTTTCGCTTACCTACGTGCCGGTGGCCTCTTCGGTTTTTCTTTCTAAAACCATTCGTCCAGCAAACTCGTTGTCCGATAAACTCATGGTCCGCCTTGCCAGTGCGTACAGGCCCATTCTCATTAAAGCACTACACGGCCGCAGGGCAGTGGTATGGGTGGCGTTAATCCTGCTGGGTGCTTCCCTGTGGTTGTTTTCGCGGCTGGGGGGTGAATTCCTTCCCGAACTGGACGAAGGCGACTTTGCCGTTGAAACAAGGGCCCTGCCCGGCAGCAGCCTTACCGAAACAGTCAATGCCACGCTTAAAGGCGGTGAAGTGCTGCTGAAACATTTTCCGGAAGTGGAAAAGGTTGTAGGAAAAATCGGCTCGGGCGAGATCCCAACCGACCCCATGCCTATGGACTGGGGGGATATGATGGTGATTATGAAAGATAAACACGAGTGGACCTCGGCTTCTTCAAAAGATGAATTAATACGCAAAATGAAAGAAAAACTGGAAGAAGAAGTTCCGGGCATCTCTTTTGGCTTCCAGCATCCTATACAAATGCGTTTTAACGAATTGCTTTCGGGAGCCCGTCAGGATGTGGTGGTTAAAATTTATGGCGATGACCTAAACAAGCTCGCAGCCTATGCCAGCCAGATTGGCCGCCTGGTTTCGGAAATTGAAGGCGCCTATGATGTTTATGTTGAAAAAATAACTGGCCTCCCCCAGCTGGTTATACGAATCGACCGAAACAAACTCGCATCGTACGGTCTTTCCATAGCCGATGTTAATCGGGTTGTGGCTACGGCCATGGCCGGAAAAGAAGCCGGTATGGTGTTTGAAAATGAGCGGAGGTTCGCCCTGGTTGTGAGAAATGCAGGAGAAAGCCGCAACCACCCGGAGGATATTAACAGATTGGCAATTGCTATACCCGAAGGCCGACAGATTACGCTTGACCAGATAGCCCATGTTACCCTTGAGGCCGGACCGGCACAGATACAACGCGATGAAGGACGAAGGCGCATTGTGGTTGGTTTTAACGTGCGCGAACGCGATATGGAAAGCGTGGTAAACGAGGCACGGGAGCTAATAAAACAAAAAGTGGCTTTTGAACCCGGCTATGCTGTAACCTTCGGAGGTACGTTTAAAAATCTGGAAGAAGCCCGCCAGCGCCTTATGGTGGCGGTTCCGGCAGCGCTGCTTATCATTTTTGCCCTGCTCTATTTTGCCTTCCATTCGTTCGGGCAAAGTTTACTGGTGTTTAGCGCCATACCTCTTTCCGCAATAGGAGGCGTTGCCTCACTGTGGTTGCGTGGTATGCCTTTCAGCATATCAGCCGGTGTGGGCTTCATCGCTCTGTTTGGCATTGCGGTATTAAATGGCATTGTGCTCATGGTTGAATTCAACAGACTGTACGCCACAGGCATCAGCAATCCTGATGACCTGATAGTGCAAGGCGCCACCGTGCGCCTGCGCCCCGTGCTCATGACGGCCCTGGTGGCATCGCTGGGTTTTTTGCCCATGGCACTTTCCGAAGGCAGTGGTGCCGAAGTACAACGTCCGCTGGCCACTGTGGTAATCGGAGGCCTGGTAAGCGCTACCCTTTTAACACTGGTGGTGTTGCCCTGCCTGTACCGGATATTTTTCTACTCCCTGCACCGAAAATAATACGTGCTATGAAAACCGCCATAACCTACGGCATAATCTTTACCGGCCTTATTGCACACAGTGCTTTAGGCCAGACCTTATCGCTTAATGAAGCGATGAGACTAACACTTACGGCCAACGCATCGCTAAGGGCAGCAGAATTGCGCGTGCAGCAGCGCCAGGCCGAAGTAAGGGCTGCTGTTGATTTACCCAAAACCGATGTAAATCTGATGATCGGAGAGTACAACAGCGTTAACAACGACAACAACGTAACCATAATGCAAACCTTGCCATTTCCGGTTACGCTTATCCGCCAGGTTCAGTTTGCCCGATCGGTTCAATACCAGTCGCAGTCCGAACAGATGCTCATGCGACATCAAATGCTTTACCGCACCAAATCCTTGTTCTATCGGTTGCTGTATCTGAAAAGTTTAATCACCGTTCGACATGAAGCCGACAGCATTTTCAGGGAACTGGCCAGGGCATCGGATATACGCCATCGCGCCGGTGAGGGTACACTGCTGGAAAAAACATCAGCCGAAAGCCGGCATCGCGAAGCACAGCTTCAGTTGCTGCAGGTGCAAACCGATTATGCCACTGAGCTTAGTCGGCTTTCGGAACTGCTTAACACAACTGTTGGAGAAGTTAGCGGAGACCTTACCGAACTCGCCTTCAACTTTACTGATACCCTTCTGCTGGATGAAAATCCGGTATGGCAGAATGAGAACTACCGGTTAGCCACAGCACGAACAGGTACTGCGTTGGAAAAAGCCAGGCTTTGGCCCGACCTGCGCATCGGCTATTTTAACCAAACCTTAATTGGCACCCAGAACATAAACGGTACCGATGTTTACTTTGGCCGGAACACTCGATTTCAGGGAATTGAAGCCGGCCTGACTCTTCCCCTCTGGTTTGTTTCGCCACAGCAGCGCATACGGGCAGCCCGGCTTAATGAGCAGGCTGCCAAAGCCACATTACAGCAAACCGAAATTGAAGTGAAAAGCCGGTGGCATCAACTCTTGCAGCAACTTAAAACCGAAAGGGCCATTCTCGACTATTATCATCAGCAGGGCATTCCAGCCTCACACCTGCTGTTGCAGCAATCGCAAAAAGCATTCAGAACAGGCGAATTATCCTATACCGAAACCCTGCTCAATGCACAGCAGGCGCTGCGCATACGCGAAGATTTTCTTGCCGCAATGAACAGATGGAATCAACTGGTAATTGAAACAGAATACTTTTCAGGACAACTTTATGAAAACAATTAACATTCTCTGCGCTTATTTTGTAATGATTATGCTGGTTAGCCGGTGCACTGCTCCGGCCAGCTCTGAACATTCCGTTTATAAAGCGTCAGACAGCTTAACCCTTTCGGCCGAACAGCAAAAGCGGGCCGGCATTGTTACAGAGCTGTTGCAATACCGGAGTATACCAGATTATGTTGAAGTAAACGGGCAGTTAGATGTTCCGCCCCAAAGTCTTATAACCATCACAGCGCCGCTTGGCGGCTTTGTAAAGCGCGTACCCCTGCTGGAAGGCATGCGGGTAAAGAAAGGTGACCTGCTGGCAGAGCTGGAACATCCTGATTACATTCAACTGCAGCAAGATTATCTTCAGGCGGTGAGTCAGCTTTCGTGGTTAAAGCTGGAATACCAGCGGCAGGAAGAACTAAGCCGCGAAAACATTACCGCGCTGAAAAGTCTTGAGAAAGTCCGTGCCGACTACAACGCTGCGCAGGTACAGGTGCAGGCTTTAGCTGCACGACTGGCCATGCTGAACATTAACCCCGATAAGTTAACGAGCGAGGGCCTGCAGCCTTCGGTTTTGCTGCGGTCGCCCATAAACGGATTTGTAACACGGGTACAGGTAAGCCTGGGCGAATATGTGCCGGCACACCGGGAGTTGTTCCGGCTTATTGACCCGGCTCACCTTCATGCTGAATTGTTTGTGTTTGAAAAAGACCTGCCGCGTTTGCGCATAGGGCAAAAAGTGCTGTTCAACCTGTTAACCGACACCATCACACGCTATGCCCGCGTTCATCTCATTGGCAAAGAACTAACAACCGACCGGACCGTAAGGGTACACTGCCACCTGGAAAAAGATTATGCCGACCTTATACCGGGACTTTACATAAAAGGCATTGTTTACACCAATGAGCACCTGGCGCTGGCCGTGCCCACCGATGCTCTGTTGTATCAGGGAGATGAAATTTTTCTTTTCACCCGCAGAGGTGAAAATCTTTTTCAGCTTATCCGGGTAAAAACCGGAAAAAACGCAAATGGATTTACTGAAGTACAGTCAAATGAACTGAGCGAAGGGGTACCGGTTGTGGTTAGCGGAGCTTATACCCTGTTTTCCATGCTACGCAACGGCAGCGATGATGAGTAAAATCAGGTGCATTCCACAAGCCAGTCCCACGGATAGGGGGCCTGCATCCATCCCGGGGGATTTGAAAACTCGGTATCCCAGTTATATTCCACTTTTTTCAACGTTTTCAGAGTAAGCCCTGCACGCGGCAAAAGGGTATTAAGCTCGGCCGCGGTGTAATGTTTGGTAGGGACGCCGTTAATGGTTACTATGCCCTGAAGAATATCGGTAATATTCCCTGTAAATCCGCTAAGCTCTGTCCGGTCTATTTCCCCGGGCGGCGTTCCCTCCTGCCTGTACCAGTCAATTAAACGCCAGGCAGAAAACATGTAAGACTCCAGCGATGGCACAACGATCACGGCAGTACCCCCTTTTATCAGGCTTTTCTTTATATTCCTGAACATGGAAAGATTTTTTTCAGTATCGGGAAGCATGATTACGTTGCAGCAAAACACAAAATGAACACGAGGCAGCTCAATGGTATCATCCGAAAGATCGGAACGCTGAAACACAATGTTAGCAAACCCACGGGTTTTTGCTTCAGCCAGGCAGCGATCGGATATATCCATGGCCACTACTTTTTTAAAAGCGGGAGAAAGGTACGGGAATGCTTTGCCTATGCCGCAACCAAAATCAAAGGCAATGTGCCGGCGGTTGCCAAACTTTCTGAAATATTTTTTAAGTATTCCTCTGCGATCACTGGCAAATACATCGAATATCTCATCATTGTAACAACCTGCTATGGCATTCCAGTGTTTGCGCTGATTCATGGCAGCAATTTAAAAATTATTGATGTAAATGAAGGATGCCGGACAATTCAGCACGAAACACCCTTCTCACAGTGTATAAAGAATTTAGACAGGTGAAGAAATTCATGTTAAATGCATCCAGGAGAAGCAATTTATCTGTAAGCAATTGGTTTATTTTTGCTACATTTGTTTAAACCATAACCATTATGAGCATAAAGCGCAAAGCCACAGCCGTTTGGCACGGATCGGGCAAAGACGGAAAAGGCACCCTTTCAACTCACAGCACTGTGCTGCACAACACCCAATATTCATATAGCTCGCGCTTCGAGAGCGGCGTGGGTACCAACCCGGAAGAGCTCATTGCTGCAGCACATGCCGGCTGCTTTACCATGAAATTGAGTTTTGTACTGGGCGAAGCGGGCTTTACTCCGGAAGAGCTGAAAACCGACTGCCTCATAACCCTGGACAGCGGCAGCATTACCGAATCGCGGCTTACCGTTCATGGCAAGATACCCGGTATATCGTATGAAAAATTCCTGCAGTGCGTTGAAAATGCCCGGGCAAACTGCCCCATAAGCAAATTGCTTAATACCAACATCGTTGCCGAAGCTTCTTTAACCTGAAATTGCGTTTATGGTTTTATCGCAGGAAGTGCAGCGCAACCCCAATCTGTACGTCTTCCTACCGCTGCTGTATGTTGTCTGGTCAGATAATGTACTCACGCAGCGCGAACTCCAGGTGCTTAAAAACCGCATCGACTGCCAGAGCTGGCTGTCGGATAAGGAAAAGGAATTCCTTTACCGCCTTATTGATCCGCAGTTACCTCCCACTCCTTCCGAACTGAAACAGTGGCTGGAGGCTATCCGAAAAGTTCCGCTAAAGCAGGCCCACACCCTGGCTGAAATCGGAAGCCTTACGGTAAAATTCTATTCGGGGCGGGAAGCAAACGCCCAGGTTACCGGAGCGCTTGCCGGCATTGAAAGCGAACTGGGCCTTATAGGCCGGGAAGCCACTTATGCTTTCCGGCCGGAATACCGGCTTTCGCTTACCCAGCAACAGCATACCCACGATATGTTTGACGTGTCGCGTATGACTGCCCTGCTGGATGCCGAAGAGGCGCCGCTCATACAGCGTGTAAAACAGGTTATTGCCTCCCCTGAATTTGCCTACATCGAAACCGACAACCTGAACGAATACCGCCAGCAGGTACTGCGCTGGACGCAAATACTGGCCAGTTATGGCTTTGGTTCAATAGGCTATCCGAAAGAATACGGCGGACAGGGCGATATGGCAGCCTATTTTACCGTAATGGAAACCCTGAGTTACCACGACCTGAGCCTGGTGGTAAAGTTTGGGGTGCAGTTTGGTTTATGGGGCATGAGCGTATATTTTCTGGGAACAGAAAAGCATCATAAAAAGTACCTTAAAGACATTGGCACGCTTGCCCTGCCCGGCTGCTTTGCCATGACCGAGACAGGGCATGGTTCGAATGTGCGTGGAATTGAAACCACAGCTACCTACAACCACAACAATCAAACCTTTACCATTCACACCCCGCATCCTCAGGCACAAAAGGAATACATCGGCAACGCCGCACTTCATGGGCGCATGGCCACAGTTTTTGCCAAACTTATCATAAATGGGGTTGACTACGGGGTTAATGCCTTCATTGTTTCATTGCGCGATGAGGAGGGCAACACCCTTCCGGGCATCACCATATCCGATTGCGGCCGGAAACTCGGACTGAACGGTGTCGACAATGGTATTATACGCTTTAATCAGGTGGTTATACCCATGGAAAATATGTTGGACCGCTTTGCCCGGATAAACGAAAATGGTGAGTTTGAAAGCCCCATTACCAGTGACAACCGCAGGTTTTTCACCATGCTGGGCACCCTGGTGGGAGGACGCATAGGTATTCCGCGTTCGGGTAACGCAGCGTGTAAATCGGCCCTCACCATTGCCATTCGCTATGGCGACCGGCGCGTACAGTTTGGCCCCGAAGGCGCCCCCGAAGTACCCATATTAAACTATCGCACACACCAGCGCAGGCTTATGCCTTTGCTGGCCAATACCTATGCACTGCACTTTGCGTTGAAATACCTTACCCGCAGATTTCTGGATCGAACCGAAGATGAAATGCAGGAAATAGAAGCGCTGGCGGCGGCATTAAAGGCTTGGGGAACCTGGAATACCACCGCTACATTACAGGAATGCCGCGAAGCCTGTGGGGGAAAAGGATATCTGTTTGAAAACCGTATTGGAACCCTGAAAAACGACACCGACATCTACACCACCTTTGAAGGTGATAATACCGTGTTAATGCAGCTGGTAGCCAAAAGCCGCCTCACCGATTTTAAGCAGGAGTTCAGCAGCATGAATGCATTTGGTTTGCTGAATTACCTGGCCGGCCAGGCTGCCACGGCCATCATGGAATTGAACCCGCTTATTGTGCGGAACACCGATGAAGCCCATCTGCTGGACCCTGAGTTTCATTTAAATGCCTTTCGCTACCGCGAACGGGATATTCTTACCTCGGCCGCCAGACGACTCAAAAGGCATATTGACGAGGGTATGGACTCATTCGATGCCTTTAATGTTTGCCAGCACCACCTGGTACAGGTTGCCTTCGCATATACCGAAAGGGTAATCCTGGAACAGTTTATCGTTGCTGTGGAAGGAACACAGGATGATGGTTGCAAAACCGCCCTCATGCAGTTATACCGCATTTTTGCACTAAACCTGCTGGATAAACACAAAGGCTGGTACCTGGAGCAGGGCTACATGGAAGGTGTAAAAACCAAGGCCATTCGCAAGCTGCTCAACCAAATGTGCTGGGATGTGCGCACCATGGCTGTGCCTTTGGTAAATGCATTTGCCATACCCGATGCCTGCCTGGCAGCGCCCATTGCCCTGAACCATCCCCCTGCTTTTGCATAACCAAAACGGTCATAGCCGGAAACAAGTAAAAACCACTCCAACAATGGTAAGCGCCAGGAATAACGCGCTGATTACCGATACTACCAGGTCGCCTGTGTACTCAAAGCCAAACAAGGACCGGACCGCATAGGCAGCCAGGGTAAGGAAAAACACCGGGACAAGAAAACGGTAATTTACTGCATTATTCGCCTTTGCGGCCGGGAGTTTGTAAAAGTAATATCCCACGTAAAATCCACCCACTGCGGTACTTATATGCTGCAGGTAACGAAACACGGGCCAGGCGGGCAGGCCCGTGAGGTGCACCGGGTAAGAGAGCCATGGCAAATGTTCGACCATGTAATGGTTGGCATGGGTAAAACTATCCCAGAGCAAATGAGAAAATATACCCACCAATATACAGCCTGTATAGGATAAAGGGTGCTTTCTGAAAGAGGCTATCCAGTTAAAATCGCGAAGGGTTGTTAAGCGCGCATAAAACATGGATGGCAGGCTGTTGATAAGCGGGCGCTTTACAAGCACATGAAAAATTACCAAAACCACGAACGCCGCAGGCAGGCAGAAAACAAATGCTCCGGGCAGGGTGTGGCTAAACCTTCCGCTGAGCTTCATCTTTAAAAAATACTCAAAGTCAGGAATCATGCTGCCCACCACCAATGCCGATGCAGAAACCGATGCGTACGCACTTCGGGCAAGCGGCAATACAGCAGCCGGATGGGAAAATGTAAATGGCATAAAAGCAACGTCTTTAGAATTTTACCAGCAGGCCGGTAGAAATCCTAAGGGCTGTTTCCGGCCAGTCGCGGCCATAATTAAAATTGGCATCAATGTTCCATAGTACAGGGCCCAGATTAATCATGAGCCCTATGGTGGAAGTAAGGTAACGAAAAGATTCTTCCCCGTTTATTGTGGTAAAGTTTTGTTTACCAGCACCGGTGCTGAATCTTAATATGTTGGAGATGATGAAGCCTGCTTCGACCTGATAAAAGGTAAAGTATTTGTTAATAACCAAATCGTCAGTAGTCAAACCCTGATATTCTTTTATATAATTAAACACCGATTCAGTTGTATATCCTGCTGTACCGAACACACCCAGGGTATTTCCTCCCCTGTGCTCCGGGCCTTTGTATCCTAACATTCCATTTACCTGATAACCGATCCGGCTTTCGTTAAACCGCTCTATTGCGCTGTTGGGGTCGCCCTGATAATAATACACTGCCGGACCAAGAAGTAAGGTAAGCCCATGCGGATCGGGCTTTTTGGGTGCCGGAGCGGCAGGTGGTCCGGGCGCAGGCCTATGGGGCTGTGCCAAAACGCTAACCGCTGGCAGAATACCTGCTGCAACAACAGAAAAACAAAGCAACTATTCTATTCATTTCAAATCCAATTTAATTGTTCCGCCAAACTGAAGCAAAGAAAGGCCGGTGCCAAAATCCAGATAAGCCCCTGCTATGGGGCCCAGGCTATAATATACGCCTCCTCTGAAAACAAAGCCAAACGATGCGCCGGAGGCAGAATTTTGAATACCCACCGATCGTAAGTCGTTAAGAAACCGCAGGGTTCCATCCGACTTTGCCCTTGAGCTGTAAAAAGCCAGGCCAGCCATGGCATACGGGTCGAGCCGGCCCATACCGAGACGATACATGGCCAGGGCAGCAGCTGTGAAAAGATTTTCTTTTATTTCTCTTGTAACCTGAAACTGATCGTATTCGCTTATCCTGTCTTCACTGTAATTATACGAGGCCAAGCCGGCCATAAGGCCCAAGGAAATTTTTTGCTTTAACGGATAGAAGTAGCTTATGAACACAGACGGCATACCGTTTTCTGATTTAAGTGATTGGACGTTTGAAATTTTGGAGAACGAACGAATTAGGCCGATGCCCACCTGCAGGCGGCCAGAATCCAGGTTGGCATACCAGTATTCTGATGGCAGCAGTGTCTGATCATCAGTTTGAGGTTCGCGATAAAAAACAGTCGAATCAACAGGCTGAAGGTACTCCGTAAGCTGGTTGCGGTAGGTAATAGCATAAACCGTATTGCGCGGAATTTCAACCAGAGGTCCGTCTGGCATGTCCAGGCGCTGGTATTTGATGGTAGTAAGATTTACTTCCAGTACCTTGCCGGTTATAATGGCGCCATCCTGTTTAACAATTACATCGTAACCGGAACCGTTAACAGATTGGGCCTGCAGACCTCCATGAAGTGCAGTTGCGGTTATAATGCAGACCAGCCAATATGAGCGGATAAAGTTTATGCGCATTTTTAATAGGGTATATCTTTGAAATATCCTGATACAGAGAATACGCTATCACTATTGCACAAGGATAAAGAAAAAAATCCGGCTGCAAGCCGTTCGCTAACGGATTGACGCTCTATAGTAACAGTGACACCCGGAAACTGTTGCATATTCGGGTATAATGCCTCACATTGAGAGCTTGACCAAAGCAGCTCCGGATTGCTTCCATTGCTTATAACCATTTGAGCTGCCAACACTGAAAGACCTGGTTTTTCAAATCCAGGCGAAGAATTATAGGTTCCTGTCATTTGATTTTCATCCGGCACACTGATGGTAAAACTCAACCAAATATCTCTTGGCGGATCGCCACCCCTGGCTGTCATTATGAAGGTAACTCTTTTAAAATATTTGTAATCCGGAGGGCCTTCGGGGTTCAGCCGCCACTCAGGTGGGCCTATAATAATTTGTGCATCCTGCGTTTCGATTAAGCCAAATTCCGGATGGTATATGTTGACATATTTTTCCCGCTCAATGGAAAGTACCTCCAGATCGCTGGAACAGGAAAAGGCAAGCAGAATAAACAAAGGTGAATACACGCTGCGCATAACATATAGTTTAACGAAAGATAATAAAAATTCAGAAAAAAATTTCCTGTGCAAGCCGGTAAGTGTTGGCATGAGCTTCAATAATATCCCGGAAATCTTCGGAATAGCCCCCTCCCATGCTGGCTACCAGGGGTATTTTGTTACGCCTGGCCGTTTCCAGCACCACCCGGTCTCTTTGCCGGCATCCTTCACGGGTAATGTTTAAACGGCCCAGTTTATCGGTAGCCAGAATATCCACACCGCATTGGTAAAACATAAAATCAGGTTGGAACTGGTCTATCAGATTTTTAAGATTCACCTCCAGTGTCTTCAGGTAAAAAGCATCTTGTGTTCCGTCTGGAAGGCCAATGTCCAGATCGGAATTTTCCTTAAACAACGGGTAATTATTGGCTCCATGCATCGAAAAGGTAAACACCTGCGGCTGGTTGCGGAATATTTGGGCCGTACCGTTTCCCTGGTGTACGTCCAGGTCCACAATAAGTATGCGGGCAGCAAGGCCATGCCTCAACACATAATTTGCTGCAATGGTCTGGTCGTTGAGCAGGCAAAACCCTTCGCCCTTGTAACTAAAGGCGTGGTGGGTGCCTCCGGCAATGTTCATGGCTACACCATGCTGCAGGGCATAATGGGTACATAACAATGTGCCCTGCGCTATAATGGTTTCGCGTTTTATGAAATCGGGTGTAAGGGGAAAGCCCGTGCGCCTGATTTCGGAAGGCGTAAGGGTTAGTGTTTTAAGTTTGTTCCAGTAGGCAGGTTCATGAACGCCCAAAATATGGTAATCTTCAACAGGTTCAGGTTCAAAAAAGTTTTCTGCACGCAGGGTGCCTTCGTACAGCAGCTGCTGCGGAAGAACCTCATACTTACTAATGGGGAAACGGTGGTTGGGCGGGAGTGGCAGCACGTAATGTGGCGACCAGGCAACTTTGAGCATGTGCAATATCTTTAAAATAAAAAACAGTTGACTTTCGCCAACTGTTTATCCTGTGGCAGTGAACAGCAGCATCAGTGCTTGTGGTGGTCATGCCCACCCCCTCCTTTTCCATACCAGGCGTCCTGCAGTTCATGAAACAGATCGTGCAGACCGGTAAGGGCGTTGCCAATTTCCTCCTCTGAGCCGGTTTGCACCAGTTGGGCAAATTCATCGGTAGCCGATTTCAGCAGGTTGATTTTTTCTTTCACTTCGGGAGTGTTTACTTTTTCGGGCAGCGTTGCACCGGCCCATTTGGTTGCGGCTGCCGCCATTTCGGGTGCCAGGCGCCTGGCTGGTTCCAGGTTGGCCGAATCGCGGAAAGGATGATAGCTCTCGGCCATAATAAGATGAAATGCATCCATTTCGGGCCACTCTGCGGCATCATCATTCTTTTTCTCCTGCGTACAGGCCACTGTTAAGGCAACCAGCACCAGGCCATAAATAAATCTGAGGTTCTTCATGCGTTTAAAAATTTCGTCAAAATTAAAAAAAACATGTAATTATACAGGCTTACTGCAGCCTTGGTGCGCGCAACCGGTAGTATCTTCGGTTGTCGAACCAGGTAACAATTCTGCGCAGCACATCAGCATATAAAGCGAGAGCCAGCAGGACGGTCATGAACCAGATAACGGCAATATTGAACCACAACGTATTAAACACTTTACCGGCAAAATGCTTGGTGGGCTGGTAAAAATTGGCATCGTAGTCCAGCACATGCCTGGGCCTGTGTTCATCCTGGTAAATGGGGTAGTATTTCTGCACCAGTTCTCCGTTATACTCCACAATGCGCTGCATGGCGCCTGAGTTTTTCACCCAGTCGGAAACGGCCTGGTTTACATATTTCATTTTAAGATTCATGAAAGCTTCAGCTTTTTCGGGCGTAGCCGTCATGGAAGCAATAAGGGCATCGCGCTGTTCAAGAGCTGTTTTATATTTATAATGGTAGTAATTTTTAAGCCGGCTTAAGAACAGGCGTGCAGAATCGTAGAGTGGCAGGCTGAAATTGCCGGGGCGAAGTTCGCCAACCATCGGGAATTTTTCACGGCCAATATTGTCCAGCTCGTTTTCAATTTCGGTTTTCAAAATATGCAAAGCCCGGGCCAGCCCGGTGTGCGCACTGTTGTGCCAGTGCTGCGAATTGTTGAAGCAAAATGAAAGGCGCGACTCCAGCTCGGGAATAAGGTAAGCGCGCTTGAATTCGGCCCTGGCAATTTGCTGATCATAGGCATACAATTGTTTCTCATACGGATTATCCCTGAACTGGGTAACCATGTAAGCCTCGAATGCCCAGCGCGTGGCCATCAGGTCGCCCATAAAGGGCACGCCTACCGGCTCGCTTACCCGCGGATTAAATTTATCGAAGCTTATTACCACACCGCTAAGCAGCAACTGGGGAATAACCAGCAACGGTATAAGTATATAAATGGTTACAGCCGATTTGAATGCTGACGAAATGTTTAACCCCAGCATATTGGCAAAGCACGAAACCGAGAAAAGTATAAACCAAAACCGCCACTCGGTTAATGGTACTTCGAGTATGGTGTGGGCAATAACCAAAAACGAAATAGTTTGCACTGCCGAAAGAAAGAACAACACCGAGCATTTGGCTGAAAGATAACTCATGCGGCTAAGATGAAGGAACTGCTCGCGCTTAAGTATTTTCCTGTCGCGGAAAATTTCTTCTGCGCTTATTATGAGACCCAGAAACAAGGCCACCACCACGCTCATGAAAAAGAATACGGGAATGTTGCTGTTATTAAAAAAGGTATAGCCCTTGTTATCTTCCAGTACATTGAAATACTTTACCATATAGGCAATAAAGAAGGCCAGTACAGGGGCTTCCAGAAGTGTAATAAGCAAATATTGCCTGTTGGCTGCCTTGGCCAGCACATCGCGGGCAAGGAAAATAAAGTATTGCCGCCACCTTGTTGCTACGGGAACGGCCGGTGGCAGTTTTACAGGTTCGCGGTTTATTTTCGGAATGCGGATGCGCTGCTTAAAATACTGGTACCACTGCCCGGGTGATATTTTGCGGGCATTGGTAACCCTTCCGTACTCGTTAACAATGCGTGTCTCAATTATGCTGAACACCTGCTCGGGGTTAATATTGCCACACACCGGGCAGGCACCCTGCGTTTTATTGGCTGCGTTAACTATTTCGCGGAAATAAATTACCGATTCAACCGGATTACCGTAATAAATCTGGAAGCCGCCCACATCCAGAATAATCAGCGTATCGAACATCTTGAATACATCCGATGAGGGTTGGTGAATTACCACAAACACCAATTTGCCACGCAAGGCCACCTCCTTCAGTAAATCCATAATATTTTCCGAGTCGCGCGATGAAAGCCCCGAGGTGGGCTCATCAACAAAAAGCACCCAGGGTTCGCGCAACAGCTCCAGGCCAATGTTTAGGCGTTTACGCTGGCCTCCGCTTATTACCTTTTCGAGGGGCGAGCCCACCTTCAGGTCGCGTATATCTGAAAGGCCAAGTTGACTAAGCAGCCTGTCAACACGGGCCGCGGTTTTATCGGGGGTTTCGTCCCGGCTGCTCAGTCGTGCACTGTAGTACAGATTTTCAAATACCGTAAGATCTTCAACCAGCAGGTCATCCTGCGGTACGTAGCCAATAAGCCCCTGCACTTTATCCGGATCGGCATAAATATCGATGCCGTTCAGCAACACCCGTCCACTGGAAGGCGCCCACGAACCGTTGAGTACACTGAGCAACGTTGATTTGCCCGATCCGCTGGCACCCATTATACCTACCAGTTTACCCCCTGTTTCGGCCAGGTTAATGTTTTGCAACCCGGCCCTGCCAGACCGGAAATGATAAAAAATATGCTCGGCCTCAAAAGAAATAACAGGCCGGTTGGAGGTGGACAGGAACCGGCTTATAATGTCGCTGTAATAAATAGGCCTAATCTTGTCACCGCGAATGGTGCTGCCTGCAGGCAGCACATCTACCCGCCGGCTGCGCAAGGGTATGCTGTTAAGGTACAGCACCGATATGCCCAGGTATTTTATAAAAAGCGACTCTTCCAGCTTAAGTACGGCTATAAGGCCATTAATATTCTTTTCGACAATATGCAGACCGGGATACGGGGTCTGGTCATAACCTTCGTCAATAATAAGCACGTTTTCAGAGGCCAGCTCATCGCGGTCTTGGCCGGTTATAAATCTGCGTAACGCTTCTATATGCTCAGGCGGAATATTCAGGGCCCTGCCGATATAATAAATAAGGTTTTCCTGACGGTCGGATATATCCTCATCGGCATAGGCCAGCTCGATGATTTTAATGATTAGCACCAGCTTTTGCTGCCGGGTAAGCGACTGGTTAACCTGTCGGCTAATATCCATAATACGCGACCACTCTTCAACAAACTGTTGGGTTTCTGCGTCTGCCGATATATCAGTGGTTTGGGGTGGGGCACTGACAAACTCATCGAAAAGCGCCAGGTAAGTCTTTACCTCATCGCGGTTAAGGTGCAGACCTAAAAATTCCTTGATTTTATTTCGTTCGTCTTCGGTTATGCGCTCGCGGGCCACTATGGCAAACAACCGTACAACCGCTTTAAGCAATTCTTCGCTCATATAAACCGATGAAGTGCGTTAAAATACTCAGGTAAGGGCTGAGTTAAAAATGATTTACCTATGGGTACGGAAATTTAGGCAGTATAGCCGTGCTTTCAGATAAAATATTTAATTTCGTTTATCTGTAACTTATTCTTTTGCAAAACGACATACCCCAAAACATTAATTTTATGAAAAAACCTGTATTATTTATCCTTTTAACAGCCGGCCTGTTCTCCCTTCAGGCCCAGACGCCAGATGAAATCATAAGTCGGTATTTTGAGAATACCGGGGGTATTGAAAAGTGGAAATCGCTTACCGGAATGAAAATCGTTGCCAAAGCCAATCAGCAGGGTTTGGAAATACCCCTGGAAATAGTACAACTCAAGGATGGTCGCCAGTATACCAAAATATCGTTTCAGGGAAAAGAAATTATGCAAGGAGTATACGATGGCCAAACGCTTTGGTCCACTAACTTTATGAACATGAAGGCCGAACGCAGCGATGCCGAATCAACAGAAAATTTCAAGCAACAGATAGGCGAATTTCCTGATCTTTTTCTGAACTACAAAACACTGGGTTACACTGTTGAGCTGGTGGGAAAGGAAACCGTTGAAGGCAGCGAAACCTTTAAACTTAAGGTTACCAAAAAGCCCATAAAGGTTGACGGCATACCCACCGATAACATTGTTTACTACTATTTTGATATCCATGACTATGTACCCCTGCTTATTGAAACCGAAATCAAATCTGGGCCGGGAAAAGGCCAGATTTCGCAAATTAAATACAGCGATTACCAGGAAGTTGGTGGCCTGATCTTCCCCTTCTCCATGTCGCAGGGCATTAAAGGAGGGCCGGCCGGGAGTCTTACCATTACTGCCTACGAACTGAACCCCAAAGTGGATGAGGTTGTCTTCAAATATCCGGAAGGCAACTAACCCGCAACCAAACAACAGTAAAGGCTTGTTACTACAGGCCTTTTTTTTGTTTAGCCGCCATCGTGAAACTAACCTCTTAACTATGAAAAAGTTCATTATACTGTTTTTTGCATCTTCAGTTCTTTTTGCCCATGCACAGGACCCCGTAGCACGGGGCAAAGAATTGTTTGGTGACCTGAAAGCACGGCACATAGGGCCGGCTGTTATGAGCGGGCGGATTACCGACCTGGAAGTGCACCCTGCAAATGCCCGCATCATCTATGCCGGAACGGCCGGAGGAGGCGTGTGGAAAAGTACAAACGGAGGAGCCACATTTAACTCCATTTTCGATGAGTACTGCCAATCTATTGGCGCAGTAGAAGTTGATCCTACCAATCCCGATAATGTGGTGTGGGTAGGCACAGGCGAAGTATGGACACGCAACAGCGTTTCGGTTGGTGATGGACTGTACCGAACCACCGACGGCGGAAACACCTGGCAACACATGGGTTTTGCCAATTCCGAGCGCATTGCCGGCATACAGGTAAACCCGAAAAATCCAAACGAGGTGTATGTGGCTGTGCTGGGGCCGCTGTGGAGCGACAGCGAAGAACGCGGGCTGTACAAAACTACTGACGGCGGCAAAACCTGGAATAAAATTCTTTATATAAATGCCACTACGGGTTGCAGCGACCTGGCAATTGACCCCAAAAATCCCAATATCGTTTATGCCTCTTTCTGGGAAGTGCGCCGAACGCCCTGGTCGTTCAAATCCGGAGGGCATAACAGCGCCCTTTACAAATCAGCCGATGGCGGAAAAACCTTTAAAAAAATACACAACGGTTTTCCTGCCGGCCAGCTCGGCCGCCTGGCTATTGCCCTTGCGCCCTCCAATCCCAACATCTTATACACGGTAGTAGAAGCCGAAGACGACAAACGCAAAGGCCTGTACCGAAGCGATGACGGAGGCGAAAACTGGCGGCAGCTTAACAACGACTTCGAATTGCTGGTGCGTCCGTTTTACTTCAGCCGCATTGTGGTTGACCCAAGGAATCCGGAAGTTGTGGTAAAAGCCGGTTTGTCGGGTTCCATTTCGCGCGATGGCGGCAAAACTTTTAAAAACCTGGGCCCCATGCATTCGGATATTCACGATATTGAATTCGATATACAAAACTCCGATATCCTTTACGTAGCTACCGATGGAGGCATTTACCGCTCCTGGGATGGCGGCACTACCATGGAAATTGTAGAAAACCTGCCCGTATCGCAGTTTTACCATGTTAGCGTTGACGATGAAGAGCCCTACAACGTGTATGGCGGTTTACAGGATAACGGCTCATGGTACGGCCCCTCTTCCAGTCCGGGCGGTGTGGAAGCCAAAGACTGGGTGCGCATAGGCGTAGGCGATGGATACCGGGCCTACCGGCATCCAACCAAAAAGATTATCTACTCCGAAATGCAGGGCGCTGAGAACGTATGGCGTTTTGACCCGATACGCGACCAGGCCAAAGCCATCCAGCCGCTGCCCGCCAAAGGCGACCCCAAACTGCGTTTTAACTGGAATGCCTCCCTGACCATCAGTCCCAACAACCCCGACCGGGTATATATCGGAAGCCAGTTTGTGCACCGGTCGGATGACATGGGCGAAACATGGGTAAAGATAAGCCCCGACCTTACCACCAACGATCCCACCAAACAACAACAGGAAAAATCGGGCGGGCTATCGCGCGATAATTCGGGTGCAGAAAACCATTGCACCATTTTTACCATTGCCGAATCGCCCCTTGATGAAAATGTAGTATGGGCTGGCACAGACGATGGCAACCTGCAGGTAACGCGCGATGGCGGAAAGACCTGGACCAACGTGGTGGGTAACGTTCCGGGTTTACCGAAAAACACCATGGTTCACCACATCGAGGCCAGCGTACATGGAAAAGGAACCGCCTATGCCGTATTTACCGGCTACCAGACGGGCGACAAAAAACCTTATGTGTACAAAACCACCGACTACGGTGCTACCTGGAAGTCGTTGGTAACCCCTGATATTACCAGCTTTTGCCGTAACATTCAGGAAGACTATGTAAACGAAAACCTGCTTTTCCTGGGTACGGAATTCGGTTTGTACATTACCCTTGATGGCGGGCAAAGCTGGATGAAATTTACCAACAACATGCCGAACGCCAATATACACTTCATTGAGCTGCACAAGCGCACAAACGACCTGGTGCTGGCTACCCACGGACGAGGCATCATCATCATTGACGACATCAGTCCGTTGCGTGAGCTTACGCAGGAAGTAATGAACAAAGACCTTCACTTCTTCAAACTGAAGCCGGCAGTAATAAACGAAGCCAACGGATTTGGAGGTAACAGCACCGAAACGCAGTTTGTAGGCCAGAATGCTTCGACTGCCGCACGTATAGTGTATTATCTTAAAAGACGCCACACACTTGGCAAAATGACGCTGGAAATTCAGGATCAAAACGGAAACGTCATAACCGAACTGCCACCCGGCAAATCGAAAGGCATAAATGTGGTGGAATGGAACTATACCATTAAGCCGCCTAAAATGGCAGCCGCCAAAACCTTTGCCTTTGGCGGTTTTACTCCGCTTCGTGTTCCGGCAGGAAACTACAAAGTGGTTATCCGCAAGGGTAACGAAACATACACCAGCGATTTGGTGGTGGAGTACGACAAGAAATCGCCCATACCGCTAGCCGACCGTAAAATGCAGGAGGAAACAGCCCGCAAACTTTACGACAGATGCCAGGAGCTGGCCTACTTTGTTTATGAAATAGATGAAAACCTCAAAGCTGCCGAGGCGCTGAAGGCCAAAAATGCATCAGCGGCCAAAAGCTTTGCCCCTTACGTTGCCGGGCTTACCCAGCTTAAAAAGACGCTGGTGGTAACCGAAGGCGATAACTATGTGGGCGCAGCCGAACCACAGCTTCGCGAAAGGCTGGCCGAACTCTACAGCAGGGTAGCCCAGAGTTTCTACAAACCCAACCAGGCCGAACTGGACAATATGGAAGCTCTTGAGCAGCGCTTTGCCACCGCCAAAGCCGATTTTGAAAAACTCAGGGCCAAGTACAAAAAATTTGAAGATGCCCTTATCAAAAACGGATTGGGACCAATATCGCTAAAACCTTTTGCCGAGTTCGTAAAAGAGCCGTGAAAAGATGAACAGCAACGCAAAAAAGCCGGACGGTATTGCGCCCGGCTTTTTTTTCAAACCCAAACAGATTTAAGAAGTAGCCCAGGCCTTCCCTCCGGCCTCTTGCAGCGTTATACAACCCTTATACGATCCCGGAACTGCTTCATACTGAAGTACCAGGGTAGCACCAGGCTCGGAGGTAAAGAAACCTGCCATGGTAAGTTCCTTGCATTTGAGGATGAACGGCCGTTTACGTCTTTCTGCTGCACCAGCCTTTTCCTGTTCAACAGCCTTGTTGTGTACGGAAATGGCATAGGCTTCCTGTTTTTCGGCCGAAAGGTCCAGAAAGTTTCGCCCGTATTCCTGCTGTGCCTCTTCAACAAAGGTGTTCAGACCTTCTGTAAATTGCTTTTGCTCTTCTTCTGTATAGCAGTCTTTTACCACCTGTTCAATAAAACCCGGTACACCTGCTTCAACAGCTCCGGGAGTATCGGTTTTAGGAATAATTATATCGGCCAGGCGGGTAATGGCGCGTGCCTGCTCTTCGGTAAAGAAGGTGGGCGTCCAGGTTAGTTCGGGTTCGGCCTTGCAGCCTTTTAATATTGCAGCAATGGTGGGAGCGGTAAGCACCCCTCCCATTACCATGGCAGTCCTGCGCAGGGCTTCTCTGCGTCCGATTACGGTAGTTGTAGGTTTATTGATGTTCATGGCAGGTGAATGATTAAGACATATATTAAAGATTTCCGCGCTTCATTTCTTCAACGGCATAGTGAGCTGCACGTGCTGTAAACGCCATGTAGGTAAGTGAGGGGTTTACACATGCAGCCGAGGTCATGAACGAACCATCGGTTACAAACACATTTTTACATGCGTGCACCTGATTAAATTTGTTGAGCACCGAGGTTTTGGGGTCATGGCCCATGCGGGCGGTTCCCATTTCATGAATTCCCAGGCCAAGGCCTCCGGGGTTGTCGTAGGTAACGATGTTTTTAAAGCCCGCCGCTTCAAGCATTTCGGCTGCATCGTTCATCATATGCTTGCGCATTTTATACTCGTTTTCCCTGAATTCGGTGTCGAATTCCAGCACCGGCAGGCCGTATTTATCTTTCTTATCCCGGTTAATGGTTACGCGGTTGTCGTGGTATGGGAGCACTTCTCCAAAACCCGTCATGCCGAGTCGCCATGGTCCTGGTTGCGATACTTCCTCCTTCAGTTGTTTGCCAATGGCAAGCTCAGCCACAAAGCGCGACCAGCCTTCCCGGCCGGCACCACCCTGGTAGCCATAGCCCCGCAGGAAGTCGCGTTTATCTTTGCCGATATTCTGGTACCGCGGAATATAGAAGCCGTTGGCCCTGCGTCCATGGTAATACTTGTCGGCAAAGCCGTCGTATTCGCCCGAAGCGCCAACGCCCAGGTGATGATCCATGATGTTGCAACCCAACTCACCGCTGTCGTTGCCCAAACCGTTGGGGAAACGACTGGAGACAGAGTTAAGCAGAATATAAGTACTACCCATGGTAGAGGCGCATAGAAAAATAATGCGGGCGTAAAATTCAATCTGCTCGCCTGTGTTGGCATCCAGCACTTTTACGCCGGTAGCCTTTCCCTTCTTTTCGTCATAAATTATTTCATACACAATTGAGTCGGGGCGGAGTGTCATATTGCCGGTTTTGGCAGCTGCGGGCAGTGTGGCCGAATTGCTGCTAAAGTAAGCACCATACGGACAACCGCGGATGCAGAGGTTTCTGAACTGGCAGGTGCCGCGTTGCGGGCTGTGCGCCACAGGCGCGGTAAGGTGTGCGGTACGGCCAATGGTTAACACCCGGTTAAAATTTTTCTTCATGGAGTCGCGCAGGTGCTGCTCCAGGCAATTCAGTTCCATGGGGGGCAGAAATTTTCCGTCAGGAAGCTGGGGCAGGCTTTCGGCCTGGCCGCTTATTCCGGCAAAGGTTTCAACGTAGTCGTACCATGGCGCGATATCTTTATAGCGCACGGGCCAGTCAATTGCAATGCCATCGCGAAGGTTGGCTTCAAAATCGAGGTCGCTCCACCTGTAGCTTTGCCGGCCCCACATAATAGATCGGCCGCCCACGTGGTAGCCCCGCATCCAGTCAAACCGTTTACCTTCTTTCTCCAGATAAGGGTTTTCCAGATCGTTAACAAACCAGTGTTTGGATGATTGTTTTATGGTGTAACCGGTTCGGTTTTGCACCCCCTGTTTGCGAAGGTCTTCCTGTGTGGGCCTGTCGCCATAAGGCAGTTCCCAAGGGTCGAGTGTAGCGGTAGGGTAATTGGGATGTTCTACCATACGGCCGCGCTCCAACACCAGGGTTTTTAAACCCAGCTCGCACAACTCTTTGGCAGCCCATCCGCCGCTAATGCCTGTGCCAACTACTATGGCATCGTAGGTAAGTTTTTTCTCAGCGTCAGTGTTCAGGTTTACGGAATTCATAATGCAGTTGTTGTGTGTTTGAAAATTAAGTTTTAGTAAACGGAAATGAAATACATTTTTGAAAAATTATTTAACTGGTTGGGATTTAATATATCCTGCCTGTATGATGGCAAGGGTATCTTTAAGGCTTTTAAACACCGAAAAGGTTTTCCCCTGGGTACGCATGGCTCCCAGGGCATTGGCAAACCGGGCGGCCCCGATGTAGTCGGTAGGATTTACAGCCAGGCCATAACCCAATCCCCCGGCAAACGAGTCGCCACATCCGGTGGTATCAATAACATGATCCACTTTAACAGGGGCAATATGTTCTTCAAAAAATTTGCCGCGTTTTCTGAAAAATGCAACACAACCCCTGGCATCGAGGGTTATGTACACACATTTAACACCTTTGTCGAGGCAGTGGCTGGCAAACGTCCGCAGTTCGTTGTTGTTCAGCTCCCGGTAGGTTAATTCTCCCGATTCATATTCCTTGCCAAACCATGAGGCATAAGCCTCTTCGAGATTCATCTTCAGTACATCAATGAAAGGCAGCCATAAGTCGCGGTCAATCCAGAATTTCCTCTTCCGTTCACCGTTTATAAGGCATGCTGTGGTGGGGCCGTGAGCATCGAAAATAATTAAACCCTTGCTCTTTTTTTTTAGATACCTAAGTGTGTCGAGGGTAATTTCATAGTCGCTGATGGGAATAAAGACAAACACCCTGCAGTTTACAAGCTCCTCCATGTCGGCAGGAAGTATGGGGTCCATGAAGCCGGTCTGCTGCTCCAGCCGGTTATTCATGTCGGTAAAACGCAGGCTTATAATGTCGCCCTGGTCGTTTTTTGCCGTGATGTATTTCAGGTTTATTCCTTTGTATCCTTTAAACACTTCGCGCACATTATCCACATCAACCTTTCGCACGTGTGTTACGGGTATAATTTCCATACTTCCGCCGGTGAGCACCGAAAGGGCAATTACCGGATGGGTTACGCAACCCCATTTTTGTATGAGCTCGCCATTGTGCGTAACAATATGGTCGCGCGGAATGGGCCCGATTACGGCTATCTTCTTTTTCATGCTATTTTGATAAAAGGGCTGCCCCGAAAACGCCTGCGCTATCGCCCAGTACAGGTTTTACCACTGGCGTTTCAAGGCGGTTATTAAACACATATTTACGAAGCGACTCAACACCCCCGGTAAATAATTCATCTACGTTGCTCACCCCACCGCCTATTACAACTACATCCGGATCAAGGATATTGATCACCACACTCAGCGCAAGTCCGAAAAACCGGGTAAGTCGTTCCAGTGTGGCACGGGCGTGCCTGTCGTTTTCTTCACGGGCAAGCCGGCATATATCACTTAAAGACTTCTGCGTACCACTAAGCGAGCAGTAAAATTTTTCAAGTGCAGGGCCTGATAAAATTTTCTCGACACAGCCGCTTTTACCGCAGTAGCACGCCCCTCCCGATTCATCGAGATAGTTATGGCCCCACTCTCCGGCAATGCCCTGCAAACCGTTAATTACCTTGCCATCCACAACAATCCCGCCTCCTACGCCGGTACCCATAATTACCCCAAAAACCACTCTGGCCGCCGGAAATTTTTCTTTTACAACTCCCATCAGGGTTTCGGCCAGGGCAAAGCAGTTAGCATCGTTGGCCATGCGCACTTCCATGCGCAAAGCATCCTGCAGGTCGTCTTTCAGGGGCTTTCCGTTAAGAACGGTTGAGTTCGAATTTTTGAGCGTTCGTGTTTGCGGATCGAGCGTGCCGGGTGTACCGATTCCAATAACACCGGGCCGATAGCCCAGGTGTTCTTCCATGGTACGAACCACGTTGGCTATCTGGTTTATAACATGGTGGTAACCTTTTTCAGCGCCGGTAGGCAGGCGATACCGGAAAAGCACCTTGCCAGCGTCTGTTCCGTTAATCACAGCGCCTTCAATTTTGGTGCCGCCCAGATCTATACCCCAAAGGTGGTTGTCGTTCTCCATAATTTCTCTGTTAATAGTATCATGACCTGCCTCATTTAAATTCTGACGTTAACAGTTGGTTGAGCTGCAGCAGGTATGCCGCTACGCCGTTGGTCCAGCCGAAACCATCCTGTGTGGGATACTCCCCTCCACCGGCAGGCTGCAGGGTGTCGGCAACATTGTACTTTTCCATCATTTTTCCAGTACGTTTAAATACCCTTTGGTTTTGCGCCAGCCAGCGTGTGGCGATAATGGTGGCCAGAGAATCATAACCGTATTGCTTCAGTCCGGTAACCGCAATGTACTGAAGGGGCGCCCAGCCGTTGGGTGCATCCCATTGCTGTTTGCTGTTGACAAGCGTAGTGGTTAGACCACCGGGTTTAAGAAATTCGCTTTCAATGATTGAAGCGGCTCTTGTGACCATTTGCGGCTGGGCCAGCTCAAAAAACAGCGGAAACATTCCGGCCAGCGTTTTATTCGATCGCTGCCGGCTGTTTGCAAAATCGTAGTCGGTAAAGAATCCGGCTGTTTCGTTCCAGAAAAAGGTAAGAATAGCCCTTCTGCGGCTGTCGGCACGGTCAGTAAAATACTGTGCCGAGTCGGTTAGTTGTTTAACATTATAACCTTGCTGAAGGGTACGCTCTGCAAAATATAACAGGCAGTTGAGATCAACAGGGATAATTTCGGTTGTACGAATGGTTTCGAGCCGGGTCGAATCATCCAGCCAGCGTGAGGAGAAATCCCATCCCGACTCGGCCGCTGCCCGCAGGTTGCGGTATACATCTTCCTTGGCCCTGCCCGACAGTCCGGCAAGTTGCACATCTTCTTTGTAGGCTTCTGGTCTGGGCCGGGGCGCATCGTCCCAGTAGCGGTTCATGAGGGAGCCATCGGGCATCAGCACAACCCTGCGGTAGCTGTCGCCAGGCTTTTGCAACTTACCGGATCCGTCCATCCAGAAGTCGTATTCCTTTTTTAAAGCGGACAGATAACGCAGCAAGGCAGTGCTGTCGTGCTGATGCAACAGGGCAATCATGCAGGCGAAAAAAGGTGGTTGCGAGCGGCTAAGGTAGTATGTGCGGTTACCGTTGGGAATGTGTCCGTACCGGTTAATGAGCCAGGCGAAATTATTCACCATATTTACCGCATCCATCTTCCGGTTATGCGCCAGAAGCCCCAGCATGGTAAAGTAACTGTCCCAGTAATAAATTTCTGCAAACCTTCCGCCTGGCACAACGTAGGCATAAGGGAGGGCGATGCGCGTGGACTGGTCGTTCGTTTCATCGGCAGGGCGCGTAAGCCGGGGCCACAGGTTTTTTATGTGTTCTTCAAGGGTAACAGTAGTGTCGCTTATAAAACTTGATTCGGGGCGGTCGGGCAGTATGAAATGGCTGCCTACAAAGGTTGTAAGATCAAAATCCGGCTTATTTTTTTCTTTCTCATAAAGCGATATAATCTCATCCCATGAGGTGCGCGGTGTACAATCGGGAAAGGTTTTGGAGTCGGGGAAAACAGGTGCTGTCTGAACATCGTGAAACAACGATGACTCAAATACCTGCTCCCAGTTTGGCGGACCTGACTTTTTCTGGCAGGCACTTACCAGGAATATTATTCCATATAACGCGTGTCGGAGTTTCATTGTACATTCTATTGTTTTATCCTGGTTTGAAGCGCTACGGGTTGTTTGCGGGTATTGATATGTTCAACGACCCACTGGCCAACTTTCCGGCCCTGAACCACGCCATTTTCGCATGCAGGACGGTAGTGAATACCACCGTACATCCGGCTGATAGCCGCTTCTTCTGCAGCCTGGGCAAACGATGTAAAGCTCCGTGGTTTAAGACCAAATTCCACTTCGGTAGAATCGGTGAAAGAAAATCCATCGCCAAATAATTTGGTTAACACCGTAGATGCTGCGGCCGATATCACACTGTGTCCGCTGGTGTATTCAGGAAAGGGCGGTGTTTGCAGCAAGGGAACCCAGTTTTCATCAATGTATTGATTGATATAGGTTTCGGGGCGAATTAACACACTGCGGTATTTTTCATCCCAGCAGCTGATGAAGGCATCGGCCAGCGCAATGGCTACGCAGGCATAGGCTTCGGTGGCGGTGAAGAAGTCGGAATTAGCTTTTCTGCAGGCTTCGGCAGTAATGTTTATCCAGTGTCCTCCCGGAGAAATTTTCTTTATCCCAAACATGACGTGGCCGTGTACCTGCATGGCAAAAGGGTTGCAATCCCAAAAGGCGGCAATTTCTTTTTGTTCATCGGTAAGCCGATTACCGGTTTCATATACTTCAACAGCTTCTTTGTAAAACCGGCTGTTTTTTTCGGCTGAAAATGGGGTGGGCGGAGGAGGCGCAAACTGGCTGGCAGAATCCATTACAAAAGTTCTTACTTTATTCCAGTGGGGCTCAATGGCATCGAAGTATGCAGGTGGTGTGGGTTTCCAGGTGCCTGGCACATCCGAAATGGAATACTTGGGGAAAGACCGAGTTTGATGGTAGTTATCACCCGATGCCCATTGCAGTATATGATCGGCCACTACATTACCATACTGCACCGACCGGTCGAACACCTTTTTGGGCATGCCCGAATTGCGAAAGGTTTCAGTAACCTTATTGTAAACCGTGTCCAGGTTAGACTCGCTAAAGATAAGCTGACGGCCAACTTTATACAGCGATTGAATGGCACACAACTCCGGGCAGTACTCCTGGTTCTTTTCCGGCTGCGGCACGGCAGGGAGATGCTTAATTTGACCGGACAGGCTTACAAACTTATCCGAAAAAGGAACAAGCGCTTCATAGGCCGCTATAGCTGAATAGGCATACACCCTGCTGGCCACCGGCGGAGAAAAGATATCATGCACCATGCGATCGGTAATAGCTTTCATAACCTGGTGCAGGCTTTCGGGGTTGGCTGCCACCGGCCGGTAATCTGATTGCCGCCCGCAGGCCCCGGCAAGGAAAAGGCAAAGCAAAATAATTCTTTTCATAGAAGTCTATTTCTGTTTTCTACTTTTTCTGCTATACAAATCAATTCCTGTGATTTCCAGTTTTTTCCAGGATGCGGGCAAGGCCGTGGGTATTCTGGTTATCCCCTGATCGGTTATGCGCAATCCGCCAAAGCCAAACATTACAGCCTGAAGCATGCCGCCGGCGCCTGTGGCAAAATAGGGGTTGGTGCCACCGGCTGTTTCGGCCAGCACATTAAAAGGAGGCACCATATTGGGTCGGTAACTTTTAAGGAAAAGCTCGTAGGCTTTCTCTGCCTGGCCGAGTCGGGCATACAGGGTGCTGAGGACAGAGAAACCCATGGCCGGTCCCTGAGGCGACATGCGGGGTTCATAATAGCGCAAATCTTTTTCAATTTGTTCGCGGCTGGTAATCAGTTCCAGCGGAAAAGCCAGCAGGTTTACATCGGCCTGTTTGATTTCTTCTCCGTTGTAGGTAGCATTTTCGCGCGTTACTCCATCAGGGAATTTAAGTATGGGTATGTTGGAGGCCACATGCTCCCAGTCGGGGTCGGGCTGGAGGCCCAGCTCCCGGGCAGCCTGGGCGGCATACCGCAACACCACTATGGCCATGCCATTGGTAAATGCATTGTTGTTGATGTTCTCCTGCCATTCGTTTGCACCAATTACGTTGTTTATTTCATACTGCCCTGGTGCCTTGCGCTCTACCCTGCTGGCCCAGAAATCGGCTATTTCTTTCAGTACCGGATATCCGCGCTCGCGCAGCCACTGCCGGTCATGCGTAACCTGATAGTACTTCCAGAAGGCCCATCCCACACACGCGGTAATGTGGTGCTGAAACGGCCCGGTAAGCGCCCAGACGGGGGTATCTTCGCTCCCTTCGGCCGATGATTCCCAGGGGAACATGGCACCGCGGTAACCATGTGCAAACGCATTCCTGCGGGCCGCATCCAGCCGCTGATAGCGATATTCCAGCAACGAGCGGGCAATGGCAGGCTGCAGAACGAGCAATGGTGGATACATCCACAACTCGGTGT
This sequence comes from Cyclobacteriaceae bacterium, assembly GCA_026003355.1. Taxonomy (GTDB): domain Bacteria; phylum Bacteroidota; class Bacteroidia; order Cytophagales; family Cyclobacteriaceae; genus UBA2336. The sequence continues at coordinate 299,501 of BPHC01000001.1, forward strand.
CCCAGAAAATATGGCCATTATATCCCAGGCCCGAAAGCCCCATAGGCGAAAGACTCAAGGCCGTACCCTGACGCGCAAATGCATACAGGTGGTATAGTGCAAACCTGACATCGCGTTGTACCTCCTCATCGCCATCAATAATGATGTCGCTCTTCCATAGTTGCTCCCACTCTGCCACATGGCGCTGCAACAGGCGGTCGGTTTTTTCAAGTGCAGCATAAACCGTAAGGCGTTCGGCTTCGTTAAGCGGGTCGTTGTAATGGGCTGATGATACCGCAGACGAAACCACCGAAAAGGTGTATTCCTCCCCCGCCGCAATATTTCTGGAGAACTTGGCCAGGTGCATGTTATAATCCCAGTCTTCATGGATAATTTGCGGCTGCCGGCCGTGCGGTTCCGGAAAGACAAATGAAGATGAGGCAGCTACCGTTAAACGGCCCGAGGGACTTTTGCCTACCGAAGTAAGCAAGGGAATGCGCGCATGCGGCCTGTCGATTTCGCTGTACAGGTTGTGCACATCAGCCAGATGGTCGGGCGCCTCAATAATACTCATTGGCGTTATGTGAATATTGGAAAGCGCCTTAATGGTTACGATGCTCAGGGCGCAATATGGCAGATGACGCAGGGCCAGCAGGCGGTGCCTGACTTCAGCCTTTCCGGGAACGGTAAATGTGCTGGTTAATATTGCCGTGCGCATATCCAGCTCCTGACGAAAGCCTGATACATCAGCCGGACCAATGCGCCTGCCGTCAATGTCGAGTGCCATGTTTACATGGTTAAAGCTTTTCAGGATGTTCGATACCCTGCCGCGCTGATAGTAGTCGTATGCGCCATTAAGCACCACATCTTTCACCTTCATGGGCTCGGCTGAAGACACCAGGCCAATCATGCCATTGGCTACCGTAACACCAAAATATGCCTGGCCTCTTTCAACAGGGGCGGTTACCAGCCATGTATTTTGCTGCTGTGCACAAACCGATGACAGGCCAAGCCATAAACAGGCAAAAAGAAGGTTTTTGTCAGTAGTTTTCATCAAGAGTAAAAGCTAATAAAGTCTGGTTATTTCTTGAAACAAGAATCACATTTTTATGTCCTTTCTTAAGTTTTAGTGCACCAATGTGTCGCGCCTGGCCGGGAACAATGAAACCTGATTTTTCCGGTGGAATCGGCAGCACACTGAAATCAGGTTTTATCTCCAGCAGTTCACCATACCCTGCATCAAGAAAGCCAATGTCGGGTTGCACATCGGTAAGATTGCCGGCCGCCAGAAGCATGGTGGAGTTACCTGCCGGCGAACGAAGAGCGGCCAAAGCAAAAACAGGAAAAAACTGAATCTTGTCGGGCAGCGGCAACACATCGAAACCAGATCCGTTGTTTCTTAGTATTGCGCTGCCCAGCATTTGAGTTTCAAGTTTTACCGATGCTTTGAGTTTATCGGTTTCAAAAACATTATCCGGCCCGGCCTTGCTGTAGTTGGCGTAGCTAAGGAATTTCTTTTTAAGTGAAGGAATTTGCTTAACCAGCTGGTCGCGGGAATTAAAAACCGATGGGCCGCCCGGGGTGTTGTAAATTAAAATCTGTTCTTCCGTCCCGTTGGCATCAAAATCGTTCACATACATTATTACAGGGCTGCTTGAAGAGGCACGCAACCTGGAGTTAAGTCCGAAATTACCGGCAATAAAATCAGGAAGGCTGTCGTGGTTAATATCGGCAGTGCTAATAACATTCCATAAGCCGGAAGTATTTTTTAAACCTCTTTGTTGGGTTTCATCAGCAAACTTTCCATCGGGTTGCTGTATCCATACGGTAAGGGGCATCCAGTAACCGGCCAGCAAAAGGTCGGGCCTGCGGTCATGGTTTACATCAGTCCAGCAGGCATCCTGAATTCTTCCCAGCTTGCGTGTTGCAAACAGCTGCAGCGTAACATCCGAAAAAGTGCCATCGCCATTGTTACGCAATACAAAGCTGTCGGGAACTTTGCCATAGGCTTTTGCTACCACCCTGCCGCCCAAAAAAATATCCGGAAGATTATCCTGATTAAAATCGGCAATGCGTATTACCGAGGCATCGGCAAAAATTTCGGGCAGCGCTTTGTCCGAACGGGTAAACATTCCATTGCCCTTGTTTAGATACAGGCGCGGTTTAAGGCGCACATCGCTCCCGTTGAACTGTTGGCCCCCACCGGCCACAATCAAATCGGCCAGGCCGTCATTATTCACATCGGCCAATGCGCAGGCAGTATCTTCTGCGCCAGCATCAGCTTCAAGATCGGGCTGGTTCATTTTTTTAAAACTACCATCGGGTTGTTGTACAAAAACAACTCCCGACTGTCCTGCCGCTCCGCCAATAAAAAGATCGTCCAGGTCATCTCCGTTTATATCAGCTACTGCCAGCGGCGGACCGGCCACGGCATGAGAAAAAGGCAGCAGGGGTTCATGGTTAATGGCTGAAAATTTGTTTTCAGAATGGCTGTAGCTAAGGCCCGGAATGGTTATGGGTTTAAAAAACTTTGTTCCGGAGCTGCTGATGTTCCCGTTTCGCGGTGTTGCTGCAACCTGGCTGATCTCCAATAACTTATTTGCGCCAACCTGAAACAACTTCTGCATCTGGCCGTCTGGCCAGCGGATAATGACGGAATCGGCCATCCAATTGGAACCGAGGCCAATATGCACAATTGGTTCAACGGCCGACTGCCAGCCCCTGGAGGTGTAAACTTCATAGAATGACCTGTTACCGCCGGCATAGGCTTCAACCCCTGCACCAATAGCGAAAACATTTTTGCCCTTTCCCTGGAGCCGAATTCTAAGGTAATGGGCAGAGTCGGGCGAGGTATTGTTTCTGTAGATCAGCGCTGGCATATTCTGCACATTTACAACCAGATCAAGATCACCATCCAGGTCCAGATCGGCATAGGTTGCGCCCTGTGCGCAATTGGGTGTGGCATCGTCCATCCACAGCCGGGTAACTTCTTTAAAGTGCAGGCCGTCGGTATTTTGAAACATGCGGTTAACTGCCTGGCCGGCGGGCATTTTTTCGGCCAGATCGAGGTCGGGAATTTTTCCGGAAGGCGTAGAAGCTATGTAGCTGATGTAGTCCAGGTCGTTGGGCCGCCTTAACACACCGTTGCTGATGAACAAATCTTTAAACCCATCGTTGTTAAAATCAGCAAACAGGGCTGCCCAGCTCCAGTCGGTGGCTTCTACTCCGGCAAAAGGTGCGATGTCGCTAAACAACGGAATGCCATTTACCTCGCCCCGGTTAAGCTGGAGCGCATTGCGCGAAAACTGATAATGAAAACCGTAGGATAGCTTATGCTGAAAAATTTCATACGAATCTTCACCGGCCGAACGCTTGCGAATAACTTCATCATCTGGCAGCATATCGAGTGTAATTAAATCAGGTTTAAGGTCATTGTTTATATCAGCTGCGTCAGAGCCCATTGAAAACCGGCTGGTGTGGGGCATGGCCTTTTCAACTATCTGCTTAAAAGTTCCGTTGCGCTGGTTAAGGTACAGATAGTCGTTTTCGCGAAAGTCGTTGCACACGTAAATGTCCGGCCAGCCGTCTGTATTAAAATCAGATATCGCAACGCTCAAACCATATCCCAGCGTACCCGTAAGAATGCCGGCTTCCCGGGTAACATCGGTAAACACACCGTTATCATTGCGCATGAGTCTGTCGCCCGACCGGTCATCGGGTGTATAACGAAGCGCCATATCGGCAAGTGTATAATTGGCATGCACCGAGTGGTTGAGCAGGTAAACATCCAGGTCTCCATCGCGATCGTAGTCAAAAAATGATGCATGGGTGCCAAAGCCCGAAAAAGCCAGGTTGTAGTCTTTCGCCTTTTCGGTGAAGGTAAGATTACCGTTGTTTATATAAAGGCGGTTGCGCCCTTTAAGATTCCGGAAGCCTCCCACTTCGCAAACATACAGGTCCAACCAGCCATCGCCATTTACATCAGCCATGGTTACCCCCGTGGTCCAGCTGCGGCTTCCGGCCAGGCCAGCCTGCCGGGTAATATCCCGAAACCTAAAGTTTCCCAGATTGAGGTACAGTTTGTTTTCAACCAGGTTGCCGGTAAAAAACAGGTCGGGCAGTCCATCATTGTTAATATCACCTGCTGCCACTCCTCCGCCATTATAAAAGTAGAGGTAGCGGATAATGTTAAGGGTATCGTTGTCAGTAATACGGTTAATAAAATCAATGCCGGTCTGGCGGGGCGCCAGTAATGTAAACCGTTTATTCCGGCTTTGGTTTTGAGAGCAGCCAGCCAGAATGAGCATGCAAACAACCCAGCTTAACGATCGCATCATAAATTACTCTGGAATGCCACCGGGGTATCGTTGTTGCGTATTGCCACAATAATGCGTTTATCACCCAGTTTAACGGGTTGAAACTGACGGATCTCTCCCCTTACCATAAATCCGGATAAGGATACGGGAAGGGCCTCGAAGGCGCCGTTGCCTTTACCTTTCAGCATAAGGGCATAACTGGCATCCTGCCGGCCGGCTTCAGGCTTGCAACGGTAATTATTTCCGCCCACGAGAAGATCGGGGATGGAATCGTTGGTAAAATCGTCAGCATGCAAAGCATAAACAACAGAGAACTGGGCTTCTACCGGAAGCGGAATATGTCTGAAAACACCCTGTGGCGTATTGAGAAAAACAGATGAGCGGAGCTCAGTTGCCTGCAGATGCAGAGACTGACTGAGCTGTTCGCGGGTAAAGATCTGGTGTATTTGCTGATTGCTGTAATCGCGGTAGCGAAGATATTTCTTTTTAAGGTAGGGCATTTGCGCTACCAGGTCATGCCGAAGCACATATGGATAGGATTTTTCGTCAAAATACCCGGTAATAATGTGTTCGGTTATGCCGTTACGATCAAAGTCGTTTACGTACATCTCAAGCGGCTTTTGCTGCGTTGCCCTGAATCGCGAATTCAGGCCATGGTTACCGGCTACAATATCCGGAAGGCCATCGTTATTCAGGTCGGTTATCTGCAGGCAGTTCCACAAACCTAATGTTGACTTCAGGCCTGAACGATCGGATATTTCACTGAATATTCCATCCTGGTTGGCAAACAACCGAAGCCCCATCCACTCGCCTGCCACAAGCAAGTCGGGTGTGCCATCATGATTAAAGTCATGCCAGGCGGCATCGGTTATCATGCCCAGCGAAGAAAACGCCGGGGCCTTTTGTGCTGTAACATCCTTAAAATTTCCGCGTCCATCGTTTTCCAGAATAATGCCTCTGGCCGGTGGACCATACAAGGCCGGTTGAATCCTGCATCCTACAAAAAGATCCGGGTCGCCATCGTTGTCAAAATCGGCCACCTTTACCACCGAGGTGCTTTCCATACGCGATGAGGGTAGCACCTGAGGCGACCGCGTAAAATGGCCCTGGCCATCGTTAAGATAAAGGCGGTCAATTAGCCGGGTTGAAGTATTGGGAAATTCGTTGCTGCCGCTGCAGACATACAGGTCGGGGTCGCCATCGTTGTCGGCATCGAAAAACACGCAACCTATATCTTCAGATTCTTTATCGGCTTCGAAAGCCGGATTTTTTGTTGTTATAAATTTACCGCCAGGTTGCTGCACCAGCAGGACTCCGGCATACCCTCTGGCACCGCCAATAAACAGGTCGGTAAGGCCATCACCGTTAACATCGGCTGTGCACGACCTTGGCCCTTCGTTGCTGATCATCTGAAACAGTAGCCTGTCGCGGTCGAAGTCGTTGAAGTTGTTTTCAATATGCCTGTATGGGATAATGCCGTTGATGGCGGTAAAATATGTTTTGGCAATTGCTTCGGCTGTTTTTTCGGGTTGTCCTGCTTCAGCCTCCTGCAGAACGATGGTTTGATTTGCCGGAACGTTTTTCAGCACGATAGTTTTACCGCCCGGCCATTTTATCGTTATTTTTTCAGCGACAGCAATTTTTCCAAGACCAACAAAGGGGCGCGGGTCCACGCTGGATTGAAATCCGCGGGCAGGCATTTGTTCAACAACAATTACCGAATCGCCAGCCTCAATGGTAATGCGTGTTCCAAGTGCGTAGGTATTTTTGCCTTCGCCTTTTAATACGAACCTCAGAAAATGATTGCCGGGATACCGTTCCCGTGCATTGTTGCGGTAAATGACTGATGGCATGTTAACGTTGTTGACCACCAGATCCAGATCCCCGTCATTATCCAGGTCGGCATAAGCCGATCCGTTTGAAAATTGAGGTTTGCCCAAACCCCATGCCTGGGCTACCTCATCAAATTGCAGGTGGCCCCTGTTTTTAAAAGCGCAGTTGGGTAGGGGAACTGAAGGAATTATTTCAGTGAGTTTTTTAAAATCCACACCCGAACGGCTTACTACCGAACGAATGAATTCTTCACTGCTGGCATAAACCAGAAAGTCCTGGTCGGTAAGATCCTGGTAGATGCCGTTGGCCACAAAAATATCTTTGCGCCCATCGTTGTCCATATCGAAAATAAGTGCACCCCAGCTCCAGTCCGTGGCCTCAACACCAGCCAGTCTTGAGATTTCAGAAAAGGTACCATTGTGGTTGTTGAGTTGCAGCGTATTGCGGGTAAACTGATGGTGGTAACCGTTTTCCATACCGTAGCTGTAGCGGTTCCAGTCTTCAAAAGTTGTAACCGACTTAAGTCTTCCGTGATCGCGGGGCAGCATGTCGGTAACAAAAAGATCGAGCCAGCCATCATTATTAATGTCGGCAAAATCGGCTCCCATTGAAGCGTTGCTGATGCTCGGCATGGCTTCGGTAAGTACTTCGTTAAAAGTTCCGTCGCGGTTGTTGATATAGAGGTAATCGCGTTCAAAAAAGTCGTTTGATATGTACATATCCGGCCAGCCATCGTTGTTCACATCGCCAATGGTAACGCCCAGTCCGAAGCCTATTACACTGCCGTAAATGTTGGCCTGTTCACTTACATCGGTAAAGCGGTTGCCGTCATTTCGCAGCAGTTTGTCGCCACCCAGCGAATCACGTTTGGGGCGTTCGTTTTTTCTAAGATTAAAACTGCCAATAGCCTGATAGGAGTTATTGAGTATATACAGGTCCAGGTCGCCATCGAGGTCATAATCAAAAAAGGCGGCATGCGTGGTGAATCCCGGGTCGGCCACACCATATTCTTCGGCCCGCTCGGTAAACGTAAGGTCTCCGTTGTTTATAAATAATTCGTTTTGTTTATTACCTCCTTTCAGGTCGCCGGAATTGCAAACGTAAATATCCACCCAACCATCGCCATTCACATCGGCCATGGTTACTCCGGTTGACCAGAACCGTTTGCCGGCTACGCCTGCTTTTTCGGTAATATCTTCAAATGTAAAGTTGCCTTTGTTCAGGTACAGCCTGTTAGGTCCCTGATTGGAGGTAAAGTAAAGGTCTATAAGTCCGTCATTGTTCACATCTCCGCAGGCCACTCCTCCCCCGTTATAAAAGTTACGGTAGGTGTAAATATTTAAATCTTTATCAAATCGAAGGGTATTGGTAAAGTTAACCCCGCTCGCTTCAGGGCTGATTTCCGTAAACAGCGTATTTTCAGGAATTTCTTCCCTGCAGCCGTGAAGGATAAGCGACAGACCAAACAGAGAAAATGTTATGCTTACCAGGGTTTTCATTTGTTCTGGTTTCTTTTCAGTTCACGTTCTACACGAAGATCAGTAAAAACAGCCTGCACGTATTGATCGTCCTTGATAAATACATTTATGCGGCGTCTGCCGTCAATACGAAAATAAACCTTCCCCATAGTTTGGTGATTAAGTACATCCAGCTTTCCATAAGTACTGTCGAAGTGCTGCACAATTCTGGTTAGCAGCGCATCCGACCAATACTGGCGGTTCCAGGGCGCCCAAGGTTCATAGCTATACAACACGGGCAGTTCGTAAATCCTGTTGTTATGAAAGTTGGGATAAAAATGCACCAATATACCCGTGCTATCATCCGTTGTCATTTTATACTCCACACTTTGGTTGCCCGGCCCCTGAATTACAATACCATCGCGGTTAAGTTTCCAGCAGTGATCGTAAAATTCCTGCTTTTCCATTCCCAGGTATACACCCAGAAAAAGGTCAGTGGTTTTTCTACGCTCAGACGGGATATGGTTGCAGGCCATTGCAACTGAAAGAAAAATAAATAAAAGTTTTTTGGTCTTCACTGGTTTTTGAATTTTGATTTAAAAAAATAAAGAGGGCCGTCACTCAATGCAAAAAGAGTTACCGGCTCTCTTCTTATCTTTATTGTTGCAATATTCCTTACATCGCCCCGTAACGAAATGCCCGATTCGGCCTGAGAAAGCGGGCGAAAAGTGCCATCACCGTTACCCGAAAGCACCACACCGTAGCCGGCCATATAAGCTCCGGTTTGCGGTTTGGCTCTTGACTGGTTGCCGCCCAGAATCAAATCAGTGTTGCCATCATGGTTTACATCGTGACTGTGGATGGCATAAACAGGCATAAACTGGGCAGGCTGTGGCAGCTCAACCTTTTCAAAGCGGTTACCCCTGTTAAGCCATACCGAGCTGGCAAAATCAAAAGCTTCGTAGCGGATGCTTGTGGTTAGCATTTCACTGCCGAAAATATTTTCGACCGGTTGACCGGCGTAAGAGTTGTAATACAGAAATTTCTTTTTAAACACCGGCATCTGCGCCAGAAACTCAGGTAACAGCACGTAAGGATAATATTTTCCGTCCAGGTTCCGGGCAATAATTTGCTCAGTAGTGCCATTGTTGTCAAAGTCATTTACCCACATCATGAGTGGTGCCGAAGCCGAAGCGCGGAACATGGAGTTCAGTCCATGATTACCGACAACCAAATCCGACCGGCCATCATTGTTCACATCCGTTATTTCCAGTGCATGATACCAGCCGTTGGATTGACCGAGGCCCCACGCAAGGGTTTCGTCAACAAAGCCTGAGTCGCGGTTTATAAACAACCTGATGGGCATCCATTCACCAGCCAGAACAAGGTCGGGCCGGCCATCTGCATTTACATCTGCCCAGGCAGCAGCCGTAATCATGCCAGCCAGTTTAAGTGCAGGTAACCAATCAGCAGTAACATCGGTAAGGTGGCCCTTTCCGTCATTGAGCAGCAAATAGCTTTCGGATACAACGCCATAAGCCTGTGGCCGGTGGCGTGCGCCCACAAAAAGATCGGGGAAGCCATCATGATTAAAATCGGCTACGGTAACTGTTGATGATAATGAGAATCGCGAGCCATGTGGCAAAACCTGGGTGCTTTTTGTTACAGAGCCCGTATTGCTGAAGTACAACCTGTCAACCAGTGCAAAAGAACTGGACGAAAACTCCCTGCCTCCGCTGGCCACGTACAGGTCATCACGGCCATCACCGTTGGCATCAAAGAATACACAACTTACATCTTCCGATTGACGGTCGGCTTCAAAAATACTTTCGGCAAGGCTTTTAAACTTTCCATCAGTTGTTTGAACATACAGTTTGCCGGGCTGCCCGGTTGCTCCTCCGATATAAAAATCATCCAAACCATCGGCATTCACATCACCTTTGCACAGGCAGGGCCCCTCGTTGGAAGTCATTATAAATAAAAGCCGGTCAAAATTAAAATCATCATACTCGTTTTCTGTGTGACTGAACTGAATACCTGACGGGTTTAACCGGACAAACCAGGCAGGATTTTCGGTTTTTTGTACCGGATTGGTTTGCTGAGAATTTTCTTTGGCAACAGTTAAAAAAGCATTTGCCCGAAGGTTTTTGTGCAGGGTGTGCTTTCCGTCAGGCCATTGAATTACCATGGAATCGATAGCTGAAGCATGGCCCAGGCCAAAAAAAAGCCGGTAGTCTACCGATGACATAAAACCTCTGGCCGGAAACAGTTCCTGATAAAAAGAACGGCCACCGGCCCATATCCAGACTTTACTTCCAACGGCAAAGCGATTTTTGTCTGATTGAATGAGCTGCAGGGCAAAATAGTTACTGGCCGGTTCATACCGGGTTGCGTTGTTTTCCAGAACCATGGCGGGCATATTTACATTGTTAATCACCAGGTCAAGATCGCCATCATTATCCAGGTCGGCATAAGCCGAACCGTTGGAAAAACCTGGTGCGTCAGCAACCCAGAAACCGCTCATATTGGAAAATGTAAGGTTACCGTTGTTGCGGAAAAAGTAATTGGAAATTTTGTTAGACGGTATGGTGTCGATAAGCTGTGTTATAACTGCTGCGCCTTTCTTGATTTGACTTCGAATAAACACCGGGTTAGCTACAAAATTTGCATAATCCTGATTGAGCAGGTCTTTGTAAATTCCGTTGGCTACAAAAATGTCTTTCCATCCGTCATTATCCATATCGAACATTAAAGCGCCCCAGCTCCAGTCGGTGGCCTGAACACCGGCGTACCGCCCGATTTCACTGAATGTACCATTGCCATTGTTAAGTTGCAGGACATTGCGGCTAAACTGCCGGAAGTAACCATTTTTTACGTTTTCGCTGTACTTGGTCCAGTTTTCGAATTGGCTCGTGGTTTTAAGCCGGTAGTCGGTTTCCGGAAGCATTTCGGTAACAAAAATTTCGGGCAGTCCATCATTATTGATGTCGGCAATATCTGCGCCCATTGAGCCCAGGCTTATTTCGGTCATCATATCTTCCAGTTGCTCCCTGAAGGTGCCATTGCGCTGGTTAAGGTACAGGTAATCTTTTTCAAAAAAATCATTGGCAACGTACAGATCGGGCCAGCCATCCAGGTTGATGTCGCTCACAGCCACGCCAAGGCCAAAGCCTATCTGGCTGGAATAAATGCCGGCCTGAAGGGTTACATCGGTAAACCGGTTGCCGTCGTTTCGGAGCAATTTATTGCCGCCGGCGGGGTCGGGTATTTTGCGCTGATCTTTTCGAAGATCGTATTGTCCCACCGAACGGATGGAGTTATTCAGGAGGTAGCAATCCAGATCACCGTCGCGGTCGTAATCAAAAAATGCCGCGTGCACCGATAGTCCTTCAAAATTTAGTCCGTATTCTTTCGAGCGTTCAGTAAAGGTAAGGTTGCCGTTGTTAATGTAGAGTTCGTTATGTCTGCGATCTCCTCCCGGAGGTCCCGACTTGCACAGGTAAATGTCCATCCATCCGTCACCATTCACATCGGCCAGGCTCACGCCCGTAGTCCATGTTCCCTCAAAATAAAGTCCGGCGGCTTCGGTAATATCCTGAAATTTTAAATTTCCCTCTGTTAAGGTAAAGTCGGTTAGGCACCTGATTTCCGCATAAAAAAATATCGGCAAGGCCATCGTTGTTGAAATCGGCTATTCCTACGCCTCCGCCGTTAAAAAAATTGCGGAAAGTATAAGGGTTTAATGTTTCGTTGTAGTGAAGGTTGTTGGAAAACGCAATGCCGGTTTGTGCAGAATCCAATATACTGAATAAGTATGACTTACCAGCCAGCACAGGTTCCTCCTTCTTTCCGCATCGGGTAATAAAAAAGAGTAAAAGCAGCAAAAAGTTTAGCTTACAGCGCACGCTTCAATTTCACACTATATACTGTAAAAACAAAAGCAAGGAGTTATCCTTGCTTTTGTTTAGTCACAAAATACCTGAAATCAATATCCGGGATTTTGGGTCAGGTTGGCATTGGCATCAATCTGTATCTGAGGTATGGGAAATACCCGGTATTTAGGATCGGGAGAAGCGGGCTTCTCCCACCAGGCATCCGACCATTTTCCAAAGCGGATCAAATCCTGCCGGCGGGTCATTTCGGCAAACATTTCGCGGCCACGCTCGGCAAGCAGCTTATCGGCATCGAGCGAAGTGAAAGGATCCACCCCGGCGCGGTCGCGGATCTGATTCACCAGGGTAAGCGCTTCAGGATCAGCATTATTAAGCCGCCACAGCGCTTCGGCTTTAGCCAGAAGGATATCTGCCAGGCGGAAGATTACAAAGTCGTTGCTCATGTTGTTCGTGCCCCCCACTTCAAATTCATACTTGCCAATGCGGGCACCGCCCTGGCGCCAGCCATCCGGGAAGATTTCATTATTCTCGGGGGTAAAGGTAAGCGGAGGACCATCCGGATCGAACGGCTCAGCAGCCGGGTCAATAGCCCGTGAACCATCCGGATTGAACTGCGGACCCACTATAAAATTCGAGAGGCGCTCATCGAGCGTGCCTGTGTCATCGGGAATGCCATTTTCATCCACATCCGGGCATAGTCCCTTCCATACCGGACCCTGCGGACCGGGGTTGGCCACCGGATCTACGTAGGAATTATAAAATTCCTCAACTACTGCATAGCCGTTCCAGGGCTGCATGGTAAACCGGTACACCCCCTGGCTGGCATAGTGCAGGGTCATCATAGGCCAATTAAAACCTTGCGCAAACACCTTATCGTACGGGTACACGAAAATGTTTTCTCTGGAGCCCGAATTTTCAATGGCGAAGTTGTCAGCGTACAGTCCTTCCAGCGAAAAGCCACCGTTGTCAATAATATCATCGGCAGCGGTAATTACTTTGTTCCACTGTGGCGTACCGGTGTACACTTCGGCATTCAGGTAAAGTTTGGTTAAAATAGCCTGCGCGGCCCAGCGTGTCATGCGCCCGTAAGTAGTTGACGTCTTCTCGGTAGGGAGATCGTCCAGCACATCGAGCAGCTCCGACTCTACAAAGTTATACACGGCTGTTCTGCCTGCAGCAAAGTTGGCATTGTTTGCCGGCGCACCGGTGGCCGTAAAATCGGTTACCAGCGGTACGTTGCCATAGGCATCCAGCAGCCAATAATACCACAATGCCCTAAGGGCCCTTAGTTCAGAAATGGTTTTATTAGCCAAGTCGACCGTAGTGGGATCGGTACTGGATAAAAGTTGCTCGAATTGAAAAATAAGGCGGTTGCAGGTATTTACTCCTCCATACAAAAAGCCCCATGCGTTATTGAAAAATCCGTTAGAGGGTGAAAAGGTGTGTTGGTGAAGTTGAATGAGCACACCCCCATCATACCAGTCGCCTCCCTTGGTGGTAATAACCAGTTCATCGGATGATATTTCCTGAATGGACCACAGGTTGGAATGGTTGCCTAACCCCCCAAGCGAGGAGTAGGCCTGACCCAGTGCCGCAATAAACTCTTCCTGAGTTTTGAAAAAGTTGTCGGCTGTTACAGAGTCGAAAAGCTCTTCATCCAGGTTGGTACACGACAGCATAAGTGCCGTAGCCACCAGGCCGCTCATTATGGTTTTACGCATCATTGTTTTCATGTTCATTCGGTTTTAATGATTAAAGCCCAATATTTATACCTACGGTTATAATACGGGTAGTGAAGTAAGTGGAGCGTCTTTCAATACCCGGAGACAGCGGGTCGGGCGATCCGGGCCGGCCACCGTTATCACTATCATTTACATCAAAGTACCTTACCTCAGGATCTACACCGGTGTAACCCGTAATTACAAACAGGTTTTGCCCGGAGATGAAGGCTCGAATATTGCGAATGCCCGACGCCTTAACCGGGAAATTGTAACCCAATGTTGCATTATCCAGCTTTACAAAGCTGGCATCTTCTACGTGGCTGCTGTTAAACTGAGCTTTGGTGATGTCGGGATTGTAATATTTGGTTTTTACCACGTTCCAGTTGCCCACGGTAGTGCTTTCAAGATTTTCATAAAATCCGCGGTAGCTGTTTATTAAATCGTGACCAAATGCCCCCCGGAAAAACAGGTTAAGATCGAAATTTTTATAGCGAATGGTGTTGTTCCACCCGATAAGAAATTTGGGTAAGCCGTTTCCGATAACTGTTCGGTCGTCATTGCAATTACAATAGCTGCCATCCCCGCTCAGGTCCTGTAACCGGGGAGTTCCATCAGGATTTACCCCAATCTGAATAGGACCCCATATTTGGCCCAGTGGATCTCCCTCTTTAACCCGCACCAGTTGGGTGTCGTTCTGGCCCGGAGCGCCCATGTTCGCACGATACAACACCCCGCCTTCGCCAAAGCTCAGGTCTCCGGAAGTAAGGCTCACCACCTTGGTTTTGGGCAGAGGAGAAGTTAAGGCCTACATCATAGCTGAAATCCGGGCGTGAAATAGCCTTGTAATCGGCCTGGAATTCAAAACCGTTGCTGCGCAGCTCACCAATATTTACCCAAGTGGTGCCGAACAAGTTGGGTGGAACGGGCACGTTAACGGGTAAAATCATGTCTTTGGTGGTACGGATATAATATTCAATTGAACCCGACAGCCTGCCATTCAGCACGGCAAAGTCGGCACCAAAATTATACTCATCCTTGGTTTCCCAGGCCAAATCGGGGTTGGGGTTGCTAACCGGTCCATAACTGGGCACGTAGTTGCCTTCAAAAAGGAAAAAGCCCTGTGGACCAAATCGCTGTAGCGAAATGTAGGGATCGGCCGGAATGGCGCCTGTGCGGCCATAGCTGGCGCGTATTTTAAGCGACTGCACCTGTGGTATGGATACCAGATCGGAGATATTGACCCCTGCACTTACCGCAGGAAACAATCCCCATTTGTTGTTGGCCCCAAAACGCGAAGAGCCTTCGTAGCGGGCACTCACCGAAAGGAAGTACGAGTTTTTAAAGTTCAAATTAGCCCGGCCGAAGAACGCTACCAGTTTATTGGAGTTGGCATAGCTGAAAACACTGCCCAGACCATTGGCAAAATCAAGCGCAGCCGACATATTATTATAGGTAAAGGCATCGGTAAGGAAATTACCACCTTCCATACCAAAGCCTTCGTTAAAGAAGTACTGGTAAGAATAACCACCCAGCAGGGCAAGGTTCACATCGCCAAATGTTTTGTCGTAGTTAACGGTGGTTTCGAACAATTCATTAAAGCGCGTATGGGTAGCCCGGCTGGCCAGGCCGTTTCGGCCAAATCCGCGGAATTTGGAGGTTTTGGAGTAATATTCTCCGCGCAAATCATTTTCTTCCTGGCGCGAATAAAACACGGCCGCGCGCAGGCCGCTTATCACATCGCTGAAATCATACTCACCGCGGATACTCATGAGCAGACGCTTGTCTTTGCCTTCGTTTTTGTTTTTTTCAGCAATACCAAGCGGATTAAAGAAATCGAAAATATCGCGTTCAGCATAGCCACCAATATTAGTAAGACCGGGTGCTCCGGTATAATATACCGGTAAGGTAGGGTTAGCCACTACGGCATAGCGAAGCGCCTCAGTAAAACCGTAGCTTGCATCGCGGGTGGTGGTAGCAAAGTTCAGCGAAAAAGTTGCGCGGTCGTTCAGCGCTTTCTGCGTAATATTTAACCTTCCGATAATCTGGCTGAAACCTGAATTGAGGTTAATGCCCTGTGCATCGCGGTAGTTGAAGGAAGCCCGGTAGGTAGTAGAGGCATTGCCGCCGGAAACAGCTATGTTGTGCACAGTAGTTTTACCGGTGTTGGTTACCACGTCCAGCCAATCGGTGTTGCCTCCCAAATCAATTGCTCCCGGAAGGGTGCGGTACTCGGCTGCATCCATGGTTTCAATTTTCCGCGCAATAGATTCGATGGCATAGGAACCGTTATAATCTACCTGGAAGCGTCCGGCTTTACCTGAACGGGTGGTAATAATAATCACACCGCTCGAACCGCGCACCCCGTAAATGGCAGCCGCAGATCCGTCTTTCAGCACGTCAATGGTTTCAATATCATTGGGGTCGATTGTGCTGAGCGAACCACCAATTACTCCATCAATAACAATAAGCGGCTCGCTGTTGGCACCTATCGTAGTAATACCCCGCAGGCGGATGGTTGACCGGCATTAGGGTCACCACCCGGGCGCACAATACTTAAACCGGCAACTTTACCTGCCAGCAACTGTGCAGGGTCGTTAACCGTACCGCGGTTAAAGTTTTCTGATTTGATGCTGGCCACTGCACTGGTTATTTCCTTTTTCTCCTGTGTGCCATAGCCCACCACCACAATCTCTGACAGGGCCGTAACATCCGATTGCAAGACCACGTCAACGGTGGTTTGCGAGCCCACTGTTACTTCCTGCGTAACATAGCCAATGAACGAAAACACCAGCACGGCATCGTTGCCTACTGAAATGCTGAAACTCCCGTTGGCATCGGTAACTGTTCCGGTTGAAGTGCCCTTAACCTGCACGTTAACGCCAGGTATGGGCGAGCCGTCATCCGAAGAGGTAACCTTTCCGGATATGGTTCGGGTTTGGGCCCAGGCTGCGGAGACGCCGGCCAGCATAACCGCCAGCAACAGCATCCGCCAGGTTTGGTAAATCTTCATCATAAGGTTTGCAGTTAGGTTAATTCCTTTCTGAAAAATCGCTGATTTTAACCGGAATAACAAATTTTGTTTAAATAAAAAGTTAGCAAACGTTTTCGCAATCGTTTGCGAAAAATTCAGTTACTGAACGTTAAGGATTTTGTCGCCCAGTTGTATTTCAATCGGGTTTCCGGATTCAAGTTTTACAGTGGCCTCTGTTCCTTGTTTTGCCGTAATCCTCAGCACGCGGTTCCGGAAAAGGATACGGAATGAATAGCTCTGCCATGGTCCTGGAACGATGGGATTTAAATACAGCCTTCCGTCTTTTACGCGCATGCCGCCAAAACCTTTTACCAGGCTCATCCAGGTGCCGGCCATGCTGGTAACGTGCAGTCCGTCTTCGGTATCGTTATTATAGTCATCCAGATCCAGGCGGGCGGTTCGCAGAAACATTTCGTATGCCTTGTGAAGGTAGCCGAGCGAGCAGGCCAGAATAGCGTGCACACAGGGTGAAAGAGAGGATTCGTGCACCGTCATGGGTTCGTAGAAGTCAAAGTTTTTTCTGATAACCTCCCGGTCGAAGTGGTCTTCAAAGAAATAAAGTCCCTGTAAAACATCGGCTTGTTTAATAAAGCAGGATCGCAAAATGCGATCCCAGCTCCAATGCTGGTTCAGGGGCCTTTCAGCAGGCTTTAATGAGTCAACGGTTCGCAGTTCCTTATCCAGAAAGCCATCCTGCTGCAGAAATATGCCTCTTGTGGGGTCTTCGGGCAGATAAAGTTTTTCAATGATGTCCTGCCAACATTTTTCTTCATCAGCCCGAAGCCCTGCTTTTTCTGTAAGGGCTCTTGTTTTGTCGCCCGCGTGTTTTCTGGCCCACGCCAGTACTTCGAGCGTGTAAGTCAGCGTCCAGCGGGCTATGTAATTGGTGTACCAGTTGTTGTTTACATTGTTTTCGTATTCGTTGGGGCCGGTTACGCCCAGCATAACGTAGCCGCCTTTTGCATCGGACCAGTTTACCCGCTGCGACCAGAATCTGGATAAGGCCAGCAGTACCTCGAGGCCATAGTCGGTTAAATATTCTTCATCTCCGGTATAACGCACATAATCATAGATGGCGTAGGCAATGGCTCCGTTCCGGTGAATTTCTTCAAAGGTAATCTCCCATTCGTTGTGGCATTCTTCTCCGTTCATGGTAACCATGGGGTACAGGGCTGCTCCATTTTCAAAACCCAGCTTGCGTGCATTTTCAATGGCTTTGGGCAGATGCCGGTAACGGTAGAGCAACAGGTTACGTGCCACATGCTGGCCGGCGGTACTCATATAAAAAGGAAGGCAGTAAGCCTCGGTATCCCAGTAGGTACTTCCTCCGTATTTTTCGCCTGTAAAGCCTTTAGGTCCGATATTAAGGCGTTCGTCTTCGCCGGTATAGGTTTGCATTAAATGAAAAATGGCAAATCTAATGCCCTGTTGTGCTGCTGCATCGCCTTCTATGGTAATGTCGCAGTCGCGCCATATCTCCTCCCACCTTTGTATGTGTTCGTTGTGCAGTTGTTCGAATGGTATGCCGCGCAGTTCGTCCAGCAATCTATGGCAGTGTAACTCCACATTTTGTTTGGAGTGGTTGAATGAAGAGGCTATAACTCCATATTTTACGATTTCAATGGTATCGCCTGCCTGTACAGCAATTGATATCCGGTGGGCTGCATATTTTTCGCGTTCTGCTATTTCGGGCTGTAGGGAAACAGGTTTACCGTTTAGGAAAATCCGATAGGCTGTTCCGGTGCTTACATGGAAATCGGTTTTAAGAGTGGCCGCAGTTATGATAATGTACTGGTCGGTTACTTTGCGGCTCACCTCACGCCAGAACTTTTCATCGTAGTTGGCATCCTGATTTTTCACATCGGCATCTGCATCAAGCGTAAGGGTTATCCGGCCATTGAAATTTTTGCTGGTAAGGCGGTAGCGAATCAGGCCCAGCTCTTTGCGCGCCATGCTGCAAAACCGGCAGGCTGTTACCTCAACTGCTTTTCCGCCGGCTGTGGTAGCGGCAAAGGTGCGGGTTAAGGTACCGGTGCGCATATCCAGCTCACGCCAGAAGCGCTCCACTTTCATTCGGGCAAGATCAACGGGCTCCTCATCCAACTCAATGCCGATGCCGATCCATGCCGGAGCGTTGAGTACTTTGGCAAAATATTCCGGATAACCAATTTTCCACCACCCTACCCGCGTTTTATCGGGGTAGTACACACCGGCCACATAGTGACCCTGAAGGGTTTCTCCGCTGTATCCCTCCTCAAAATTACCCCGGTGACCCATGTTGCCGTTACCCAGGCTGAACAGGCTTTCGCTAACGCGGTTCCAGAGCGGATGGAAAGTTTCTTCAATAACCTTCCATGGATGATGCTGAATGAAATTTTTCATATTACAAATGTAGGTTCTTCTTTCCTGCCGTTTATTACAGCAACAACTCTTTCAGTAAAGCCGGCGTAATTTCTTTGGTTTGCCTTACTACCCGGTGAGCGCCCTGCAACACGCTGGAGTCGCCCACCCCTACTACCTTCATGCCAGCGCGCAGGGCAGCTTCAACGCCGGCAGCGGCATCTTCAATAACCACGCAGTTTGACGGGGGCAACTGTAACCGCAAAGCAGTTGTTAAGAAAATTTCGGGGTGGGGTTTGCTGTTTGCTATGTCGTTGCCATCGGTTACGGCATCAAATACTCCTTCTAAATTAAGACGCTGCAATACGGTGCGGGCATTTTTACTGCTGCTGGCCAGTGCAATGCACAGACCATTGTGTTTAAGCTGCTGGAGCAGGCCGGGCACTTCCGGAAAAATTTCGGTTGGCTGCATGCGACTGATGAATTCTTTGAACCATTCGTTTTTCATTTCGGCCAGCTCTTCCATTTTTTCCGGGGGCAATGAAAGTTTTCCGAATTCAAGAATTTTCTGCAGCGATTCCATGCGCCCAACACCTTTAAGTTGCTCGTTAAAAGCTTCGGTAAGGGTAATGCCGAGGCTGGCCGCCAGCCTTTTCCATGCCAGAAAGTGGTACCTGGCCGTATCTACAATAACACCGTCAAGATCAAAAATTGCTGCCTGTGCTTTCATTTTTAAACGGCTGAAAAATAGGGCCTTCTTTTCAATTGGTTATTAAATGCCTGAATAATTTTGTTTCAATCGTTTGTGCAACAACTTGCAGTTCGATTTAGTATATTGCCCGCATGAA
This sequence comes from Cyclobacteriaceae bacterium, assembly GCA_026003355.1. Taxonomy (GTDB): domain Bacteria; phylum Bacteroidota; class Bacteroidia; order Cytophagales; family Cyclobacteriaceae; genus UBA2336. The sequence continues at coordinate 318,919 of BPHC01000001.1, forward strand.
GTTTAACCAGGTAACCATAAAGGATATTGCACGCGAGCTGGGTATATCGCCCTCTACCGTAAGCCGCGCGTTGAAAAATCATCCCGACATTAGTGCCGATACCAAAAAAGCCGTACATGAACTGGCCGAAAAACTTAATTACCAGCCCAACATCGTAGCTCTAAGTTTGCGGCACAGCAAAACCAACACCATTGGGGTAATAATACCCGAAATTGTACATTACTTTTTCTCTACGGTTATCAGCGGCATTGAGTCGGTGGCCTACGAAGCCGGCTATAACGTAATTCTTACCCAGTCCAATGAGTCGGCCCAGCGCGAAGCCACCGACCTGCGGGCCTTGTTCAACAGCCGGGTAGACGGTATGCTCATTTCCATATCGCGCGAAACCCGGCAATATGATCATATTGAGTCCATACTGGCCAAAGACGTTCCGGTGGTATTTTTCGACCGCTGGTACGATAACCCCAACACCAGCAAAGTGCTGGTTGACGATTATGAAGGAGCCTATGAAGCCGTAAAGCACCTGATTAGCCAGGGCTGCACCCGCATTGCCCACATGGTGGCTGTGCCGGGTCTTTCCATATCCGAAGACCGCAAACGTGGCTATGTTGATGCACTGAAAGAAAACAACCTTCAGGTAGATGAGCAGCTAACAGTTATTTGCCCTAACGGATCGCTGGAAGACGGGCAGCGGGCAGCTGAAAAACTGTTATCGCTCAAAAAACGCCCGGATGGCATTTTTGCCAACAACGACCTGCTTGCCTTTGGCGCCATGCAGGTTATAAAAAAGAAGGGACTGCGTATTCCGGACGATATTGCCATAGTAGGTTACAGCAACTGGTTTTTCAGCGCGCTTATGGACCCTCCCTTAACTTCGGTACATCAACCTGGCTTTGAAATGGGCCAGGAAGCTGCACGCCTGCTTATCAGGCAAATTGAGTTGAAGGGCAAAAGCGAAGCAGAAACAATACCTGAAAAAAAGGTATTGAAAACCCACCTGGTCATTCGGGAATCATCGCTTAAAAAGCGCTGACACACGGCAGGCCGCCTGCCCTACTCTAGCCAAACACCACCTGCAAACCACCTGACAGAAGTGTTTACTTCTTCGGCAGGTATTTCAACCACCCATTCCAGGTTTTCTGCATGAGCCAGGTTAAAGGCCCTGCCGGATGGAGGATAAAACCAAAAAGGCAAAAACACCGGGTACCCCCGCGGCAGCAATATCCACTTGCCTGGCTTAAAGGTATTCAGCAATATGCGGTGTTCGGTAAGCTGATTGTGCAGCACAACGCGTTGCCAGACAGCATTGCCCTGCGCATCAATAAGCCCTACCCGCAAGGTAAGTGAGTCGCGGTCTATAGTACCGGCACGCAAAACCAAATGGGTTTTGTTGCTCACATCTTCCCGCCTTCCGCCTGCACGTTCTGCAAAACAAAACCGCATGGCGTACAGATACCTTCCAGTTAAGGTATCGTAATAACATCGCTGCGGGATGTTTTCGAGCTGTACTTCCCATGCACCCAACCCATCGGGCTGCGGTATAACCCGTGCGGGCGTCCACACCCTAAGCACCCTGTCGTAATCTTCATCGGCCACAAACAACCTGACGGGAAATGAAGTACCAACAACCCGGGTACGGTAAGACTGTTGGTAGTAAAAGTCCCATGACCCCGGCTGCGTGCTGACTGCATCAGGAAAAGTTAATGTTCGGGCATTTTCCCTTACCGTAATGAAATACTCCAATATACCTTCTTCCATGACGGCAGCCGGCACTTCGGCCTCATGTAAAAATCCTGTTAAAGGTTTCATGTTCAGGTTGCCGTAGCGGTTGTTTATCCGGTAGTGCAAAGTGACTTCTGCCGGCCGGTTGGCCGAAGCAATTTGTGCAGTGATACGCAACGGCTTTCCTCCGGACACTTCCGGCAAAGGCTGGTGAATAACCTCTGTGCGGGTAATGACCGCTTGCAGGATGGAGGTATCAGCGGCAGCGAATTCATTTAAACCGATATTGCCGATGCGCCGGTTTTTTAATGTCTCACCTGCCGGTTCGGCCGAGAGCAAATAGGTGCCCGGCTTTACTGAAACCCGGTGGTTGCTTGCCCGCACTGCAGAACCTGAACCGGTGAGCGGAGTTGCATAATAGCTCCCGGGTAAATCGGGCAGGTGAACGGAGATCTGGCGGTTGAAAAATCCTAAACGTGCAACAGTTCGTTCCGGGCTGCTCCGGCCGAAGGGGTCGGTTACCCACACCACATCGGGTAAAACTTCCAGCCGCCAAACGCCTTCAGCAATCTTGTCCAGAAAGTATGCGCCGGTACCTTCGTACTGCACCACCGGTGAACTGCCCGTTCCGGCAATGTGGTTAAGCAACCGGGTATTTACAGGGTTGGAAGGCGTGCTGTGCGAATAGAAAAACTTCTGTTCAGTGCTGAGCTCAGCCAAATCGGTTTCGTAGTCAACCCGTATTCCTTCAAAACGCGTGTTATCCGGATAATTTCCATACTCCCGGTACAGGGCAACCGAACGAAAAGCTTCGGCTGCCACCATAAGCCCAATAGCCTTATGCGGTGCGTAGAGCAGATTCATATAATGTGTTCCGTACTCGGTGTTGATATGCGCCATATACGAGGGGTCGTAAGCAAAGTGCGTGGCCACCTGCATACCGGCCGTACGGAAACTACGTGCCATGGCCGGGTAAATGTAAGAACCCGCACAGTCGGCTGCATCGAACTCATAGACAATTTTTGTTTTGGACGAAAAACCCGCAGACCTGGTAAACGGAACGGAATAGCGGTCAACATGAGGAAGTAAGTTGCCCTGCAGGCTGTGCCTCGCGCCCAAACCGGTGGGATACCACTGATAGGTTCCTCCCTGAATATCGGATTTGAAATATGCCCCTGACAGATGTATGCTGTGTGTAACATTGTAAAACACTGGCTTGGTGCAACCGGTACTTCTTATGGCCTTTACCATGCCGTTGATAAAATCAGTAACCTGGCCTGCCGTTCCTTTATGATGCGGTTCATTTGATATTTCAAAGGCCAGTATAGCCGGGTCATCTTTGTAGGCTAACTTTGTGTAAGGGTTAACATGGCTTACAAACTGCACCAGATAATTTTGCTGAGCGCGAACGGCCGCAGGATGTTCCAGGCATTTTTCCTTACCGTATTTACGCGAAAAACCGGGCGTGTCTTCATCAGGCTCGGGCCAGCCGTTGCCCCAATAGGCAATGGGGGTAATAATGCACTTAATACCCCGTTCACGAAGGCGGTACAGCAGGTAGTCGAACAGACGCAAATGTTCATTGTTTAAAAGATTACCCGCCGTATCGCTTATTTCCGTATCCCAGACGTGCACCCTAAACGCATCAAAACCCAGCCGGGCAAAGTGATAAACATCTGCGTCAATGGCCTTTTCAATATCTACACCCAAACGCATGGCCGTGCGGTAGGCGTGTGCAAACGGAGCTGTGTAATTCACGCCAAATAAACAAACCTCTTTTCCGGAGTTTTTCCACCGCCACACCCCCCTTTTGTCCACATAGGTGGACTGGGCCATAACCGGAACTGCAAACACAATGAAAATCCATAGCAACCAGCGCATAATTTGTCTTTGAAAGTTTAGCTCAAGTATAGTATTTTGACTCCGCATACAAATTACAATATGATACGGCTATATGCGGTTTTATTGCTAACGGTTGTTTGCGGCTGCGGAAATAAAGAAAATAACGGCCCTAACCCTGTTGAAGAGCTGCCGGCTATTGAAATCCGTGCCGCCGATTTGTCTTTCCTTCCGGAAATAAGACAGTGGGGTACGATTTACAGGGATGCGCGCAACCAACCCGGTGATGCACTCGACATTCTGAAAGCCGCAGGTTGCAACACAGTAAGGCTCAGGTTGTGGCACACCCCTGGAACCGTACACAGTTCGTTGCAGGAAGTGCTTTTGTTTGCGCAGGAAATTAAAAGCAAAGGTCTTAAACTATGGATTACGGTGCACTATTCCGACACATGGGCCGACCCGGGCCAGCAAAACAAACCCGCAGCCTGGCAAAGCCTGAACCTTTCAGACCTGGCCGACAGTGTAAGAAACTACAGCCGTAAGGTTGCCGCACAACTGCAACCCGATATCATGCAGGCCGGCAATGAAATTAACGATGGCCTGCTCTGGCCTGAAGGCAGGCTTTCATTACATGCCGATGGTTTTGTTTTGCTGCTCAAACAAGCTATCGAAGGCATACGCCAGGGATGCCCGGATGCACAGGTTATGGTTCATTACGCCAACCCCGAAAACAGCACCTGGTTTTTTGATCTTCTTAAAAACGAAAATGTTGATTACGATCTTATTGGCCTGTCGTATTACGCCCGCTGGCATACCCGTTCGCTAAGCACCGTACAGGGCAGTCTGGCATCACTGGCTGCAGAAACCGGAAAGCCCATATTGATTGCAGAAACGGCCTATCCGTTTACGCTGGACTGGGCCGACTGGACCAACAACCTGGTAGGTTTACCGGAGCATCTTATCACAGGTTACAGCGCTACGCAGGAAGGACAGTACCGCTACCTGGTGCGCCTCAGGAAAATATTGAACGAAACACCCGGCGGAATGGGCTTTTGCTACTGGGCACCGGAGTGGGTTGCCTTTAAAGGAAGCGAAGCTACCAATGGCTCGGACTGGGAAAACATGGCCTTGTTCGACTTTTCCTTTAAGGCCACCGAAGGCCTGAAGGCAATGGGAGAATAGGCTTTATAATTTAACAATCCGATGACGGCTTACACCACCCCGTGTTTTTACCTGCACCACATACAGTCCGGGTGGCAGGGCCGAGAGGTCGTAGCAGTTGGCCCCTTCTGCCCGGCGCAACTGCAGGGTTTGCCCTGCTGAGGTGAAAATGCTTACGTGTTCAACCGGAACATCAGCATCAACGGTAAGTGTTGTTAGCACCGGGTTAGGATATAAACGGGTACCGCCAACCGGAGCAACGTTATCTTCTGTTGACGTTATCAGCGGGTTGGCAACCGGCACATCGGTAAACATCCGGAATTCGCCCGGTCTGAGTGTGATGGCATGGGGAAGCGAAGCCACGTTTACAGGTGTACCAAAGGTATAATAATCGTACCAGGTGCCCGTGTGCGGAAAATTAACCTGAACGGCTTTCTGGGTTACATCAAAATTCACCACAATCTGCACATTCATATCATCGGCATTGGCGGGTGCCGGATTATAAGGATTGTTTTTTATGGTAATTTGCTTTTGAAGGGTGTTCATCCCCGAAAAGGTTACCGTGCCACTGGTAAACACATCGTAAGTATTGCGCAACCTGAGCAGGTCGGCTATATGCAGATAAAGCCGGTACCGCTGGTAATCGTTGCGGTACTCCCATTTTACCGGTTTCGGGTCCAGACGGCAATTGTCGTTAACGGTGCCGTTGGTACAATAATTAATGCTGTAATCGTAACCCAGCTCACCAAATTGCCATAGCATTTTGGGTCCGGGCAAAGTATAAAAAGTCAGCGCCGCAGCGCGCATGCGCTGAAGGGCCGTAGCTGTGTTTTTGGTATTGTAGCCCGATGCCGCGTTGCCAAACTGATAATTTCTGTACATCATCCGCTCTTCGTCATGGCTTTCCATATATCCCACCACATGCGGCACGCTCCAACCCCGTGTGCCATGATATACCCAGTCGATTGAGGAGTTATCCGAATACCCCATGGTGTTTTGATTGTACGCGTAATTCAGGTTGCCCCATAGCAGCATACCTTTGCCCTCTCCTGCGCGGTATTCGGCCAGCTCCTTCTCCTCGCTGTTTACGGCAAAGTGCTCCAGTATAATAATGGCATCGGGTGTGTGGCTCCATATCTTATCGGCCATGCGTTTGATTAGTGCAATGCGTGAAGGATCGTAGTTAGACCAGAGCTCAACATTGCTGCCGGTATTGGTTTGGGTAAATCCCTTGGAAAGGTCGAACCGAAAGCCGTCAACCCGGTATTCCTCCAGCCAGTACCGGGTAACCGTATCCACATAGGCCTGGGTATAGGCGCTGGCATGGTTCAGATCGTAAAAAACACTAAACGGATGTGTTGCGGTAACGTTAAACCACCGGTTAGCGGAAGTGGGCCTGAAGTTTTCGAAATCGAAATCCAGCATGACCATGGGATTGGGAATGTCCTGATGGTTCAGCGCAATGTCGAGAATAACCGCTATTCCGTTTTGATGGCAGCGGTCAATAAACTCCTTCAATTTTTCTTTGGTACCGTAATATTTATCGGGTGCAAACATAAAGGTGGGATTATAGCCCCAGCCCTCATTACCGTTAAATTCCATAACCGGCATAAGTTCAATAGCATTGATTCCCAATCTTTTGAAATACGACAGGGTGTCAATAAGATTCTGATAATTGCGGTTACCGTTGTCAAAGAAATCGCGAAGAAGCAATTCGTAAATCACAAGATTTTTCTTGTCGGGCCTTTGGTAGGACGTAGCCTGCCATGAATAAGGTAGTTGGCCAGTTTGAAATACCGATACCCTGTTAAAATACCAGAAAGATGAGTAGGCTTTTGCCGGATAAGGTTTTAAATCGGGATATGTGGTTGCCGGAATATACTGGTCATCCGGATCGAGAATCTTATCGGCATACGGATCGGCAATCCACAGGGTTTCATCCACCAGGTACTGAAAGCCGTACTCTTGGCCCGGCGTAAGTCCCGTTAGTTCAATCCAGAAAAACTCACCATCTTTTTTCATAATGTATTCCGGCAGTACATCCCAGTTACTGAAATCGCCCCTCACATAAACGGTGTTTTTTCCCGGGGCCTGCAGGCATAATACCACCCGAGTTGGATCGGTGCCGTAGTTAATGCCGGGCCTTATGCCGGAAGGGCGTGCCTGCACCGGGCTGCCTGTGCGGAGAATATATTGAAATTCTGCCGCATCGGTTGCCGTTCCGGCAGAAGCTTCGAGCCGCACCGTGCCATAACCCGATGTTTCGGTAACGGTGTGGTTGTAGGTAAAGTTGCGGGTATTGGCTGCCTGGCTGGTTAGGGTGTTGTTGATGTAAAGACTGAAATCGGCATTCACCGGAGTTTCGGCCGATATGGTAAAAATGTCGTTGGTATTTACAAACATCGGCCGGCTTAAAGGCGAGGTAAGGGCAATCTGAAAACTTCCATCCCAGAACGTGGCCAGGTAATCGGTGGTTTGGCCGTTGGGCCAGTCGTTGGCCTTCAGCAACATACCTATTTGGGTGTAGGAAGAAATATTCTGTGTAAAAAAATCTACAGGTTTAAAGGATATGGTAAACAGCGTACGACCAGCATTGGTGGTTTTGGTGAATTTGGCCGGGTCGGCTGCGGCAGTTGCGGGATTGATGTTATACCGGCCGTTAATATTTGGCCCTGGAATCCACACCCATATCCAGGCATTGTTGAGCGAAGCAAGCGAAGTGCCCGTAACATCGTAGGTAACGGTTATAACATCGGTATGCCTGAACAGGGCAGGCGTAATTATTGGGTCGAGCGTAACCTTTTGCTGTGCCCACAGTACGTGGGTTATCATGCCCATCAGCCAGAGCGCCTTTCGCATACACACAAGGGTTTGTAATAAACCGGCCGGCACATTCTGATGCCGGCCGGCGGTTATAATTAGGTGTAAATTATTTTAAAAAGCGATACTCACCGGTAAGGGAGTTAAAAGTAACAAAATAGGTACCTGCCTGTACCGGTATGTTGGCACCGCTTTGCACGCCAATGCCTGCCGGAAAAGTCGAGGCGCCCCAGTTTACAGTCCAGGCATCATCGGCCCGGAATTTAAGTTCACCATCGATAAGGGTTAACACCCTGGAAAATTTATATGCATTGGCGGGATTAACGGTTAGGTTTTCATCCGGCCCATCCCAACCATTGGGTGTTGCCGGGCCAATTACACCTACTGATGTGTAAGGAACCGCGTTGGCGGTGGGGCCAATCATGTACTCACCCGAAGCGGAGTTAAAGTAAACAAAATAAGTGCCTCCGGTAGGAATATCAATATTGGGCCCGTTGGCTACGCCATAACCACTTGGGTAAGCCTCTTCTCCCCAGTTGTTGCTCCACGAGGCGTTAGCTCTGAACTTCACCTCACCTGCCGAGAACGTAATAGTTCCCGTCCACACGTGTGCGGCAGCGCCCGATGTACCGCTTTGGGTTAAGAATTTCTCATCGCTGTCGGTCCAGCCCCCGACCCCGGTACCAATAACGCCTATCTGGCTATAGGTATTGCTGATAAGCGTAAACTGGTAAGCCCCGGTTTCGTCATTAAACAATACTTTGTAATAGCCGTCGGTCGGAATAGGAATGTTGGGACCGTCTTGCACCCCGGTTCCCGAAGGGAAATCCGAGCTGCCCCAGTTGGTGTCCCAGGAATCCAAAGCCCGGAATTTCACCACTTGCCCTCCCAGCAGGTAAACGGTAACCGTCCAGGTTGAGCGGTCGACCCCTGTAGGGTCGTTGAGGCGCATGTCAATGTCCGATAGCCAGCCACCGGGTGTGGCACTGCCAATGATGCCCACCGAACAGAAATTGCCGCAGTCGCTGGTACGGTAAGTAGTGGCCCTGCGCGCAATAGTACCGGAGTAAAGCGGCTCATTAGTGATGCCGTTAATGGTTGATTTTACCCGCAAATAAACTGTAGATTCAGCAAAGCCCGGCAAACCCAGCGCAAGCATGGCATCGTTCATTTGCTTAACCGTTACCAATGACCAACGGGTGTCGTTGGTGGTAGTACCCTCAACAGCTGTCAACGTGCGGGTTGAATCCGGATTAAAGCTGGCGTAACGCGAAATTTCAATTTCGTACCGCACCGAAACTGGTGCACCATACTGGGCATTGGCCCAAATAAACGTTTCGAACTCATCCTGTTCATTCTCCGGGTCCAGAACTTTTGCCGGAGCGGTAGCTGTGCTGATCCATTCCGGTGCCACAAAGTCAGAAGGATCGCCCAGTACTATCCGATCGCCCTCCTCTTCGCAGGCCTGTACGGCCAGGAATATGGCACATACCCATGTTGCTTTTTTGAACATATTTTTCATATTCATCATGATTGCTAACGTTTAATAACCTGGATTTTGCGTCAACGTGGGATTGGCGGCCAGATCAGCTGCCGGTATGGGGAAAAGATCACGGAACGAGGGTGTGGCTACACCATCTTTTACGTTGCCCTTCCATGCCCACAGGTAGGAACCGCCGGTAAACCTGCCAAAACGTATCAGGTCTGTTCTCCGGTGGCATTCCCAGTACAACTCCCGGGCGCGTTCGTCAAGTATAAAATCCAGGTTCAGCTCACCGGAAGTAATATTCCCCGAGGTATCACCGCCATAGGCGCGTGTTCTCACCATGTTTACATAAGTAAGGGCCTGTCCGGTTGAGCCACCGGCACCGCCGCGCAGCACCGCTTCCGCATACATCAGGTAGGCATCGGCCAGGCGAAACATCGGAAAATCGGTATCTACAAAATCCGGGTGCGGGTTGGGAGGCAAATTTCCGGCAAGGGTACGGTTGCGGAACTTGGTCAAGGCATACCCATCGGTAAACACACCAATGTCGTTAATTTCCAGCGATTGCCCGTCGGTATAAAACAGCGCACGTTGATCGGTGGTACCGGAAATGTCAGGAAATTTATTTACAAACTGTTTGGTGGTTCGAATGCCACCCCACGGGTTTTGCACCCCGAAAATATCCATGGAGTTCATGCTGCCCCCGATAGGTGCATGAATAAGATATACCATACCTCCATAGGTTTGGGTACGCTGGCCGTCATGATTAAAAGTTAAAATCAACTCCGGACTGGTATGGTTGTCGGCTACAAAGTTGTGGCGATAGTTGGTGGAAAGGCTGTAAGCTCCCGAAGCGAATATTTTGTTCAAAGCCGTAATGCATTCGGTGTATTTTGGTGTTCCGATATAGACTTCGGCATTCAGATAAAGCTTTGCCTGCAGCATCCAGGCGGCTGCCTTATCGGCACGGCCATATTCAAATTTGGGGTTTCCCAGATCGTCTTCAATATCGGCCAGCTCGTTTTCGATATAGGTAAACAAATCTTCGCGCGAAATCTGCCGCGGAAAATAGGAACCCGGTTTGTCGGCTTCGGTTACAAAAGGCGGGTTACCGAAAAGGTCGAGTGCATGGTAATACGACAGGGCGCGGATAAAACGGGCCTCGGCATGAAATTTTTGAATGTCGGGGTCGGTATTTCCGGCTGTGGCCCTGATAAATTCGTTGGCAATTGCCACCGTGTACATAATGCGCGAATACATGGCCGATATAAACACATCGCTGGGGGTCCAGGTGTGCCAGTGAAAATCCTTGATGGTCTGGTCGTTCCACGAAATAACGGCCTCATCGGTAGTAAGTTCCTGGCAATTCCAGTACAGGCGCAGGTAGTTGCCAAAGCCTTCGTCAATGCCGGCAATATCGGGCTGGCCGGCCGGACCCTGCTGGCCGCTCAGCACAAATGAAGCATAGAGCTTGGCCAGGCCACGCTTATAATCGTCTTTTGTTTGGTACACGTTGGCCGAGTTAAGCACATTCGGACCAAGCTGTTTGGGATCCAGATCGCCCAGGCAGGAAGTAAGCAACAATGCAACAGCTGCCAGGCTAATTCGGTATATTTTGTTTTTCATAATTCTTCCTCGTTTATACGTTTTTAATACGTCAGGTTAACGCCAACCAGAAACACGCGCGGGCGCGGATACAGGTTGTTATCAATGCCATTGGCAATTTCGGGGTCAATGCCCGAATAGTTGGTTACCATAAATGCATTTTGAACCGTTAAGCTGAATCGCGCTTTCAGCTTTTGATTAAACAATTCCGATACATTGTAACCCAGGCTCATATTATCCATTTTAAAGAACGATCCGTTTTCAACATAGTGGCTGGACCAGTACTGGGCAGCAGCAAAGCCGGTATCGTAAATAAATCGCCTTAAGTTGTTAAAGGTTACCGTATTGTTGTTGAAAGCTGCCTGGTAAAAGGTGTTCGAAGCACCATTGTTATACACATAGTTACCCAGGCTGAGCCTGCCGGCCATAAAGAAGTCGAAGTTTTTATAGGTGAGCGTTGAGGTAAAGCCCATCAGCACAATGGGTGCCGGCTGCTTGTAGTGAAATTTATTAAGCTGATTGCTTACCACATTGCCTCCGTTACCGGTACGGTCAACATATAAACCTTCTATGGGCCTTCCGTTGGCGTCGTAAATCTGTTGAAACACAAAGAAGGAGTTCTGGGCAAAGCCCACATTGTTGTTCTGAACGGTATTGCCTACCCCACCCGAAATTCCGCCTACGTTCACACCCTGGTAGTTGGGGTCATCGGTAGCGGTAAGTTTGGTGATTTTGTTTTTGTTGTGCGACAGGTTAAAGCCCAGGTCCCATGTCAGAGTGTTTGTTTTAATGGCTTTTGCATTAAGGGTTATTTCCAAACCGCGGTTTTCCAGATTGCCCACATTGGTGGTAAGGAAGTTGTTAAAATTACTCCCTGCCGGAATAGGAATGGTATTTATCAGGTCGCGCGACTCGCGGAAATAAAAATCAACCGAGGCCGTAATGCGATCTGAAATCAGTCCTATATCCAGACCTGCATTGTAGGTAGTAGTCTCTTCCCATTTAAACGAAGCATCGTAGGCCGAAGGCCGGAAGGTTTGGTAGAAAGTGTCGCCAAACTGATACTGGGCCGTTGAGGTACTGAGCACATATACAGGCAGGTAAGGATACGCTCCGCCCACATCCTGCTGGCCGGTAACGCCATAACCCAGCCGGAGTTTAAGGTCGGATAACCCCTTTACATCGGCCAGGAAGTTTTCCGATTTCATACGCCAGGCCAGAGCAACAGCCGGAAACACACCCCACCGGTTCTCTTCGGCAAAGCGCGATGAACCATCGGTGCGCAGGGTGGCCGTAACCAGATATTTGCCCTTGTAATTATAGTTGGCGCGCCCAAAAAAAGATATCAGGTAGTTGGGGTCTGGTATAAATTTGCGGGCAACGGTATCCCCATCCTGGGTTACGTCGTAATCGTAATATACCGAGTTGTCGTAACTGCGGCTAAAGTTGGAGCCATCGCGCTGAAAGCTCTGGTACGAATATCCGCCCGTAAAGTCGATTTTGTGGTCATTGATTTCTTTGGCATAATTCAGGTAAAAGTCAAATAGCCTCGACTGGTTTTTTCCGGTGTAATCGGTGCGGCTGCCCAGTTCGCTGGTCCAGGGCGCCAGCTGTGAAACATTGTTAAAACCCTCGCTTTTTGAATAGTCAATACCCATGTTTACATGGGCACGCAGTTCGGGAAGGAAGCTAAAGCGGTAGTCTGCTTCCAGGTTGGCGATGTAACGAAATACTTTCGACCGGTTGTCGGTAAGGGCAAGGCGGGCCACGGGGTTACGCGGTGCAATGGCGCTGGCATCTGAGTTAGGGTCGCCCGGGTCTTCGGTCCAGGTAAAAAATCCGCCCCACCGGGTGTTACCGTTGTACACCGGCTGCGTGGGATCGAAAGACACGGCCGAACCGATAGCGCCTTCATCGCCAAAGTTGTGGCGGGTTTGCATGCCTTTTAGGCTGGCCGAAACCCTGAGGTTGTCGTTCAAAAAGGTAGGAGAAATGTTGAGGTTAACAGAATGGCGTTGCATGCCCGTGGTTTTTAAAATACCCTGCTGATCGGTAAAGCCGTATGAAATACGGTAGGGAATTTCGCGGACACTGCCCGAAAGACTAACCAAGTGGTCGGTGGAAACGGCATTTCTGAATACCTCCTCCTGCCAGTCGGTGTTGGCATTGCCCAGCTTGGCCAGGGCAGCAGCATTTATGCCATATTGCCCGCTAAGGTCGTTCATCAATGCACGGAACTCATCGCCCGTCAATACTTCGGCCTTACGGGCCAGGGTGCTTACCGATACCTGGGCATTATAGCTAAGCGTAGGCTTGCCTACCGCCCCCTTTTTGGTGGTGATGATAATAACCCCGTTAGATGCCCTTGCACCGTAAATGGCTGTGGCCGAGGCATCTTTCAGTACGGTAATGTTTTCTATATCATTGGGGTTTATGGTACTAAGGGAGTTCGACAGACCTGCCACCCCCCCGGTTGTCCAGTGGAAAACCATCTACCACTATCAGCGGATCGTTGCTGGCATTAACCGATGAACCCCCGCGAATGCGTATCTGTGCTCCGCTGCCGGGTGCTCCGCTTCCCTGCGTTACCACCACGCCGGCAACCTTGCCTACCAGCAAATCCTGAGGCGAGGCCATAACGCCCTTGTTGAAGGATGCCTGATTTACCGATACAATGGAGCCTGTAAGGTCTTTTTTCTCTACCTGGCCATAGCCAATAACCACAATTTCGTTAAGGGCCGTAACATCTACCTGCAGGGTTATCTCAATAGTGCTCTGGTTGCCCACCGCCACTTCCTGAGTGGAATAACCCACAAATGAAATGACCAGTGTAGCTCCGGACGATGATACCTGAATCGAAAAACGCCCGTCCGGGTCAGTAACAGTTCCGTTGTTGGTTCCCTTTTCCAGTACATTGGCTCCCGGAACCGGAGAACCGTCATCGCTTGAAAGCACCCGCCCGGAAATGGTGCGGGTTTGCGCCCACAATCCGGTGCTGCCTGCAAAAAGCAACACCAGCATAAGCGCACGTAGGTTAGGGTAAAATTTAATCATATGAAACTTAGGTTTATCCGAATTTTATTGCGCAGTAATTCACTACTGCAATATTCCAAAAAGTACACTTAAAGAACGCCTTACGGCAAATATTTTTTTTGAATTTTTATGCCAACGTTTGCGAAAACGTTTGTACAAAGAAGTTTGCACCTTAAGTTTTTGATTAACGATGCCCCGACGCAAATGCAGCGCCTTTTGTTCATATTTGAACTGTCAAAATTCTAATCAGGAACCATAATTCACTCATGACAACCTTTCAATCCCTTGGTGGAATATCCGAACTGGCAAGCACCCTTAACGGGCTTACAGCAAACGACGGCAGCGCAAGCCTGGAAATTACTTTTTACAACCCCAAAGTGGTGCGGATTGTTTGTAAAAAGGCCGGCCAGCAAACGCTTCCCTCCTATGCCGTTCAGGCGGCACCAGCCGGGGCGCATGTTCAAATCAGCGATGGGCCGGATGCAGTTTTGCTCCAGTCGGATGCACTACAGGTAAAACTGGACAAATACCCCCTGCGCCTTTCATTTCTTACACCCAACGGCCAGGTAATCAATGCCGATGACCGCGGCCTTCGGCACCGGGTGGATAGGCGAACAGGTTACTACCTACAAAATACTTCAACCGCAGGAACGCTTTATAGGACTTGGAGAAAAAACCGGTCCGTTGAACCGCAGAGGCCACGGCTATGTAAACTGGAACACCGATGCTTACGGCTACCATGCGGGTACCGATCCGCTTTATGTGTCCATTCCGTTTTACATAGGCATACATAACGGCCTGGTGTATGGCATCTTTTTCGATAATCCGTTTAAAACATTCTTCAACTTTGGCGCCTCCAACAACCGCTTTGCCAGCTTTTCGGCCGATAGCGGTATTATGGATTATTACTTTATAAGCGGCAGCAGCGTAGCCGATGTGCTGCGCGAATATACCTGGCTCACGGGCCGCATGCCACTCCCGCCACGCTGGAGCCTGGGCTATCAGCAATGCCGGTACAGCTATTACCCCGAGGCCGAGGTAATGAGCGTGGCCCGCACTTTTCGCGAAAAACAAATACCCTGCGATGCCATTGTGCTCGACATCCACTACATGGATGCCTACAAAATCTTTACCTGGGACCGGCAGCGTTTTCCTGACCCGGAAAAAATGCTGCAAACCCTTAAGGACAGCGGTTTCTCAGCGGTGGTAATGTGCGACCCCGGCATTAAAGCCGAAGAAGGATACGAACCCTATGAAGACGGAAAAGCCAGAGATGTATTCCTTAAATACCCCGATGGTACATTATATACCGGACAGGTGTGGCCCGGATGGTGCCATTTTCCCGACTTTTCCAAACCCGAAACCCGAACCTGGTGGAAGGAAAAGCTGCAACTGTACACCCGCCTGGGAATAGAAGGTTTCTGGAATGATATGAACGAAATTGCCACCTGGGGAAACATGCTGCCGGAACTGATTACCTGCAACTTCGACGGACAACCGGGCACTATGCGCCAGGGACGAAACCTGTACGGCATGCTCATGGCCCGCAGCACCTACGAAGGCACCAGCCAGCTGATGAACAAACGACCCTTTAATCTTACCCGATCAGGCTTTGCCGGCATACAACGTTACGCAGCCGTATGGACGGGCGACAACGTGGCTTATGATGAACATATGTTGCTGGGTATCAGGCTGGTAAACAGTCTGGGGCTTTCGGGTGTGCCCTTTGCCGGCTACGATGTAGGTGGTTTTGTGGGCAATGCCGATACCCGGCTGTTTACGCGCTGGTTATCTATTGGCAGCTTTTCACCTTTCTTCCGCGGCCACACCATGATCAACACACGCGACTCCGAACCCTGGGCTTATGGTGAGGAGGCCGAACAGATATGCCGCAACTACATCCGCCTGCGTTACCGCCTTATGCCCTATCTCTATTCGGTGTTTAACGAAGCTGCCGAAACCGGCATGCCGGTTCAGCGGTCACTGGCCATTGAATATACCCATGATGAAAAAGTTTATGATGGCTTGTACCAGAACGAATACCTTTTTGGTCCAGGCATACTGGTAGCCCCGGTTGAAAGCACACGCGATATTGCCAAAATCTACCTTCCACAGGGAACCTGGTACTACCTGTATAACGGCACAACCTATCCGGGCAACAACGAATTACTTATTGAATGCCCCCTGCATCGCCTGCCCGTGTTTGTAAAAGCCGGAGCCATTATACCTATGATGGAACCCGGACAACATACCAGGGAAAAGTCAGATACCCTTGAACTGCACGTTTATGCCGGACCCGACACCGAGTTTGTTTTTTATGAAGATGACGGAGAAACCTTTGGCTACCGCGATGATAATTTTTACAAACGACTGATACGCTTCTCAGCCGAAAAGCAAAAGCTTGAACTTCAAACCCCCACCGGCAACTTTCGCCCGGAATTCGTACAGTGGAAAGTTGTTTTTCACGGCTTTACCGGAAGCCCCTCCTTTCATGTTAACGGCCAGTTAATACCCGCACAGCACGAAAAAATCAAACTTTTTGAGCCTCTTGAAAAGTTTGACCCCATCCATGACCCCGAACCGGTAATGGAAGAAGATGTGATAAGCATTTCTTTTCCCGGAGTCAGGATCCCATATCTTAATCCAATGGTAACCCGAGTTGTATGCAATCCAAACCCCGTCTTTCTTTCTGGCAAATCTGGAACATGAGCTTTGGCTTTCTGGGCATTCAGTTTGGCTTTGCCCTTCAAAATGCCAACACCAGCCGCATTTTTCAAACGCTGGGCGCCCAACCCGATGAGCTGGCAGCCTACTGGCTGGCAGCACCTATCACGGGACTTATTGTTCAGCCTGTTGTGGGCTTTTACAGCGACCGCACCTGGCATCCATTCTGGGGCAGAAGACGCCCGTATTTTACGGCCGGAGCTGTCCTGGCTTCGCTTACCCTGTGCCTTATGCCCAACGCCCCGGCTTTATGGGTAGCCGTAGGTACCTTATGGATTATGGATGCCTCCATAAATATCAGCATGGAACCTTTTAGGGCTTTTGTGGGCGACCTGCTGCCCCCTTCCCAGCGTACCGCAGGCTTTGCCATGCAAAGTTTCTTTATAGGCACCGGTGCCGTAGTGGCTTCGATGCTGCCCTACCTGTTCACCAACTGGCTTAACGTTTCAAACACAGCACCTGCCGGCATCGTGCCCAACTCGGTGAAGTATGCGTTTTATGCCGGTGCATTTGCGCTGTTCGTTACCGTAATGTGGACTGTATTCTCTACCCGCGAATACCCACCCCAACCCGAACACCATGATGCCCTGCGCAACCGGCAGAAAAGAAAAATCGATAATGAAGAAGCCAACACCAAAAAGCTTTTTCGTACCGGTATTGCCCTGGTTTTAACCGGAATGCTTATCGGCCTGCTGGTACTAACCCAATCGGTCGAAAAAGAGCTCTACGTACTTCCCGGCGGGCTGGTATTGTTCGGTTTGGTGTTTCTTCTTTCGGCTATCTATATACGGCAACAACGCTCCTATCTGGGTATAGTGCACATGGCCGTTGACTTTCTGAGCATGCCCCGCACTATGGTGCAACTGGCCGTAGTACAGTTTTTTTCCTGGTTTGCCCTGTTCGCCATGTGGATTTACACCACCCCGGTGGTAACCCGCTACTTTTACCAGGCTACCGATACCGCCGGCAAAGCTTACAACGATGGCGCCGACTGGGTTAACTTTCTGTTTGCCATTTATAACGGAGTGGCCGCACTGGCTGCCTTTGTCCTTCCGGTTCTGTCGAAATACACCAGCCGGAAAATCACACACCTTATTGCCCTCTGGTTCGGTGGAGCCGGACTCATATCGTTTTATTTTTTCCACAACCCGCAATGGCTTATACTCTCCATGGTGGGCGTGGGCATTGCCTGGGCCAGTATTCTCTCCATTCCTTACGCCATGTTATCCGGTTCGCTTCCCGCAGAAAAAATGGGCTATTATATGGGTGTGTTTAATTTTTTTATTGTAATACCTCAGATTATTGCCGGAACCGTGCTGGGCTTCATGGTTAATCACCTGTTTTCAGGCGAAACAATTTATATTTTACTTACCGGTGGGTTTAGCATGATGCTGGCTGGACTGATGAGCCTGCGCGTTAACGACCGCGATGAGGTAAAGATCCAAAAACGCCCTGCATGAAATTCGCGCTTTTTTTGGCCTTGCTTGCAGTAGGTACCAGCGCCTGTGCACAGAGCCTGTGGACGGAATTCAGGAAAGCCTTTAACAGGGTTCTTGTCGCACCCGACTCTGTAAGAAGCGCCAGGGCTGCCCGCTTTTACGACTCCCTGCTTGCCGCACAGCGCATTCCCTTTGTTACCTCCGACTCAGTAATGTTTTTATTTATGGGTTCGGCTAACCAGGTAGCCTGGTTCGGTGATTTTAATGAATGGGGACAACGCGATGCCGCACTTTATACAGGAAGACAGGTTCCGCAAACAACGCTTTGGTACCTTATAGCCCGCTTCGAAAACGATGCCCGCCTGGACTACAAAATTGTACTGAACGGAAACACCTGGATGTTGGATCCGGCCAATCCGCATCAGCAATGGTCGGGCGTGGGCGGCGGAAGCCCCAACTCTGAATTGCGCATGCCCGGATGGAAACCCGATACCCTTACACGGCACCCCCTAACCAGCCGGCACGGAAGCTTTGTTGAAAACCAATTGTTCTACAGCTCCGTGATGGGATATCAGATAAGCTATTCGGTTTATCTTCCCTACGGCTTTAAGCCCGTTAACCGCTACCCGGTTCTCTATGTTACCGATGGATATGAGTATGCCCATGAAAAACTCGGCAACATCACCAACACGCTGGACAACCTCATTGCCAGGGGGGCCATCAGGGAAGTTATAGCAGTACTCATCGACCACCGCGAGCCGGCTAACCGCTCGAACAACCGCAGAATGTACGAACTGGCTATGAACAAACAGTACCTGACGTTTTTAACTGAAGAATTCATACCTTTTATCGAATCGAAATGGCCTGTTGCAGCAAGCCGCCATGAGCGCGGCATTCTGGGTACAAGCATGGGCGGACTGGCAGCCCTGTATATGGCTTACGCCAGACCGGACCTTTTCGGAATGGCCGCGGTACAGTCGCCTGCCTTATGGTTTAAACCCGAAATCTTTACTTTTTGCCAGGCACCAGGCGCCATGCCTGTAAAAATCTAT
The DNA here is from genome assembly GCA_026003355.1 of Cyclobacteriaceae bacterium. Classification (GTDB taxonomy): domain Bacteria; phylum Bacteroidota; class Bacteroidia; order Cytophagales; family Cyclobacteriaceae; genus UBA2336. Next base: position 337,800 of record BPHC01000001.1, read on the forward strand.
CTTTCCTGTGGTACGTTTTTTGACGGTGAGACCAACACCAGAAAAATGAAGGCTATTCTTGAAAATCAGGGATGCCCGTTAATGTATCAGGAAACACATCAGGGGCATAGCTGGGGAAACTGGCGCGACCAGTTGGATGATATTTTAATATTCTTCTTTAAACCTGATTGAACAGAAACCACTAAATTGACCCCTTTGATAAGATATGAAGTTATTAAAATTTTTTCCGGCAGCACTCATCATCTTGTTCGCCTGCTCCTCCGGGAAGCAGGCATTCGAACGGGGTGAATACTATTCGGCTGTGATGCAGGCCGTGTCGCGTCTCAAATCCAATCCCGACCATAAAAAGTCGCAGGAAATACTGCGCAGCAGCTACCCCATGGCCGTGGAGTATCTTGAAACCGATGCCCGAAACATCCAGGCCTCGAACGCTTCAAACAAATGGCAAAGTGCTCTCCAGGCCTACGAAAAAATCAACAATATGTACGAGGCAATCCGCCAGTCGCCCGGGGCACTCAGGGTAATTGCAAATCCAAAAAACTATTATTCCGAAATGGGCCCGCTTAAAGAAAAAGCAGCCGAAGAATTGTACAATGCAGGCATTGCCTCGCTTATGAAAGGAACACGCCAGGATGCAAAACACGCCTATTATCAATTTAGCGAAGCACATCGCTATGTGCCAAACTATAAAGATGTGCTGGAGTATCTTGAAAAAGCCCGTACAGAGGCCACCGTTTTTGTAGCTGTAGAGCAGGTTACGGTGCCTGCGCGCTATAACCTGAGCGGCAATTTTTTTCACGACAAAGTCGAAGAATTTTTAATGCGTAACTACCCCGAAGAAGGCTTTGTAAGATTTTTTAATTCCAACGCTGCCAGAGAATTGAACCTGCCCAGGGTTGACCAGATTATGCGCCTGCAGTTTGACGACTTTAGCGTAGGTAACACCACCACCACCGAACGGGTGGAAACCGTAAGCAAAGACAGCGTGAAAGTGGGCGAAGCAAAAGTAAACGGCCAGACCGTTCCCGTTTACAACACCGTTACGGCAAAAGTAACCACGGTACGCAGGGAAGTAGTTTCGCAGGGCCTGCTGAGCATGATTATTACCGACAACAAAAGCGGAGCCGTGCTTAGCCACAGAAAATTTCCCGGGCGCTATGTGTGGACGGCCACCTGGGCGCGGTTTAATGGCGATGAGCGCGCCCTCTCGCCCCAGCAGCTGGAACTTTGCAAAAAGCCCGAGGCCCAGCCGCCCGATCCGCAAAACATGTTCCTGGCCTTTGCTGCCCCCATTTATGAGCAATTTACTCAGGCTGTGCAGGAATTTTACCGCAATTATTAAAGCATCCGAACAAATGCCGGGCGGTACTTGTTACAACAGGCATGACCGCAGGTTTACGCATTTCAGCTTTGATGGCTATTCTGTGTGGGTTGTTTTCCTGCACAGGCAATGGCCAGCAACCAAATGCTGCGCAAGGTAAAGACGTTTCATCTGACAGTATGAATTCAAATCTTGAACTGGCCACTTTTGGTGGCGGGTGCTTCTGGTGTACAGAGGCTGTTTTTCAACAGGTTAAGGGCGTTGAGCGGGTCGTTTCGGGGTACTCGGGCGGTAAGGTTAAAAATCCATCGTATAAAGAGGTGTGCAGCGGCCTTACCGGACATGCGGAAGTGGTACAGATTACTTTTAACCCGAAGGTAATTACCTATGACGAACTGCTGGAAATCTTCTGGAAAACACACGACCCCACCACCCTGAACCGGCAGGGAAACGATGTGGGCACCCAGTACCGGTCGGTTATTTTTTATCACAACGATGAACAACGGGAAAAAGCCGAATACTACCGCCGGAAATTAAACGAAGAAAAGGCCTTTGACAGCCCCATTGTAACCGAAATCACCGCCTTTACTGCCTTCTATCCGGCCGAAGACTACCACCAGAATTATTACCGGCTTAACGCCTCAGCCCCTTATTGCACTTACGTAATTGCCCCAAAGCTGGAGAAATTCAAAAAAGCCTTTGCCGGCAAGCTGCAACAGCCTTCAAAAGGGAAATTTTAAAAATCCGGCACGAAAGTTGAAACATTTCAGGAAACCTCCCGTTAATACGGGCAAACGAGTAAATCTTCTCATAGGTTTAGGTTTAGGTTAACAAAAAAGTCCCGGGGCGCGGGACTTTTTTGCTTCTATACCTCGTAGGCAATCTCCATGATTCGGATGATTTCCCCCTGCCGGTTTCTTATTGGAGTGAATGTTGATTTTAATGTTAACGTATTGCCCTGGCGGGTAATGCGCTTATAGGTACCCTTCTGGGTTTTGCCGGCGGCAAGGTCGCGCCAAAACTGCCTGTATTCCTCACTGCTCTTCTCCTCCTTCGATACAAAAATGCGGTGATGTTCGCCCATAACCTCAGCCGAGGCATAACCCATCAGGTTAAGGTAGGTGGCATTTATTTTTGTAATGTGGCCTTCGGTGTCGTAATCGGCAATAGCCAGGGTGTTGTTTATGGCCAGCATGGTGCCTTCGGTTTCGGCCTGGTTGCGCTGCATCTCTTCCTGCGTGGCCTGAAGCTCTTCCATGTTTTGCCGCATCTCTTCTTCCTGGGCCCGCATCTGCTCGGTCATTTCCTGCGATTCTTCCAGTAACCGTTGGGTGCGGGCATTGACTTTTACGGTCGATATGGTTGAGGCAATGCTCTCGGCAATCTTTTCTACAAACTGTATTTCGTAATCCTGCAAAACACTGAACGAGGCAATTTCAACCACACCATAAATCTGGTCGTTGAACTTTAACGGCACAATAAGTATGCAGGTGGGATTTGCATCGCCCAGGCCGGAAGTTATGCGAATATAATTCTGAGGTACTTCGGTAAGAAATATGGTGTCTCCCTCCTGCCAGGCCTGTCCGGCAAGGCCCTCTCCCTTGTGAATCTTCTGGTTAAGGTATTTCTTCTTATCCCAGGCATAACAGGCTTTCATGGAAATGGTAGCCTCTTCGCCTTCGGTTTCATCATCCAGAATATAAATGGCTCCCTGGTTGGCCTTCAGGTATTTTACCAGATTGCTTATGATTTCATCGGCCAGCTTGTTAAGGTCGTTGGTATTCGACCGCAAAATTTCGCCAAAACGCGCCAGGCCCTCGGTTATCCAGTTGCGCTTCTTGTCTTCTTCGGCTACACGTGCCAGGTTATCGCGCATATTCAGCAAGGCATTGCCCAGCACATCATGGTCGCTCAAAGGCCGGAAGTCGGATGCGTAATTTCCCTTGCCGATATTCTCGGCAAACAAGGTGGTGGCTTTAAGCCCGGTAACCAGGTTATCCATGGCACGTGCCATTTCACCAATTTCATCGTTGCTGAATTTAGACTGTTTATCTTCCACCAGCTCGCCCTTGCCCAGTTTAATCACCACATTTTTAAGGTAGTTAACCGGCACGGTAATGGAACGAACCAGGAACCAGGCAATGACCAGACCAAGCACCACGGTGGCACCGGCAAGAACCAGGGTGATATTGCGCAGGTTACGGGCCGAAACCCTGAGTTGTTCATCTGATCTGGCTGTTATTTCCGACTGGGCTGCAGCCAGTACATTGAGCGAGGCCAGTATTTCTTTAAGCTGGGGGTTTATCTGGCTTTCCAGCACATCTTCCGCCAGCAACTTGGTAATGCCGTCTTCATAGCTTTCGAACGTGGTGAGCTGCGAGGTTATCTGAGCTTCGGCATGCTTCTGCACGGTCTCAAAGCGCGAAAAAACAGAATCAACCATTACCCGCTGGCTGTCAGCCTGCCAGGTTTGGGTAAGCTGGCTGATTTTCTGCTTAAGTTCAGGGTATTCGTAATTTACCAGTTGAATAAGCGCCTTTTTGTTTTCATCGTTGGTTTGCAGGTAAACCCAGCTGGTTATAAGTTTTTGGTAGCGCTCTACCAGCAGCACAAACTGATTAATGGCATCCTTGCTCGGCCTGATGATTTCTGAGTTGGTAGCCACCACCCGGTCAATGTTGTTGGCTGTAAAAAAGATAATGGCCCCGTTGGCCAGAAAAAGGCCCATTACAATCAAAAACCCAAGCAGGATTTTATTGCCTATGGTAAGCCGTAAACGGATTCTCTTGCTGCGGTCCTCCATAACCAGGTAAATTGATTCGGTTAACTATGCGGAACGGGCAAAAATAGAAGTTTTCCAATAAGGTAAAACTTAAAATCCGGCTGTTTTTCTGACATGCATGCGCACAACCAACTTTTTTAATGCACCCCGGGGTTGTGCACTTGCCGGGTACACCTTTAGTTTGCAGGCTTAATTATGGAGCCAACACGTATTATTATAGCCGGAGGGGGCATAGTAGGCCTCGCAACAGCTTACAGCATTTTGCAGCAAAACGGGCCTTTTCGGGTAACTGTCATTGAAAAAGAAGCCGATATTGCACAGCACCAAACCGGGCACAACAGCGGAGTTATTCACTCGGGCATTTACTATAAACCGGGCAGCCTCAAAGCGATAAACTGCGTAAAGGGCTACCAGATGCTGCTCTCCTTCTGTCAGGAAAACAACATAGCCTACGAACGATGCGGCAAAATTATTGTCGCCACCCGCAAGGAAGAGTTGTCTACCCTTGAAACGCTGTTTCAGCGCGGCGTAACCAACGGCCTGGAGGGAGTTAAAAAGCTGAATAAGGACGAACTGCGCGAATATGAACCCCATGTTGCCGGCTTGGCAGGGTTGTTTGTGCCCCAAACCGGTATTGTTGACTTTAGCGCAGTAGCCCGGAAGCTGGCAGAAAAAATTACAAGCCAGGGGGGCGAAATTCTTACCGGAGTACGCCTAACAAGGCTTAATCAAAAAGGCAGGGAAGTGATTGTAACCGGCAATGACTGCGATTACCGCGCTGATATTTTTGTGAACTGTGCCGGCCTTTATTCCGATGTACTGGCCCGGCAGGTGTTTCGCCATCTAAATGTACGCATCATACCCTTTCGCGGAGAATATTACAAGCTAAGAAAAGAAAGCGAGCATCTGGTAAGAAACTTAATTTACCCCGTACCCGACCCCGCCTTTCCCTTTCTGGGTGTTCACTTTACGCGCATGATTGGCGGGGGTGTTGAAGCCGGACCCAATGCCGTGCTTGCCTTCAGGCGGGAGGGCTACCGCAAAGCCGATATCTCGTTTTCTGAGCTTGCCGGCACCCTGAGCTGGCCCGGCTTTGTAAGGGTGGCGATAAAATACTGGCGCACCGGTCTCGAAGAAATGTACCGTTCTTATTCGAAGGCTGCCTTTACCCGTGCATTGCAAAGGCTTGTTCCCGAAATAACAGAAGACGATCTCGTGCCTGGTGGTTCGGGTGTACGGGCACAGGCCTGCCACCGCAACGGAACCCTGCTCGATGATTTTCTGATTCTGGAAACCGAACGCATGGTGCATGTTTGCAACGCTCCCAGCCCGGCGGCCACCTCATCCCTTTCCATCGGGCAGCACGTAGCCGCAAAGGTTTTACAGAAAATTCAGTAAAAACGAAACACTATTCCGCCCTGCATACCGAAAACCGGCACCGAGCGGTAATAGTTTTGATACACAACCCCGGCCGAAAGGAGGGCGCGAAACGCACCATATTCGATTACACCGTGTTGGTACTGAGCGCTGAGTTCAAGCCGCGGCCAGGCACCCGATGAAAAGTCGTGGGCATGCCGGTACTCAATCCAAACCATTCGCTTTTGCATGCTGTTATGAACCCCCAGCTGCACTGACCATTCGTAAAATGAGTTCCTGCCGCCAAAGGCTTCGTTCATCATACCGTTGCCCAGGCGCAAGGTAAGGTACCGACTGGTTATTAAGTTAAGCTGCAACACCTGCCAGTCGTTGGTGCGGATGTGGATAAACGAACCGTCGGATGTCTGCTCAAGCAGGTAATTCATTCTGAAATCGGTGGAAAATATGCCCCAGTTGCCGCGCATACGTGGCCACAGAAAATAATATCCAGGCGGATTGGCCGCACCCTGTGCGAACAATTCAACCGAAACCAGCGATGGATACCGGGTGCGATCGGCCGAAAGTTTATACTGCTGCCACATGGGTATACCCCTGAACATCAAATCGAAAAGAAAAAAACCTTCGCCATCCCCGCCATTTCCGTCACCAGACTTGGTTCTGTGGGTCTGCCGGGCATGCTCTTCCGACTTTTGCTTAATTTCATCTACCTGTCCATAAACCGGGAACAAGAGCAAAAACAGGCAAACAAAAAGCAGCATCCGCATAATCCAGGTAATGCAAGTTTTGGGCCAGAACATTACCCTGCCCGTACAGCCGAAACCTCTATTTCTACCATGAATTCAGGGGCTATAAGTGCGTTAACCTCAACCATGGTGGTGGCCGGCTTTATGTTCTGAAAAAATTCGCGATGAGCTCTGCCGGCTTCTTCCCATTTCGAAATGTCGGTAACAAAAATGCGGGTACGCACCACATCCTCCAGATTAAATCCCGCATTTTCGAGTATGCCTTTTATCTTTTCGAGCACAAAACGTGTTTGCTCGTACATGCTTCCCCTTCCTACCAGCCTCCCCTGGCCGTCCACCGCCACCGTTCCGGTTATTTCCAGTTGGTTGCCTACCTGAACGGCCCGCGAGTACCCTACAATGTTTTCCCATTTGGCTCCTGAAGAATAATTGGTGCGCATAAATTGTAATTTTAATTCGCAATGAAGTTAACAGAAAAAGAACTGCAACGCTATAGCCGCCACCTGGTTTTAAAAGAATTTGGCCGTGAAGCGCAAGAAAAGCTCAGGCAGGCCAGCGTACTGGTGGTGGGTGCAGGCGGATTGGGATGCCCGCTGTTGCTCTATCTTACCGCAGCCGGAACAGGTAAAATTGGTATAGCCGACTTCGACACCGTGCAGGAATCAAACCTGCAGCGCCAGGTTTTGTTTACCACGGAGGACCTGGGCAGGAACAAGGCCGAAGCCGCCGCAAAACGCCTCCTGTTGCTTAACCCGCACGTAAGCTTTCAGGTCTACCCTTTCAGGCTTGCACCAGCCAACATTGCAGAAGTGATTGCGCCCTATGATGTGGTGGTAGATGGCTCGGATAATTTTGCCACGCGCTACCTGGTAAACGATGCCTGCGTGGTCTATGAAAAACCCCTTGTGTACGGGTCCATTCTCCAGTACGAAGGGCAGCTTGCCGTGTTTAACATTCCATTACCCGGCAACCGCCGCTCGGCCAATTACCGCGACCTGTTTCCGCACCCGCCGGCAAGCCATGAAGTACCCAACTGCGAAGAAGCAGGCGTGCTGGGCGTTTTGCCGGGCACCATCGGAAGCCTGATGGCCAACGAAACCATTAAACTGCTTACCGGTACCGGTAAAGTGCTTTCGGATAAACTCCTTCTTTTTGATGCCCTAACCCTGGAAGTGAACCGCATTGGCATACCCAAAAGGCACCCGGCAGAGAACATTAAGATTTTGCCGGATTACGATGTAATTTGCGGAACCCTTAAAAAACCAGACATGAAGGAAATTACCGTACACGAACTCAAGGCCATGCAGGAAGCCGGTGAGGACTTCCAGCTTATTGATGTGCGCGAACCCCACGAAAACGAGCTGGCCAATCTGGGAGGTGAGCTTATACCTATGGCCGAAGTTCCCCGCAATCTGCATCGCATTGCACGCAACAAAAAAGTAGTTATCCATTGCCGTAGCGGCGGAAGGAGCGGCAACATTATTCAATGGCTGGAAAAAAATCACGGGTTTGAAAACCTGTACAACCTGAAGGGAGGTATCCTGGCCTGGGCCCGGGAAATTGATCCTTCAATGGAAGTAGAGTAGATTAGTGCCCCCGTTCAGGAAACAACAGGCTTATAAGCACAGCCGCGGCAAAGCCCAGCGCTAAAGCCGGCACAAGTGCCGGCACAGAAACCGGATACCACCTGAACCATATCCACGCCAGCATGCCCGTTACCATAGCTGCCAGCGCCCCCGGGGCAGTAAACCGGCGCCAGTAAAGCCCAAGGGTTAGCGGCACAAACAGCGACACCAGTGAAAACACCGATGAATCGCCTACCAGTTTGTAGATATCGGTTTTAACACAGGCCAGCACGGTAGCCCCGGCACTGAACAACAGCACCGAGACCCGTGTGACAAGCAAAAAATGGCGCTCCGGCAATGGTTTGGCTAAAAGGGGCTTAATGATATTTTCTGAAAGAATAGCCGCCGGCGCCAGAACCGATGAACTGGTTGTGCTAAGTATGGCCGACATGAGCGAGCCGAAAAACAATATTTGCACTGGCAAACCGGTATGCTGCAATACCATTGACGGAAGCGTTAACTGGGTATCTCCGTTAACCTGATCCGGATAGAGATGTTTTACACACAGGCTAATAAACAACGGAAGCAGGGCCACCGAAAGATAAAGCCCCGCCGCATAGTAGCACGACCGCACAGCTATTTGTGAAGATCCGGACGACATGGCGCGTTGAAACACGTCCTGCGAAGGAATAGAACCCAACCCCAGTACCGACCAGGCTGCCAGGTAACCAAGCACATCGGTAAAATTTCCATCTGGCAAAAACCGGAAGGTTCCGGCAGGAACTTCCTGGATTACCCTCATTGCCCCACCCGCTTTACCGGCCAGAACAACGGCCAGAATTGTGAGACCGAGCACAATAGCCATGCTCTGCAGAAAGTCAGTAACCGATACAGCCCACATGCCTCCCACAGCGGTGTACAACGTTACCACCAGCGAACTCACCACTACGCCCTGCCATAGGGGTATACCGGCAACCACATTCAATATTAAACCCAGCGCCACAAGCTGCCCGGCCGTGTAGCCAAAGTAAGAAGGCACCATTAAAATGCTGGCCAGCAGCTCGGCCTTTTTACCAAACCGGTTTCTGAAAAAGTCTCCCAGCGTCAGCAGATTCATGTGATAAAGCCGGCGGGCAAAAAACATCCCGAACAGCAACAGGCATAACGCTGCCCCGAAAGGGTCTTCGATTACGGCATAGAGACCACCTTTAAGAAACTCTGACGATGCCCCGAAAATGGTTTCCGACCCAAACCAGGTGGCAAAAAGGGCAGCCGTGCTAAGCGCCAAAGGCAGGCTGCGACCCGCCAGCATAAAATCGCCTGCGTTTTTTACCCGGCGCGAAGCCCAGAAGCCCAACAGCAGGGTTAGCAACAAATACAAAATGATGGAAAACAGCAGCAAGGGCACCCGGTTTAAGATGCAAAAATTATCGTTTTCCGGCTATCTGAAAAGTACGGGTTATGTTAAAGCCAAAGTGTATATCGCCATCCCAGAAGTTTTCATTGGTTTCTGATATGGTGAAGCGTTCAAACATACCAAGTGTGTTGGTAAGTAAAATCTGAAAAACATGTCCGCCGGTTTCAATATCCACACCTATGCCCACGGCATCATAGCGAACATAATCAGGTGCAATGTTTGGCCGGGCATTCAGGCGCTTCAGGTATTCGGCTGTCAAGGCAAAACCAGGTGTTAGCTTGAACCTACCGGCAAAACCCAATGCAAAGTCATCATTATTTTCAAAAAGCTGGTTTACGGTATTGCGATGAACATAGATGGGATTAAGCTGAAATGAGAACCTGGAGCTAAACTTACGGGCCAGCAGCAACTGGGTGGCGTAGGCCAGCCGGTCGCCTGCCTTTAACGGAATGGGCATATCGGCATTCCGGGGAGTGGTGCGGTAAAACACCGAGCCTACCGCTGTAACCGTTACCGGCACGGTTTTACGCTGGCGAAGCACCTTATACCTGACGTACCCATCAAAGGTCTTGTCGGCTGATGTACGCCCTACCCCCACTCCGAGGCGGTCGCTAATGCCGTATTCCAGTCCCAGGCGCGTAACCGACTGGTCGAGGCCCCAAAGCGTATGGGCCCCTTCGTTGATTAGGCCAAACCTGTGGGCGAAAATGAACTCAAGTTCACCTTTTCTTCGGGTTTCAACCGACTGGCCGTTGATGATTCGGGAGCCTTTAAATGTGGCTATCGCCAATCCGGGGTCGGGTTGTTGCTGTTTTTCCAGTTCCGAAAGCAAATCCTGGGCATGGAGGGAAAAACCATGAAGGGCTATAAAAGTTATGAGGAAAAGGGCTTTCATACTTGGTTACCGGGGTTTAAAAACAAGATCAACCGTAACTTCTACCTGCTGGGCAATGTTTTGCCTCAGAATTTTTGGAATACTAACCGAATAGTCTTCCAGCCGTACGGTAAACTTCGATTTCATGATCAGATTTTCGCCCTGGCGTGCAATGGTTCCCGGCACATTCACTTTGCGGGTTACGCCATGTATGGTTAGTTTACCAACAGCCTGTACGGTTTGTAAGCCGGAAACCGATGCGTCATAGCCGCTTATCCGGCCTGTAAAAGTTGCCCGTGGAAACTTTTCCGATTCCAGGTATTTTTCATTAAAATGCTCCTGCATTAGTTTTTTTTTAAATTCAAAACCATTAACAGGTACGGAAAAAGCTATTTCGCCAGAGGTACTGTTAAAAAGGCTGGAAACCCTTTGGTTTACTGCCTGTATGTCTTCAAGAGGTGCAGATGAATAAAACGATATATACCCCCCTGCCACAGTGTATTGCTGGGCGCTGGTTGTATGGACCTTTGCCAGAAAAGCATACCACAGAACAAAAGTTAAAAACACACGCATCCTGCATCAGTTTTCAGGGGCCCCGTCGTCTACCCAGCAGGCAATCAGCGCTTTTTCATCACTGGTCAGGCTGCCTGTTCTTGGCATATCACCGCTCTGGGTACGGTTTTTTATTTCCTGCCTTTTACCGAAAGCCGTTGAATAGGTAAACAAGTCGCCATTTGCCGGATGGCAGGAAATGCCGCTGCATTTGGCTTCAAAAAGGGCTTTTATTTGCCCGTTAAAGGTAACGCCGGTGGGCAGGCGATCGATGCTTACACTTAATGAAAAGGTACAGTTATCCGACAGGTCTTTAACCGTAACGGTATGCAGGCCGTCTTTCAGTTCGTTAAAAGTGGTCTGGTTGCCAAACGGCCCCCCGTCAATGGCATACTGATAGTTGCCGCTTCCACCTGAAGCTGCTACCGTAACCGATCCATTATACGGTGCCAGACATTTGCTGTTGGGCGCCTGGGTGACCATGGTGGCCATAAGACCTGTATTCAGAACAAGCTCGGCCAACACCTCCTTTTCGCAGCCCTGCTGGTCTTTTACGGTAATCGTAAAGGTGCCCGCACCCAGGCCTGAAAAAGATGCTGATGACCCAAAGCTGCCGGCATTTAGCCTGAACTGGTACGGGGGCTTGCCCCCGGTAGCCTCTACTACAATCATGCCGTTTCCGGTAATGCAATCGGTTGGATTGGTTGTGGAGGCTACGGCAAGCTGCAGATCGGATTGGCTGCAATTTGTTACCGAAGGGTCGTTTCCGCTGGAACAGCCTGAATACAATGCAATGCATCCAACAACAGCGGCACTGATAAGTCGATTGAAAAATCTCATAGGCTTCGATCTATAATTGGTGAAAAACTGTATTTAATATTTAAAAAAGCCCCAAGACTGGCCAGCGAAACGCCACCCTCGCCCACACCGGCCAGTGGGGCTTTAAAGAAAGGCTCGAGTTGAACAGCCCATTGACTGTTTAACTTCCTGTTCAGGCCAACTGAAAAATTCAGCACGCTAAACCATTCATTATTCTTGCCGCGTATGGTTTGCTCGTACGTATAAACATTGCCATAACCAGCCCGTACCTGATAGACATAACGCTCTTCGCTCATCAGGTAAGACGAGACCCCTGCTCCGGCATAAAGGGACCATTTTCGCCCGTGGGAAAAATGGTAATACGCCATTACCGGAACGTCCCACATGTAGCAGCGCCCATCAACCCAGTCGCTGGGTTGTCCGTTGTATTCCACGTTTCGGGCTGAGTAAAATTTATTGGAACGCACGAGCCCAGAAGCCACTGAGAGCCTTTTACTGATTGCATACTCAACAAGCAAACCGTAGTTGAACCCCATCTTACCAGGCCGGACCGATTTTACCGTTGAATAATCGGGAGAGACGGCAAACTTTATTGAAAAGCCGCAACAGTTTTTTTTGCTTTTAGCCTCATTTTCTGATGGAACTTCGACTTGACGGGCAACGGAATATTCCAGTTTGTGCAATGCCTTCTCCTCCATGCTGGACGAGTCGGACGGGTCGGACGATTCAGGAATAACATCGTCCGTGCTTCCTGAGGCATTGCCCGTTGCTGCAAACTGCCGGCCGGTTATCGGGTTGTTGCCGGTTTTACGGGGTTCGTCTTTTATAAAAAAGCCAGTTAAACCAACATCATGTCCGGCAGCCGATAATTGCGGTTCAACTCGTTTCGCGGCTTTACTGGCTGTTGTCTTAATATTCTTAGCTTCAGGCTGTGTGCGCAACGTGGGCAGTCTTTCAGCTTTTGAAACAAATTGGTCCGGATTAAATTGAATTTTGCTTTCGGCCGGTTCCCGGCGGAGTGCATTATGGCGTGGCTGAGCCGGTGCATGTAAAGCTTCTTCGGGTGACTGCGTTGTCAAACCCTGCCACATCAACACAGCAGTAGCAATTACCAGTATTGATCCGGAAATTATGCCCGTGCTTCTTCTGAAAAACAGCTCCTGATCAGCTTTCTCCAACCGAAGCTGCATATCGGTCCAATCGGGCATGACCGCATCGCCTTCCGATTTCTCAGCGGCTCGTTTGAACAGATTGTCCAAATCCTGATCAGGCCAGTTTTGCATATTTTCTTTTGTTTATCATTTCGAGCATTCGTCTCAATTGTTCCCGTGCCTTTGAAAGGTTTGATTTTGATGTTCCTGCTGATATTCCCAGAATTGCACCAATTTCTTCGTGTGTATAGCCATCAATGGCATAGAGGTTAAAAACCATGCGGTATGCGGGGGGCAGGCTTTGCACCAAGGCAATAAGCTCTTTATGCGAGAGTTCATTAACTGCATCCGGGGGGACAATTAATTTATGGAGAACCAAATCAGCTGTCTGCTGGTAATAGTGTTTTTTCTCCTTCCTGTAATGATCAATTGATGCGTTGATCATGATCCTTCTTATCCATGCCTTAAAGGAAGTATCCGGTTTATACTGATCTATCTTCTGGAATATTTTCATGAAACCATCGTTGGTTACTTCTCTTGCCTCTTCTGATGTGCGACAATAACGTGCGCAAACGCTAAAGCAGTAGCCATAGTATGCGTTGTACAATTGCCGCTGGCACCTGCGGTCGTTTCGTTTGCACCCTTCTATCAGGTTATGCATGGGCAAGGGGCGGATTTTGAAAATTTCACACAATACGGATGATTTTAGGGAAGGGTTGCCTTCGGTATGGAAAGTTACGAAAGGTTGTGTGCCCGGATTATTCAAATAAATGAAAAACCCCCGAAATCCTGGACTCCGGGGGCTTTTCACGTCTATAGTTGGCTTTAATCCTGTTACAATATTAAGCAGCCGGGGTAGTTGGAGCTAACCTGTATCGGTATTGGGTATTTATTGGCGATAAACGGCCGCAACAGGTAGTCGGCCGGATATAAAAACTGAAACCCCCGAATCTGTTCACGACAGCGGGGGTTTCAATGTCTACAGTTGGCTTTAATCGTGTGTAAAGTTAGCAGTAAACTTTAGAAAAACAACCCCGGCTAAGGAAAAATACTGTCTTTCTTTATCGAATCGGGTTTGGCGAACTTATTCTCAATTCGTTGGCGCAATTGCGGTTTGGAGCCTGGAAAGGTGGTTTTTCGGGAAAAATCAATGCTTACTGCCAAAACGATAAGCAGGTAAGCAAGGGCGCAGGCCAGAAATATTTTCCTGGAGCGGCTCATTAGTATAAAAAAGGCCGCATGTTGCGGCCGGTTATTATTTCACTTTCTTCACCACGGCTTCAAAAGCCTCCGGGTGGTTCATGGCCAGGTCGGCCAGCGCTTTGCGGTTCAACTCAATGCCGCTTTTTTTAAGGCGGCCCATAAATTCAGAATAGGATAATCCGTGTGCCCGCACACCGGCATTGATGCGTGCAATCCACAGCGCGCGGAATTCGCGTTTTTTCTGTTTCCGGTCGCGGTAGGCATAGGTTAAACCTTTCTCAACGGCATTTTTGGCTACCGTCCATACGTTTTTTCTGCGGCCAAAATAACCTTTGGCCAGTTTCATGATGCGCTTCCGTTTGGCGCGCGATGCTACATTGTTAACTGATCTGGGCATAGTTCATCATTTTTTTGGCTGAGGGCGACCGCCAGGGGCGATGCTTGAGCTCCACAGCCGGGTTAAACATTATAAACCGGTTGCTGCCGGCGGCAGCAACTTAAAATGCGTAAGGCAGCATGGGCTTTATATTCACCACATCGGTAGGTTTTACAACCTGTTTGCGGGTAAGCCTGCGCTTTTGCTTCGTTTCTTTTTTGGTAAGAATGTGGTTTTTATAGGCACGTTTGTGCATAATCTTACCGGTTCCGGTAACCTTAAAGCGCTTTTTGGCTCCTGATTTGGTTTTAACTTTAGGCATACTACTCAGCTTTTGTTTTTTCCTTTGCGACTTTTCCTTTCGACTGGATAATTATTGACATCCGTTTGCCTTCCAGTTTAGGCATTTGCTCCACTTTGCCATACTCTTCCAGGGCCTGGGCAAACTTCAGCAACAATATCTCGCCTCTTTCCTTATAAATTATTGTTCTTCCCGGAAAGAACACCGTGGCTTTTACCTTGGCTCCTTCCTGCAGGAAGTTCATGGCATGTTTGAGCTTGAAGTTGAAGTCGTGCTCTTCGGTATTAGGCCCAAAGCGAATTTCCTTCACCACCACCTTCACGGCTTTGGCCTTGATTTCCTTCTGCTTCTTCTTCTGCTCGTACTTAAACTTGGAGTAGTCAATTACCTTGCAAACAGGCGGGTCGGCATTGGGTGAAATTTCCACAAGGTCCAAACCCTGATCCCTTGCAATGCGCAAAGCTTCCTGCAAGGGGTAGATGTCAACTTTTACATTGTCGCCAACCAACCGCACCCTGGGAGCGGTAATTCTTTCGTTTACACGGTAGGGCTCTTCTTTGCGCGGAGGCCCTTTGCGAAAGAATGGTCTGTTTGTCTGGTTTATAATACTACTTCCTGGTTATAGTTAAACATGGCCCATCCGGTGCCGGCACCAAACCTGCCGCTTACCGGAAAGGGTGCAAATATCGGTAAAACAAGCAAGAATCAAAACTCCGGCTCAAAATTAAAACGAAGCGGGGATGGCTGCCTCCGCCTTAAACAGTTCGATGAAGGTTTCCAGAAGCTGGCTGCCCTGATCGCCTTCGCCATGTTTGCGCACGGCCACTTTGCCTTCGGCTGCTTCGCGTTCGCCCACAATGAGCATGTAGGGTATTTTTTTTACTTCGGCATCCCGTATCTTCCTTCCGATTTTTTCGTCCCGGTCATCCATAAATCCTCTGATATCCAATGACTTAAGCCTATCCAGAACTTGCTGTGCATAAAGGTTGGATTTTTCGGATATGGGCAGTACGGCAACCTGGTCGGGGGTTAGCCACAGCGGAAAGTTTCCGGCGCAATGTTCAATGAGTACGGCTACGAACCGTTCCAGCGAACCGAACGGGGCCCGGTGAATCATGACGGGCCGGTGGCGCTGGTTGTCGGCTCCGGTGTATTCCAGTTCAAAGCGCTGGGGCAACTGGTAGTCAACCTGTATGGTGCCGAGTTGCCAGCTTCGCCCTAAGGCATCTTTTACCATGAAATCCAGTTTGGGGCCGTAGAAGGCGGCCTCGCCCTTAACGGCTACGGTTTTGAGTCCGCGCTCATCGGCAGCTTCCTGTATTTCGCGCTCGGCTCTTTCCCATAGTGCGTCATCACCAATGTATTTTTCCTTATTGGCGGGGTCGCGCAACGAGATTTGGGCGGTGTAGCTTTCAAAGCCCAGGGCGCGAAATACATACAACACCAGGTCTATCACTTTTACAAATTCTTCTTTTACCTGGTCGGGGCGGCAGAAAATATGGGCATCATCCTGTGTAAAGCCACGTACGCGGGTAAGCCCGTGCAATTCACCGCTTTGCTCATACCGATATACTGTACCAAACTCTGCTAGCCTAACAGGCAGGTCGCGGTAAGAGCGGGGCTTTGACCGGTATATCTCGCAGTGGTGCGGGCAATTCATGGGTTTAAGCAAAAACTCTTCGTTTTCATCGGGGGTGCGTATGGGTTGAAAAGAGTCTTTGCCGTATTTTTCGTAATGCCCGGAGGTTACGTACAAGGCTTTGCTGCCTATGTGGGGGGTTACTACGGGGTCGTAGCCTGCCTTTAGCTGGGCGCTACGCATAAACTGTTCAAGGCGTTCGCGTAAAATGGTTCCCTTTGGCAGCCATAACGGAAGCCCCAGGCCTACCTTCTCTGAAAAAGTAAACAACTCTAATTCTTTACCCAGCTTGCGGTGGTCGCGCTTACGCGCTTCTTCCAGCATTTTCAGGTAGTCGTCAAGTTCCTTTTGCCTGGGGAAGGTAATTCCGTAAATGCGCGTAAGCATTTTGTTTTTTTCGTTGCCGCGCCAGTAGGCCCCGGCTACGTTGAGCAGTTTTATTGCTTTGATGAAACCGGTATGGGGAATATGCGGCCCCTTACATAAGTCAGTGAAGTTTCCCTGGCGGTAGAACGTAATGGAGCCATCGGCCAGCTCGTTGATGAGCTCGATCTTGTAGGGATCGCCTTTGCGGGTAAAGTATTCCAGCGCGCGGGCTTTATTTACTTCTTCCCTGATGTAGGGATTTTCCTGGCGGGCCAGTTCTTTCATTTTGTTCTCTACCTGTATGAGGTCTTCTTCTCCAAAAGGCCGTCCGTCCAGGTCCACATCATAATAAAATCCGTTTTCAACCGGCGGACCTATACCAAACTTTACTCCCGGGTACAGGGCTTCCAGCGCTTCGGCCATGAGGTGTGCCGATGAATGCCAGAATGCGTACTTGCCGCCAGCATCGTTCCAGGTTAATATCTTCACAGTGGAATCGGAGGTTATAGGTCGGGATAAGTCTCTTACTTCACCGTTAACTTCAATGGCCAACGCATTTCTGGCCAGCCCTTCGGAAATGCTGCGGGCTATTTCGGCACCGGTAACACCGGTGGAAAATTCGCGAACGCTTCCATCCGGCAAGGTTATTTTTATGTTCATGGCAAATATTGAGGTGCAAATATAGAAGGCTTAAGGCATACCGTGTTGCTCGGGTGCAGTATGTTGCTTGTTACAGTTTGAACTGGGCTGTAAATAGAATGCCAAACCTGCGGGCCCGTTCATTTTCCAGATAGCTTAACCGGTGTATGAAGTCTACACGAATAAAGCGAAAGATATTTTCAACGCCATAGCCCAGTTCAAGGTAGGGCCGGTTCCAGGTAAGGTTGGCGTTGCCGGCAGGGAATGGCAGGGGATTGCTGATGTCGAGGTTGGCCTGGCGGAGGCTGCCTGCCAGTATATTGGCATAGCCGGTAAGGCGCCAGTGCAGCCTGCGCATTAGTGGAATGCTGTTCAGCAAAAAGCCTTCAAAATGATGGCGGTACTGCAGCGACACAAAGCGGTCGCTGAAAAACTCGCCAAAGTTCAAAAGGTTGTACAGGAAATCGGTGTAAAAAGGGGTTTCGTTGCCCAGGTGCCAGGAGAGCAGCGGATAGGGCAATACGTCATCGGTATATTCGCCGGTCACCGACAGGTGTGCGTAGCCCAGCGGCCCCATAGGAAGTTTTTTAAGCACCGAGATCCTGAATTTATCGTACGAAAAATCACTGCCCAACACCCCTTTTAGCCCTTTGCTGTACCGCAGTGTAATAATGGGCCATTTTTGCGGCCCGAGGCTTACGCGTTCGTTATCGTACTGCAAAAATAACTCATCGCGTGCTATGCGCGACTCGAACACCACTTCTGCCCTTCTGAATGAATTTTGCAATGAAGTAAGGTCGCCCGGATTGGTATAATACCCAAAATCGAATACCGGGTTAAAGGTATTGAACCTGAAAGCTATGCGCTGCGACACACCTGTAAGTAATTCGCGTTGCAGGTTAAAGCGCAGCTCATCGAAGTAATATCCTCTGCGAAATATGCCCCACCTTGAGGCGGCAAGAAAAAGATAGCTGTCGGCCAGGGCCTCGTCATCAATGCCTACGCGCCAAAGGTCGTGCCGGTAACGCAGGCTGGCTACCGTCCATCGCTTGCGGTCAATGATGTGCATGGCATGGACTGTGTATTTAAGCCGTTGGTCATCGAAACCGTATCCAATCTGGGCGCCAAATTCCCATTTTCGACTAAACAGGTAGTTGGTTTTAAAGCCGCTCTGTAACCTTAACCCTTCAATGTCGTTCCAGGCCAGCAGGCGCAAATAGGGCCCTATATCTACCTTACCCACTTTTTTATATCCGTTTATAATAACCTTGGCAATGTCAACATAGGTGCGCACTACCGGAATATTGGTAAGGGTGTCAATCATTCTGTACACCGTTTTTTCGGTTTCTGTAAGCGGCTCATGGCGCAGCTGGTTCCAGTGTTCATCGTTATCCCGGTTAAGCATATAGCCTTCTTCAAGCAAAATTTGTTTTTCGTAAAAGCGGGGCTCTCTGGGCTGGTTTATAACAATATTTTTATTTGATGTGTAAAATTTGGCCAGCATGCCGGCCCAGTCATCGCGCACCTCGCCCACATCAACCAGTACCCGGTTCTTTACCGGCAGCCACGGCCCTGCTTCGGTGGGAAGCAGTTCCTGCTGAATTTTTATTTTTTCAATGAAGTTAAGGTTGGCCTGTTTACCAATGGTGGCCTCTATCTGCCTTAGGGCATATTCGTTTTTCGTTATCCACATGGTGCCGGTAAAGGCAAGAGCCTGTGGGTTTTTAGGGTAAAAGTCTATCCGGTAACAATAATGGTCGCCCACATATACGCTGTCCATCAAGTCGTACTCATAATACAGCCGCCAGCCATCGGCAATGGGCGAAACAAAATCCTTTTCAAGGATGGTAAGCCAGTTTTTGTAAAAATTGTATTCCTGGAATGTGGGTCCGATAAGCTGACTGGTGAGGGACCCGTCTTCAAAGCCCAGGCCGCTGATTTTGGTTTCTTTAATGTTTTCGAGTTTCATATCCGGATGGCTCCGGTAATAAAAGCGCGATATGCTTTCTGAAATAAATACCGGCAGTACGGGCTTACCATCTTCGCCGGCAATAACTGCAACGCTGTCTAGCACGCGCGAAATTTTTTGTATAATTTTTTTATTCCGGAATTTTTCGGTCATGTTATCGATATCTATTTCAATTTTCGAATAGGTATCATACTCATAGGCCGACAGGCTTCGCTTGTCGTTGCGTTCTTTGTTTTTGATAACCTTGCGCATGATAGGAAATGCAGGGTTTTCGCCTGCCACAATCACAATATCGCGGAGCCGGGTTATTTCTTCTTCGAGCTGAAAGTGGATAATCTGCTCCTGCCCTTTTTGCACATATTTGGTTCGGGGTTTATAACCAATATACGAGGCCAAGAGCGAATCGGCCGGGTGGTTGGTGGTAATCTGATAGTTACCATCAAAATCAGTGGTTGTGCCGATGCTTGTTCCTTTAAAAACAATATTCACAAACGGCAGCGGATCACCTGAAGCTGCATCGGTAACTTTTCCGCGAATAACAGTGGGCTGTGCTTCAGCCAGAAAAAACCATAGTGCACATAAGTAAATAAGCACGCGCTTCAGACCGGGCATATATTCAAAATGTTAAAAATAGTTATAAAAATATTTCTGCCTGTTTACCCCATCATTCGGTTAGCGGCAAAATCTCCGGTTTACCGAGAAAACGGGGCTTGGTTTTAAAAATATACAAATCCAAAACGGCCATGGGCCGGGCCAGTATTTCGCGCAGGGCAACGTTGTTCCATTTTTCCGGTCCTGCTGCCAGGGCCACGGCCTCTATACCTTCAAACTGGCAAATAAAAAGTGCGCGATAGGCATGAGCAGGCTGTGTGATGATAACCAGTTGCTCCTGCCCGAAAATTTTTTTACTGC
This sequence comes from Cyclobacteriaceae bacterium, assembly GCA_026003355.1. GTDB lineage: Bacteria > Bacteroidota > Bacteroidia > Cytophagales > Cyclobacteriaceae > UBA2336. Next base: position 357,806 of record BPHC01000001.1, read on the forward strand.
GCACTATGGAGTCGAGCGTGCGCAGGCCGGCGTAGTCGGATGTGATGGCCGCAGCCGGCACGCCCCTTGCCACCAGCGCTTTTTTCATTTCAAGTGGTTCGTTGTAATACTTCGACCGGTTGTCGCCACTCACAATTACATGCTTTATTTTACCGGCGTGGTACAACGCAGCGGCCGCATTCATGCGCTCATGAAAATAGGTGTTGGGGTTTCCTGACGACAGTCGGTGGCTGGTACCAGGTACCAAACCCACCTTATGCGGCGGCAGTGCCTCAACCTGATGAAAAACCCGGTGGCGCGTAGCCTGTACAACCCAAATGTTCAGTGTTGCTACCAGCAACAAACAAAACCCTGCAAAAAAGCCGAGGGCGCGTTTTAAAACCAACATCATGCAGATAAAGCCAACCGATTGCAAAGTTAACGAAGGTCTTCCAGAAATCGTTTCTCAAGCAGGTGGGCATTCCGCACAGATTTGCGGTACCAATTTAACCGAAGGGTGTTTTTTTCTTCCTCTGAAATCATGTAATTACCTTGTTCCCATAGTTTTGTCATAACCTGAAACAAACAAATGGCAACGCTTACCGATAGGTTCAGGCTTTCGGTAAAGCCGGTCATGGGTATGCGCACAGTGGTATCGCAATACTGCCGTACGGTGCCGGACACGCCCCTGTCTTCGTTGCCGAAAACAAGGGCCAGCTTTTCGGGCCCAACCTCCAGTTCTTCAATCCCAACCGTACCCGAAGGGTCGGTGGCTATTATCCGGTAACCCTGGCTGTGCAATTCCTGCATGCACCTTTGGGTGTTATCGGCATTTTTGTTTTTATAGCGAATAAGATTAACCCATTTATACGATCCCTTTAAGACTTTTTTGTTAAGCTGGTACGGTGTGGTGTTTTCGATGATGTGAATATCCTGTACCCCCAGGCATTCGCAGGTGCGCACCACTGCGCTGGCATTCTGGGGCTGGTAAATGTCTTCAAGGGCAACGGTAACCTTGCGGGTGCGGCAGCTCAGCACCTGTTCAATGTGGGCCTTTCGTTGTTCTGAAATATAAGCAGCAAGGTGTTGGGTTAATCTTGATTTTTGCTCTTCGGTTAACATACCTGCACTAGCTGAACAGCGCTCCTGCTATAGTCGCTGTCATCATGGTTGCCAGCGAAGCGGCCATGAGGGCGCGCAGTCCGAGGCGCGATAAATCGGCCTGCCGGGAAGGCGCCATGCCTCCTATTCCGCCTATCTGGATAGCTATGGAGCTGAAGTTGGCAAAACCACACAGGGCGTATGCCGATATCAGTAAAGTTTTTTCGCTCAAAACTCCTGTTGCCTTTACTTCTGCAAGGCTGAGATAGGCTACGAACTCATTTATTACGAGCTTTTGCCCCAGAAAGCTCCCCACATATAGGGTTTCGCTCCAGTCAACACCCATGGCAAAGGCAAACACCCGGAATATCTGGCCGAAAAGGTACTGCAGGGAAAATCCGGTAAAGGCTCCGTTTGTCGACTGGCGTACCCATTCGTTCAATCCTGTCCAGGCACCCAGGCCGTCAACCAGCACCCAGTTAAGGGCATAGATTACAGCAATAAAGGCAAGCAACATGGCGCCTATATTCAGGGCAAGTTTTAAACCATCGCTGGCTCCGGTAGCCAGAGCATCGATGAGGTTTACCCCTATGGATTCGCGGTTTACCTGAAGTCGCTTATCAATTTTTTCAGGTTCGGTTTCGGGTAGAAAAATTTTTGCCATGACAATGGCAGCCGGCGCATTCATAATGGAGGCACTGAGCAGGTAGGTTGCATATTTTACCAGTTGCTGGGGGTCGGTTCCGCCCAGAAAAGAGATGTAAGCCCCCATTACACTGCCAGCAATAGTAGCCATGCCCCCGGTCATGAGGCAGTGGAGCTCCGATTGTGTCATACGGGCGATGAACGGACGTACCAGCAGAGGTGCTTCGGTTTGTCCCAGAAAAATATTACCGGCGGCCGAAAGGCTTTCTGCTCCCGAAAGACGCATGGTTTTTGTCATGAGCCACGCAAAAACATAAACGATCTTCTGCAGAATACCCAGATAATACAAACCGGCAGTTACCGATGAGAAAAATATAACGGTTGGCAACGCCTGGAAGGCAAACAGAAAACCCAGGCCATGGCGGGTTCCGGCTACGGCGTCGCTGTTTTTAGCCAGGTCGCCAAATAAAAATTGGGCGCCATTCAAGGCAAAGCTCAGAAACTTTACAAAACCATTACCCGCATATTCGAATGCTGTGCGCACCAGCGGCACTTTAAAAATGAGCAGGGCAAAGACAATTTGCATTAAAACGCCGGCTGCCACCAGTTGCCAGTTTATGCGCCTGCGGTTGGTTGAAAAAAGAAATGCCAGACCTGTAATGACCAGCAAACCTATGGCACCTCTCAGATAATCCATCCGGTATTAATTTCTGCGGCTCAGTTCATCTCGGATTTTGGCTGCCCGTTCATAATCTTCCTTTTCAATGGCCTCCCTGAGCAATTCATTAAGTTTATCGGTAGAATATTTTTTGATGTCTTCGGGCTTGTTGGCTGGCTCGCGTTTGCTTTTCGGGCGTGCTTTGGGGGCTTCTTCCTCGGGTTCATCGGTTAACACAATGCCGGCTTCGGCCAGAATATTTTCGTAGGTGTAAATAGGACAATCAAACCGCAACCCAATGGCAATGGCATCGCTGGGACGGGCATCTATTTCGGTTTGTTTCAAGCCATCTGAGCACACAATTTTGGCAAAGAACACCCCTTCTCTCAGGTCTGAGATGATGATTTCCTCAACGGAGAAGTGGAACTTGCCGGCAAATGACTTGAACAAGTCGTGGGTCATGGGCCGGTTGGGAACAATTTTTTCAATTTCAATAGCTATGGCCTGTGCCTCGAACATGCCAATAATAATGGGAAGCCGCCTGTTGCCATTTGCCTCGCCCAGCACCAGGGCAAAGGAGCCTGCCTGCGACTGGCTGGACGACAAGCCTAAAATTTCCAATCTGATCTTTTTCACTTACTGCGCCGCTTTAATTGCTTCTGTTAATTTAGGTATTATTTCAAAAGCATCGCCAACTATTCCATAGTCGGCTGCCTTAAAAAACGGGGCATCGGGATCTTTATTTATTACGACAATGCACTTGCTGGAGTTTACACCAGCCAGATGCTGTATGGCACCCGAAATGCCCACAGCAATATAAAGTTGAGGTGCCACTTTTACGCCTGTTTGCCCCACATGTTCGTGGTGCGGCCGCCAGCCCATATCCGAAACGGGTTTACTGCAACCGGTGGCTGCATTCAGCACGCGGGCCAGTTCTTCCAGCATACCCCAGTGTTCGGGGCCTTTCATGCCCCTGCCTCCGGATACCACAATATCGGCTTCAGGAAGCAGAATATGGCCGGTAGCTTTTTCGGTCGAAGTAATGCGGATGGAAAAGTCGCTGTCGCTGAGCTCCGGCTTAAACGCTTCTACCGAAGCCGTCAATGAATATTCCTTTATTTCGGCTGCATTCTTTTTAATGGTTATAACCTTTTTGGGTTTGGTAAGCGCTACACGCGCAAATGCCTTACCTGTAAAGATGCTGCGTTTAACTTCAAAACCCGCCGAGAGGTCGGGCACCTGTACCACATTGGTGGCCATACTGGCCTGCTGTTTTACAGCTACCCTTGCTGCCACGGGTGTAGCCAGCGAGGAGTCGGCCGCTACCAGTATATCGGCCTGCGTTGCGGTAAATATCTGGCTGATAACCGAGGCATAAGCCTGAATAATTCCGGCATTGAGCCGTTCATCATTTGCCCATATTACTTTGGTGGCACCATATTTACCCAGTGCAGCAAGGCCGGCTTCATCGGCATTGCCCAGCACCGCTACACTAACCTTATCGGTAATGCCCCGCGCAAAGGCAATGGCTTCAGCGGCACTGCTTTTTATTTTTCCTTCCGACAATTCGGCAAATACCAGGACATTCATCATGAAATCGGTTTTAAGTTTTTACAATACTTTGGCCTCTTGTTTCAGCAGTCGTACCAGTTCCTGCACCTGTTCGGCAGGGATGAGTTTTACCGCCCCTTTGGGAGGTGGCAGTTCGTATTGTTTAAGTTCCACACCGCTGTCGGCTGCTACGGGCTCAACCACGTGCAACGGCTTGGTACGTGCAGACATGATGCCGCGCATGTTGGGGATTTTCCACTCGGCAATGGGCTCCTGGCATCCCAGCACCAACGGCAGTGGGGCCTCGAGGTACTCTTTACCCCCTTCAATTTCCCGGGCCAGTTTGGCCATATTGCCCTCTATTTCCAGCTTCATAACCGGAGACACGGACGGAATACCCAGCATTTCGCCTACCATGGCATGCACTATGCCACCGTTATAATCAATGGATTCCCGGCCCATTAAAATCAAATCGTATTGCCCCGTCCGGGCCTGGGCAGCGATTTGGGTGGCTACAAAAAAGGCATCAGCCGGCTGGGCGTTTACGCGTATGGCCTCATCGGCCCCGATGGCCAGGGCTTTGCGCAGGGTGGGTTCGGTTTCGGCCAGACCTACGTTTAGCACGGTTACTGTTGCTTCGGCCGATTCCTTGAGCTCAACGGCACGGGCCAGGGCGTAATCGTCATACGGGCCAATGATAAACTGCACGCCTGTAGCATCAAAACGGGTGTTGTTATCGGTAAAGCTTATTCTGGAGGTAGTGTCTGGAACATGTGAAATGCATACCAAAATCTTCATACAAAACGAATTCAAACGGGTTAAGTATTTTGACGGCTCAAGATAGGAGATAAATTTTGAAATTAGGAACTGAAAAAATCAATTTCCTGATGAACAAAGACCGACTGCAGCAGCTTAAGGACTTTTTGGCCGAAGAGCCGGATAATGCTTTTTTGCATTATGCCATTGCCCTGGAATACCGGCGGTCGCAGCCCGATGTAGCCGAAAGGATGATGGACGAAGTTATTGCAAAGTTCGGTGATTATCTGCCGGCCCTGCACACGGCTGCCCTCTGGAAATGGGAAGACGGCAAGCACACCGAAGCAGCCCTGCTTTTAAAAAGGGGCATTGCGCTGGCAGGTGAAAAGGGCGATGCATCTGCCCTGCGGGAGCTTAGAAGCGCATGGCAGGAGCTAACCGGCGAAGTGTGGGAAGAAAATTAAAACGCCTCAGAATGGCGTCTCAAAGTCATCTTTGGGCTCGTTGGGCGGTTCATCCTTAGGAGATGTGTTTATTTTACTGGGCAGTTTTAACGGCTCGGTGACAGGCCCGCTAGTACCGTCCCAATCTGTAAACTTGGTGTATTTGCCTATAAACTTAAGTCTTACATCACCGGTAGAGCCATTGCGGTGCTTGGAAATAATTACATCGGCCCTGTTGGCAGTAGGCTCGTTGTTTTCGTCCCTATCCAAACCATAATACTCCGGACGGTAAAGGAATATTACCAGGTCGGCATCCTGTTCAATAGATCCCGACTCCCGCAAATCGCTGAGCTGGGGTCTTTTATTGCCGCCGCGGGTTTCTACGCCCCGGCTTAACTGGGACAGCGCAATGACCGGAACAGACAATTCTTTGGCTATGTTTTTAAGTGCACGCGAAATGGAGGCAATTTCCTGTTCGCGGTTACCGGTTGTGTCGCCCCGCATTAACTGCAGGTAGTCTACAATAATCAGCTCCACATTGTGTTCGGCTTTAAGCCGCCGGCATTTGGCGCGCAATTCCAGTATGGTGAGTGCCGGGGTATCGTCAATAAAAATGGGAGCTTGCGAAAGGCGGGCAGTTTTGTGCACCAGTTGCTGCCATTCGAAATCAGCCAGTTGTCCTTTGCGGATCTTCTCCCCTTCCAGCTCGGCTTCGGCTGAAATCATCCGGTTAACCAGTTGTACGGACGACATTTCCAGCGAAAAGATGGCCACGGGACGTTTAAAGTCAACTGCAGCGTTGCGCAAAGCCGAGACCACAAAAGCCGTTTTACCCATACCCGGCCGGGCAGCCACTATAATAAGGTCCGATTTCTGCCAGCCTGATGTAATGCGGTCCAGTTCAGTAAACCCGCTCGGAACACCGGTAAGCCCGTCTTTATGCTCCTTGAGTCTCTGAAGTTCCTGTACAGCCCGGAACATCAGGTTTCTCATCGTGTCGTAGTTCTTGCGCAGGTTGGAGTCGGATATTTCAAAAATGGCCTGCTCGGTTCGATCCAGCAGTTCAAAAACATCTGTGGTATCTTCGTAGGCATCGTGGTGAACCTGCGAGGCAATCTGTATAAGACTGCGCTTGATGGCCATTTCGATAATTACCCGGGCGTGGTACTCGATGTTGGCAGCAGAGCTTACTTTGGCCGTGAGCTCGGCAATATAATAGGCCCCGCCAACCAGCTCCAGCTTACCTTCCTTGCGCAGCTGGTTTACAACTGTGCGCATATCTACCGGCTCGGAGCTTTTGAACAGCGTAACAATTGCCGAATAAATATGCTGATGTGCCTCTACATAAAAGTGCTCGGGTTTTAAAAATTCAATAACTGCGTTGAGGGCGCCCTTTTCGAGCATGAGCGCACCCAACACAGCTTCTTCCAGATCGGGCGCCTGCGGAGGCAACTTTCCGGAACTTTCCGAAAGGTCGCGTACCAGCAGTTTTCCTTTGCCTGTTGCCAGACCTTTGCTGATATTTCGCACAGACGTTGATCGGCCTTGCTCCATTTCGCGTGGTTGTTGAATAGTTGCTTACAGAGCGGGCAAACGTACGGAAAGTAACAACAGCGTTACCTACAATCGCTCCACATTTGCTAACCCGCCTTGCACAGCTCCATTAACATTCTATTCACAGGGGGTAAAGAAAATAAAAAGTACTGTCAGTTGCTGACTGCCCCGGCTGTTTCATACAAGTTATTTTCATTTGTAGTATTTTGTCAGCCAAATTCAGTATGACATTCCCGCAGACCATCCATTTTACCGGCATCGGAAATCCCCTGATTGCTGCATTGGCCAAACACTTTAGGTTAATGGGGCATGAGGTGTCGGGCTCTGACATTGCTGCCGGGCAAGATTTAACGGACCAGCTGCGCCAGGCAGGCATACCGGTACACCAAGGATGGATACCTGAAAAAATAAAAGCCGGACTCATCATAACCGGGCCCGGTATTACCACAGATAACCCCGAGGTGCAGCACGCCACACGGGCAGGCCTGCCTTTCATTTACTATCCGCAGGCAATTTTTGAGTTCACAAAAGACCGGCAACGCATCGTGATAGTGGGCAGCCGCGGCAGAACCAACCTCACCGCACTGCTCATCCATTCGCTTACACTACTATAACAGGCCCCTGGCCTATGTAACCGAAGGCCAAATACCTTGGTTAGAGGAACCGGTTTCTTTACGCGATGCCCCCCTTGTTGTTATTGAGGGCACAGACCAGCCGGGTCCCGGCTCGCGGCAGGCCGGATTTCTGCATTATCAGCATCACATAGGCGTCATAACCCACATTGCGCGCGAAACGTTTTACCCGTTTTCGGGAGAAGAAGAATATGTGGCCCAACTCGACCGCTTTGCCGACAACACACCCAAAGCCGGCATTATGCTTTACAACGAAAGCCATACTTTGGTAAGTGTTATCGGAGCCAAGCAGCGGCCGGATGTTACCGCCGTGCCCTACTCCATACATCCGCACACCAGCGAAAACGGTCGCCACTTTGTGCTTAACGGCTCTTCGCGCATTCCGGTAAAGGTTTTTGGAACCCAGAATTTTGAAAGCATAAGTGCCGCCCGTGAATTGCTGAAAAGAATAGGGATGCCTGCCGAAAAATTCTACGAAGCCCTTCCTTATTTTACTTTCTGAAGTATGCTCCAGCTCAACCTCCGCAACCCGGTATGCTTTTTCGACCTCGAAACCACGGGTACCAATATTACCCACGACAGAATAATTGAGATTGCCGTTATCCGCTTTGAGACCAACGGTGAACGGACTATCCGGTCACACCGCCTTAATCCCGCCATCCCTATTCCGCCAGAGGCTGCCGCCATTCACGGCATCACCGATGAAGACGTAAAGCACCTGCCCACCTTTAAAGAAGTGGCCAAAGAATATGCCCGCTTCTTTACAGGGGCCGATCTGGCCGGTTTTAATATTTTGCGGTTCGACCTGCCGCTGCTGGTAGAAGAGTTCTTGCGTGCCGGCGTAGAATTTGACTATTCCCGGAAACGAATTATTGATGCCCAGCGCATTTTTCACCTCATGGAAAAGCGAACCCTTTCGGCAGCTTATCGCTTCTACACAGGCAAGAACCTCTCGGGAGCGCACTCAGCCGAACAGGACACCCTGGCCTCAATAGAAGTACTTCTGGCACAAATTGATCGCTATAAAGACCAGCCGGTGCTGGATGGCAACGGACGGAAAATTGGCGAGATAAAAAATGATATGGATGTCCTGGCACAGTTAAGTGCATCGGACGTGGTGGACCTGGCCGGAAGAATTATCCGCAATGAGAAGGGTGAAGAGATATTTAATTTCGGAAAGCATAAAAACAAAAAGGTAGCTGATGTGCTGCGCGATGAACCTTCGTATTACGATTGGATGATGAATGGCGATTTCCCGATGGATACCAAGCGAAAGCTTACAGAAATAAAGCTAAGAAGTTTTAAGCGTTAGCAGGCGGCCGGTTACCTCATCCTTTCCCACACTTCACTTACTACATTACCTGTGGTTCCTTTTCCCTTGTGGTACCAGTCGTTTCCGTCAATGCGGCAATCGAAAGTTAACGACAGGCCGGCCCGCGAATTATCGCGGGAGAAGAACCGGATGTTTTCGGTGTACTTTCCGTTCTCCAGCGTATAGGTGCCGCCTCCTGTTCCCATAAACTGGCGGGTTTGCCGGTTAAATGCGGCCCACTGAAAGTAACGCCCGGAGAGCACCTTAACGGTTTGCCGTGGCGAATCGGCACTGCGCCGCTCGCCTGCCTTGCCGGCATCATCAACACGGGCGCCAAAACGCCAGGCGCCGGTAAGTTCGGTTTTACCCTCATCTGCCCGCTCCCATGCTTCTGCCACCGCTCCGGTGTGGGTAAGTATTTCTATCCGGTTGCCTGCAAAGCGCACGCGGTAGGTTTGCGAAGTACCTGTCCGGGTACTGTCGGCAGTATAAAAATCATAAGTCTCGGTGAGTTGGTTTGGTGTAGCTTGGTAGCTCCCACCGTAAGCATACAAAAACTTTCCGCCGGCATCGCGGGCACCGCACATAAAATAACCCGAAGCAAAAATTTTTATTACTTCGGCACCGTCGGTAACAGCCAGGCGCCATGCACCCGCTACCGGCTGGCCCGGCAGGCGGGCTAACACGGCATACAGCAGGGCTATTGTTACGAGAATGCTTTTCATATCAATTGCCCCGGTAGTATTTTAATGCTTCGGGCATCCATTTGTTCAGGTCGCTTACCCGTGTTTCATGCGAGGGGTGGGTCGAAAGGAATTCAGGGGGTTGTTGCCCTCCGCTCATTTCGGTCATGCGCTCCCAGAATTTCGGAGCTTCGCGGGGGTCGTAACCGGCCAGTGACATAAAAATCAATCCCATATAATCAGCTTCCGACTCGTGCTGCCGGCTAAACTTGAGTATTCCCAGATTCGTGCCTATGCCCACGGCCTGCAGCAACAAATCTTTACCTGCACCGGGGTTTTGTCCCATAAGCGCAGAAAGTGTACCCAATCCAAACTGCGCCATCATTTGCTGGCTCATTCGTTCCCTGCCATGGTTGGCAATGGCATGTGCTACCTCGTGTCCCATTACCACTGCCACACCCAGTTCATCTTTGCAAATGGGTAGAATGCCTGTATAAAATGCTACTTTGCCGCCGGGCATGCACCAGGCATTTACGGTCTTCGGGTCGTCAATCAGGTTAAACTCCCAGGCAAAACCGGCTAGCTGGTCGGATAGGTTCTTTTCGGCCATATACTGCTCCACGGCTTTCTGAATGCGCTGGCCTACTCTGCGAATCATTTGCGTCTGTTCCGCATTGGACGAAAGCGGTCCCTGCTTTATTACCTCCTGATATTGCTGCGCGGCCATGGGCAGTATTTCGGCATTCGAAACCAGCGCCAGTTGCTTACGGCCCGTTACGGCCACCGAGGTGCACGCCAGCACGGCTGCAGCAACCAACCAAACCAATACTACGCGAAGCATAAATTTTTATTAAAGGTTAAGAAACACCGTAAAGATGTTCATAGTTTTGTGAAAAATAAAACAACCATCATGCGCATTTTTGCTATCGGAAGAAACTACGTTGAGCACATACGCGAACTTAATAACGAACGCCCGGAAGAACCGGTAATTTTTACAAAGCCCGACACCGCCCTGCTGCGCAATAAGCAGCCTTTTTATTATCCCGGTTTTTCGCATGACATCCACCACGAAGTAGAACTGGTGCTGCGCATTGGCAAAAACGGTAAAAACATTCCGGATCAGCACGCGCTTTCATACATCGAAGCCATAGGCATTGGCATTGATTTTACGGCACGCGATTTACAGCAAAAAGCAAAAGAAAAAGGTTTGCCCTGGGATATTGCCAAAGGTTTTGACGGCTCGGCTCCCGTTTCGGATGTTTTCTGGCCGGCCGCCCACTTCCCCGACCTGAGCAACATCAACTTCAGCCTGCAGGTAGACGGCCAGACGAAGCAACAGGGCAATACCGGTTTAATGATTTTCAGCTTTGCCTACATTATCTCTTACCTGTCCGGATTTTTTACGTTGCGCCAGGGCGACCTGATTTTTACCGGCACCCCCAAAGGTGTAGGACCTGTTATACGCGGCAATGTGTTGCATGCGTTTATTGAGGATGAAAAGTTGCTGGAAATTGAGATTCGCTGAATTTTCGTTTTGCATTTTAACCCTTATTACCGTGCGCCTCTGGGCGCAGATGAGCGATCCTGTCCATGCCGGCCAGGAAAATTTTCTGTTTCCCATACGCCCGGGCAACCCGGCCTCGCTTGCCGGAACCATGGGCGAACTGCGCACCACCCATTTCCACAGCGGCATTGACATACGCACCAACAACCAGATAGGCTGGCCCGTGCGGGCAGCGGCATCGGGCTATGTTTCGCGCATAACCGTCACGCCCGGAGGCTTCGGCCTGGCATTGTACATTAAACATCCCAACGGTTACACTACCGTTTACGGACATCTGGACCGCTTCAGAAAAGATATTGACGACTACATACGGGAGGAGCGATACCGCAGAAAAGCCTCATCGCTTAACCTTTACTTTAGAAAAAACCAGTTCGGGGTAAAACAGGGCGACACCATAGCCTATGCCGGCAACACGGGTGCATCGGCCGGGCCTCACCTGCATTTCGACATACGCGATGAAAACGACCACGCACTCAACCCCCTTTCGTTTCGTTTTGATGAAATTACTGATAACACCCCGCCGGTAGTAAGGAAGATCGCCCTGCGCCCGCTCAATATGCATTCGCGTGTAAACGACATGTTTAACCGTACAGAATTTTATGTTGTAAGGTCGGGCTATCAATATCGCCTCCCGGAACCAATTCTGGCTTATGGCGATATAGGTCTGGAATTACTGGCTTACGATATTGTTGATCATCCCTCCTACAAATGCGGCGTTAATTTTATTGAAGTTACGGCCGGCGGCACATTAATATTTAAGCAGGCCATTTCCCGTCTAAACCTTAACGAAAGCCGACAGATTTTTACGGCCACAAACTTTGAGGCCTTCAGGGAAACGGGCAACATGTTCTACAAATTGTATATTGACCACGGAAACAACCTACCTTTTACGAAACGGTAAACCGCGGCGTTATAACTGTAAAAGACCAAGACCCTGTTGAGGTACAGATAAAAGTATCGGATATCAAAGGAAATGCATCAACCGTTAGCCTTGTTCTTAAACCTTCTCCTCCACCCTTAGCCGTAAAATGGCTTGAACCGGTTAACGACATCGTCTGGACCACCGACCGGAACATCTGGAAAATTACCGCACCAACCTGCCCGGTAAATGCCCTGGCATGGTTTAACGGTGAACCACAGGTAGTTGATGCCGCTTACCTCAATTCAGCGGCAACGGTGTATCTGGTAGATTTGAAACATCCCCTGCCCGACTCAATGGTTATTTGTCATAAGAAAATCATTCCGCCTGTAAAAGCCATTATCCCGCCCGGCAGCGAGTTTAAATTTACCAGTAAGTTGATTGATGTTCGCTTTGGCCGGTCCGACCTGTTCGACACCCTGTATTTTAACGTAAGCCACAGGTGGGCGAAAGACTCGATTAGGATTTATACTATCGGCAATAAAAATATACCGTTAAAACAGTCGGTCGAGGTTACCCTGCGACCTGATGTGCCACCGCAAAACCCCTCAGTGTGGTCGGCCTACCGCATAAACGGAAAAGGTTATGTGTACATGGGCGGTAAATGGACTGAAGAGGGGCTTGCATTTTATACCCGCGACTTCGGTGATTTCATCATTCTGCCGGACACCGTCCCACCGGTAATTACCCCCCTTCGGATAAACCGAAACGAGGTACGGTTGCGCATAAGCGATAATCTTTCGGGTATTAATAGTTACGAGGCCACGTTAAACGGCCAGTGGCTGCTGTTAAACTACGATGAAAAAACGCGTACCCTGCAAGCCGAGCCGCTGGTGCCCCTCAGCCCCCTTAATGGTGAACTGGTGGTAACGGTAACGGATAATGCCGGCAACCAGACCAAACACCGGCAGGTCATACCCTGAGTGAACAATTGAGTAGCCTTGTGCCGGAGCGGCCCGGGTTTTTTTGGTTGTTTTCGTAGATTTGGCAAACCAACACATAAACCCGAATTATGACGCACTTAAAGCCAGGAGAGAAAGCCCCTGACTTCTCCGCCCCGGACCAGGATGGCAAGAAGGTTTCACTTAGCGATTTCAAAGGCCGTAAGCTGGTACTTTATTTCTACCCGCGCGACATGACTTCGGGCTGCACGGCCGAAGCCTGCAATCTGCGCGACAACTACACCGCCCTGCAGAAAAAAGGATATGAAATTGTAGGCGTAAGCACCGACAGCGCGGAATCGCACCGAAAATTCATAACCAAAGAAAAACTGCCCTTTCGCCTGCTGGCCGACACCGATAAAAGTGTGCACCTTAAATATGGCACATGGGTTGAGAAATCGCTTTACGGACGCAAATACATGGGTACTGCCCGGGTTACTTTTGTGATCGATGAAAACGGCATAATTGAAGATGTTATTGAAAAGGTAGACACCCGCAACCACGCAGCTCAGATTTTAAAGCAGGGTGAAAAAAAAGCTGCCCTTTCCGGGAAGGCAGGCAACCGCAAAACGGCCGCAACCGGAACGCGCAAAAAAGGTGCTGTAAAAAAGGCGGTCGGAAAAACGGGATCGCGCAAAAAGTAATCTTAACTTCGCAACTTTGGCATTTTGGTTATGACTGAAGGTTTAAACCAGCTTAAAACCCTTTGTGCGCAAATTCGCAGAGACATTGTGCGCATGGTACACGCCTGCCAGAGCGGCCACCCGGGCGGATCGCTGGGCTGCACCGAGTTTTTTTGTGGCGCTTTACTTTAACATTCTGCGCCGGAAGCCCGGATTTGAAATGACATGGCGCAGGCGAAGACATTTTCTTTCTTTCCAACGGGCACATATCGCCCGTATGGTACGCTACCCTGGCCCGGGCCGGATACTTTGACTTAAAGGAACTGGCCCACCTTCAGGCGCATCAATTCGCGTCTGCAGGGGCATCCGGCCACGCACGAGGGCCTGCCCGGCATACGAGTGGCCTCGGGATCGCTGGGACAGGGCCTTTCGGTGGCCATTGGAGCCGCCCAGGCCAAAAAGCTAAACCACGACCCCCACCTGGTGTTTGTACTAATGGGCGATGGCGAACAGCAGGAAGGGCAGATATGGGAGGCCGCCATGTATGCTGCGCACCACAAGGTGGATAACCTAATTGCCACCATTGATTACAACGGACAGCAAATTGACGGGGCAGTACACGAGGTTATGGACCTTAAAAACCTGCGCGCCAAATATGAAGCCTTTGGCTGGGAGGTACAGGAATTTAAACGGCAACAACCTGGAAGAAGTAATCAGCGGACTGAAGCGTGCCATTTCGTTAACCAGAAAAGGCAAACCCGTACTTAACCTGATGCGCACGGAAATGGGCTATGGTGTTGACTTTATGATGGGTTCGCACAAATGGCATGGCGTGGCTCCCAACGATGAGGAATTTGCCCGGGCCATGGCCCAGCTGCAGCCCACCGCGTTAGGTGACTATTGATTTTATTCTCTGTGTTTCTCTGTGCCTCTGTGGTTTTATTTTTCCAACACGGAGAACCCAGAGAGCACGGAGCCTTTTTTATTATAAGGTGGGTTGGGTTGTATTGAGGCTATTCCGGATAAATGTGAAACCGTAATCCGCATTTGCCCCATTCGGGTATGAGAAGGACAGAAGTAACCAAAAACGATAAAAATTCGTATAATTGCACCACAAAAGCGCTCTTGGCTACCGTATTCCCCAATTATTTTACAATATAGCGGGAATGCTGACCCAAGAGCATTTTCTTTATAAATACCCCCATGATTATGAGCGGCTTAAAAGTTGCTATCCTTATTGATGGAGGTTTCTTTATAAAAAGGTATTACAAACTTTATAGTAATTCCAACAAACACTCCCCAGCGGATGTGGCAAAAAACCTTTATACAATGGCCCATCGGCATGTTGGCACAGGAAATTACCTATACAGAATTTTTTATTATGACTGTTTACCATTAGGCAAAAGGGTTCACAACCCAATTACTAACAAGGTCTTAGATTTTGCTACCACAGCACAGTCTAATTTCCGAAATGCTTTTTTTGAAGAACTCAAGAAGAAAAGAAAAGTAGCCTTGAGACTTGGGTATTTAAAGGATTCAGGTAATTGGATAATCAGACCAAAATATACGAGTGACCTGATTAAAGGAAAAATTACCTTAAAAGACCTCAAAGAAGGAGATATAACTTACGAGATGAAACAAAAAGGAATTGATATTAAAATTGGTGTAGATATAGCTTCTCTCGCATTAAAGAAATTTGTTGACAAAATTATTCTCGTATCGGGAGACTCAGACTTTGTTCCAGCGGCAAAATTAGCAAGGCGAGAAGGTATCGACTTTGTTCTCGATCCAATGTGGAACCCAATTGACGACTCATTATTTGAGCATATTGACGGCTTGCATTCCACTTGTCCCCGTCCAAAATCAGGAATAAACAACAATGACCCGAATACCATAACGCTTTAGTGAGCAGACCAATATGCCATTGGTTGCGAAAACATCATTTAGCACAGCAAAAAAACACTGCTCTTCTAAAAAAATAAAAGGCTCCTCTCCTGCCGGAAAGAAGCCTCCTGGTAATGCAATATAGGTTTTTACTTCATCTGGCCGTACTTGCGCGAATAGCGCTCGTATAGCTCCTGCTGATTACCCGGTAAGGTAATGCGCTTTCCGCTGATAAAGGCCATAACCAGGTTATTGGTGCGGTAATCCAATGCATCACCTTCGCTTATAAACAGGGTGGCATCTTTTCCGGGTTCCAGCGAACCCACCCGCTTATCTATACCCAGGGCGCGGGCCGTATTGAGGGTAATAAGTTTCAATGCCTCTTCATTGTCCATGCCATATGCTACCGCCGTACCAGCAAAAAAAGGCAGGTTTCGGCCGTTATGCAGTGCACCGGCACAATACAACGACACCTGCACACCCGCCTGGTGCAGCAGAAAAGGTGCACGGAAGGGCAGGTCAATATCATCATCAATGCGGTCGGGCAGGTTGTGGGTATCCTGCAACACTACAGGTATGTTGTTCTCTTTCAGAAAATCAGATACCCACACGGCTCCGGTTCCGGTTACCAGCGTAATTTTCTGCACACCCTGGCGCTGGGCAAAACGTATGGCTTCCACAATCTCCTTGGGCCCGCCGGCATGTATAAACAGTATTTTGGTTCCTTCGAACAGACCCTGCATGGCATCGAACTTCAGGTTGGTTTCGCGTACAGCCTGTTGTGAATAGGCCTTGGCTTCGATAAAGAACTGTACCAGCTCATTAACCTGCTTGTCGTAGTCGGCATTGGGCTGTTCGCTGAAGGTAAAGGTGTTGAAGTCAAACTGCCGGCGCATCAAAGATGGCCAGTTCATATGAATGCCTATATCGGGTGTATGCACGGCATCTTCCCAGTTCCAGCCATCCAGTTCCATTACCGATGAGGTACCCGAAATCGTTCCGCCTGCCGGAGTGGTCTCGGCCAGCAGCACACCATTGAAGCGAAAAGTGGGTATAAATTCGCTGTCGGTATTATATGCAATAAGGCTTCGCACGTTCGGATTCAGCTCTCCCCGCTCCTGGTAATCATTCATGGCCCTTATGGCCGACACTTCCTGCAGCCCCAGCTGCGAGTTGGGCAGTATAAAACCCGGGTAAATATGTTTACTGCTAACGTTAATTACCTCATAGCCCGACAGATTGGGGTTAGCCGATGCCGGGGCAACGATGGTAAGTTTACCCTTGTCAAACGCCACCACGGCATTTTCAATAATTTGTCCGTTGCCCAGATGAGCCGTACCTCCGGTAAGTGCAATGGGTTTTGACTGGGGCGGTGCCGGCACTGGCGTCTGGGCGTGTGTGGTCAGGGCCAGCAGCACGAACAGGATGTAGATATTTGGAATTAAGGTTTTCATAATAAAATGCATTTGGTAAGGATTAATCAGTGTTCATGGTCGTTAAATTCAACCCCTAAAACATCTTCGCAGTGAAACATAACCTGCGAGCGTGCCTCACCCCGCTGGGTGGGGGCGCCTGAACGTTTGGCATCCTTCATCTTCTGGATGAGGCGGGCTCTTTCGGCCTCCTGTTCTTTGCGGTTTTGCAAATCTTTTTCTAAGTCGAAATAAACCTTGCCGTCAATAATGGTTTTCTCGGCTTTTGCGTAAACCGATAAGGGGTGGTTGGACCACAGCACCACATCGGCCGACTTGCCCACCTTTATGCTGCCCATCTGGTTATCCAGGTGGAGCATCTTTGCCGGATTAAGGGTTACGGTTTTGAGTGCTTCTTCCTCGCTCAGGCCTCCGTATTTTACTGTTTTTGCGGCTTCCTGATTAAGCCTGCGGCCCATTTCGGCATCATCGCTGTTAATTGCCGTTACTACTCCGGCCCGGGTTAATATGGCGGCATTATAGGGAATGGCATAGCGTACCTCCCACTTATAATTCCACCAGTCGGCAAACGAAGAGGCTGCCACCCCATGTTTCGCCATTTTATCGGCTACTTTGTAACCTTCCAGAATGTGGGTAAAGGTGTTAACCCTGAAGTTAAAGCGCTCGGCAACCTTCATCAGCATATTTATTTCACTTTGAACGTACGAATGGCAGGTAATGAACAGCTTTTTGTTCAGGATGTCGAGCATGGCTTCATCGGCCAGATCTCTGCGCGGCTTAATGGCCAGCGCTTTTTCTTTGGCAGGCAGGCTGTTGTAGGCATCCCACTTCTTTTTATACTCCAGCGCACTGGTAAAGGCATCGACATATACCTGCTCCACACCCATGCGGGTTTGCGGATAGCGGATGGAGCTGGGGTTGGCAGTACGTTTAACGTTTTCGCCCAGCGCAAACTTAATAAAGCGGTCGGCCCCCTGAATTTTATAGTTCTCGGGTGCCTCACCCCAGCGAAGTTTAACCAGGGCCGACTGCCCGCCGATGGGGTTGGCCGAACCGTGCAAGATCTGCACTGCCACTACACCGCCGGCAAGGGCCCGGTAAACGTTAATGTTTTCTGCATCTATATTGTCACCAATGCGCACCATTCCCGAATTGGTAGCCACATCGTTTACGCTGGCCGTAGCGATGTGCGAGTGTTCGTCTATGATGCCGGGCGTAAGGTGCTTGCCCGTGCCGTCAATAATCCGGGCCCCCGGTTCGCTTAGGTTTTTGCCTATGCGGGCAATTTTTCCGTCTTTAATAAGCACATCAGTATTTTGTAAAATGCCTTCGGCTTCGTTGGTCCACACGGTGGTGTTCTTTATGATCATTGTCTCGGCCACCGGCAAAGTGGAATAACCATGGGCAATAAAAGGATAGATAACCTTTCCCACTTCGGGCGCTTTCTTTTCCTGGCTGCCTGACCTGGCAGAGGTACCGCCATTGGCATCACCGGTTCGGGTGGCCGTCCAGTCTACCCACTGCCCGTTAACCAATTGGCCTTTGCCCTTCCAGCCATTGCTTTCGGTCCAGCCCGATAGCCTGATGGTTCCGCTTTCTTTGGCACTGGGCTTAAAGCTTAGTGTAATGAGGTTTTCTTTGAAAGTGGCCTGGGCATCCACCGCTGTGGTGTCGTTTAGTTTTACCCTGGCCTTATGCGCTCCCGGTTCGCCTGTAACCTCCAGCGTATAGTTGCTGCCCGAAACGGTAAGGCGGTAATTGCCGCTGAAATCTTTCGTGTCCAGAGGTTTAATACCGTATGGTTTTCCTTGTATCCAGTTTTCGTAAATAATGGTTTTTTCATCGAAAATTTTTCCTGAAGTAATCAGGAAGTTGGCAATCATGCCTTTTTTAAGGCTGCCCACCTGGCTATCTATGCCAATAAGGCGGGCCGGAGTAGTTGTTAATGCCTGCAGCGCTGCTGTTTCGCTAAGACCATACTCAATGGCCTTGCGTATGTTGGGGATAAAATCAGACACTTTGCGAAGGCCGTTTGCTGTAATGGCAAAGGGTATTCCCGCTTTTTCAAGTGCAGCGAGATTGGTTGGGGCCAGCTCCCAATGTTTCATTTCTGCCAGCGATACCCGGGCCGCATCGAGGGGATCGTCCACATCGTAGGCGTCGGGATAGTTAACCGGAACAATAAGTGTGGCTTTCGTAGCTTTTATTTCATTTAGTGCGCTTGTATTCATCTCCTCCGCCTTTAATAATATACTGTACACCAAATTCATCGCCCAGCTTATCGGCACGCAGTATGTTCATCCAGTTGTTGGCTTCGAAAATCTGAGGCAGCCTCTGGTTTTGTATCCAGGCTTCGAGCGAGTTGTCGGCAAACGGCCGGGGATTCTGACTGGCAAACCATTCGGCATCCAGGTATGTTTGCCGCAACACGGCAATGCATCCCATTAAGGAAGTGGGGTAATTCTGGGTTGATGTTCCTTTATTGAACGAATAAAAGGCGGCTGCTTTCTGGCGAAGCATGACCTGGTTGTCGGTGGTTTCGCCCAATGTAACAAAGGCGCCAGTGCCCCGAGCCAGCCCGTCGGGTTTATGGGTAAGAACGGCCCCAAAGCCGGCCTTTCTCAGTTCTTCGGCTGTTTTGCCGTTAAGAGTAAACTCATCGGCTGCATGGTAGTGCGATCGGATAGCCTGGTTGGCGTTGTAAGCTCCTTTGGTATTGGACTGGATTTGCTCTGCGCCACCAAATCCGCCTCCGCCCCGCTGCCGCTGCACTTCCGGTAAACCGTAATGCGAGGCCAGGTCAATAAAAGCTGGGTAAATGTACTTCCCTTTCAGGTCGTATACAGCATAGCCTTTTGGTACACTGATGTTGGTACCCACTTGTTCTATTTTCCCGTCTTTCACCAGCAGGGTTGCATTGGAAAGCGTGGTCTGGGCATCGGTTACCACGGTTGCATTGGTGAAGGCAAACAAGCCGGGCCGCGGGTCTTTAACATCATTCCGCGGAAAGGTTTCCTGCGCGCATAGTGGCAGGGCAACCAGAACGGCTGCACAGAGTATCAATCTTTTCATAGCAAGCATTTTACTTTAACTTCGAAAGGTAAAAACCGGGCAGCCTCAACCCAAAACCTAAGGGATGTGCGGTAAAATAGCCTGTTCAATGCCGCTGCATTTATTTATAATTCAAAAGGCAGTCATGTTGCATTTGCTTAACCTGTTCTTTCTTGTTTTTCATACCATAGTTATACTTTTTAACCTTACCGGCTGGCTTATACCCCGCCTGAGGAAATTGCATTTGTTTTCCCTGTCGGTTACCGCCTTCTCGTGGTTTGTGCTGGGCTGGTGGTACGGATGGGGCTATTGCTTTTGCACCGACTGGCACTGGCAGGTGCGCGAAGCCCTGGGCCTGCCCAACCCATCGCATTCCTACACTCATTTTCTGGTTGTTCAGTATTTCTCGTGGAACCCCGATCCCCAATGGGTTGACCGGGCAACGCTGGCTGGGTTTATCATAGCCTGGGCAGGTGCGTTACGGGTAAACCTGTGCAAACGCAAAGGCCCGGCTGGCTAATGATTGGTCAAATATTTTCAGGCGGGGCTTCGCAATTTGGCCGGGGCGTGGTATAATTGCCCGGTATGACTTCATCAACAACAGCAATTCCTTCTACGCGCTACACCTATACCGAAAAGAAAGACACGCGTTCCGGCTTTGGCGCAGGCCTGCTGGAAGCCGGACGCCAGAATGAAAATGTGGTAGCCCTGTGTGCCGACCTTACCGGGTCGCTGAAAATGGATGCCTTTAAAAAAGAATTTCCTCACCGGTTTTTTCAGGTTGGAATTGCCGAAGCCAACATGATGGGCATTGCTGCCGGCCTTACCATTGGCGGTAAAATCCCCTTTACGGGAACCTTCGCCAATTTTTCAACCGGCAGGGTATACGACCAAATCCGCCAGTCCATAGCCTATTCGCATAAAAATGTTAAAATCTGTGCCTCGCATGCCGGCCTTACCCTTGGCGAAGACGGAGCCACCCATCAGATTCTGGAAGACATGGGCATGATGAAGATGCTGCCGGGCATGACGGTTATTGTGCCCTGCGACTATAACCAAACCAGGGCCGCCACACTGGCCCTGGTAAATCATTACGGTCCGGCCTACCTGCGCTTCGGTCGGCCTGCATGGCCCGTATTTACCGAACCCGACCGTCCTTTTGTAATTGGAAAGGCTGATGTGATGATAGAAGGAACTGATGTAACCATAATTGCCTGCGGGCACATGGTCTGGCATGCCATTGAAGCCGAAGCCATGTTACGCGCAACCGGAATTCAGGCAGAAGTTATTAACCTGCACACCATTAAGCCCATCGATACCGAAGCCATTCTGCAATCGGCAGAAAAAACAGGATGCGTTGTAACCTGCGAGGAACACCAGGTTAATGGCGGGCTGGGCGAAAGTGTGGCACATGTGCTATGCCGCCATTACCCCGCTCCGGTTGAAATGGTGGCCGTAAATGACTCTTTTGGCGAAAGTGGTACGCCAACTCAGCTGTTGCGCAAATACGGCCTGGCACCAGAAAACATCGTTGATGCCGTTAAAAAAGTACTGGGGCGTAAAAAATAGTGCTTACAAATACTGTTTTTCCTGAAACATTAATCGTAATTTTACGATTAATGCATCAGGTATGGGGCTAACCAAAACAGAGAGCTTTACGGAAGCAGAGGTAGAACTGGCAAAACTGGCCAAAGCACTGGCGCACCCAGCCCGCATTTCCATTATTCGGCTTCTTATTAATAAGAAAAATTGCATTTGCGGTGAAATAGTAGATGAACTCCCCCTATCGCAATCTACCGTATCGCAACATCTCAGGGAATTAAAAGAGGCTGGCCTTATTAAAGGAAACATTACAGGCACCCGTGTTTGCTACTGCATTGATGAAAAATCATGGAGAAAAGCAAAAAAACTGTTTGGTGAACTGTTTGAAGATTTCAGCCCGCCAAATGCCTGTTGTTGAAATTTAATTCAAAACATTCCAACACTTCCACATTAACAAATTTTGTCATGAAAACAGAAAATACCTCCGAATCATTAAAAAAACTGGTACAGGAAAGATACAGCCTGATTGCTGATCAGAGCTATACCCAAAATGCAACAAGCTGCTGTGGCGCCAATTGTTGTACCAGCAATGACTTAAGTATTATGGCCGAAGACTATAAAAACCTGAAAGGTTATGTATCCGATGCCGACTTAGGGTTGGGCTGCGGATTGCCCACAGAATTCGCACTGATTAAAGAGGGCGATACGGTTATTGACCTGGGTTCGGGTGCAGGAAATGATGCGTTCATTGCCCGGAGTATTGTTGGCGAAAAAGGTAAAGTAATTGGAGTTGATTTTACCGAAAAGATGATTGATAAAGCCCAAAGCAACGCAAATAAACTGGGCTTTAACAATGTTGAGTTTCGCTATGGCGATATTGAGCGTATGCCCGTTACAGCAAACGTTGCAGACGTTATTGTAAGCAACTGTGTTCTCAACCTTGTTCCAAACAAAAAACAGGCATTCGCAGAAATGTTTCGCGTTATGAAGCCGGGAGGCCATTTCAGCATTTCTGATATTGTGCTGTACGGAGCGTTGCCTGAAGGCCTACAGAAAAGTGCCGAAATGTATGCCGGTTGTGTGGCTGGCACCATTCAAAAAGATGAATATATTGCACTAATCCGGGAAGCCGGTTTTATAAATGTAACTGTTCAAAAAGAAAGAAAAATTACCATACCGGATGACATCCTTTCAGCATACCTGAACAACACCGAAATGGAAAAATATAAAAACGGCATTTTCGGAATCGGCAGCATAACCGTATATGGCGAAAAGCCCGGTGCCGGCAAATGAAAGCAAATTATAAATAAAGTAAGAAGCTGCCTGCGGCAGTACAGCTTCAACATGCTGCTGAACTATAAATAAATCTTTGGGCATTAACCTGTTTTTGTGAAACCTAAAATTCTTGTGCTGTGTACCGGCAATTCCTGCCGAAGCCAGATGGCCGAAGGATACTTGCGCCATTTTGCAAACGGAAAAGCTGACGTGTACAGCGCAGGCATTGAGGCTCACGGAGTAAACCCTATGGCCGCGATGGTGATGAAAGAAGATGGCATCGATATTTCTGATCAAACATCCAACAAAATTGAAGACTACGCTCACCTGCAGTTTGATTTCGTGATTACCGTATGCGATAACGCACGCGAACATTGTCCCTGGTTCCCGGCATCGGTTAAGCAACTGCACCACAACTTTCCTGACCCCCGCCAAAGCTATCGGCACGGAAGAGGATGTAAGAAACCAATTCAGGCAGGTAAGAGACAGTATAAAAAATTATATGAAGGATTTTGTGAACGATTATCTAAAGTAGTCCATAGTTAATCAGTTTATTAGTCCATGGTTAATTAGTCCATAGTTCATTAGTCCATAGTTCATTAGTCCATGGTTCATTGGTCCATGGTTTATTGGTCCACGGTTAATCGGTTTAATAGTCTATTGTTAATTGGTCCATAGTTAATCGGTTTACCGGTCTATGGTTGATTAGTCTATTAGTCCATGGCTGACATTGGGTCAATTTTCTACATTTGCAGGTTATACACCAATCCATGGATTTCAACAAGTTTATCGTAATCGATTTCGACAGTACATTTACCAAGGTTGAGGCCCTCGATCTGCTGGCCGACATTATTTTTGACGGCCACCCCGAAAAAACCGGAATCAAACAACAAATAGCCGATATTACCAGCAAGGCTATGGAGGGTGAGATCTCCTTCCGGCAGGCCCTGGAAAAACGAATAGCCATTCTTAAACCCCACAAAAAGCATCTCGAACAACTGGCCGTTAGGCTCAGCGACCAGGTATCCGAGTCGTTTAAGCGTAACCAAAGTTTTTTCAAAAAATACGCTGACAACATTTATGTTATTTCAAACGGGTTCCACATATTCATTGACCCCGTGGTAACCGCTTTCGGCATTAAGCCCGAAAACATTTTTGCCAACCGGTTTTTCTTCGATGAGCACGGCAATGTTACAGGCTTCGATACCGAAAACCCGCTTTCGGACAATAACGGCAAGGTAGAGCAGCTCAAACGCCTTAACCTTCCGGGCGATGTTTATGTAATCGGTGACGGTTACACCGATTATGAAATTAAGGCTGCCGGACTGGCCAACAAGTTTTATGCCTTTACCGAAAATGTAGAGCGCAGTGCCGTAATGGAAAAAGCCGACCATATAACCCCCAGCCTGGATGAGTTTTTGTTCCTCAACAAGCTCAACACCGCCATATCTTATCCGAAAAACCGCATTCATGTACTGCTTTTGGAAAACATCCATCCCGTGGCGGCAAATATCCTGCGTACCGATGGCTTTACTGTCGAAACCCTTCCGCACGCGCTTACCGAAGAAGAACTATGCCGAAAAATAGAAAACGTAAGTGTGCTGGGCATACGCTCCAAAACCCAGGTTACCGAAAAAGTTTTGCAGCACGCCAACCGCCTTATGGCCATTGGCGCCTTCTGTATTGGTACCAACCAAATTGACCTGCCCGCTGCTACCCAAAAGGGTGTTGCTGTGTTCAACGCTCCGTTTAGCAATACCCGTTCGGTGGTTGAGCTGGCCCTGGCCGAAATGATTGCCCTGATGCGCAAACTGGTTGACAAATCAAACAAGTTGCATCAGGGTATCTGGGATAAATCGGCTGAAGGAAGTTACGAAATACGGGGCAAGCGCCTGGGAATTGTAGGTTATGGCAACATAGGTGCCCAGTTATCGGTACTGGCCGAAGCACTGGGCATGCGCGTGTTTTATTACGATGTTGAAGAAAAGCTCGCGCTGGGCAATGCCACCAAGTGCAAATCGCTTAAAGAACTGCTTGAATTAAGCGATATCGTTTCGCTGCACATTGATGGCCGCGAAAGCAACACAAACCTGATAAGCGACCGCGAGTTTGGCTGGATGCGCCAGGGAGTTATTTTTCTCAACCTCAGCCGCGGGCATGTAGTAGATATTCCGGCCCTGAGGCGGGCAATCGGTACAGGCAAAGTGGCCGGCTGCGCTATTGATGTTTTTCCACACGAACCCACGAGCAACAACGAAGAATTTATTTCAGAACTACGCGGATTGCCCAACACCATATTAACCCCCCATATAGGCGGAAGCACCCGCGAAGCCCAGGAAAATATTGGCATGTTCGTTCCTTCGCGCATTCAGGACTACATTAACACCGGCAGCACTTCTGGCAGTGTAAATTTACCCAACCTCGCCTTACCTGCACTCGAAAACGCCCATCGCCTCATTCACATTCACGAAAATGTACCAGGTATTCTTGCGCAGATTAACCGCATTCTGGCCAACCATAACATAAACGTTGTGGGACAGTACCTGAAAACCAACGAACTAATTGGCTACGTAATTACCGATATCGACAAGGAATACAACAAAGAGGTAATACGCGAATTGCGTAAAATTGAGCATACCATCAAATTCAGGATACTGTATTAACCGCGCACAGATCATGGACCCGCTGGTAACCGCACCCTAAAATAAAAAACCCACCGGGTTTGGCGAGGTGTTTTCATGAACCCCGTAACGACAGGTTTTGAGCTGCAACGCATTCGCAATCTTCCACTGTTACCCTGCTCAGCCGAGCGAGGTCCCGCCGAAACGGGATGAGGCCTGATTTTGAACACGTGCTTCACTCGGTATGGTCATACTTGTTAGGTTCAGCAAACGTGTCCCAAACCCTGGTGGGCTTTCTATGGCAAACGTATTAAAAAGGATATACCCCGTCAATATTGCTTTTCATCTAAATTTTTATTTAAGCGCTACCTTTGCAGGTTTATGAAACTTAACATAAATTTTAACCCGGGTCCTTCGCAGTTATACTTTACTGTCCCCGATCACATCCGGCAGGCCCTGCGCGAAGGCGTGCCATCGTTGTCACATCGAAGTTCGGCATTTGAAAAGATTTTTGCAGAGGCTGTCGAAAACATCAGGGCCCTGCTCAGCCTGCCGGCAAGTTATTCGGTACTGTTCTGTTCTTCGGCCACCGAAATATGGGAACGCATCATCCAGAATCTTACAGCCGAACACTCCGTACATCTTTCGGCAGGTGCATTCGGCAGGCGATTTTACGATACGGCCGTGCAGCTGGGCCGCAAATCAGTTGTTGTGGAAAAACCTATGGGCGAAGGATTCAGCAAAGCACCCGAAATTCCGCCTACCGAACTGGTGGCCATAACCCATAATGAAACCAGCACCGGAGTTACAACGCCTACCGAAGTAATCCGTTCAATAAAAAATTCAAATCCCTCCTGCCTGATAGCTGTTGATGCCGTATCATCACTGCCCTATCCCCGCTTTGATTACGAAAGCATAGATACGCTCTTCTTTTCCGTGCAAAAGGGTTTTGGCCTTCCGGCCGGACTGGGTGTGTGGCTGGTGAATGAAAAATGTATGGAGAAGGAAGAACACCTGCGCAGCCGTGGCCATGTTACCGGTTCATACCACAACCTGAGCAGCCTGTTAAAACACGCCAAAAAAAACCAAACCCCCGAAACACCCAATGTTATGGGCATCTACCTGCTGGCCAAAGTGTCGGCCGATATGCTGCGCAGGAGCATTGAAATTCTGCGCAGGGAAACCGAATACAAAGCAGCCGTGCTGTACAATGCGCTGGAGCAACACAAAGAGCTTGCGCCATTTGTAAAGCAAAATACAGTACGGTCGCCAACAGTTATCGTTGCCGAAACCGGTACACACACCGCCACCCTGTACAACCGGCTCGTGGAACACGGCATTCAGCCCGGCGAAGGTTATGGCCGGCTAAACACCACTACGCTGCGGTTCGCCAACTTCCCGGCACACTCCAAAGAGCAGGCAGAGCAACTTGCCGACATCCTTACAAACTATGCGTAAAAACAAACAATTTTTTTGTCGATAACTGTTTAAACCTATTCTCATACCATTTATCTAAATTGCACGGCTAACCCCTGCCCAACCTTGACCGACAAGGAGTTACTCGACAAAATCCGTAACCCCGAAACACGCAATTACGGGTTTAACCTGCTGGTGCGAACCTACCAGAAGCGCGTTTATTACCATATCCGCAAAATGGTGATTGACCATGACGATGCAGACGACCTCACCCAGGAGGTATTTTTAAAAATATTCCGCCACATTCACCACTTCCGCGAAGACGCCCAACTGTTTACATGGATATACCGAATTGCCACCAACGAATGCCTCAGTTTTCTGCAACGCAAAAAGAGACGCTTCTTTCTTCCCATTGGCGATGTAGCCCGTGAATTATCGGCCAAAATCGACAGCTCCCCGCACCTATCGGGCGATGAAATCCAGAAAAAACTGCAAAAAGCCCTGCTTACCCTGCCCGAAAAGCAGCGCCTGGTTTTTAATATGAAATATTTTGACGACCTGTCGTACGAGCAAATTGCCGAAATTACCGGTACCACCATAGGAGCCCTGAAAGCCAGCTACCACCATGCGGTAAAAAAAATTGAAGAATATTTAAACCATGTTTAAACCTGCCCATATATAAAGTTATCTAAAAAACGACATCGCCATGAAACTGAGTGATATACCCAAAAAGCCCGTTTTCGAAGTCCCCGAAGGATACTTCGACCGCCTGCCCGGAATAATTCAGGCGCGCATGGCCAGGCCTTCTCCCGGACAACAAGGCGTGCTGGTGCCGTTACTTCGCCTGGCCATTCCGGTTCTGCTGGCCGGTATAATAATTTGGCAACTGGCACGCCCCGAAAAGCAACAGTCGCCTCAGGAAATACTGGCTTCTGTTCAAACCGAAGAGCTTATTCTGTACCTTGCCCATACTGACATAACCCTGCATGAAATACTGGATAACCTGGACCCCGCAACCATCCCGGGCGAAGCCGTGGAGCAGGAAGTGTATAACCTGTTTGAAGACGAAGATTTGACAGATGACGATTTGTTGAACAGCCTTTAAAGATTTCAAGCTATGAAAAACTGGATTTGCATATTGCTGCTTTTGCCTCTTATGGGCAACGCTCAGCAGGAGCCGCAAAATAACCCAAGGGCCCGTCAGAAAATCGAGGCCGCCCGAATTGCTTTCATTACCGAACGGCTGGGACTTACCCCGGAAGAAGCCGAAAAATTCTGGCCCCTCTACCGCGAGTTCGTACAAAAACGCATGGAAATGCGCCGGCAGTTTGAGCAACAAATGAAAGAGATGCGCGAAAATGCAGCCGACCCGGACAGGCAGAAAAAGCTGGTGGAAATGGAACTGCAACTTAAACAACGCGATCTGGACCTGGAAAAGGAATACTCCGGCAAACTCATGCAAACCATATCTCCGCAAAAACTTATGTCGCTACGACAGGCCGAAGCCGACTTCAGGGAACTGGTACTGAGGCAAATACAGCAACGACAATTGCAACAACAACGACAACAAAAGCTACAGGATCGGAATGAGCAACGACTCAGGCAGCGCAACAATTAAAACATGCCCCGCGCCCCTGTTTGGTTTGGGTTGCCGTTCATGCTGGCGTCCTTTGTTCTTTACGGACAGGACGCTGATGCTTTTAAAAGCAAAACCGATTCCCTTCCAGCGCTAACCGATACCCTCTCGGTGTTCCGGCTTATCGACAGCCTGATGGTGCTCTTTGATGAAGAAGAACAATCGGTCTTTCACTTCAGGCTAACCTATAACAGCAATGTTATGGCAGCTGGTCGTACGCTGGGTATTGACCAGTTTGGGCTATCCCCCGGTGTTACCTGGTACCACAAATCCGGATTTTATGCCGATGCCACACTGTACTGGAGCGCTGATTTTGAACCCAGATATTACCTTACCGTACTCTCAGCCGGATTTGCCCGAAGCATCTCCACACATTTCATGGCCTCGGCATCGTACGACCGGTACGAATACCGGTTTGACGACAGTTATGTGCCCTTTCGCAATGCCTTTACCCTTTCGGCTGCTTACGATTTTACCTATCTGGTGCTTCAAACCGATTATACCTTCTTTTATGGCGATGAACAGGTGCACCGCATAACCCCATCGGTTACCGGCCAGTTCAGCAAAAATAATTTTCTGGCAATGGACCGCATACGCTTTACGCCGGGCCTGTATCTCCTCTTTGGCGATGCCGTGTTTACGGAAATTATTCTGCCCCAAACAGCCGCCGAATGGACCATAGCGCTCTGGCGCATGCGCAACGGCCTGCCCTGGTACACGGTAAAAACCCATCGCGAATTTGGCCTTATGAATTATGCCTTTACCGCTCCGGTTTACTTTGAGAAAAGCAACTTTTCGTTCATGGTAAGTTATATGTACAATGTGCCCCGTCCTTTGCCCGGTGAAATACTTGATCTTTCAGAAAGCAGCTTCATCATGGCGGGCCTTTCTTACCGCCTTCCGGTAAAACGAAAATCCGATTGGTGAAGTCGGCAGGTTTGAATATTTTTCGAAAATTCAAACCGCCGCATCATGAAACACCTTCACCTTTTTCTTCTTTTGCTAGCCTTTACCCTCCCGGCGCAGGACTACCGCTGGCAGCAACACGTAAACTACCAGATGAAAGTACGCCTGGATGTAAAAACCCACAGGCTGGAAGGAACCCAGAAATTAACCTATACCAACCATTCGCCCGATACCCTCAGCAAAGTTTATTATCATCTCTATTACAATGCCTTTCAGCCGGGTTCTATGATGGATGTGCGATCGCGCACCATTGCCGACCCCGACCGGCGTGTAACCGACCGCATCGCAAAGCTATCCGACAGCGAAATAGGCTATCAGCATATTCTGGAACTCAAACAGGATGGCCGACCCGCATCATACACCGTTAACGGTACCCTGCTGGAAGTAACCCTTCCGCGCCCCATATTGCCTGGCACAAAAGCCGTGTTCGACATGAAGTTTGAAGCTCAGGTACCGGTGCAAATCAGGCGCACAGGACGCAATAACCGCGAGGGCATTGCCTATTCCATGACCCAGTGGTATCCCAAAATGGCCGAATACGACCATCAGGGATGGCACGCCTACCAGTACGTGGGCCGGGAGTTTCATGGCGTATGGGGCGATTTTGATGTACAGATTACCATTGACCCGGCCTTTGTTATAGGCGCTACGGGTGTGCTCCAAAACCCGAATGAGATTGGCCATGGATATGAAAAAAACGGTTCGAAGGTTAACCGCCCGCAAGGTGAACTAACCTGGCACTTTGTTGCCAAAAATGTAATCGATTTTGCGTGGGCTGCCGATCCCGACTATACCCATACCATAACACAGGTGCCCGATGGCCCCGAAGTACATTTCTTCTACCAGAGAAACGAAAAAACAGCCGAAAACTGGAACCGCATGCAGGAGTATGTGGTCAGGCATTTTCAGTTTATGAACCGCTCGTTCGGCAAATATCCCTATCCGGTATATTCGGTTATTCAGGGTGGCGATGGCGGCATGGAATACCCCATGTGCACCCTGGTTTTGGGCGAAGGCAATTTCAGCGGGTTGCTCAGCACCACCGTCCATGAAATATGCCACAGCTGGTTCCAGGCGGTTTTGGCCAGTAACGAATCGTTGTATCCGTGGATGGACGAAGGCTTTACTTCTTTTGCTCAGGATGAATCGCTGGCAAATCTTTTTAACACAGGCAACAATCCTCACGAAGACTCATACCAAAGCTACCTGGCCCTGGTGCGCAGCGGACTTCAGGAACCGGCCAGCCAGCACTCCGACCACTTTACCACAAACCGTGCTTACAGCACAGCCGCCTACAGCATGGGCAGCCTGCTGCTTAACCAGCTTAAATATATAATGGGCGATGAGGCATTTTACCGCGCCATGCGCAACTATTACAATGCCTGGAAATTCCGGCACCCGGAACCAAACGACTTTATACGCATCATGGAAAAAACTTCCGGTATGAGCCTGCATTGGTTTATGCGCTACTGGATTCACACCACCAAGCGAATTGATTACGGAATAAAGCAGGTGCTGGAGCAGGACGGAAAAACCTTTGTGGTCCTGGAACGTATTGGCGAATTGCCCATGCCGGCAGAGCTAACAGTTACCTGGCGCAACGGCACCACCGAAGTGTTTTACCTTCCGCTAAACGAAACCCTCGGAAACAAAAAGGCCCCGACCAGCATAAAATGGAACGTGCTAACCCCATGGCCATGGGTTAATCCAACCTATATTGTGGAAATTAACCGCGCTTCAAAAGATATTCTGCTACTGGAGCTGGATGCCAGACAGCAGACAGCCGATATTAACCGAGAGAATAACCGTGTGGATTTCAGTATACCATTAAAAGGCTATGCCGATCCAACCCGGTAAGTGGCAAAACTTTAATTTTGCTGCTCAACACCTGCGCCATGACCCCCGAAGAAGCCCGCAAGGAAATAGAACGGCTTACCGAAGTTATTAACTACCACAACGAACTGTACTATCAACAGCACCGCACCGAAATAAGCGACTATGAATTCGACCAACTGCTGGAAAAACTAATCCGCCTGGAAAATGAATATCCTCAGTTTCGGTTTCCCGACTCCCCTTCGCAACGGGTAGGCGGAACCATAACCCGCGACTTTCCGCAGGTTGTCCACCGGTATCCCATGCTGTCGCTCAGCAACACCTATAACGAAGAAGAACTGCGCGACTTCGACAGCCGGGTAGCCAAAGGCCTGGGCGGGCAACCTTACGAATATATTTGCGAAATGAAGTTTGATGGGGTTTCCATCAGCCTGATTTACGAAAACGGTATTCTCACAAAAGGCGTTACCCGTGGCGATGGCATACGCGGTGACGACGTAACCCCCCAACGTTAAAACCATACGCAGCATACCCCTTCGGGTTAAAGCTGCCGATGTGCCACCATGGTTTGAAGTGCGCGGTGAAATATTCATGCCCAAAGATGTTTTTGAGCAACTTAACCGCGAACGCGAAGACATAGGCGAAGAAACCTATGCCAATGCGCGGAACACCACCTCAGGTACGCTCAAAATGCAGGACTCGGCCATTGTGGCACAACGCAGGCTGCAATGTTATGCTTACTACCTGTTGGGTGAACTTACCGGCATTACCACCCACGAAGAAGGACTGCAAAAGCTTACAGCATGGAAATTCAATGTGTCGCCAACCTGGCGCAAATGCCGCAACATGAAAGAAGTGCTGGATTATATTAACCATTGGGAAAACAGGCGGTTTGAGTTGCCGGTAGAAACCGATGGCGTGGTAATAAAAGTGAACCGGCTTGACCAGCAGCAGGAACTGGGCTTTACAGCCAAAAGTCCGCGCTGGGCCATTGCCTACAAATACAAACCGCAGTCCGTCAGCACGCGTCTCAACGGCATTACCTATCAGGTGGGCCGTACAGGCGCCATAACGCCCGTAGCCGAACTGCATCCGGTTTTTTTATCAGGCACAACCGTAAAAAGGGCTTCCCTGCACAACGCCAACGAAATTAACCGCCTCGACCTGCATGAAGGCGATTATGTATTTGTGGAGAAAGGTGGTGAAATTATTCCCAAGGTAACCGGTGTGGATGCCGCCAAACGACAACCCGGAGCCAGGCCCATACAATATATTACACATTGCCCCGAATGCGGCACACCCCTGGTTCGCGAAGAGGGCGAAGCCGCCCACTACTGCCCCAACACCACAGGGTGTCGCCCGCAGATCATAGGCCGTATTGAGCATTTCATTCAGCGCAAAGCTATGGACATCAACGCACTAGGCGAAAAAACCATTGAACAACTGTACGACAAAGGCCTGGTGAAAAGTCCGGCCGACCTCTACAATTTGACAAAGGATGATTTACTAAAATTGGAAGGATTCAGGGAAAAATCGTCAGAGAACGTCCTCAAGGGCATTGAAGAAAGCAAAAAAGCCCCGTTCGAAAATGTTTTGTTCGCTTTAGGAATACGCTATGTAGGCCAAACAGTGGCCGCAAAGCTCGCGCGCCATTTTAAAACCCTCGATGCCCTTGCCGGTGCCACCTACACGCAGCTGCTGGAAGCCCCTGAAGTTGGCGAAAAAATTGCCCAAAGCATCCGGCATTTTTTTGCAAATCCGGAAAACCAAAAAGAAATTGACCGACTGCGCCGGGCCGGATTGAATTTCTCGGTTGCAGAGCAAAACCCCGAAAGCCATGTGCTGGGCAACAAATCATTTGTTATTTCGGGCGTATTTAAAAAATATGAAAGAGACGAGCTGAAGAACCTTATTACCCGCAATGGCGGCAGGGTGCTCTCGGCCGTTTCAGGAAAATTAGATTACTTAGTAGCCGGAGAAAACATGGGCCCTGCCAAACTGGAAAAAGCCCGGCAACTGGGCATCCGTATTATTACCGAAGAGCAACTTGAACAGTTGTTAAACGGACAACCCATCTGAACATGAAGCTTACATTCCTGGAAATGCGAACCAAACGACAACTGCGAAAAAACCGGGCAGACCGCACCAGCATGTCCTTTAAAAAAGCCCGCCATGTGGGGTTGCTCTTTACTATTGAGGACCGCAGAAAACACGACTACATAAAAAAGCTTATCCATAATCTTGAACTGGAAGGAAAGAAAGTAGAGGCTTTTGCCTTTCTGCCACCCAAAAAAGAAAATTATGAATTTTTGTTTGATTTCTTTACCCCTCAGGATATTTCCTTTTGGGGTGCAGTAAAATCGGAAAGAGCCTTGCGCTTTGCCGACACCCCTTTCGACTATCTGCTGTGTCTGGACCAAAAGCCACAAAGCCATATCCGTTACCTGCTTGCCCGCAGCCGCGCCCGTTGCCGCGCAGGTGCCTTCAGTGAAGAACTGCAGCCCTTCTTTGAACTGATGGTAAACGGGGTGAAATCGAATGTTGAGCTCATTGACCAACTCTATCAATTTACATCCAAGCTTAAATAATTATGAAAAAACTGGAAGGCACCGGTGTTGCGCTGGTTACACCATTTAACGAAAAGGGCAAAATAGACTTCCCTGCCTTGCGCAAACTGCTTAAGCACACAGCCAGAGGCGTTGATTATTTTGTGGTAATGGGAACCACAGGCGAATCGGCCACCCTGAGCCCTGAGGAAAAAAACCAGGTGCTGCAGTTTGTGTTGGAAAATAACCCCCACAGATTACCGGTTGTTTACGGCATTGGCGGCAACAACACGCAGGCCGTACTCGACACCATAAAGCATACCGGTTTTTCGGGTGTTGCGGCCGTGCTTTCGGTTAGTCCCTACTACAACAAGCCTTCACAAGCCGGCATTGTTGAACATTTCCATGCGGTTGCCGATGCCTGCCCTGTGCCGGTAATTTTGTACAACGTACCCGGCCGTACCTCATCGAACCTCACAGCCGAAACAACCCTCAGACTGGCAGAACACCACAATATAATTGGTATTAAAGAAGCTTCGGGAAACATTGAACAGTGCATGCGCATAAGCCGCTACAAGCCGAAAAACTTTATGCTGATATCGGGCGATGACCTGCTTACTGCAGTGCTGTACAGCATGGGCGGGCAGGGTGTTATATCCGTACTGGCCAATGCCTTTCCTTTAATCTTTAAAAAAGTAAAAGAAGAAGCCCGCAAAGGAAACTACCTCAAAGCCTCGCAGCAAATTTTCAGACTGCTGGAAATAAACGGACTGATGTATGAAGAGGGCAACCCCACCGGTGTAAAACAACTCTTGGCCGAAATGAACATATGCCGGCCTTATGTACGCCTTCCCCTGGTTCCCGCCTCCGACGGGCTCAGGCAGCGCATCGCCACGGCTTATCAGGCCATAAAAAAAGGGTAGGAAGCCTACCCTTTTTTATGCATATCCGGCACAGATTAACCTTTGCTCTTCAGCTCCTGCACTTCAATGCGGATTTGCTGAGCCATGTTTTTAAGCTCCTGCATTCCTTTTCTGAGGCGCGTTCCTGCTGCGCTATTGCCTTTGTTGTAAAACTTGTCAGCATCGGCTTCCAGCGAAGCAACAAGATTTTTCAGTTCTTGAAATTTTTGCATTGTACTGATATTTAAGGGGTTAATAATGTTTCAATACGCCAATTTAGCTAAAAACGCATAAAACCAACGAAAAACCGCATTTTTTTTATCGGGGCCGGGTAACGGCCACCAGTTCTTCGTTGCGGTAAAAGCCACTGTCCAGCTTGGATTTAAGGGCTGAAAAGGCATTCAGGGTGCGCTCTACATCTTCCAGCGAATGGGCGGCCGTAGGGATAATCCTGAACATAATAACATCCTTAGGCACAACAGGATAGATTACCACCGAGCAGAAAATATTGAAGTTCTCCCGAAGGTCCATGGCCATGTTGGCCGCTTCGCCCACCCCGCCCTTAAAGAGCACGGGGGTAACTGGTGAACTGGTCTGACCAATATTAAAACCGCGCTCGCGCAAACCGTTCTGCATGGCGTTAACAATTTGCCATAGCTTTTCTCTTAGCATGGGTTGCGTGCGCAGCAGTTCCAGTCGCTTTAAAGCACCAATAACCAGCGGCATCGGCAGGCTTTTGGCATATATCTGAGACCGAACCGAGTACCGCAGATATTTAATAACCCGCGCGTCGCCTCCTATAAAAGCGCCAATGCTGGCCATTGATTTGGCAAACGTAGAGAAATACAGGTCAATGCCCTCCTGCACACCCTGCTCCTCTCCTGTACCAGCACCGGTTTTACCCATGGTACCAAATCCGTGGGCATCGTCCACAAACAGGCGGAAGTTATATTTCTTTTTCAATTCTACCACGCCCTTCAGGTCGCCCTGCCGGCCGCTCATGCCAAACACGCCTTCGGTTATTACCAGTATTCCTCCCCCGGTTTCATTAGCCAGGCGGGTAGCCCGTTGCAGCTGTTTTTCCAGGCTGCCCATATCATTATGGGCGTAAACAAACCGCTTGCCCATATGCAAACGCACACCATCAATTATGCAGGCATGCGATTCGGCATCGTAAACAATCACATCTTTTCGGTCAACCAGCGCATCAATAACCGACACTACGCCCTGATAGCCGTAATTCAGCAGCATTACATCTTCTTTGCCTATAAATGCCGCAAGTTGTTTTTCCAGTTCGATATGATGTACCGAGTTGCCCGACATCATGCGCGCACCCATGGGATGACCCAATCCGAAACGGGCAGCGGCCTCGGCATCGGCTTTGCGCACTTCCGGATGGTTGGCCAAACCCAGGTAATTATTCAGGCTCCAGTTTAAAACGGGCCGGCCGTTAAAGGTCATGTGCGGCCCGATTTCCCCCTCCAACTTGGGGAAAAAGAAATAGTCATCAGGAAGATGGGAATATTTGGCCAGGGGGCCGGCTTCCATCTTGAGCTTCTCAAATAAGTCGGTCATGTTCGGATTGGTGTTTTAAAATTGCGGCAAAAATAACGAAAAACACTCATAATCCCCTTCCGGCATTGCCTGTGCCATTGGCGCAACGGTTTTAATTCATTAGCATTGCAATTTTGTATATGAAGAAAATAACCAAAATACTGGTGGCCAACAGGGGTGAGATAGCCCTTCGCATTATGCGAAGTGCCCGTGAGATGGGCATCCGCACGGTGGCGGTGTTCAGCGAGGCCGACCGCCAGGCACTGCACGTTCGCTTTGCCGATGAAGCGGTTTGTATTGGTCCGCCTCCTTCTTCGGCTTCTTATCTCAACATACCGGCCATATTAAAGGCTGCCAGGCTTACCGGTGCCGATGCCATACATCCCGGTTACGGCTTTTTATCTGAAAACGAAGCCTTCGCCCGGGCTGTCCTGGACGAAGGAATTGTATTTATAGGTCCATCGCCTTCTTCTATTTCCTTAATGGGTAGCAAGCTGGCTGCAAAAAAAGCCGTTGAGGCATTTGGCGTGCCTCTGGTTCCGGGTACAAGCGAGCCCATAGCCGATCCCGTCGCTGCCAAAAAGCTTGCTGCCCGCATTGGCTATCCGGTTTTGATAAAAGCCAGTGCCGGAGGAGGGGGCAAGGGCATGCGCATAGTTAACCGCGAAGACGAGTTCGATGAACAAATGGAACGTGCCGTTAGCGAGGCAACAGCCGCTTTCGGTGATGGATCGGTGTTTATCGAAAAATATGTGTCCAGCCCCAGGCATATTGAATTCCAGATATTTGGCGATACGCACGGCAACATCGTTCATCTGTTCGAGCGGGAGTGCTCCATACAACGCCGGCACCAGAAAGTTATTGAAGAAGCGCCCTCATCGGTGCTCACACCCCGGCTCAGGCAGGCCATGGGCGAAGCCGCCATAAACGTAGCGCGGTCGGCACAATACTATGGCGCCGGCACGGTAGAATTTATCCTGGACGAAAATCTTAACTTCTACTTTCTTGAAATGAACACCAGGTTACAGGTTGAACATCCGGTTACTGAAATGATTACCGGGCTGGACCTGGTGAAGCTGCAGATACAGGTGGCGCAGGGCGAAAAACTGCCCTTTTCACAATCCGACATAACCATGCACGGGCATGCCATTGAGATACGCGTTTATGCCGAAGACCCCGCCAACAACTTTCTTCCGGATGTGGGCCGTTTAACAACCTATCAGCGACCGCAGGGACACGGCATACGGGTCGATGACGGCTTTGAAGAAGGTATGGAAATACCGGTGCATTACGACCCCATGATTGCCAAGCTCATTGCCCATGCCGGCAGCCGCCCCGAAGCCATAGCCAAAATGCTGCGCGCCATAGACGAATACCGCATTACCGGTGTGGCCACCACGCTTCCGTTCTGCCGGTTTGTGCTCAGGCATCCGGCCTTTTACAACGGAAAATTTGACACCCGTTTTGTTGAACAGCACTACCGACCGGAAAAACTTGTTCATGAACCTGACGAAGAAACTGTGGAAGTGGCAGCAGCCCTGGCTGCTCTGGCTGCATCAGAAAGCGAACGTCAGGTAACAGCGCTGCCTGTGGCCAATCAGGTAAGCAAGTGGAAGTTAAACCGCCTGTACTAGCATTCATGGCTGAAATATTACCTATCAGGGCCTGGCGTTACAACCCTCAGCTGGCCGCCGAAATAGAAGCGCTTACTGCTCCCCTGTTCGATGTGGTGTCAGAAAAGCAGCGACAGGCACTTTACCGTAATTCCTACAACAGCATTCACCTAACCGTGCCGCAGGGCACACCTCAACAGGCTGCGCAACTGCTGCAAAGCTGGAAAGAAAATAATATTTTAATTCAGGATAAGTTGCCGGGCATTTATGTGTATTACCAGTACTTTACCCTGCCGGGCAATCCCAAACCCTTTTGCCGGAAGGGATTCATCTGCCATGTGCGCGTGTACGATTGGAACGAAGGCATAATACTGAGACACGAAAACACTATCCCTGGCGCTGTGAACGACCGCATTGCACTGCTGGAAAGCACCGCTTTTCACAGCAGTCCCACGCACGGACTGTATGAAGATCCGAACTTTACACTTGAACCGCTGATGGATGAAGCCATGACCCAGCCCCTGTACGAAACGGAGGACTATCAGGGTGTACGCGATGTATTGGCGGTTATTCACGATGCCCGGGCCATAAAAATGTTTATGCAGGTGCTCCGCGATAAAACCCTGGTGCTGGCCGATGGACACCACCGCTACGAAGCTTCGATTGCGGTAAAACAAAAGTGCCGGGCTGCCAGCCCCCACCACACCGGCAAGGAAGGATACAATTATCACCTGATGTACTTAACCAATACAAAGGCCAACGACCTCTGCATTTTGCCCACGCACCGGCTTATAAAAGATTTACCCGGCCTGAATGAACAAGCGGTAATGAAAAAACTTGAAGAATATTTTGCCATACGGCCGCTGGAAGAGCCCGATACCATACCCGAAATTATAGCCGGAAAACCCTGGGCGTTTGGTTTGATTTTTCCCGAAAACGCCTACAAAATCCGCCTCAAACCCGAGGCGCTTACCCGGATTACCTGGCCCTTTCCGAAAGAAATTCTGGAACTTGACCTCACCGTTTTGCACTATTTCATTCTTGAAAAGGCACTGGGCATACCCGGTAAAACCCAGCGCTCATCACCATATGTGGCGTACGACCGCAATTTTTCCGATTGTCTGCTTAAAGTCATGCAGGGCAAAGCCCAGCTGGCCATCATTACCAATCAGATAACGATTGAACAGGTGATGCAGGTATGCCGAAGCGGCTATACCATGCCCCAAAAATCGACCTATTTTTATCCTAAGGTGATTAGCGGTTTTGTTTTCAGCTCCATACGGCAGTCTGAATTTGCCGTGCCACCCTACGCACCATTTCCCTGAACACGGATATGATGCTGCAAAGGAAGCTCATTCTTGCCTCCACTTCGCCCCGCAGGCAATTTCTGCTGCGGGAAGCAGGTTTTGATTTTATAATAGAAAAACCTGATGCCGATGAATGCTTTCCACCGGAGCTGCCGGCAAGCCAGGTTGCGCGTTTTCTGGCCCTTAAAAAAGCTGAATCTTTTCGCGCCCGCATCGGCAATGAAATTGTGCTCACGGCCGATACGGTGGTTATATTAAACAATGAAATTCTGAACAAACCCCAAAACCGATCGGAAGCCATATCGATGTTAAGCCGTTTAAGCGGCAAAACACATGTTGTAATAACCGGTGTATGCATACTTTCGGCCGAAAAGGAAATAACTTTTGACGACGCTACCGAAGTAACCTTCGCCTCATTAACCAGCCAGGAAATTGCCTTTTATGTGGATAAATACAAGCCGTACGACAAAGCAGGTTCGTACGGTGCGCAGGATTTTATAGGAATGGTGGGCATTGAACGGATAAACGGCTCTTACTTTAATGTTATGGGTTTGCCCATGCACAAAGTGTACCGCGCTTTAAAAGATTGGGCATGAATAAAATTTGGCTGTTACTTGTTGACCACGTACGCCGGGATTTTCACGCCACCGCCTACGCCTGTACAGGTGCATTTCTTATTGCCTCGCTGGCATTTAACTATGCCATAAACTTTGAAGATAACTATCTGGATACCCTCCCCGACCTGACGCGTTTTGCCGCCTATCTGGTCTGGCATAGCCTGGCCTGGTTTGTACCTGTTATGTCAGTAGGCTATTTCAAAAAGCTTCAACCCCTGTTATGGAGTAAAACGTTTTTAGGTACTTCTGTTTTTGCGTTGGTGTTGCTTAGCCTTGACCGTGTCTTGCCTTTTGTTTCCC
This sequence comes from Cyclobacteriaceae bacterium, assembly GCA_026003355.1. Classification (GTDB taxonomy): domain Bacteria; phylum Bacteroidota; class Bacteroidia; order Cytophagales; family Cyclobacteriaceae; genus UBA2336. The sequence goes on from BPHC01000001.1 coordinate 397,663, forward strand.
AAACAATTATCAGTTTTTTTCATCCGCTTACCCACTATTACTTAATTAAACTGGCCAACAACCTTTCGGGTTTGGTGGTACTGGTTTTTCCTCTGTTGGCATATTACCTGCTGTACCACCGCAACCAGGGCCATTTTTACGGCCTTCGGCCCGGTGGCATAAGCCTGCGACCATACCTGGTGCTGCTTCTCCTTATGCTTCCAGTTCTGGTGGCAGCTGCTTTCCTGCCGGGTTTTCAGGCACAATACCCCATGTACCACAAAACCCCTGCCGATGTTTACTGGCAATGGCCGGCATGGGCAACTGCCACGGTGTACGAAATAAGCTATGCGCTGAATTTCGTGGCCGTGGAGTTTTTTTACCGCGGTTTTCTGGTGCTGGGCATGGCTGCCTGGCTGGGCAGATCCTCAGTGTTGTGCATGTCGGTGCTGTATTGTTTTCTGCATTTCGGAAAACCCCTGCCCGAGGCCATCAGCTCAATTGCCGGAGGTTATATTTTAGGTGTAATTTCGTTTGAAACCCGCAGCATCTGGGGCGGTATTTTGGTACATATCGGCATTGCCTGGACAATGGAGTTTCTGGGTTTTATTATCTGACTGTAGCTTATGGAAATTAACGTTCCGGAATTTAATGCGAACTACCGTCCAAATGGATTAAGTGTGGTTATACCCAATTACAATGGCGCAGACCTGCTGAAAAAAACGCTGCCGCCCCTTGAGGTGGCACTGCAAAAACTTGAGATACCCTGGGAAGTAATTGTTGCAGACGACTGCTCAACCGACCAATCAACGCACTTTATCAGGCAAAATTTTCCATGGATTACCCTTCTGGAAAAGCCAGAAAACGAAGGGTTTTCAAAAACCATAAATACGGGCATCGGGCAGGCACGGTTTGAGCTGGTGTTCCTGATGAACAGCGACATCATCCTTACCCCCGATTACTTTGGTAAACAGTTTAAATACTTTAGCCTGCCCGACACGTTTGGTGTGTGCGGCCGCATTGCAGGCTGGGACGACAATTTTATTCAGGATGGCGCTCGCCTACCGGCATTTGAGCTGTTTAAACTGAAAATTTCCCGCCATTACATACCCACAGACCTCAACACCAATCCCTGCTTCACCTTATACCTTTCGGGAGCAAATGCACTGTTGAACCGCGAAAAACTTTTGCAGCTAAAAGGGTTTAACGAGATTTTCTCCCCGTTTTATGCCGAGGACCTCGAGTTGTCGGTCCGGGCCTGGCGCCGGGGCTGGAAATGCTATTACGAACACCAGGTGCTGTGCCGGCACCGGTTGTCGGCCACCATCCGTACAAAAGCCCGAAAGGATTACATAAAAAAAATTTACTATCGCAATAAACTTTTCTTTCACGGCATACACCTGCCGGCACTTTATCTGGCCGGCTTTATTATACAAACCGCTTGCGAGGCGCTGCTAAGGTTAATGCTTTTTAACCCCATCCTTTTACAGTCGTTGCTGATGTTTGCAAAGCAGCGGAGGCAATGGATGAAGGCAAGAAATGAATTTGCCAAAACCCCCGGCAGTGTATCTTTGCCCCAGGTGGTAAAAAATCTTAAAAGATCGGTTAAAAAGAGCAAGGTGGTCTTCTTCCGATCGGGCCAAATTTCAGCACCCGAACCATGAATGAACCTGTTGAATTTACTGTAATCTTCCGGGCGTGCGATAAGGTTACAGCTGTAAATAGAAATCCGCGGCCTTTCGGACTGGAAAAAACCGAGCTGGTTAAGCTTTGTTTCCTGAGCCTGGAAAAAGCACTCGAAAATTTACCGCACAAAATAATTGTTCTGGGCGATGACCTGTCGGATAATCTTTGTAATTTTTTCACAAATAAAAATATTAAGCTGATTACCGGGGTGTTTGGAAACGACAATTCTATACGAAAAACGCTGGAAATTGCAGCACAAGTGCCCGATAACCAATGGATATATTTTTGTGAAGATGACTACCTTCATGCACCCGACGCCCTGAACAAAGCCGCTGATTTTATACGCGAACAACCTTCCGTTTTACAGCAATCTTTTAAAATTTACAATCCTTCATCGTGGATTAATCTCCAAAACAAGCCTTTGTTTCTTTTTCTTCCCGATTATCCTGACCGGTATATACCCAAGTACAGGAAACACGCTCTTATCGTAACAACGTCATCGTTGCATTGGCGCCAGGTTAGCCATATTACTTTCAGCTTTATTGCAAAATCAGCCACCATAAAGCGATTTCATGCAATACTTTACAAGGCTGCGCACCGGGCAAACGACCGCATGCTGAGCCGCAAACTGTTTGGACGGCTGGGCTATGGACCAGGTAGCCGGGCTGTATGCTTCTCGCCGGTTCCGGGCCTGTCAACCCATATGCACCGTGACACCATGACCCCGCTGGTGGACTGGAAGGCCATATTAGACCATACTAAAGCAGCGCTCAACAACTGAAAAGACATGGCATTTAAACAAATTTTTCACCTCAGCAGACTTCCACGCGAAGTCCGAAAACAGGTAATCGGTCATTATGTAAATAAAATTTTGGGGAAGCCCGGAAGCACACTGCAGAAAACTTCCAAAAATATCCTTAAACTGGCGGGTGGCCTTCCGGAATTTGAAATTGAAGAATTCTCCGAACAGCATGTGGTTATCAAACTTTTAACCAAACAACCTGTACATATCCATGCCCGCCCCTATCCCAGCAGCGACCTTTTTACACTCAAAGAAGTTTGGGCAAACCATGAGTATGAGCCCGCTGTTCAACTGCTATGCAGGCAAAACACAACCGATCCTTTAATTGTCGATGCAGGCAGCAATGCTGGTTATTCGGCATTGTATTTTGCTACCTATGTGCCCAATGCCCGGATAATTTGCATAGAGCCCGATGCCGAGAATTTCAACATCCTTAAAACAAACCTGTCGGCTAACCACATTATGCCTGCAAAGCTCATTCAGGGCGCGTTGTATCCCCGTTCGAGCCGGCTGGAAATTAAATCAGATTACAGGGGCGGAACCCATGCTTCCTATTATGTGGCAGAACAACCCGAAGGCTCCATACAGGGATATACCTTTCAGGATATCGTAAAAGAATTTGCAAATCCGGTTGATCTGCTGAAGGTAGATATTGAAGGGGCCGAAAGTTTGTTGTTTGAAGACCCTGCGATAGCCTTTCCTATACTTGAACGCCTCCAAGCCATAGCCATTGAAATTCACGATGAAAAAGCCAATCGAACCAGGATACTGGAAAACCTGAAGAAGAGCGGCTTTTTAGTTTTTACGCGTGGCGAAACCACCTTTGGCCACAGGCGCTAACGCAGCAGTTTATAATTTCTGTATTCAAAGGGATGCCATCCTGTATATCGGGCTACCGTGCGTTTAAAACGATCTTTGAGAGAGGCGTACTGCAGGGAAAGGTTGGGTTTAAAGTCCCAGTTTTTGCGGGCAATCCGATCCAGCATAACCGCCGGATGGGTACCTTCAAAAGGCTTTACCGGTTCACGCAGCAGTTCATAACTAAAGTTTTCAGGAACACTGCTGCCGTCATCAGTCGCGTTGTACAGCCGCGCGCTGGAGCGCTGCTTGGCTTTCATGGCCTCGGGATCTCTTACGTGGCCATAGTGGTATATCCAGGCATTAATAAGCTTTACTGCCAGTTTTCGGTTGGGCATCTTCCTAAATCCCTGTGCATCGCGGTAGCTAAAAATATCTTTCCGGTTCCGTATAATGCGGATCTCCCTCCGGTACCAGGAGTGTTTAACACCCACATAGTCGTATGAGCCAAAAAAATGCAGATAGTTGAACAACAAGCCTTCAACCTCAGGCTTATAAAGCCATTGCTCCATACCCTGTTTTACTACGGGCAAATATTTTTCGTGCAAAACCTCATCACCCTGAATATAAAAAGCCCAGTCGTATTCCGGCGGAATGGCCCTGAAAGCTTTATTGGTTTCATCGGCAAAAACGCGACCACCTGTACGCAGCGATTCATCCCAAACGGTTTCAATTACTTCAATTTTGGCGGGGTCGATGGTTCGTGCAACTTCAGTCGTTTCATCATCCGATTTTCCCACGGCCAGAATAAACTTATCGCATACCGGCAACACCGACCGGATGGCTTCTGCGAAAGGGTAATCAAACTTTACCCCGTTTCGAACAAATGAAAAACCGCAGACCTTCATACTGTAATCTTTACTGGTTAAGTAACTCAGAATAAATGTTCATAAGTTCACGGGCAATGTTTTCCGGTTTGAACCGGTTAATATACTGCTGCGAGTTGCGAACCATCTGCTGCCTTAAATTTTCATTATTCAGCACAGTAGAAATGGCCTCGGCCCAGGCCACTGCATCGGCTGGCGAAACATACATGGTGTCTGGTCCACCGGCCTCGGCAAAGCACGACCCGGTTGAGCTTATAACCGGCACACCCGAACCAATACCCTCAATTACAGGTATGCCAAACCCTTCGAATACCGATGGATAAAGAAACACTGCCGCACCCTGGTAAATGGCCGGAAGGTGTGCAAAAGCCACCTTGTCGCGAATAAGCACCAGATGTCTAACGTTCAATTCTTCTGCTCTTTTCAAAACTTGACCGGCATAGGCAGTTTGCCTGCCCACCAGCACCAGGGGCATCCGCACGGGAGGCGAAAGCCTTGACAGGGCTTCGACCAGAATGCCGGCATTTTTGCGGGGTTCGATGGTACCCACACATAATAGGTAGTTTGCCGGAAGGTTGTACAACTGGCGTACCTCCTCCAGTCGGGAAGGACTTTGCTTTGCCGAAAACTGCGGATGGAAGCCCTGGTAAACCACCGATATCTTATCGGGATCGATATGGAGAAAGGCCTGCAGATCCTGTGCTGTTTGCCGGCTTATGGCAACGATGCGATGGGCCCGGGCACAGGCGCTTTTGAGTTTCTTTTTGTAGATCAGTACATCCAGCGGGTTGTAGTACTGCGGGTAGCGGTAAAAAATCAGGTCGTGAACGGTAACTATTTTCTTTACCTTTTCCGGAAGAAAATATGGCAACTCCTGGCTCAGGCCGTGGTATATATCCAGACCGGAAGCGCCTTTACTGAATGACATACCCACCGACCGCCACAGCGGATGAAGTTTTTTCATAATACCCCCGGGGGCCACTACATGGTAAGGTGCCGAAAGAAAAGGTTGTGTATCGGGGTTTAATTTTATGGATGGTGTAAAAAGATAATATTGGTTTTGAGGAAAATGTTCTTTCAATGCCTGTACCACAAACCGGCTGTAGTTACCCAGTCCGGTAAAATTTCTGAACAGGCGCTTGGCATCGAACCCTATTGTCATGAATGAACGGCAGAACCAAAAGTCTGGCGGTAGTACAAAAGACTTTGCTCAACAACCTGATGTGCCTCAGCCCGGGGTAAAAAGTCGTTAACAATCACTTTCCGGTTCTCCAGTGTTTTATAATTTTCAAAAAAATGCTTTAACTCGGTATTGAAGTAAGGCGGCAGTTGGGTAATATCGGTAATGTGGTTTACGCTGGCGTCATCTTCGGCAACGGCAATGATTTTGTCATCATTTTCACCGCGGTCAATCATGCGCATCAACCCGATAACCCTGCACGGTATAATGCACAACGGAACAACCGAAACCTGGGTAAGCACAACGATATCGAGCGGATCGTTGTCTGCTCCCAGCGTACGCGGAATGAATCCATAGTTAAGGGGATAGTACATGGAGGCATAAATTACGCGGTCGAGTTTAATCAAACCACTCTCTTTGTCTACCTCGTATTTGGCCCGTGAACCCCGCGGTATTTCAATTACCGCGTTGAGTTGCCCGGGTGGATTTTTTCCGGTGCTAAGTTCATGCCAGGGATGGGATACCATTGCGCTAAGTTTGAGACTTTGTACCCTCAAAAGTACAGGTAATTTTCAACATGGGGGCAATAGCCAAAGGTATGCGGCCCTGTTTTACGATCCGGCGGTCTTTTTTTCTTCTTTGGGTTCTGCCTTCCTTATTTTGTCACCGTCTTTAAGCCTTTTCGAAACCACCAGAAAAGGACCGGTAACTACTTCAGTGCTGTCGGTTATGCCTTCGGTAATTTCAATGAAGTCGTAATCGCTAATTCCGGTTTTTACTTCCTTCATTTTGGCTACACCGTTTTCGTTAACAAACACCACCACCTTGCTCTCTTCTTTGCGCGGCTGGGCAGCCGGGGTATTGGAGGCAGGGTTTGCCGGGGTACCCTGCGGTTTATTTTTTTCTTCTGCGCGGGTGGTTACGGCTGCCAGGGGTACGGCAAGCACATTTTCCTTGCGGGTGGTTATGATTTCAACGCTGGCGGTCATGCCCGGCCTGAAAGGAAATTTTCTGCCCTCAGCAATAAGGTCCTGGTATGATTGGCTTAGCAATAAAATGCGCACTTCAAATTCGGTTATGGCATCGGCTGACACTTTATCTTTGGCGGTGTTGGCAATGTGGGTTACAATTCCTCTGAATTTCCTGCCGGTGTTTGCGTAGGCATCCACGTCCACGATGGCCGAGTCGCCAATGTGTACGCGCACAATATCGTTTTCATTTACATTAACGCGAACTTCCATTTTGCTCAGGTCGGCAATGCGCATCATTTCCGTGCCCTGCATTTGTGCGGTACCTACAACTCGTTCGCCCTTCTTCACATTCAATTTTGAAATTACCCCATCCATTGGTGCCGCCACACTGGTAAGACGCACATTTTCGCGGGCTTCGTTTACCGTGGCTTCGCTGCTGCGCACGGTGTATTTGGCTGCTTCAACCTGCTGGCGGGCCGATTTAAGATCGTTCTCGGCTACTTTAAAGTTTTGCTCGGCCAGTTGCCATTCGGCTTCAGAAATCACTTTTTCATTCCATAGTTTTTTCTGGCGTTCATATTCCTGCCTGGCTCTTTCAAAGGTAGCCTGCGAGCGGGCAAGGGCTGCTTCGGCGGCCACCAGATTGGCGCGTTGCTGGTTTAGCGAGGCCTCTGCCCGTTCCAGTTGCGATAACCAGGTGTCGGGCCGGATTTTAACCAACAGCTGCCCGCGTTTTACCGAATCGCCATCTTCTACCAGCAATTCGCGTATTTCGCCCGAAACTTCAGGAGCAAGTTTAACTTCGGTTACAGGTTGCACCGTGCCCGAAGCACTTACTTTTTCAACAATTGTTACGCGCGAGGCCCGGGCCAGTTCCACTTCCAGATCGCGCGGTTTACCGATCCATCCTGCCGATTTTCCAATGATCAGGAATAGCAGCAGTGCCACCACTGCTCCTATTAAATAATACAATAGCTTGTTATTGGATTTTTTCCGTGTCTTTGTCATACTGTTTACAAAAATTAAAATGAGTGAATTAAAACTCCAGCGGAAGTCCCTGATAAAAGTCGAGAACTTTTTTTCTGAAGATAAAGTCGTAGCGGGCGCGCAGCATATCCGATTGCGCCTGGTACAGGTCATTTTCAGCTACCTGGTATTCCACATAATTGGCTGCGCCCAGCTCAAAGCGTTGTTTGGTCATACGGTATGCTTCTTCGCGTGCCTTAACCTGTTTGCGGGCCGACTCATAGGTTTTAGCTGCAGCCACAGCATCGTTATAAGCAGTTTCTACCGACTGCCGCAGCTGGTTTTCTCTTTCCAGAAAAGTTATGTCGGCCAGCTCGCGGTTTATGGCTGCACGTTGCACTGCCGAACGTGCCGAAAAGCCATTGAACAACGGGATGGTAAGGTTAAAGCCTAACCCCTTACCGAGGTTGTTTTTAAACTGATCGCTGTAATCCATGGTACGAAAAGTGTATTGCGGCACTACCTGATCGGTGTATACCCTTTCGGAAGGGTTGCTCTGAAGGTATCCTATTTCTACCGGTACGATATTAGTGCCCTCCAGAAAAGCTTCTTTGCGTGCTGTTGAATAAAGCGTAGTGATATTGCCGTTTAAACTTAGCCTGGGATAATAATTTCCTCTGGCCGAGCGCAGGGCATACATGGCGCTGCGTTGCCGAAGGCGTGCAGCCTGTATTTCGGGCATTAGCGCCATGGCCGATTCGAATATCTCTTCTGACGTGCGGGTAATTACCGGTTCGGCATCAATGTCTGGGGGCACATTGGCCACTTCGAGCGGCTGTGAGGCCGGAAATTGCAGGGCCTGCTTGAGCTGAAGCAGCGACAGGTTGTAGGCATTCTCGCGCTGCACCACCGTAAGCTCGTTGGTTGCCAGCTGGGCTTCCAGGTTCAGCACATCGGCCTGCGGCACCGAGCCTGCCAGGGCCATTTTGCGTGTGCGTTCAAGCTGCTCGCGCGTAGAGGCTACCTGCAGTTGCGCCACGTGCATAAGCTCTTTGTTGAAAACCACGTTCAGGTATAGTGTAATCACATTCAGTATGACATCGTTGCGGGCTTTTATCAGATCCTGGTTCAGGGCTTCCAGCTCCGTTTCGTTTTGCTTCATGGCGTAAAACAGCCTGAAGCCATTCCACAACAACCACGAGCTGCTTGCAGAGGCGTTGGTAGAGTTAATGCGCTCTTCCACGAACTGGTTACTTACGGGGTCAATATTGCGGCCCCAGCTAAAGCCATAGTTAACCGAGGCGTTGGCGGTGGGCAGCATGCTCATTTTGGATTGCAGATAGTTTACCTCACCGGTGCGTACACCGTAAACACTTCGCTTTATGGTGAGGTTGCTGCTTACCGCATGGTCAATAAGCTCGCGCAGGGTCCATACCTTCTTCGCGTCCTGCGCCAGAACAGACGCACAAAGCAAAAGCATCAGGGCAAAAAATCCGTTCTTTATCATATTGGTTTACTTATTCTATGGTTGGCAAATAAATCACTTCACGAACCCACGATAAACTTTGCAAATAACTTTGGGTAAGAGGCTTTATACCCGAATCCATTTCAAAAACCAGACATGCCAGGTCGTTTTTACCTTTACGGCTAACCGACATGGTGGCTATGTTGCAGTCATCGTGGGCAATTACATCGGCAATAAATGCTACGCTTCCCTTTACATCATCGGCATAAATAATTAAAGTGTGAAGGCTGGTGCTGAAATCGGCTTTAAAGCCATTTACTTCTGCAATGTTTATAAGCCCTCCGCCACGGCTTTCAGCCAGCACTTCTAGTTCGCGGCTGTCTTTTTTCAGTTTCAGCCTTATGGTGTTGGGATGAAAGGTTGAGGCATTGGCTACCGATTTAAACGTATACACCAAACCCGCATCCTTTGCCAGCGCAAGGGCATCTTTAATGCGGGTATCATCAGTTGCAAATCCCAGCAAACCACCAATCACAGCTCTGTCGCTGCCATGTCCTTCGTAGGTGCGGGCAAAGGAGTTGTAAAAGGTAATTTCGGCCCGCTCAGGTATGCTGCCCAGCAATTTCATGGCGGTGCGCCCGATGCGGGCTACCCCGGCCGTATGCGAACTGGAGGGACCAATCATTACCGGGCCAATCATATCGAACACACTGCTCTTTTCGTGCATATTGCAAACGCCTCCATCAGTCGCAGTCCTGCCCAATTCGTTACAGTTGCCCGAATGATTATTTAAACGGCAATGGGAGCTTTTATGGCAGGATGCGCCTGGTAATTCAGTATTTCAAAGTCTTCAAGACGATAATCAAAGATAGTGTCCGGTTTCCGTACAATTTGCAACCGGGGCAATGGATATGGCTTGCGGCTTAGCTGCAGGCGTGCTTGTTCAATGTGGTTGGTGTACAGATGTACATCACCGCCGGTCCATATAAATTCACCTGCTTCGTAACCGGTTTGTTGCGCCACCATGTGGGTAAGCAGGGCATAACTGGCGATGTTAAAAGGCACACCCAGGAAAAAATCAGCCGATCGCTGATAGAGCTGGCACGACAGCTTTCCGTTGGCCACATAAAACTGAAAGAGGGCATGGCAGGGCGGCAGGGCCATTTTGTCCACATCGGCCGGGTTCCAGGCCGTAACAATGTGTCTGCGCGAATCGGGATGGGTGCGAATTTGTTCAATTACCTGACTGATCTGGTCAATCGACCGGCCATCTGGCGCGGGCCAGGATCGCCATTGGTATCCGTACACCGGCCCCAGATTGCCGTTGGCATCGGCCCATTCGTCCCAGATGGTCACGTTGTGATCGTGCAAAAATTTAATATTGGTGTCGCCCCGTAAAAACCAAAGCAGTTCTACAATAATAGACCGAATGTGCAGTTTTTTGGTGGTTACCAGCGGAAAGCCTTCCCGGAGGTTAAAGCGCATTTGCCGGCCAAATACCGAAAGTGTGCCGGTACCGGTACGGTCGGTTTTAGGTGTTCCGTTATCCAGAATGTCGCGCATCAGCTCCAGGTAGGGTTGCATGGCGGATGTTTTTATGCAAAGTAACGGATTTGGGCCCGGCCCCTGAACATTCTGATACAAAAAAAAATCGCCCGGCCTGAGACCGGGCGATTTTCAACCAAACCCTAAACCTGATATGTTAGCCTCTGCGATCTACTTCAAAGGTGCGCGACTGGCCGTTAAAAGTTATGGTTACCGTGCGATCGCAGTCTCCGTCACCGTAATCTACCGTTATCACTTTTCCACTGGTTACATCGGTAAACTCCTTGATACCCGAAACTGCAATAGGGCAACCGCGCTTGTACACAAGGGGTTCAACAATTACCATGGTATAAGCTCTGCCCCTGCGGTTGGTGCCGGAAGCAGCCACTTCGCGGTCGGCACACTGGCTTACAACCAGCTGGTCATTAATGGGGTTGGAAGCCCTTTGCCATTCGCGAACAAAACAATGTTCGCGGGTAGCTATAGTGCCATCAGGCCAGGTGGCTTTGCCACCCTCCAGTTGTATTTCGAATGCCGGAAAATTCTCAGTGCTTTCGCTGATATTCGTAAGCGTACGGATACCTTCCAATGCAATGTCGTTTATAGAGTATCCATCAAAAGTGGTTGTGATATACGATCCGGGAAGGAACCGCCTGCCGTTAAAGTTTACTATAATTTTTCCTTTCCTTACGTTGCCTAACGGACCGGTACAGCCATCGCCAAAGTCTATAACAATGGTACCGATGGGATGCTCGGGCGTAGACTCAGGGTCCATGGTTATGGTAACCACAAGGTTATCGCAGTTGCACCGCGGATCGTTGATGGTAATAACCCGTGGCTCACCGGAAACCCGGCCCCCGGCCGTGGCTGCATCCGACAGCATGGCCAGCCCGGCCAGGTCATCGGCATCTTCAAACGCATAATCAGAAATTACATCTTCGGCCACGTAGGCGGCCTCTTCCTGAAGGGGCTTCTCCTGCAGGTCGCAGGAACTGAAGGTTACAAGAAAAGCAGCTGCCACTATGGCAACAAGGCTTTTAGTCAAATAATGTGAACGCATAATCAATTTTATGTTTTAAAATACGGCCATTTGACTGATTGTAACCCCCAGGGTTTAATGTAAGCGTATAATTTTTGGCAAAAATTTGTAGGTTGCTAAGATTAATTCAAACCCTTAAAACAATGAAAAAACTATTCATTCTTTTCTGCAGCCTGGCAGTGGCTACCGTTTTGCATGCTCAGGTAATAAAAATCAACATCCTGAGCCCTATAGTTCGTACGCTAAATGTGCAGTATGAACAGGCCCTTTCGGGCACCTCAAGTTTTCAGTTAGGGTTTTTCTATACCGGATATGAGGAAGATGGCGACCGCTTCAGCGGGTTTGGCATTACACCCGAATACCGGTTTTATCTTTCAGAAACCGAAGCACCCGAAGGGGTGTACATAGCGCCTTTTTTGCGTTATCAATCGCTGAAGCTGGAAGATGATTTTGGTAGTAAGGGCACCTATTCCGGCTTCGGAGGAGGTTTGATACTGGGAAAACAATGGATTTTCAAGGAAAAAGTGGTTTTGGATGTTTTTATAGGACCTTCGTACTCATCCGGCACCGTTAAAATTGAAAGCGGTTCGGGCGATAACCTGGGAGCCGATGTCTTCGATGGCTTCGGCCTGCGAACCGGTTTATGTTTTGGATTAAGGTTATAATTTTTCCGCAAATTTCAAGCCCCTGTAAAGGGGCTTTTTTATATTTTTTCAGTGAAAACAATGAGAGCAGCAGTTATTCCGGCCTTGATATTGGGCGTAAGTGCCTACGCAGCCTTTGCCCAGCAGCAAGAGCAAATACCTGACTCTGCTTTTGGCGACTTTTCGCGGGCAAGGATTCTAAAAATAAACCTGCTGAGTCCAGTGGCTGAAGCCATTACACTGGCATACGAAAACGTGCTTACCCCCGAAAAAAGCATTCAGCTAACCATAAGCGTATTCAGCGAAGGGCTGGTGGTTACACCGGAATACCGGTATTACCTCTCCGAAACCTATGCGCCTGAGGGTGTATATGTGGCACCGTATCTTCGTTATTATCAGTTTGAAAATGAAGGAATACTGGGTGGTGGCCTTGTGATTGGCCGGCAGGGATTCTATAAGAAGAAAATTACAATTGATGGTTTTATAGGGCCATCCATAAACAGTGTTAACCCTTTTGAAGAATCCGGTGTTTTCTTTGGGGTGAGGGCGGGTATAACGATTGGAATTAATTTTAAACGCAAAAAATGAAAGCAACTTTCCTTTTTATAGCCCTGGTCGTAACCGGCCTTGTGCTCGTGGCCCAGCCGCAGGTTAAAATTGCCCGCCTGAAATACGGGGGTGGTGGCGATTGGTACGCAGGTAAAACGGCCCTGCCCAACCTCATAGCGTTTTGCAACCGGGAGTTGGGCACCCGGCTTGCACCTGAGGAAGATGTGGTGGAAGCCGGAAGCCGCGAGCTGTTTTTGTATCCGTATGTATTCATGACCGGACACGGTAACGTGGTGTTTACCCCATCAGAAGCGCAAAACCTTCGTAATTATCTCCTCGCAGGAGGATTTTTGCACATAGATGATAACTATGGCATGGATAAATACCTCCGGCCCGAACTCAAAAAAATTTTCCCGGAACTGGAACTGGTGGAGCTACCCTTCGACCACCCCATTTATCATCAGAAATTCAAATTTCCCAACGGCCTTCCCAAAATTCACGAACACGATGGCAAACCTCCGCAGGGATTCGGATTAATTTATCAGGGTCGTTTAATGGTATTCTATTCGTATGAAACCGACCTGGGCAACGGCTGGGAAGACCAAAAGGTTCACAACGACCCCGAAGCCAAACGCCAGGAAGCCCTGCGCATGGGGGCCAACATTATCAGCTATTGCTTTACCCGCGCTTTATAGCACCGCTAAGGCGTTCAAAAAAAATTGTAAAAAAATTTGCAAACTTCAACTAAATATTTAGTTTTACATCTAAATTTATAGTAACAAATACCATGAGGGAACTGACCAAAGCCGAAGATCAGGTGATGCAGGTATTGTGGAAATTGAAGCGGGCGTTTGTCAAAGACATTATCGCCCATCTTCCTCCACCCAGGCCGGCCTACACCACCGTGAGCACCATTATCCGCATTCTGGAACAGAAGGGCTTTGTTGGACACAAAGCTTACGGAAAAACCCATGAATATTTTCCGCTCGTTTCCCGGGAAAGTTATACGCGATTTTACCTTAATGAAGTAATAAACGGGTATTTTGAGGGTTCCATCCAAAACCTGGTTTCTTTTTTCGTGAAAGAGAAGAAACTGTCGGAAAAACACCTGAATGAGTTACTAAAAGAACTTCAAAAGCGGAAATAGCCATGAACATCAGCATACTGAACTACCTGCTGGAGGCGAATCTGGGGCTTCTATTCTTCTATGTCTTTTACTATCTGATGTTAAGAAAGGAGACCCAGTTCAGTTACAGGCGGTATTACCTGCTGGCGGGCATCCTCCTTTCGCTTGTATTTCCCCTCTTTCAACTGGCCGAGGTGAAGCCCGTTCCCAGTTTGGGCGAAAACCTGCCCGTTCACTGGCTGGCAGAAGCCCCTGCCGCAACCGTAGCGGCCACGCAACCAGCCGGCTGGTACGCTTCCCGGATTATTACCGCAGTCTATCTGGGTGTTACCGCTATCCTGGCGCTTCGATTGCTTTTTCAATTTATTCTGTTAATTCGCCTTATCCGGCATTATCCTGAAAAGCAGATCATCGAACTCCCGTCATCCGCTTTTCTGGCTTTTTCGTTTTTCAACCGCATATTCATCAGCACTTCCTTTCAGCTTTCCGATAAGGACAAGGAAAGAATTTTAAAGCATGAGGAAGTTCACCGTAAAAGGCTGCACTCTTTGGACATCCTGCTGATAGAAGTTATCCGGATCTTTTTTTGGTTCAACCCGGTGTTGCCGGTTTATAAAAAAGAAATTGTACAAGTACATGAGTTTGAAGCCGATGAAGCGGCTGCTATACTCTCCGACCCGGAACCTTACTGCTCATTGCTGGCCCGCGCTGCACTGCAGTCGGCCCGTTACGATCTGGGCAATCACTTTAACAATTCACTCACCTTAAAACGCATAGCCATGATACGAACTGTTAAGCAAAGCATCAGCAAATGGAAAGTGCTCAGCACCTTTCTATTTGCCAGCGCCCTGTTTGTTGCTCTCTCCTGTCGCGACCAGCTGATGGATGAAATTCAGCAGGCTGCACAAACCACCACCATAGCAGGTGACTTTCCGGACCATTTAAAACCCCATGTGGAGCGCATACTAGCTGAACATCCGGGCATAAAAGTAATCTACATTCAGGCAGAGTCTATGCAAGCAGAAAAAATAAAGGAAATCAACCCTGATGATATTCTGTTCATGAATGTAGTAAAAGAGGGCAACCCGGCCGAAGTGCAACAGGTGGAGATGATTGTCCGTGCCGATGGGGCGCTGTCTAAAATTGCCGGTACAACCGTAGCAGAAGGCGACATTTACCTGGTAGCCGAGGAAGCAGCCTCACCTCAGGGGGGCATAACCGCCTATTACAAAGCGATACAAAATGAACTAAACTATCCGGAAGAGGCCATGCGCAACGGCGTGCAGGGCAAGGTGTTTGTGGAGTTTGTTGTTGAAAAAAACGGCACGTTAAGCCATGAGCGCGTGGTAAAAGGTATCGGTTCGGGTTGCGATGAAGAAGCCTTGCGCGTACTACAATCAGTCAACATACCGTGGAACCCCGGCCGTAACAAAGGCGAGCCGGTTCGCAGTAAGTTTGTTATACCCATTGTCTTTAAGCTGGATAATGCCCCCGACGGGGTTGTGCGGCAGCCCGATAAGCCGGAACCGGCTGCACCGAAAGAAGAAACCCTTTCGGTTGTGGAACAGCCCGCCTCGCCTGTGGGGGGTATGGTAGCCTTTTATCAAAGCGTGACCCGCCGGATTGAGCTGCCGGCTGAGGTAAGGAACAGAGGCGTGGAAGGTAAAATCTTTGTTGAGTTTACCGTTGAGCCCGATGGTACTACTTCCGACCACCGCATTTTAAAAGGTATTGATCCGCAAGCCGACCAGGCGGCTGTGCAGGCATTGCAGTTGGCCGATGTGCGGTGGAACCCCGGTACGCAGCGCGGCATACCCGTTCGGTCAAAGCTGGTTATACCCATTACAATTATGAACAGAAACTCTTCGGCCACCGGACTAGAACCACCTAAAACAGAAGGTTACAACATGAAAGTTGACTTCAAAACTGCAAAATCTGGCAGCAAATTTATTGTAGAAGGTTTTGTATATGATCGTAACGGTGCACCCCTGGCCAATGTAAATGTTGTGGTAAGTGGAACCACACAGGGTACCATAACCCGACCGGACGGCAGTTTCAGAATTGAAGTAGACGAAAGCCACCCGGTACTTCACCTCTCGCATACCGGTTACAAATCGCAGCAGATTATTTTACACTAACAAGGATTTTACAGTAAATAGGTTAGATAGGTTACAGGCCGACAGCCTGCCGGTTGGTGCAGGTGTCGGCCCTGTTTTTATACTGCCAGGCAATGGGTAAATGGGTTACTTACCCGGCCTGCCGATTACCGTATGATTGGATGAGTACCACAGCGGCTCTTATTTACCCTTGAATATTTCACTCAGCTTTTTATCCAGCGCCTGACCCCGGAGATTTTTGGCAATAATAACCCCATTGGGGTCCAGCAAAAGCGAAAAAGGTATGGCCGTAACGTTATATGTGCGGGCGGCCTCGGACTGCCAGAACTTTAAATCGGAAACATGTGTCCAGGTAAGGCCGTCTTCGCGAATGCCCTGCAGCCAGTCTTCGCGGGTGCGGTCGAGCGAAACACCATACACGGTAAAGCCTTTGTCCTTGTACTTATTGTAGACCTTAACAATGTTGGGATTTTCTTTCCGGCAGGGTCCGCACCACTTGGCCCAGAAATCTACCAGCACATATTTGCCGCGCAATGACGAGAGGGGTATTATCTTGCCCTCCGGGTTGGGCAGTGATATTTCGGGAGCGGGCGAGCCCACGGCCAGCTTCTTCATTCTGTCCACCATGTCAATAAATGCGCGGGCATGCGAATAATCGGGCCATTCTTTTTTGAGTTTTTCGGCAACATGAACATACAGGTCGAAGTGTTGGTCTTTATCGAAAATTTGCCCCTCCAGCACATTTAACAGACCAAGCGAAAGAGGTTCGGCCTTTAATTCCGCGGCCAGTTTATCTTTTTCCTGCTTCAGCATATCAAAGAATTTATCCTGTTGGGCAAGCATAGCCTGTTCATTGCCCTCCTTTTGGGCCTTGTCAAAGTCGCTTATAATTTGCTGTGCCTGAGGCGTGTTTTCGAAAGCCAGGGTTCGGTTTTGCACTTTTCTTATAAGCTCAATATCGGGTGAACCTTTTATTTCAAAATATCCTGAAGGACTGTTGCCATCAGCGTAAATCTCCAGGTTTGATTTGTCCAGTATCACATCTATTACCTGGCGGTTGTAAAAGTTTATCTTGTAATAACCGGGTTCTTTTATTTTGATTTTTTTGCTGAAGGTGTAATTGGACCTGAGTTGGATGGTATCCTGCCAGCCGGAACCGGAGCGGGTTATTTCCATGATGCTTATGGTGCCGGGTTGCGGGTAGCCCACTTTTCCGCTGATGGTTACCTCCCACCCTTTTTGATGTTGACTTTGCTGCCCGTTGGTGTTACAGCCCGAAAGTGCCAGCAGGGCAAGCAGTAAGGTGTGCAGTTTCATGTGTGATATTGTGTGTTGTAAACCTATGTATTTTAATCTTCTTTTTTCAACAAACGTTCCAGAATTGCGCGGGTTTGTACCGGATTAAACTGGCTGCCGCTTCGCTTTTGTATTTCGCCCATAAAAAACCCAATCAAACCTTTTTTCCCCCTTCCGGTAGGCGTTTACCTTGTCAGGAAAGCTGCTGAGCAACTCATGAACGTGGGGTAAAATTACTTCTTCCTGTGCGGTTTGAATAATGCCCAGTTCAGAGGCAGCCTCTTCAGCCCCGTAGCCGGGCCGGGCGGTTAGGTGGGGCAACAGTTGCTGGGCAGCCACCGAAAAGCTTACTTTTCCGCTTTCCACCAAGGTTATTATTCCGGCAAGCTGATGCGGTGCGGGCAGGTTTCCGGTAGCTGTCCAGGTATTCCTTACAGGCCCTGCTACCCAGTTGGCTACCTTGCGCGTGTTGCCGTTTAGGGTTACTGTTAGGTCGAACAGATTGGCCAGGCGTAATTCTTCCGTAATCAGCGCAGCCTCTGCCTCAGGCACGTCAAGCCTGCTTATGTAACGTTCATACCGCAAAGCGGGCATTTCGGGAACGGATTGGCTGATTTGTGCAATCCACTCCGGGTCGAGCGCTACCGGTGGCAGATCGGGTTCGGGAAAGTAGCGGTAATCGTTCAGGTCTTCCTTGGTTCGCATGGCAAAAGTTTCGCCACTGTCCGGATCGAATAACCGCGTTTCCTGAACAACCGGAAGGCTGCGGTTCAGCAAACCCTCCTGTCGCTGAATTTCAAATGCAAGTGCCTGCTGCAGAAAACGTATAGAATTAAGGTTTTTTATCTCTACGCGGGTACCGAGCTTATCGGTGCCGGCCTGCCGCAGCGAAATGTTGGCGTCGCACCGAAGCGATGCTTCTTCCATGTTGCCATCGCTTATATCCAGGTAGCGCACCATTCTGCGCAATTCGGCCACTACGGCTCCGGCTTCTTCGGGAGTATGGATAGCCGGGGCGGTAACCACTTCAAGCAGGGGGGTTCCGGCCCGGTTAAAATCCAAAGCTGTAAACTCCTGGTAGACATCGTGCAACGACTTGCCCGCATCTTCTTCAAGCTGAATACGGACAAGCGGTACCTGGCGGGCGTAGCGTCCATTTAGGCGTACAGGTATGCTCCCGCCCTGGCACACGGGCATACGGCTCTGCGTAAGCTGGTAGCCCTTGGGCAGGTCGGGATAGGTATAGTTTTTACGCTCAAAATAAAAGCGGGTATTAATATTGCTGCCGCAGGCCAGGCTTAACAATAGGGCTTTACGCACGGCTTCTTTATTAAGCCGGGGGAGTGTTCCCGGATAGCCCAGCGATATTTCACTTATACGTGTATTGGGCTCGCCTCCAAAGGCAACCTCATCGCTGCAGAACAACTTGCTGCGGGTGTTAAGTTGCACGTGCAGTTCCAGGCCGATAACCGGTTGCCAAACAGTATGCGCCATGGTTTTACCGGTTATCCAAAAGCTGGCGTGCCCGCACCAACACCCTGTCGAGTCCGCGAATATCTTTTCCGCCTGCGGTAGCAAAAAAAGGTTGCCCACCGCCACCACCGTTAATTTCTTTAGCCAGTTCTTTTACCATATTTCCGGCATGGTACCTGTTGGATTGGGCCAGTTTTTCGCCCAGCATTACAGCCACCATAGGCTTATTGTCTATTTCTGCCGCAAGCACCAGCAGCAGGTCGTCATAGGTATTCCGGAGGGCGTAAGCAATATTTTTAAGTGCATCGGCATGGGGCAGTGTGACCCTGCGCATAATAACGCGTGCTCCGTTTATTGGCTCGGCCGATCCCGCCAGTTCTTCTTTGAGCCGGTTGGTTTGCTCCTGGTATAGCTGCTCTATTTTCTTTTCCAGCAGCAATTTTTCTTCGGCCAGCTGTTTGGCCGCAGTTACTACATCTTTCGGGTTTTTTAACAGCGATTTTACTTCGCGTACAATTTCGGCCTGTTGCCGCAGAAAGTTAAGTGCCTCTTCACCGGTTACCGCTTCAATTCTTCGTACACCGGCAGCCACCGATCCTTCGGAAATGATTTTAAACAGCCCGATATGACCCGTGGCCGGAACGTGGGTACCTCCGCAAAGCTCTACCGAAAAGTTTTTATCGAAAGCAATTACCCGCACCTCCTCTCCATATTTTTCACCGAACAGCGCCATTGCGCCCATGGCCCTGGCCTGTTCAAGTTTCATATTCCGGTTTTCCTCGCGCTGAATGTTCTGGCGGATTTTTTCATTTACCAGGTCTTCAACGGTCCTTATCTCATCGGCCGTGAGGGCAGAAAAATGGCTAAAATCAAACCGCAGCAGGTTTTCGTTTACCAGCGAACCGCGTTGTTCCACGTGCCTGCCCAACACCTGTCTGAGCGCTGCATGCAACAGGTGAGTGGCCGTGTGGTTGTTCATGATTTTCTCCCGCCGCCGGGCATTTACAACAGCCCTGAACGTGGTTTGATTTGCCGGCGGAAGGATACGGGTTACGTGCACAATCAGCTCGTTTTCCTTTTTGGTGTCGGTTATTTCAATGCGCTGTCCTTCGCTCTCAATAAAACCTGTGTCGCCTACCTGCCCTCCGCTTTCGGCATAAAAAGGGGTTTTATCGAACACCAGGTGGTATTCTTCCCTGCCCTTTGTTTTAAGTACCCTGTATTTGATAATCTTAACATAGGCCTCCAGTTGATCGTAGCCTACAAAGCGGGTGGTGGCCGTTTCGTCAAGGTTTACCCAGTCGCCTGTTTCGCGGTGGGCATCGGCACGCGAACGCTCTTTTTGTTTTTCCATTTCGGCTTCAAAGCCTTTCATATCTGTGGAAAGTCCTTTTTCGCGTGCAATCAGTGCGGTGAGGTCGAACGGGAAGCCGTAGGTATCGTAAAGTTCGAAGGCCACGGTACCGGGTACTACTTTATTCGGGAAAGATGATTCGAGCGCTTCAAACCGCTTTAGTCCTTTTTCCAATGTGCGCAGAAACGATTGCTCTTCTTCCAAAATAACCCGTACCACGTAGTCGCGCTGTTGTTCCAGTTCGGGAAACACTTCACTGAACTGAGATGCAAGCAGGGGAACCAGCCGGTGTAAAAAGGGTTCTTTGAAATGGAGGAAGGTATACCCGTACCGCACGGCTCTTCGTAATATTCTTCTGATAACATACCCGGCCCCGGTATTTGATGGAAGCTGGCCATCGGCAATGGCGAAAGCTACGGCCCGGATGTGATCGGCCAGCACCCGGATGGCAATGTCGGTTTTTGCCGCATCGTGCCCGGATGTTCCCTGGTAGGTTACCCCGGCCGATTGCGCGATGAAATCCATAAGTGGCCGGAAAACGGAGGTATCGTAGGTTGACGTTTTGCCCTGAATGGCCATACAAAGGCGTTCAAAGCCCATCCCGGTATCGACATGGCGCGCCGGAAGTTTTTCAAGTGTGCCATCGGCCTTACGGTTAAACTCCATGAACACCAGATTCCATATTTCAATAACCCGCGGGTGGTCGGCATTGACCAGCTCACGACCGGGCTTTCGGGCTATCTCTTCTTCGCTTCTCAGGTCAATATGAATCTCCGAGCAAGGACCACATGGGCCGGCATCGCCCATCTCCCAGAAGTTATCCTTTTTGCCTCCATATAAAATCCTGTCGGGCGGAAGGATTTCCTTCCAGTAGCCCATGGCCTCCTCATCGGGAGGAAGGTTTTCGCCTTCATCTCCGCCAAAAACAGTGGCATACATGCGGTTGGAAGGCAACCCATACACAGCGGTCAGAAGTTCCCATGCCCACGCGATGGCTTCTTTTTTAAAGTAATCGCCAAACGACCAGTTGCCCAGCATTTCGAACATGGTGTGGTGATAGGTGTCTATGCCCACTTCTTCCAGATCGTTATGCTTGCCGCTTACCCGCAAACACTTTTGGGTATCGGCAATGCGAACGGCAGGTGGCCTTTGGTGCCCCAGGAAATAGTCCTTAAACTGAACCATGCCCGAGTTGGTAAAAAGCAACGTGGGGTCATTGCGCAGCACCAGGGGTGCCGAAGGAACGATGAGATGATTCTTCGACTTAAAAAAATCCAAAAACTTTTGCCGGATAACACCTGCTTCCATTGAATAAAAGCGTTTAAAAAAACCCCGATTTCTTGGTTTCTTTACCGGGGTTCATTTACTTTACAACCGTAAGCGACAAAGTTAAGCAGAATGAAGGGATAAGCAGGGTTTCGCTTTTTTAAATTTCTCCCATGCGCCGGAGACTTTTCAGATATAACCCGAAAACCTGCCAGTACGAACCTGCCCCTTTTCCATGGGCCGGGTTTCTTGTTTATGTTCTTTTGTTTTTGGTTTGTACCTGTGGCTTCTTTGCGGTTATTTCCCGGCTTCAGCCCGTACTATTCCCCACTCAAAATATGGCCATGCTGGCCAGGCAAAACCTGGCCTATGCGCAAAGTATCCGGTTAATGAAGGCCGACCTGGCCGAAATGGCACACCTGCTGAATGAGTTTCAGCATAAAGAAAAAGCGCTATCAGAAAAAATCTTCGGGTTACCCCGTAAGCCTTCCAACGTACAGGTCCAAGCCCGGAATGTACCTGAGGAAAATAAGAAAATATTAGCCGACCTGCACCGCAAGGTTAACACGATTCTGGACGATGTGCAAAGAGGCGAATGGATTGCCATGCCGGCTGTGGCCGCCCGGCCTGAATGGCCCGTGTGGTGGCCACTGGAAACCAGCAACCCCACCATAGCTTCAGGGTTTGGAAAAAGAATACATCCTTACCATAAAGGAAAATATTTCCATTACGGTATTGATATTCCTGCCGCCAAAGGGCATGGCGTACGTTCAGCGGGTGGCGGTAAGGTTATACGGGTAGTGAGGAGCAGGGTGGAAAGCGGTTATGGCAATTATGTGGAAATAGATCATGGAACGGGTGTGATAAGCCGGTACGCCTGCCTGGATGAGATTGTGGTACGCACCGGGCAGCAGGTGGAGGGCGGAAGGTTAATAGGATACGCCGGAATAAGCGGAAGTGCGGTAGCTCCACACCTGCACTTTGAAATATTGATTAACAGCAGGCCTGTTAACCCCATGTTGTTCATGGTGCGAAATTTTACAGCCGAAACATACGCCAGGTTGCAGGCTGAGGGAAGCCGGATAAACCAATCACTTGATTAATGGCCGCGCGATTTCGATATAACCCCCACACCTGCCGTTACGAACCCGTTTTTCAAACCCCGAAAACAGTAGGTAAGCAGGTTGTATGGGTTATGCTTCTGGCCTTTGTTACTTCAACGGGGGCATTTTATTATTACGTCAGCCAATTCGGGTTTCCGGCCGAACAACAACTCGCGGCGGGGTATGAGCAGCACCGTAAAGCATGGCACGAACAACTGCAGCAACTTAAAAGTCTGGAGCAAACACTTTGGGGTGTTCTGGAGCGCGACAACCAGCAATACCGGCTCATGCTGGACCTTTCGCCCCTTTCGGAAGACCAACTGCTGGCAGGCACCGGGGGCACACCGGAACCCATCCCGGATTTCGCTTTCCCCTATGCCGAACTTGCCAACGGCTACCACCGGCTGTTCCGCCTTCGCCATCGCGCCCAAATTGCAAAACAATCGCTCGAGGTTCTGCACCGCGAAGCCGATCGCAAAAACAAAATGAAGGAATCCCGGCCTGCCATTCAGCCGGTTGACAGCCGCCAGCTCTCCCACCTGTACACCACTTTTGGCTTGCGCATGCATCCCATTTTCGGGGTATTGAAAGAGCATAAAGGGCTGGACTTCAGCCTCCCAAAGGGCGCCCCCGTTTATGCCACCGGTAACGGGCGGGTTTCGCTGGCCCACTACTCCCCCTCTTACGGCAACGTGGTGTACATCGATCACGGCTTTGGCTATGAAACCCGATATGCGCACCTGAACCGATTTATTGTTCAGCCTGGTCAATACGTAAAACGCGGACAAACTATTGGTTATGTGGGCAACACCGGCATATCTGTTTCTCCCCATCTGCATTATGAGGTACATTATAATGGAGAACCCGTTAATCCGCTTTACTTTTTCCAGCGCGACTTACCTGCTGAGGAATATGAAAAGTTAATCCGCAAAGCAGAAAAAACTGCCGGTTCGCTTGACTAAAGCGGCTTATACTTAACCCCTGGTTTATATTTTTGCGGTTTTGAATTGAATTAGTATGCGGTACGCATTGGCGGTTATGCTGTTCTTTTTTGTGGCTGCAATGGCTTTAGGCCAGCCTAACGACACCACCGGAATAACGATTATTGGTGTGGGCGATATTATGATGGGTACAACCTATCCCAAAGCTGTGCTGCCACCCGAAGACGGCCGGTGGCTCATGTACGAGGTAGCTGAAATACTACGCAGTGCCGATGCCACCATTGGAAACCTGGAAGGCGTTTTGATGGACGAAGAAGGAACACCCAAAACCTGCCGCGACCCCAGTGTTTGCTATGTGTTCAAATCACCTGTCCGGTATGTTAAAAACCTTGCCGATGCCGGCTTTGACGCCATGAGCCTGGCCAACAACCACGCAGGCGATTTTGGGGCAGATGGCCGCAAAAGCTCCATGCTTGCGCTACAGTCGGCAGGCATTGCGCATGCAGGACAACTGGAACAAAAAACGACCGTGTTTACGCGCAATGGCATACGCTTTGGCTTCGTAGCCTTTGCCCCCAACAGCAATTGTTTACCATTGAACGAACTGGAAGGCGCCAAAAAGCTGGTAGCCGCACTTGATTCAGTTACCGATATCGTAATCGTTTCATTTCATGGCGGGGCCGAAGGGCCACAACATGAGCATGTGCCCCGGGCAACCGAGTACTTTCATGGCGAAAACCGGGGCGATGTATATGCCTTTGCCCACGCCGTTATTGACGCCGGGGCTGATGTGGTTTTCGGACACGGTCCGCATGTAGTACGTGCCGTAGAAGTTTACCGCAACCGGTTTATTGCCTACAGCCTGGGAAATTTCTGCACCTACGGGGGCATTAATGTAAGCGGAATAAACGGCCTGGCACCTATAATAAAAGTTGTTACTGACCGCCGGGGTAAATTTCTAAGAGGACAAATTATTTCGGCTTATCAGGTGCCCCGCGACCGCGTAAAAGCCGATCCCGAACATCGTGCCGCCAGGCGAATTGCAGAACTAACCAAAAAAGATTTTCCCGATTTACCCCTTCACATTGACGAGTACGGAAATATTACTTACCTTGCCCGTTAACATGGCGTACAAAGAAAAAGAAATCGAAAAGCTATACTACTCCATAGGAGAAGTAGCTGAAATCTTTAATGTGGCTCCATCGTTAATTCGTTTCTGGGAATCTGAATTCGACATTATCAAGCCCAAAAAAAACCGGAAAGGAAACCGGCAGTTTACACGCGAAGACATCGAAAACGTGCGCATTATTTACCACCTGGTAAAAGAAAAGGGCTTTACCCTGCAGGGCGCCAAGGAAATGCTTAAAAATGATGCCCTGGCTGTAAAAAATCAGGTAGAACTTATTGATTCTCTGAAATCGGTAAGAAAATTTCTGGTTGAACTGCGCGACCGCCTGTAAAAACCTGTTCCAGCCGTGCATGCCCCCCTGCCGGAAGAAGAACGACTGGCGCTCCTGGCCCTGCATTTCGTGCCCGGGCTCGGCAACTTCACCATCCGCCAGCTGGTGAGTTACTGTGGCTCGGCCGCAAGGGCGTTCAAAACCCCCAAAGGAAAGTTGCTTAAAATTCCCGGCATTGGCACCAAAACAGCCGAAGCCGTTGTAAACGGAAAACCCTTTGCCAAAGCCGAACAGGAATGGAAGAAAGCCGCACAGAAAAACGTAAGGCTGGTTTTTTATACAGATAAAGATTACCCTTCACGGCTTAAGGAAATCCCCGATGCGCCTTCGCTTTTATATATTAAAGGAAATGTTGACTTCGAAAACCCGAAAACAGTAGGCATTGTGGGTACACGCAAAGCCACTGCCTATGGTAAAGACCGTGTGGATGAACTGGTAGAAGGCCTCGTGCCCCATGGTGCTTTGATTGTTAGCGGGCTGGCCTATGGAATTGACGTGCACGCGCACAAGGCAGCTTTACGCAACGGGCTTGCCACCATTGCCGTACTGGGAAGCGGAGTGGATGTAATTTACCCGTCAGCTCACCGTGATACAGCCGGTAAAATGGAAGAACGAGGCGGCCTGGTTAGCGAAAACCCGTTAGGCACCCCACCCGATGCCCACCATTTTCCGGAACGCAATCGCATTATTGCCGGATTGTGCGATGCCCTGGTGGTGGTTGAGGCGGCAGCCACCGGCGGTGCTTTGATTACAGCCGAGCTGGCAAACGGCTATGGCCGCGATGTTTTTGCCTTTCCGGGAAGTATCGGAATACCCACCTCAGAAGGCTGCAACAACCTGATAAAAACCAATCGGGCCCATTTGATAACTTCGGTGAAGGATATTGAATACATAATGAGTTGGACGGCCGAGACGGGGAGGAAGAAGAGTAAGGCCGCAGTGCGCGACACTTCTGCCCTGGGCGATGAGGAACGCAGCATCATTAACGTATTGCGCAGTAAAAGTCCGATAGCGCTGGACGAACTGAGCTGGCGCACCAGCATACCGGTAAGCCGGCTGGCGGGGCTGTTGCTTTCGCTGGAGTTTGCATCGTGGGTAAAAGCCTTGCCGGGCAAACAATATGCCCTGATGGAATGAGTAAAGGATTTTTCTGATTATCGCATCATCAGCACGGTAATTAATCGTTCTTCTGGTTGCATTTCTCCTTAATGGTGTCGTAGGCGCGCAAATCGCCCAACTCTCCTGCCTTGCTCAGGTCAAGGCAACCGTTTTTAATATCACCAAACTCAATGCGCAAAATGCCGCGCATGTACCAGGCGTCATAATTTTTGGGGTTAATCTGAATAATCTTCGAACAATCGTTTATGGCATCTTCGTAAGCCTGCAGGTATTGTTTGGCTTTTCCGCGGTTAAAGTAGGCTTCTATGTAATTTTCGTTTATGCTAATCGCCTTCGAAAAGTCTTCAATCGCACCATAAAAATCCTGCAGCTTCATCTTTACATTGCCACGTGCAAAGTAGGCTTCGGCAAACCGCGGATTTTTTTCAATAGCCAGGTTATAATCCTTCATCGCCCCGTGCCGGTCATCAAACCGGTCTTTAATATTGCCGCGTAAAAAGTAGGCGGCCGAATTCCCGGCATCGGCTTCAATGGCTTTATTCAAATGCAACAATGCCTCCACGTACTCGCCTTTTTCAATAAGTTCACGGCCGCGCTGTGTAAGGTCTTTTGACGATTGCGCCTGTGCCAGCAAGGGCAACAGTAAAGCAAGGCCAACTACAATTTTTTTCATAACTACATTTTAAATACCTCACAAACTTAACCTTATGCAACATTCGGCTAAGGCCCGTGTAATATTTTTAGTGTTTTGGAAAGATTTCGGCAGCCAGACGAACGGCTTCAACCAGTTCAGCAGCATTTACACCGGTTTCCATGCCCTGTTCTTCCAGCCACCCGATAATTTTTTCGGTTGGGATGTTGCCCACCAGTTCATCCTGGGCCATCGGACATCCTCCGAAACCCTTTATTGCACCGTCTATCCGTCTGCACCCCGATTCCACCGCTGCCTTTACTTTTGCCACGACCTGTTCAGGGCGGCTGTGCAAATGAACTCCCAGCTCAATATCCGGAAAAGCCGCAGAAAGCGCACCAAAGAGGCGGGTTACCTGCTGCGGTGTAGCCAAACCAACCGTATCGGCAAGCGATACAATTTGAATGCCCTCTTCTTTAAGCCGACCTGTAAACTCAACTACAAGATCTTCACTGTACGGGTCTCCGTACGGATTGCCAAAGCCCATGCTGATGTACACTACCTGTAACTTGCCGTGCCTGGTGCACAGTTCCTGGATGTCTTTTACCGTATCCATTGCCCGGACTACCGACTTGTTGGTATTTCGCTGCTGAAAGGTATCGGATATGGAAAGCGGAAAGCCGATATACGTTACACCTTCATGCCGCATGGCCTCTTCGGCTCCGCGAAGATTGGCCACTATAGCCAGCAGGCGGGTTTTGCTTTTTTGCCAGTCCAGTTGCTCCAATACCTCCACGGTGTCACTCATCTGGGGTACAGCTTTTGGCGAAACAAAACTCCCGAAATCAAGCGTATGAAAGCCTACCCTGAGCAGTTGGTTGAGGTACCGCACTTTTTGCGCCGTGGGTATGAAGGTTTGCAACCCCTGCATGGCATCGCGCGGACATTCAACAAGCTTAATCATGGTACAAAAAAATCGTGCTTACCTGCTTACTTTGGTAACTTAAAGATAAAGTAAATTTCAAGGCAATTACCGGAAAAATCTGCAACTTACCTGTTAATACTGCTTGCAACAAAAACCTGTTGTATAAACTTCAGGACCGAGTAACCTATGCCATTACCAGAATTTACCGGCACACTGGGTGTTAAAAGGGCAGCACACCTGTTGCGAAGAGCCACCTTTGGAGCTACCAAAGCACAAATTGACAATTTCTCCACCCTTAATCCATTGCAGGCTATCCAGCAATTATACCGGCAGGCATTGCCTGCCACCCCGCCACCCATCGATCCCGATACGCTCGAACCATGGGTAATAAGTGGCATTACCGACCCCGAAAAAATGGAGCCGGCATACATAGATTTTTTCAAACAGTGGTTTCTGGGGCAGATGATGAGTGCCGGTGTATCAACTGCTCTAACATTGGCCTATTCGGCCCGCGAAAAGCTTGTTTTTTTTCTGCATACCCACTTTACCGCTCTTGCTGAAAAAATAAACTCCAGCCGGGCCCTTTATTTTCAAAACCAGCTGTTCAGGTTGTATGCGCTCGACCAGCTTCTGTCGCCTGTTGTTCCCTACGAAAAGCTCAATTTCAAGGAGTTAACCATAAAAATCAGCGTAGATAATGCCATGCTGCGCCTCTTGGACGGCTACCTGAATGTAAATGGCAGTCCCAACGAAAATTATGCCCGCGAACTGCTGGAGCTTTATTCCATAGGGCGCGGACTGGAAAATACCCTGCCTCCGCCTACCGGCGCGGGCGATTATATTTTGTTTACTGAACACGATGTGCAACAGGCTGCGCGGGTATTGTCGGGGTGGAATTTCGATGACTCTTTTGCCAATTTCGATCCGGACACCCAGCTTCCACGGGGTATAGTTCGCGGAACCGCTGCAAATGCATCGGCCCACGACAATGGTATTAAAACCTTCAGCAATCGCTTTATCAATCCAGGCACCGGTCAGCCCTGGGTAATTCAACCCGATGTTGCCCTGCTCAATAACGGCCAGCCCACCGAAGCCAGCGCCCTGGATGAAATACGCCAGCTTATAGACATGATATATGCCCAGGAAGAAACAGCCCGGCATATTTGCCGCAAAGTGTACCGGTTTTTTGTTTACCACCAGATTACTTCTGAGATTGAAAACAACATCATAGCCGTAATGGCCGATACTTTTCGCGCCAATAATTTCAAACTTCAGCCGGTTATTGAAAACCTGCTGCGCAGCCAGCATTTTTATGACGCTGCTTCCGGAAACGAAGACGACAAATTCGGAGGCATCATTAAATCGCCACTGGATTTGGTTACCGGTACGTTGCGTTTCTTCGACATTCGCGTACCCGATATGAACACCCAGCCACAGGAGTTTTATGCCTTTACAGGAGCTATGAACGCTGCACTTGAAACTCAGGGCATGTTTTTTTACCAGCCTTTCGATGTAGCCGGCTACGATGCCTATCATCAATATCCGGTGTACAACCGAAGCTGGATTACCGTAAACTACCTCACCAACCGCTATGCCTTTATCAGAAACCTGATTAATGTTGACGGCACCGGACCATTTACGTTAAACGTGTACAATTATGTGCGCAATAACATAAACAATACCTTAGCTGCCAATTCACGTGATCTGGTCACAGAGCTGGTGCGTTATCTGTTTCCCTGGGCAGATAACCTGACTTTTGATCCTGGCAATGACGACACCGCCACCATAACCGCCGAAAGGTTAAACTACTTTCTGGTAAGCTTCCTGTCGGACATAGACCCCAACCCCGAAGCTGCCTGGACTACACGATGGACTACAGAAACAGGCATAGGTACCATGACCAGCCAGCTGCAAAACCTGTTCAATGCCCTTATGCAATCGCCAGAATATCAACTGCACTAAATGGTAATCATGAAAAGAAGATCCTTTTTAAAACACCTGCCTGCTGCTGCAGCACTGCCTGTTACGCTGGGCGGTATTCCCCTCAGGGCCATGGCGTGGAACCCGCTGACCATGATGGCCAGTCAAAGCAGCAGCGACCGCGTTTTGGTTATCCTTCAGCTTCATGGCGGTAACGATGGGCTGAATACCCTTATACCGGTTGAGCAATACGACTTGTATTACAGCCGGCGAGCCAACATCGCCATTCCCAAAAACAACAGCCTGCGAAAGCTGATCCCGCTGGACAGCACGCTGCCCTCTGCCAAACAGGTGGGCCTGCATCCTGATATGGCTGCCATTAAAGCCCTGTACGATAATGGCCGTGCAGCCTTTGTACAGGGCGTATCGTACAAAAACAACAACGGAAGCCACTTTCGCGGGCGCGATATATGGTTTATGGGAGGAGGCGCTGACGATTACTATCCTTCCGGCTGGGTGGGCCGATACCTGGCCCATGAATATGCTGCGCTGGGGCAATATCCGCAAGACTTCCCAAACGCCTCCATGCCCGATCCATTGGGTATTGAAATGGGAAATGACATCTCCCTTATTTTTCACCAACAGGGTAATATCCCCACTTCTGTTTCGCTAAACGACCCCGAAGGATTTGCACAACTTGTAGAAGAACTGGAGGGATTTCAGGACACGGAAATTGACCCGCGCGGGCGTCCGCCCCTGAGCGTGCAAAACTCACCCTACTGGAATGAATTAAACTGGATACTGGGCCTGGAAAAGAAAACCGATGATTATGCGCAACGCCTGTACCAGGTTTACCTGGCCGGAGGCAGCACCACCGTAACCTATCCGGAGATCTATCCATTTAACGCACCCCGCAGCAGCAAGCGTAACCCATTAACACCACAACTAAAACTGGTGGCCCGGCTGCTGGCCGGAGGATGCAAAACACGCGTATTTCTGGTGCGCATAGGTGGGTTCGACACACACGCAGAACAGGTGGAAAGCTACGATCCCACCATGGGAGCACATGCCGCACTGCTGTACCATGTTTCTGCAGCCATGAAAGCCTTTCAGGACGACCTGCGCAGCCGCGCACTGGAAGACCGGGTGCTTACCGTTACCACATCCGAATTCGGCAGGCGCATTCACAGCAACGGAAGCTACGGAACCGACCACGGAACAGGTGGCCCCATTCTTATTTTCGGAAAGCATGTAAACCCGGGAGTATTTGGCAACAACCCTGATATGACCAAAGACAATGTTGAAATGCAGTTCGATTACCGGCAGGTGTATGCCAACCTGCTAAAAGACTGGATGCTGGTGGATAAGAATACCATTATCAACGACATCTTTTTCGGTAACTTTATTGACGGAGAAAACCCCGATGAACCCGCGATGTTTTTCGAACCCCTGCCGCTGGCCAGAGATACCATTACAGGCAATGATATGTTCCTGAATGTGCGATTTGATCTTTCAGACCCCTACCCTAACCCGGCCAGCGATTCAGTTACGATTGCCTACCGCGTTAACGCAACAGTACATGTATTGATCGACCTTATAGACCCGCACGGCAAGGTGGCTGCTATTGTTGCCAGCAGCCTGCA
This sequence comes from Cyclobacteriaceae bacterium, assembly GCA_026003355.1. Taxonomy (GTDB): domain Bacteria; phylum Bacteroidota; class Bacteroidia; order Cytophagales; family Cyclobacteriaceae; genus UBA2336. The sequence continues at coordinate 428,548 of BPHC01000001.1, forward strand.
CGAACCTGGCGAATACAGAAAGCAAACGGCATTGCACAAACTAAGCCCGGGTGTTTATGTGTGCCGCATGAAGGCCGGCAGTTTTGAAAAAAAGAAAAAATTGGTAATAGCACACTGATTCAACATGAGATCCATAAGCCTGTTCCTGCTGCTTGCCTCCGTTACCATGGTTGCCGCACAAAAACGCAAACCCCCTTCATCTTTTAACCGGATCAATGCAGCCAACACCCAGTTTCTTGAAAAGCAGTGGTGGCTTGGCCTGAAGGCGGGTGTAAGCTTTTCGGGAACCGTGGTACAGCAACCCTATTCAGGCCTGTCGCCCGTTAACTATACGGCACCGCAGAAAAATTACGACAACTTTGCCCAACCGGGTTTCGTTGTCCTGATGGAAGCCGCTTTCTCCTACCGCAGGTTTACTGTTGCCTTTCAACCGGGCTACCGCAATGCACGCTTTGATTACCAAACCTTTTATCTCTGGACCGATTATCAAAACCCGGATAACCGGCTTGAACTGCAATACGGGCAACAGCAACGCGTTGAATATGCCGACTTTCCCCTGCTGGTGCGGTTTGACGCAACCACAACCCGGCTGCGGCCCTACATTCAGGCTGGAGTGTACTATGCGCATCTGATACAGGCGGCCAAAACCATTCAGGTTACAGGAACAGACTATGCCTCAGGCGGAATAAATGTTTTTGCACAGCCGCCGGTTAAGGTGGGCGCCACCGAGCTGTTTGCCACCACCCATTACGGACTTATTGCCGGGGCAGGCGCCAGCCTTCATTCGGGTAACGTAAGGTTTTCGTTCGATATCCAATATCGAAAAGGTATGAGCCTGGCCAACTCCACATCGAACCGCTATGCCAATACGCGCCTGAACAGCTTTGGAGATGTTATGGACGACATCCACATCAACTCCGTGCTCTTCTCCCTGGGAACCATTTTCCCGCTTAAATTCCTGTCTAAAAGCTTTCAATCCGTAACCCAAAGGCCATGATCAGGTATTTTGCACTGCTTACGGTAACCCTTTTTCTCAATAGCTGTTTTGAAGAAGCAAGCCCTGAAAAAGATAAGCGGGCCTTTACCCGTATTTTCGACCACAACGACTTTGGCAAACGCTTTAAGCCGGTTGATTTTCTGGAAACTTCGGATGGTGGCTATCTGATTCTGGCCGAATATAACCTGAATGCCAGCCAGTTCTCGGGCATTTACCTGTTGCGCAGCGACCAGAACGGCCAATACCTTAATGGAATAATGATGGACGAAACCCTGGTTAATCCGGCAGGCAACCTGATGAAACTGGGCTCCGGTTATTGCTTCTTTGCCATGGACCCCCTGACCGTGCAGGCCTACTTAATACAAACCAATGAAGACCTTACCAGCATAAGTTCTTTACCCATAAACGGAATAACTTACCCCGCTGCCGCTTCGGCAGACAACAACTACATTATTCTGTTAAGCTACGACCCGGTAAACCTGCAAACCGTTTTATCAACATTAAATTCATCCGGTACAGTTACCGCCTCAAAAGCTTTCAGCATCGGAGCCGGTGAAGGCGTGGAAGAGCCCGTTATCAATCATTACCTCCGCACCGGCAAGCAATTTCCGTTTTTTACCGGAAAAGCCGGAAACCTGTACTACTTCAATGGCTTCTATAACTACACCTTTTCGCTGGTGTTCACCGACCTTGTTCAGGATAATCCACAGGGTATTGTTCAGGGCAATCAGGATGATGGCGGCTTTCAGGCCCTGCTTCCCTTGCAGGGAAATGCGTTTGCTGCTGCCCGTTTTAATTTTGGCGACAATTACCTCCTGCCCCGGATTAATCTTTCTGCCTCGGGCATCACTTCGGCTACCGACCTGGGCGGATTAACCTTTCCGGAAATTGCCGCTGATGCAACCGTGCGGATATTGCGCGCTTCGATAAACAACACAAACGTGCTGGTCTTTGGAAGCGATACCCGCAGCGGGCAAATTGGATTATACCTGTACGATGAAGCCACCGGTGAGCTGTTAACAACCCGCTATGAAGGATTTGCCAACCCTTTTAAGCTTTCGGCCATCCGGTTGTCGGGTTCAGGCGACCTGCTGCTTTGCGGCACTACTTATCTGGCCGGAAGGTTTCCGAGAATCTTCCTCACCAAAATTCCGCAGCAGGAACTGCAGTGGTAAAAATAATTGCCATTTTTGGGCATGCTTAACGTAACACAGAACGTTAACCTGGCCCCATACAACACTTTTGGCGTTTCCGAATATGCACATTGGTTTACCCGCATTAACAACCCGCAGCAAATAAAAGAACTTGTTAACCATCCGGTTTTTGCCGCAAAGCCACATTTAATACTTGGCGGCGGCAGCAACATACTCTTTACCCGCTCTTTCGAAGGACTGGTGATAAAAGTTGATATAAAGGGCATAGAAAAAATACGCGAAGATGCCAACCATGTTTGGCTAAAGGTGGGTGCAGGCGAAAACTGGCATAGCCTGGTTATGCACTGCGTAACAGCCAGCTATGGCGGTATTGAAAACCTGGCGCTGATACCCGGAACTGCCGGCGCAGCACCCGTTCAAAACATTGGCGCCTATGGCGTTGAACTTGCCGAAGTGCTCGAAGAAGTACAAGGGTTTAACCTGGCCGACGGCACCCAACTCAACCTGTCGAATAATGAATGCCGCTTCGGTTACCGCGACAGTATATTTAAACAGGAACTAAAGGGAAAGTTTTTTATTTCAAGTATAACTTTAAGACTAACCGTTGGCAGGCACCAGCTTCGCACCTCATACGGAACGCTGGCCGATACCTTAATCGCCATGGGCGTTAACCAGCCCACCCTTTACCACGTTAGCCAGGCAGTTATCCGCATTCGCACTTCCAAACTTCCTGACCCCGCCAGAACAGGCAATGCCGGCAGCTTTTTCAAAAACCCTGTTATAAGCGGAAAGCAGTATCGCGAATTAAAAGAAATACATCCGAAGATACCTGGTTTTATTGTTGATAATCAGGGAGTTAAAATTCCTGCAGCCTGGCTCATTGAACAGTGCGGATGGAAAGGAAAAAGAATAGGCAATGCAGGCGTGCATGAACATCAGCCACTGGTTCTGGTGAACTTAGGAGGTGCAAGCGGACAGGAAATTCTTAAGCTGGCTGAGGAAGTTCGCCACTCGGTTGCCGAAAAGTTTAACATCGATTTGACGCCTGAGGTTAACATTATTTAATGCAAGTCATCAGCCGGCAACTTTTTGACAAGACCACCTGAAGTTTTCAGAATTTTAAAATTTTTTTAAAAAAATTTTTGGAGATTATTTTTTTGTTATATCTTTTCCATGTTTTTCAACCACTAAACAACCAACGCTATGGCAAAGAAAGCGAAGAAGGCTAAGAAAGCCGCCAAGAAGAAGAAGTAATTTAGGTAGTTTACCTAAAGGTCTTTAAGGGAAGCGCTGAAAAGTTGCTTCCCTTTTTGTTTTCATGCCGGCATAAATATTTGCAGGGTAAATTCTTAACCAACATCAGGGCATTTCACCCTTTTTCATTCGTTTTCGTAAATAAATCGTGTGGCATACCTGCTTTAAATGTTTGTGCATGCTAACTTTACACTGGCGCAACCAAAACAAGTTCGGCTATGGCTAAGGAAAAACCAACCTCTTCGCAAACCAAATCCACGAGTAAGGCAACACCTAAAAGCACAGCAGTGAACATTGATCAGCTGAGTGAACAGGTGCTTAAAAAACTTCAGGCTTTGAAAATAGAACAAGGTCTTCAGGCCGATATCCAGTGGTGCATTGGCAGCTACCGGTTCGATAAGAATCCGGTTGGTTTGTACCAGATGCTGGAGCGCGCCCACCCGGTGCTCCGGGCTGTGCGCGAAAAAAATCCGCGCTCGGTGGCAGCCAAACTGCTTGCCGACATCGAAAAAGCGCTGAAACAAAGAAGCTGACGGAGTTTTAAATCAGATCAGGGGATTAACTACGGCCAGCCGGCCAGTGTATTTTTCGGTTTGTACCCCGAAGCGCTTCAAAAACTCCACCCCCTCATCTTCGGCAAGGCCTTTGTGCTCGGCATACGACCGCAAATACACCACCCGCCTGATACCCATGGTAAATATCATACGGGCACAGGCCAGGCATGGCGAAAGGGTAACATACAGGGTTGATCCTTCTACCGAAGTGTGGTTTTTAACGGCATAGAGAATGGCATTCTGTTCGGCATGAATGGCCAGCGAACAGCCACCTTTTGAATCGCGCGGGCAGCCCTGCTCAGGCCATTCTTCATCGCAGTTATGGGTGCCGGCCGGAGGGCCGTTATAGCCAATGGAAATAATGCGGGTATCCTTGGTAAGTACAGCCCCCACGTGTCTTTTGATGCAATGCGAACGCCTGGCCAGATTAACCGCCAACTCCATAAAAATATCGTCAAATGCCGGTCGGCTCATGTCTAGGTAAAGGTAACCTGCTATCTTCGCCCAAGATATAGCACGATATGCGACCCGCCAAAGCCAGAGCCATTTTTACCTGCATGTTGTGGTTTGTCTTTTCGGCAGCCGTGGCACAGGACTGGGTGCGCCCAAGCCCCCTGGCGATTGCTTCTGTGCGCTATAAAGACACCTATGTTAAAATTACCTACTCGCGGCCGCAAAAGCGGGGTCGTGAAATTTTCGGAAAGCTGGTGCCTTATGGTGAAGTGTGGCGTACGGGCGCCAACGAGGCAACTGAGTTAACCACCACACGCGACCTCTTTATAAATGGGCAGCTTCTGCCGGCAGGAACCTATTCGCTGTTCACCATACCCCGGCCCGATTTCTGGACCGTAATAATTAATCGCGATCTGGGACTGTGGGGCGCTTACAATTATAACCCGCGAATGGATGTGCTTCGCTTTGATGTGCCCGTACAATCTCCTGAAACATTCGTTGAGGCTTTTACCATAACATTCGATCAGAAAAACAATACGGCAGAACTTCTCATCATGTGGGACCGGATAAAGATTGCCCTGCCCATTCAGTTTATAGAACCGAAATCATGATCATGAGAATCCAATCTCTTACGGCTGCTCTTTTTTTGCTTTCATATTTTACCTGCGCACAGGATGGTTTAACCGAGCTGGACAAACGGAATGGCTTTAAGCAGATTAAAATGGGTATGCCCGTTGATTCCGTTCCGGGAGCCAGACTAAAGAAAGCGTTTACCGAAAAGGGAAACCACCCGGCAGAACTGTATGATGTGGTGCACCCCGACTACCAGTTAATTGGCGAAGTTAAAATCCTGAAGCTGGAACTTAAAACTTACCGGGGCCGGGTATACGAAATACGGGTGCTGACCGAAAAAGATCCACGGCTTATGAAAGCGCTCGAAAACAATTTGGGCCCGCCTGCCTACGATGTGCGCAACAAACGGTACACCTGGAACGGCAAAAACCTCTCCCTCTCGTTTCGGCCGGCAGGCAAAAATGATCTGGAGCTTCTGTACGTTTCGTATGTTATCCACAACCTTATGAAGGAGGATAAGAAACAGAAGGTACAGGATATAGCAGATGACTTTTAGCACACTGCCCTCCTGTTAATTGATTTTCTTCGGACTAATTAAACCGGTGCCTTTTTAAGTTTAAAAAAAGAGGCTGCCTCAGTTAAGGCAGCCTCGTGTGTTGCTCGTTCCCTACTCCGGGCTACTCCAAATCGAAACGGTCAAGGTTCATTACCTTGTTCCAGGCCGTTACGAAGTCGTTTACAAACTTCGCACGGCCGTCATCGCAGGCGTAAACTTCGGCCACAGCGCGCAATTCAGAATTGGAGCCAAAAATAAGGTCGGCGCGGGTGGCCGTCCATTTTATTTTACCCGAGCTGCGTTCATAACCTTCAAAAAACTCCTTGTCTTCCGAGGTTGCCCGCCAGGCTGTTCCAAAATCCAGCAGATTCACAAAGAAATCGTTGCTGAGCACACCTGGCTTGTTGGTAAATACGCCATGTTTCGAGCCATCGTAGTTGGCGTTGAGTACCCGCATGCCACCCACCAGCACCGTCATTTCAGGCACGGTAAGAGTTAAAAGCTGGGCCTTGTCCACCAGCAGCTCTTCTGTCGAAGCCAGGACGCCGGATTCTTTCCTGCGGTAGTTTCTGAAGCCATCAGCCACAGGCTCGAGCACTTCAAACGATTCCACGTCAGTTTGTTCCTGCAGGGCATCAACGCGCCCTGGCACAAAGGGCACCTGAATATCGAAACCTCCGTCTTTGGCTGCTTTTTCAATGGCTGCACAACCGCCCAGTACAATCAAATCGGCCAGCGATACCCTTTTGTTTTCCTTTTGGGCGGTGTTAAAGGCCATTTGTATTTCTTCCAGCTTTTGCAACACCCTTTCCAGTTGTTTCGGGTTGTTTACTTCCCAGTTTTTTTGGGGTTCCAGTCGTATGCGTGCTCCGTTGGCCCCGCCCCGCTTATCCGAACCACGGAAAGTAGCGGCCGAAGCCCATGCTGTAGAAACCAGTTCTGATACCGTAAGGCCCGAGCTCAAAATTTTCGATTTCAGCTCCTGAATATCTTTATCATTAATGAGCCCGTAATCGCGTACAGGCAGCGGATCTTGCCATATCAGGTCTTCGGCAGGTACTTCAGGCCCCAGGTAACGCGCCTTGGGTCCCATGTCGCGGTGGGTAAGTTTAAACCAGGCGCGTGCAAAGGCATCGGCAAATGCATCGGGATTTTCATAGAAATGACGGGATATTTTTTCATACACCGGGTCGAAGCGCAGGGCCAGGTCGGTAGTAAGCATTATGGGTTGGTGCCGTTTGTTGGGGTCGTGCGCATCGGGCACGGTATTGGCCCCGGCGTTGCCTTTGGGCTTCCACTGCCAGGCACCGGCCGGACTTTTGGTGAGTTCCCATTCGTATTCAAACAGATGTTTGAAATAGTCCATGCTCCAGCGCGTAGGCGTTGTAGTCCATGCGCCTTCCAGACCGCTGGTATAGGTATGTTCCGAGTGTCCTTTGCCGTAGCTGTTTTTCCAGCCCAGGCCCTGTTCTTCCAGTTCGGCAGCGGCAGGTTCGCGGCCTACGTATTTGGCTTCAACCGCACCGTGTGTTTTGCCAAAGGTATGTCCTCCGGCAATCAGGGCTACAGTTTCTTCATCGTTCATGGCCATCCGTCCGAAGGTTTCCCTGATGTCGCGCGCGGCGGCAACGGGATCGGGTTTTCCGTTCGGACCCTCAGGGTTAACGTAAATTAAACCCATCTGTACGTTGGCCAGAGGGCGCTCCAGCTCGCGGTCACCGGTGTAACGCTTGTCGCCCAGCCACTCGGTTTCCGAACCCCAGTAAATGTCTTCCAGAGGTTCCCAAACGTCTTCACGTCCTCCGCCAAAGCCAAAGGTTTTGAAGCCCATTGACTCAAGGGCTACATTTCCGGCCAGAATCATAAGGTCGGCCCAGGAAATTTTTTTACCATACTTTTTCTTTACCGGCCACAGCAGCAGGCGCGCCTTGTCGAGGTTTACGTTATCGGGCCAGGAGTTAAGCGGGGCAAAACGCTGCGCGCCTGTTCCTCCGCCACCGCGGCCATCGTGTATGCGGTAAGTGCCGGCGCTGTGCCAGGCCATGCGGATAAACAGCGGCCCATAGTGACCGTAGTCGGCCGGCCACCAATCCTGCGAGCGGGTCATGAGTTCCAGCAAATCTTTTTTTACGGCCTTCAGGTCGAGTTTTTTAAATTCCTCGCGGTAGTTAAAACTTTTCCCCATCGGGTTCGAACGCTCCGAGTGCTGGCGCAGGATGTTTAATCTGAGCATGTTGGGCCACCAGTCGTGATTGGTGGTACCCCCTCCTGCTGCCACTTTGCGCAGAACACCGTTGGTGAAGGGGCATTTTGGTGCACCGTTCGATTGTTCCGTTGCAGTTCCGTTTTTCACATTCTTTTCCATAAGCAGTATGTTGTGGTTTATAATGGATTACACTTTTAACAGCACGAAATTAGCATAAATAAAAGTATAATGAAAATTGATTTTTCTTATCTTTGCATAGACAAAATCTATGACTTTAACACAACTTGAATATATTGTTGCAGTTGATACCCACCGGAATTTTGGCGTGGCGGCTGAAAAGTGCTTTGTAACCCAGCCCACGCTAAGCATGCAGATTCAAAAGCTGGAAGAAGAGCTGGGAGTAAAAATTTTCGACCGCTCGGTAAAGCCCGTAAGGCCTACCGAAATTGGTGAAGAGGTAATTGCACGCGCACGCCTGGTTTTGCGCGATGCCGGAAGTATTAAGCAAGTTATAAACGATCGGCAGAATACCCTTTCGGGGGAGTTAAGAATAGGCATTATTCCCACACTGGCGCCTTACCTGTTGCCTCCCTTGTTTAGCCGGCTTCGCAAGGCTTACCCGCAACTGGAGCTGAACATCCGCGAAATCATGACTACTGAAATAATCAGGGAATTGAAAAGCAACAAGCTGGACTGCGGACTGGCCGCCACCCCGCTCAACGATCCACTTATACGGGAAGACGTTTTGTTTTACGAAGAGATGTACGTGTATGTATCGAAAAAAAATGCCCTGTATAACAAAAAGTACATACTGCCCAATGAAATTAACCCCGACAAGCTGTGGTTGCTGGAAGAAGGGCATTGCTTCCGCACCCAGATTTTAAACCTGTGCGAGCTTCAAAAAAGCACGGCCTTCCATTGCCGGTACGAAACAGGCAACATAGAGTCGCTTAAAAGAATGGTCGACCAGAGCGATGGCATTACCGTTCTGCCCGAACTGGCCGTGCACGAACTGGGTAATGCCGAACTCCGGCAGGTAAAAAGGCTTAAGCAACCCCCGCCGGTGCGCGAGGTAAGCCTCATAACCCACCGCGACCAGATTAAAACACGGCTCATTCATGCTATACGAAGCACCATTATGGGAATTGTTCCCTCCCACATGCACAAGCTGCAAAAGCGCAAAATTGTAGAATTGAGCCTGTAATCTGCTGGCCCGTCCGGCCCGAAAATGGCAACATGAGTATCCCCTTAGGGGATAATTTCACTCGCGGAATAACCACTTTTTAAAACGTTGCCACCACGATGATTTTGTGTAAACCGGTAACGATGTGCTAACTTCAGTTGGTTTGCCGCCTTCTTTTGTTTTGGTGCGCATTCGCTGTACCTGCAGGGCTTTCTGTTCGGCAATTTTTCTTAAATACCGTTCAGTTTTTTTCTTCTTCTCCTGTTCTGCCCGTTGTTTGCGCAGGCGGTCGGCCTCGCGCAGGGCGCGTTCACGCTCCAGTGCAACAGGGTTTTTTGCCTGCCGGTGTTTCTGAGACCTGCCCTGCTGCCCCTTGCGCGGGGTTGGCCCCGGCTTTTGCTCGGGTATATTCTGCCGGGGCTTTTTTTCGGGCAACGGGATTTTTCCCACAATGCGCAATCCAGGAAGTTCTACTTTTGGAGCCCGTATTACCTCGGTTTCCGGAAGCGGGCTAAATTCCTGTACCGGAGCAGCCCCGGATATAGCCGGGCCCGCTAAAGGGTTGGTTTGCCCATCAGCGGCAACCGGCCCGGACTTTGCCGGTTCACCGGCATGGCTGGCTTCGGCAGGTTCCTCTGCCGGTGTTTCTTTCATCTCGTTTAACAATTCCTGCCAATTGTCCGGGCGGAAGAAACGCACCACTTCTTCTACCTGGGTATCACTAAGCCTTGCATTGTGGGTACCCGCAGCCTCTACCGAACCTTCGGGCAGGGCTGCCAGTACATCGGCAGGGAGAATATTGAGCCTGCGTGCCAGCTGACTTACGCGCATAGAAACAAGGTGGGTTTTGGTGCAAATATACGCACCCGGGGCGGTCAGGTACCAAAATACAGGTGATGGTGGCGGGAACAGTTGGGATTAAAGGCCGCGCCACAGGCCGGGCATTTATTCCCGCAGGCCAGGTATTGGGCAATAGTAAGCTGATTTTTGCAAACACCGCACAGAACCGCCAGCTGCCGGTACTCGGCTTTTTCCCACAACCTGGCTTCGTGACCGGCCAGCTCGGCATGGCATTGGTAACATGGGTAGTAGGTATTGCAACATTTAAACCGTATGGCGATAACGTCAGGCCCGGAGTGGTAATGAACACAACGCGTTTGCCCGTCGGTTAAGCGTCCATCCAGATAAACTACTCCCTGCGGGGTTATAATTTTTTGCGCCATTGCTTTTTTTCTGATTGTTTCTTTTTGCTGTGAAGTCTTTTTTACGTGCTGCGGCAGTAGGCCTTGTTGCCCTGCGGGTTGCCGTCGGGGTAAAGGCTTTGCTAAGCAACCCTTTTAGTTTGGCAAGGGCATCCTGCCTGTTGGCTGCCTGCGATCGGGTTAAGGCACAGTCAATCTGTAAGTCGCCATTTGCGGTAAGCATGCCAGCAAGTTTGTTCAAAAGATGCAGCCGCTGTTCTTCCGAAAGAAGCCGCGATCGCAGGATATTCCGGCACAACCTAACGCGTTTGCTGGTCTTATTAACATGCTGCCCGCCCGTACCCGGGCTCCGCAAATAAGACCGCCTGAGTTCGCGGATAATATGGGATGGATTAACTCTTTGCATGGCGGCAAATCAACTTACCTGCTTTTATTTCGCGGGGTGCGGGTTACCGATAATGTCCGGTTCTGTAGCCGCACTTTTCTGCCGGCTGTGGTGGTTAAGTTCAGAATACCGGCTTAGCCACACAAACTTAAGGCCGGCAAACACTATGTCTTAGGGTTGGTTGTAACTTTTTTTTCTGCCTGCCTTATTGTGTGCATAAATATTTTTTACTTTTAGAACATAAAACCATTGTTGCTATGGCAAAGAAAAAAGCTACCAAAAAAGCAAAAGCCAAACCCAAAAAAGCCGCCAAAGGCAAGAAGGCCGGTAAAGCTGTAAAAAAGGCCACGAAAAAGGCCGCGAAAAAGAAAGCTGTTGCCAAAAAGGCCGCTGCCAGGAAAACAGCCCGCAAGGCTGCACCCAAGAAAGCAGCACCGGCACCTGCGCCTTCACCCGTTCCTCCTCCACCCGCTCCCGGACCACTTTTTGGTGGCGGAGAAGGAAGCGGAACCTCTATGTAAGTATTTGGTTTAGAGGTATTTACAAGCGACCCGATCGGGGTCGCTTTTTTTTACAGATGCATTAAACCCTGCTCAGGGTATTTGCCCTTTATAGGACGAAAGAAGGAAAGAATATGGGCAAAGTCCTTTTGCATATTGCCGGTGGGCATAAATGGTTCGGCAAAAATTACCTGCCGGTTTTCAAAATCCAGCGCAACCATAACTATAGGCACCCGGGCCTGATAGGCTATCTGATAGAAGCCTGTTCGCAGGCGGTCAACCTTTTTGCGGGTACCTTCGGGAGAGAGGGCGAGGATATATTCGTTATGCCGGTTAAATAACTGTACCACCTGCTCCACCATGTTCTGGCTGGCGTGCCGGTCGACCGGGGTACCTCCCAGCCACCTGAAAAACCACCCAAGCCAGGGATTAAACAGCTCCTTCTTACCCAGGTAGTGTGCCTTTTGCAAACCCAAAGCGCTCCGGTACAGAACGCCAATTACAAAGTCCCAGTTGCTGGTATGCGGGGCCACAATTACAACACAGCGGGCAGATTTTAACGGATAGGCGCCTTTTGGGTCGGGGTCCCATCTCATACATCGCAGCATAAGGCGTGCCACGAGGCGCATTACACAACGGAAGTTATGTGCGCGTTACGTGAAATCCGCACACTAAAAGTGGTGCCTTTATCCACTTCGCTGGAAAACATGATTTCGCCCCCCAGCTTTTCAACGGCTTTTTTCACAATGTACAGCCCCAGGCCGTTTCCTTTGGAATAATGGCTTCCGCGAAAGTACATATCGAAAACTTTATCATGCAGCTCGGCAGGAATGCCGTGCCCATTGTCTGCAAGTTCCAGCAGCACAAAGTCACCTGCTTCGTGCACACTGAAATGAATGCGGGGATTAACCGGCGCAGAAAAATGAATGGCGTTTTCGAGCAGGTTCTCAAGGATAATCTTAATCAGGGCCGGGTAGGATATAAACGGACGCGTAAGGTGCGATTCACTGGTTATTAAAATACTTTTCCTGTTTATTTCTTCGCGCCAGTTATCGCATAGTGAATCAAACAGTTCTTTTATCCGCACTTCACGGTAGTCATATTCCTGTACGCCCACATCGCTTATAGATTGCAGCTTAACCAGCATTTTATCCAGATTCAAAGCTGTTTCGCGTACGCGTGCAAAAAGTTCAAGCGCGTTAGGGTCTTTAACGGTTATTTTGGCCACCTCGGCAAGGCCCAGGAAAGTAGTGAGCGGCCTGCGGAAATCGTGCGATGAGCGGTAGAAAAATGTATCGAGTTCGTGGTAGGCCTGTTTTAACTCCCGTGTACGTTTTTCTACTTCCGACTCCAGACCCCGGTTAATTTCGTTTATGGTTAGGTTAGCCTCCATCAGTTCTTCGGCCTGGGCCTGTATTTCTTCCTTCTTCTCGGCCAGCTCGCGGTTAAGCCGGTTAAGGATGCGGTTGGCTTCGGTAAGTTCTTCGGCCTGCGCCTGTATTTCCTCATGTTGCTCTTTGATTTCCCGGTGGGCCTTGCGCAGGTCTTTGTTGGCCTTATAAATGCTCCAGGTTAAGGCCGAAACCAGTACCAGCACCAGCAGGCCCGCTGCCAGCACAATGCGCAGGTTGTTTAGTTGCAATTGCTGGAGCGCCATCCGCCGGTCGCGCAACTGCCTTTCCTGCTCCAGCAGCTTTACCTGCTGTTCTTTTTGTTCCAGCTGGTATAGGGTCTGCAGCTCGGCTAACCGGGCCCGGGAAGAAGTGGTGTAGATGCTGTCGGACAGTTGCTGATGCCTGCGCAGGTATTCTGTTGCCCTTCGAAAATCGCCAGTCCCCTCATAATAATCGGCCAGGGTGGCATAGGTGTTCTTAAGCAGTAACTTGGCCTGCAAAGAGTCGGCCAACTGGTTAGCCCGGATGGCGTAGGGCCAGGCTTCTTTGTACCGTTTAAGGCGAATGAGCGATTGGGCTATCCCGTTAAGGGATATCGCCAGATTGTACCGGTTGGGCAGGTTCTCCTCTAATGCAATTACCTGCTGTTGCAGTTCAAGGGCTTTTTGGTACTGGCCTGTTTCGGCATAAACCAAAGCCAGGTTAAATACAGTAGCCGCTATGCCTTCCAGATATCCGATCTGTTCGCGCATGGCCCTTGCCTTTTCGAGCTCCGACAGGGCATCGTTAAACTTTTTCTGCAACAAAAAGATGAGCCCGCGTACATTGTGGCAGGCTGAGATACCCCGGTTATCGCCTATTGCCTCGTATATCTGTTGCGACCGGTTTATGTATTCCTGGGCCTGGGGCAGGTTTCCCATTTCCTTAAACACCCATGCCAGTTCGGCCAGCACGGCCCCGGTTCGTTGCTGCAGGCTGCTGCGATCGGCAATCTTCAGGGCTTCATACAGATAACGGGCTGCCAGTTCAAACTGGCTCATCTGGCTGTAGATTTCACCGATATGCTGATAGACCTCAGCCTGCTGTGGCGGGTAGGCGTACCGCTGAATCAGATCAAAAGCCGTAAAGGCCTCTTCGAGCGCAGCAGAAAAGTCACTTTGCATGAGGGCCAACTCCGTAAGGTTAAGGTGGCATTTTACCTTTTGAAACATGTCGGGCAGCGCATTTACCAGACTGCACATTTTAATGAAATACGAATGCGCCTGTTCATATTCCAGGAGGCCCATATAAGCTTTACCGATGCCGGACCATATTTCGGCCTGGAGATAGGTATTGTAGTCTTTATCCAGATTTTCCTGTGCCATGCGCAGCATGTCAAGCGCTTCGGTGGGCTTATATTGATGGATGAGCAGCATGCCCATATTTTTACCAACCATGGCAAGCTCACGGGGTTTTCCATAGTTTCTGGCCCCGTCAAGCGCCAATTGCTGATAATACATAGCCGAATCGAACCGCGACAGATCGCGAAAGGCATTACCCAGCATGGTGTGGATATAGATGGTAAGTTCCTGATTCTGAGTCTTTATGGTATCTGCGTAGTGATAATATTGTATAGCCTTTTGCAGGTTGCCCCTGCTTACTTGTCCAACCCCCGTATAAGTCAGAGCCCGTTTAAGCCCTTCTTTATAACCGGCATTTAATGCCGTTTTTACCGCCCTTTGGGCAAAAACCATAGCTGTGCTGTCGTCCACATCAAAAAGCGCAAAGGCAATGTCATTCATCAGGTCTACCTGCCGCATGGGGTCGCGCTCCAGGGTAAGCATCGTCCTGAGGCTGTCGGCCTTTGGTGTTTGTGCCTGTGCGTACGGGTATTGCGCCAGCAATAACAAAGCAATTAATGAAAAAAAACCAAAGTCTCTCAAAGTGAATAACTTATTGGTGTTAAGCTAAAGTTTTTAGGCGTATTTACAAACATTTGTTTTAAGGTGGAATTTAATTTTATCTTTCGGAGATATGTTGAGGCGTCTCACCTTTGTGGGCAGCTCACGGCTGCAGCAGGAAAAGCAGAAAGACTACCGCAATGTGGTGCTTGTTCAGGTGGTGATTATTGTTATGGGCATGATGCTCTCCGGGCCCTTACTGGAAAATCCGCGCAGCGAAGTTTCCAAGCTTATTATATCGGTATTTTCCTTTTTCGGTGGCTTATATGCTTTTCTGCTGTGGGATTTGCTCCGCAACTTTACCCGAAACACCCGCTTAATTGCCGTAGTATTCCTGGCGTTGGTAGGCATAGTGGTGTTTGGTATAATGATTGAATTTCCTTATTATAAACTCATAAATATTGAGAACCGAAGGGCTGCCTTACTGGTTATTCACGGCATTCTTTTTCCCATTGAAGTGCTGGTTATTGTATACACCATACGCGATATTTTTTTTTCGGAATTTCTTACTCCCGACAAGCTCTGGGGTTCGGCCTGTGTGTATTTAATGACGGGCATCTCATTCGGAAGCCTGTACGACCTGATTTGCATAAGTGGTTTGGGTAACCTGGGTGTTGAGCTGGAACTGGGCATTCCGAACTATGCCGAATGTGTGGGCCATAGCCTGAGCCTGCTGGGGGGTATTGACTCGCGGTACCCCGATGCCACCCACCTTATCAAAAACCTGGGGGTTATTGAGGGCCTGTGGGGAAGCCTGTTTACGGTTTTAATTATCGGTAAACTGCTGGGCCTGCCCCGCCCCGACCATGGAAATCGTTAAACCAAAAACCAATTTATATGAACAACCGCAGAATTGTGCCTCTTATCATCTTAGGCGTAATTGTTTTTTTTGTAATCATCAGCATCTCTTCAAGCCTGTTTTACACCGTGCAGGCTGATGAAAGGGCCGTTATATTTTACAAATTCGGAGGCGGCCTGGACAAGGAACATGTTATCCAGCCCGGCTTTCACACCAAGGCCCCCTGGAACGATGTGTTTATCTATGCCGTGCGCGAAACAGCGACTGACGAAACCATGGACGTGCTGGACAAGAACGGCCTGCCCATACATGTAGACGTAACAGTGCGTTTTTACCCGGTGCCGGAACGGATTGGGTACATCCATGAAAAATTCAACCGCAATTACGTATCCACGCTCATCATACCCGAAGCCCGCTCGGCTGTAAGGCAGGTTATGGGTAGGTATACGGCCGAAGAAATCTATTCTACCAAACGTGCCGAAGTCGAGGCCACCATTAAAAATGAGTGCGAAAAAGTACTGAGCGAAAACAATGTGCACATGGCCGCCCTGCTTATACGCTCCATACAACTGCCCGACCAGATACGCATAGCCATTCAAAACAAACTGCAACAGGAACAGGAGGCCCTTGCCTATCAGTTCAGGCTTGAAAAAGAAAAAAGCGAAGCCGAACGCAAGCGCATACAGGCCGAGGGCGAAGCCCGTGCCAATAACATCATCAACAACAGCCTTACCGACAAGCTGCTTAAAATGCGGGGCATAGAAGCCACACTGGAGCTGGCCAAATCGCCAAATACCAAGGTAATAGTTGTAGGTGCCGGAAAAGACGGCATGCCCCTTATTTTAGGAAATAATTAAAGTGGTGCTTCATAAAAACTTTATTGTACCCCACAAACCTGTTATCTTTAGGCGCAAAGAGCAAAAGCAATTATGA
Source organism: Cyclobacteriaceae bacterium (assembly GCA_026003355.1). GTDB lineage: Bacteria > Bacteroidota > Bacteroidia > Cytophagales > Cyclobacteriaceae > UBA2336. The sequence goes on from BPHC01000001.1 coordinate 444,631, forward strand.
GCAAAACAGTTGAGTTGATTATTGACGGCAAGCACTACACCTTTCCGGTAGTTGAAGGCACCGAAAACGAACTGGCCATAGACATAAGCACCCTTCGCGACACGACCGGCTACATTACCCTGGACTTAGGCTATAAAAATACCGGCGCTACCAAAAGTGCCATTACCTTTCTGGATGGAGAAAAGGGAATTCTGCACTACCGGGGCTACCCTATAGAAGAGCTGGCCGAAAAGTCAACTTTCCTGGAAGTGGCCTACCTGCTCATCTTCGGTGAGTTGCCCACCAAAAGCCAGTACGAAAAGTTTACCGATGACATTACCAAAAGAACACTGGTACATGAAGATATTAAGAAAATTCTGGACGGCTTTCCCTCCAATTCCCACCCTATGGGTGTACTCTCCTCGCTCTTTTGTGCACAAACCGCCTTTTATCCCGAATCATTAAATCCCAACCGCCCCCCCGATGGCGTGTATCTGAGCATCATCCGTTCGCTTGGAAAGATGCCCACCTTTGCAGCGTGGTCATATAAAAATGCCATGGGCCACCCGGTAAACTATCCAGACAACAAACTGGATTACTGCTCCCGCTTTCTGAAGATGATGTTTGCCCTCCCCGGACAGGATTATGAAGTTGACCCGGTGGTGGCACGTGCACTCGACCAACTGCTGATTCTCCATGCCGACCACGAACAAAACTGTTCCACTTCTACTGTTCGTATTGTGGGGTCTTCCAAAGCCAGCATCTACTCCGCCATATCTGCAGGCATAAATGCCCTGTGGGGCCCCTTGCACGGTGGCGCTAACCAGGAGGTAATTATCATGCTGGAAAACATCCGGAAAGACGGGGGCAATATTACCAAGTGGATTGACAAGGCAAAAGACAAAAACGACCCCTTCCGGTTAATGGGCTTCGGGCACCGCGTTTATAAAAATTTCGACCCCCGCGCCAAAATCATCAAAAAAGCAGCCGATGATGTGCTCAACAAGCTGGGCATTAACGATCCCGTTCTGGAAATTGCTATGAAATTGGAGGAAGTAGCGTTGAAAGATTCCTATTTTGTTGAACGAAAGCTGTATCCTAATGTTGACTTCTATTCGGGGATTATCTATCGCGCCCTGGGCATACCGGTTGACATGTTTACCGTAATGTTTGCCATGGGCCGTTTGCCGGGCTGGATTGCCCAGTGGAAAGAAATGCGCGACCAGAACGAACCGATTGGAAGGCCCCGGCAAATTTACATCGGCCATAAAAAGCGCGCTTACGTACCAATTGAACAGCGCCAGTAAAAAGCCCCGCTTCATGCATGAACCTGATCGACCGGTTTAATGCTTCGGTAAAAGAAGCTGAACAGCTAACACGCAGGCCTTCAAACGAAGAGCTTCTTAGCCTGTATGCCCTCTATAAGCAGGCAACCCTGGGTGATGTGCAGGGCGAAGCACCCGGCGGGTTTGACTTTAAAGGCATTGCCAAATACAATGCCTGGTCGGCTTTAAAGGGTACTTCAAAAGAACAGGCCATGCAGCAATATATTGAACTGGTAAAAAGCCTTTCGGAAAAATACCGCTAACAACGGGTGGACTATCTTTTTTATCAGCCCGATACAGCCACCGGAGATCACGCCCTTAACGAGGACGAGGCTGCGCATTGCGCCAGGGTGTTAAGAAAAAAACCGGGCGACCTGATTTATATTACCGACGGAAAGGGAAACCTGTTCACCGCGCGCCTTACGCAGGTATCGTTATCTGCCTGCCGGTTTGAAGTTATTGCCCGAAACACCGCACCGCAGGCATGCCCGTTTATTACAGTTGCCGTTTCGCCTGTAAAACACCCTGATCGCTTTGAGTGGCTGATTGAAAAATGTACCGAAGCCGGGGCACACCGCATTGTTCCGATTTTGTGCCAACGCACACAAAAATCACAGCTGCGCACCGCACGTTTACAGCGGGTGGCCATTAGCGCCATGAAACAATCGCTCCGCCCCTGCCTGCCTGAAATTGCCGAACCCATTCATTTTAACGACTGGATAAACAGTGCCGAAGAAGGAAGGCGATACATCTGTACGGCAACAGGACAGGAACCCCCGGAATGGATTGGTAAAATAGCGAAGGCAACGAAAATTACATTGGTTATCGGACCTGAAGGCGACTTCAGCGAAGAAGAACTGGAATTTGCTGCCTCCAGGGGGTTTGAGCCCATAAGCCTGGGACCACACCGGCTGCGCACCGAAACGGCTGCCGTTGCTGCCACCCTTTTCGTATCTGCCTTAGGTGCCCTTAACAAACCAAAGGGGTGATGCAGAAAGGTAAGTGAAAATGACTATCATTGTGCTATGGAACGCAAGGCTGACATTCAAAAGACCATCTACGATAACGCCAAAACCCACTTTCTTGGCAACTTTCCCGATAACCTGCCTATCGAACAGGCCTATGTGCACATAGGTATGTACCTGGGCTGGATTATCGACAACGATCTGTATTCGGAATATTTTGAAGAGGAGGCTTCGGCACAGATATTCCGGTTTAAACGAAGGGAAATATCGTGCACCATCCTAAGCGAAATATGGGACGGCTACCTGGGCTACGAACTTTTTAACCGCCAGGGTAACATGTTTACCTACTACTATTACGGAGGCGGCCTCTACCGAAACGATTATGACGAAGTGCTGGTAAAATCGTTGCCCTCCATATATCATGTAACCGACAGCTGGGATAATTTTACCAAAATCAGCAACCGCATTGATATGCGGTTTCAGGACTGGAAAAAGCTGGTGGGGGCCGCTTAGTTGGCTTTTCGTTTCCCGCTTTTATCTATTGTTACCGACAATTCACCGCCCGATCTGATGATCACCTCATTGGTTTCGGCCTGGTAGACAATGGACTGGGGTACGAAATCCAGATTGTGGCTAACCTGCCAGGCCAAGCCGTCAAGGCGGTAGATTTTGGCCAGAACAACAGCATATTTGTCTTTAACCGGCTTGGTGCTATACGCCAGCACGAAGAATATCTGGGAAGAGTTATCGGAGGTTACCAGCATATTCAACGCCTGCAACTCGGTTGATGCGAACACCGACCCATCAACAGCAAAACGGGCACGAATGCCGGGCCGGTGCGAAGGCGGGATATCATAAAAGTAAACATGGGGCTTGCCCTGTGCATCATACCACAAACCAGCTGTAAAGGCAGGATCCAGAACAAGTGGTTTGAATGGCGATGAGGGGTTATCAAAAAGAGGTATGGAGTCGTTTCCGTTGATAAGCCATGTAAGGGCGGCCGTTCGCCTGAGCATTTCGCGCTCAACGCGTTCGCGTTCCTTTTTCACGTATTCCTGCTGGGTGCGCACATAGCTCTTCAGCAGGGTAATGCTGTTGTACGTCTGGCTAACGAAATCCTGGTAGTTAAGCCCTTCCTCATCAAGGTTGCGCGAGGCGGCAATTTTAAGCAAACTGTCCAGGCGGTTAAGCGCCTGCAACTCGCGCTTGATCAGTTCAACCTGAAAGTACACATGGGCCGAGTCGCGGTGTTTACGGGTTTCTATCCGGGCCGAGCGGTAATCCAGGTCGGCTGCCTTGGCCGCCAGAATATCCAGAGGCATGGGGCGCTCATCAAACTGGCGCAGTTTTTCGCTCAACAGGCTTTGTACAAGCCGCGTTAATTCACTTTTTACCGATACGGAATCGCGTTGCAGTTTTTCAGCCAGCTTGTTTATTTCAATATCATAAGTCACCAGTTCCTGCCGAACGGGCATAACCTGCTCCTGGATGCTTTTTTGGGCTTCACGGGCAAACCTGCCGTAATCCCAAACAGCGGGTTCGTTGGTATAAAAGTCGGCCGGCTCAGCGCCATCGGTTTTAAAATTCTTAATAACTCGCGGGTTCCATACCGGCTTATATCCGGGTTTGTCCAGATTTTGAATACTTAGCCGATAATTGTCAAAGTCTTTTGCAGCCGAATCATAGCTCAGGGCCAGATGGGTAAGCTTTTCCAGCAGTTGATTGTCGGCACGCAGGTACAGTTCGCGCAGCCCCGGATAAGATTGCTGCAGGCTGCGGTATAACTGGTAACTGCGCGTGTAAGCGGCCTCCGACCGTAAAAAGAAGTGTTTTACCATCTTAGTCTTATCCATCCGCTCGCGAAGGGCTTCGATGCGCTTGCGTAAATCGAACTGAACATCGGACAATTTTACGCCATAATCACCGGTTCGCAGATCGGTGCGGCTGTACATGGCATAATACTCAGCGTTTCGTTTTATTTCTTTTTCAGTTAACAGCGATGCCGCCCTGGTAAAAGTAAGAATAGCTGAATCCATAAACACAAGGGCTTCTTCGGTGCTTTTCAGAATGTCAGTTTTGCCGGCTTTGTTTTCATATACAATGCCCATAAAAAGCCAGGCATTCGGGTTGTCGGTGGTTTCGCTGAGGTATTTTTTCAAAAAGGGCTCGGCAGCCTCATATTGTTTGGTGCTAAGCAGGCTGTAGATATCTTTATATTTTATTTTCTGGCCCGCTGCAGGGAACAGAACAAGGATACAGAAAACGCTTATAAGGTTACGCATTGCAACTTTATTTAAAGACAACGGGTTCTAAATTAATAAATTTGAACAAAATTCGGTCCAATTATGGCCTCAGTAAACAATTCAGGTTTTGAGCGGATATGGCAGGTGTTAAAACCCTGGCTATTTCCCTTGTTTATCGGGAGTATTTTTTTTGCTTTTGCCACCCCCATACGCGCAACGCTTTATAAAATTATACTTTATGCCCGGCCCGGTGACGATACTTACGCTGCACCGGTTAAAGAAGAGGCCTTCGACTTTTCGTTTTCCATAAAAGATTTGCAGGGCAACAAAATACCGTTTGAGGCTTTCAGGGGCAAAGTGCTGTTTGTTAACCTTTGGGCCACCTGGTGCCCTCCCTGCCGGGCCGAAATGCCGGGCATTGAAGCCCTCTACAATCGCGTTAAAGACTCAAACATTCAGTTTGTTTTGCTTTCTGTTGATGATGACAGCGATCGCGGTAAGGTACGCAGGTATATAGAGAAGAACCAGTTTACCTTTCCGGTTTATATGTCTTACGGAAACCTGCCCCAACAACTCCGTGTGCCTTCCATACCTACCACCTTTATAGTTGATAAACAAGGAAATGTGGTGAGGAAGAAAGAGGGGATGACCAATTTCAATACCGGTGCCTATGTTAAACTTCTGGAAGACCTGGCCCGGCAGGAAGAGAACACAATACGCTGATTGGTTTAAACGGTTAGTGCCGTAATGCGCAACCCTTCCAGGGTAAGGTGCTGATCAACTGCAGTAAAGTTTTCAGCCAGCGAAGGAATAGCGGTTACCAAACCGCCTGTGGCCACCGTTTGCAGATTATTGTCTTTCAGTTCCTGGCGTATCCGCTGCAACATAGCTTTTACCAGTCCCTCATAGCCCATAAGCACGCCGGCCTGAATGGCATGTACGGTGTTTTTGCCCATGGCGCTCGATGGCCATTGAAGCGGCACATCGAACAATTTGGCGGTATTCTGGGCAAGCGCCCGAACGGCTGTTTTAAGGCCCGGGGCAATGGCCACGCCCAGAATTTCGCCCTGTGCCGATACGGTGGTAAATGTTAAAGCGGTGCCGAAATCAACCACTGCGCAGTTGGCTTTAAAGCGCGTGTAGGCCGCCAGGGCGTTGGCCACCAGGTCGCTGCCAATTTCATAGGGATTAAGCACTTTTATAGGTAACCGTGCATAGGTTTCCGGCCCGAGCACAAGCGGTTTTTTGTCAATCAGGGTTACGGTTACGTTTATAATTTTACCGGTGAGTTCGGGCACCACACTGCTTAAAACAATGCGTTCTACCAGGCGGTGATCAAGCCCTGCCCCGGCAAAGAGATCTCTTATTTTTATGCCATAGAAAAGCTCGGGGCGTTCGGCCACAGCGGGTATTCGCCACACGTGTTCCCATGAAGCATTACGCCAAAGACCCAGGGTGATGTCAGAGTTTCCAATATCAATAACCAGTATCATGCTATTTCTATTAGCCGGGGTTTTATACGTGCCAGGCCGCTGCTGGCTTTATCGGCAATGCAGGTAAAATGTGGCATAGCCGGAGTATCGGGTATATTCGGGTCTATAAGAAATCTGGGGATGTTATGCCGGGTATAATATAACAGGCTTGCTGCGGGGTACACCACAAGCGAAGTACCCACTACCAGAAACACATCGGCTTTTGCGGCATAGGCAATGGCTTCTTCCATACGCGGCACGGGCTCGCCAAACCACACGATGTTGGGCCTGAGTTGTGATCCTTTGGCGCAGGTTTCGCCTAATTTCATTTCCCATCCGTTAACCGGATAAATGAGGGATTCATCAACCGAGCTCCGGGCTTCGAACAGGCTGCCGTGCAGGTGAATAACGTGCGAAGAGCCTGCGCGTTCATGCAGGTTATCAACGTTTTGGGTAACCACCGTAACATCGTAATACGCTTCCAGTTCGGCCAGAATACGGTGTCCCTGGTTGGGCTCGGCCTGCAGGGCGCGTTTTCTGCGCTGGTTGTAGAAGTCGAGTACCAGAGCCGGATTGCGCTGCCAGGCTTCGGGAGTGGCCACATCTTCAACGCGGTATCCCTCCCAAAGCCCGCCGGCATCGCGGAATGTCGGTATTCCGCTTTCTGCGCTAATACCGGCACCGGTAAGTACCACCAGCTTTTTCATTGAGGTATCAGGTCTTTTTTCTTCGCACAAAGCCACGGCCCCTTCTTTCGGGGGCTGCCTCGGCCAGCGTCAGACATTCTTCCAGGGTCAGTTCAGCGGGGTTTTTGTCTTTCGGAATTTTTACATTCTTATTTCCTGCCCTGATATACGGCCCGAAACGTCCGTTTAGAATCTGTACATCAGGATTTTCTTCGAATACCTTTATTATCCGGTTGGCTTCTGCTTCGCGTTTTTGTTTAATGAGCTCGATGCAGCGTTCCAGTGTAATGGCATAGGGGTCTTCTTCCCGGGGTATGGAAACATATTTTTTATCGTGCTGCACATAAGGTCCGAACCGGCCTATTCCTACCACTACGGGTTTGCCTTCAAACTCGCCCATTTGCCTGGGCATTTTCAAAAGCTCCAGCGCTTCTTCGAGGGTAATGTTTTCAATGAACTGCCCAGGCCGGAGGCTGGCAAACTTAGGCTTATCGCCCCCGTTGTCATCGGGGTTTTCGCCTACCTGAATATAGGCCCCGTAACGGCCCAGCTTGGCATACACTTTCTTTCCGGTTTTAGGGTCAACACCCAGTTCGCGGGTTTTGCCCACCTGCGAGCGTTCGACCTGTTCGGTTTGCAGTACTTTTTTGTGGAATGGCCTGTAGAAGTTATCAATCATTTTGCGCCACTCCAGTTTTCCGGCTGCAATTTCATCGAATTCCAGTTCAATTTCCGAAGTAAACGAGTAGTCGGTAATATCCGGAAAGTGGGCTACCAGAAAGTCGTTTACCACCATAGCGGTGTTGGTGGGAAAGAGCTTGTTCTTTTCGGTGCCAACCAGTTCTTCTTCGGTATGATTTTCAATTTTATTGTTTATGAGTTTAAGCAGCCGGTACTGCCGCAGCGTGCCTTCGCGGCTTTCTTTCACCACATATCCGCGCTTTTGAATGGTTGAAATGGTAGGCGCATAGGTAGAGGGCCGGCCTATACCCAGTTCTTCGAGCTTTTTTACGAGGCTGGCTTCGGTATAGCGCGGCGGGTAGCGTGAAAAAATCTGGCGTGCGGTAATTTCCTCTGGAAACAGCTGCTGGCCCGGGGTAAGCGGGGGCAGCATTTTACCGTTTTCTTCTTCGTCTTCCTCATCTGCCGACTCCATATATACTTTCAGAAAGCCATCGAATTTTACCACTTCGCCTGTGGCCACAAATGCGCGCGGATTGGAGGATATGGAAATGGTAGCCGTGGTCTTTTCCAGTTCGGCATCGGCCATCTGCGAAGCAATGGCCCGTTTCCAGATAAGTTCATACAGTCGTTTGGCATTGCGGTCCATGCCCGGGTCCAGCACCGTAAAATCGGTAGGGCGTATGGCTTCATGGGCCTCCTGTGCCGAAGTGGATTTGTTTTTATATTCCCTGAGCTGAATATACCGGCTGCCGTAAGCTGATTCGATTTGCTGTTTTGCTCCCAGCCGGGCTTCATCAGAGAGGTTTACCGAGTCGGTACGCATGTAGCTTATTTTTCCGGCCTCGTACAGCTTTTGCGCCACAACCATGGTTTGCGAAACCGAGAAACCAAGTTTGCGGGCTGCCTCCTGCTGCAAAGTAGATGTGGTAAAAGGCGGCGCAGGACTTCTTCTGGCCGGCCTGGTCTGCAGGTCGGAAATGGTAAATGTGGCCCCCTTGCAGGACTCAAGAAATTCATAAGCCTGTTGTTCGGTATCGAACCTGTCGGAAAGTTCGGCTAACAGGGTTTTACCGTTATCTAACCGGAAGATGGCCGTAACCCGAAATGAAGCTGTGGGTTTAAATTCTGCTATTTCGCGTTCGCGTTCCACCACCAGCCGCACGGCCACCGACTGCACGCGCCCGGCAGAAAGACCGGTTTTTATTTTTTTCCAGAGTATGGGCGAAAGTTCGTAGCCCACCAGGCGGTCCAGAACCCGGCGTGCCTGCTGGGCATTAACCAAATCGAGGTCAATACCGCGCGGATTTTGCAGGGCGTTTAAAATGGCGCGTTTGGTAATTTCAGTAAATACTATTCTTCGGGTTTTTGCATCGTTCAGGTCGAGCACCTCTTTTAAATGCCATGAAATAGCTTCTCCCTCCCGGTCTTCATCGCTTGCCAGATATACCGTTTCAGCTTCTTCGGCAAGTTTTTTCAGTTTGGAGATAACTTCCTTTTTATCCGGACTGATTTCGTAGGTTGGCTCATATCCGTTTTCAATATCAATGGCATTATCGCCTTTCGGAAGATCGCGCACATGCCCCATGCTGGAAGCCACTTTAAAATCTTTGCCCAAATACCCTTCAATGGTTTTGGCTTTCGCTGGAGACTCCACAATTACCAGATTCTTTGCCATGCTTTTTTTGCTAGGTGAAAGGGCCAAATATCTGCAAAATTTCAAAAAAACAAATTTCAGCACAGATAAAGCACGCCTGCACATGGCGTGTTATGGCATGGAATCAATTTCGTACAATTGTATTTTTGTTTCTGTTCAACCTTTTATGACACGCGAAGAACTAATCAGAAATTTCAATCCCAATGCCCCTGGTGCATTGCGTTCCTTATTCGGATTGCCGTTCGATGAAGCCAACGCCCGGGTAGTAGTTGTGCCTGTGCCGTGGGAAGTAACCGTTTCGTACCACAGCGGAACCGCGCTTGCCCCCGAGGCCATACTCGAAGCATCAGCTCAGGTTGACCTGTACGACCGCCACATACCCGATGCATGGAAGATTGGCATACACATGCTGCCGGTTCCGGAACAATGGAAAAAAAGAAGCGATGAACTAAGAAAATTAGCCGCACAACATATTAACAATGTGGCTTCAGGTAACGAAGTAAACAAAGCTGCCCTGGATGAAATTAACCAGGCTTGTGGTGAAATGGTACAATACGTAGGCAAAACAACCGCTGGCTTCTTAAAACAAGGAAAAGCAGTGGCGCTGCTGGGAGGTGACCACAGCACGCCTCTGGGATTTATACAGGCGCTCACCGAACAGTACACACGTTTTGGCATATTGCAGATAGATGCCCATGCCGATCTGCGAAAAGCCTATGAAGACTTTACTTATTCGCATGCCTCAATAATGTATAACGCGCTTAAACTTCCGGCTGTAAGCCGGTTGGTACAGGTGGGCATCCGCGATATATGCGAGGAAGAAATGCAGGTAATAGACCGATCGATGGGACGTATCAAAACTTTTTTTGATGAAGACCTGAAGGAACAGCTATACACAGGAAAAACCTGGCAGAGCATCTGCCAGGCAATTGTAAAGGAACTACCCGAACTGGTTTATCTTAGTTTTGATATTGACGGACTGGACCCGCGGTTATGCCCCAACACCGGCACCCCCGTTGCAGGAGGACTGGAATATCACCAGGCTGTTTTTCTTATACGAGAAGTGGTGAAATCGGGACGGAAGATAATAGGGCTGGACCTGAATGAAGTAGCACCCGGAACCACCGACTGGGACGCCAACGTGGGCGCCAGGCTGCTATACCAGTTGTGTAACTGGATGGCCGTGTCGCAGAACCTTCATCAGAAAATATAAATACGCTTAGACATAATTGGCTATTTTGCGACCACCCAACTGCAGCTCATGACCGAATTGATCCGTACCCTGGCCAATGGCATCTGGACCCCTGTTTTGTTCCTGCTGATTTTTGGCGGACTGTTTTTCTTTTTTTACAGCCGGTTTATTCCCTACAAATACTTCCGGCACGCCATCAACATTCTGCGCGGCAAGTACGATAACCCCAATGACCCCGGATACATTAATGCCTATCAGGCGCTGTCAACCGCGCTGGCTTCAACAGTAGGTATGGGAAACATTGCCGGTGTAGCCTACGCCATTTCCATTGGTGGCCCTGGAGCACTGTTCTGGATGTGGGTTACGGCCTTTGTGGGCATGTCTTCGAACTTTTTTACCAGCTCGCTGGCCGTTATGTACCGGGGCAAAGACTCCGAGGGCAACCTGCAGGGCGGCCCCATGTATGTGATTCGTGAGGCACTGGGCCGGAAGTGGTATTGGATGGCCGTGGTGTTTAGTGTGTGCTGCCTTATCGGCTGCCTGCCCATTTTCCAAGCCAATCAACTTACCCAGGCTATACGGGACATTGGTTTTCCCGGGGTTGACTGGGGTACCCTTAACCTGGCCGGCACCGTATTTCAGTATTTAATTTGGTGGTGGGCGTAATCCTTACCATTACGGCAGGTATTGTTATCATTGGTGGCATACAGCGCATCGGTAACTGGGCCGGTAGAATGGTACCGTTAATGATCGTGTTGTACTTCCTAACTGTGGCCCTTATCCTGGTACTTAATATTCACACAGTTCCGCGGTACCTCATGCTTATAGTTACGGATGCCTTTAAGGCAGAATTTTACAAGGGCCCTTTGTTTGGCGGTGTGCTGGGCGGACTTATTCTAACAGGGGTTCGGCGGGCTTCGTTTTCCAGTGAGGCAGGTATTGGCACAGCTCCATTGGCGCTGGGTGCTTCCAAAAGCCGTGAGCCCATACGCGAAGGGCTGGTCTCGATGCTCAGCCCGGCCATCGATACCATGGTGGTGTGTACCCTTACCGCATTGGCCATTTTGGTAACCGGTGTATGGCAAACCAGCGACTCCAACGGGGTAACGCTTACCTCAACCGCTTTTCAAAGTGCCCTGCCTGGCATAGGCAAGTACCTGTTGCTGCTGTGCGCCTTCTTCTTTGCCCTCACATCGCTCTTCTCGTACAGCTACTACGGCAGCAAATCCATGGCTTTTCTGGTTGGGGTAAAGTATAGCAAATATTACAATTACTTCT
>BPHC01000002.1 GCA_026003355.1 Cyclobacteriaceae bacterium
CCGCCTGAGCCACCACGTTTGGGTGCAGGAGGTTGGTGAGGTTGAACTGGATGCCATTCTGGCCCTGCTCAACAATACCAGGGTGCCTTTCGGGCTGCAAAGCCTGCATCTTAACGTAACCGATTACCCCCGCCTTAAAGCCTATTTGCGCAGCAAATTTAGCCTGGTAAAAGCTGCCGGAGGGCTTGTGCGGAAAAAAGACAAATTTTTAATGATTTACCGGCTTAAAAAATGGGATTTGCCCAAAGGTAAAAAAGAAAAAGGGGAGAAATACCGCCAGACAGCCGTGCGCGAGGTGGAGGAAGAGTGCAATATTTCGGTAAAAGCAGGTCCAAAAATCTGTACCACCTGGCACACCTATACCATGAACCGCAAGGCCATGCTTAAAAAAACACGATGGTATATAATGGATTTGGTTGATGACTCTAAGATGCGCCCTGCCGCCAGCGAAGACATTGAAGAGATAAGGTGGATGAACCCCAAAGAAGTTTATCATGCGCTTGAACACTCTTATAAATCCATTCGTTACGTGTTCGAGCAGTACTACAAAATCAGTGAGGTAGCCGGTTAAAGTGTATAGGGCAGAAAGGCCGAAATATCGCCACCGTAGCGGTGCACCTCCCGGATAATAGATGAGCTAATCCAGGCAAACTGAGGGCTGGTAATTAAAAATACCGACTCCAGTTCATCGTTCAGTTTGCGGTTTATCTGCGAAATGCTGTTTTCGTATTCAAAGTCGGTGGTGTTGCGCAGACCGCGCAAGAGGTATCGTGCACCGTGCCTGCGTGCAAAGGCAGCCGTAAGTTCGGCATAGGTGGTAACCTTAATACCGGGATAGTCTTTAAAGGTGTTGCTGATGCAGCTTACCATCAGGTTAACGTCAAAGTACCTCACGCTCTTGCCGCTGTTGTAGCCAATGGCGATAATAATTTCATCAAACAACTTAAGTCCGCGAAGCACAATGTCTTCATGGCCCTTGGTAAAGGGATCGAATGTGCCGGGAAATAAGGCAATACGTTTCATGCAGGTACCTGGTTAGCCAACTGGCAATCGGGCCATATTCAGTACATCAAAATACTGATGCTCCTGGACTTCATCAAATACATATCCGTATCTTAGAAATTCCGGGCGGTTACCATATGTTATGGTGCGGATGTATTTGTAAAATTCCTGGTAGTGGGGCGAGTTTTTACCAACGTAACCCCACATTATAACCCTTGAAGTTCGCTGGTCTATGTGCAGCGTGTGCATAACCAGCATAATATACCGGATGTAGTCGTTGAAATTCTGAATGGCAAACTGGTTGTAGTAACGAAGCCCGCTGCGGTCGGCGGCAAGGATATGCAGCCGAAAGCGGTCAACGTAAATATAGAGGGGGGCGTCGGGATAGCCCGGAGATTCCTGCAATGTACCTTCAATAAGTGCACACGACTGGTGTACAAAGCAGGGCCGGTTACCCGGATATGCAGAGGTAAACCAGTTTTTAACCGAAACCGGGAGGGCGAAGGAGGTAACCATGTTATGGGCCGGTGTATGGAAAGTATGCACCTCCTCATCAGCATGTATGGCTGCACTCAGACCCAGGCAGGTGGCGGCATCGGCTTCGCTGAAAAGGCTTTCGGGGTGATGAACAAACACAGTGGTTTTTACTCCGATAATTATTTTTTTCCAGAAGCCTGCAGAAATAAAAGGATGCTGGTCGAACAGCTCCTGCAATGAGGCCAGCCAGCCGTCATTGTCATGAGCTGATGGAAAAACATAATCTTCAAGCCACAGGGCCTGCAGATTTTGCGGATCGTACACCATGACCTGCAGGTCGCGTGGTCCGGTAAGCAGGGCCAGGTTGTACGAATCAATCCGGTCTTCGTCAAACTTTTCGTCCCGGATTTTTTTCAGCAGCCGGCAGGATGTGGCTGTAATCGGCACAACTACTCCCAGTTTCCGCTGGTGGTTACATCGGTACGCGAGCCAAAGCCAAGGGGCCTGCGGTTTTTGGCTTCGTTGGTTTCTTTCCGGTCGGGGTTAATGGGGGCGGGGTCTTTCACTTCAATAACCCAAACCTTCAGGCCGTTGCGGTCTATCTTCCCGGTATAAATGTCAAACGTTTTGCCCGACCCGGGAACTATATGCAGGTTTTTTATGTCTACGTTTGGGTTAAGCTGGTAGTCCCAGAAGGTAATGAGGTTTTGCCCCTGGGTTATCTTATCTCCGCGTTTTAAGTTGGCCAGGCTACTTACGGTTCCTTTGTCCAGGAAAGAAACATCTTCGGGTTTGTCGCTGCTATTGCGCTTAAAGGTGTAGGCTTTCTTTCCTTTTACCACAAAATCGCCCACCTTAACATGAAATTCCACAAATTCTCCGTTGGCCGGGGCATTTACCGAAAAGGTTTTTTTGAAGATTTTATCCCTGGCCGACATGAAGCCCAGGGTGTCGATATAAACCTTTACGCAGTCTACCCCATAGGCAGCAGGTTTAATCTCTTCCCTTCGCTGTACAATAGGTACACGGCCGTTTTCAATGAAATTAATCAGCGAGTCCCAGTTACTGGTATAGCGGCCGTATTGCTCCAGAAATGCTTTTTCGGCCTCGCGTATCACGGCCAGCTTTTCGGTAATCTGCTTTTCGGTTTTTTTTATGTTTTCGGTAAATTCAATGGTACTGGCAATGCTGCTGTACAGATAGTATGCCATGGCAAGGGCTACAACAAACAGTACATAGCCCACAATTTTGGTAAGGTTCATCGCGTTCAGGTTTAAGGCTACAAGTATAGGTATTTTGGCAGGTATAACACAAGGTAAAACCTTTTTGAAAGGCCTAAAAACGGTAAAATCCGGTTAGTTTATTCAGGTCATCGGCGTTGTGGCAATAGCGGAACAGGCCATGTTTTTCGTGGGCGGGCAGGCTGCGTATTTCGTCAGTGGTAAAGAAGCGCGCCTGGCGTATGGTCCGGAAGTTTACTTCGGGGTCGTGCCCGGTGCGCAGGCTGCCACCGGTAATACGGGTTTCGAAAAACAATTCCACGGCATGCAGGGGCGGGTCAATAAATTCGCCTGCAAACCGGAAGTTCCCACATACTACCACCAAACCCGTTTCTTCCAGAAATTCGCGCTCAACCGTTTCAGCCAGGCCATGCCCGAACATTACTTCGCCTCCGGGCGGTGCCCAAAACGATTTCTTTCCCAAACCGGCATGGTTTACCAGTAACAGGGTATCGCCCTGCCGGCAAATGCCGCAGGCCCTAATGCGCAAACGATTTCCGTAGGCTGTCAGAATTTCGGGTTCCATGGGTTGCTCCGAAGTTGAGGGACTATCGGGGCCGTGATAATAATGGGTTTTCGCAATATTTTCAGCACAATTATTGTTAATACATTAACTTTGAAATCAAAACCAACATCATGAAACGCATTGCAGCACTATCGGCATTGATTTTTGCGGCTTTGCTGGCGTATGCCCAGCAAACTACCAAAACGGCTTCGGGACCGGTACTTACATTAAAGGAAACCTCGCACGATTTTGGTGATATCCGGCAGGGGGATGTGGTAGAGCATGTTTTTGAGTTTACCAATACGGGCAATGAACCACTTATTATTCAGGATGTACGCATAACCTGCGGATGCACCCAGCCCAAATGGCCCAAAGAACCCATTATGCCCGGTGCAAAGGGCGAGATTAAGGTGGGCTTTAACAGTGCCGGTAAAATGGGCATTCAAACCAAATCGCTGCCTATTATTTCCAATGCCGTAAACGATCCGGTCATTACGTTTACCACCAACGTACTGCCTAAAAATCCACAATAAAACAGCGCTAAAGCATTAAGGCTGCTACCGGGCAGCCTTTTTTGTCAGGGCGCTGAACAACAGCAGCCATCCGGCAATAAAAGCAGCCCCGCCTGCGGGCGTAACGAATGCAAATATCCGGATGCCCGTAAGGCTCAGCAGGTATAAACTGCCGCTAAACAGCACAATGCCGGCTAAAAAAGCCCACGATGCCAGCCGCAATCTTTTTGTGTGATATCCGGCGGGCAGCAGGGCGGTAATGGCAAGGGCCAATGCATGATAAAAGTGATAGCGCACGGCCAGTTCGTAGGTGTCCGTCCGCTGGTTGGCCGCAAGGGTTTCTTTCAGGGCGTGGGCGCCAAAGGCTCCCAGGGCAACGGCCATTGCGCCCAGCAGGGCCGCAGTTCGCAGCAGGGTTGTGGTATTCATTTTCTTTTTCCGAATATAGCCGATCCGATTCGTACCATGTTGCTGCCTTCTTCAATGGCAATGCGGTAATCATGGCTCATGCCCATGGACAATATTTCCATGCCTGCATTGGGGGGCAATTTTTGACGTTTCAATGCATTAAACAGATTGTACAGGGTTCTGAATTCCTGCCTTATAATTTTCTCATCATCCGTAAAGGTGGCCATACCCATCAAACCTTTTATGCACACGTGGGTAAGCAATGCCACATCGGGTTGAGTTACCAGCTGTACAACTTCATCTGCCGTAAGGCCAAACTTTGTTTCTTCCTGCGCGATATGTACCTGCAGCAGGCAGTTAACCACCCGGTTTATGCGTTGGGCCTGACGGTTGATTTCCAGCAGCAGTCTGAGGCTATCAACAGCATGTATCAGATCAACAAACGGCACAATGTATTTAACCTTGTTGGTCTGCAGGTGGCCAATCATGTGCCATTGGGCTTGCGGCAGGGCATTGAATTTGGGCACCAGTTCTTGAACACGGTTTTCGCCAAATGCATGCTGGCCGGCTTCCATAGCCTGACGGATGCTTTCTACCGGCTGCGTTTTGCTTACGGCCACCAGTTTTACATGTGTAGGCAGTTCCTGCCGAAGTTGTTTAATCCGTTCTTTAACGTTCATTGTTTATTTTTGGCTCTGCTGCAAAAATACCACGGCAAACAACAAACATGGCTATTTTAGGAAACTTGCTGAAAAAGGGCATACGCCTGCGCGAAATGATGGAGCAGGAATACAGCTCGCCCTTTGAGCTGCAGAAAAAAGAACTCAGAGAGCTGCTCATGGAGGCTGCCCAGACCCGCTTTGGCAGGCATTACGGCTTTAACGATATCCTTAACACCTTTAAACAAGGCAACCGCGAGTTTTACAACCGGTTTTGCAGCAGCGTACCAGTTCATACCTATAACCGGATTTTCAATGACTGGTGGAAATATTCGCTGGCAGGAGAAAAAAACATATGCTGGCCCGGACGGGTAAAGTATTTTGCATTGAGCTCGGGCACCTCTGAGGCTTCGTCCAAGCATATTCCGGTTACGCGCGAAATGACCCGCGCCATCCAGAAAACCAGTATCCGGCAAATTCTTACACTTTCCAAATACGATTTGCCGGCCGACTTTTTTACCTGCGGTATTTTAATGCTGGGAGGCAGCACACATTTGCATAAAAGGGGGAATTACTTTGAGGGCGATCTGAGCGGCATTCAGGCCGCCAGGCTGCCGTTCTGGTTTCAGCACTTTTACAAGCCCGGCAAAAAAATAGCCCGAACCCGCAACTGGGATACCAAACTGGATGAAATAACCCGAAAGGCAGCCGACTGGGACATAGGCATTATTGTGGGGGTTCCGGCCTGGCTGCAGATTTTGCTGGAAAAAATTATTGACTATTACAAGGTTAAGAATATTCATCAGGTGTGGCCCAACCTCAGGGTGTATGTGCATGGCGGAGTGTCGTTCGACCCGTACCGCAAAGGTTTTGAAAAACTGCTTGGCCGGCCCATTTATTACATTGAAACCTACCTGGCTTCGGAAGGATTCATTGCCTTTCAGGCATATCCCAATCGCAAGTCCATGCGCATGGTGCTGAACAACGGCATATTTTACGAGTTTGTGCCTTTTACCGATGAAAATTTCGATGCCGAAGGGAACCTGAAACCCGATGCCCGCACGCTGATGATTGACGAAGTAGAAACGGGTAAGGAGTATGCCCTGCTGCTGTCTACCTGTGCCGGTGCATGGCGGTATCTTATCGGAGATGTGATTAAGTTCGTTTCGGCTGAAGAAGCAGAAATTGTCATTACCGGCCGAACAAAGCACTTTCTGAGCCTGTGCGGTGAGCACCTCTCTGTTGAGAATATGAATAAAGCCATTGAGCTGGTTTCGGAAGAGCTGAATGTTTCGGTGCCCGAGTTTACCGTGGCCGGCATACCCCATGGGTCGCTGTTTGCCCATTACTGGTATGTGGGGTGTGAGCAACCCGTTGATGCACGCATTTTCCGCGAACATCTGGACAGCCGGCTTAAAGAACTGAATGACGACTATGCCGTAGAACGCGGTGCAGCGCTGAAAGAAATTTTTGTTGAAATACTTCCGGTGAGTGTATTTTACGACTTCATGAAAGCCAGTGGCAAAATAGGCGGGCAAAACAAATTTCCGCGTGTGATAAAGAGCCGGCAGCTGGACGATTGGCGCAACTTTATCCGCAATCCGGTAAGGCTTTTTCTTCCGTGTACCCGGCGGCTTAGTCGCTTAACAGGTTGTTCAGGAAAGTAGATTTACCCAACAGCCAAAGCAGGTAAAACACCAGGGCCCAGCGCAGGTAAATGTAGTAATAATCGGCCGTGTTCAGGTAGCGGCTTTCCTTGATTTCGCTTTTCTCAAGTCTGTCAATTTCATCGAAAACTTCCTGCAGCGCCTGGTTATTGGTGGCGCGGTAAAAGCGCCCGCCCGTTATGGAGGCAATTTGCTGCATGGTGGTTTCGTCAACGGTGTTTTCCAGAAATTGCCGCCGGCCAAAAAAATCTTTGCCAAAGGGCACACGTCCTTCGCGTCCCACAATAATGGTGTACACCTTAACCCCCATTTCGGCGGCAAGTCCTGCAGCCGTAAGTGGATCAATATTTCCTGCGTTGCTGTCGCCATCGCTCAGCAGTATGCAGATTTTCGATTTGGCGGCCGACTCCTGCATGCGGTTTAACACCACTCCCAGGGCGCTTCCAATGGCGGTACCCCGTACCTCTATAAGGCTAAAGTCCATAGATTTGATGTAACCCCGCAGCAGGTCATAGTCGGTAGTAAGGGGAGCCATCGAGTACGCCTCGCCCGAAAACACAACCATACCTATGCGGTCCTGAAACCGGCCTTCAATAAAATCAATGGCCACCCTTTTTGCCGCTTCCAGCCGGTTGGGTGTAAAATCTTCTATCTGCATGGAATGCGAAATATCAATGGCCAGCATAATGTCAATGCCCTCTGTCCATTGCTCAGCTTTTTCGCTGGTGCGCTGTGGCCGGGCCATGGAAAAAAACAGTAAAGCCAGTGCCAGCATAAGCAGCAGCGGATGCACCAGCCTTACCCATGAATGGGTTTTCGATTCCCCCCCATTCTTTTGCAGTAAGGGCCAGGGTGAAGTGTTTTCCAAACCTTTTCACCAGCAGCGTGCGCAAAACAAATAACAGGGGCAGGGCAGCAATACCGTACAGCCATGCCGGATGCAGAAACTGAAATGAGTCAATCACTTCAGGGTAAAACCAGCGCAGGGAATGCCATTCAAAATTGGGTGTTTCAGCCATGGCTCACCTCCCTTAATTTTTCGGCAAAGAAATCATCTGCTTTGTTTTTAAGGTATTCCAGCGATGATATCGCGGGGCTGCCGTAGCCGTAAATACTCCGGTCAATTTCTTTCAGGGCTGCATAAATGGCTTCGTCCTGCATCTGGACCAGTATTTCATGCGAGGTGAGGCGGGTAAACGGCTTACCGGTAAGTTGTTCGGCATGCTTTTTCCAGAGCGCCACTGCTGCTTCGGCACCGGGCACATTAAACGATGTGCGTAACACTTCGAGCCGGGCATTGAATTCGTTCATGAAGCGGTTGTGGTTTTGGATGAGTTTTCTTTTGCGCAGATAACGCCTTAATGAAGGACCGAAAAGCCATGTCAGGATCGTTATCAGCACAGCGCCAGCCAGCAACAGCAATGCGGCAATCAGGTAGTTAAATTTTTTTGTTAGCACCTGCTGGGTTGTGTTTGTTTTAAGCGGAAGCTTGTTCAGTGGAATGGTATCGGGCGGTAATTCTTTTACGGTGTGTTGCAGAAAAACGGTATCGGGAGATGCCATGTGCACAATGGTATCCCCGCCGCTGATATGGAAAACCGGAAGAGCGAGCCAAAGGCTATCGTTTATTTCGAAGGTTACCAGTTCATACACGGCGCTGTCGCAGCTTATATTGCCGGTGGTGCGGGTAGGAAAATATTGCTTCTTTCTGAACTCAAAAGGGGTGAACAGGAAGGCAGAATCGGGAAACAGGATGTTATAATTCTCCGGATACCGGGCCACAAGAAAAAAATGTACCGGGCTTCCGGTTTTCACCGAATCGGCCAGAAAGCCGTTCTTCAGTACAATATGCTGCGCAGGTAAAATCCCTGCGGATAGCAGACCGACCAAAAGCAATGCCAACCGGATCATAACGGGCATTTATGTTTTTTTATACGATCTGTTTCTCACCTTAAACAGCCTGAGCAGTTGCGGAACAAAATCCCGGCCGGTGAATACCGTTACAAAGTTAATCTGGTGTTTCCGGCAGAATTGTTCCAGGTGGTCACCTCTTTCGCTGAAAACCCTGCGCAAACGTGCCGGAAAATGGCCGAAGGAAGTATTTACCCATTGTATTTTGCCGGTTTCGGCATCGCGTACCGGAACAATACCCAGTGCTGGCAGGGCGCTTTCGCGCTCATCGGCAACGCGTATTAAAATAACATCGTGCCTGCGGGCCAGCGCCTTGAGCGGTTGCTCAAATCCCTCGTCAATAAAATCAGAAATCAGTATAACCATACTTCTGCGGTGTATGGTGCTGAGCGCGAAACCTATAGCCTTTGCCAGACTGGTTCGGGAAGAAACGGGCTTTAGTTCAACAAGGTTTTTGATTATCAGGTGGGCCTGCGTGAGCCCTTTGGCTGGCTTAAGAAACAGTTCGCGCTCATCAGAAAAGCAAATAAGACCCACATGGCTCGACTCTTTTACAGCCGACAGGGTAAGTACACCGCACACTTCGGCAGCAAGGCTGCGTTTGGTAAGCGCTGCCGTGCCGATATTCTGCGAGGCGCTGACATCGATCAAAAAATAAACCGTCTGTTCTTTTTCCTCCCGGAAGGTTTTAACAAAGGTGCCATGACCTTTGGCTGTTACATTCCAGTCTATAGTCCGGATATCATCACCGTACTGGTAGGGCCTCACATCATCAAACTCAAGTCCGGTACCTTTAAATACCGAATGAAAATCGCCCTGCAGGTGGCTGTTTATAGCTTTGCGGATGCGTATTTCATAATTGCGCAGTTTTTTTAACTGCTCCTTCATGCGCCCGCAAAAATAGATATTTGTGCGTACTTTGCAGACGTGATTCGCATAACTGTACCGGCAGTGGTTTGTTTACTCGCCTTTTATGCCTGTGGCAGAAAAGAAGAGCAAAACGTTCTTTCCGAAAAGGAAATGAGCAAAATACTGGTGGAAATGTACCTGAGCGATGAGAAAATATCGCGTGCCGGCATTCCGTACGACTCTATTGCCGTTATTTCGCCTGTTATCCGAAACCGGGTGCTGCAACGTTTGGGGATAAGCGATTCGGTTTACCTCCATTCGATGGAGTATTACATGAGCCATCCGGAAATGCTCGACAGAATTTATGGAAGGGTGGTAGATTCGCTAAGCCTTCTGGAGCAACGCAACAATGTTATTCAGCCGGGACATGATACACCCGCAGGATTTTGAACAACGGTTAAGCTTTGATAAAATCCGCGAACGGCTCAGGCTGTTTTGCGCTTCTGAACCGGGAAGGCGCAGCATTGAAAGCCTCGCCTTTTCTGCCGATCACGGGCATATTGTACATGCCCTGCGGCAAACCCATGAAGCGCTTGGCGTTGCTGCGATCGGGCGAAATGTACAGTACCGAAGGATTTCTGGACCATGAACCCCTGGTTAAAACCATTGCCACCGAAGGCGCCTATCTGGAAGGGGCCGATATGCTTCGGCTGGCCCGCCTGCTTCAGGTGTTGGTGAGTAACCGGAATTTCATAGCAGCGCGCAGCGAAACCCTGCCGGCCCTCAGCGGGTTAATCCATAACCTTGAGCTTGACGATCGGCTTGCCGGAAAGATTATGCAGGTTGTGGACGAACAGGGTGAGGTACGAACCAGCGCCAGCGATGAACTGGCAGACATAAGGAAGAAGTTGTACGAGTATCATCATCGCTTGCGCGATATCATACAACGTGTTTTTAGATTTTTGTCTGGACAAGGCTGGATTCCGGAGGGCGCCCAGCCCACCCTGCGCAACGGCCGGATGGTGGTTCCGGTTCTTGCCGCCTATAAGCGCATGGTAAGCGGTTTTATTCAGGATGAGTCGGCTTCGGGGCAAACCGTTTTTATTGAACCGGCTGAAGCCGTAGAGGCGGCCAACCGCATCCGCGAACTGGAGCTGGCCGAAAGGCGCGAGGTAATACGGTTGCTTACCGGGCTCACCCAAACACTGCGTGGGCAACTCTCCATGCTTACGCAGGCCTTTGCTTTTATGTGCAGCCTGGATAACCTCAGGGCCAGGGCTATGCTGGCCCATGAGCTGGATGCTCAGTTGCCCGAAGTACTCAACCGGCCGGCCATGAAATGGTTCCGGGCACGCCATCCTATACTGCATTATGCCCTTCAGGGTAAAGGCCCGGTGGTGCCGCTCGATATTGAGCTGACCGAAACCAACAGAGTCCTCCTCATCTCCGGACCGAATGCTGGCGGAAAATCGGTTTGCCTTAAAACCGCAGGCCTTTTGCAGTACATGCTGCAATGCGGTTTGCTGGTGCCCGTCTCGGCCGATTCACAGTTCGGGTTGTTTGATGATATCCTTACCGATATTGGCGACCAGCAATCTATTGAAAACGATTTGAGTACCTATAGCAGCCATCTAAAAAACATGTCGTTATTTATTGGCAGGGCCAACGCCCGTTCGCTGGTACTCATTGATGAACTTGGATCGGGCACTGACCCCAGTTTTGGCGGGGCCATTGCCCAGGCAGTGTTACAGGCTTTGATTAAAAAAGATGTATGGTGCATAGCCACCACACACTACTACAACCTTAAGGTATTTGCCGGCAACACCCCCGGCATTCGGAATGGCGCCATGCGCTTTGATGAAACCACCCTGCGCCCCGCTTATGTGCTGGACATTGGTAAACCCGGCAGCTCATTTGCCATGGAAATTGCCCAAAAAACAGGCATTCCTGCCGAAGTGCTGCACCACGCAAAAGAACTGGCCGGTGCCGGACCTGCTGGATTTCGACCGGCTGCTGCGCAAGCTCCAGGCCGACCAGCAGCATGCTCTTGATAAACTGCTGGCCGAGGCAAAATCAAACATGCCGAAAGGCTGGAGCAGGAAAAGCAGCGCCTGGCGCACGAGCTCAGCACGCTGGAAGGCAACCGGAGAAGAATTTTGGAACGAAGCGCGGGCCGAAGCGCAGACGGCTTATCATGCACAGGCCAACCGGGAGATTGAAAAAACCATCCGGCACATTCGCGAAAACCAGGCCCAGAAAACCGAAACGCAAAAGGCGAGGCAAAGGCTGAAGAACATTGTGCAGCAACATGAGCCCGACCAGCCGGCAGTGTTACAGAAAACCAATGCCGGCCAGATTAAACCCGGCGATTATGTGCGCCCTGCCGGCCGGCAGGTTGTGGGCGAAGTACTGGAAACCGATGGCAAAACCGCAGTTGTACAGCTCGGGCTGCTTAAAACCCGTGTTGCGGTAAGCCTTCTTGAAAAGGTGAATTCGCCAGGGGCGGTTTCTTCAACGGCAAAACCGTTGAATGCCGGGCCTTCACTGGCCGAAAAGCGAGCCACATTTCGGGATGAGCTCGACATACGGGGTAAACATGTTGAAGAGGCTATTCCGCTTCTGGAAACATTTATGGATACGGCCATATTGCTGGGGCAGGAAAAGCTAAAGATACTGCACGGCAAAGGCGAAGGCATTTTGCGCAAAGCCGTTCGCGACAAATTAAAAACGTACCCACAGGTAGCTTCGTTTGCCGATGAGCACGTTGAAAAGGGTGGTGCAGGAGTTACGGTAGTGGTGTTGAAATAAACCACCTGCCGGTAGTTGGTCAAAATATACCGTTGAGGTAAATTTATTCAAGTACAAACACCCAGTTACCATCCACGGTTTCGGTCCGGGCGCCAGGGTAGTTGCAGCCGCTGCACACAAACGTTAAGGTAAGTTGCCCGGACGGGGAAATGGAATAAGTAATGGCTACATTATCGTTCTGGCGGATAATCTGCGATTCGGCATCATCTCCAAACAACCAGGTTCCTGAGGGCGGCCAGGGGCTTGGCGCTTCCGTACCCGTTACCGTAAAATTGTAGGGGCCTTTTGGGTTTGCCGTGTTAAAAGTGCCGGATATTGTTAATGCAAAACTGGTTTGTATTTGCCCGGCAGGAGCTTTTTTATCGGCACCGTCCAGCGTAACCGAAACCAGGTTCCATGTTTTTTTCAGTTTATCCAGTTGCACCTGTTCGGCGGGAGGGGCGGGATTGTCCTTACCGCAATGGGAAAGTGTGAGCACCAGGACAGCCAGTACCATTAACGGGCCAAAAGCAGATATGTATTTCATTACAAGTTCTGTTTTAGATTAGCAAATATAACAGTAAAAATCATTTTAGCATGGGTAAATAACACAGTTTTGCGTTAAGTAACCGGCTGTTTACCGGGTTTCCAGTCAGGGAGGCTGATAACCCGGGCTTCGGGTGGAAATTCCTGCGGGTTATTGCCGGCTATTATAATGAGGCGGCCATTTTTAAGTTTTGCAAGCTGTTCCCTGTACCAGACCATTGCCCGGCTGTCGAGGTTTGAAGAAGGCTCATCGAGCAACACAACGGGGCTGTTGGTAAAGAGGCATAGGCCCAGTTTAAGGCGTTGTTTCATGCCGCTGGAAAAGTTGCCCAGTTGTTTAAAGGCTGCATCCGAGAGGTACATTTCATCCATAACCTGCTCCGGGGTAAAGCCGGGAACAAGCGGTTTTAAACTAAAGTGAAAACGCAACTGTTCCATCAGGGTAAATTCGTCCATCAGGTCCATGTACGGGGCGGCAAAGCCGATATAGCGAAAAACTTCATCCGCATCCACCGGGTGGTTGTTAATTAGGTATGATATAGTGCCTTCTGATGGGGGAAGCTGGCCCGAAAGCACCTTTAACAGGGTAGATTTACCCGAGCCATTCGGACCGGTAATGGCATATGTGGTGCCTGCCTGAAAGGTATAGCTAAGCCTGCGGAATATCCATTCGGTTTGAAAGCGTTTGCCAAGGTTGCTGACGCTGAGCCTTATATCCATGGCCTGGGGTTAGTTACCAGCCCCGTAACCCTTCATAATGCCGCGCTCGGAGGTTTCTATGAAGTTTAGAATGTAATCGCGTTCCGGGCTGGGAGGCATGTTGCTGCGCACCACGTCAACGGCTTTGAGGTTATTCAGGCCTTTTTGAAAAACATAACGGTATATTTCCTGTATCTCGGCAATTTTCTCTGAAGTGAAGCCTCTTCTGCGCAATCCTACTGTGTTTATGCCGGCATAGGCAAGGGGTTCGCGGGCAGCTTTGGTGTAGGGCGGTACATCTTTGCGCACCAGCGATCCGCCCGAAATCATTACATGTGCACCAACCTTAACAAACTGGTGCAGGGCGCTGGCGCCACCTATTATAGCCCAGTCGTCAATGGTAACATGCCCGGCCACCTGCACGGCATTTACCAGAATGCAATGGTTGCCTACTATACAGTCGTGGGCTACATGCACGTAGGCCATCAGCAGGCAGTTTTTTCCAATAACGGTTTTCCATTTGTCGGCCGTGCCGCGGCTTATGGTTACGCATTCGCGGATAATGGTATTGTCGCCAATAATGGTTTCGGTTTTTTCGCCTGCGAACTTCAGGTCTTGCGGAATGGAAGATACCGATGCGCCGGGGTAAACTTTAACATTTTTACCCAGGCGGGCGCCATCCCATATTACGGCACCGGGGCCTATCCAGCAGCCGTCATCAATCACCACATCGCCCTGTATGGTAGCAAAAGGTTCTATGGTTACATTATTGCCAATTTTGGCATCGGGGTGTATGTTCGATAGGGGGTGGTGGCTCATGCGTCTTTGCGTACAATACTTGCGGTCATGGTTCCTTCACACACCAGATTGTTGCCAACAAAGGCGCGGCCATACATTTTGGCAATACCGCGCTTGATGGGCGCCACCAGGTCGCATTGAATTACCAGCGTGTCGCCCGGCAAAACCATTTTCCGGAACCTGAAGTTTTCAATGCCGAGAAAGTAGGTCCAGTAGTTTTCGGGGTCGGGTACGGTGTTAAGCACCAGTATGCCGCCCACCTGGGCCATGGCTTCTACCTGAAGCACGCCCGGAAAAACCGGGTTTCCGGGAAAATGTCCCAGAAAGAAGTGCTCGTTCATGGTTATGTTTTTAACTCCGGCCACGCTCTCGTTATCGAGGTAAATAATTTTGTCAATAAGCAGGAAGGGATACCGGTGGGGGAGTATCTGGGTTATTTTGTTGATATCCATCACCGGCGGGAGGTTAGGGTTATACTTGGGTCTTCCCTTGCGGTCGGCCTCGGCCATGGCCTTTTTAAGTTTTTTGGCAAATGCCACGTTGGCGGCATGACCGGGGCGGGCGGCCAGCACCTGGGCTTTAAGCGGCCTGCCGGCCAGGGCAAGGTCGCCCACCATGTCCAGCAGTTTATGGCGGGCCGGTTCGTTTTTGTAGCGCAGCTCTACGTTGTTCAGTATGCCTTCGTGTTTTACTTCTACTTTTGGTTTGTTGAGCATGCGGGCAATGTTGTCCAGCTCGTCTTCGCGCACCACGCGGTCTACAATAACAATGGCATTGTTCAGGTCGCCACCGCGTATCAGGTTGTTTTTGTAGAGCATTTCAAGCTCGTGCAAAAAGCAAAAGGTGCGGCAGCTGGCAATTTCTTTTTCGAACTGGCGGATGTCGTTCAGGGAGGCATGCTGGCTGCCCAGCACCGGTGAGTTATAGTCGATCATTACCGTTATGCGGTAGTCGTCCAGCGGCAGGGCGGCAATTTCAACGTTGCGTGCGGCCTCGCGGTAAAATACCGGTTCCTGTACTTCAAAAAAGTCGCGCAGGGCGTTTTGTTCTTCGGTGCCTGCCTGTTTCAGTATTTCGATAAACTGAATGGAGCTGCCGTCCATAATGGGGCACTCCGGGCCATCGAGCTGAATGATTACGTTATCAATTTCAAGGCCCACCAGCGCAGCAAGGGTATGTTCAATGGTGCTTACGCGGGCTCCGCTTTGTTCAATGGTGGTGCCCCGCGAAACGTCCACAACGTTATCGCAGTCGGCATCAATAAACGGAGCACCCGGGAGGTCAACACGCTGAAATTTAATGCCGTGATTGGGTTTGGCCGGCAGGAATGTCATGGTGGTTTTGGCACCTGTATGTAAACCTACCCCGGACAGCGACACCGATTTTTGAATGGTTTGTTGCTTAATGTTGAGCATGCCGTTGTAAAAGTGGGCAAATTTCGCCCTTTCAGCCGGATATTGCAAACCGGTCAGGAGTGGGTGTTTTCGTTGAGGTTTTCACCGGCTACCGAAGCGTTTTTTCTGCCATATACATAGTCTTCCAGTTGTTTAAGCCGGTGGCTCAGGTCGGGAAGTTTTTTGAACACGGTATAGGATCGGAAGTAATCTTTAATGTCGAATGCCGGATAACCCAGGATTTTCTGGCCTTCTTCCTTAATGGACTTGGAGATACCGGATTGTGCCCCAATGCTGGTGTTGTTGGCAATAACCAGATGCCCGGCTATTCCTACCTGTCCGGCTATTACGTTGTTTTCGCCAACTTTGGTAGATCCCGATATGCCGGTTTGCGCGGCAATAACGGTGTTCTTTCCTACTTCCACATTGTGGGCTATCTGAATAAGGTTATCGAGTTTAACGCCTTTCCGGATAATGGTTGAGTCGCCCATCAGGGTGGCACAGTCAATTACCGTGTTAGCACCAATTACCACATCGTCTTCTATAATTACGTTTCCCAGCTGGGGAATAGATTTGTAGGAGCCATCGGCCTGTGGTGCAAAACCAAAACCATCGCTTCCGATAACTGCTCCGGAATGGATAACGCAATTGTTGCCAATGCGTGTGCCGGCATATATTTTTACATTTGGATGCAAAATGGTGTTATTGCCAATTACCACGTTATCGCCAACGTAGGTGTGCGGGTAAATTTTTACGTTGTCGCCCAGCATGACCTGGTTGCCGATGTAGCTAAAGGCTCCGCGGTAAATATTTTTTCCGGTGGTACAGCCCGAGCCTATGTAACTGGGTTCTTCAATGCCGGTTTTCTGAAAGCTTACAAGCTTATGGTATTCTTCCAGCAATGTGGTAAAACTGATGTAGGGATCGTCAACACGTATAAGCGTTGTATAGATCGGTTTACGTGGCACAAACTGCCTGCTTACAATAACGGCTGTGGCGCCTGTGTTATAGATGTAGTTTTCGTACCGGGGGTTGGACAGAAAGGCAATGTGCCCTGGCCGGGCCTCCTGTATTTTGGCCAGCATGGTAATTTTGCCCTGTCCGTCTCCTTCAACAGTGCCACCCAACATGGCGGCAATCTGGTTAACGGTAAATTCCATAAGCTGATTACTGTAAGTATGTGTCTGAACAGTTGGGTATGTTAACGCCGGGCCGGTTTACAAAGATACATCTTTAGGCCAGCACAGGTAGTTTTTTTTCACAATTTTGCTCAGGGCTTTAATGGTGGGCAGGTCAGAAGCCTGGGCTATATCCACGGGTTTTCCTTCAGCCGAAAGGATATTGATTTTACGACCTTCGGCATAGGCTTCGTTGCTTACGATTCCGGTCGAGAACAGGTAGGCCGCATCGGCCCGAAGGGTTTTGTAGCGCACTGTAATGCCCTGCCTTACCTGTTCGATTGTGGTTTTACGTATGGGAGCGGTGGTCAGGATAATTTGAAAGAGTCTTCGCTGAAGCAGCATGCTTGCCAGGGTTGAGAGGATGCGATCGCGGTGGCCGGCCCATATTTTAATGGCCCCGAATATGTCGTTATCATCCAGTTGGCCGTAAATATCCAGGAACTGCTTTTGGGCCATCAGTTCTTCGCTGGTAAGCTGGTTTTTAAGAAAATACAGCAGGGCATCGCTTGCCGGCACGTGCTCGCCTGCGCGGGCCAGCATTTGCGCTCGTCTTATGAGGTTTACCACCATGCGCTCTGCGCTCAGGGTGGTTTTATGCAAATACACCTGCCAGTACATTAGCCTGCGGGCGTGCAGAAAGTTTTCTATGCTGTATAAGCCTTTTTCTTCAACCACCAGTTGGTCGTTGTGCACCCCAAGCACTTCTACAATCCGGTCCAGGCCAATGGAGCCTTCGGGTACACCGGTAAAAAAGCAGTCGCGGTGCAGATAGTCCAGCCGGTCAATGTCCAGCTGGCTGGAAATCAGTTGGTGAAAAAACTTTCGCGGGTAGCTGTTGCGGAACATCCTCAGGGTCAGCTCCAGGCGGTTTGCGTACTGCAGGTTAAATGCCTGCATGAACTTGTACGACAGGGTTTCGTGCTCAATACCTGGCAGCAGGGTTTCTTCCAGCGCATGCGACAGCGGTCCGTGGCCCATATCGTGCAGCAATACGGCCAGTGTTGCGGCCTCATATTCGGAGTCTGAAATTTCAACGCCCTTGCCGCGCAGGTTATCCAGTACGCGCATCATTACATGCATGGCCCCCAATGCATGTTGGAAACGCGTGTGCCGGGCAGCGGGATAAACCAGATCAGTTAACCCAAGTTGCTTAATATGGCGCAGACGCTGAAACCACCGATGGTTAATGATCTCATCAATCAGACCGGAAGGAATGCGGATGAATCCGTAAACCGGATCGTTGATGATTTTTCTTTTTTCAGACGCAGATTGACGCAAGTTTTTTAACTTGGTGAAAAGTTTGGTACATGCAAAGATACAGCATTTTGTGGGCTGATGATGAAATTGACCTGCTCAAGCCGCACATCCTTTTTCTGGAACAGCGCGGTTACGATATCACTCCCGTAAACAATGGCTCCGATGCCATTGAACTATGCCAGGAAAAGCATTTTGATGTGGTTTTTCTGGACGAAAACATGCCCGGGCTTTCCGGCCTGGAAGCCCTTGCCCAAATCAAAACTTCGAAACCCGGCCTGCCCGTGGTAATGATTACCAAAAACGAGGAAGAGCATATTATGGAAGAGGCCATCGGTTCGCAAATTGCCGATTACCTTATTAAACCGCTAAACCCCAGCCAGATTTTGCTGGCCGTTAAAAAAATTCTGGACAACAAAAGGCTGATACTCGAAAAGACCAACCTGAGCTACCAGCAGGAATTCAGAAAAATAAGCATGGCCCTGATGGACGATTTGAATTATGAGGGCTGGACCGATGTGTATAAAAAACTAGTATTCTGGGAGCTGCAGCTTGAGCGGGCCGGTGATACCGATATGGCCGAAGTGCTCGAAACCCAGAAATCGGAAGCCAATGCGCATTTTACCCGCTTTATTATGCGCCACTATGAAAAATGGCTCAATGAACCCGGTATTCCAAAACCGCTGTTGTCACATCAACTGCTCAAAAAAAAGGTTTTTCCGGAATTGCAGAAAGATTTGCCCGTTTTTCTGGTAGTAATCGACAACCTGCGGTATGACCAATGGAAAGTACTCGAGCCGGTGTTAACCGATATTTTTTCGGTTGACGAAGAAGAGCTTTACTACTCCATACTGCCCACCACCACGGCATTTGCGCGCAATGCCATTTTTTCGGGCATGCTCCCGGCTGAAATGGCGCGGGTGTATCCTGATTTGTGGGTAGGCGATGACGAAGAAGAAGGCAAAAACAACTTCGAAGATACTTTTCTGGAAAAGAACCTCAGAAAAAACAACTTACAGGTAAAGTTTACCTACAACAAAATCAAAAATGTGGACGAAGGACGCGAGCTGGCTGATAGAGTACCAAATCTGTTCCAGCATCAGCTAAACGTAATTGTTTACAACTTTGTTGATATGCTTTCGCATGCCCGTACCGATATGGCCATGATTCGCGAGCTTGCGCCCGATGAATCGGCCTACCGCTCCATTACCCGGTCGTGGTTTTTGCATAGCCCTCTGTTCGATGCACTCAAGGTTGTTGCCACTCGAAAAGCACGCGTCATCATAACCACCGACCACGGAACCATTCGCGTAAAACGGCCGTTCCGCATCGTGGGCGACCGCTCGGTTAACACCAACCTGCGATATAAACACGGAAAAAATCTGGGTATTGAAGGCGATAAACTATACCATGTTACCCGCCCCGAAAAACTGTTTCTTCCCAGGCCTAATGTTTCCACAACCTATGCCTTTGCCATCGAAGACCACTTTTTTGCATATCCCAATAACTACAATTACTATGTAAATCTGTACCGCGATACCTTTCAGCACGGAGGCATTAGCCTGGAGGAAATTATAATCCCTTTAATTTTCTTATCTTCGAAAAATGCCGGATAGCAGAAAGGTGTACCGGGGCGTACACCGCCAGAAGCTGGATGAACTGGTGCGGGAAATACTGGATCATTTTCCGGACGTGCGCGTATTTGCACTTACTGGTCCGCTGGGATCGGGAAAGACCACGCTGGTAAAGGCATTTGGCAAAAAGCTGGGTGTTGCCGGTGGCATGAGTAGCCCAACCTTTGGCCTGGTGAACGAATATACCGGCACGGCAGGCAGCCGGATTTATCATTTTGATTTTTACCGGATCAGGAACGAACAGGAGGCGCAGGAAATTGGTACAGAAGAATATTTATTTTCGGGAGCCTACTGTTTTGTGGAGTGGCCCGAAAATATCAGCCACCTGATGCCTGACCGGCATGTAGAGATACGCCTTTACCCCGATGACGAAACACACCGAACCATAGAGATCATATCGCATGGCTGAGAAGAAAAAGACAGGTTTTTCCGCGCTGGCGCAAACCAGCATGATGCCGCAGGAACAACTGCTGGCTGTTAAACGAAAGAAGGGCACCTTTTTTATTGGCCTGCCCCGCGAAATTTCATTGCAGGAAAACCGCATAACCCTCACGCCCGATGCCGTTGCCCTGCTGGTAAACAACGGCCATCAGGTGTGGGTTGAAACCAAAGCCGGAGCCGGATCGAAATTTTCCGATCAGCAGTACTCAGAAGCCGGGGCATCCATTGTTTATTCTCCGCAGGAAGTGTACAAAGCCGATGTAATACTAAAGATTGAACCACCCACCCTCGAAGAAATTGAACTCATGCGCCCAGGACAAACCCTTATTTCGGCCATCCAGCTGGGGCATTTGCAACCCGAATATATTCAGGCATTGCTGCGAAAAAAAATTACGGCACTGGCATTTGAATTTATTGAGGATAAAGTTGGCGGAATGCCCATTATTCGCGCCATGAGCGAAATTGCCGGAAGCACCGTAATGCTTATTGCTGCCGAATACCTGAGCACAGCCCACAACGGCAGGGGCGTTATTCTGGGCGGCATTACCGGGGTGCCCCCCACGCGTGTGGTTATTATTGGTGCCGGTACCGTTGCCGAATATTCGGCCAGGGCCGCCCTCGGCATGGGTGCCGAAGTGCAGATTTTCGACAACCACCTCTACAAGCTGAGGCGCATACGCCAGGTGCTCGGGCAGCAGGTGTACACCTCAACCATCGATACGCTTACGCTGAGCGAAACCCTCAAAACAGCCGATGTGGTAATCGGGGCCCTGCGTGCGGAACAGGGAAGGGCGCGGGTTGTAATTACCGAAGAAATGGTAAGCAAAATGAAACCCGATTCGCTGATTATAGACCTGAGCATAGATCAGGGCGGGTGCGTAGAGACCTCAGAGATAACTACACTGGATAAGCCTGTGTTTCGCAAATACGATGTTATCCATTATTGCGTGCCCAACGTGGCTTCGAGGGTGGCCCATACGGCCGCCACGGCTCTGAGCAATATTTTTACACCTACCATTCTGCGCGCTGCCGAAGAAGGAGGCGTGGAGCAGATGATTTTTTCGCACCGGTGGTTTATGAAAGGCGTTTACACTTATAAAGGCAGCCTTACCAAGGAGCATATAGCCCGCCGGTTCGGCATGAAGTTTAAAAATATAGAGTTGCTTATAGCTGCCCGCATATAATTATAGGCGGCTAAGCTGTTCTTCAAGCGCCTTTATGCGGGCTTCTGCATCGGCCTTCTTTCTGCGCTCATTCTCCACCACTTCCGGCGGCGCGCCGGCAATAAACCGCTGGTTGCTTAGCTTCTTGTTCACGCTTTCCAGAAAACCCCGCTGGTAGCTCAGTTCTTTCAACAGGGCTGTGCGTTCTGCTTCGCGGTTTATGTGCCCGTTAACCGGAATAATAAATTTGGTGGTGTTTACCAGCAGGGAGATTGTACTTTCTTCTTCCGGCATGCCAAATTTAAATTCGCTCAGGTTGGCCAGTTTGCAGATAACCGGTATAAACTTTTTGCCAGGCAGTGTTTCTTCGGTTTGGGTATAAAGAGCAAGTTGCTGTTTTGGCGAAATGCCCCTGGCGTTGCGCATATTGCGCAATTCGCTTACCACCTGAAAGGCAAACCGTGCTTCGTCAAGAAGTTGCGCATCAGCCTTTCCGGCCCGGGGCCATGCAGCTACTATAAGATATTCGGTGTCGTTGCGTTCTTTCAGGGCATGCCATAATTCTTCTGTAATAAACGGCATGAACGGATGTAAAATCTTTAACAGGGTTTCAAAAAAGGCAGTGGCAGCATGCCAGGTGGTTTGGTCAATGGGCTTTCCGTACGCCGGCTTAATGATTTCCAGATACCACGAGCAGAAGTCTTCCCAGATGAGTGTGTAAACCGTATGAAGGGCATCTGAAATGCGGAAGCGTGCAAATTGCTCATCGAGGTCAGCCAATGCCTGGTTTAAGCGGCTTTCAAACCATTGGCAGGCCACGCGGTTTTCTTCGGGCTGTGGAAAGGCAGCGGTACTCCAGCCCTGCACCAGGCGGAAAGCGTTCCATATTTTATTGGCAAAGTTGCGCCCTTGCTCGCATAGTTTTTCATCAAACAGCAGGTCGTTTCCGGCCGGTGAACTGAACAACATGCCTGTGCGAACGCCATCGGCACCATAACGTGACATGAGCTCCAGCGGATCGGGTGAGTTGCCCAGCGACTTCGACATTTTACGGCCCAGTTTATCGCGTACAATACCGGTAAGGTATACGTTTTTGAAAGGCTTTTCGTGGCGGTATTCATAGCCGGCCATAATCATGCGGGCTACCCAGAAAAACAAAATTTCGGGTGCCGTTACCAGGTCGTTGGTAGGATAGAAGTAGTTCAGGTCCGCATTGCCTTTATGCTTCTCCTTAAACACCGAGCTGTCGAATACAGCTATGGGCCACAGCCAGCTTGAAAACCAGGTATCGAGAACATCTTCATCCTGGCGTAATGCGGTAAAAGGTATATTGCGGCTGCGGAACAGCGCTTCGGCTTCTGCCTGTGTTTTGGCCACCACATATTCGCCGTGTTCGTTGTACCAGGCAGGAATTCGGTGACCCCACCACAACTGGCGCGAAATACACCAGTCGCGCACGTTTTCCATCCAGTGCCGGTAGGTGTTTTTGAACTTGGCTGGTATAAGCTGTATGTTGTTGTTTAATACGTTTTCGAGTGCAGGGCCCGTAAGCGCCTTCATCTTTACAAACCACTGCATAGAAAGCCGCGGTTCAATAACGGCATCGGTGCGCTCGCTAAAGCCTACGTTGCTGGTGTAGTCTTCAGCTTTTACCAGGTAACCCCCTGCCTGCAATTCTTTTATAATTTTTTTCCGCGCTTCAAAGCGATCATCGCCAGTAAACAAAATGGCTTTTTCATTCAACGTGCCGTCATCGTTCAGGATGTCGATTATTTCAAGGTTGTGTTTTAGTCCCAGTTCGTAATCGTTGGCATCATGGGCGGGCGTAACTTTCAGGCAGCCCGTTCCGAAAGCCATGTCAACATACTCATCTTCAATTATCGGTACCGGCCGGTTAATAAGCGGTATAATGGCGCGCTTGCCCTTCAGGTGGGTATAGCGTTCATCACGGGGGTGTATGCATATTGCCGTATCGGCCATGATGGTCTCCGGTCGCACCGTGGCTATGGTTATACTTTCATCCGATCCCTCAATGGGGTATTTTATATAACATAGTTTTGACGGCACATCGCGATAAAATACTTCGTCATCCGAGAGGGCCGTTTTGCCCACCGGGTCCCAGTTCACCATGCGAAGTCCGCGGTATATGTATCCTTTGTTATACAGGTCGATGAAAACATCAATAACTGCTTCGTAATAGTCGGGGTCCATGGTAAAGCGCGTTCGCTCCCAGTCGCACGAGGCCCCCAGTTTTTTTAATTGTTCCAGAATAATGCCTCCGTATTTTTCCTTCCACTCCCATGCATATTTCAGAAATTCTTCGCGGGTAAGGTCGCTTTTGCGTATTCCCTTATCGCGCAGCATGGCCACCACCCGGGCTTCGGTGGCAATTGAGGCATGGTCGGTTCCCGGTACCCAGCAGGTTTCTTTGCCAAGCATGCGGGCTCTGCGCACCAGTACATCCTGAATAGTGTTGTTGAGCATGTGCCCCATGTGCAGCACCCCCGTTACGTTGGGCGGGGGAATAACGATGCAGTAAGGCTCTTTTCCGGGGTTTACCCGGCCCCGGAAGAAGCCTTTTTCCATCCACAGGTTATACCATTTGGCTTCGGTTTTGGCTGGGTTGTATTTGGGCGGAACGGACATGAAAAAAAATATTGAGGCGCAAAATTATAAAGAAAACCGGGCCCGGCCCTATTTTGTCAGTCCATCAACCGGATGCGCCACCCGGAAGGATACAAATTGTTGGCCCGGCCCGGCACAATATTTACCCAACCCAGCGGAACATTCTGGTATTTCATGAGGCAGTAACCGAACGGACCTTCCACCTTAATGGACTCTTTCCTTAAAAACCGGATTGCCTCACCGAGGTCCAGCGGGGTTTCGGGAAAGGTGTTGCGGTTAAGGTAAACTGACATGGCCAAAGGGTGGAGAGGAGTAATCCGGTTTCGGGCTACTTTGGCCATCGCAGTGCCTGCACTTACCACATTAAGTTTTTGCATAAGCCAGGCCGCATCCTGCATCAAAGACGCTGGCAGGGCGGCTACCTGATCGCTGAAGCGCAGATATCCCATTTCTACCGGGGCGGCAAGAAAAGATCTTAGTGTTTGTAAAACATCAGGCGATACATTTTCAGGTTTTGCCCTAACGGTTTGTACTGGTTCTTCTGCTGTTTTACGCAACACCGAAACAAAAAAACCTTCTCCCCAAACGCGGTGAGGAAAAAAACGGTAGCCTGAAACCGGCTCACGGCTATGCAGTATGCCCCAGTCCGGCGGTATTTCAACCTCCGCAAATGAGGCTTCCTTTGATTTTACAAGTTTTAGCAGTACTTCTTCATTCTCATGCGCATTGTATGTGCAGGTGCTGTAAATCAACAGGCCACCCGGCCTTAAGACGGGCCATAAATTTTGCAGGATGCGCTGTTGCCGCAGGGCACAGAGTTTTACATGTTCCTGAGACCATTGCCGAACGGCAGATGCATCTTTTCTGAACAGGCCTTCGCCCGAACAGGGCGCATCGAGCACGATTACATCGAAATAACCTTTCAGGGCACCAAAATGCTGCGGATCGTTGCAGGTGATGACTACATTGGGATAACCCCACCGGGTAAGATTTTCTGTTAGTGCCGGCAGGCGGCTGCGGATGGTTTCGTTTGCAACCAGCAGACTTTCCGGGTGGATAAGCGAAAGCAGATGCGTGGATTTTCCGCCTGGTGCGGCCGCGGCATCCAGTATGCGAATTGGCTGTTGATGAAGCCGAAGCTGCAAAACAAGGTGTTCTAAAAACATGGAGCTTGCCTCCTGCACATAATAGGCGCCTGCATGAAATAGGGGGTCCAGCGTAAAGCGGGGTCTGGCGTTCAGGTAAATACCCCGGGTACACCACGGCACTGCATTGCCTTTGAGCGTTGCGTGCTTTAAAGGGTTAAGCCGTACACTTACCGGTGGAGGCGAAGTAAAGCTTTTAAGAAATGCAGGGAATTCATCCGGCAGCATCTGCTGCATTTGCTCCAGGAAGGCTTGGGGTAATGGCGTGTTCAAGCAGGCTGGGGTTGGGGGTATTGTTGAAAAAAAATAAAATGCGTTCCTTACTTTTGGCCAGACGAACGGTATGCAAATAAAAGCCAACGATCCCAAACTGAAAAGCTGGGTAGAGGTACCACCCGGCTCCGACTTTCCGATTCAGAATCTTCCTTTCGGGGTATTCAAAACCCGTTATCTGTCGCCTGTGGCGGGTGTGGCCATAGGTAACTACGTGCTGGACCTGGTGTATTTGCACGAAAACGGTTTTCTGGATGGCCTTGGCCTGCCTGCCGGTGTATTCAATCAGCGGTATTTAAACGATTTTATTGCGCTGGGCCGGAAAAAAACACGTGCCGTGCGGGAGCGTATTTCGGAATTGCTGCAGCACGATAACGATGAATTGCGCGACCATGCCGCTGCCCGCGAAATTGCGCTTATTCCGGTTACAGAGGTACAAATGCTCCTTCCCGTGCGGGTACCCAACTACACCGATTTTTACAGCAGCCTGGAGCATGCCTCAAATGTGGGCTCCATGTTTCGCGACCCAAACAACCCGTTGCTTCCCAACTGGCGTCATTTGCCTGTGGCGTATCATGGCCGGGCATCGTCAATTGTAGTGTCGGGAACGCCCGTACGCAGGCCGCAGGCCCAGATCAAGATGCCCGATGCCAGCGCTCCGGTATTTTCGGCCTCAAAAAAACTGGATTTTGAACTGGAAATGGCCTTTGTTGTTTGCTCCGAAACCCGGCTGGGACAACCGGTAACTGTTACCGAGGCCGAAGAACATATCTTTGGCCTGATTCTTTTTAACGATTGGTCGGCACGCGATATCCAGCAATGGGAATACGTTCCGCTGGGTCCCTTTTTATCGAAGAACTTTGCTTCAACCGTTTCGCCCTGGATTGTTACCCTTGATGCCCTGGAACCCTTTAGAACCAAAGGCCCCGAACAGAAGCCTGAGGTATTACCTTACCTCAAAGCCGAAGGAAACAAAAATTTTGACATTCAACTGGAAGTAATACTGCAAATACCGGGTGGTATATCGGCTGTGGTTTCACGCACCAACTTCAGGTACATGTACTGGAGCATGGCACAGCAACTGGCTCATCATACCGTTAACGGATGCAACCTGCAGGTTGGCGATTTGATGGCCTCGGGCACCATCAGCGGGTCTGATCCGGGATCATACGGATCGTTGCTGGAACTTACCTGGAATGGCACGCGGCCCATCAGGCTTCCGAACGGAGAGGAACGAACCTTTCTGAAAGATGGCGACACGGTTATATTCCGTGCGTATGCTGAAAAAGACGGTGTGCGCATCGGGTTTGGTGAATGCAAAGGCGAGATTGTTAGCGAAAAAACTAAAGTATGATTGTACGACCACACGAAATTCCTGTACAGCAAGTGCACGCCCTGTTGCTGGGTGCGGTATCGCCCAGGCCCATTGCATTTGTAAGCTCAATGGATAAAGAAGGGCGGGTAAATCTTAGTCCGTTTAGTTTTTTTAATGTATTCAGCGCCAATCCACCGATATTGATCTTTTCTCCAGCAAGAAAAGGGCGCGATGGTACGGTAAAAGACACTTTTTTAAATGTAACCGAAATTCCTGAGGCAGTAATTAACGTCGTAAACTTTAGTATAGTGCACCAGGCTTCCCTGGCCAGTGCAGAGTATCCGCGCGGCATAAATGAATTTGAAAAGGCCGGCTTAACCGCAGTGCCTTCGAAGGTTGTTCGTCCCCCGCGTGTGGCTGAGTCGCCTGTAAACCTGGAGTGCCGTATAAACCAGGTTATTGAGCTGGGCAAAAGCGGCGGAGCAGGCAACCTGGTAATATGCGAGGTACTGCTCATGCACATAAAGGATGAGATACTGGGTGAAGACGGGAAAATCGATCCGTTTAAAGCAGATGCGGTGGCGCGAATGGGGGGCGACTGGTATTGCCGGGCAAATGGTGCGGCTTTGTTCAGGCTGCCTCAGCCCGGAAACCGGTTGGGAATAGGTTTCGACCAGCTGCCGGAGGCCATCCGCAACAGCAAAATTCTTACCGGCAACGACCTGGCCAGGCTGGCGGGCGCAGAGGCCGTTCCGGCGAAAGTGCAGGGCAGGACTTTTTCGGCCGAAACCGCCAAACATCTTAAAGCAAAAGAATTACTGGAAAAGGGCGAAGTTGAAAAAGCGTGGGAAGCCCTTGCCGACTAACCATTTAACCAACTAACCAAGGACCGATAAACCACAGACTGATAAACCATGGACTGATTAACTATGGACTGATTAACTATGGACTGATTAACTATGGACTGATTAACCATGGACTAATAAACCATGGACTAATTAACTATGGACTAATAAACCATGGCCTAATAAACCATCCAACCTAATCCCTGTACATTACAGCTTTAACTGCTTTAACGGTTCGTTCCACATTGGGAAGTATAGCCTGAATGAGGGTAGGTGCGTAGGGCAGGGGGGCATCGGCATTGGTTATGCGGTGAACGGGGGCATCCAGATAGTCAAAAGCATGTTTTTGAATGTGGTAAGCTATTTCGGCTGAGATGGAGGCCAGTGGCCAGGCTTCTTCAACCACCACCAGGCGGTTGGTTTTCTTTACCGATTCCACAACGGTTTGATAATCGATGGGCCTTACCGACCGAAGATCAATAATTTCGGCTGATATGCCTTCTTTTTCCAGCTCCTGTGCTGCGGCCAGGGCTACTTTTAAAATCTTACCGAAAGAAACGATGGTAACATCGGTTCCGGGTTTTTTAATGTCGGCAACGCCAATGGGTATGAGGTATTCACCTTCCGGCACTTCTCCCTTGTCGCTGTACATTAGCTCGCTTTCCATGAAAATTACCGGGTCGTCATCGCGGATGGCGGTTTTGAGCAGTCCTTTTGCATCGTAGGGGTTTGAAGGAACCACCACCTTAAGGCCCGGGCAGTTGGCGTACCAGTTTTCGAAATTCTGCGAGTGCTGGGCGGCAAGCTGTCCGGCATTGCCGGTAGGTCCGCGGAATACGATGGGAATATTGTATTGTCCGCCTGACATGGAGTACATTTTGGCAGCCGAATTAATGACCTGATCGATGGCCACCAACGAAAAGTTAAACGTCATGAATTCAATAATGGGCCTGAGGCCATTCATGGCTGCGCCTACGCCCAGCCCGGCAAAACCCAGTTCTGAGATGGGTGTGTCGATTACCCTTTCGGGCCCAAATTCATCCAGCATGCCCTGGCTTACTTTGTAGGCTCCGTTATATTCGGCTACTTCTTCGCCCATCAGAAATACGCTCGGATCTCTGCGCATTTCTTCGCTCATGGCTTCGCGCAGGGCTTCTCTGAATTGAATTTGTCGCATACGTTTCGCTTAAAGTGGCGTAAAAATACGTTTAGAATAACCTGGTTTACAACCGCTCGTTTACTTTTTCTGGTAAACCAGAAAAAACAAACCCCGGATTATGGCCGGGGTTTATTTTTTCCTTTGAGAAAATAGTTACTTCAGCACATTGCGGAAGGCCTCTGTGGTGTTCCACTTGGCAAACTCCAGGTCGGTAAGGGCCATTTCCTTCAGCGAAGGGTCGGCTTTTACGGCGTTGGCCAGGTTACTTACCACACCATCGGCATTGTCCTGGCGGGCGCTGGCAATGGCTGCACCGTACCAGGCCAGTGCGTGGTTGCTGTTCAGGCGGGTGGCCTCGTTGAACGAGTTCAGAGCATTTTGGTAGTCTTTGTTTAATACCTGAGCCAGCCCTTTATTAAACAGGTTATCGGCCGTATTGGCTGCAGATGAGGCAGCGCTTACGGCTTCGCTATAGCGGGCAATAAAGATGGCGGCAGAGGCTTTTACCCCGTTCAGGCCGGCAGCGTTATCGCCTCTCAGGCCAGAGGCCTTGCTGGCATGCGAGAATGCCGCATAGGGGTTGCCCTGCAGCATGGCTACTGAGGCCAGGTTGGCATGTACTTCGGGTGCGGCGTTGAGGCGTGCGGCAATATCCAGCTGGGCTTTGGCTTTTTCGGCCAGAGAAGCTGCGTTTGAAGGATTTTCTATGGCCTGAGCAATGAATGTAGCAGCCAGGTTGTTGTGCGCATTCCAAAAAGTGCCTTTTTTGGTTGCTGCCTCATAAATGGCAGCTTTTTCAGTTAAGGAAGGTGTAAGCGTAGCTGCATACATCATTTCCTCAAACGACAGGGTATCGGGTGTCATCTGGCCGTTAATAATTTGCTTGGCCAAGACCGTCATCTCCGCATCGGTTTTCTTATCCTTTACAGTAAGAATTTCAGTTTTGGCAGTACGCAGACCCGGATAAACATCTTTGAATACCTTTTTGTAAGTGGGAAGTTTTTTCATCTGCTTTTCCTGATCTTCAAAAGTGCCGCCGGCATTTATAATGTTGAGATACTCGGCCTTTTCTTCAGAAGAAATTCCATTGTAGTTGGCCAAAGCATTTTTAAACTCGGTCCAGTCGCGCACAATAGGTTTTAATACGAACTGAATCGAATCGGCTTTGCCCTGATAGTCGTATTTTTTCATTTGTTCACGATAATACTTCTCGATGGCTTTGGCGCGATCGGGCGACAATTTGCTGTTGATGCGCTCAGCGCCTTCGGGAGAGTGCGTACCGGTTATGGTTACGGTTTTGGTTACGTTTTTGGAGGCGATAAAGGCATCCAGTTTCTTGCCTTTTTCGCTGTTGATTTCGGATTTGCGCAACACCGACTTACCCTGTTCGAAGATAAAATCAGGAATAACAACCGGAATTATTTCTTCCTGGTTGTTGTAGCCGTGTGCGGCATATACGGGGAAGGCAACCGGCTTTACCAGTTTGGAGGTGGTGATAACGCCCACTGCCACATCCATGCGCGGAGTGGCTTTTGTTTTGGTGCCTTTGGCTGCCACACCTTCTACCTGCAACACACCCGACTTCATTGCCGGGTTGTAGGCAAACGTAAATTCTTTGGTGATGCGGGGTTGTTCGGTGGCTGCGTTAGGATAATCGTTGGCGTTGAAAACAATGGGTTCAAGGGCGGTTTCCTGTTCGCCATACTTGTAATAGGTATTAACCGTATAGGTAGTACCCTTTTTCAGCATTTTTACCGGCAGGTTGGCTGCCATGGAAAAAGCCACCGTATCCTTATGCACCTCAAGCGGGTTTGGGGTTACGGTAAGCTGTTGTTCTTTGGCCATCTTAACCATCTGGGGCAGGGTACAGCCGCCAAGGGTCAGCAGACCGGTGATTACAAAAATGTAAACTAATTTTCTCATCGGGTTTTTAACTTTAGGGTTTGTAAACGAGTGCCAAAGCTACGCTTATTGGCCTTTTTTTGCAATTATACTTAAAAATTAAACTTGGAAACGGGTGCCGTAACAGGCTGGTCAAACCTATATTTGTGCAGTCGCTATTGTCGTTAAATTAGCAATAAAAAGGGTTTAAATACCGGGATTATGGGTAAATGGATAACACGCTTGCAGTATTTTCTGGAGGAACACGCCTTCGGGGTATGTACCTGGCTGGGCGAAAAACTGGGCATAGCCACGTCAACCATCCGGCTTTTTTTCATTTATGCCTCGTTCCTAACCCTGGGTAGTCCGGTGATTATTTACCTTTCGCTGGCCTTTGTGCTTAACCTTAAAAAGTATCTGCGCAGAAGAAACCCGGTGTGGGATTACTGAGGGCAAGGTCAGGGAATAACCGGTAAACGTTTGCGGACGAAGTAGTCCCACACAATCAGCCCTTTGTACAACAGGCGGGTAGAAAACGGATATTGTCTTCGGAGTTTGGTTCTTTTTTGCCAGAGCTGCCAGAGGGAAGAAAAGAAGTTGAAGTGCGCTTTGCAAACCGATGCTGCACCTTTTGTGTTGCCCAGAAAAACGAATCTCATTGCCGCTGCCCAGTCGAGCAGCAGGCGCAGGGGGAGTTTCCAGCCCAGCTCACTCAGGGGAAGGTGATAGCACAACAGGCGCAGGTTGTTGCGGAAATTGAGATATATTTTTTGCGGATGCCCGTATGCCAGTGTGCCTGCGCCCACATGATATACCGTTGCCATACCACAATAAAAAACCTTGCGGCCGCTTCTTATCATGCGCCAGCAGAGGTCAATTTCTTCCATGTGGGCAAAAAAATCTTCGTCCAGTCCGCCCAGACTGCGGTACACTGAGGTACGCACCATCAGGCAAGCCCCACTGGCCCAGCCCACTTCCCGGGTGTCGTTGTATTGGCCGGTATCTTTTTCGGTAAAATCGAAAACTCTGCCACGGCAAAACGGATAACCCAGGGTGTCCAGGAAGCCGCCACCAGCGCCGGCGTATTCAAAATAGCCGGGTTTTTGGTAAGCCAGTATTTTGGGCTGAATGGCAGCAATATCCGGATGCTGTTTCATGATGTTAACAAGGGGTTCAAGCCATCCGGCTGTTACTTCCACATCCGAGTTAAGCAACACGCAATATTCGGCATCTGTTTGAGCCAGTGCGCGGTTATAACCACCGCTGTAGCCATAATTTTTGTCCAGCGCAATAACCTGTACTTCGGGAAAAGATTTGCGCAGCAG
This sequence comes from Cyclobacteriaceae bacterium, assembly GCA_026003355.1. Taxonomy (GTDB): domain Bacteria; phylum Bacteroidota; class Bacteroidia; order Cytophagales; family Cyclobacteriaceae; genus UBA2336. The sequence continues at coordinate 31,736 of BPHC01000002.1, forward strand.
CTCAAGCGATTCATCGGTCGAAGCATTATCGGCTACGATTATGTGGGCTGAAGGTGAATGCCGGATAACTGACGGGAGGAACCGGTTAAGCAGATTGGCTCCGTTATAGTTCAGAATAACTACGGCTGTTGAAGTACCGGGCACGGTTTTTATACGTTAACGCATCAGACTACCCAGGTCAAGCCCCGGAAGATCGGGCAGCAGTCCCTCTGTACTTTTGCGCAACTCATCGCGCGCCAGTTCTTCGGCTTGTTCCAGCGCTTTGTTCACAGCAGCCACCACCAGGTCTTGCAAAACGGTGCGGTCTTCGGGTTTCAACAGGGTTTCGTCTATTTCCAGCATCAGCACCTGTTTTTTTGCCGTTTACGGTTGCCTTTACCATGCCCCCTCCCGATTCGCCGGTGGTTTTGATATTCACCAGGTTGTTTTGTGCCTGTTGCAGCCGGGCCTGCACTTCCTTCATGCGTCCCAGCATTTTCATCATATCCAGCATGGTGCAAAAGTAACGGTAAATACAGAAATGGTTTCTATTTTTTACGAAGCAGTACTACCGACCCCGATCGCGTAAAGGTTCTGCCGGCCAGATCGGTAATGCGGGCTACAAACGCATAGGTACCTTCGGGTTGCTCGCGTCCTTGGTAGCGGCCGTCCCAGCCCATATCCGTGCTGTTGGTTACAAACATAAGTTCTCCCCAACGGTTAAATATGCGCAGCTCGAAAGCAGCGAAATACTGGCCAAAAACCCGGAATACCTCATTTTCGGCCGGGCCCTGACCGTCAGGGGTGAAGGCGGTGGGATAAAAAAGTTTCGGCTCTTTAATTACTTCAACCGTGTTGCTTATGGCCTCTCCCAGTCCGGCATCGTTGGCTATGGCACGAACCTCATAGCGATACACCTGGTTGTCGGGGTCGGGCGTGTTGTCGGTTACGGTTGTACTTAACCCGTTGTTAAACGTTTGCAGCAGCACTCCCGTTTGATTGTACTTGTTTACCCGGTAATGATTCACTCCGTTCTGCCAGCCGGTATAAGCCGACCAGTTGAGTTGTATGGAGTTGTCGGGGTTTAGCGTGGCCTGCAGCACCACCGGGCAAACATCCGAACCGGGTGCAGCGCTGTTGCCGCATACATCGCGATAATCAATCCGGTAGCAGGAGGCTTCAACAATGGTAAAGCTGTTGTCGGTAAACGTTGGGGTGGTGGTGGAGCCAAGCAGGCTGTAGTTTCCTCCTGCAGGCTTTTTCAGTATGCTGTATTCCTGTGGTATAAAAGCAGGGTCCTGCAGCCATACCAGCTCCACGCCATTTTCGCTTATTTGTGCGGTGGTGTTAACAACAGGCGAGGGAACTGCGGAGGAGAATGCTACTCCGCATTTTATGGCCGAAATGCTGCGGCTTCCGTTGGCATAGTTGGAAATGAGCTGGTAGCAATAGCCGGTTTTACAGGTAACATCGGTATCTGAAAAAGGTGAAGAGCCCACCACAGCAAGAACTGTGTTGTTCCGCTCAATGGTGTAGTTGCTTATGCCGGCGGGATGGGTAGCCCAGGTAAGGCTGTTTTCGAGGCTTAACAAGGTAAGGTCCATGTCGGCACTGCATATGGTATTGGAGTAGGAAGTAACGTTGTTGGCGCAGCGGTCGAATGATCCGAGCCGGAAACAGTAATAGTTATCATCCGTCCGAAGGCCTGAAAGCGACACCGATGACTGGTTGTAAACATTTTGCATAAACTGAAAGGTGGCGTTGTTGTTGGTGGCAATTTCAAGCCGGTATAAAACATTGGGAGCAGCAGTGAAATCCTGATCAATGCCGGTGCTGCCTGTAACGCGAAGTTCGGTAACAGCAGGTGTGGGCAATGCCGGCAGGGCTGTAAAGGGTTGGGTTGCGGCCATGCAGTTGTCGGCTGCGTTTACATCTTTGCCGCGCACCGAAATGTTTTTGGCGCCGGGGCTTGCAAAGGTATGGTTGTTTACCGCCATGCTGCCTTTGGGTACCTGTACCTCGGGCGAAGCATCGTTGTAATTAATAATGTAGGCATCGTATGCAGTATCGGTAACGCGTACCTGCACCTGGTTGCCGTTGCAGGTGTACAGCTCGAAGGCCGGCGGCTGGTTGGGTGTTACGGTTATGACAATCTGGTCGGGGCCAATGGTTTGATAGAGGATGGTGAGCGTGTAGGTACCCGGCTGGTTGTAGGTGTGCGAAAAAACATTGGTTTGTACGGGTGTGCCATCGCCCCAGTTCATTTCACAGGGATTCAGGCCGGTGCAGTAGCCGCTGGTAATAAGGTTGGTGTTGGTTATGGTAACGGCAAGCGCGGCACATCCTTTCCGGTTATCTACCTCAAACCGTCCGCCCTGGCTCACGTATTGGGCAACTGCCGTATGCAGGCCGGCAAACAAAAATATCCATGCATTTATTCGGATGTCCATTCGCGGATAAAGGCTTCTGCGGTTTTTAAATCATTGTGCAACAAACGGTCTTCATTAACAAACGGCACATGCTGGCGGAAATTATGTACCAGTTTTTCAAGAGCCGGAGAGGTTTTCATAGGTCTCCTGAATTCCAGAGCCTGTGTGGCAGTAAGCAATTCAATAGCCAGAATGCTGTACAGGTTGTTTACAATGCGGTAGGTTTTGAGTGCGGCATTGGCTCCCATGCTTACATGGTCTTCCTGGCCGTTGGATGAGACTATGGAATCGACCGAGGCAGGAGTGCAGAGTTGTTTATTCTGGCTTACCAGCGATGCAGCGGTGTATTGCGGTATCATAAGGCCCGAATTTATACCCGGATGCGCCACCAGGTAATTAGGCAAACCGCGCGCCCCTGAAATGAGCTGAAAGGTTCTTCGCTCAGAAATGTTGCCCAGTTCGGCCAGCGCAATACCCAGAAAATCGAGCGCCAGGGCCAGGGGCTGGCCGTGAAAATTACCGGCCGAAATGATGGTATCCTGGTCCGGAAAGATGTTGGGATTATCCGTAACACTGTTTACTTCGGTAAGGACCACCCGGGTAATAAAGTCTATTGCATCGCAGCTTGCTCCGTGCACCTGTGGCATGCAGCGAAAGGAGTACGGATCCTGAACGTGCTGCTTGGGTTGTGCAATGAGTTCGCTGCCCTGTAGGAGTGTGCGGATGTGTGCGGCCGTTTTAGCCTGGCCGGCATGGGGGCGCAGGTGGTGTACGTCGGGCGCAAAAGGTTCGATGCGGCCATCGAATGCGTCTAGCGAGAGGGCGCCTATGGTGTTGGCTAAATTAATGAGGCGGTGGGCATGGTAAACAGCAAACACCGCGTAAGCCAGCATAAACTGGGTGCCGTTAAGCAGTGCCAGGCCTTCCTTGGGCTGAAAGGTTATGGGGTCCCATCCAAATTTACGGTTTATGGTTTGGGCATCGCAGCAGGTTCCGTTCCAGCGCACCATGCCTTTGCCCATCAGGGGGAGGCTTAGATGTGCCAGCGGTGCCAGGTCGCCCGAAGCACCCAGCGAGCCCATTTCGAATACCACCGGTGTTATTCCCTGGTTATAAAAATCCAGCAGGCGGTTTAGGGTAACCTCCTGCACACCTGAGTGCCCATAGCCCAGCGACCGGATTTTAAGGAAGATCATGAGGCGCACGATATTGGCAGGCACCTCGGGGCCGGTTCCGCAGGCATGCGACAGCACCAGGTTTTCCTGAAGGGTGGCCAGCTCTGCCGGGGGAATGAATTTGTTGTACAATGAGCCAAATCCGGTGTTAATGCCGTATACCGGGCCCTGGGCCGTTTTTAATTTTTCATCCAGGTAGCGGCGGCAAAGGCGCACCTTGCTTCGCAGATCTTCTGTAAGCTCAACGGGTGGAAACCCGCCAACTATGGTGGCCAGGTCGTTGAACGTAAGCGGTTGGAGTCCGAGTAAAAACTTCACCATTTTAATTTTTCAGCCAGTTCGGTAATGGCAATCTGTTCCTGCACTCCGGTGGCCATGTTTTTAAGGGTCACCACATTGCGGCTTATCTCTTCGGGCCCCAGCACGGCCACAAAAGGTATTGTTTTTTTGTTGGCATAGTCCAGTTGTTTTTTTAGCCGGGTTATTTCTGGGTACAGTTCAGATGCAACGCCCTGCCGGCGGAGGTCGCAAACCAGTTTCAGCCCGTGTTTGAATGTCGCTTCATCGAAATGGCACACCAGCACCCTGGCGGTTGTTCGTGCTGCTTCGGGAAACAAACGCAGCTCTTCGAGGGCATCATACAGGCGGTCTATGCCAAACGATATACCCACACCCGAAAGTTTTTCTTTTGATCCGAAGGCCTGCGTAAGATTATCGTAACGCCCGCCTCCGCAGACAGACCCCACGGCCACATTATAAATTTTAACTTCAAAGATGCATCCGGTGTAATAGGTAAGGCCCCGCGCCAGCGAAAGGTCGAACTGCACCTTTTCGGTAAGTTCACCCGCCAGGTTAAGCAGTTCCAGTATGCGGTTCAGCTCATCAATACCGCGGCAGTCGGGGAAGAGTTTTTGCAGCTGTTGCAGGCCATCGGGTTGCGAGGAGGCATCTATAAAACCAAACAGTCTGTTGCCGGTACCGGGTGCAAAGCCACGTGCTGCCAGTTCTTTTAATACGCCGTTGCGGCCGATTTTGTCCAGCTTATCGAGCGCAACAAACAGGTCGGTTTCGCGGTTGCCGGCTCCGGTTTCAAGCGCCAGACGGTTTAACAGGTTACGGTGGTTTATTTTAATGCTGTACTGTTCAATGCCCAATTTACTGAACACCTCGTTAATCATCATCACAATTTCGGCTTCGCACAACAGCGAGTCGGTGCCCACTACATCGGCATCGCACTGGTAGAATTCGCGGTAGCGGCCCTTCTGTGGCCGATCGGCACGCCATACCGGCTGGATCTGATACCTGCGGAAGGGCATGGCCACTTCGTTGCGGTTCATAACCACATAGCGCGCGAACGGAACGGTGAGATCGTACCGCAGCCCTTTTTCAGAAATAAAACCCGAAAGCTTTCGGTAATCGGCTGCATCCAGCAACTCATGGGGAGCATCTTTCAAAAAGTTACCGCTGTTCAAAATCCTGAACAGCAGCTGGTCGCCCTCTTCGCCATACTTGCCCAGCAGGGTAGAGAGGTGCTCCAGGGCAGGGGTTTCGATCGGCTGAAAGCCGTATTTTTCGAACACGCTGCGTATGGCCGAAATTAAATAAAGCCTGCGAGCCATAACCTGCGGGCCGAAGTCGCGCGTACCTTTGGGTAAGGATGGTTTTTCCATATAACGCCCAAAACTAAGCAGTAATCGCGAATAAGGCCTCTGCCGGTTTGCAAAACCGGAAATTACGTTACATTTTTGCGCCCTCAAAACCGTAAAGTCATGGCTGTTACCCGTTTAAAGCGCAAAGACCGTAAAGTTCGTTCACAGGCGGCCGTTCGCAGGCTTACGCTTAAGTTGCAGAACTTCAAGCCGGTAGTGAAGAACGTAGATATAGAAAAGATAAAGGAAGAGTTTAAAGCCAAAAAAGAACAAAAAGGCTGATTTTATCTTTCTATGCGATTAAGTTTGCAATCCTGGCCGCGGTCAGGATTTTTTATTTTTGATTTAACCCAAACCCGATATGCCGAACCTGCGACTAATTTGCTGGAATGTGAACGGCCTTCGTTCCATCATTAAAAAGAATTTTGTGAACGACATCCGGATGCTTAACCCGGACTTCTTATGCCTGCAGGAAACGAAAGCGCCCGTAGAAGAAGTAAAGACGGCTTTATCGCTGCTTCCTGAGTACAGGGTGTTTGCCAATTCCTCAAAGGCCCGGCAGGGATATTCGGGTACGGCCATTCTTACCAAAGTAAATCCCATTGATGTGCAGTTCGACATGAACGTACCCGCACACGACCAGGAAGGCAGGGTAGTAACAGCCGAATTAGCTGATTTCTTTCTGGTAACGGTGTACACGCCAAATTCGGGCGAGGGCCTGAAGCGCCTGGCATACCGCGGGGAGTGGGATGAGGAGTTTAAGAACTACCTGATAAAATTAAAAGAAAAAAAACCTGTGATAGCCTGTGGCGATTTTAACGTGGCCCATCAGCCCATTGACATTGCCCGGCCTAAAGAAAATTACAATAAGTCGGCCGGCTACACCCAGCAAGAAATTGACGGCTTTCAGCGGCTGCTGGATGCCGGTTTTGTAGATACATTCCGGTATTTTCATCCCGATACGGTAAAATACACCTACTGGAACTACATGTTCAATGCGCGGGCCCGCAATGTAGGCTGGCGCATAGATTATGTGCTGGCCAGTATCGACTTTTTGCCGCGCATCGTGTCGGCTGAAATATATAATGAATACTTAGGTTCAGACCATTGTCCGGTAGGGGTGCAAATAAAGAGCGGGGATTAACCCATTGCGGCAACCTGTACCTGAAGTTTCCGGGTGTTTTTCAACTTATTAATTTAATCGTACATAGGGGCCTAAAAGCAACTGAAGTTCCTCCCAAACCCACTGCATGGCTTCGGCAGGCGAGCTGAAACAGGATTTAAGATACACCAGAGCCGTGCTGTCTTCCGGTAATTCGTGGTTTACCCATTTCCACACATCTTCGGCCAGTAAAATCAAGTCGTGGGTATGGTACCGCGGGTAAAACCGGTACAGCACATCGAGTGCCCACAGCAGGTCCATATACTTCATACCTTACTTTTAACGCAAATTTAGCCCTGGCGTTCAGCAGGGCATGACATATATCAGCATTGGTTTTAATCGGTTTCAAACGGTTGAGCACGTATATTTGCCCGATGAAGTCACTCGACCCGCGCGTTAACCGCCTGCCCCGTGTGGGAGAGGAGGGCCACCCCCAGCCCAAAGCGCCGCTGGATCAGTTCGGCACATTCGAGGTATTTGTGCGCCCTCGCCCCGACAAGCCCTTTCAGCACGAAGGCATAGTGCACGCCCCCGACCGCGAACTGGCCTTTGTGCTGGCCAAAGAAGCCTTTACCCGCCGGTTCCAATGCACCGAGCTGGCCGTTGCAGACACCCGCCACGTTCTGACATCGGACATGACGGATGACGATGTCTCGATTTATGACAAACTTCCGGAACCGGGCACACCCGAGGGTGCCTTTATGTCGTACGAAATCTTTCACCTGTACCGGCGGGGCAAACAGCACGTTCATGTGGGCAGTGTAATGGCCCGCACTCCGCTGGAAGCCATGTACGAAGCGCGAAAACAATTTGCTCCCCAGTGGGTTGTTTACAACATATGGGCTATCCGAACCATCGATATCCGGTTTACACAGCCGGAGGAACGGGAATTGTGGCTTACCCTGCCGGAAAAAAAATTCCGCGATGCATCCGACTATAAAGCAGGTGATAAGCTCAGGTTATTTCTGGAGCAAACACAACATCGCAAACCATGAACGAAACAGCGCTTAAAGAACTGTTATACAAACTGGCCGATGATAAGCTGATTATCGGACACCGGAATTCAGAATGGACGGGCATGGGCCCTTTGCTGGAAGAAGATATTGCTTTTTCGTCCATGGCTCAGGACAAGATCGGACAAAGCTATGCCCTCTACCAGATGCTCCAGGGGCTCGGTGAACAGGACCCCGACATCGTGGCCTTTATGCGCAATGCCGACCAGTTTCATAATTGCATCTTCGCTGAATTACCAAACGGTGAGTACGACTTTAGCCTGATGCGCCACTTTTTATTCGACACGGCCGAGGCCATCAGGTTCGATATGCTTACACGGTCGGCCTATTCGCCACTGGCAGAACTTTCAATAAAAATCCGTGCCGAATTGCGCTACCACACCCTCCACGCCAACACCTGGATTAAAAAACTCGGAACGGCCACCGAAGAGAGCATAACCCGGCTGCAAACAGCGCTGAATGAAGCGCTGCCCTATGCGCTGGGTATTTTTGAGGAATCGCCATACGAGGAGGAAATTAAAGACAGCGGACTTTTTGAAGGTGAAAAATTGTTATTGGAGCGGTGGATGGAACAAGTAGAACAAATACTGAAAGACACCCACCTGAAGCTGCCCGACTGGAGTAACCTGAAGCCCGTAACCGGCGGAAGGGTGGGCAGGCACAGCGAACATCTGCAGCCTCTGCTGGATGAGATGAGCGAAGTGTTCCGTTCAGACCCCGGTGCAGAATGGTAAAGAAGCAATGCTAACCCAAAAACAAATACTGGCCTGGCTCGAAGAGGTGAAAGACCCCGAAATACCCGTTTTGTCGCTGGTTGATCTGGGAATTATCAACACAGTGGAAGTTAACGACAACCAGGTTAAAATTGAGATAACCCCAACCTTTGTAGGCTGCCCGGCCCTGGAGGTTATGCGCCAGGATATTAAAGATACTTTGCTGAAACACGGAGCCCGGTCCGTGGAGGTAGAAGTAAACTACAAACAGCCTTGGACTTCGGACCGGCTGAGCGAACGCGGAAGAGAAGCCCTGAGGCAATTCGGCCTGGCACCGCCTCCCAAAGGCAAAGTGCTGGTAGAAGATCTGGAAGTGCTGGAAAACGTGCCCTGCCCGCGCTGCGGCAGCACCCGCACCGGACTTAAAAACCCGTTTGGCCCAACACTGTGCCGGTCTATTCACTATTGCATGGACTGCCGTGAAGCCTTCGAGCAGTTTAAACCGGTTTGAGCAGAAAATCATACATCTGTTAACCGGTGGCCGGGGTTGGCATTTTTGGCAAAAGTAGGCATACTTGCTTTGCTTTTTTGTATGAGGAATACCGGTATCATTCTTTTATGCGCAGGCACCTCGCTGGTGCTGCTGTGCTGCCGAAAACAGCAGGAACAGGTAACACATTTTACCAGAGCCGATTCGGTAACCCATCAATACCTGGAATTTAAAGACAGCCTCATGGATACCTGGAACCTGCTGCTGCATGAAGACAACAGCCGGATTGCAGCCGTAAAGCGGGTTATTCAGGAACTGCAGGCCTCTGAAGCAACCGACCGCGACTTTCTTAATGCCCTGATGGGGCGGGCCGACCAGCTGCTGCGCATACGGTTTACACCAAAAACCCTCAGCAACACCGACGTTATAGAAGAATACGATTTTGCCGCAACCTCAGTCATAACCGAAGCAATTGCTGCATCCGAACGCCTGCCCGACTTTGCCAGCCGCCAGCAATTGCAGGAACAAATAAACCAGATACGCCGGCACGACAGCCTGCTGCAGGCCTACCGGTTAAAATACGACCGGATTGCCACCCGTTACAACGCCTTCCTGGACCTGAACAAAGAAATATTAAAGGAAATAGACAAAACTGCAACCGATGACAAAAGGCCGCTGTTTCATCTGGCCGAAGAATAAAATCATTATTTTAGCAGAGCGCTACCGGCTATGTATGCACTGAACAAAACCGGCTTTCTTACAGCCTTCCTCATTCCCGGGCTGGTTATTGCCGGCTTTTACCTGGGAGGATGGTGGCTGGCCCTGCCCATTGTCTTTTCGTTTGTTATTCTTCCGTTGATAGATGCCCGGCTGGGCACCGACCCCTCCAACCTTAGCCCCGAAGAAGCCCGGGTGGCCGAATCGGATTTCTACTACCTGTTTGTACTGTATGTGTGGACGTGGTTTCAGATGGCATTTATGTGCTGGGCTTTTCATACAGTGGCAACAGGCGGCATACAAACGGTTAGCCAGTGGATTTTGTTTGTAACAGGTATGTCGCTGGTTACCGGGGGCATTGGCATAACCGTAGCCCACGAGCTGGGACATAAAAAAAGCTTCACCGAGCGCCTGTACAGTAAAATACTGCTTTTAATGGTGTGCTACATGCACTTTTACATTGAACACAACCAGGGCCACCACGTTTGGGTAGCCACACCCAACGACCCTGCCACTGCGCGCAAAAACGAGTCGTTTTATGCATTCTGGTTTCGCTCGGTGTTTGGTGGCTACCGTCACGCATGGAAAATTGAAAACGAACGCCTGCGCAAAAAGGGCATGCCGGTATTAAGCCATCATAACCGCATGATTCATTATGCCCTGTTGCCCCTATTGTTTTGTGCGGCAGCGTTTGTACTGTACAGCTGGTTGTTGCATCGGTGGGCCTGGCAAATTCCCCTGTTCTTTTTTTCGCAGAGCCTGCTGGCTTTTACCCTGCTGGAACTCGTTAATTATGTAGAACATTACGGCATTGTGCGAAAAGAAATTTCGCCCGGCCGTTACGAAAGGGTTAACCCCCTGCACAGCTGGAATGCCAGCCACGTGGTGAGCAACTTCTTTCTGTTTCAGTTGCAGCGCCATTCCGACCACCACGTGTATGCCATTAAACGGTATCAGGTGCTGAATCATTATGATGAAAGCCCGCAACTACCCTATGGCTATCCCACCATGATTTTGATAGCACTGGTGCCACCGTTGTGGTTTGCCCTGATTAACAGGCGCCTGGAAGCATGGCAGGCTCGTATTGCCGCTTAACGATAATAGGTAACCTCTACCCTGAAGCGCGGGTCAATTGCTCCCAGCCGGTCGTAGGCCGATTTCGATACTTTAATGATGAGTTTGTCGTTCAGGGCCGTGTCGGGCAGCTTGCCAATAACCCGTACAAACACTTCGCGGTTATTCATTTCGTTGCGTACCTTAAGAATGGTGCCAACCGGCGCTGTGCGGTGTAAAGCCAGGTATTTGCGGTTGGCCTCCGTTCCTTCAATCAGTTCGGCCAGGCCCGATTCTTTTATCTCGCTGCTGGTACCCAGCGTTTCGGCAGGTGTAACAAAAACCTGTGGAACCTTTTCGGGGGTTGTACCAACCATTGTTTTGGACTGTGCAACAGAACTGTCAGGCTTAACCACAGCATCCGAAGGCTGCACGGCAGTTGCCTGATGCATGGGCTGCGATACAAACAGTTTCTGCCCGATCTTTAACTCGTTGCCGGCAAGGCCGTTCCATTCTTTTATCTGCTCCAGGGCTATGCCATATTTTTTCGAAATGGAAAACAAGGTTTCACCGGCCTGTACCGTATGTACCGTTTGTGCCGACATAACCTGATCTGGCGGTGGTTGCATGCCGCCATTAACCGGTTTTTTAATGAGCAGCTCCTGACCAACTGCAAGGGTATTATCAGGCAGGTTGTTCCATTGCCGGATTTCATCAACGCTCACTTCATAGAGCCTGGAAATGGAAAAAAGCGTTTCCTTTTCGGCAACTTTATGAATAATGCCGTTCGATACCACCCTGCGCGGGGTGCGGGGCGAATAGGGAATTCTGAGTATCTGGCCTACGGCAAGACCCGCATCGGCCGTAGGATTATACTCCAGTATCTGGGCGATGGTTGCCCCGTATCTGCGCGACAGGCTGTAAAGTGTTTCTTTTTCGTCAACCTTATGAATAACAAATAACTTACCGTTAACCATCTCCGTACCGATGGAATCGGCAGGGGCAGCAAAAACAGCGGAGAAAAAAATTAAAATGTTAAGCATAGCAAACAAAAAATGTACGGGTAACTTTCCCGTTGCCACGAAATTACGCAACAAGCTGAGTTTGAAAAAGTACCCTCCACCGGTGTTGTAACAAATTTGTTACCAAACCGTTCCAATTGACGGAATAGACTAACTTAGCGGCCGGTACATGATAAAGGCTGGTAATAAAATGTTGCTCCATGGTTATTCTTCAGGCTTAAGGGGTCTGGCCTTGGTGCTCTTGTTCGTTGTGTTTTCACCGGTTTACGGACAGACAACCAGGGTGATGCTCATGGAAATAAAAAGCGAAATTGATCCGCGCACCAACCGCTATGTGGAGCTGGCGCTTCAGCATGCCCGCACCATCCACGCCGATGTAGTTGTTTTGGAGATGGATACCTACGGAGGCATTTTAACCGATGCCAAAGAGATTGTGGATAAAATAATGGACTTTGATAAACCTATATGGGTGTATATCAATTCCGATGCAGCCTCTGCCGGTGCACTTATTGCCATAGCCTGCGACAGCATTTACATGACACCCGGAGCCAGCATTGGCGCCGCCACCGTGGTAAGCGCCTCCGGTGAAAAAGCGCCCGACAAGTACCAGTCGTATATGCGCTCTATTATGCGTTCCATAGCCGAAGAAAATGGCCGCAATCCGCGCATTGCCGAGGGCATGGTAGATGAGCGCGTGGTAATTGACAGCGTGAAAAGGGAAGGAGAGGTTATAACCTTCTCAACTTCCGAAGCCATTAAATACGGCTTCTGTGAAGCACGTGTAAACTCCGTTGAGGAAATCCTCACGCGCAATAAGATTACCGACTATGAACTGGTTAAATTTCAACTCAATCAAACTGAAAAAATCATTGCCTTCTTCCTGAATCCGTTTATCAGCGGACTGCTGATTTTGATTATAGTGGGCGGGCTATGGTTTGAGCTTCAAACACCAGGTGTGGGCTTTCCGCTTGCTGCTGCCGTAACCGCTTTAATTCTGTACCTGGTGCCTTACTATCTTAATGGCCTTGCTGCCAACTGGGAAATCCTGGCCCTCTTTGCCGGCATAGCCCTTATTCTGGCAGAGCTTTTTGTGCTGCCGGGGTTTGGCATAGCGGGTATTGCGGGTATTACCTTAACCGTAGGCTCGCTTATTCTTATTATGATTAACAACGATGCTTTTGATTTTGAATTTGTGCCGGCAGCCGAGCTGGTATATGCCGTGGCTGCTACGCTGGGTGGCATACTGGGCGGCATACTGGTGCTGTTTGCCGGCGGTGCACGGCTGGCCAACAGCAGGATGTTCAGCCGTATTGCCCTCACCAAAACACAGGATACTGCCGATGGCTATGTGGTAAAACCTGCGCCCGACTCGCTTAAAGGTAAACAAGGTGTAGCCTATACCGTGCTGCGCCCGGCCGGCAAGGTGATGATAGACGATAAAATTTATGATGCCTTTACCCGGGGAGAGTATATTGAAAAAGGCGACCGGATAGAGGTGCTCGATGATGAAACCACCTCGCTGCTCGTGAAAAAAATTTTCTGAAAATTCTATAAACCAAATCTACCTGTCATGAAAAAAATGCCAACTGTTCTGCTGCTACTCATTTTTGCTGTTTCGGCCTATTCGCAGGAACTCTATATGCCGCTGGAGTTTCGCAAAGCCTATGAGAACGGCACCCGTAAATGGGACGGCACTGTTTCTGAAAAATACACCCAGAACCGATCGGTGTATAAATTACGTGCAACGGTCGATCCGCACAGCAAAATGCTGCACGGGCAGGCGTTTATTACCTACTACAACAACAACCCCGACAGCATAACGGTGCCTGTGTTTCACACCTATCACGACTATTACAAACCCACTTCGCGCAAAGCCGGCTTTTTTAACAGGGGCGAGCCTGCCTTTAGCCAGCACAAAGGCATGGTCATTGAAGAGCTTAAAGTAAACGGTGAAACCATAAACCTGAATGATGAAAACCAGGTACGCTACGGAGGCACCAACTACACCATAATCCTCAAACAACCGGTTCCCCCGGGCGGCACCATGCAAATGGAAGTGAAATGGAGCTATGAAATTCCGGGCAAAGGCTTTGAGCGAAGTGGCGCCATCGACAGCACCTCTATGTTTATTGCCTACTGGTACCCCGAAATGGCCGTGCTTGATGATATTGATTACTGGGACCGCATTGTTTATGATGCAGCCACCGAGTTTTATCACGACTACTCCGACTACGAAGTGGAAATAACCGTTCCCGATAATTTTGTGGTATGGGCTTCGGTACCCCCCTCAAATGTCAACGAGGTATATGCGCCGGCCATACGCCAGAAACTTACACAGGCCGCACAAAGCAAAACCCCCGTGCGTATTTATGACGAAACCGACTTCAGGAAAACAGCAACCGGAAGCAAAACCTGGCGTTATACGGCCAGTAACTTTCCCGACTTTGCCTTTGCACTAAGCGATCACTATCTGTGGGAAGCCCGCAACTATACCGACCGGCACGGTGATTATTTTATACAGGTAGCCTATCCACCCGACCATCCCGAATTCGGTGCCGTGCTTCAGGCCATTGAAGAGTCGCTAAAGGTTTTTCATGGAAAATTCCCCGTCTATCCCTTTCCGTATAAATACTTCACCATATTCAACGGCCTGGAAGGCGGAGGTATGGAATTTCCGGGCATGGCCAACGACCAGCATATTTCCGGCCGCCTGTATGCCCGGTTTCTCGGTCGCGAAATAAGCGATGCCCAGGCCCAGCTGGGCCTTACCTTGCACGAAATGTGCCACATGTACTTCCCGTTTATGATGGGCATAAACGAAAAAAAATATGCCTGGATGGACGAGGGCTTTGCCTCATTTTCTGAATATTTCATTGAACAGCTCTTCGAAGAAGGAGCAACCGACCAGCCCTACCTGGCCTCGCAGCGCGTACTGCCCATGATGACGCCCACACACGTGGCCCAGGGCAGCGGCATTAACTCCTACACCATCGGGGCGCAATCGTACGTGGCTCTTTATCACCTGCTGGGGCCTGAGTTGTTCACCAAATGCCTGCACGCCTACATGGATGCCTGGAAGCATAAACACCCCACGCCATACGACTTTATGTTCACCTTTAACCGGGTGGCCGGCCAAAACCTGAACTGGTTCTGGAAGAAGTGGTACTTCGACTGGGGCTACATGGATATTGGTATTGCCGGTGTAAAGGGCAATACCGTAACGGTTAAAAACCATGGCGGGCGCCCCGTTTATTTTAAAATCCAGACCTCTTTTGAAGACGGCTCAACCATAACCGATGAGGTAAGCCCCGCGGTGTGGAAGGCATCCGATACCTATGTGCATAAGATAAATGCCGGTAAGCGAAAGATAAAAGCTGTTAAGCTTTACATACCCATGAGTGGCGATGCCCAGGCTGCAAATAACTCCTGGCAGGCGTCTTAACAGGCGCCTGATTCGTGCTCAGGTAAAATTGGGGTTGGCGCAAGGCCAATCAGCAGGCTTACCTCTTACAGGTGGAGGCCTGAATATTCAAGCCCCATACAGCCGCGTTGGTAAGGGTGTTACGGTTTGATAAGTGCCCCGGCATCATGGCTGCTGCCGGGGCCTCTTTGCGGCAAGCCGCAGCAGTGCAGGTACGGCAATTAACACCCACACCACGTTAATAAACGTGTTCGCGTAAGCCGTGTAATACACCGAATAAATGATAAGAAAAATGCCTCCGATAAAATTAAGCATTAAAAAAGCTGCAGCATCCGACCTGATCCGCTGGTAACTGTTCAGTCCGTAGGCCAGTATCACCATCAGCGAACCACACCAGCCCACTATATCTATTATCAGTTTTTCCATAATACCATCAGCTCATTTACCATCATCAGCAATCCCAGCATCAAAACCAGCACCAGCAGTAAAATGCGAAATGTTTGCTGCGATATTTTGTTTACGATTACCTTGCCCAGGTAACTTCCGGCAAAAGCCGCAACAAGCAACAAAGGCAGTAAGGGGAGCATGTTTGCCGGAAAATAGTTGCTGTCAAGATAAATAATGGTACGAAGCAGGTCCACCGTAAAATCAATGGCAGCCGAAGTGCCAATCAGCAGGTTCTTTTCCAGTTGAAACGAAGCCAGCACCAGTCCCCGAACTGCCCCGCCCGTACCGATAAACCCTGCCAGAAATCCTGAAAGCGCCCCGCCGCCAACTGAGTTGCGCAGGTTTGCCTTTACGCTGAAGGATGGGCAAAATAACATAAACACGCTAAAAGCAAGCAGAAAAATGCCGAGGATTAGTTTGGCATAATCCAGCGCTACAAGCCGCAGCAACAGTGCCCCGGCCACTGCAAACACGGCGCTTGAAATGCCTAGCCACAACAGCAGTTTTTTATTAATACTGCGCCAGAAAAAAACCAGCTTGGCCGTGTTGCTGAACATATGCAGCATACCGGTAAGCGCCAGCACAATCTGAAAGGGGAAAAAGAACTGACCAACCGAAACGAAAAACAACGATGAGCCAAAGCCCCCTACGGTACCCAGTATCTCGACTATAAGGGTAAGAACAAAAAACAAAATCAAAGCTGCGCTCACTGCAGATAAGTTATCTTTGCGGCCTTAAGATGGATGAATTTCAGGATATGACAAACCACCATACCATAACACGGCCACCGCGGATTTTTTTGCCCGAAAATTTCAGGGTAACTGACTGGAGCTCGCTGCAGCCGTGGTACGATGAACTGCTGGCCCGCCTGATTCAATCGGCAGAAGACTTGCGAACCTGGTTCAGGCACCGAAGCGAACTGGAGGCGGTGGTAGCTGACGACCTGGCCTGGCGGTATATTCATATGACGCGCTTTACCGATGACCAGGCCGCCAGCGAATCGTACCGTTTTTTTGTTGAGGAACTCCAGCCCCGCATAGCCCCGTTAACCGACAGCCTGAACCGCAAGGCCATGGAAAGCCGGTACCTTGGCGAGCTTCAACGCCTGCCCGGTTACGATATCCTTATCCGCAACCTGCAAAAGGAAATCGATCTGTTTCGCGAAGAAAACATCCCCCTGTTTACCGAAATAAACCTGGAACAACAAAAGTATAACCGCATAGCCGGCGCCATGACCATCACCTTCCGGGGCCAGGAGCTAACGCTGCAACAGGCCGGCGTGCTGCTGCAGGAGCCCGACCGCGTCCTGCGCGAAGAGGTGTACCGGCTTATCACAGCCCGCAGGCTGCAGGACCGCGAACAGCTCGATGCGCTCTTTACCCGCCTGGTCAGGTTGCGGCACCAGGTGGCGGTAAATGCCGGATTTGCCAACTTTCGCGATTACATGTTTAAAGCGCTTGGCCGTTTCGATTATACCGTTCAGGATTGTTACGATTTTCATGAGGCGGTGCGCCTGCATGTGGTGCCCCAGCTTAACCGGCTTATGGAAGCCCGTAAAGCAAACATGAAGTTAACAGCGCTGCGTCCGTGGGATAAGGCAGCCGATGTACTGGGGCGCGCGCCCCTCCGGGCATTTCACAACGGTGCCGAACTGGCCGAAAAGGGCATTAAGTGTTTTGCGCGCATCCATCCCTACCTGGGATACTGCCTGCAAACCATGCGCGAAATGGGACATCTTGACCTGGAGTCGAGAAAAAATAAGGCGCCGGGCGGGTATAACTATCCGTTGGCCGAACTGGGTATTCCGTTTATTTTCATGAACGCCACCAGCACGTTGCGCGATATCGTTACCCTTATGCACGAGGGAGGCCATGCCGCGCATAACTTTCTTACACGCAACCTCGAACTCTACCACTTTAAATCCACACCTTCTGAAACGGCCGAGCTGGCCTCGATGGGTATGGAGCTTATTTCCATGGAAGCCTGGGATGAGTTTTTTCCCCAATGAAGAGGACCGCAGGCGGGCAGTACACGAACACCTGGAAGATGTTCTTGAAACCCTTCCATGGGTGGCCGCCATCGACAGGTTTCAGCACTGGGTATATGAGCACCCCGGCCATAACGAAGAAGAACGCAGGCAGGCATGGACCGGCATATTTACCTCCTTTTCCGATTCGGTTACAGACTGGTCGGGCCTGGAAGACGGAAGAGACTACCTGTGGCAAAAACAGCTTCACCTTTACGAAGTTCCTTTTTATTACATAGAATACGGCATGGCCCAGCTGGGCGCCATAGCCTTGTGGCGCAATTACAACCGCAATCATAGCGAAACCCTGGAGGCCTACTTCAATGCCCTTAAACTGGGCAACACGCGCACCATTCCCGATGTGTACCAGGCGGCAGGCATACGATTTGATTTTCAGCCCGCCTATATCCGCGAGCTGATGGCATTTGTAGAGAAAGAACTGGCCAGGTAGTGGCGGCTGTTTTCGGTGCGGGGAGAGGTCCGGAGGAGCGTTGCGCCATGCTTTTGCAGGCCTGCCTGTACAACCCAAAGTCCGTTTTTGCCTATCCGCGCGCCTTATCCAGCAGATTGCTTAACAGCAGGGCTTCTTCGTCTGTAAGATTGAGCATGCTGTCCAGCTCGGCCTGGTGGCGGTTTATTTTCTCCAGCAGGGCCAGGCCGCTGCCTGAAATATACACATTGCTGGCGCGCCTGTCGTTGGGGCACATCTTTTTTTCAATCAGTCCTTTTGCCAGCAGGCGGCTCAGCAGGCGGGGTGTGTCGGAGTTGCGGTCCAGCATGCGGCTTTTTATTTCACCTACCTGCATACTGTTTGGGTACTGGCCACGCAAAATGCGCAGAATGTTAAACTGTGCTGCCGTAATGCCAAATGGCTTAAAAAAACTGGTAAGCCGGCCCAGCATCCAGCCTGAAGTAAACATTATGTTCAGAATAGCCTTTTGCTGCGCGCTGCTAAAACGTTTTTGTTTTATTTCGTCTTCAATGCGCATATAAAAAAGAGGGGAGCCCGCAGCTCCCCTGTTTATGCCTGGTTTCAAGCCCGCTTGTCCAGCTCAACCTTAATGTTCAGCGTAACTTCATCGCCCACCACCATTTCGCCACCGGCCAGCTTATTGGCCCAACTCACACCGTAATCCTGGCGGTTAATTACGCCATTAACCTTAAAGCCGGCTTTTACGCCACGGCCGGTGTTAATGGTGCCGCCGTACACCACATCGAACTCTACTTTTTTGGTAACGCCTTTCATGGTAAAGTCGCCCTTTAACTTATACTTTGCGCCTTCCTTTACCAGTGTACCCTTGAAAGTAATTTCCGGATACTTTTCGGCATCGAAAAAGTCGGGCGAGCGCAGGTGGTTGTCGCGCCTTTCGTTGTCGGTGTCAATCGAGGCCACTTTGGCTGCAAAGGTTACCTCGGCACCGTTAAAGTCGTCTGACTTGCTTACCACCGTGGCGGTATAATCTTTAAACACGCCTTCGGTTTCAGATACGACCATATGCGACACGCTGAAGCCGATTTTGGAGTGCACCTTGTCGATGGTCCAGGTGGTTTGGGCCTGCACTGCGGCCGCAACCAGCAGGGCAGTACATAAGTAGAGTAGTTTTTTCATAGTGATGATTGATTTTGTTGGGTTATAACGCAAAAGTACATTTAAATGTTTAAACATCTATTTATTGTTGATATAAGTTATTGATTTACAGTAAGATAAAAAATTTATTGCTGATTGTTTGCGTATGCAGGGGCTTTTGGGGCGAGCCGGGCGGGCTTTAATCCTTCATGGATTATACCCTGCAAACGCCATGAATGTCATAATATCGTGTTCTTTCAAGGTTTTTATACTTTACCGGTCTTTTAAAAATGCCACCCCATCAATGCCATAAGAGCCATTAACATCAGGTTCATCAGGTTAAGGGGCAACAGGTATTTCCACTCCAGGCGCAGCAGTTGGTCGATGCGCAGGCGGGGGGAATGTCCAGCGAAACCACATCATCAGGAAAATAAGAAACGACACTTTGCCAAAAAACCAGAATACGGGTGGTATAACATCCATAATTCGGTTAATACCCTGCCAGGAGCCTATGTGCAGGGGCATCCATCCGCCTAAAAATACGGTGGCGCCAACAGCGCATACAATAAACATGTTGGCAAACTCGGCCAGAAAGAAAAAGGCAAATTTCAATCCCGAGTATTCGGTATGAAAACCCGCCGTAAGTTCCGATTCGGCTTCGGCCAGATCGAAGGGGCCGCGGTTGGTTTCGGCCGTGCCGGCTATGATAAACAGGATGAAGGCAATGCAGGCGGGCAGGTGCCCCCTGAAAATCCACCATCCTTCGCGCTGACTTTCAATAATGGCGCTGAATTGCAAACTTCCGGCAAGGACCACTATGGTTAACAGCGAGAGAATGACCGATAATTCGTAGCTGATGATCTGCGCACCGGCACGCATGGCGCCAATAAGCGAGTATTTATTGTTTGACGACCACCCCGCCAGCAAAATTCCCAAAACACCAAGTGATGACACCGAGGCCACATACAACAACCCGATGTCGAAGTCGATAGCCTGCAGGCCGGGTGCAAACGGTATGGCTGTCATGGCCATAAAGGCAGCCACCATAAGCAGGTAGGGGGCCAGGTTAAACAAAAACCGGTCGGCATTGCGGTTTATGAGCGGCTCCTTGAACAGCAACTTGATAACATCGGCAATGGTTTGTGCCGTACCCCATTTGCCCACGCGCATGGGCCCCAGGCGTTGTTGCATAAAGGCACTTACCTTGCGCTCGGCATAAACCAGCACCAGCCCCAGCAGGCCGAAGAAAATCATAAAGGCAATGCCGGCCAGGGCTGCTTCGATGGCCAACGTAGCCTCGTGTGTAAACCGCCGCGAAAGCCATTGATGAATGGCTGAAGTGAGCTGCGAAAAATCATACAACGCTTTCATCGGTCAATGTCGGGAATAACCAGGTCGATGGTCGACATAATGGCAATCAGATCGGCAATTTTGCAGCCGCGCGCCATGTGGTCCAGAGCCGAGAGATTGCTGAAGCCCGGCGACCGGAACTTGAGGCGATAGGGGCTGCGAAGTCCGTCGCTAATGATGTACACGCCAAATTCGCCACGGGCGGTTTCCACGCGCTGGTACCATTCGCCTTTGGGCAGTTTGATTACGGCTTTAGTAGGCACCTTGTAAGGGCCTTCGGGTATGTTGTCGATGAGCTGTTCGATAATGGCGAGCGACTCCCACATTTCATCTATCCGGCAGCGGTAGCGGGCATAACAGTCGCCTTCGGTATGCAGAATTTCCCGGAACTGAACCCCGGGATAGGCGCTGTAGGGAAAGTGTTTGCGTACATCGCACGAAAACCCCGATGCCCGTGCCGTGGGTCCGGTTACTCCGAAAGATATGGCATCTTCTTTCGAAAGCCGGCCTATACCTTCGGTGCGCTGTCTGAAAATGATGTTGTTGCTCAGCAGATCATCGTATTCCGGAAGTTTTTTGCGGAAGTGTGCAAGGAATGCTTTGGTTCGTCTCTGAAAATTCGGGTGAATGTCGAACATCAGCCCGCCGGGCACATTGTAGTTCATGGTAAGGCGGGCTCCGCAGGTTTCTTCAAATATGTCGGTAATCATTTCGCGGTCGCGGAAGCCGTACAAAAAGGTGGTAATGGCACCCAGATCCATGCCCATAACGCCCCACCACAACTGGTGCGAAGACAGGCGCTGCAGTTCGGCAATAATGGTGCGGATAACCTTTACGCGGTCGGGTACCTCGAGTTGCAGGGCTGCTTCAACGGCCAGGCATACGGCTTCGTTGTTGATGTGGCACGACAGGTAGTCCATGCGGTCGGTAAGGTGAACGATTTGCTGGTAGCTGTCGCGTTCGCACATCTTTTCAATTGAGCGGTGAATGTACCCGATATGGGGCTCTACCTTGCGGATGATTTCGCCATCGAGTGTAAGCACAAGCCTTAGCACGCCATGGGTGGATGGGTGCTGCGGCCCCATGTTGATAAAGTATTCCTGCGTTTCGGGCGCTTTGTCGATCAGGTTTTCCATCAATATTCTATCAGGTTAACCGGGTCGGAATAATCTTTGCGCAGGGGGTGTCCCACCCAGTCGTCTGTAAGCAACAGCCTGCGCAGATCAGGGTGGTTTCTGAAGGTTATGCCGAACAGGTCGTACACTTCGCGCTCGTGGAATTCGGCTGTACGCCACAGGTCGCACACCGTGTCGGTTTCGGGATTTTCGCGGGTGGGGATACGGCTTTTTACCACCAGGTGGTGGCCCCACACGGTTGACCGCAGGTGGTAAACCACCATCATGTGGTCGGGCGGGTAGTCAACGCCGGTCAGGCAGAACAGGAAATCGAACTGTGTGTTCGGGTCATGGCGCAGGTCGTGCAGCAGCGCGCGGGCGTTTACGGCCGGCACAGTGGCGGTTAAAAACTGCGGTCCCTGCCCGATTTCGGCCCCGGGTACGCGTTCGCTTATAAAATGGCGCAGTGCTTCGTTATCCATAACTACTCCGGAAAATCCTTTTTCGGGTCAAACGATTCCACCTGTATTTCGCCCCGTATTTTGCGCTGCAGTTGCAGGATGCCGTACAGCAGGGCTTCGGGCCTGGGCGGGCAGCCGGGTACGTAAACATCAACGGGAATAATGTGGTCGGCACCTTTTACCACTGAGTAGGTGTTGTAGTAAAACGGTCCGCCCGAGGTGGCGCAGGCGCCCATGGCAATTACATATTTGGGTTCGGCCATCTGGTCGTAGAGGCGCTTGAGTACGGGGGCCATTTTATTTACAATGGTACCGGCAATAACAATAAGGTCGGCCTGGCGGGGTGTGGCTCGGGCCACTTCGGTGCCAAACCTGGACCAATCGTGGCGGCTGGCTCCGGTGGCCATCATTTCAATGGCACAGCAGCTGGTGCCGAACACCAGCGGCCACAGCGAATTTGATCGTGCCCAGTTCACAATGCTGTCAACCGAGGTTACCACAATATTGCTGCCGGGTCCGCGCACCACCTGGCCGGGAAAGTTGCGCAGCAGCTGCTCGTGTTGTTCGGGCGATATGGTGTTTTGGTTTACTCCCATTTTAGCGCGCCTTTTTTCCAGGCATAGATTAACCCCAGGCCCAGTACGCCCAGGAAAATCAAAATTTCAATAAATGCCGCAAGGCCCATTTCGGTAAAGGCTACGGCCCACGGAACAATGAATACCGTTTCCACATCGAATATAAGAAAGATAATGGCAAACAGGTAATAGCCCACCCTGAATTGAATCCAGGCTGATCCCTGCGTGGGCACACCGCACTCGTAGGGTTCTTCTTTTTGAATGTTTTTCGATTTGGGCGCCAGCATATGCGACACAAGCATGCCTGCCCCCACCATCACGAGGCTGCAGATTAGGAAAATCAACAGGGCAGAGGCAGGCATGTGTGTTTATTTTATTTCCCAGGTTTCACCGCTGTTCAGCAGTTCATCTACCGAATTATAACGCGCTACTTGTTTTACACGCTCAGCTTCTTCGGCCACGGCTTCATCGAAGGTTTTTGCGCGCACCTGCCGGATTACCCCCAGCGCCATCGGATAGTGCGGGGGCGCCATGCGGGCCAGCATCAGATGCAGGGTAGGATCTTCGCTATGGGCATCGTGTACCAGTATGTCGCTTTCGGTAACGCCGTTTTCACCTATGGTAACCACCTCGAGCTTCAGGCCATTAAGCCGTATGCCTTTTTTCCGGTCTTTGCCAAACAGCATGGGCTGGCCATGCTTGAGGTGCAGCTGAAAGTCATCGCGGTTTTCGCGGGCGGTAATTGCTGCGTGGGCATCGTCATTAAAGATGACGCAATTTTGCAGTACTTCTACCAGCGAAGTCCCCTTATGGCGTGCGGCTTCCACAAAAATTTCGGTCATGAGTTTGGGGTTGGTGTCGATGGTGCGCGCAAAGAAAGTACCCTGAGCGCCAATTACCAGATCGGCCGCGCGAAACGGCCGTTCAATGGTTCCATAGGGTGTTGATTTGGTTACCAGGCCCGTTGGCGAGGTGGGGGAGTATTGCCCTTTGGTAAGGCCATAAATTTCGTTGTTGAACAGGATAATGTTGATGTCGATGTTTCTGCGCAGGGCGTGTATAAAATGATTTCCGCCAATGGCCAGTGCATCGCCATCGCCCTGTATTTCCCAAACACTAAGTTGGGGGTTAGCCAGTTTTATTCCGGTGGCAAAGGCCGGCCCCCGGCCATGTATGGTGTGGAATCCATAGGTGTTCACATAGTAGGGAAAGCGGGCGGCACATCCTATACCCGAAACAAACACAAAGTTTTCGCGGAGTATGTTAAGCTGAGGCAGGGCGTTGGTCATGGCTGCCAGTATGGCGTAATCGCCACAACCCGGGCACCAGCGCACCAGTTGGTCGCTTTCAAAATCTTTTTTGGTAAGGGTTTTAACTACCGGAGGTTCAATGGTTTCCATGGTTACTTCAGGTTTAAGTGTTGCATGATGGCTTCTTTAAGTTCGGCCACCAGAAAGGGTTGTCCCTGCACCTTGGTAAATGACAGGATGTTAGGGTGATTGGTGCGGCTGCGCAGCAGCGAAGCAAACTGCCCCATATTGAGTTCGCACACCAGCACTTTATCGTAACGCTTTAACAGGGTAGCAGTGTTTTTGGGCAGGGGGTTTATGTAGGTAAAATGGGCGAAGTCCACATCGGCACCGTTGTGCTGCAGCTCCGATACGGCTGTGAACAGCGCACCGTAAGTGCCACCCCATCCCACCACCAGCATGCGGGCATGTCCTGTCCCGATAACCTGTTGTTCGGGAAGGCGGCTGGCTACACGGGCAACTTTTTCTGCACGCAGATGAACCATCTTTTCATGGTTTTTAGGGTCGTATGATACGTTGCCGGTAACATCCTGTTTTTCCAAACCACCTATGCGGTGCTCCAGGCCCGGGGTACCGGGTATGGCCCACGGCCGCACCAGCGTTTCGGGGTCGCGCAGGTAGGGATAGAAGGCACCGTTTTGCGGCTTAACCGGATGCTGAACCCGTATTTCCGGCAGGTCGGCCACGCGCGGAAACTTCCACGGTTCCGATCCGTTGGCCAGGTAGCCATCGCTTAACAGGATTACGGGTGTCATGTGTTCAATGGCCAGTTTCACTGCCATGTATGCGGCTTCAAAGCATTGGCTTGGCGTGGTGGCGGCCATTACAATAAGGGGGCTTTCGCTGTTGCGGCCATATACGGCCAGGTTCATGTCGGCCTGTTCGGTTTTGGTGGGCAGGCCGGTAGAGGGTCCGCCGCGTTGCACGTCAATAATTACCACAGGCACTTCGGCCATTACGGCCAGGTTAATGGCCTCGCTTTTCAATGCCACGCCGGGGCCCGAAGAAGTGGTTACGCCAATCTGGCCGGCGTAGCCTGCGCCAATAGCCGAGCAAACGGCAGCGATTTCGTCTTCGGCCTGAAGGGTAATAACCCCCAGGTTTTTATATCGCGACAGTTCGTGCAGGATGTCGGAGGCCGGCGTAATGGGATAGGAGCCCAGAAACAGTTTTTTACCCGTTTTTTCGGCTGCTGCCATAAGCCCCCATGCAGTGGCTGTATTGCCTGAAATGTGGCGATAAACGCCGGGTTCAATGCGCGCAGGCGGCACGCGGTAACGGGCCGGCAGGGCTTCAATGGTTTCGGCATAATGGTAGCCTGCATGCAGGGCACGTTTGTTGCCCTCGGCCAGGGCGGGTGTTTTGCGGAACTTGCTGTCGATATATTTTTCGGTTTCTTTTAGCGACCGGTCGTACAGCCAGTACATCATGCCCAGGGCAAACATGTTTTTAGAGCGCATAATGCTTTTGTTGTCCAGCTGCAACCCTTCGAGAGCAGTTTTGGTGAGTGAAGAGATGGGCGCTTCCACCACGTTGTAGCCGGCAAGGGTGCCGTCGGAGAGCGGATTGGCTGCAAAACCGGCTTTTTCTATGTTGCGATCGGTAAAGGCATCACCATCCACAATAATATTTCCGCCTTTGCGGATATACGGCAGGTTGGCTTTGAGCGCTGCAGGGTTCATGGCCACCAGCACATCGGCCTGGTCGCCTGCCGTGTAGATATCGACCTTGCCAATCTGTACCTGAAATCCTGAAACACCTTCCAGGGTTCCCTGCGGGGCCCGTATTTCGGCAGGAAAGTCAGGAAAGGTGGCCAAATCGTTGCCCAAAATGGCCGAAGTAAAGCTAAACTGCGAACCGGTAAGCTGCATGCCGTCACCCGAGTCGCCGGCAAAGCGGATAACCACTTTTTCCACTTCCTCTGCTTTCTTTTTTCCGGGAATTTCTACTTCCATAGGTGCATTATTTCGTAAACGTGAAGTTACATCAATACCTTTCAATAAACCATATAAATATGCTGCGGGTTCTCAATGATTTTGCTTATCTTTCCACATATCAACCTCGTTGCGTTATGCCCTACATTATCTGCGAACCCTGCGTAAGTACCTGCGATACCGCCTGTGTGGATGTTTGCCCCGTGGATTGTATTCATGGCCCCATAAAAAAAGACGGAAGCGGGCAGGAGGTAAAAGAACCCGGTTTCGATAAAACCGGCAAGCAATTGTACATCAATCCCGAGGTGTGTATTGATTGCGATGCCTGTGTGCCGGCCTGTCCTGTGGAGGCTATTTTTGAAGAAAGCCAGGTGCCCGAAAAGTGGAAAAGCTACATTGCCAAAAATTATGAGTTTTACGGACTTCAGCCCCCTGCTGTATAAAACCGTTAAAACCGCATCATGTTAAAAATTCTTTCTGCGCAGCAGCAAAAGGAACTGGACGCCTATACCATTGCAAACGAACCGGTAGCTTCTATCGACCTGATGGAGCGTGCATGCCGGGCTTTTTGTTCGTGGTTTACCGTTAAGTTTGATGAAACCCACAGCGTTGGTGTTGTTTGCGGTACCGGCAACAACGGGGGCGATGGGCTGGGTATAGCCCGCATGCTGTTCGAATACGGTTACCGGATTAAAGTTTGGATAGTAAGAGGCGGAATAAAAGAAACCCCCGATTTTACAACCAATCTGAGGCGCCTTTCCGGAAAGGTGAACATTATGGAAATTACGGCTGGCACAGCGCAGATACAGTTTGAAGGATGCGATGTGCTGATTGATGCCCTGTTTGGATCGGGCCTGAACCGTTCGGTGGAAGGCATATATGCAGAGGCGATACGGGCAATAAACAATGCGCCGGGTATACGGGTTGCTGTTGACATTCCCTCCGGTTTAATGGCCGATGTTCCGTCGGCAGGTGAGGTGGTGAAAGCCGGTTTTACCGTTACCTTTCAGTTACCCAAGCTGGCCTTTCTTTTGCCGCAGAATTTTGCCTATGTGGGCGAGTGGAGCGTGGTGGACATAGGCCTGAGCAAAAAATTCATCGAACAGGCTCAAACAAAATATTATTTGCTAACCCGTACAGGAGTTGGTAAGCTAATTAAACCGCGCAGCAAATTTGACCATAAAGGCAGGTATGGGCATGCCCTGCTTGTGGCCGGCAGCAAGGGCAAGGCCGGAGCTGCCGTGCTGGCTGCGCTGGGTGCAATGCGCAGTGGTGCGGGCCTGCTTACGGTACACGTGCCCGGCAGCGCTTATTCCATACTTCAAACCGCTGTACCGGAAGCCATGGCACAGGTGGATGAAGATGCCGAAGTATTTTCAGTCCCGCCCGGTACCGAACCTTACAACGTTATTGGTGCAGGCCCCGGCCTGGGCACGGATGAAAAAACCGTTAGGGCCCTGGAGGCCCTGCTCGCAAAAGCCGCCCTGCCTTGTGTGCTCGATGCCGATGCACTGAACATCATTTCGGCCAATGCGCATTTGTTTCAGCTTATTCCGGAGGGGAGTGTGCTTACTCCGCACCCCGGCGAGTTCAGGCGGCTGGTGGGTGACTGGCAAGATGACTTCGACCGCCTGAAGCGGCAGGTGGAACTGGCCTGCCGGCTGCAGTCGGTGGTAGTGGTTAAGGGGGCACACAGCGCCATAGCTCTTCCCGACGGTACCGTATGGTTTAACAACACGGGCAATCCGGGCATGGCCAAAGGGGGCAGCGGAGATGCCCTTACGGGCATCATCACCGGGTTAATGGCAAGGGGTTATGCGGCTGCTGATGCAGCCAGGATTGGGTGCTGGGTGCACGGCCTGGCAGGTGATTTGGCACTTCATGAAAAGGGTCCGGAAAGCCTGATTACCCGCGACTTACTGGAAAAACTGCCGGAGGCTTTCAGGCAAACGGGCGCTGTTTTGCGCACGGGTTTTTAAACCTTTTTACCCCTTCCTGCATCTTACTGCACGTACGGTTAATTTTTCTTAACGAACCGGATTTGAACTTTTGTATGGTTTTTACGTAAATTTATGTTGCCATGCGTGTGTATTTTACAGCTTTGCTGATGATTTTAGGTTGTGCCTGGGGGGCAGGTGCGCAGACTTTGCGCGAAATGCATTCACAGGGCACCGACATCCAGGTTTCGGTTTTTCCCAATCCCGCTACGGATGATTATGTATATGTGCGTTTTTCAGAACCGCTGAATGCCGGCTTTGTGCGTCTTCATCTGTACAACATAATCGGCAACGAGCTGCCTGTTGAGGCCGAAGTGGTAAATGATCATGAACTGCGCATCCGCATAAAAGATTTGCTGGCCGGATATTATCTGCTGGGCCTGAGGGAAGAGCGCACCCGCTTTAAGGGTACTTACAAGTTTCTTAAGCGTTAAGCAGTTTGCTGAGGCGGTTTACAAACCGTTTTATTTCTTCTTCCTGCGTATCGAACGAACACATGAGCCGCACTTCGTTACGCTTTTCATTCCATACGTAAAAAAATACCTCATCCTGAAGGGGTTTAATAAGCTGGGGAGGCAAAACGGCAAATACCCCGTTACCATCTACCGGCTGGGTAATTTTAACCTCAGGAAACCTGCTGAGCTCATCGGCCAGTTTTCTTGCCATGCGGTTGGCATGGGTAGCGTTGCGTTTCCACAGGTCGTTGCTGAGCAGGGCCTCAAACTGGGCGCTGATGTACCGTGTTTTGGAGTGAAGTTGCATTCCCAGCTTGCGGATGTAGGCAAAGTTTTGCGCCAGCGCCGGGTTAAATATCACAATGGCCTCACCGAACATCATGCCGTTTTTTGTGCCCCCGAACGAAACAATATCGACACCGGCTTCGCGGGTAAAGGCACGGAAAGTAAGGTTAAGGCTAACGGCCGCATTGCTTATCCGGGCGCCATCCATGTGCAGATACAGGCCATATTTTTTTGCCAGCAACGAAAGCGCCCTTATTTCTTCGGGATGATATACGGTGGCATATTCTGTTAACTGGGATATGGAAATTACTCTGGCCTGTGCATGATGGGGGTCGCCCAGGCGGTGAATCTTTTCTTCCACAGCCTCGGGTGTGATTTTTCCGTTATGTGAAGGGACGCTTACCAGTTTGCAGCCGGTAAAATTTTCGGGGGCGGTTGATTCGTCCACATGGATGTGGGCCCATTCGGAGCAGATAACCGTATTAAACCGTTGCGTGAGCGCTGCCAAAGCAAGGGTATTGGCGCCGGTACCGTTGTACACAAAAAATACTTCGCAGGGCTCACCGAACAGGTCTTTGAACAGGGCAATGGTACGCGTGGTGATCGCATCGTTACCGTACGAGGGCATGTGCTCGTAATTGGCGCGGTTAAGTGCCTCCATAATTTCGGGGTGCACACCGGAATAGTTGTCGCTTGCAAAGCATCGCATGGCGGCAATTTAAAAGAAAAGAGCCGGTGCAAAAACCGGCTCCTTTTTGTAAGGTTACTGAAAATTTTATTCGAGGCCGATCATGAGAAATGCCCCCCAGTAAATTGGCTGCGGGTATTCGTTACGCAGTTCTTTTTTGGCTTCAATAAAGCTGTCGCGCATTTTGCCTGTGTTGAGCCATTTCTGATAGAATTTCAGCATAAGTTTTTGTGTAGCCTCGTCATCGACCTTAAACATGCTCATAATAAGCACTTTGGCTCCGGCCACCAGAAAGGCGCGTTGCAGGCCGTACACGCCTTCACCGGCTTCTACTTCGCCCAATCCGGTTTCGCAGGCGCTCAGTACCACCAGGTCGGTTTGGTCGAGGTTGAGGTTCATTGCTTCATACGCAGTAAGAATGCCGTTATCCATGTTAAAGTTGTGTTCGGTTTTGCCCAGCAGGTCGCCTGCACCGGTAAGGAGCAGTCCGGTGCGCAGCAGCGGGTTTTGCGAAAGCACTGCCTCATTTCCTTCCAGTTCGTCAAATGCATTCAGGTTTTCAACGGGCTTGTAAAAACCATGTGTGGCCACATGAAATACCCGTGGGTTATTTAGCTGTTTGATGCGCTCCTCTGTAGCCTGTGTTTCGAGGTAGTCTTCTGTTTTCCAGCCTTTTTGTTTGAGCAGGTAGTCCAGCTGGGTAATTTCTTTTTCTGTTCCCGGCAACTGGGGTATGGGGGCATCAGCACGCGAAGAGGCCACGTAAAAGGCCGGGTTGCCAACCATGGAAGCCTTGTTGTCGGCACGGGGTGTGCTCTTCACCCGGCGCAGGTAGAGGTCGCGGGTGTTGCTTACCAGTACGATATTGGAGTTGTCGAGCACGTACCGGCCATTGGGCATGAGCAGGGTTTCCAGGTTAATCTGGTTGTAGATGCCATCGGCCGAGAGATAAATGGTGGCTGTTTGACCCAGCGCTTTCTGTATGGGTTCCCAGTAAATGCTGTAGGACCGGTTATCTTCTATTTCATTTATAATGGAGTTCCGGTACAGGCGGAAGTACCGGCCCTCCATGTTTTTGCCATCGGGCAGTATAATGGAGGCCGGACTCTTCATATCGGGCCGGATGTAGATGGCGGCATAGATAACAGAGTCGGTAAAGTTATGGTCGAAATACCGGAAGCGCACCATTTCAATAGCAACTTCGTTGGCTTTAAGCGATTTCCTCACATCGTCATAGGTAATTTTTTTATTGTCAAAACTTTGTCCGAACAGTTCCGACTGCTGGCTGAGTGTGCGTTCAAGTTTTTCTACTTCCTGATTCAGGGCAGAGGGGTCAATTTCGTTTTCAGCCAGTTGCTGGGGGCTCATGGAGAGGGATAGGGTAAGGAGTTCTTTTTTGCGCAGCCATTCTGCAAACAAAATTTTCAATTCTTCGTTGGTGCTGTTCATTATTCGCTCCCTGATTTTTATGGAAGAGTTGAGCAGGATGGCTTTGGTAAGAAGCTGATAGTTATATACCTGGTCGCTCAGGTCTCGGAATTCTTCAATTTTACCAAGGGCTAAGGTGTTGTAAAATTCAAAGTCGCCTTTAATGGTATTCCAGTAACGTGCCTTTTCGCGTTCGCTGAGCGCCGGGAAGAATTTTTTAATAAAATTATCATAGGCGGCAAGCGCCTGCTCTATTCTTTGCCGCGAGCGCTTGTAATCTTTGTTCATGTAATATACCCTGCTGAGGCGTGACAACAGTTTGATATACTCCGGATGGGAGGCGCTGAAGAATTTTTCATATAGATCTATCGACTTATTATAAAACTCTTCAGCTTTAGAGAAGTTGCGCATCTGGTAATACACATCGCCTGTAAGTTGATAGATAGATGCGGCATTGATGTTGCGCTTCGAACCGGTTTTTTGCTGCCAGATGTTGGCGGCAATGGTCAGCGAGTTAAAAGCCAGGTCGTATTGTTTGTTGGAAATATACAGTACGGCCAGGTTTTTGAGTAATTCAGCATATTGGGGGTTATCCTTGCCCAGCTTATCGGCCACAATATCGCGTGCCTCGAACATGTTCTTTTCCACGAGGGCCTTGTCGTAACCACCGTAAAACTGAGCGAGCGCCAGTTGCGAGAGTGTGCGGGCTACGTCAACATGCTGGCGGCCAAACTGCCGTTCCAGGCTGGTCAGGGCACTCTGGTAGTTGGTTATGGCTTTATCGAAATCGCCCAATTGGTAGTAAATGTCGGCCAGGAGGCGTTGCGTGGCTGCGGTTTTGGTTGAGTTGTTGCCGTAGGTTTTGCTGGCAATGGCAAAGGCCCGCTGGGCTATTTTATCCGCCTCGGTGTAGTCGCCTTTGGCCAGCAAAATACGGCTTCGGTTTATAAGGGGATCAATGAGCCGGATGGATTCTTTGCCGTACAGGCGTTCATACTCGGGGATGAGTTTATTGAGCAATTCTTCGGTTTGTGAGTACCGGCCCAGTTGAATGAAGAGGGAGGCCATCTCTTCGGCTGTTGACAATTCGTTCGAAATGGGAATTTTTGCTCTTAGAATCATCCTGCGGGTTTTTGTAAGGTTATCTTCCGCTTCGTCAAACAACCCTTTAATGCCAAACAGTTTGGCTTGTGTTTCGAGTGCATTGATCTGATAAGGAATGTTGCGGTCGTCACGGTTTTTTTTCAGGTCGTAAATCGGCAGGGCCTCATTGATGTAGTCTTCTGCGCGGTCGTAGTTGCCCAGCTTAATGAGCAGTTTGGCCATGTGAATCAGTTCGTTGGCATAAACCACATCTTCGTTATCGTATTTCACCTGGGCTATATCTTTGGCTTTGCTCAGCAGTCTGGTGGCTTCGGCATAGTTGTCAGAAAGTTCGTTGAATGCCGCCAGGTGGTTGATGATCTCCAGATGGTCTTTATGCTTCATTGCTATTTCCTTTTCCACCACCCCGTAATAACTGTCGCGGTAAATTTTGCCGGCCTCGGCCAGTTTATTGGTGTAGTCCAGATAAAAATTTGCCAGCGTTAAAAGGGTAAGATGGTATTCGGGTGAATCATCTCCATACAGCTCTTTTTTCTGTTCGAGTATCTGGTTAAGGTTCGATTCGGCCTGGGTGTACCGGCGCTGCTGCAGTGTAAAGTGATAAAGAAATTCCAGCGAACGGATGCGGGTTTTGTGGAATCGGGGAAGGGTAGAAGAACCCAGTATATTGTTAGCTGCATTCTCCAGATTTCTGGTCTGTTCTTTGGCAAGTTTGGTGTTGAGTTCTACAGCTTTAAGATTAATATGCATCATGCTGTTCTTTGGAAAGTACTTACTCAGCATGCGGTCGTATTCGGCTTTTAGGTTGGCAAATTTGGCCGAACTGCTTCCGTCTTTTCGGAGCATTTCATCCAAGTTAGCCAGGTAGAGCTCGTGGGCCAAGGGTACGGAGGGTGCGGTGCGCTTCTTCAACTCACTAAGCTGGTCGGCATAGTCGGACATTTTATCTCGCTTAATTAAACCTTCCGGCACCAGGCCATCGTTATGTTCAGCAAAAGACCGCGAATAAACATAATAGGCTTCAACGGGTATCAGGGAGGTTTCGCCCAGATATCTTCCATTGCTTTTAATCCAGGCCCGTCCCACACGGTGCATAACATCCACGCTGTCGATATCACCCTTTTTGCCATAAGCGGCCACCCGAAGCATAAGCAGCCGCGCATAGCTGTTGAACCGTTCGGGCAATTCAGCATCGGGCACCCGAAGGGTTTGCAGTTTACCCTCGGTTGCCACGGTTTCTTTTTCAACAGCCCGGGAGGCGATGAACGATTCGTGAGTGCGCAGAAGGGCCAGTGCCTCATTGGCAAATCCCTGTCCGATGGCCGCTTCGGCCAGTGCCAGGACGGATCTGACTTTAATCACCGGATCGGGGTTATCGGTTTGATTAATAATGTTCAGGGCCGCAGTGGCATACTCGCGGCTTAGCCGGTAATAGCCGTATTGATTATATACCTCGGCCACTTCGGCCAGGGTGGCCGCATGGCCGGGCGTGGCTTCACCAAACACTGCAACGCTGGCCTGCAGGGCGTTTTGCAGGCTGCTTTCAAAGTTGGTCAGTACACCCAACGCCTGGTTATACCGGGCCTCGCGCAGGTAATAGGCAGGCAGAAAAGCCTGATGGCCTTTGCTGATAGCTTTATACTTAGCCAACGATTTCAGCGCATTGCTGTATTTACCGGCCGTATAGAAGCGGTCGGCTTTGCTGAGTGTCTTTTGCGCCTTTTTAATAACCTTTGATGGCGGTGGGTTGGGTGTTTGCGCGTAAACGGAAGCGCAGGTTATGCATACGATAAGGGCCAACTGCGAAGCAAACTTCATACAATTCATTTTTAAACCGCTAATAAGGACTGAAAAGTTTTTGGAGCTACAAGCTAATAAAATTTATGGAAGGCCGAAAGCCGGCCATTAGTTTTGGAAAGTTCGGAGCAGTGTATTGAGTATTTGAATGGCGGCATCTGCTACTGAGGTACCCGGACCGAACACGCCCGCCACTCCGTTTTTTTTCAGAAAAGCATAATCCTGTGGAGGTATTACACCTCCGGCCACTACCAGAATATCGGGGCGGTTGATCTTTTTAAGTGACTCGATGAGTTGGGGAATAAGGGTTTTATGCCCACCCGCCAGGCTGGAAATACCCACAACATGTACATCGTTTTCAGCGGCCTGCAGGGCTACTTCTTCCGGCGTTTGAAACAGCGGTCCGATGTCAACATCAAAGCCTGCATCGGCAAAGCCTGAGGCAATTACCTTGGCGCCGCGGTCGTGGCCATCCTGGCCCATTTTGGCTACCAGTATGCGCGGTCTTCGTCCTTCGCGACGGGCAAAATCATCGGCCAGCCTGCGGGCACGGTTAAGCGGTTCCTGGTTTTTCATGGCGCCCGAATATACACCGGAAACGGTCTGTACGGTAGCCTGATGCCGTCCGAACACTTTCTCCAGGGCTTCGGAAATTTCGCCCAGGGTGGCGCGTTTGCGGGCGGCTTCTACGGCCAGTTCCAGAAGGTTGCCGCTGCCGGTTTTGGCGGCTTGCGTCAGGGCATTGAGTGCGGCCAGAGTGTCGGTTTCGTTTCTTTCGGAGCGCAGCTTTTGCAGGCGTTCGGTTTGTTCCTGTATAACGGCCCGGTTATCTACTTCCAGTATTTCAAAATCGGGTTCATCGTCTGCGCGGTACTTGTTTACGCCAACAATAACTTCCTGGCCCGAGTCAATGCGGGCCTGTCGTATGGCTGCCGCCTGTTCAATGCGCAGTTTGGGCAGGCCGCTTTCTATGGCGCGGGTCATTCCGCCTGCCTGCTCTACTTCTTCAATAAGCTGCCAGGCCTGTTGGGCCAGGGAATGGGTAAGGTATTCGAGATAATACGAACCACCGGCAGGGTCTACTACACGGGTAATGCCGGTTTCTTTTTCTATAAATAACTGGGTGTTACGGGCAATGCGGGCCGAGAAATCGGTAGGCAGGGCCAGGGCTTCGTCCAGGGAGTTGGTATGAAGCGATTGGGTGCCGCCCAGCACGGCAGCGAGGGCTTCTATACAGGTTCTTGCCACGTTGTTGTACGGGTCCTGCGCGGTAAGGCTCCAGCCGGAGGTCTGGCAATGGGTGCGCAGCGCCATAGATTTAGGGTTAGAGGGATTGAACGACTTCATGATTTTGGCCCAGAGCAGACGGCCGGCACGCATTTTGGCTATTTCGGTAAAAAAGTTCATGCCAATGCCCCAGAAGAAAGAAAGGCGTGGCGCAAAATCATCGATGGCGATGCCGGCTTTCAGGCCGGCCCTTACGTATTCCAGTCCATCGGCCAGCGTGTAGGCCAGCTCCATGTGGGCGGAGCACCGGCTTCGTGCATGTGGTAGCCGCTTATGCTTATGGAGTTAAAGCGGGGCATGTGGCGCGCGGTGTAGGCAAATATGTCGGCCACAATGCGCATGGAGGGTTCGGGTGGGTAGATGTATGTGTTGCGTACCATGAACTCCTTAAGTATATCGTTCTGGATGGTGCCGCTGAGCTGGCTGGGTTTAACACCCTGTTCTTCCGCGGCCACAATAAAAAACGCCATGATAGGAATTACCGCTCCGTTCATGGTCATGGATACCGACATTTTGTCGAGCGGAATGCCATCGAACAGAATTTTCATATCGAGTACCGAGTCGATGGCCACACCGGCTTTGCCCACATCACCGGCTACGCGCGGGTTGTCGGAGTCATAACCGCGGTGCGTGGGCAGGTCGAATGCCACCGAAAGTCCGCGTTGTCCGGCGGCCAGGTTTCTGCGGTAAAAGGCATTTGACTCGCGGGCCGTGGAGAAGCCCGCATACTGCCGGATGGTCCAGGGTTTTACCGTGTACATGGTGGCGTACGGGCCGCGTAAAAAGGGCGGTATGCCGGCTGTAAAACCAAGGTGCTCTGCATCGGCCAGGTCGGTTGCCGTGAAAACTTTTTTTTCTGCCGGCTGAACGGACGGCCCGGAAGGTGCAGGTTTAAAACTGTTCCAGGCAAGCGATGTAAAGTCGGGTATCATGCGCGCACCAGGGTTTGAAATTTTTGCCAGGCTTTTTCGGCTATCTGCGCCGTAAGGTTTTCGAGATAGTACGAACCCGCCAGCGGGTCGCTTACCTGCTGAAAGCAGCTCTCTTCCCTGAGCAGCAGGGAAATGTTGCGGGCTATGCGCGCCAGTCGTTCATCGTCCTCCTGTTCGGGTATTACGGTAAGGGCATTGCAGTTTCCTGCCAGGGCTGCCATGGCCGATATGGTTCCCTTGATAAGATTGGCATGAGGGTGGTAGCGTTCAGGGTTCCATGCAGGCGAAATGCTGTGAATAAAAAGGTCAGCAGGTTGATAATTTTTTATTCCGAAGGCCTGTGCGATCTGAAACCACAGCCACCGCAGGGCACGAAGCCTGGCTGCTTCCAGAAAAAAATCGGTGCCGGTTTCGGTTGCAAAGGTTATGGATGGAACAGTCTTTTCGGCAGGGAGATGGTGTGCCTGCAGCCGGATGATGAGCTTAGTTGCCTGGGCAAGTGCGCGGGCAACCGATTCGGTAAACGTGCCGTCAGGCAGTACAATGCCCAGCGGAAGTAATTTGCGTTGTTCATCCACCGTGTGAACAAGTTTGTGTAAAACTTGTGGATGATGTGGAAAAGTTTGAAAGTACAAAGCACCTGATAGCGAATGCTTATCAAATTTTTTTTCGTTTAAAAAGTTTTGCAACGCAGCAACCAGCGATTCATCCGGTTCCTGCAGCAGAAAGGCCAGATGGCACCAGGGCCATTCAATTTCTGTGAGCAGATCATGGAAAGTTATTTCCTGTATTGTTGCAGCGAAGCGAAAGCAAATGCCGTCGGCTCCTCCGCGCAGGTGCTGCAGGGCCAGGCTGTTTGCCTGTGAGGTTTGCAAAACGGTTACCTGCGGAAGGGTAATGCTGGCAGGCACAGGGCCTGCATGCAGGATAAAAGGGGCGGAATCGTAATACGGTTTACCCTGTAAATCAGCTACTTGCCAGGCTAATGTTGTTTCCGGATCCTGGTTATTCAATTCCTGCTGTGCTGCCTTTTTCCAGTCGGTATAACCTGCAGAGGGAAATTCAGAAAACAGCAAACGGCTTTCAGGCTTCATCAGCGGCAAGTTAATAAGGCCGTGCGATTATTCTTCCTGAAAGAAAAACAGATTAATTTTTAAATTTCAATAAGAAAATACCAGGGCCCCCTGAGTACGTAATTTTTTTTAAAAAAGTCAAGCGTTAGGATGCTTGTTTTCTTAAAACCTTTTTCTTCATCTTTGTCTCCCTTTCTCCCTGCGGAGAATTTTATTTTAACCTAAACCTCTTTTCTGCATGGTGGCTGACTGCACTACACTCTGGAACGACTGTCTGCAAATTATCCGTGAATCAGTCGGGGAAGAAAATTACAATACGTGGTTTCAGCCCATTGTGCCGCTGCAAATTCAAAACGATGTGCTTACCGTGCAGGTGCCTTCTCAGTTTTTTTATGAATGGCTTGAAGACAATTATGTTCCGGTTTTGCGAAAGGCCATTACCAAAGTTTTGGGTCCGGGCGGCCGGCTTGAGTATTCGGTAGTGGTTGACAGCGGTTCGCCCATGTCGCCTCCTGTTACGGTAAACTATCCCAACGGAACGGGGGTAAAACGTCAGTCGTTGAATAATCAGGTGGCTGATGGAGATTATTCTCCTTTTACCTTCAAGGCGCTCAATCCGCAAACGGTTAATTCAAGGCTTAATCCCAACTACACCTTCGATAACTTTGTGGAAGGCGACTGCAACCGCCTTGCCCGCTCGGCCGGCCTGGCGGTGGCCAAAAAACCGGGCACCACTTCATTCAATCCGCTGATGCTGTACGGTGGTGTAGGGGTGGGGAAAACCCACCTGGTGCAGGCTATTGGCAATGAAATAAAAGCCAATATGCCCGAAAAAATTGTGCTGTATGTAGATCAGAACGACTTTACCACCCAGTTTTTAAATGCGCTCCAGAACCACAAGCTTCAGGAGTTTCAAAACTTTTACCTGCAGGTGGATTTGCTGATATTGGACGATGTACAGTTTCTGGCCGGCCGGGAAAAGACTCAGGAAATGTTCTTTCATATCTTCAATCAGCTCCATCAGTCGGGCAAGCAGATTATTATGACCAGCGACTGCCCGCCGCGCGACATGAAAGGCTTTCAGGAGCGGCTGCTGTCGCGTTTTAAATGGGGGCTTACGGCCGACCTGCAGGAGCCGGACTTCGAAACCAAGCTGGCTATTATCCATCGCAAGATGCAGGCCGATGGCATCAGCATTCCCACTGAGGTGGCAGAGTACCTGGCTTACAGCGTAGACACCAACCTGCGCGACATGGAAGGCGTGTTGAACTCGCTGATATTCCACGCCACTTTGCTTAAGCGGGAAATTGACCTGGAGCTGGCCCGCGAAGTACTGAAGAACATTATCAAGGAAATTCAGGCCGATGTTAGCGTGGATTTCATTCAGAAAACCGTAGCCGATTATTTTAAGGTAGATGTGGAAGCTATGAAAGGCAAAGCCAAGAAGCGCGAAATTGTAATTCCGCGGCAGGTGGCCATGTATTTCTGCAAACGCTACACCCAGTTAACCCTTGCCCTTATTGGCGAAAACTTTGGCGGTCGCGACCACAGTACGGTTATTCATGCCCTCGAATCGGTGGAAGACATGATGAAAACCGATGCCCACTTCAAATCTTCGGTGGA
Organism: Cyclobacteriaceae bacterium; assembly: GCA_026003355.1. Classification (GTDB taxonomy): domain Bacteria; phylum Bacteroidota; class Bacteroidia; order Cytophagales; family Cyclobacteriaceae; genus UBA2336. The sequence goes on from BPHC01000002.1 coordinate 70,013, forward strand.
AGAGCTGGGGCGCAAGCTGAAGTTGCGGATGAACTGATTAACGCAGAATGAAATTATAAGGCAGTATTTCGCGGCTGCTGTTCATGCCATACATGTAAACCCGGCCTTTGTATTTTTCAAAGAAGTCAATTACTTCCTGCGGATCATTTACGCGAACCCGGTTTATGGAGATGATGGTATAGTTTTCGGGCACGCCCAGTTCTTTAAAGTAACCGCCCGTAATTTTAAACACCCGAACGCCGTAATCGGTGGCTTCGAGCTGTGCTCCGATGGTTGCCGATGAAAAAATTTTTCTGCGCAGCAGCTCTGTATTGCCGACTTTGTTTACCAGTGTAACCGAAGTGGTGGCCGTTTTTCCGTTGCGCTGATAGGTAAAGGTAACTTTATCGCCCGGGTAGCGGTAACTTAGCTCTTCCTCAAAAGCGCTCCGGCTGTTTACCTCCGTGTTATTTACATGGGTAATTACATCGCCCGGTTTTAGTCCAGCCTTGTCGGCAGGGCCATCGCGGGTAATGCTTTCCAGCAAAACTCCGTTAAAAGCTGCAACGTTTGTGGGTAGATCGTATTTCCGCGCATTTTCATAATTGTAGTCAATTACATTGCCCCCGAAAAAGGCGCGTTGCACCACGCCATATTTTACCAGATCGTCCACAACCTTGCGGGCAATGTCAACGGGAATGGCAAAAGCATAACCGGTATAACTGCCTGTGCGCGACAGGATGGCCGTGTTAATGCCTACCAGCTCGCCACTTTTATTAACCAGAGCCCCGCCGCTGTTGCCAGGGTTAATGGCGGCATCGGTCTGTATGAACGATTCAATGGGGAAGCGGTCTTCCAGAATGCCGATGCGTCTGCCTTTGGCACTTACTATACCCGCCGTAACCGTTGAAGAGAGCGAAAACGGATTGCCTACGGCAATAACCCATTCGCCTACCTGCACATTGCGCGAGCTGCCGAATGTTATGGCCGGCAGGTTGGCTTCGTTTATCTTCAAAACAGCCAGATCGGTAGAGGGGTCGGTGCCGATTAACTCGGCCTGATATATTTTTTTGTTGTAGTTTACTTCAATTTTTTTCGGCTGTTTCAACAACATGGTTGTTGGTAACAATGTAACCATCGGTGGTGAAAATTACTCCCGAACCGCTGCTTACCCGTGTTTGCGAGGTGGTTCCTCCGAAAAAACCAATCGAATGGTGAATACGAGGCTCCCTTAAAGATGGAGTTAATATACACCACGCTGGGAATGGCACGCGAGGCCGCCAGACTGAAATCGGAATCGGTAACCGAGACATCATTGGCCGATGGTTCCTCAGCAGGACGAGGGTTCTCGTACGAGACCGGTGAATCGTAGGCCGCCGGTGTAAAATGGCTTTCGTTTGATCGCCTCACCTCGGGCAGCAGAATATATTTACCGTAAAACCAGGCTCCGGCTGTTCCGCCTGTAAAGGCCAGCAGAATAAAGGCTATAACTTTGCGCATAACGGTGGTTGACGGACTAATAGACGAAAACGCCCGAAAGATAGTTTTAATCGGGGTAAAATTTTTCAGATATTTCAATCCCTTCGGGGTCTGTGCTTTTTTTGTTTTACATCATTCTTATCAATTTTGAACCCTTAAAGCCAAAGGCCATCAATTAATTTCATAATCTCCATGGGCATTCGTGCAGCACTTGCCAAACCAGTTGCCGCCTGGGTACACCGACAAACCCGGCAGTGGGCGTCAAGACCCGGTGAGGTGCAACTGCGCACGCTTATGCGCATTGTGCAGCAGGCCGAAAATACGGCCTTTGGGCGCGATCATGGCTTTGCCGGCATCCGCAATTATGAAGATTTCAAAAAGCAGGTGCCCATTCGCGACTACGAAGCGCTCAGGCCATACATCGGCCGCATATTGCAGGGCGAAAGCAATGTGTTGTGGAAAGGCAAACCTGCTTATCTGGCCAAAACATCGGGTACAACCTCGGGTGTTAAGTACATCCCCATATCGCACGAATCGAAATACACACACTTTACCAGTGCCCGCAACGCTACGCTGGCTTACGTACACCAAACAGGCAATGCTTCTTTTCTGGATGGCAAACTTATTTTTCTTTCGGGCAGCCCGGAACTGGAAGAAGTGGCCGGCATAAAAACCGGAAGGCTTTCGGGTATTTCCAACCACCTGGTGCCGGCTTATTTCCGCACCAACCAAATGCCTTCTTATGCAACCAACTGCATTGAAGACTGGGAGGAAAAACTGGAGCGCATTATCGATGAAACCCTTCCGGCCAACATGACCTTAATATCGGGTATACCTCCGTGGGTGCAAATGTATTTTGACCGGATTATGGCCCGAACCGGAAAAAAGATAAAAGAGGTATTTCCCAACTTTTCGGTATTTGTTTACGGAGGTGTAAACTTCGAACCGTACCGGGCCCGGCTGGAAGAATCCATTGGCGGGCGTGTAGATTCAATAGAAACATATCCGGCCTCTGAAGGCTTTATTGCTTATCAGGATTCGCAGTACGATCCGGGCCTGCTGCTGTTGCTTAACAACGGAATATTTTTTGAGTTTATTCCGGCTGAAGAATATTTTTCAGAAAATCCCCGGCGGCTATCCATTGAAGAGGTGGAAACAGGCAAAAACTATGCCCTGATTATTAACAGCAATGCCGGCCTGTGGGGTTACTCCATTGGCGATACCGTAAAGTTTGTAAGCACAAAACCCTACCGGCTGATAGTGACTGGAAGAATAAAGCATTTTATTTCGGCCTTTGGTGAACACGTAATTGGAGAAGAGGTGGAAAAGGCCATCCACGCAGCGCTGCAGCAATTTCCCGAAACCGAAATAACCGAGTTTACAGTTGCTCCGCAGGTAAATCCGCCGGAGGGGCTTCCGCACCATGAGTGGATTATTGAATTCAGCAGGCCGCCTGCCGATTTGCCTGCCTTTGCATTATGCCTCGATAACCAGATGCGCAGTTTAAATGTTTATTACGATGATTTGGTTTCCGGCTCCATACTTCGGCCGCTGCGCATTACCCCTCTCAGGCATGGGGCATTTGTGCAGTATATGAAGTCAATAGGTAAGCTGGGCGGGCAAAATAAAGTGCCCCGGCTGGCAAACGACCGGAAAATTGCCGAGGCCCTGCAGGTTTATGCCCTAACACCATGTCAGTAATAAAAAAGAAATCGGTTGCCATACTGGGTTCTACCGGTTCCATAGGCAAACAGGCGCTGGAAGTTATTGCTGCCCACCCCGATGTTTTTGAGGTGGAAGTATTAACCGCCCTGAACAACGTGGAGCTGTTAAGGGAACAGGCCCTGAAGTTTAAACCCAACGTGGTGGTTATCGGTTCGGAAGCCCATCTGGCCAACCTGAAAGAAGCATTGTTTCCGCATGGCATTAAAGTATATGCCGGCCAGCAGGCCCTGAACGATGTGGTGCAGATGGATACCATCGACCTGGTGTTAACTGCATTGGTGGGATATTCGGGTCTATTGCCCACCCTTAAGGCCATTGAAGCCGGAAAAACAATTGCCCTGGCCAATAAAGAAACCCTGGTGGTAGCCGGTGAGCTGGTTACTGCGCTGGCCCGCGAAAAAGGCGTGAGCATCTATCCGGTTGATTCCGAGCATTCGGCTATTTTTCAATGCCTTGTGGGCGAATTCCACAACCCCATTGAAAAAATAATCCTCACGGCATCGGGTGGGCCGTTCAGGGGGCGAAAGGTCCATGAGCTGCGGCAGGTTACCCGCTCGCAGGCCCTGAAACATCCCAACTGGAACATGGGGGCAAAAATTACCATCGACTCGGCCACCCTCATGAACAAAGGGCTTGAAGTTATTGAAGCCCGATGGCTCTTTGGACTGGCACCCGACCAGATTGAAGTGGTGGTGCACCCTCAGTCCATTATCCATTCCATGGTGCAGTTCAGGGATGGGTCAATTAAAGCCCAGATGGGCCTGCCCGATATGCGCCTCCCCATTCAGTTTGCCCTTACCTACCCGCAGCGCCTGCCGGCTACTTTTCCGCGGTTCGACTTTACCCGGTACCCGGCCCTTACTTTCGAACCCCCCGATACGGAAACTTTTCGTAATCTTGCGCTTGCTTTCGAGGCCCTGCGCCGGGGCGGTAACCTGCCCTGCATACTTAATGCGGCCAACGAAGTAGCCGTGGCGCAGTTTCTGAACGACCGGATAGGCTTTCTGGAAATTGCCGATGTGGTGGAACAATGTATGGATAAAATAGGTTTTATCGGGCATCCCAGCCTGAACGACTACATTGAAACCGACAAGGAAACGCGTAAAATTGCCTTAGAACTTATTGCATAATGGATTGGATCATATCGTTAGCCCAGCTTTTACTTAGCATCTCCATTCTGGTGGCTGTTCATGAAATGGGGCATTTGCTTGCCGCCAAATACTTCGGTATGCGGGTGGAGCAGTTTTCCATTGGCTTTCCTCCCAAATTGTGGTCTTTCAGGAGAGGCGAAACCGAATATGCCATAAGCGCCATTCCGCTGGGCGGGTATGTGAAGATTGCCGGCATGATTGACGAATCGCTGGATTCGGAAGCGTTGAAGGCCGAACCGCAACCGTGGGAGTTTCGGGCAAAGCCTGCCTGGCAACGGCTTATTGTAATGCTGGGCGGAATAACCGTCAATGTGCTGGTGGGCATTTTGATATTCATAGGCATTACCTGGTATTATGGCGATACCTGGCTGAAGAAGGACGCCATAAACAATAACGGGGGTTTTGTAGTGGGGCCTGCAGGTGAGCGCATAGGCCTGCAAACAGGCGACAAAATAATAAAAATAAACGGACGTGATTACAGCTATTTTCAGGAGCTGGTGGAGCCCGCCAATTTACTGGCCGACAATGCGTCTTACACAGTGTTAAGAAACGGTGAAGAGGTGGTTATCCCCATTCCGCCCGATTTTATACAAACCTTTAACCGCAGGGAGGGGCTTAATGAGTTTGTGTGGTACCGCATTCCGGCAGTGGTGGGCGAGGTGGTTCCCGGCACCATTGCTTCAAGAGTCGGGCTGCAGCCCGGCGACCGCATACTGGAGGTTAACGGTACACCAGTTAAGTATCATGACGAAGTACTGCCGCTGGTGCGGCAGCGCAGCGATTCGGTACGTTTTACGGTAGAAAGAAACGGTGTGCGGTTTACCTATGCCGAGAAATTTACCGATAAACCTGCCATAGGCTTTTATGCCCGCATACCGGAGGAATTCATACGCGCTGCCGAAGAAAAAATTTCCTATGGATTTTTGCAGTCTGTTCCGCTGGGAACAGAGCGGGCCTTTACCACACTGGCTGTGCAGGTCAGGGCGTTCGGAAAAATGCTTTCGGGGGTGCTCTCGCCCCGCGAGTCGCTGTCGGGCCCCATTGGCATCATGCAGGCCTTTGGTCCCAGGTGGGACTGGGAGCGTTTCTGGTCGTTAACGGGCGTGCTGTCGCTGGTGCTAGCCTTTATGAATCTATTGCCCATCCCGGCGCTGGATGGCGGGCATGTAATGTTTCTGGGCTGGGAAATCATAGCGCAGCGCAAACCATCGGATAAAATTCTGGAGCGCGCGCAGCGGGCCGGCATGCTTTTTCTGCTGCTGCTTATGGTGCTTATTTTTGCCAACGACATTATGAAGCTGGTAAATTTGTAAAAGCGCGTTGCCTGCTTTTAATCGCGCACAATTTCAAATTCAACCCGGCGGTTTAACCGGCGGTCTTCTTCGGTTTTTTCTTCCACAATCGGGCGCGAGCCCCCGTAACCTATGGCGGTTATGCGGGAGGCATCAATCCGGAACACCTCGCATAAATAATTTTTAATGGCATCGGCACGAGCCTGCGACAGCAAAAGGTTGGCCTCGGGTTTTCCCTGTGAGTCGGTATGGCCGCTGATGATGAGCTTAACCGAGGGATGATCCAGCATGAAGTTGCCCAGCAGGGCCAGGTCGTTGTACATGGCCGGAAGAATGTCGGCTTTTCCGCTTTCAAATTCAAGCGACCGGAAGGCGATTTTGCTCTCCAGCGGCTCCACGGTGCGGTTTATTTCAGTATCTCCGTCCATAAAGAAAATTTCTTCTATTCTGAAAAATTCATCGCCCTGTATAATAAGCAGGTAGTTGCGCCGGTTAATCAGATCAAAATCAAACGACCCGTCGGGACGAAGAAACTTCGGAGCCACCTCCACACCGTGGTCCAGGTCAATAACCGAAACAATGCCCTGCATGGGCGCACCGGTGTGTTCGCTGGTAACCGAACCTTTTAACCGGGTTGTGGCCTCAGGCTGTGCCTCCATAGGTACCGGAAAAGAAAACAGGTCCAGATTTTTGGGGTCATCGGCTTCCGACCGGGCATAGTACAGGTGCTCCGACCGGGAATCGATAGTAAAATAGTATTCGCTTCCGGCACCGTTAACCAGCGGGCCTATATTTTTGGGTTCGGTCCATTGCGCACCCTGGCGGTATGTTTTGTAAATATCAAAATCACCGAAGTTCAGGGGATGTCCGTTCGAGCTGAAATACAAAACATTGTGTTTATGGTGCAGAAAGGGGCTTACTTCCGACTGCCGGGTGTTGATAACGGGGCCCATGTTGAGGGCCTTTTGCCATTGGCCGTTTTCATCTTTTACGCTGTAGTACAAATCAGAAAGACCGAAGCCGCCAATGCGGTCGGAAGCAAAAAACAGGGTGTCGCCACTGTGCGACAGCGAGGGATGGGAGTCCCAGTACGGTGAATTGATGTTGGGCCCCAGGTTGCGCACATTGCCCCAGTTGTTGCCGTCGGTTCGTTCGGCCACATATATATCGCAGTCGCGGTGGGGCTCTTCACGGCATCGTGAGAAATACAAATATTTTCCGTCGGCACTCAGGCAGGCCGAGCCTTCGTTGTCGCTGGTGTTTAACGATGTAAATTCGCGGGCATCCATCCACAAACCAAATTCCTTTACGCTGAAAAAAAGATCTTCATCGTATCTTTTTTCAAGTGAATGCTGATGCACATTGCGCTTGGAGGTGAATAACAACATGGTATCTACATGGGCAATAACTGGCGCATAATCGGGGTGGGGTGAGTTAATGCCTATGCCCATATTGAGCAATACGCCCTGCGGTGGCCGAAGCGTGTCAATCTCTTTCCGGAAGGCTATAAGATCATAATATTCCTGCAGGGGTACATAATAATCGCGGTGGTTTCGCGTAAGCAGCTCATACTCATCCTGAATTCTGGAAATATCTACTCCGGCGTGGTGATGCTTGAGCACCAGCTTATACAACAAAATGGCTTCGCCCGGAGGCCCATAGGTTTTTGAAAGATGGGCCAGTTGCCAGATCATGGAGGTGTTCAGCGAAAAATTGTTTATGCCGAAGAGCGACACATATTCACGCAGGGCACGGTACAGTGCTTCGTGCTGCCCGCTGTTTTCCAGCTGCTGGATTTTTTTCAGCCGGTTGCGGTCTTCAAAAAAAGCTATGCGGTTAATGTTCGGAAACAGAAATATGTCAGAATGGCCATAGGTTGTCAGGCTATCCATGAGCTGCACCACGCCTGTCTTTGTGTTTTTTTCCTTCCGCTTCTGGGCCAGCGAAACGGTTGCCGACAGGGCTAAAATAAATCCTGTGCAAATAAAAATCAGGTTTCTTACCGTAGCACTTGTATACATAATTCGTTAAAGTTGAAAGTTTTTTAACGGTTTTACAATGAAATGGCATCAGGATTGACACATATAGCAGGCCTGCATGGATTTACCTTTTTTAGGCAAAAATGTGTCATTTTGGCATTATCAATCTGGAATTAAATGTACAGAACCATACAACTTATACAGGAAGATGAGGGCGACAGCCTGATTCAGATGATTAACCCGGAAGAAGAAGGCGACCTTAAACCCGGGGAATTAACTGAACAACTGGCCATACTGCCCATTAAAAATACGGTGCTATTTCCAGGGGTGGTTATACCTATTACGGTAGGCAGGCAAAAATCCATAAAACTGGTAAAGCGGGCCTACCAGGGCAACCGCATCATAGGCGTGGTGGCCCAGAAAAATCCGCGGGCCGAGGAACCCTCAACCGATGAACTTTTCCGAACCGGCACGGTTGCGCGCATCATTAAAATGTTGGTTATGCCCGATGGCAACACCACCATTATTATTCAGGGCAAAAACCGTTTTGAGATAACCGAATACATTCAGGAAGATCCATTTCTTATGGCACGGGTAAACATTCATCACGATGTTCCCGTTGAGCTGAACAAGGAAGCAAAGGCATTGGTGCAGTCGCTTAAAGAAGCGGCTTATAAAATTATACAACTCAACCCCGAAATCCCACAGGAAGCCCGCATTGCGCTCGACAATATCCAGAGCGTACCCTTTCTGATTCATTTTCTGGCCTCTAACCTTAATGTAGAGGTTTCGGATAAGCAGCGCATTCTTGAAACGGGAAACATCATGGACCGGGGCACGCTGTTGCTTCAGTTTATGATGCGCGAAATCCAGATGCTGGAAATCAAACATGAAATACAGAAAAAGGTACACACCGACATCGACCAGCAGCAGCGTGATTATTTTATCCGGCAGCAGATAAAAGTGTTGCAGGATGAACTGGGCTACGATACCCCCGAAAAGGAAATAGAGGAGCTGCGCAAAAAAGGCGAGCAGAAAAAATGGTCCAAAGCGGTATCGGAACACTTCAACAAAGAACTGGATAAGCTCCTGCGCATAAACCCCCAGGCAGCCGAGTACCCCGTGCTGATGAACTACGTGGAGTTTATGCTGGAGCTGCCCTGGGGCGAATACACGCAGGACAATTTCGACCTCACGCGGGCTCGGGCAATACTCGACCGCGACCACTACGGTCTGCAAAAAGTAAAAAACCGCATACTGGAGTACCTGGCCGTGCTTAAACTTAAACAAAGCATGAAAGGCCCCATCCTCTGCCTCTACGGTCCCCCCGGTGTTGGAAAAACCTCGTTGGGCCGCTCCATAGCCGAGGCGCTGAACAGAAAATATGTGCGCATGTCGCTGGGTGGCGTGCACGATGAAGCCGAAATACGCGGACACCGCAAAACCTATGTGGGCGCCATGCCGGGCAAAATTCTGCAGCTCATCAAAAAAGCGCAGTCTTCCAACCCCGTTTTTATACTGGACGAAATTGACAAGGTGCGGTCCGACTTCCGGGGCGACCCCTCATCGGCCCTGCTGGAAGTACTCGACCCCGAGCAAAACAACGCTTTTGCCGATAACTACCTGGAGGTAGACTACGACTTATCGAAAGTACTGTTCATTGCAACAGCCAACACGCTCGATACCATACAGCCGGCTCTTCGCGACCGCATGGAAATTATTGAAATATCCGGCTACACAGCCGAGGAGAAAACCGAAATTGCCATGCGCCACCTCGTACCCAAACAACTTGCCGAGCATGGACTTAAAGCCAAAGACCTGAAGTTTAACCGTAAAATAACACGGTTTATTATTGATAAGTACACCCGCGAGTCGGGCGTGCGCAACCTGGAACGCCAAATAGGCGCCATCATCAGGCATGTGGCACGTGCCGTGGCCATGAACGAACCCTACCCCAAACAGGTAACCGAAGAACTGGTACGCAAAGCTCTTGGCGTTGAAATATTCGAGGAAGAATTATACCAGGGCAATGAAATTGCCGGCGTGGTTACCGGACTGGCCTGGACTCAGGCCGGCGGAGAAATATTGTTTGTGGAATCCAGCCTCAGCCGGGGCAAGGGCACGCTTACCATCTCCGGCCAGTTGGGCGATGTAATGAAAGAATCGGCCATGGCAGCGCTGTCGTACCTGAAGTCAAATGCCGAACATCTGAACATTGACCCGCGGGTATTTCAGCAGTATGATCTGCACATACACGTACCGGCCGGAGCGGTGCCCAAAGACGGCCCCTCGGCAGGTATCACCATCTTCACTTCACTGGCTTCGCTTTACACCCAGCGCAAGGTAAAAAGCAAACTGGCCATGACGGGCGAAATTACCCTGCGCGGAAAAGTACTGCCGGTAGGAGGCATTAAAGAGAAAATCCTGGCGGCCAGGCGCAGCGGAATTAAAGAAATTATTCTGAGCGCACGCAACCGCAAAGACGTGGGAGAGATTGAAAAGCACTACGTAAAGGGTTTGGTTTTCCACTATGTCGATACGGTTGACGAGGTGCTGAAGCTGTCACTATTGCGCGAGAAGGTGAAAAACCCTTTGAAATTTACGTTTACTGATGCTAAAGTTACAGCCTGAAGGTGTTGAAGTACATTTGGTATGCATGCGCAGCGTTGTTACTGTGGTCCGGACGGGCGCACGCCCAGACGGTTACGGCCTACAGCTTTTTGCAGCTTCCAACCCACGCCCGCCTGCAGGCACTGGGCGGCAATAATGTTTCCGAACATGGTCGCGATGTGAACTACGCCTTTATTAACCCCGCCCTCGTTAACGATTCGCTTTCGCATTCGGCATCAGCCGGATACCTGTTTTACCTGGCCGGAACAGGGCAGGTTACCACCGCCTATGCCCATACTTTTCCACGGGCCGGAACGCTCGTGTTCGGGCTGCGCCATGTAAATTATGGCACGCTGGAAGGATACGACAACACGGGCATGCCTGTGGGAACTTTCCGTTCGGCCGATACCGAGTTGCTCGTGGGCAAGGTTATGCAGTCGGGTGTTTTTCGCTTCGCAATCAACACCAAAGCGGTACTCTCCAACCTGGCCGGCTACCGCAGCACCGCTTTGCTTACCGATTTAGGCGGAGCCTTTGTACATCCCAACCAGCGTTTTCAGGCTGGTCTGGCCTTCCGGAATTTGGGTGCCATTGTTTCCGATTACACGCCATCATCGCGCAATACCCTGCCCTTCGATGTGCAGCTGGGCGCTACCTTTAAACCCGAACACATGCCTGCGCGTTTTTCGGTAACCGCCACCCGCCTTGCCCGCCCCGGAAATATTTTTCAGGACCCGGCAGGTGGCAGCGAACCATCTGCCTTAAAAAAAGGGTTAACTCATTTAACCGTGGGTGCTGAAATTTTACTGAGCAGGCAAATTACAGTGCTGACCGGATTCAACGCCCTGCGGCAGTATGAACTGCGCAACGGATTTTCGTGGGGCGTTTCCATGCACATTCGCCACTTTACCCTTGTATTAAGCAATGCCGCCTACCAGCCCGGAACAGGCGCGTGGGCCCTTACCCTAAGCACCAATACCAAAGCATTATGGAAAGTAAAAAATTTATGAACGACACCCGACACCTAACGCCCCGGCGTATTGTAGAAGAACTCGATAAATACATTGTGGGGCAGGAAGAAGCCAAACGCAATGTGGCCATTGCCCTGCGCAACCGGTGGAGGCGCATGCAGGTTTCGGATGAAATGCGCCCCGAAATTATTCCCAATAACATCCTGATGATTGGCGCTACCGGTGTGGGCAAAACCGAAATTGCCCGCAGGCTCGCCAGGCTGGCCGAGGCACCGTTTGTAAAAGTAGAGGCTTCGAAGTTTACCGAGGTGGGCTATGTTGGCCGCGATGTGGAAAGCATGGTGCGCGACCTGGTGGAACAATCGGTTAACATGGTGAAGGCCAGAAAAAAGGAAGAAGTACGCGAAAAAGCTGCCCAGCTGGTGGAAGATCAGATTCTCGATGCGCTTATCCCGCCCCTGCGGCAGCAGCCGGTGCCGCACACACCGGCAGGCACCTTTACCAGCGATCAGATGCCTGTTTCAGATGCCGAACTCAATGAACGTACCCGGCTGCATTTCCGCGAAAAACTGCGGAGAGGGGAACTGGAAGACCGCAAGATTGAAATAACGCTGCGCCAGGGCGGCACACCTAATGTGGGCATGATTGGCGCCGGCATTATGGACGAAGTTTCTATGATGAACCTTCAGGAAATGCTAAGCAACATGATGCCCCGCAAACCGCGCAAAAAAAAGGTTACGGTAGCCGAAGCCCGCCAGATACTGCTGGAAGAGGAAGCCGCCAGGCTAATCGATATGGACGAGGTAAAAGAAGAAGCCCTGTTCCGGGCCGAAAACAGCGGCATTATTTTTATTGATGAGATTGATAAAATTGCCAGCAACTACAAAAAAGGAGGCGGCGGCCCGGATGTAAGCCGCGAGGGCGTTCAGCGCGACCTGCTGCCCATAGTCGAAGGAAGTACCGTAAACACCAAATATGGTGTGGTAAAAACCGACCACATCCTCTTTATTGCCGCCGGCGCTTTTCACATCAGTAAGCCATCGGATCTGATCCCTGAGCTTCAGGGGCGTTTTCCCATCCGTGTAGAACTTAACAATCTTACGCGCGAGGATTTTGTGCGCATACTCAAAGAGCCACGCAATGCCCTTACCCGGCAGTACGAAGCGCTGTTTGCTGCCGAGGGCGTTACCGTTACCTTTACCGATGATGCCATTGAAGCCCTTGCCGATGTGGCCTTTACCCTGAATGCCGAAGTAGAAAACATCGGGGCGCGCAGGCTGCAAACCGTGATGAGCCGGCTGCTGAACGAATACCTCTTTGATGTACCCGATAAAATCCCGCCGGGCACATCTCTGCAGATAGATGCCGCCCAGGTTCGCGAAAAACTAACCAGATTAATCAAAAACAAGGACCTGAGCGAATATATCTTGTAATGCGCAGCCTGACCATTCTAGCGTGGGCTACCAGCCTGTTTACTGCATGGGCACAAAACCCGCCCGACTCGGTGCGGTCGTTTTATATTCAGGAATATCCCAACCACTTTTTTGTCTGGCCGGTTATCAAGCAGCGTTCGCTCACTTTCGAGGTAACCGACCGGGACAACAGGTTAAGAAAAATAGAGTTTGTTCCGAACAACCGGTTTACTATGGGGCTGGGAATGTATGTGTTTGATGTTCTGGCAGAACTGGCCTTTGCTGTTCCGTTAAACGAAGAAAACACCCGGTTGTATGGTACAACAAAAGCTCGCGACTGGCAGGTAAATATCCTTTCGCGGAAATGGGGCGGAGATGCATACTATCAGAAATACGAAGGCTTTTACCGGAAAGACTCGCGTGTTGCAATACCTGCCGGCATGCCCTTTCCGCAACGGCCCGATCTGCATACGCGCAACTTTGGCATCTCGGGCTTTTATGTGTTTAATCACCGCAGATTTTCCCTGCGCTCATCGTTTAACTTTGCCGATCGCCAGCTGCGTAGGCAGGGATCATGGATTATATACGGCACTATTAATGCATTCAGCGCTTCCGAAGACTCCGTGCTCATTCCGCCCGCTGCCCGTGCCGATATCGGTGAAGGATCGGACTTTACCCGCCTGCAATATACCACCTTTGGCCTGGCTCCCGGTTATTCCTATAATTTAATATGGCGAAAGTTTTTTCTTAACGGCACCCTTACGGCAGGTCCGGCTCACCATTGGGTAAGCTGGCGCGATGCCGGGCAAACCCTGCGCCGCGATATAACCATTAACAGCACAGCAACCCTGCGGCTGGCACTGGGTTATGCAAACAACCGCTGGTTTTGCGGAACCAGTTTCTCTACTCAGGCACGGATTGTAAAGTTTGAAGGGGTAAGGGTTAGCAACAACACCAACCTGTTCAGGTTACAGGTTGGATTTCGCTTTGCCGAAAAGGGAGTACTGAAGAAACGCGCCTGGGATTTGCTGCCCTTCAGGTTTTAAATTTCAGCTAAATTTCCTGTTTGGGATAATCAAAAAAGATAAGCTCTCCGGCAACCGATGAAAGTTCTTTCCATGACTGAACCTTAAACCGCGCGGCCACGACACCGCAGGTGGGCACATTATCAATACGCACGCCCATGTATTCGTTAACAAAATCGGTTAACTCCGGATTATGCCCCACCACCATAACTGATTGAAATGAATCGGGCAGGCGGCTGAGGATTTGTAAAATCGTATCCGGAGTGGCATGGTACAGATTATCAGCAAACTGTATCTGGTACAGGTCATAGTTTATTTCACGGGCAATTTTTCTGGCCGTGCTGCGCGCCCGCCGGGCCGGACTTGACAGGATAAGTTCAGGTGCAACACCTCGTTTGTGGAGCCGTTGGCCCATGCGCGGGGCGTCGGTTTTACCACGCTCGCTCAGGGGGCGGTCAAAATCGCGCAATGTAGGACTATCCCAGCTGGATTTGGCGTGTCGTACCAGGTACAGGGTTTTCATTAGTGGGGTAAAACTAAGTATCGTTTCCCAAATGCACTATCTTCGCGGCATGTCAGCCTGGAAAAATATCCGCAGAAAAATACGCTACCGCTTTATTTATGTTATGGTGCGCGTCATGATTGTACTTTCCAACCTCATGCCGCGGAAGTGGTGGCTGGCTGTTTGCGGAACGTTAGGCGGCCTTGCCTACAATTTTGCAAAGCGGTCCAGAAAAATTGTGTTCAACAACCTGAAAATGGCCTATGCCCACCAGGATGAAGCTTTCAGAAAAAGCCTTGCCCGGAAAACCTTTGTAATGCTGGGCCGCAATGCGGGCGATGTGCTTCGTGCTTTTCCGATAACCGACTATGCGCGGTACCGGAAATTCAGAATAATAAAAGGGGAGCATTTTCTTGAAGAAGCTTTTAAAAAGGGCAGGGGGGTGCTGTTTCTCACCGCCCATCTGGGGGCATTTGAGTTTGTGGCCACCGAAATGGCTTTTCGGGGCTACAAACCCCTCATTATCGGCACGGCCATGAAAGATGAACGGCTTACCAAGCTGTTGTGGCAGCAACGCAGCAAACTGGGTGCAACTGCCATTGAACGCGGAAAAGAAACGGTGCGGCTCATAAAAACCCTGAAGTCAGGCGGAACCGTGGCTATTTTAATTGACCAGGATACAAAGGTTAAAAGCGTTTTTGTTGATTTCTTCGGCCATGCCTGCGCCACACCCGTTGGGGCAGCCTTGCTTGCCCTGCGCACTGGAGCGGCTGTAGTGCCTGTGTTTGTACACATGGGCAATGACGGAATGCAGTATATAACATGTTATCCTGAAGTAGAGGTAGAACAAACAGGCAATGAAGAAGAAGACATCCGGATAAATACGCAGAAATTTACTTCCATTATTGAGCAGGAAATACGCAAATATCCCGAACAATGGGTTTGGATGCATGAGCGATGGAAAACACAGCCGGAACAGGCATGGAGCTGATTCTTTTCAAAATTTAAAAAAGAGGTGTGCTTTTTCTGCGGCTAAAGGCGCACAGCCGATAACCCTCCGTCGACATGAAGTACCTGCCCGGTTATCCACGAGCTGGCATCGCTTAACAGGTAAAAGGCAGCATGGGCAACATCTCCGGCTGTGCCGATGCGCATAAGCGGATGACGTTTTGCGGAGGCCATTTTCCTGTCAGCGGTTGATAGGAATTTTGCGGCCAGGGGCGTGTCGGTTAATGAAGGCGCCACTGCATTTACCCGGATTCGGGGCGCCAGTTCCGCTGCCAGTGCCCGCGTAAGCCCTTCTACTGCCCCCTTGGCCATGGCAACTGAACTATGGAATGGCATGCCCTGTTGTGCAGCTACTGTACTGAACAGTACAATGCTGGCCTGTTCGGCCTTTTTTAGCAATGGAAGCACGTCGCGTATGCACCGGGCAGCACAAAGTGCGTTAATATTCAGGTCATGCAGCAATTCTTCGTCAGTTAACCGGCTTATAGGTTTAAGCTGTATGCTGCCTGGCAGATAAGCCAGGCCATGGATGATGTCGGGTAACACGGTTTGATCAATCCTGTCGGTAACCGCGTTGAAGGCAATATGCCTGCCCGCTGAGGCTTTGCTGCGGCTTAATACCCACAGGTTAGCCCCGGCTGTGCTGATCATGTCGGCAAGTGATGCGCCAATACCATAGCTGCCGCCAATAAGAACGATATTTTTACCCTGCATGCTGTTGTATAACAGCCGGGCAGGAAAAAGGTTAACGCGGCAGGGCTGCGATAAGGTTTTTCAGCACGTGGTTATAATCGGGCTCATTGCCGGTGGTAAGGCCCAGGCGTACCACCACCAGGTTTTTTGAAGGGATGATAAACACATACTGCCCTTCGTAGCCGGCCATGTAAAACATATCTTCGGGCACATCCGGAAAGAGGCGGTTTTTGGCATTCCCCGGTTCGCCTGTATTAAGCCAGAACTGTGCTCCGTATTCTCCCTTTTTGGCTCCTTTTGCGGGAGTGACCGAATATTCCACCCATCCTTCCGGCAAAATGCGTTTGCCCAGCCAGTAGCCGTCATTCAGGTACAGCAATCCGAACCGTGCCCAGTCGCGTGCAGTAGCCCACGAAAACGATGAACCCACCAGCGTTCCGCCGGGGTCTGGTTCGATAACCAGCGAAAACATTCCGGCTTTATAAAACAACTCGTGATAAACATAGGCCGGGTAGCTGGCTTCAGCCAGATTGTTACGCGCAAGGAGCGACAAAATGTTGGTTGTTCCGCTTGAGTAATAAAACACTTCTCCGGGCGGATGTTCCGGCGGAAACTGTGCCGCATACCTGCCGGCATCCTTCTTTTTGAATAACATGGTGGTTGTTGCACCGGGGCCGGAATAATCTTCTTCCCATTGCAACCCGCTGCTGGATTGCATAAGGTTGTTAAGTGTTATGGATGAACGGTTATCGTTTTTCCATTCTTCCAGCAGGGCCGACTGATTGAGGCTTAATTTCCCTTCCTTAACCAGAATGCCGATAATTCCGTTGGTAAGGCTTTTTGTCATGCTCCAGCCGGCCATACGGCTTTCCCTTCCAAATCCTATTGCGTATTTTTCCAGAATAATGTTTCCGTTATGTACAATAAGCAGTGCGCGGGTACGTATTACGGCTTTTGGTCCCGGCTCGCTAAAAAGTGAATCGGCTATTTCGTTTAGTCTTTTCACATTATACAAATCCATATTGGTTTCCGGAAGTTTATCACCGGCGGGCCATAACACCGTATCCGGATCATAAGGTCTTGCGGAAGGAGGTTTTAGCGTTTGGGCACGCAGCTCGTCTTCACTTATTTCATTCACGAGGGTACAGCCCAAACCTTTTCGGTACACGGCCTTTCTGCGGGCCATGCCCAGTACCGATCCGCTGGCCGATGAGTCGGCTGTATTTAAACGGAACGATCCTGCGCTGAAGAGTATGCTGCCCAACTCGTTTTCGATTATGTCATTGGCCATGCGTCCCCCCAAATAGGCACATGAGCACATGGTTTTTGCGCCATAGGCCGAAATAACAGGAAGCGCCTGCCACAGGTAAAACACTGCGTAAACAGAAAGGCCAGCGCCTGTAAATGCCAGCAACCAGCGCACAATTTTTCGAATGGGCATGATGCAGAATTTTGGTAATTTTCGAAAAGATAAGCATAGGTATGAAGGGAAAAAAAAGGAAGCAGTTAAAAATAACAGCGCCGCAAACCGAAGCGGGTGGCATGGCGGCTGTTTTGTCGGCAGCAAAACATATTTTCACTGAGGCCGGCCTGGTTTCCGGAACCCGCACTTTGCTTAGGGTAAACCAGTTTAACGGTTACGACTGCCCGGGTTGTGCCTGGCCCGACCCCGATGAGGGGCGATCGGTAGTGGAATTTTGCGAAAACGGAGCCAAGGCCGTGGCCGAAGAGGCTACCCTTGCGCGATGCGATGAACATTTTTTTGCCCGCCACCGCGTGGCCGACATGCGGAACTGGAGCGACTATGAAATAGGCAAAAGCGGAAGAATAACACGACCCTTTATTTACCGGCAGGGAACTGATTGCTACGAACCCGTTGAGTGGGACGAGGCCTTTGGCCTGATAAGTAAAACGCTGCGCAACCTTGCTTCGCCCGATGAAGCGGTGTTTTATACTTCGGGCCGTACCAGCAATGAGGCAGCTTTTTTATACCAGCTGTTTGTGCGCATGTACGGCACCAACAACCTGCCCGATTGCTCGAACATGTGCCATGAGTCAAGCGGGGTTGCGTTATCCGAAACGGTGGGCATTGGCAAAGGATCGGTAAAGCTCGAAGACTTTTATTGCACCGAACTCATTATTATCATGGGCCAAAATCCGGGTTCCAACCACCCGCGTATGCTGTCGGCCCTGGAGCGGGCTAAAAAAAACGGAGCACGCATTATCACCATTAATCCGTTGCCCGAGGCGGGTCTTATGGCCTTTCGCCACCCGCAGCACCTGAGCGGCCTGGCCGGCAAAGCTACCCCTATAACCGACCTGTGGCTGCAGGTAAAGGTAAATGAAGATGTGGCTCTGTTAAAGGCCCTGCTTAAGATTTTACTTCAGATGGACGAGCGGCGTTCGGGTACGGTGCTCGATCACGATTTTATACAATCGAAAACCACCGGCTTTGATGCCCTGTGTGCCGACCTGCAGCGCTATACCATTGATGAACTGATTGCGCGTACCGGCATACCGGCCGAAAAAGTGTATGAAGCGGCAACCTGGATTGCCGAAAAGAAAAAAATTATTGTGTGCTGGGCAATGGGCTTAACCCAGCACAAAAATGCTGTTGACAACATTCGTGAGCTTACCAACCTGTTATTATTAAAAGGAAGCATTGGCAAACCTGGTGCCGGTACCTGCCCCGTGCGCGGACACAGCAACGTGCAGGGCGACCGCACCATGGGCATTTGGGAAAACCCCAGACCTGAGTTTCTGGACAGTTTGAAGCGCGTTTTCAAATTCGAACCGCCCCGCAAACCGGGCTATAATACCACTGCTGCCATTGCCGCCATGGCTGCCGGAAAAGTAAAGGTGTTCTTTGCCATGGGCGGCAATTTTCTGTCGGCTGCACCCGATACGCATTTCACCGCGCGGGCGCTGGAGCAATGCCTCCTTACGGTGCACGTTTCTACCAAGTTAAACCGCAGCCACCTGTATACCGGCAAAACAGGCCTTATACTGCCTTGCCTGGGCCGTACCGAGCTGGATGTGCAGGCATCAGGTGTTCAGTTTGTTACAGTCGAAAATTCTACAGGAGTGGTGCACCAGTCGCGGGGCGGAAAAAAGCCGGCATCGCCTTACCTGCTCAGCGAACCTAAAATTGTTGCAGAACTGGCAAAGGCAACCCTGGACAGTACTTCCTTAAACTGGGATGAACTGGTGAGCAACTACGACAACATACGTAACCTCATTGCCCAAACCATACCCGGCTTTGACCATTACAACGAGCGCGTGCGAAAACCCGGCGGATTCTATCTGCCCAACGCAGTGCGTGAAGGAATGTTCAGCACCACCGAAAACAAGGCCCACTTTACGCTTAATGCATTGCCCGATTACCAATTAGCTCCCGATGAATTTCTGCTTATGACCATACGAAGCCATGATCAATACAATACCACCATTTATGGCTTGCACGATCGTTACCGTGGCGTTCACAACGGCCGGTATGTGGTATTTGTTAACCCCACCGATATGGAGCGGCTGGGTTTAAAGCCAGAACAACCGGTTGACCTGGTGAGTTGTTACGATGGCGTAATACGCAGGGCCAGGCGGTTTAGAGTGGTTCCCTATAACATTCCGCAGCAAAATATTGCAGCCTATTTTCCTGAGGCCAACCCGGTGGTTCCGCACAACCACGCCGCCAACAAAAGCCACACGCCCATATCGAAATCGGTTATTGTTAAGCTGGAGAATCCGGTGGCCTAACCAGGCTGCGCGCGGGTGTGTTAAATTTGCAGCCGTGAAAAAAGCCGAACTTAAGGCGCTGCTGGAAGAAAAATTTCTGCAGTACAATCATCCCGGGTTTATCGAAAATGATCCGGTAAGCATTCCTCACCGGTTCAGCAAAAAGCAGGACATTGAAATTGCCGCCCTCTTTGCCGCTACCCTGGCCTGGGGACAGCGCACCACCATCATCCGCAACTGTACGCTGCTGCTTAACCTTATGGATAACGATCCGCACCGATTTGTACTGCAACATACTGATGCTGACCTCAAACCTTTTAAAAACTTTGTGCATCGTACGTTCAATGCAACCGATGCACTGTATTTCATTGCATTTTTGCGGTGGTTTTATGAACGGCACCACTCGCTGGAAGAGGGTTTTGGCGTTTCGGATGATGAGGACCATGTAGGTGCCGGACTGGTGCGGTTTCATAACCTTTTCTTTAGCCTGCCCTTTTTTCCGGAACGAACCCGCAAACATATACCCACGCCTGCCCGCAAATCAGCCTGCAAGCGCCTGAATATGCTGTTGCGCTGGATGGTGCGCTATGATAACCGTGGCGTGGATTTTGGCATGTGGAAAACCATAAAGCCCCGGCAGTTAATATGCCCGTGCGATATACATGTGGAACGCGTGGCCCGCAGGCTGGGGCTGCTTAAACGCAAACAAACCGACTGGCTGGCGGCTGTTGAACTTACTGAGGCGCTGCGAAAATTTGACGCAACCGATCCGGTTAAATACGATTATGCCTTGTTTGGGCTGGGCCTGACCGAAAAAACCGAAAACACAAAGAAATTATTCGTACTTTAAAACTTCGGCCGGATTGGTGCGGGCCGTGGTCACGGTTTGTTTGAGTACGGTAGCCAGGATGATGATCCACACCACCAGAGCCGGGATGAAGGCCATCCATGGGGTTATCTGCAGACGAAGGGTAAACGACTCCAGCCAGTATTCCAGCGCCAGCCACGCCACGGGTAAACCTGCCACCATGGCAATAATCAGCAGCCATACATATTCTTTCAGCAGTAATACAACGGCATTGGCAGTGGTTGCGCCCAAAACCTTGCGTATGCCAATTTCGCGCGATCGCTGGCGGGCAGCATAAGATGAAATACTGAATAATCCCGCACACGAAATGGCAATGAGTATAATGGAAAAGTACAACACAATATTGCCAAAGCGGTCTTCGGCTTCATATTGCGTTTCGTAATAATCTTTTAAAAAGAAAATGTGGGGCGCCTCGGCTGTAAATATCGCACGGAAATTCTTGTCTATAATATCCATCGGAGCATTTGCGCGTTCTGAGAGCCTGAGCATATAGTGGTTGCATTGCGAAGGGTTGTAAACAAAAAACGTGGGCGATACCGGTACCCTTGGCGACTGGTGGAAGTAATCGGAAACCACAGCCCTCACTACAGCGGTATCATCGCGGAAATTAATCTGTTGGTCAATGGCCTCTTCAGGTGAAAGAAAGCCCAGCAGCTCACAGGCCTTCTTGTTAATCATTACATCTTTTTCCAAACGGTAACCGGCGTGCACCGCACGGCCGGCCAGTACCTCAAGGCCCATGGTTTCTACAAAGTTCTCATCAACAAAATAGTAGCGGTACTGGTTTCCGTCTTGCTTTGGAGCGCCCAGGCGCCGGACGCCGTTGGCATAAAATCTTATCTGGTTCCCGGGTCTTTCAGATACCATGGTAACCTGTTCAATACCCGAAATGGAGGCGATTTCCTTTTTAAAAGCTTCGGTGTTTTTTCGCGCAAGCGAATCGAAAATTTCGGTATTGCGCACCAGTACCAGCCGGTCCATGTCAAAGCCTAAATCTGTTTTGCGCAGCAGGTTCATCTGCAGGTAAATAACCAGTATGCTGAACAGCAGAATAACCGTAGCAGTTACGGGTATAAGCACCATTATTCTTCGCAACCAAACACCTCTTTTGCCGCCTGAGTATTTTCCTTTCAGCGTTTCGGCTGGTGAAATAGATGCCATAACCCATGCCGGATAACTGCCGGTTAAAAGGCTGCTTACTATTAGTGCGCCTGTCAGCATACCAAACAACGAAGTAGTCCATCTCCATTCTTCTGCCAGGTTTCGGTTTAACAGTTCCGACAAATGAGGCAGGGATAAACGCACCAGCAACAGCGCAAGCGCAAAGGCAACAAGGTTAAGGAGCAGCGCTTCGAACAAAAATTGTACGGCAAGCTGCAGGCGGGTGCTGCCCAGCACCTTTCGGATGCCCACTTCGCGCGAGCGCCCGAGTGTGCGCACGGTGGCCAGGCTGCTAAAGGTTAGCCAGGCTATGAGCAGAATGGCAACGGCAGTGGCGACAAGGAAAAATACCATCTGGTAGTTTCCGTTGGCTTTCCATTCGTCTTTATAATTAGAGTACAGGTGGATGGACGTTAACGGCTGAAATGCAATTTCCAGCTTTTGGTCTGTTTCTCGCAACCAGTTGCCGGTTTTCCGTTCTATAAGGTCGGGCATTTTGGCTTTAACGGTCTCCAGTTGTTCGGGCCTATGCAGGAGAATGTAAGTATAGTATCCGTCCCAGCGCCAGGGTTCTTCCAGTATGAGCCTCGATACTACTTTGTCGTGGGTGGCCATGGACATAATCATATCCAGCTTCATATGCCCTTTATCAGGCATATCTTCATAGATACCTGTTATTTCCAGGTCCAGGCCGGTGCGGTACCGGTAGGTTTTGCCTATAGGGTTTTCGTCTTTAAAAATTTTACGGGCAAACGATTCGGAAAGTACGGCTGTATAGGGGCGGGTAAGCGCCAGCGAATCGTTGCCTTCAATAAGTGAAACGCTGAACACCTTGAAAAATCCGGGTGAAGCCACGGCGGCGTTTTCGGTTCGAAACAGCTCACCGTTGTGCACAAACCCTCCGGTAATTTTCCGCATGTTAACATAGGCTTCTACCTCTGGAATTTCGGCAGCCATATCAGGACCTATGCCGTAGTTGGCTGTTACGCTGCTGTTGGTTAGTTCGTTTTTGTTGTACCGGCTTTGCTGTATTCTGAAAATGCGGTCGGCCTTTTCGTGAAAGGTATCGTAACTCAGCTCATGCCGCATAAACAGGTATACTACCAATGCGCAGGCTATGCCACTTCCCAGCGTGCACAACAACAGAATATTATGGAGCCAGTGATGCCGCAGCGACCGCCTGGCAACCGTCCAGTAACTGCCAAACATAGAGCTAAAATAGAGGCAGGCTATAATCGGTGCTTGCCGATGTAATATTTTAAGCGTTTTTGCTAAAATTCTTTGAAAAAATTGCCTGCGAGAGGGTTTATTAATAGTTTAAAATAATTCTAAATAAGCGTGTTGTGTAAGATTGTTCACAGCCTGGCAAGCTGTCGGGGCAGAAAAGTTAAACAGTTGCCGGGCCGGTTGTTTTGCAAGTTGAAATATCTTTTGCGCGGCTTTGAAATAAGTTTGAAAAAAAGCGCATGGGTAGTAGATTTGTGCGTTTTCAAAAAAACACGCTTACCCGAATTATCATGACCAAACTTCTACGCCTCAGCTGCCTGCTGTTCCTTGGCATCAGTATTTTCGGTATACCAGGTAAAGCTCAGGAAATTCCCACTGACCCGGCCGTTATAAAAGATGGTGAAGCGTTGTTTAAGGCAAACTGCCAAACCTGCCATCGCGTTCATCAGAAGCTTGTCGGTCCGGCTCTTGCCGATGTGTATAACCGCGCACCTTCAATCGACTGGATAAAAGCCTTTATCCGTAACTCGGCAGCCGTAATTGCCAGTGGCGATGAGTATGCCGTTAACCTTTATAATGAGTACAACAAAACCCAGATGACGGCCTTCAGCGGCCTGAAGGATGAGCAAATTATGGCAATCCTGGCCTACATCCAGGACGAAACCATTAAAGGCCCGCCGCAGGCTCAGTCTCAGCCCGGCACATCCGACCAGCAGGTTACAACCGGTGTTCCCGAAACCTATATCAATGTTATCCTTGTCGGCCTGGTGGTTATACTCCTCCTTCTGGTAATCATTCTTGCATTTCTTATTTCGGCACTCAAGCGCCTGCTCGATCAGAAACCGCTTAGCGAAGAAGACCGCGAAGTGGTTCACTCAACCATTTCCTTTAACACAATAGTGCGAAGCAGCGGCTTTATGTTTACCGTGGTTTTTATAGCAACAGCCCTTGCGGTTAAGGCAGTAATAAACGGCTTGTACTCCATTGGCATTCAACAAGGGTATGCACCCAAACAGCCCATTGCCTTCAGCCACAAGCTCCATGCCGGGGCCTATGAAATAGACTGCAAGTACTGCCATACAGGGGTATTGAAAGGCAAGAGCGCCACAATACCCTCCATTAATATATGTATGAACTGCCACAGCCAGGTAAAAACCGAATCGCCCCAGATACAAAAACTGTGGGCTGCGGCCGACTGGCAGCCGGAAACCAAAACCTACGGCCCCAACCAAAAACCCATTGAGTGGGTGCGCATCCACAACCTGCCCGACCTGGCCTACTTTAACCACGCCCAGCACGTGGTGGTGGGCGGCATAGAATGCCAAACCTGCCACGGCCCTGTAGAAGAAATGGAAGTAGTACAACAATATGCCTTGCTTACCATGGGCTGGTGCATTGATTGCCACCGCAAAACCGATGTAAACACCAAAGGCAACGCATACTATGACAAACTGGTGGAGTTGCACAACCAGGCATCCAAACAACCTATGAAGGTTGAAGATATTGGCGGGCTGGAATGCGCCAAATGCCACTACTAATATACTGACAAAAGCCAACCCGAATAACTTTTTAATACATGGAAGAAAAATCGAAAAAGATATACTGGAAAGGGCTGGAAGAGCTGAGTAACGCCCCCGAGTTTGTTAAACGTGCACATAACGAATTTGGCGAGCCGCCCCGTCCGGAAGAAAACATTGAGCATTCCCGCAGGGATTTCCTCAAGATGATGGGCTTTGGTGTGGCAGCCGTATCGCTGGCCGCCTGCGAAGCTCCCGTGCGCAAGGCCATCCCGTATATCAACAAGCCCCTCGATGTTGACCCCAGCCTGCCCAACTATTATGCCTCTACCTACCTTAATGGTGGAGATTACTGCAGCATAGTGGTAAAAGTGCGCGAGGGGCGTCCGATAAAAATTGAAGGTAACAGCCTCTCTTCGGTTACCCGCGGAGGCACCAGCGCCCAGGTTGAAGCCTCGGTACTGTCGCTTTACGATAATTCCCGGCTTCGCTTTCCGCGGGTTGGCGACAACCGAAAAGCCTCGTGGGAAGAAGTAGATAAAGAAGTTACCGATAAACTTACTGCAGCAGCCATAAGTGGTTCAAAAATCTACATTGTAAGCCACTCTGTTCTGAGCCCGAGCACCAAAAAGATAATCGAGCAGTTTAAAGCCAAATACCCTACAACAAAACACGTGCAGTACGACTCCGTTTCAATGTACGGCATGTGGAAAGCCAACCAGGAATCGTTTGGGACGGGCTTTATACCCTCGTACGATTTCAGCAAGACCAACACCATAGTAAGCATTGGTGCCGACTTTCTTTCAACCTGGCTGGCACCCATAGAATTCACCAGGCAATATGCCCAAACGCGCGAAGTGAGCGAAGATAAACGCCACATGTCGCGGCATTATCAATTTGAGGCCGGTATGACACTTACCGGTGCCAATGCCGACTACCGCATCCAAATTAAACCCTCCGAAGAAGGAGCCGTGGTGGTGCAACTGTACAACCTGCTTGCAGCAAAAGCAGGCGCACCCACTGTTAATGGCGGTACCGACAAGCCTTATCTCCAGCAGGCCGCAAACGACCTGTGGGACAACCGCGGCAAATCACTGGTGGTGGCCGGCTCGAACGATAAAAACGTTCAACTGGTGGTGAATGCCATCAATAACCTTCTGGGTAACTACGGAACAACCATTCTGCCCCATTTGCCCGTTAACTACCGGCAGGGCAATGACGAAGACATGCTGGCTTTTATAAGCGATGTGGATGCCGGCACCGTTGGTGCAGTTATTTTCTACAACTGCAATCCGGTTTACGACCATCCGCTGGGCGAAAAGCTGGCCGTAGGCCTGAAAAAGGTAGGGCTTAAAGTTTCTACTTCCTATAAGGAAGATGAAACCGGAGTGCATTGCTCGGTACTGGCCCCCGACCACCATTACCTCGAAGCATGGAACGATGCCGAGCCGCGTAAAAATCACTACAGCCTGGCCCAACCCGCCATAACACCAATTTTTAAAACACGCGCTGCCCAGGAAAGCTTTTTGCTGTGGGCAGGGCAAACCAACGTAGATTATTACGAGATACTGAAAGCAAACTGGGCGGCGTGGTTCTTTAAAGGCGGACATCTGCAATCCTGGTGGGACCAACGGCTGTTTGACGGCGTGCTCGAACTGCCTGCAGAGACCACAACCGTAACCTTTGCCGGAAACGTTGAAGCCGCAGCCTCAGCCATAGCTGCCTCCTACAGGTCTGAAGGCATCGAGTTGTTTATCTATGAGAACGGCACGGTAGGAAACGGATCGCAGGCCAACAACCCGTTGTTACAGGAACTGCCCGACCCGATAACCAAAGCCGTGTGGGAACATTATGTAACCGTTTCACCGGCCGATGCAAAAGAAATCGATTTTTCTGAAGGCAAAACCCGCTATGCCACCATATCGGCAAATGGCCGCACCGTAAAGCTGCCCGTGCTGGTGCAGCCCGGACAAACCCCCGGCACCATTGGCATAGCCCTGGGCTATGGCCGCACCAAAGCCGGCAAGGTAGCCGATGGTTTGGGCATAAACGCCTATCCGTTTGCCACAGTAGTAAACGGGTCGTTATCATTCCAGGCCACAAACGTTTCTTTCAAAATTGAATCAGAAAAATACTGGCTGGCTACTACGCAAACCAGCCAGACGTACATGAAACGCGCCACGGTAATCCAGGAAGCGTTGCTCAGCGAGTTCAGGGAGAATCCTGCGTCCGGCCGCTTTTACCCGAAAGTGGCCACCTGGAAAAGCCCGGAACACAAAGTTGAACCTGGAAGCCTCTCTATCTGGAAAGGGCACGACTATAAAAATCACCACTGGGGCATGGCCATTGACCTGAACACCTGCATTGGTTGCGGTGCCTGTGTGGTGGCCTGTAACGTAGAAAATAACGTTGCCCTGGTTGGGCGGCAGGAGGTAATAAACCGCAGGGAAATGCACTGGCTGCGCATTGACCGTTATTACAGTACCGATGCCGAAGTACACGATCTGAAGGGCCTTGAGAAGGCTGCCGAAAACCCCGAAGTGGTATTCCAGCCTATGTTGTGCCAGCATTGCAACAATGCCCCCTGCGAAACAGTGTGCCCCGTTGCTGCTACCACGCACAGCACCGAAGGGCTTAACCAAATGACCTACAACCGATGCATAGGCACGCGTTACTGCGCCAACAACTGTCCGTATAAGGTAAGGCGCTTTAACTGGTTTAAATACCACGATAACCGCCAGTTCGAACAGGTCAACCCGGCCATGAACTCCGACCTGGGCAAAATGGTGTTGAACCCCGATGTAACGGTGCGTTCGCGGGGCGTTATGGAAAAATGCTCCTTCTGCGTGCAACGCATACAACAGGGCAAACTTACGGCCAAAAAAGAAAAGCGGCCGTTGCGCGATGGCGATGTGGTTACTGCCTGCCAGGCGGCCTGCAGTACCGGAGCCATTGTGTTTGGCGACCTGAACGACCCCGAAAGCCGAATCAGTAAACTCCTGAAAATTCGTCCTGCCAACGAAAAGCGCCCGTACGGTATTGATAAGAAAGCCGAAAACCCGCGGGCCTACCAGGTGCTGGAAGAAATAGGGGTGAAACCCAACATATGGTATCTTACCAAAATCAGAAACAAGGAACAACAACAAGCCTGATAAACCTTAACGCATGCAAGTAGTTTCAGCCATACGCGAACCCCTCATTACAGGGGGCAAAACCGTAAAAGATGTCTCGCACGATATTAGCCGGCAGGTAGAGGGTAAACCTACCCGCCTGTGGTGGATGGCCTTTGGTGTATCACTAGCCCTGTTGGCATGGGGCGGTTATTGTTGTGCCATGATGCTGTGGCACGGCATTGGGATGTGGGGTCTGAACAAAACCGTTGGCTGGGCGTGGGATATTACCAACTTTGTTTGGTGGGTTGGTATAGGGCACGCCGGCACACTCATATCGGCCATTCTGCTGCTTTTCCGTCAGCGCTGGCGTATGTCCATCAACCGCGCTGCCGAGGCCATGACCATTTTTGCCGTGATTTGCGCGGCCAGTTTTCCGGGCTTTCACATGGGCAGGCTGTGGCTGGGATTTTACTGGGCGCTGCCCCTGCCCAATACATTCGGGTCGTTATGGGTAAACTTTAACTCGCCCCTGCTATGGGACGTGTTTGCCATCTCCACCTATTTTACCGTGTCGCTGGTGTTCTGGTACATGGGCCTTATTCCCGACTTTGCCGTTATCCGCGACCGGGCCGTGGTGCAGGGCAATAAGCTGCGGGCAAAAATTTACAATGCGCTGAGTTTCGGCTGGCAGGGCGGCGCCAAAACCTGGCAACGCTATGAGTCGGTAGCCCTCATTCTGGCCGGCCTCTCCACACCGCTGGTGCTTTCGGTGCATACCATCGTGTCGTTCGACTTCGCCACTTCGGTAATACCCGGATGGCACACCACCATTTTCCCTCCTTACTTCGTGGCCGGAGCTATCTTTTCGGGTTTTGCCATGGTACTTACCCTGCTGCTCGTAACCCGCAAGGTGTTTAAGCTGGAAGAGTACATCACCATCTATCATATTGAGTTGATGAACATCATCATTATTATTACCGGCTCAATAGTGGGCATTGCCTATATCACCGAGCTGTTCATATCGTGGTACTCGCAGGTTCCTTACGAAGGCTACGCGTTTTACAACCGCATTCAGGGGCCCTATGCCTGGGCTTACTGGTCGATGATGACCTGCAACGTAATTTCTCCGCAGCTGTTCTGGATAAAGAAAATACGCACCAGCATTGTGGCCACCTTTGTACTTTCCATTATTGTTAATATAGGCATGTGGTTTGAAAGGTTTGTAATTATTGTAACCTCCATTCACCGCGACTATGTGCCTTCCAGCTGGACGATGTTTTACCCCACCATGTATGACATCGGTCAGTATATATTTACCTTCGGTATATTCTTTACCGCATTTTTTCTCTTTGCCAAGTTTTTCCCGGTAATCAATATGGCCGAGGTAAAAAGCATTGTGAAATCAACCTCAGAAAAAACGGCATGAGTATGGAAGCAGACAAGCACTTTGTAGTAGGAATCTTTGACGATGAAGATGTATTGCTGGAGGGCGTAAAAAAAGTACGTGCCGTTGGCATACGCATACACGAGGTTTACTCGCCCTTTCCGGTACACGGCCTGGACGAAGCGCTGGGCTACGCGCGCACACGGTTGCCTATTGCAGCTTTCCTTTTCGGTATGACAGGCACCATCCTTGCCCTTACCATGCAGTTCTGGATGCTGGGATACGATTGGCCCATGATAATAGGCGGTAAGAACTTTGCTTCACTTCCGCCCTTTATTCCGGTAACATTCGAACTTACCGTACTCCTTTCAGCCCTGGGCATGGTAGCCACATTTTTGATTGTAAGCGATATGAAGCCCTACAAGTGGCCCAGACAGTTTGATATACGCAGTACAGACGATAAGCATGTAATGGCTGTTGACTTGGCCGAGAATGCCGGAAAATCGAAAGAAGAAATTATGCGCATACTCCGCGAAAGCGGGGCATCCGAAGTTAATGAAAAAAATTTTGAGTAGCCTATGACCACATCATCATATAAAATCATGGTTGCCGGTGCGCTGCTGGCACTGGCATCGTGCAAGGCCGGTGGTGACTATCAGGGACTGGAGTATGCACCCAATATGTATCACTCGGTAGCCTACGAACCCTATACCCAGATTACCAACAAAGATGCCGGCCGCTGGGTTACTTCAATTGAGTATGAAGACGGACATGCCGAGTATTACAACAGCAACAACCTTAACCCGCACGGAATGAACATGCGCATGCCGCCTCCCCATACCGTGAGCCGCAACTACATGCCTTACCGCCTGCCGGCCGACAGCCTGGAAGTGGCAGCCAAAAGAAAAAGTCCCCTTACAGGCGATGAAAAAGCCATACTGGCCGAAGGAAAGGTACTGTATGAGATTTACTGTGACCACTGTCACGGACCCAAAGGAGAAGGCGATGGTAAAGTTGCAACCGGTGTTACCGTTGATGGCGTTGAACGCGGTTTTTATGCGGGTGTAGCCAACCTTAAAGGCGATGCATACAAGAACATCACCGAAGGACACATTTTCCACGTGATAACCATGGGCAAAGGATTGATGATGCCGCACGGATCGCAGATCAGCCCCGATGACCGCTGGAAAATTGCCCGCTATGTAAAATCATTACAGAATAACTGATATCACCATGGGTCATTCGCATATTACCGTTACGGAAGAGAAATTTGAATTTACTTCGGCAGCCCGAAAAAAAATTCTTGCGCTGCTCGTGGCCGGCGTGGCCATTCTGGCCGCTGGTATTGTTATAGCCATGCTGGGAGGGGGAGCGCACCACGAAGCAGGGCATGCCGGAATAGCCGGTTCCGAACAACTGGTGGCCAGCCTCGATAACCCGGCGGCAACACAGGGCCACGATGAAGGACACCACGAAAGCCCCGTCTGGCTTAAACGCCTGTTCACCACCCTGTGGATGAACAACGTTTATTTTGTTGGCCTGGGTATCATCGGACTGTTTTTTGTTGCCATTCAATATGCCGCGCAGGCCGGGTGGTCGGCCGGCATTAAGCGCATACCGCTGGCCATGGCACAGTGGCTGCCGGTTGCCTTCGTTTCCACCCTGGTGCTTTGGTTTATAACCCACCACGACATTTTTCACTGGACCCACAGCTATCTGTACGACCAAAACAATCCGGAAACCTATGATGAAATCATTGCCGGAAAAGCGCCCTTTTTCTTCTGGCCCGGCGAAAGCGGAGGATTTCCGGTGTTTTACATCCTGCGGATGGTGGTGTTTTTTGCCCTGTGGATTTGGTTTTTTTATGCCATTCGCAAAAACATGCTGGCCGAGGACCAGCTGGGGGGCACGGGGTTTTGGTACAAAAACCGCAGCCTTTCGGCCTGGTTTCTGGTTTTCTTTGCCGTAAGCTCATCGGTGGCAGCCTGGGACTGGGTAATGAGCATTGACACACACTGGTTCAGCAC
This sequence comes from Cyclobacteriaceae bacterium, assembly GCA_026003355.1. Taxonomy (GTDB): domain Bacteria; phylum Bacteroidota; class Bacteroidia; order Cytophagales; family Cyclobacteriaceae; genus UBA2336. The sequence goes on from BPHC01000002.1 coordinate 100,868, forward strand.
CATGTTCGGATGGTATGTGTTTGCCAGCTGGTGGGTTACCGGTCTGGCCCTGATAACACTGGTGGTGGTGCACCTGAAGGAAGCCGGCTACCTGAAGATAGTAAATGCCAACCATCTGCACGATCTGGGTAAATTTGTGTTTGCCTTCTCTATTTTCTGGACCTACATCTGGTTTGGTCAGTTTTTGCTGATTTGGTACGCCCACATACCCGAAGAAACCGTGTATTTCATTGAACGCATGCGCACCAGCCCGTATAGTTGGATATTTTTTGCCAACCTGATACTGAACTTTGTGCTGCCTTTCCTGTTATTGATGACAAGGGACGCCAAGCGGCATATGTCTATGCTCAAGCTGGTTTGCCCCGTAGTGATTATTGGTCATTGGTTTGACTTTTACAACATGGTAACGCCTGGTGTAATGAAAACCCAAGGAGGTATTGGCTTCATTGAAATAGGAACAGCCTTTATTTTCCTGGCTGCCTTTTTATGGATAACCCTAAGCAGTCTGTCGAAAATGCCGCTGTTTGGTAAAAACCATCCGATGCTGGAAGAAAGCCTGCATCACCATATTTAATGCAACTGTAAAGCTATACGTTTATGATGTCAGTAATAATTGGTTTAGGGGTTATACTTACGCTGGTTATCCTGTTTATGATTTTCCGGATAGCCAGCCTCGTATCGGTAGCCAAGGGCAGAAATCCCGATGAGGTGAGCCCCAACAACGGTGTTCACGGTATACTGTTTATGCTGTTCATGGTATTGGGGCTGGGCGGTTTTTTCTGGTACAGCTATACCCATTTCGATGCCTATACACTGCCCGTAGCCTCCGAACACGGGGTAGTAACCGACCGGCTGTTTTGGATTACCATGGGCATAACGGTTGCAGCCTTTGTAATCATTTTTGCTGTAATGTTCTGGTTTGTATACCGGTACCAGTACAAAGAAGGCCGTAAAGCCGCTTTTTATCCCGACAACCATGTTTTGGAATTAACCTGGACTATTATTCCTGCCCTTGTACTGGCTGTGCTGATATTTACCGGTCTTCGGGCCTGGAATGATATAACCAGTCCGGCCTCTGCCCAGGCCGAAGTAATAGAGGTAATCGGCCAGCAGTTTGCCTGGACAGTGCGCTACCCCGGCAAAGACAACACGCTGGGCAATGTGAACTTTAAGTTCATTGACAATTTTGGCAATGACCTGGGGCTGGACCTTTCGGATGCAAAAAGCTTTGACGACTTTAAAACGCTGGAGCTGCATCTGCCCAAAGGCCGTGAAGTGCTTTTGAAAATAAGAGCCAAGGATGTGTTGCACAGCGTATTCCTGCCGCACTTCAGGGTGAAGATGGATGCCGTGCCCGGCATGCCCACCCATTTCAAATTTGTACCTACCAAAACCACCCGGCAAATGCGCGAAGAAACCGGTAATCCGGAGTTTAACTACGAAATGGCGTGCACCGAAATATGCGGCCGTGGCCATTTTTCCATGCGCATGCTGGTGGTAGTGCACGAGCCCGATGAGTTTGATAAATGGAAAAGCGAACAGGAAACCTGGTTAAAGCAAAATCCGGGTTATATAGAGAAAATCCCTGCTAACCTGCGCGAAATGGCAAGGCTTAAAGCGGGCATAACAACCGAGCAGGCCGCCAAACCCGTTCTGGCAGCAGGAGGAATGGAGTAAACCGTAAACATCGAGAACTGAAAAGCGTATGGCAACCACACAAGTAACCACCGACACCCACCTTCATGCCGATGCCCATGGCCATGAGCACGAACACCACGAAGGCAACTTCTGGACCCACTATATCTTTAGCCAGGACCATAAAATAATTGCCAAACAGTTTTTGTTTACCGGCATGTTCTGGGCGTTGATTGGTGGGGTGCTTTCGCTGATATTCCGCCTTCAACTGGGCTTTCCGGAAATGAACCTCGACTGGCTTAAGCCGATACTCGGAGGCTGGATTACCCCGGAAGGAAAAATTGACCCTGAATTTTACCTGGCCCTGGTTACCATGCACGGCACCATCATGGTGTTTTTTGTACTTACGGCTGGCCTTAGCGGAACATTTTCCAACTTTCTCATTCCGCTGCAATGCGGTGCCCGCGATATGGCCTCCGGCTTCATGAACATGTTATCGTACTGGTTCTTCTTCCTCTCCAGTGTGGTCATGTTCTCCTCTTTGTTCATCAGTACCGGACCGGCGGGGGGAGGCTGGACCATCTATCCGCCTCTGAGTGCACTGCCTCAGGCCATTCAGGGTTCGGGTTTGGGTATGACGCTCTGGCTGGTTTCCATGGCCCTCTTTATTGTTAGCACGCTGCTGGGTGGTATTAACTACATTACTACGGTAATCAACATGCGCACCAGAGGTATGTCGTTTACCCGGTTACCGCTAACTGTGTGGGCCTTTTTCTTTACGGCCATCATCGGCTTGCTTTCCTTCCCGGTTTTGTTTGCCGCGGCCCTGCTGCTCATTTTCGACCGCAGCTTTGGCACCAGCTTCTATCTTTCGGATATCTATATTGGCGGTGAAGCGCTGCCGCATACAGGTGGTAGTGCTATATTGTTTCAGCACCTGTTCTGGTTCCTCGGGCACCCGGAAGTGTATATTGTGCTGCTGCCGGCCCTGGGCATAACGTCTGAGATTATTGCCACCAATGCACGCAAGCCCATATTTGGTTACAAGGCCATGATAGGCTCTATGCTCTTCATTGCCATCCTGTCGTTTATTGTATGGGCCCACCACATGTTTGTTACCGGCATGAATCCTTTTCTGGGTACCATTTTCATGCTGCTTACCCTTATCATCGCTGTACCATCGGCTGTAAAGATTTTCAATTATGTTACCACCCTGTGGAAGGGCAATATTCGCTTTACTCCGGCAATGCTGTTTTCCATTGGTCTGGTATCGTTCTTCCTTACCGGAGGCATTACGGGTCTGTTCCTGGGTAATGCAGCTATCGACATTCAGTTGCACGATACCTACTTTGTGGTGGCGCACTTCCACCTGGTAATGGGAACGGCCTCATTCTTCGGTATGGTGGCCGGCGTGTACCACTGGTTCCCCAAAATGTTCGGGCGGATGATGGACGATAAGCTGGGCTACATTCACTTCTGGATAACCTTTATTGGTGCTAACCTGGTATTCTTCCCCATGCACTATATAGGCATTGCCGGGTTTCCGCGCAGGTATTATGCCTTTACCAACTTCGAGACCTTTGGGGGCTTCAGCGACCTGAATGCGCTGGTAAGCGCTGCGGCTATACTTACGGTGGGAGCTCAGTTTATATTCCTGTTTAATTTCTTCTACAGCATGTTCAGAGGCAGGCTGGCACCGGCTAACCCTTGGCGGGCTACTACCCTGGAGTGGACTACCCCGCGCTTCCCGAAACACGGTAACTGGCCGGGCGAAATTCCCGCTGTGTACCGCTGGCCATACGATTACTCCAAGCCGGGCGCCAAAGAAGACTACATACCGCAAACCGTTCCGTTTTCTGAAACACCGGAGTCGAACCTGCCCCATGAAAATGAACTGATTAAGCTGGAGGGCAATGGGCATACGGCAATTGTTGTGGAAGGCAAGCATTAAAATGCTGCCTGCCCTTGTTATGAAATGAAGGGATTGAAAAAACTGGTAAACGTTACACTTGCAGCGGTTTATGTGCTGATTCTGGTGGGAGCAACTGTGCGCAGCACCGGCGCTGGCATGGGTTGCCCCGACTGGCCCAAATGTTTCGGAAAATGGGTTCCGCCGGTTTCGATGGCCGGGCTTCCGGAAAATTATAAACAAGTGTATGCGGCTTACCGCGAAAAGAAAAACCAAAGGTTTGCCGACTTTTTGGAAAGCATAGGAATGAAAACCACCGCGCACCAGCTTCGAACCGATGAAAGCATAAGGAAGGAGGCAGACTTCAATGCGGTTAAAACCTGGACAGAATATGTTAACCGGGTAATAGGCATGGTAACGGGTTTGCTGGTGGTGGCTGTTTTTGTGCGATCGCTGGTACATGGAAGTGTTCAGTTAATGTGGCTTGCATCTCTGGCCCTGGCTGTAATTTTGATTACTGGGTGGTTTGGTTCAATAGTGGTTTCGACCAATCTTACCCCCTGGACGGTAACCCTGCACATGTTGCTTGCCTTTGCACTGTTGGCACTTCTGGTGCAAATGCAGGTAAAGCTTTCCAATCCCCCTGCTCATGCAGCAGGCAACCTGTTGGTTTGGATGGGGGTGGCCTGCCTTGTAACTGTGGTACAGGTAGTTCTGGGTACGCAGGTACGCGAATCAGTTGACATGCTGGCCCAAAGCGGAATGAACCGTGACACCTGGATTGATAAACTGGGAGCTCCCTTTCTGGTGCATCGGTCATTTAGCTGGGTGGCGCTGGGTGTTAATGCCTTCATTGTGTGGAAACTATACACCCAAAAACCCTGGCGCAGGTGGGCCATGCTGCTGGGCGCTTTGGTGGTGTTTCCGGTACTTACCGGAGCGCTGATGGCCTGGTTTGCCGTTCCGGCATTTTTGCAGCCCGTACATCTGTTGCTGGCCGCTTTGTTGTTTGGTTTGCAGTGGCATATATGGCAGCAGATGCAATATGCCAGCACAACGGTAAAAACACACGTAGCATGACAGCCGGAAGTATATCGTTCATGACCTTAATGCAAACAAAGCTGTCTGCTTATATGGCTTTGCTCAAAATAAGGCTGTCGCTGCTGGTTGCGTTTTCCTGTGCCTTTGGGTTTACGCTGGCCCTGCCGCAAACCGACTGGTACAGATTATTGCTGGTATTTGCAGGCGCTTTCCTGTTATCGGGGGCATCGATAGCCATAAACCAGATACTGGAAAAAGATTACGACAAACTTATGCAGCGTACACGCAACAGGCCTATTCCCTCCGGCAAGCTAACCGAAGAAGAGGCCTGGGTTTTTGCCGGTATCGTTATGACGGTAAGTTTGGTTTTGCTGGTGGCAGGGAGTAACTTCCTTACCGTAGCGCTGTCGGTGCTTTCTATGGTGCTGTACAGCTTTGTATATACACCGCTTAAGCGGGTAGGGCCCATAGCTGTTTTTGTCGGGGCAATACCAGGTGCCCTGCCGCCCCTGCTGGGCTGGGCAGCGGCCAGGGGAGAAATAACCTACGAAGCCTGGATTATATTTGGCATTCAGTTTATCTGGCAGTTTCCGCATTTCTGGGCAATAGCCTGGGTGGCTGATGAAGACTACCGGAAAGCAGGATTTAAACTGCTGCCCTGCGGAGGTAGAAAAGACCTCAATACGGCCATTCAGATTATGATCTATACGCTGTTCCTGCTGCCACTTGGCTTGCTGCCGGCAAAATTCGGGTTAACCGGAATTGACTCGGCAATTGTAGCCACCGTTTGCGGTGTGCTTTTTCTGGCCCAGACTTTTTCGCTTATGAAAGACGGAAGCAGAAAGAGCGCATTGCGCATTATGTTCGGCTCATTTTTGTACCTGCCTGTAGTGCAGATTGCCTTTTTATTGGATAAAGTTCAGTAATGAGTAACAGCCATATGGAAATAAAAGAATTGAAAATTGTAGAGGAGGCAAAAAAGCCTCTTTCTATGAACCCCAAAAAATTTGCGCTTTGGTTGTTTATGGTAAGCGTAATGATGTTGTTCGGGGCGTGGACCAGCGCATACCTGGTAAAGCGGTCCGATGCCGGATGGGCCGAAATAATCCTGCCCGGCAGGTTTCTCATTAACACCATAATCATAGCAGCCAGCAGCCTTTCGCTTATAATAGCCTACCGCGCAGCGCGCAAAGACAACCTGGTGCTCCTTAAGACAGGGCTGGTTATTACTTTTCTGCTGGGCCTTGCCTTTGTTATCGGGCAGATACTGGGGTATGGTGACCTGATAAGACTCAACGAGTATTTTACCGGAGGAAGCGTTTCGCATAGTTTTATCTATGTACTTACCGGTGTGCACGGCCTCCACATGATAAGCGCCATCATTTTTCTGGCGGTGGTCCTGTCCGATGCCTTCCGGCTTCGTATTCACTCCAAAAGCATGTTCCGCCTGGAATTGTGCAGTACTTACTGGCATTTTTTGGGCGGACTTTGGCTATATTTGTTCGTTTTTCTGAAACTGTATCCTTAAAATTGTAAACAACATAATTCGCATGGCCAATCCCGCTCAAGTAACCGTTCCTGCTCCCGGACGAAGCGTCTGGGATGGGGGTGTTTCGCCCATGAATGCCAGTTATGGCAAACTCATGATGTGGTTCTTTCTGCTATCGGACGCCTTTACCTTCTCGGCATTGCTCATTACCTACGGCCTGGTGCGCTCGGCCCACCCGGCCTATACCGGAAAGGTAGAAGACTTTGTTTTTTCACAGCAATACTGGCCCATCCCCGAAAAGGTTTTTGATGCCGTACCCTTCTTTCACGGGCTGGAAGCTCCGCTGGTTTTTGTCGGGCTCATGACCTTTATACTCATCATGAGCTCAGTAACCATGGTGCTGGCCGTTGAAGCCGGCCACCGTATGGACAGAAAGGCCGTGGAGAAATGGATGCTCTGGACTATTCTGGGCGGGATTACCTTTCTTAGCTGCCAGGCCTGGGAGTGGACCCACTTTATTATAGGCACCGAAGAAGGAAGCCTGTTGCAGGATGGAACCAGAATTTTTGGGGCTAACCTTAGAATAAACCAGTACGGTCCCCCAGATTTTGCAGCCTTCTTTTTCTTTATAACCGGCTTTCACGGATTTCACGTGTTTAGCGGTGTGTTGCTGAATTTTCTGGTGTATTATAACACGGTTACCGGTGTATACGACCGCCGCGGACATTATGAAATGGTGGAAAAAGTGGGCTTGTACTGGCACTTTGTAGACCTGGTTTGGGTATTTGTATTTACGTTCTTTTATCTTGTTTAAACCTATCTGCTCATGGCTCATACTGAAGAAATTCCTCAGGTAAAAGTTCTTCCGCCCGATACCGCTAAAATCAAAAAACTATGGCGGGTTGCCGGCATACTGGCACTGGTAACCATTGCTGAGTTTGCAGTGGCGTTCAACATCCCACACGAATACAAAGACCTGCGTATCTGGACCTTTATACTCATGACCATAGTAAAAGCCGGCTACATAGTGGGCGAATTTATGCACCTGCGTTATGAGGTTAAAGTACTGTTCTGGTCAATCCTTATCCCAATGATTTTCGTGGTGTGGATGCTGGTGGCTTTTGTGTATGAAGGCATTTCGATATTTGAGGTACGACAATAATACCCACGCCGGTAAACCGGGGGCTTAAGCACTGCTTAAGCCTTTTTTGTTTTTCTTATGAGCAAACTGATTAAATGGACAGTACTTGTTGTGGCACTCGTGGTTCCGGTGGCCGTATTTATCTTCTTAAAGATTTTTGGCCGCAATGAATTTGAGGTTCCGCCTCTGTATACCGAATCTTTGCCGCAACGACCACCCTTTTGCAAAGCCGTACCAGTTCCTTATGCTCTTCCCGAAAACATCCGAACCCGCATGTGCCTCAACAGCCGGGCCAGCCTTAACCTGCTGTGGCTGGATAAGCCCGATGAGGTGGCTTTACAACGGCTGCAAAATGCTTTTGAAAACCATGAGCTAAATAATGTTTATTTCTTTTCCGCTGAAGAAAGGCAGTACGGCCTGTAAACCCGATGTGGCCGACAGCATTTCGTATTACGTTGAATGTTACCTGTTCGTGCCGGAACAAAAAGACAAAATTCTTGTTGATAAGGCAGGGCGCATTCGCGGATATTACGGAACTTCGCGCGAAGAAATAGATAAACTCATAATGGAGGCCTCTATAATGCTTAAAAAATACTGAGATGGAGCGTGAAACTGCATACCGCAGGTGGATAATAGCCATATCGGTAGCCATTCCGGTAGTGGTGGCTTTGTTGTTTGGTGTAAAGATTGAGGGGTATGACTTTTCATTTCTGCCGCCGGTATATGCAGGTATAAATGGCCTTACGGCAGCGCTGCTTGTTGCCGCAAGGCTTTCTGTAAAACGTGGCAACCGCCGGCTGCATGAACGGCTTATGAAGACATCTATGTTGTGCTCGGCTGCCTTTCTGGTGATGTATGTATTGTATCATATGACCAGCGAATCCACACCCTATGGCGGTGAAGGAGCACTAAAGTATGTGTATTACTTTATTTTGATAAGCCATATCCTTCTGTCGCTGGCCGTTGTGCCCCTGGTTTTGTTTGCCTTTCTTTATGCCGTTACCGGGCAGTTTAACCGCCATAAGAAGATTGTTCGGTTTGCCTATCCGGTTTGGCTTTATGTGGCCGTTACCGGTGTGTTGGTTTATGTAATGATTAGTCCGTACTACACATGAACAGACTTTTTCCTGCTTTGGCGTTATGGCTGGGCGTTGCCTTTGACGCGGTGGCACAATGTGCCATTTGCCGCAGTACACTTGAAAGTAATGTAAGCCAGGGTGATCCGGGAATAGCTGCCGGTATTAATACCGGCATACTTTACCTGCTGGTCTTTCCTTACGCAGCAGCAATCATTATCGGATACATGTGGTACAGAAATGCCAAAAAACACCGGAAAACTGCCCGGCTGATGCTTGAATAAGCATAACATACAGTTAATATCACAGATGTTCTCAGATAAAACCCTTATTTTAGGCTTTGATCTTTTTTTGCCTTGGTAATTTTACCGAAAATAATATCTTTGTAAAATCCACAGGTAAATATTTTCAGGTTACTGATAGATACAGTGAAACATCCGAAACGACTGGTTGTTGTTTCCAATCGACTGCCGTTCAGGTTAATTGAACAAGATGGAAGAATAGTACTTCAGCCTACCGATGGAGGCTTGGTTTCGGCATTGAAGAGCTACTTTGAAAAGCACAATGATTCGGTATTTTCGGAGTCAATATGGGTAGGATGTGCAGACTTTCCGCAAAAGCGTTGGGAGAAATATATTAAAACACCTGACAAAGAAAAGCAACTGTTTTCGGTTGAACCGATTTTTGTTGATTCCAAACTATACAGCCTGTACTACAATGGCTTTTCAAATTCCGTTCTTTGGCCTTTGATGCATTATTTTATAACCTACACAGTTTTTAATCAAAATTACTTTAGTGCCTACGAACAGGTTAATCGCATTTTTGCTGAAAAAGTGCTATCGGTTTTACAACCTGATGACATACTCTGGATACACGACTACCAGCTTCTGCTTATGCCGGGTATGGTACGCGAAAAATTTCCTGACCTGGCCATAGGTTTCTTTCTGCATATTCCCTTTCCTTCTTTTGAAGTTTTCCGCCTTTTGCAGCGTTCGTGGAAGGAAAAAATTATTCAAGGTATGCTGGGAGCTGATCTGACCGGTTTTCACACCCATGAATACGTACAGCATTTCCTTAAATCTGTACGGATGATTTCCGGCTATGACCACCAGTATCGAACCATTAACATGGGGAACCGCATAGTAAAAGCCGAAATGTTCCCGCTGGGTATTGATTACGCAAAATTCAGCAACGCTGCAGATGATGAACACATTATTAACATAAAGAACGATATCCGTAAACGTTTTAAAGACAAGAAGATAATTTTTTCCGTCGATCGCCTTGATTACACCAAAGGTGTAACCAATCGCCTAAGCGGCTATGAGCTCTTTCTTAAAAGCCACCCGGAATGGCACGGCCGTGTGGTGTTGATTTTAGTAGTGGTTCCTTCACGTGAAATTATATCAAAATATAACGAACGAAGAAATTTGATTGAGGAACAGGTAGGCCATATAAATGGAATGTGGTCTACTCTGGAATGGCAACCGATAATCTATAAATACGGGCATTTGGCATTTGATGAGCTATGTGCCATGTATCAGGCTGCAGACGTTGCCCTGATTACCCCCTTGCGCGATGGCATGAATCTGGTAGCCAAGGAATTTGTGGCGAGTCGTAAGGGCGGATCGGGTGTATTGATCTTGAGCGAGTTGGCAGGAGCGGCCAATGAACTTGGAGAAGCTGTACTGGTAAACCCCTTGGATATCGATGAGCTGGCATCGGCTATCAATAGAGCATTAGAAATGGATGAAGATGAGCAGCGCAGGCACATGACCCTCATGCAGCAACGGCTGCAGCTTTATACCGTAAACGACTGGGTAAGAGATTTCCTCGCTCAGTTAGATGAGGTTAAGTCTGTACAGGAGCAACGCAAATTAAAAGTGGTTAGCAAAAAAGCCATCAGCCAGATGGCCGAAACCTTTAAGAAAAGTCCGACACGCCACTTTTTTCTGGATTACGATGGCACTCTTGTACCGTTTGCGCGCAAACCCCGTGAGGCCAAACCTGCATCCGAACTGTTAACCCTGCTTCGAAAACTTGCACAGAATGAAAACACCGAAGTAACCATTATAAGTGGCCGTAACAGCGATATTCTGGAAGAGTGGTTTTCTGAAGTGCCGGTTAATCTGGTAGCCGAGCATGGTGCATCGATGCGGATGCTCGGTGAGAAGTGGCTTCATGGTAATGCAATTAATCAGTCGTGGAAGCCACTTGTCCGCCCAACTTTTGATTTGTTTGTTAAACGTTGCCCGGGCGCTTTTGTTGAAGAAAAAAGACATACCCTGGCCTGGCATTACCGCAATGTGGACCCTGAACTGGGATTTGTACGATCAAGGGAGCTCATTGATAATCTTTACCATCTTATACGAAATGCCCAGCTTCAGGTAATTGATGGTAATAAGGTAATTGAAGTTCGTGTGGCGGGAATTGATAAGGGCACAGCCGCTTTGAAGGTACTCAGGCAAAAACCTGCAACATTTGTGCTGGCAATTGGCGATGATAAAACCGATGAGGATATGTTCCAGGCGTTGGAAAAAATAGCTTTTACCATTAAAATAGGACAGGGCATAACACATGCGCAATATGTCCTCAACGGTCAGAATGAAGTTTTTACCTTTCTTGAAAATTTCTTGAATTAAGTATGCATAAGTATAACATGGGCATAGTAGGCAACTGTTCCTATATGGCCTATATCGATACAGCTGCCAATGTAAAATGGATGTGCATGCCGCGGTTTGACAGCGACTTTGTGTTTGGCAGCCTGTTGGATGCCCGTAAAGGAGGTGAGTTTTCGGTAACACCAGAAGGCAACTACCAGAGTAAACAATATTATATTGCAAATACCAATGTGTTGTGCACCGAATTTGAATGTGCCGGCGGACGATTCAGGGTATTGGACTGCGCCCCGCGATTTTCGCAATTTGACCGGTACTTTAAACCGCTGATGCTGGTTCGCAAAATTGAACTGCTGGAGGGTAATCCGCAGTTGCGCGTGCGGTGCAACCCGGTTATTAATTACGGAAAAGACCGGCCCGATGTGGTTATTGGCAGCAATCACCTGCGGTATCTTAACTTCTCCATGCAGGTGCGCCTTACTACCGATATTTCGTTATCGGGCATCCTGGAAGACCAACCGTTTGTTCTTGACCAGAACCGATATCTGGTTTTTACCTATGGTGAACCGCTTGAAGCACCCCTGAAGGCAACTGCTGAAGATTTCATCAATAAAACCGTAAGGTACTGGCAGGGTTGGATTAAGAGTACTTACCTTCCGGACATTTACCAGGAACATATTATCCGATCGGCCCTTATCCTCAAACTGCATCAGTACGAAGACACCGGAGGTATCATTGCCTCTGGCACCACCAGCCTTCCGGAGCATCATGGCAGTGCCCGTACCTGGGATTACCGTTACTGCTGGTTTCGCGATGCTTATTATACCCTTAAGGCATTTAACGAAATAGGTCATTTCGATGAATTGGAAAGATACTTTGAATATATCCAGAACATATTGGTACAGGAGAAAGACCGTATTCAGCCATTGTACAGCATTACGGGAAGGAAAGATCTGGAAGAAAAGATAATTGAACTGGAAGGATATCAGGGTAATCAACCCGTACGCATTGGCAATAATGCCTGTGCTCAGATCCAGAATGACGTGTATGGGCAGGTACTGGTAAGCCTGTTGCCTTTGTTTGTTGACCAGCGTCTTTCGATTACCAAGTCGCATTCCTACTCTGCTTTAATCGGGCGTTTGCTCACTGCTATAGAACAAACCATGGATGAACCCGATGCAGGACTATGGGAGTTCAGAAATGTAAAGCAACTGCATTGCTATACCATGTTGTTTCATTGGGCAGGCAGCAGGGCAGCCTTAAAAATTGGAAGGTTTATGAACAACACCGACTTATGTGCCCGCGCGCTGAAAATAGAGTCTATGGCTATTGAACGCATTGAGCGCTGTTACGACCTGCACCGCCAGGTATACACCCAGGCTGTTGGGTCGCCTCACTACGATGCCAGCACGCTCAAGCTTATTACGATGAACTACCTTGACCCGCGTCTTACCAAAACACATGAACACCTTAAGCAGCTCGAGGCGAAATTAAAAACCGAACAGGGCCTTTTTTATCGGTACGTACACCCTGATGATTTTGGCCAGCCGGAAGCCACTTTTCTGGTTTGCGCTTTCTGGTACGTTGATGCACTGGCCTGCGTGGGCAGGGTAGATGATGCCATCCGTACGCTAAACGGCATTCTGCCCTACGCCAACCATTTGGGCATTTTCAGCGAAGATGTTGGGCTTGATGGTTCGCAATGGGGAAATTTTCCGCAAACTTACAGCCATGTGGGATTAATCAACGCGGCATTTCGTATTTCACGCAAACTGGATCAGCCCAACTTTAAGTAAAATTTATATCCGTTCAATCTGGGCACCCAGGGCTTTTAAACGCTCGTCAATGCGCTCATAGCCACGGTCAATCTGGTGAACGTTGGAGATTTCGCTTGTACCCTCAGCCGACAGGGCGGCAATAAGCAGTGCAACGCCCGCCCGGATGTCGGGCGATGACATTTTAATGCCACGCAACGGTTGTTTACGGTCCAGGCCAATAACGGTAGCCCGGTGCGGGTCGCATAGAATAATCTGGGCACCCATTTCAATAAGTTTATCTACAAAAAACAGCCGGCTCTCAAACATCTTCTGATGAATCAGCACGGTTCCCCGCGCCTGCGTGGCCGTAACCAGCGCCACGCTCAGCAAATCGGGTGTGAAGCCGGGCCAGGGCGCATCGGCAATGGAAAGGATGGAGCCGTCAATGAAATTTTCGATAACATAGTTATCCTGCGGCAGAATGCGTATGTCGTCTCCCTTAATTTCGAGGGCAATGCCCAGCCTGCGGAATACTTCAGGAATAAGCCCGAGTTGGTCTGTGCGGCAGTTTTTAATGGTCAGGTTGGCGCGTGTCATGGCCGCCATGCCAATAAAGCTGCCTATTTCAATCATATCGGGCAGCAGGGTATGTTCGGTGCCGTTCAGCCGGTCAACGCCTTCAATGGTAAGCAGGTTGGAGCCTATGCCCGATATTTTTGCGCCCATGCGGTTCAGCATATGGCACAGTTGCTGAATATAGGGCTCGCAGGCTGCGTTGTAGATAACTGTGGTGCCTTTAGCCAGTGTGGCAGCCATAATAATGTTGGCCGTTCCGGTTACCGAGGCTTCATCCAGCAGCATGTACGTGCCGGTAAGCCGGCTGGCATCTATAGTAAACAGGTGGTTTGTTGCATGAAAGGTGAACTGCGCACCCAGCAATTTAAATCCAAGAAAGTGGGTGTCGAGGCGTCTGCGTCCTATTTTATCGCCACCGGGCCTGGGCAGCCGGGCTTTGCCAAATCGCGCCAATATAGGGCCCAGCAGCATTACCGATCCGCGTAAAGCCGAAGCTTTTTTGCGGTAGTCATCTGTTTCCAGATACGTGAGGTTAATATTTTTGGCTGTGATGGTCCAGGAGTGGTGCGCGGTTTTCTGAACCGAGCAGCCCAGGTCGGAGAGTAATTCGAGCAGTTTGTTTACGTCCCGTATGTCGGGTACATTGTGCAGCGTAACCGGCTCATCGGTGAGTAGTGCGGCACAAATAACCTGAAGGGCTTCGTTTTTTGCGCCCTGGGGCTCAATAGAGCCGTTCAGGGGTGCGCCGCCATGGATGCGGAACGTATCCATGTGTTATCCGTTATCTCTCCGCTTTCTGAACATTTTTTTATGGCGGTGGCGGTGTCCGCCATTGCGGGGGCCGTTTTCGGCTACAGGTTTCAGCTTTTTGCGGTCGCGGTACAGCTTTTCAAAAAGATTGTCTTCGCGTACTTTATCAATGTCCAGGCTAAGCTTACCGCCCGACATGGCTTTTATGTCGTTAAGAATAACCGAGTCATCGAGCGTTTCCTTGTTCCAGTTGCTGTAAAAGGTTTTCATCAGTTTGCCGAGATAAATTACGGCTTCTTCGCGCTCCTGGGGGTCTTCTTTTTTCACAGCCTCCTGAATGAGTCGCTCTATGTTTTTGCCATAGTGCCTGTACCTTACATCTGTTTGCGGGTAGTTCATTTTTTGGGGCTTCTTAAACAGCACATCGCGTGCAGGTACCGGGTAGGGGTTGTCCAGGTCCAGGTTAAAGTCGGCCATAATATACAGGTCGTCCCATAGGCGCTGGTCGTTTTCGGGTTGTTCTTTCAGGCTGGGGGTAAGTTGTTTAATGAGCCCGATAAGGGTGCGTGCCATGTCGGTACGTTTTTGTTTATCCGGTATGGTACGCAAGTATTCTACCAGTTTCTGAACGTTACGCCCGTATTCTTTAAGGATAATGTTGGGGCGCTGGGTGTTGTATTCTCCAATCATGCAGCGGGATTAGCTCGGTAATAGATATTTTTTTGCATGGGGTGCAGCAGTGGCCTTTCAGGGCATAATTTTTAGTTTGGCAAAGCTAAGTAATAAGGTTTTTTCCCCAAAATCGTCAAAATTGATTTTTGCTTTCCGCTCAGGAGTATCTGCATCAACCTGGAGTACGGTGCCAAACCCAAACCGGGGATGTTCCACACGCATGCCCGGCTGCAGATTGCTGGTGTCGCTGGGCGTAAAGTCAGGCGAGGGGGTGTGGGTTGGCGTGGGCGGGGTTGTACGTTGGGTTCGCCTCATGCCGTTAATGAGTGTACGGGCATAACCGGATGAGGGAGGTGGTGCCGTTTGCAGACCTGCATGCCGTGTGCTGGTGCGAATAAACCGGGCATCAACTTCATGCAGAAACCTGCTGGGTGAGCAATCCTGCAGCCTTCCGTAATGATAGCGCATGAGGGCATACGACAGGAACAATCGCTCACGGGCGCGGGTAATGGCTACATAAAACAGTCTTCGTTCTTCTTCCAGGTCGGCCCGGCTGCTTAACTGCATTTGCGAGGGAAAAAGGTTCTCTTCCATGCCCACCACATATACGTACTTAAACTCCAGTCCCTTGGCCATGTGTATGGTCATAAGCGTAACCTTTTCCGGATCATTATCCTTATCTTCATCCTGGCCCGTTAACAGGCTTACTTCCTGCAGGAAAGCGGCAAGCGATTTGTCGGTGCGTTCGGGGTCGTCAATAAACTCCTTAATAGCGTTTAACAGTTCCTGGGCGTTTTCGTAGCGGTTTACTCCATCTTCGGTCTTATCGGCATGCAATTCACGCAACAGTCCGGAGGCTGTGGCAATTTCGAGGGCGGCTTCGTAGGCGTTTTTGCGTTGTATTTCCAGCTCGCACCGTTTGATTAAAGTTACAAAATTACTCACCGGGTTGGCGGCCCGGCTGCCAATAAACGAGGAGGCGTTTTGTAATACTTCCCAGAAAGATATACCATGGTCGTTGGCGGCCACTATAATTTTATCAACGGTGGTTTCGCCAATACCCCGTTTGGGCAGGTTTACAATGCGCCTGAACGAGGCTTCGTCATCGTGGTTTACACAAAAGCGAAAGTAGGCAAGCAGGTCTTTTATTTCCTTGCGCTGGTAGAATGAGGTGCCTCCCACAATTTTAAACGGAACATTCATTCTTCGAAGGGCATCTTCAAAGGCCCGCGACTGCTGGTTTTTACGATACAATATGGCAAAGTCGCTGTAGCGAAGATGATGCTGCATTTTTTCTTCAAACACCGAGGCGGCTATAAGCCTACCTTCTTCCTGATCGGTTACGGCCTTTATCAGCTCAATGGGTGCGCCGGTTTGGTTAGCCGTCCATACGCGCTTGGGCAGCTGCTCCTTGTTGTGCCGGATAACGGAGTTAGCGGCTTCTACTATGGTTTGGGTTGACCGGTAGTTTTGTTCGAGTTTAAATACTTTAAGGTCGGGGTAGTCGCGTTCAAAGTTAAGCATGTTGGCAATGGTTGCTCCCCGAAAGGCATAGATGCTCTGGGCGTCATCGCCCACCACACAAATATTCTGATGCACATTGGCCAGCTTACGGATAATGTAATACTGGCAGAGGTTGGTGTCCTGAAACTCATCTACCAGAATATAGTGTATAAGGTATTGGTATTTGTTTAACACGTCCAGATGATCGGCAAAAAGCTTATGGGTGTTGAGCAGGATGTCGTCAAAGTCCATGGCACCTGCTTTATGACACCGCAGGGCATAGGCCTTGAAAATTCTGCCGGTTTCCGGGCGCTGCATATCGCGGTCTTCGGCCAGCAGTTCATCATTGGAAAGGTATTTTTCCCAGGTAATGAGCTGGTTTTTGGCCGATGAAATACGGTTATACAGCGGGCCGGGCTTATAGGTGTTTTCATCGAGGTTAAGTTCTTTAACGATAGTCTTCAGCAGCGATTTCGAGTCGTCTGTATCGTAGATGGTGAAGTGGCGGGGATAACCAATGTGGTGGGCTTCTGCCCGCAGAATTCGGGCAAATACAGAATGGAAAGTGCCCATCCAGAGGTTGCGGGCATCGGTGCCGGCAATTGGCTCTATGCGGTTGCGCATTTCACGTGCAGCCTTGTTGGTAAAGGTAAGCGCCATAATGCTGAACGGATCAACGCCGTGCGCCCTGATAAGGTGCGCAATGCGGTAAGTAAGAACACGCGTTTTTCCCGAGCCTGCTCCCGCAATAATCATGGCCGGACCTTCTGTATGCAGTACCGCGGCACGCTGGGCTTCGTTCAGTTCGTTCAGGTAGTCCATATGCTGCATGCAAGTTACACCCCGCAAGCCAAAGTTTTTCAGGTTTGTTTTAAATTTATAACTGCAGTTGCCCCGTCGGAATTACAACTGTACCTTTGTCAAATCTTTACGCCTTGGGTATTCAATCATTTCCTGATGACGGCCTGCCCTGCAATGCCGCAGAGCCGTGGGTTCTCAGCAAAACTGCGCTGATGCGTAAGCTGGCCGGGATGTTCATCGAACGACTGGCAGGCTATGCCGATGAGTTCATCCTGGTTGAATTATTTTCGGGAAATGGCATGTTTACTATAGGAAATTCGGGCGAAAGGTGGGGAAGTACAGCCCTGGATTTAATGGGCAACGGGCTACCCTTTAGAAAGTGGATTTTGTGTGAACGCGACCGGGATGATGCCAATATTCTACGCATCCGTACCCGCAGGCACTTTCGCAACAACCATGTGCTGGTTTTTGAAGATTCCCTTCAGGCTCTGCCCGAAAAGCTTGCCCATTACATACCGCAAAGTACACGCAATTACCGTGTGGCTACCTTGTGTATAGCCGATTCTTTCTCTTTGGTTTTTCCCTTCGATTTTGTAACCGGAACCTTACCGCTTAAACTTAGTTTTATTATTCCGTTTACCTTTTGTCTGAATGCCCGGAACGATTACAGATTTTATTTAAACGAACAGCGCGACAAACTGGAGCGGTTCCTGGGCCGGACAGTTGCCGGCACGCGGCTTGCTGAGGTTGCCGGTAACCGCAATTTCTACAAACATCTGGTAAGGTTGTACCATCAGGAAATGATGCTTCAGGGCCTGGGCGGATCGCTGTCGGTGCACCCGCTCGACTCGGGACTTATGGAACTGCCCGCATATTATACAGGGCTGTTTACTTCCAACCGGTTGGTGCGGGGCATTCAAAAGGAATTGCAGCAGCAGGCCTATACACAATTTACCCTGTTTGAATAACTATGCTTAAAGTTCATAACATTCTGGTTTCGGACGAGATTGCAGAAAATGAGTTTGTCTGTAATCTGGAAAAATGCAAGGGCGCGTGTTGTGTGGAAGGCGACCTGGGTGCTCCGCTGGAGGAGGACGAACTGAAAGTACTAAGTGATATATACCATGAGGTTAAACCTTTCCTTACACCCGAAGGCGTAAAAGCCATAGAAGAGCAGGGCCTTTTTATACTGGATGAGGATGGCGATTACTCTACCCCCACCATTGGTGGAAGGGAATGTGCCTATGCGGTGTACGATGAAAAAGGGGTTTTGCAGTGCGGTATTGAACGGGCCTACAATGCCGGAAAAACAAACTGGCGAAAGCCCATTTCCTGCCATTTATATCCGGTGCGCATCATGAAGCGCAAAAATCTGGAGGCCTTAAACTACCACCGGTGGGAGATTTGCTCGGCAGCCTGTACCCTGGGGCAGCAGCTTAAGGTTCCCGTTTACCGTTTTCTTAAGGATGCCCTCATCCGCAGGTATGGCGAAAGCTGGTACCGCGAACTGGTAAGGCAAATTGAAGCAAGAGCCGATGAGCCTACTGTTTAAGCACCATGAGGTTGTACATGCGGGCTCCCTTCTGGTAAAATAATAACATGCGCCCCGGTGAAAGATAGGAGATGCGGTATTGCCGCACTTTGCCCTTTGCTGTTCCGGTAATCCAGATGCCGTCAGGTCTGGGTTCTGCACTTCTTAGGGCTATTCCACCGAAGTTGTTTAATAACCTGAATTTAATGCGCGAAGAGTTATTCAGGAATTTAAAAAGACCCACTACCTTCCAGTTACCCTGTTGTATATAAGCCTGAGCAGAATCCAATTGTACGGGGTTTTTAGTGTAGGCAAACCCTATTAATTGAGCTCTGGAGGTACGCAGCAAAGGCAGGTTTCCTTCTATAGCCGTAAACGCCAGTTGCACTACCTGTCCGCCTGCCATGGCACAAGCCATTTGCAGCTTTTGGTGTGCCCGTATAGTTACCCTTGACACGCTGGAAAATTCAGTTGTTCCGGTAGCCTTGGCCGTTACCATGCCAATCTTGTGGTAGCTCTCGCCAGCAGGTGGGGTCGTTACAATGTCCACCTGTTGCCAGTGTTCGGGACCCTCGGCATTCTGCGGCTGGGAAAAAGCGTAAAAGACAGTGGTTGTCAATATTAAAATTAAACAGGATAAGAACCGTCTCATAAGCAGAGGAATTTATGCTAAGATAACAGCAGGCCGCCTGAAATGCAAACAGGCTGTAATTTTTATTTCAGTTCAGAAAAATCGAATGAAGTTTCCAGGAATTTGGTGGTAAACTTACCCGATCGGAACACCGGGTTATCCATGAGTTTGATGTGGAAGGGTATGGTGGTCTTTATACCTTCTATTACAAACTCTTCCAGAGCCCGCTTCATACGGGTAATTACCTCTTCACGCGATTGTCCGCTTACAATGAGTTTGGCGATCATGGAGTCGTAGTTAGGGGGAATGGTATATCCGGCATATACGTGGCTGTCTATCCGTACGCCATGACCGCCGGGCAGGTGCAGGTTGGTTATTTTTCCGGGTGAGGGACGAAACCCATTGGCAGGGTCTTCGGCATTTATGCGGCATTCCATGGCATACAGGTTGGGATAATAGTTCTTGCCCGAAATGGGTACGCCCGCCGCCACTTTAATCTGCTCCTTTATCAGGTCGTAATCGGTAACTTCTTCGGTTATGGGATGTTCTACCTGAATGCGTGTATTCATCTCCATGAAGTAGAAGTTACCGTGTTTATCCACCAGAAACTCAATGGTTCCGGCTCCTTCGTAGTTAATGGCTTTTGCTCCTTTTATGGCTGCTTCGCCCATCTGATCGCGCAGTTCCTGAGTCATGATGGGCGAGGGGGTTTCTTCTACCAGCTTTTGATGCCTGCGCTGAATGGAGCAATCGCGCTCAGAAAGGTGGCATACTTTACCGTATTGATCGCCCACCACCTGTATTTCAATATGCCGGGGTTCTTCCACAAACTTTTCCAGGTACAGGCCATCGTTTCCAAAAGCGGCACCCGCTTCGCGTTTGGCATCATCCCAGGCTTTTTTAAACTCACCTTCTTCGGTTACAATGCGCATGCCTTTTCCGCCGCCTCCGGCAGTAGCTTTTAGTATTACCGGATAACCTATTTCACGGGCCAGCGAAAGCCCTTCTTCCAGTGAATTCAGCAGTCCGTCCGAACCCGGTATGGTGGGTACCCCAGCTTTTTTCATGGTGTCTTTGGCGGTTGATTTATCGCCCATGGCTTCGATCATGGCCGGTGAAGGGCCTATAAACTTAATACCGTATTCATGGCATATTGCCGAAAACTCTGCGCGTTCGGATAAAAAGCCGTAGCCGGGGTGAATGGCATCGGCATTGGTAATTTCGGCTGCCGAAATAATGCGGGGAATATTGAGGTAGGAGTCTTTGCTGGGAGCATCACCAATGCATACGGCCTCATCGGCAAAGCGAACGTGCAGGCTTTCGCGATCAGCCGTTGAATATACGGCCACGGTCTTAATACCCATTTCCTTACAGGTGCGTATTACGCGCAATGCTATTTCTCCGCGGTTGGCTATGAGGATTTTTTTAAACATGGTGTTAGCGTTTTAGGCGGTGTGGATGGGCATGTTTTTACTGCTCGTAAGGTTGATGGCAGGGGTAAAATCAATCGAGTTCTACCACAAACAGCGGTTGATCGTATTCTACCGGCGAGGCGTTTTCGACCAGTACTTTTACAATTGTTCCCGATACATCGGACTCGATTTCGTTGAACAGTTTCATGGCTTCGATGATGCACACCGTTTGCCCTTTGGTTACTTTATCGCCCACCGATACAAACGGAGGCGATTCGGGGTTGGCAGAGCGGTAGAAGGTGCCAATCATGGGCGATTTGATTTCTGCAGTTTTTTTACCCGTGGCCGCCGGTGCTTCGGGTGCCGCGGCTTTGGGGGGCGGAGCCTGTGGCGCTGGCACAGGTGGTACTGCAGCAGGCGCAGGGGCAGCAACCGGGGCAGCTACTACCGGCGCAGCCTGTTGAACTATTTTTTGATCGGCCTCGCGCTTTACATGCAGCTTTAGCTCGCTGGTTTCAATTTTCACTTCATTCAATCCTGATTTGGAGATGAAGTCAATAAGATCCCGTATTTCAGCAGTTTTCATGGTTTCGGTTTTGGGGTTTTTGGTACCTGCTTTGGTGTTGCGTTTTGGCTGGGTGGTCATGGCTTTACTTTACTCGTTCAACGTATTCGCCGGTTCGGGTGTCTACCTTTACATTGTCGCCGGTGTTAATGAAAAGGGGAACGCGTATTTCCGTTCCGTTTTCCAGGGTGGCCGGTTTAAGGGTACGTGTGGCGGTATCGCCCTGTATGCCGGGCTCGGTGTACTGAATCTGTAATACCACATGCGGAGGAGCCTGGGCGGTAATGGGCTGCGTACCGTTTTCAAAGGTAATGAGCAGGGTAGTGCCTTCTTTAATAAATCTCAGGCTGTCGCCCAGCAATTCCTTGTCAATATAAATCTGGTCAAAGGTGCTGTTGTCCATGCACACCAGGCTTTCGCCATCGCTGTACAGGTATTGATATTCGCGGGTTTCAACATTCAGTCTGTCAACTTCATCGCCCGGTCTGAACCGGTTTTCCACAATTTTACCGTTGCGCACGTTGCGCATTTTTACCTGATAAAATGCACGCAGGTTGCCCGGTGTGCGATGTTGCAGTTCTTCTATTTGTACGATTTCGCCATTGTAGCGGATGTAATTTCCTCTGCTCAAATCAGATACGGTTGCCATAGTGTATTATTTAACATAGGTTTTGCGGGATACGGATGCTCCGTCATAGGCCCATCGTAAATAAGAGGCGCCCCAGGTAAAGCCTCCGCCAAAGGCTGCAAATATAAGGTTATCTCCTTTTTTCAGTTTGCTTTCGTAGTCCCAAAGCAGCAGGGGCAGGGTACCAGCCGTTGTGTTGCCGTAGCGTTCAATGTTCATCATTACCTTTTCGGGGTTCAGCCCTATCCGGGCTGCGGTTGCGTCAATAATGCGCTTGTTGGCCTGGTGGGGCACCAGCCAGTGAATGTCGTTGCCGGTAAGGTGGTTTCGTTCGGCAATTTCGGCCGCTACTTCGGCCATTTTGGTTACAGCAAATTTAAAGACGGGCTGGCCATCCTGGTAAACATAGTGCAGGTTGGCATCGACCGAGGCGTGCGAGGCCGGTATGCGGCTGCCACCTGCCTTCATGTTCAGGTACACAGCTCCTGATCCATCGCTGCGCAGGATGGAATCGATTAATCCCAGATCATCGTGGTTGGGCTCCAGGAGTACGGCACCGGCGCCATCGCCAAAAATTACACAGGTGGTGCGGTCTTTAAAGTTTATGATAGACGACATCTTGTCGCCACCGGCTACGATAACCTTTTTGTAGGTGCCCGATTCAATAAATTTAGCCCCTGTGGTAAGGGCGTACAAAAACCCGGAACATGCTGCCGACAGGTCGTAGCTAAAGGCGTTACGGGCTCCCACTTCATCGGCAACCAGGTTAGCGGTTGCCGGAAAGGGCATGTCGGGGGTTACGGTGGCTACGATTAACAGCTCAATTTCTTCAGGCTTTGTGCCGGTTTTGTCGAGCAGTTCTTTCACCGCCCTGCTTACCATGAACGAGGTTCCCAGTCCTTCGCCTTTCAGTATTCTTCTTTCCTTTATGCCGGTGCGGGTGGTGATCCACTCATCGCTGGTATCGACCATGGTTTCCAGTTCCTTGTTGGTAAGGATGTAGTCGGGCACGTACCCGCCCACACCGGTAATGGCAGCACGTATGCGGGTCATGACTTATCAGGCAAGCACTTCTTTTTCAAGTACCACCTTTCCGTTGTAATACAGTTTGCCTTCGTGCCAGTAGGCGCGGTGGGGCAGATGGTGCTCGCCCGTAACGGGGCATACTACCAACTGCTGGGCTTCGGCTTTGTAATGGGTTCTGCGCTTATCTCTTCTTGTTTTTGAGGTTTTGCGTTTCGGATTAGGCATAAGTAACAGGTTTATGTTTAATTGTCTTTTATTTGCTTGAGAATGTTCCACCGGGGGTCGGTATCTTCGGTTCCGGTGGAATAAATAATGCCGTCAGGAGTGTTGTCGGACTGGTACCGGGGGTGAAGTTTTTTGAGGGGTACTTCAAGGCCAATAAACTCGTACATAAACTGGCCCAGTTCAAGCGTGTCGGTGCCCCAGGTTATCATTTGTATCTGCTCGTCCACTTCGCGGGTCTGATCGCCAAACTTAAATATGATTTTGCGGCTTATTTCCATGGGGTATTCGAATTCATCCAGGCTGCGGTCGCATACCAGTTCCACCGCTCCGGAAAGGCGAAAGGTTACTTCTATAAAGGTTTCGTGCTTGTCCAGGCACACCTCGGCCCGGAAACGGCCCTTTTCGACCAGGCTGGTTCCATAGTGCCGGAAGAACTCATCGCCAAACTGGTATTCAAACCGATGGGTGGTGTTGCTCAGGCCCTGAATATGAACACGATACAAATCCACGATGAAAACAGGACGGCAAATTTAGGACATTTTGGCGGATTCTGAAAAACGGATTTTAACGGGGCTCAGAGGTATTCGGAAAGGGCTATTTGCCGGAATTCTTCGGGTGTTTTCTTTTGGTAGTTTTCTATGAAGTAATCGATAACCGACTTTTTGAAACCCAGTTTAATGGCGATGTTTTTCGCAAAGATTACTTCGCTTTCGAATACATTGTGATCGGCAAAAATCAGGTCTATGCACGACATGAGGTATTCAAATTTCTGGTCGGGCGTAAGGGCTCCGAGGGTTTCAATAGGCTGGGGGTTGCGGATAAGCTGCAGTACCTGTTTTTCGGGAAAATTGCGTTCGCGCGCAATGCGCAGAATCATTTCGCGCTCCACCCGGGCAAAGTGCTTGTCGGCTTCGGCAAGCTGAATAAGAATGTTAAGCTGGGCCTGGGTTACAATGTCCATAACGGCTGGAAATGAAGGCAGGCTAAAGATAATGTTTAAAGCTTTACTTTCGGTGCCAATGTACCAATCGTGTAATGTTTTATGGCTTTTTGCTCAATTTTGCCCTGCATTTTCCCTGCGGGTGCTTACTATATCGCAGGCGGTAAATATGGCCTGGCGCATAGAGGCTTCGCTGGCCTGGTTTTTTCCGGCAATACTGTAGGCCGTTCCATGGTCGGGCGAGGTGCGTACTACAGGCAAACCTGCTGTAAAGTTTACCCCGTTTTCGAACGACAGGACTTTAAAGGGTATAAGGCCCTGGTCGTGGTACATGGCCAGAATGCCATCGTAGCGTTTGTACTGACCTGCAGCAAAGAACCCATCGGCCGGAAAGGGGCCGAAAACCAGTTTGCCTTTGTTTTTCAGTTCATCAACAACAGTTTTGATTATCTGGTCATCTTCAGCGCCCAGCAGGCCGCCATCGCCGGCATGGGGATTCAGGCCCAGTACGGCCATCCGGGGCTTGTTTATCCCAAACTCCCTTCGAAGGGTTTGCTCCATAATGAGCAGCCGGGTTTGAATCCTGTCGCGGGAAATGAGCAGCGGCACTTCCTTTAGCGGAATGTGTTCCGTTACCAGGCCCACGCGCATTTGTTCACTTACCATCATCATCAGGTAGTCTGAAATGGAGAAATAGCTGGCCAGGAATTCCGTATGCCCGCGAAACGGGAAGTCGGTACCATGTATAACCTGTTTGTTTATCGGTGCGGTTACCAGTGCATCAATTACCCCGTTTTTCAAATCGGCTGCGGCCTGTTTCAGGCTTAATAAGGCAGCTTTACCGGCCTGGGCGTCGGGTTTTCCGGGATTAATTTCAATTACCTCTTCCCAGCAGTTTACTACGTTAACGTTTTTGTGGGTAAACTGCCCGGGCGATTTTACCTGGCTGTAGGTAAAATCATCCAGGCCCAGCATTTTTTTGTAAAACGAAAGTACCCGTGCCGAACCGTAAACCACCGGTGTAATGAGGTTGAGCATGCGGCTGTCGTGCAGTGCCTTCATTACCACTTCCGGCCCTACGCCATTAATGTCGCCCAGGGTTATACCTATGCGGTATCTGGCGGTTTTTGTTGGGATTGTCATAACGGGCAAAAATATTAAATAGTTTTATAGTACTTTACAACTGGCAAACGGGTATGCAACCGGTAAAGGCAAAAAAACGACTGGGCCAGCACTTTCTGCACGACCGGCACATAGCCGGCCGAATAGCCGACTCGCTGCAGCTGCACGAGCCGGTAGAATATGTACTGGAAATAGGACCTGGCACAGGAATATTAACTGGGTATTTATTGAATAATCCTTCCATAAGACTTAAAGCAGTTGAAATAGACCCTGAAGCTTCGGCCTATTTGCATCGGATGTGGCCTCAGCTGGATTTGATACAGAATGATTTTCTTAAGGTAGATCTGAGCACCCTGTTTTCAACTCAATTCAGCATAATTGGTAATCTACCTTACAACATCAGCTCGCCCATTTTTTTTTCTGTACTCAGGCACCGGCAGTTGGTTAAACAGGTGGTGTGCATGGTGCAACGCGAAGTAGCCGAACGCATTGCAGCCGGTCCCGGAACAAAAGCCTATGGCATATTGAGTGTTTTATTGCAGACCTTTTACCGGGTTGAACTGTTGTTTAGGGTTGCACCCGGGGCTTTTGTTCCCCCGCCCAAAGTACAATCGGCTGTTCTGCGCTTAACGCGTAATGACCGCCAATCGCTGCTATGCAGCGAGGTACTTTATTTCCATGTGGTGAAGCAGGCATTCGGTGTGCGTCGTAAAACCTTGCGCAACGCGCTTAAAAGTATAACTTTGCCCGCCGTCCATAACGACCCTGTATGGCAACAATATGCCGATAAGCGGGCCGAACAGTTAGGTGTGGACGATTTTATTAAAGTAACTTCACTAATGGAGCAACACCGTGCAGCAGGCCATGCAATTTGAGCTTACCCGCGAGTTTGTGGAGCATTTCCGCACTTTGGTGGAAATGCGCAATGCAACAGCCATACGCGAGGTGCTTGCCGATGTGAATCCGGCTGATATTTCGGCCCTGCTCTATGAATTTAACTCAGAAGAATCGAAATATGTGCTCGACCTGCTTCCGCTGGAAGTGCAGGCCGACATAATTAACAACCTCGATGAGGAAACCCGCAGCCGGTTTCTGAAAATCTATAGTCCGGCCGAAATCATAGCCCTCGTCAACCTTTTCAACTCTGATGACGCGGCCGACCTGCTCAATGAACTTCCGGTAAAACTCCGCGAAGAGGTGCTGAGCGGCATGGATGCCGAACTCCGGGCCCAGGTAATCGACCTGCTGAGGTTTGAGGAAAATGTGGCAGGGGGGTTAATGGCCAAGGAACTCATCAAGGTCCGCCACGACTGGACGGTAGCCCAGTGCCTGGAAGAAATACGCAAACAGGCCGAAAGTGTGGACAAGTTTTATGCGGTTTATGTGGTTGATGACCAGGACAGGTTGTTGGGTAGGGTGTCGCTGAAAGACCTGGTGCTGTCTGATCCCTCCCGGCCCGTAGCCGAGATTTGCGAAGAAGATATTGTTTCGGTTGATACGTTCCTGTCGGACCTTGAAGTAGCCGACATTATGCGGAAGTACGACCTGGAGTCGGTGCCCGTGGTAAATGTAAACGGGCAACTCGTGGGAAGAATTACCATTGACGATGTGGTGGACGTAATTACCGAACAGGCAGAAGAAGAGCGGCAACTCATGTCGGGTATAAGCGAAGATGTGGAAGAAGACGACTCGGTGTGGCGCAACACCCGTGCGCGTTTGCCCTGGCTGCTTATAGGTATTGCCGGTGGGCTGCTTAACGCAAAATTCATGGGCTTTTTCGAAGCCGAACTGGCCCGTGTTACCGCCATTGCCTTTTTTACACCCCTTATTCAGGCAACCGGTGGCAATGTGGGCATCCAGTCGTCTGCCCTTATTGTACAAAGTCTTGCCCATCCCGGCTTTGTGTACGACAGGCTTCTGGGAAGGCTTACCAAAGTACTGGTCATTGCCCTGCTTAACGGCCTGTTTTTGTCTTTGCTGGTATATGGGGCCAATATTCTGCTTTTTCAGGAATGGGAGTTATCGCTAATCGTATCCATTGCCCTGTTTAGTGTGGTGGTCTTTGCATCGTTTGTGGGCACCTTTACGCCACTGGTACTGGCCAAACTGGGTTATAACCCTGCACTGGCCTCGGGCCCCTTTATTACCACCATAAACGACCTGCTGGGTCTTACGGTATATTTCGTTACCGTGCACTTTTTGCTTTAAATGTACAGAAGCATGTAAGATTGGCGCCCATTTTAACTTGTTCCGATTACCGGATTTGCTTTTAATTTGATGATATTTTAAACCCAATGGAAGGGCAAAGCAAAAAGCGGATTGAAAGGCTAAGAGATAGGTTTAATCTGATTATTGAAAAGCCCCTTCTTACCTCCACCCTGGTGCTGGTAATCATTACCCTTATTGTGCTTTCGCTAAGCATGAAGTATTACCTCCACGATTTTGACAACTTCTGGGCACAGATACTTGCCGAAGCGCACGGTATGATTTTCGACATTGCCGTTATCGGTATTCTTATTTTCTGGCTGAATGAAAACGGCCAAACCCGCCAGCGCATAAGGTTTTACCGCGATGAGATTGACGACTTCAGGCTGTGGGAGTCGGAAGAAGCCGCTTTTCGCACTGTAGGTAACATCAAAAGGCTTAACCGGCACAAAATATACGAAATTAATCTGGTGAACTGCTTTTTGTCGCGCACCAACCTGAATTACGTAAACCTTAAGGGTTCCAACCTCAACTCGGCCAATGTGTCGCAGTCTTCGCTTATCGAGGCCAACCTGGAAAATACCCGCCTAAACCAAACCAACTTTGAAAACTCAAATCTGAATCAGGCCAACTTTAAAGGCGCTTACGCCAGCGGAGCAAACTTTAAAGATGCTTTTCTTATTAAAGCGCAGTTTGAAAATGCTTTTCTCATCAAGGCCAATTTTAACAATGCTTATTTGATGGAAGCCAATCTGCGCAACAGTTATTTAATGGGGGCCGACTTTGAAAATGCCAGTTTATACAAAGCCGACCTTCGGGGAGCAAAAGGGCTTACCATTGATCAATTGGCCAGGGCCAAAACCCTTTACCTGGCAAAATTCGATGCTGAGCTCCAGAACCAGGTAGCACAAACCCTGCCCGAACTGGCCGGCACCTAAGGACCGTAAACGAGGCAAAGAACCAGGGTAGTGGATAATTTCTGCCAAAATGTTAATTTTGCAGCATCAACAACGGTCGGATAGTCCCGTCCGTTGTTTCTTTTTTATCCAACTCCCAAGGCAAGGAACCTATGACAAAAAAAATTTCGTACTATACCAAAGAAGGGCTGGAAAAGCTTAAAAGTGAACTGGCAGAACTAAAAGGAAAGGGCAGAGCCGAAATTGCCCGCCAGATTGCCGAAGCACGCGACAAGGGCGATCTGAGCGAAAATGCCGAGTACGATGCGGCCAAAGATGCCCAGGGACATCTGGAAGCAAAAATTGCACAGCTGGAAGAACTGCTGGCCAACGCCCGGCTGCTGGACGAAACCAACATCGACACTTCGAAGGTAAGTATCCTTTCGCGCGTTACCATCCGGAATACAAAAAACGGGGCCACCTTTACCTACACCCTGGTTTCTGAAGAAGAAGCTGACCTGAAGGCAGGGAAAATCTCCACCCTTTCGCCAATCGGAAGCGGTTTGCTGGGCAAGAAGAAAGGCGATACAGCTGTTATCAAAACTCCTGCAGGAGAAATGTACTTTGAAATACTTGATATCGGAATCTGATTCTTAATCTTAATCTTAATCAACTATGCCCTCTATATTTACCCGAATCATAAACCGCGAATTACCGGGGCACATTGTAGCCGAAGACGAGCAGTATATTGCCTTCCTGGATATTATGCCCCTTGTACCCGGCCATGTACTGGTGGTACCCAAAAAAGAAGTAGATTATATTTTTGATTTGGATGAAGACACCCTTTCAGGGCTTATGCTTTTTGCCCGTAAGGTAGCGCATGCCATGGAAAAAGTTATTTCCTGCAGGCGCATTGGGGTAGCGGTTATCGGGCTCGAGGTACCCCATGTGCATGTTCACCTGGTACCCATGCAAACCATGGACGACCTGAACTTTACCCGCCCCAAACTTAAAACGGCTGCCGAAGAACTCAAGGCCATGGCAGAAAAAATCAGAAGTGCTTTTAATCAATAAAATCGATATCTACATTCAGCGGGTAGCGCATTAAGTATTGCAGTGCCTGCTTTACGGTAAGGTCTTCAAACAAAACTTTATAAAGAGTAGTGGTAATCGGGGCCCGCACCCCGTAATAGTCGGCACACTTACGGGCAATTCGCACTGTATTCACCCCTTCGGCTACTTCGTCCATGCTCTCCAGAATTTGCGTAAGGGTTTGTCCCTGTGCCAGCCTGTACCCCACCTGAAAGTTCCGGCTCAGCGCGCTGCTGCAGGTCGTTACCAGATCGCCCACACCTGCAAGACCCAGAAAGGCCTTGGTGTTGCCGCCCAGGGCACGGCCCAGGTAAATCATTTCTACAATGCCCCGGCTTATTAACAACCCCCTTGCGTTTTCGCCGTATCCCATTCCCGTAAGGGCGCCCGAGGCAATGGCGATAATGTTTTTCAATACGCCTGCCAGTTCCACACCCACCAGGTCGTTGTTGCCGTATACCTGAAACCGGTCGTTGCGCAGCAGGCGCTTGCCGATGCTGATAACTTCGTTAAAGTGGCTGGCCACCACGGTTGCCGCAGGATGTTTGGCGGCCAGCTCTTTCGAAAGGTTAGGCCCGGCAAGGCATCCTACCCGAACCACCACGCTTTCTTCGCGAATTACTTCGCTCATGGTTTTAACCTGCTGACGGTTTAGCCTATGTATGGTTTCCAGACTTTGTCCTTTGGGAAGCGAAATGTCGAAGCCCTTGGTGCCGTGAATAAGAATATGATAGGGATGAAGGTGGGGCGACAGTTTGCGCATCATGCTGCGAAAATGTGCCGAAGGTACAATAGGAAAAATAATATCGCATTCGCGGGCCAGCAGGGCCAAATCATTTACCGGGGTAATATTCTTCTTCATCCGGTGCCCCCGGTTTTCGCGTTTGTTCAGAATCCGGTCAATGGTTTTTTCATCGCGCGCATAGAGCAATACGTTGCGGTGCACGGCCAGCAGGTTCGATACCGCACTGCCAAAGTTGCCGGCCCCGATTACACCAACAGGCTTTTCGTTAGATGGTTTTTTCGAGGTCATACCCGGTAAGCCGGTTGTGGTAATAAAAAAGAAGGCTCAGATCCTGTGTAATGATGTTTCCATCCTTGTTAAACAACAGGGGACGCTTCAGGTGAAAAATACCAACGTTTTCCATGCCGTGGCGGATAACCAGATCTATTTTGCCCTTCAGGTGTGTGGCATGATTTATCTTTCCTTCTTCCTTAAGGCGATAAATGTGTTTACGCACGCGCTTGCAGGCCTTTCTGAACTCTGCATATTCCAGAACCAGATCTTCCTCGGGCAGTTTCAACAGACCGAAAAGGTCCAGTTTGGGATGTTTTTTCTGCCAGAGCTCAAAGGCAACAAACGCAACCAGGTGACTGGCAAACACACGGTTAATGCGGTGGTACTCGGCAACGATACGCTGCCCCAGCATACGCGTATATTCGTCTTCGCGCTGCTTGTCAATGGTTATTTGCCCGTTCGAAACAAAGTAATCGCGGGTATGTATGGGGCGACCCTGCAGGTCCAGGCTGTTACCGTCATCATCAACGTAGTTGCCCATTACATCGAGCGCACGGCCAATGGAAACCGAAATATCAGAACCTTTGCTGAAGAATTTTATCAAAAAGCGGATAAGCTGAAAGCTTCCGTATTTGTCCTGTTCGGGAAGGTAACGGTCCTGGCCTTTAACCGAGAGATAATCTTCAATCAAATCGGGCGCTTCGAGCACAAAGTGATAGTTAAGCGTTACCGGCACCACAAAAATTTTACGGGGCTCGGTGCCGGGTTCAGCTTCCAGATACAGATTGCGCTGGGCTTCAATGCAGGAAGAGAGCAATCCGAGTTTCAGACTTTTTTCAATGGCTCCGCTGCGTGAGCGTGTGCCCCCCGGAAAGAAGAGGCTGTGCGCGCCTTTTTGAATGGCCAGGGTAGAGTAGGTTTTGAGGGTTTCCAGGTAGGGCAGGTTCTTTTTCCGTCGGTCAACCTTGTAGGCGCCCAGGCTGTTCATGAAATAGGCAAAAATCTTGATATTAAACAGGTTAAGTCCGGCACCGTAAATAAAAGCCGGTAAGCCGAGTGCATGAATAACCCAGCCGATTAAAACCGAGTCGAGGTTGCTGAAGTGGGTAGGCACCATAACAATGGTACCGCGCCGGGCCAGCCTGCGCAGCATCTTTACCTTGCCCACAATTTGAATTTTATCGCGAAGGGTATATTGGCTGCGGAAGATGGCGCCAAATTTTTTAACCCGTGCAGCATTGAGCAACCGGTTAAACCAGAAGGTGGTTATCTCACGGGCCAGTTTGTAGGAGCTGGGTTTAAAGTTTCCGGCTATTTCGTTGGCATAACGGTAAACAATTTGCTTTAACAGTTCCTTTTCAGCTCCGCTGTCGTCATCCGAACGTGCCGACAAAATGTTAATCTGTTCCTTTACCGATGCCCAGAAGCGCGGCTCGTCTCTGGGGTCCACACGCCACCGGTTGCGCTTCATGCGCTGTTGTTCGCGGTAAACGGTGGTTTGCAGTTCGTCCAGCAGTTGTTTGCGCTGGGGCCTGAGTTGCAGGATACGCTCATAGGCCTTATGGGCAACCTCTTCTATAAATTCCTTTCGGTTGCGGCTAAGCCGGTACACAGGCCAGTCGGGTATGCCGTCCAGAATGGGCTTGTATTTTTTGTTCTTATTCTTTTTTTCCAGTACTTCCACGGGGGGCAAATTAGCATAAATTTAACGGGTCTGCACAGGTGTTTCAGGCAGAGGGGTACAACCCGCCCAGCGCACGGTTCAGCGCATACTCCATTGCTTCGAATTGCCTGTCTATATTTGCCATAAAATCGTCATTCAACAACTGCCGCAGGTGTTGTTCACCGTCCAGTACAAACTGGTCAATTTTAAAAACCTGCTCAAAAAGGCCCTTTTCAACTTTAATAATGTACCGATTGTTCCAGTTCATCAGGGTTACCCTGCATTCGCTTTGCGTAAATTCATCAATTATGCGCATAAATTTTAAGATCAAATCAGGCAGTAATGTAAGTATGTTTGCAAATAAGCCCGTTGCTGTAAAAATAACAGCCTTTTGCAAACGTTTAACAGGATGAATTTTTTCCCTAAGCGCCGGGGTTATATATTGGTAACGTTATATTATGAGAATGGCCATGCTATGTGTTAACCCGCCGGGATGGGTACGGCTTAAGTTGTTTCTGGCATTGATGCTTGCCGGCTTTGCAGCCGATGTATTTGCAACACACCTCAGGGCAGGCCAGATAATAGTGCGCAAGGTGGGCGACAATTGCGATTTTACTTACGAAATAATTGTTACTGTTTATACCAACACCGGCTCACCGGTATTGTTCGGGGGCGAGCAGGATGTGCTTTGCTTTGGTGACGGGGTGTGCGTACTGGTGCCCGAAACCCCCAATACGCCTCTCCCGGAATTTGGCCCCAACATAGGTACGGCATCCTATCGTATTGTGCACACCTTTCCTGCACCGGGTGCCTACACCATTAGTTATCTGGAGCCAAACCGAAACGGCGGGGTGCTGAATATGGATGCATCCATAAACACCACGTTCTATCTGGAGACACAGTTAATCATCGATCCCTTTATCTGCAACCGCAACAGTCCTAATCTGCTCATACCGCCCATTGACCGGGCCTGTAAAGGGGTAGCTTTTTTTCATAACCCCGGCGCCTACGATGCAGATGGCGACAGCCTTTCGTACGAGCTTGTTGTTCCCTTTCGCGACCGCAACCTGCCGGTTATCAATTACCGCCCGCCCAACCATTCCGGCTTTTACGGAGCCTGCCAGCCGGGCAACGAAGCCGGTGATGGCCCCCCTGTTTTTAGAATAGACCCTGTTGACGGAACCCTGCTCTGGGACGCACCCTGCCAGGCCGGCGAGTATAACATTGCTTTTATTGTTGTGGAATGGAGAAAAATAAACGGCCAATGGGTACGCATTGGCTTTGTGCGAAGAGATATGCAGATAATTGTGGAAGACTGCAACAATGACCGCCCCGACCTGGAAGTGCCGGCCGACCTCTGCGTTGAGGCAGGCACCGTAATTGATGCCACCATTTTTGGCATAGACCCCAACAACAACAAGGTTAAGCTGGAGGCTTTCTCCGAAATTTTCGATCCCACTTTTCCTTCCCCGGCCTCAGTAAGTCCGTTCCCGCCGGTATTTCAGAATTCCAATCCGCCGGCTGAGCTGCAGTTTAACTGGACCACCACCTGCGACCATGTAAAGGACCAACCCTACCAGATAGTGTTTAAAGTTACCGATGATGGCGCACCCCGGCTGGTAACGTTTAAAACCTGGCGCATAAAAGTTATAGGGCCGCCTCCGCAGTGGGTACAGGCCAATGTAAACCTGGCGCAGCGCAGTGCCGATCTGGAATGGCAACCTTATATCTGCCAGAATGCCGAAAGCATACAAATATGGCGCAAGGTTAGCAGTACACCCTTCACACCCGACAGTTGCCAGACTGGCATGCCTCCGTTTTTGGGCTATTCGCTCATAGCCACACAGCCTGCCGGCGCAACAACATTTACCGATACCAACGCCGGAAAAGGACTGGATGCCGGTGCGGCCTATTGTTACCGGCTGGTGGCACTGTTTCCGCAGCCTCTGGGAGGTGAAAGCTACGTTTCGGATGAAATATGCATACCACCCATTTTAGCCGATGAGCCGGTTATCACGCACGTTACGGTCGAAAAAACCGATCTGAGCAACGGTGAGATACGCATTAGCTGGCGTTCGCCATTCGACATTGACAAAAGCCAGTTTCCGGGCCCTTACGAATACAAAGTGTGGCGTGCTCAGGGCTTTACGGGTTCTTCCGGTATTACCGAGGTTCATCCGGGCACCCTGCCAGGCGACACCACCATTGTGGACTCGGGCATTAATACCGATGTGGATGCCTTCAACTACCGCGTGGTGCTGTACTCGAACACCGTTACCAATCCCACTTCCTGGTCTCCGATCGACACTTCTTCGGTGGCATCGTCTGTGCGGCTGGACCTGCGGCCTTCCAGAAATCAGATACAGCTTACCTGGAACGCAGTGGTACCCTGGTCGAATGCGCTGGCGGCTTATCCCCGCCACCTCATTTACCGTGGGCCCGAAAACGCCACCGAAAACGATCTTACGCTTATTGATAGTGTTGATGTGTTACAAACCGGCTTTACCTACATCGACTCCGGACAGTGGAATAACACGCCTCTGGCAGAAAGCCAGGTGTACTGCTACCGCGTTAAAGTGCGCGGAGGGTACGGCAACCCGGCCATCGGAGAGCCCCTGGAAAATTTCAGCCAGATAGGCTGCGCCCAGCCCAATGATACAGCCCCGCCCTGCCGGCCGGAGCTGGTTCCCTTTGTTGTTGATTGCGAAAACTTTGTAAACCAATACGGGTGCAATCCCTCCAATTTCGTGAACGTTGTGCGCTGGCGAAGGCCTGCCGACCCGCTGTGCCGCGAAGACACGCGTAGCTACAACGTATATGCCGCAGCGAGTGCAAACGGGCAATATTTTCTGCTGGCTTCCAACATCCGCGATACGGTATTTTACGACAGCGCCCTTTCTTCGTTTGCCCGGTGTTACCGTATAAGTGCCGTTGACCGGTCAGGAAACGAAAGTGAGCTGAGCGTGCCGGCCTGTAACGACAACTGCCCGTATTATGAATTGCCCAATCTGTTTACGCCCAATGGCGATTTCTGCAACGATGTATTTGCTGCATTTGGCTACGAACCCGAGTTCGATCCCGAAATACCCGAGAGCTACCCATGCCGTAACCTTACCATCGGACCGCGGGGCGAAAACCTGCGGCTAAAGTGCGCGCGCTTTGTTCAGGCGGTTAATTTCCGGGTGTACAACCGCTGGGGCAGCGAAGTGTATTCGTATTTCGGCAGGCTGGGAGACGAACAAAACACCATTTACATTGAGTGGGATGGCCGCAATCAAAACGGCACACCGCTGGCCTCGGGCGTGTATTTCTACATGGCAGAGGTTACGTTTAACGTTGTTGATCCGGCCAAACGCATCCAGCGTATTAAAGGATGGGTTCAGATAGTAAGATAAGTCCCCCCGCACCTGTTGTCGTATTGTTCGATGGATACTGCAACCTTTGCACCACTTCGGTTCAGTTTATCATCAAACATGACCGGAAAAAGATATTCCGCTTTGCCTCCCTGCAGTCAGCTGCCGGAAGAACCCTGCTTCAAACCTTTAATGTTCCTCAAACCAAAGCCGGCAGCGTGGTGCTCATTGCAGGTGCGAGGGCCTATACCGAAAGCACAGCTGCCCTGCATATAGCACGCCGGCTTTCGGGATTATGGCCGTTTTTATTTGTCTTCATGGTTGTACCACCCTTTATCCGCGATGCGGTTTACCGGTTTGTGGCCCGCAACCGGTTCAGGTGGTTTGGAAAACGTTCTTCCTGCTGGATCCCTGATGACGGGTTGCGTGCGCGGTTTTTGGACCCATGAAAGGTGGCTGCTGATTTTTTGTAATTTGCGCCCGCAATTCTGCAATACATGAAAGCTTATATTTTCCCCGGGCAGGGCGCCCAGTTTACCGGCATGGGCAAAGAGCTTTTTGAAAGCAGCCAGAAAGCCCGCCAACTGTTTGAAGAAGCCAACGATGTATTGGGTTTTCGGATAACAAACACTATGTTTGAGGGAACCGCTGAGGAACTCCGGCAAACCCGCATTACCCAGCCCGCAGTTTTTATCCATTCGGTTGTGGTGGCACTGTGCAACGAAAGTTTTAAGCCCGATATGGTGGCGGGGCACTCGCTGGGCGAGTTCTCAGCCCTGGTGGCCAACGGTACCCTTTCTTTTGCCGATGGCCTGAAACTTGTTTTCCAGCGCGCCCAGGCCATGCAGCGTGCCTGCGAATTGAACCCATCGACTATGGCTGCCGTGCTGGGACTGGATGATGCCGTAGTGGAAGAGGTGTGCGCTTCTATTGCCGGCGAAATTGTGGTACCCGCCAATTACAACTGCCCGGGGCAACTGGTTATTTCGGGCAGTATAAAAGGCGTAGAGCTGGCCTCAGAAAAGTTAAAGGCCGCCGGAGCCAAACGTGTTATGCCCCTTCAGGTAGGCGGGGCATTTCATTCGCCCCTCATGGAGCCGGCCCGGCAACAACTTGCAGCGGCCATCGAACAAACTATTTTCCACAACCCTGTGTGCCCGGTGTACCAGAACGTAAACGCCCGCCCGGCAACACAGGTGGAAACCATAAAGGCAAACCTCATTGCCCAGCTTACTGCCCCGGTACGTTGGACCCAGTCGGTGAAGCAAATGGTGGCAGATGGCGCCAGGGTATTTATTGAGTGCGGGCCTGGCAAAGTATTGCAGGGGCTTGTAAAAAAAATTGCCCCCGAAGCAGAAGTAGCCAGCCTGTAAGCAGAAAATCCGTTTATTGGCCGTTAAACAATTCTTCTAACCACAAGCCGGTCGGGGCAGCGCTCAAGTAATTGTCCGGTTGTCTGGCCATCAGATCCGGGCACCAGAAGAGGAGCAATTTCTGCAAGTGGTGTCAGGGCAAACCTTCGCAGGTGCAGCTCGGCAGGAGGTATGGTAAGCCGCTCTGTGCGGAAAATTTTTCCATCGTAATACAAAATGTCAATGTCCAGTATCCGCGGGCCCCATTTTCGTTCCCGGGTTCTGCCGGCAGCTGTTTCAATCTGCTGAAGGCGGTTCAGCAATTCCTCTGCTGGCAGCGCAGTGGCAATTTCAATAACCTGATTATAAAACCAGGGTTGACCGGGTTCGCCCCATGGCTCGGTTTCGTAAATTCCCGATGATGTAATAATTTGCCCGCATAACCGACTTATTTCCACGCGTGCGGTATGCAAATTTTCATACCGGTTGCCTATGTTTGAGCCAAGCAGTAAATAGGCTTTTACCATGTAACAAACATACTTCTACTGTCGAAAACGATAAAAAAATCCGCTTATGAACTTTTTCAAAACCTTTCTGGCAAGCTTTCTGGCCCTTACCGCTTTTTCCGTTCTTTCTTTTTTATTGATGGCGGGCATATTGGCCGTACTTTCATCGGGTGAGGGTGTAATTGTAAAGCCCAAAAGCGTACTGGAACTCAATCTGGATGCACAGATTACAGAGCAACAAACAGACAATCCGTTCGAAGGCCTTGGCGGCGGCAATCAACCAACCAACATCGGGCTTATTCAGCTTAAAGAAACCATTAACCGGGCTGCAGCCGATCCTAACATTGAAGGCATTTTGTTAACTGCAGGCTATCCTATGACCGGCTTTGCCACCATTGAAGAAATCCGCATGTCGCTAAAACAATTCCGGCAGTCGGGTAAATGGGTGGTGGCTTATTCTGAAGTAATGTCTGAACCGGCCTATTACCTGGCAACTGCAGCCGATGAAATATACCTTAATCCTGAAGGCGAATTGGAGTTTAACGGCCTTACGGCCGAAGTAAGCTTTTTTAAACGCATGTTCGACAAACTCGAAATCAAACCCGAAATCTTCAGGGTAGGGGAGTATAAAAGTGCGGTTGAACCGTTTATGCTGGATAAAATGAGTGCCGAAAACCGTAAGCAACTGCAGGAGCTTGTCAATGCCGTTTACGGGGTGGTTATTCAGCGCATAGCCGAAGCGCGAAACATGCAGCCGGAGCAACTCTGGGAAATATCCAATAAAATGCTGGTGCGCAACGCAAAGCTTGCCCTGCAGCACGGCCTGGTAGATTCGCTGGCCTATTATGATGGTGTGCTTGCCGGACTGCGCAACCGGCTTAAGCTGCGTGATGACGAAAAGGTGAATTTCATAAGCTACCGCAAGTACCGCAAAAGCAAGGATGAAACCGAAAAGAAGGTATCATCCAACGAAATAGCTGTTGTTGTTGCCGATGGCACCATTGTTCCGGGTAAATCGGGCAACGGAATCATCGGATCGGATACATTTACCGAAATACTCCGCAAAGTCCGCGAGAGCAAACGCGTAAAGGCCGTGGTTTTGCGCATCAACTCACCGGGAGGGAGCTTTCAGGCATCCGATGTGATGTGGCGCGAAATTTCGCTCACCGCCCAACAAAAACCGGTAATTGCCTCCATGTCCGACTACGCCGCTTCAGGCGGCTATTACCTGGCCATGGCCTGCGATACCATCTTAGCCCAGCCACATACCATTACAGGCTCTATCGGCATATTTTCGGTGCTGTTCGATGCCAGCGGGTTTCTTAACAACAAGCTGGGTATTACCTTCGATGAGGTGCGCACGGGCGAATTCGGTGAACTGGTAACCTTTACCCGGCCGCTGACCGATGCCGAAAAACAGGTGTGGCAAAATCGTACCAATGAAATTTATGAGGTGTTTACCGGAAAAGCAGCCGCAGGCCGAAATTTGCCCGTCGATGAAATAAAAAAAGTAGCCGGTGGAAGGGTATGGTCGGGCGAACAGGCCATGGCAAATAAACTGGTAGATGCAATGGGCGGACTGGACGATGCCATACGCATAGCTGCAGAAACCGCCGGTGTGGGTGCCGACTACCGCATACGGTACTACCCGAAAGTAAAAACATTTGCCGAGCAACTGCTGGAGTCTATTGGTGGCGAAGCCGAAACCCGGCAGCTAAAACGGGAGCTGGGCGCCTGGTACCCCCTTTACGTACAGCTTAAAAACGCCCGTAACCTGCACGGGGTACAGGCCCGCATGCCTTTTGAATTTACCCTCCGGTAGCTTGGGAAAAACCCCGCTGTTTTTTGATGTAAGATTTTGGTCGGAAATGTTATTTTTTTAACAAAAAGTAACATTTCCGACCCTTAATATTACTTTAAGAACCGGGGCCGGGCAAAGGATATTTGCCCGGAAAACTGCCATATCGTTTGCAACAGTTCTATATCATTTGGTACTCCTCTGGCTGGACCTGATTTTTATTTGGTTTTCGTTTTGTTTTTAAACACATGTAATCTTTTGTGCACTGCTCTTCCCCGGGCAGGCAAACATTAAACATTGTACCACTTTCTTTACATGCGTTTTCATTCGGGCTGTTGTGGTATGAATTTGAACTGCATCAATTCCTTGCCAGTTTATAACCGGGTTGTTATCAGATGGCTTAACCTGTGGCTGTCCGGTAAATCCATGCACATCGCACCATCAACACAGATTAAGCACGCACCGTTTGCATTCGTCCGGCTGGCAACTGCAAGCCTTATCCTCCGGTAAGCCGCTGCTGCCTGGCAATGACCTTTAACCGAATACACATTGTTTTTGGTTAAGCATAAAAACCCTGCCTCCGGCGTCACCGGAGGACAGGGTGCTATCTAACCAGTTGATTATCAGTAGCCTTACGTTAAAAACTACATCCGGTCGTGGGCTACAAAGCCACCCAGCGGCTCAGTGCGGTAAACCGGTCCCTGGTGCTTTTCCTGCTTGCCGGCAGGAACCCGTGCGGGCTTGTGCACCGACACCACCGTAAACGATACCAGCACCACAATGGCCGCCACGGCAAGAATAAGGAAACGGGTTTTCATAACTCAGGGGTTTAAATTGTGAAAGTGGATAAAGGGTAACCATTAACTTACCAAATCTGAGAGCTAATTCTTAATCTATTCCTCCCGGATTTCCAACTCCTCCATTGTTGTCGCTGTTCAGTTCGGTTGACGGCCTGATTTCTTCTTCGGCGCACGAAGTAGCAACAAACGATACAGCGGCAAATGCCAGAAGGAAGTACATGAATTTTTTCATAACATTGTGGGGTTTAGGTTTAACTTTTATTTTCAAAAAACTTTTTGTTGTTTAGCTTGTGCAAAGGTGCGGGGCCGAAACAAACCGGATGGAAATAACGCTTTGGGCGCCTTACTTATGTGGGAATATATAATGGCTTTTGGTTTGAACGCAATGCGATGCGCCCTCGGGTGTACTATATGCCTGTTGCTGACTTTTGGTAACTGCCCGGCCCAGTCGCACAGCGAAGATTCGCTGCTCAGCATTTTAAAGCGCACCACAAAGAATTACGAAAAGTTTGAAATTTACAAAAACCTGATCAGGACTACCTACGCAAGAAACGATGCCGAAGCCCTGAATCGTGGGCTTGATTATGCACAGAAACTATTGAACCTGGCCAAACTGCAGTCAGACAGCGCCTCCATTGTCTGGGCCGGCAGGGTGTTGGGACAGTTTTACAACAAACTGGAAAGGCCAAAAGATGCACTTGAAATACTTAACCAGGTGTTGCCCGTGGCAAAACGAAATAAACTGGAAGAAGAGGAAAAGCGCATTTTAAATAACCTGGGACTGGCTTATACTTTTCTGGCAGAGTACCACCGCGCCCTGGAAATATATTACCAGGTTCTGGTGCTGCGCGAGCAGGACGGCAACCTGCCCGAAATTGCCGCCACCCTTAACAACATCGGTCTGGCTTACTTTAAGCTGCGCAATTTTGCCAAAGCCCTTGAATTTTATGAAATGGCCCTGGCCAGGCTAAATGAAGGCAATATAACCGACTTCCTGGATCAGCAATATGCCAACATTGGCTTGTGTTACAACCAGCTTAAGCAGTTTAATCTGGCCAGAGAGGCATTTAACAAGGCGCTGGAGGTGTGTAAGCCTAACTGTACGGATAAAGTACAGGTTAATGCCAATTTTGGTTTGGGGGTAACGCACTATGGAATGAAAGAATATGATGAAGCTGAGTTACAATTCCGTAAAGCCCTTGATTTGGCCAGCCAATCGAACGATGTGCGTTATATAGGTGAGAACAATATTTTTTTAGCGAAGGTTAAAATTGCGCTTAATCAACTCGATGCGGCCATACCCTTTTTACAGCAGGCCGAGCAAATTGCCCAAAGCCAGGGTTTTAACGAGCTGCTCATAGACACCTACCGCCAGTACTCCATTCTCTATAGCCAGTCGGCCAATTACCAGATGGCTTCGGAGTATCAGCAAAAGTACATTCAGTTAAAAGACAGTGTGTACAGCGAGGAGCTTATTGACCGCATTGCCAGGATACAAACCCACTATGCCGAGCGCGAAAACCTGGCCATTATCCGCGCCAAGGAAGAGGTTATCCGGCGGCAGCGCATGCTTAATTATTCCATAGGCCTTATTGCAGTACTGGCCGCAAGCATGGTGTTTATTCTTTTCCGCAGCAATATAGTGGTAAAGAAGGTTAATCAGGCATTGTCGCAGGCCAAGCAGGAGCTGGAGGCGCTTAACCTCGACCTGGACAACAAGGTGAGAGAAAAAACCGCCTCGCTCGAAAAGCTGAACCGCGAGATGGAGCATTTTATCTACAAAAGCTCGCACGACATCCGCGGTCCGCTGGCCACCCTTAAGGGCTTAACGGGCGTAGCCCTTATGGACGTAAAAGACCCTGTAGCCATTGATTACATGCAGCGGCTCGACAGTACCGCCACCAAGCTCAACCGCGTGCTGTCGCGGTTGCTTATTATCAATCAGGTAAACCAGGCCACACTTACCATCGAACCGGTCAAGGTAAACGAAGTGGTAGATGAAATCATCAACCAGGAAAGCCGCAATGGCCTGCCTCCCCGCATGAAAATTATCAAGGAAATTCCCCAGGGGCTTGTTTTTCCATCCGACCGCCAGCTGCTGGGTATAATACTCAGCAACCTCATTGACAATGCTCTCAAGTATCATACCCAATCCGACCGGGTGGAACCGTTTGTCCGAATAAAGGCCGGCATGGAAAACGGAGTACTAAAGGTAAATGTTATTGATAATGGTATCGGGGTGAATGCACAGGACTCCGATAAGATATTTCAGATATTCTACCGTGGAACCGAAAAATCTGAGACGGGGGGCGTGGGCCTGTATCTCTGCCGCCTGGCTACCGAGCGCCTTCAGGGAAAAATAGGGGTTGCCGTTACCCACCAGGAGCATCATACCAACTTTTTTGTTGAGCTTCCGGAAATACCCAATGGTAAGGCTGTAGCCTGAAACTTTGTGCCTTCGCCTTCAATTCGCATCTTTGCTCCCCCTGAATTCCGGTTGCATGTCGAAGAAATTTAAACGCACCACCGTAACAGCTGCTCTGCCGTATGCCAACGGTCCGCTCCATATTGGCCACATTGCCGGGGCTTATCTTCCTTCCGACATCTATGTAAGATACCTGCGGCTGAAAGGAGAAGATGTGATTTACGTTTGTGGTTCGGATGAGCACGGGGTGGCCATTCAAATCGGGGCAAGGAAAGAGGGGGTTACGCCCCGGGCGTTTGTGGACAAGTACCACGAGCTGATGAAACAAACCTTTCGGTCCTTCGGCATATCGTTCGATATCTACTCGCGTACCAGCAAGCCCATCCATTATCAAACGGCACAGGATTTCTTTACCAATATTTACCGAAAGGGAATTCTGCGCGAAGAAACATCCGAACAATATTTCGATGAACAGGAGGGAATATTTCTGGCCGACCGGTACATTGTGGGCACCTGCCCGGTATGCGGGTATGAAAGAGCCTATGGCGACCAATGCGAAAAATGCGGCTCCAGTTTAAGTCCGAAACAATTGCTTAATCCCCGCTCGGCCGTTTCAGGAAAGGCTCCGGTGCTGCGCCCCACCCGGCATTGGTATTTTCCGCTCGATGAATTT
Organism: Cyclobacteriaceae bacterium; assembly: GCA_026003355.1. GTDB lineage: Bacteria > Bacteroidota > Bacteroidia > Cytophagales > Cyclobacteriaceae > UBA2336. The sequence continues at coordinate 143,694 of BPHC01000002.1, forward strand.
GAATCCTGGCTCCGCGAGTGGCTGCTGAAAGGCCATGCCCACGACTGGAAAACCAATGTGTACGGACAGTGCAAATCGTGGATTGAGCAGGGCCTTCAGGCCCGCTCCATTACCCGCGATATGGATTGGGGCGTGCCCGTTCCGCTGCCTGATGCAGAAGGAAAGGTGCTTTATGTTTGGTTCGATGCCCCTATAGGCTATATATCGGCTACACGGGAATTAAAAGGTGACGACTGGGAAAAATACTGGAAAGACCCCGAAACCCGCCTTATTCATTTTATCGGAAAAGACAACATAGTTTTTCACTGCATCATATTCCCCGCCATGCTTAAGGCCGAAGGCTCGTTTATTTTGCCCGATAACGTACCGGCCAATGAGTTTCTGAATCTGGAAGGAGATAAAATTTCCACCTCGCGCAACCATGCCGTGTGGCTGCACGAATACCTGAATGATTTTCCCGGCAGGCGCGATGAACTGCGCTATGTTCTAACCTCCATAGCTCCGGAAACCAAAGATGCTGATTTTACCTGGAAAGATTATCAGCAGCGGGTAAACAGCGAGCTGGTTGGTATTCTGGGTAATTTTGTTAACCGGGTATTGGTTTTAACGGGTAAATATTTTAACCATGCCATACCGGCTTTGGGCCATGCAGGCGCCATCTCTGTCCGGCTCGAAAATACCTGGCAGGATATCAATACCGAACTTAACCGGAGCATTGCCGCCATGCTGGCTGCGCTGGATGAATTTCGCTTTCGCGAAGCGCAGTTCCAGATGATGAACATCGCCAGGCTGGGCAACAAGTGGCTGGCCGATACCGAGCCATGGAAGCGGCATGCAGAAAATGAGGCCGAAAGCGCTTTTATACTAAACCGGGCACTTTGCATTACCGCCACCCTGGCAGTGGCATGCGAGCCTTTTCTTCCCGACACGGCTGCAAAAATTCGCGAACAGTTAAATGCCGGAAAGTGGCTGGAGGCAAAGGCAGCCGATTTCTGGAAAAGCGGTGAGCTGGTTGTGCCGGAGCAGGGCACCAGCGTACAGCAAAAACCACAACTGCTGTTTTTGCCGGTGCCCGATGAAGACATTGAAAAGCAGCTTGCTAAGTTGAGGAAAAAAGATACCGCCATGCAACAGAATAACCATGTATCCATAAAGCCTGCCAAAGAGCAGGTAACCATTGATGATTTTCTGAAGCTGGACATACGCGTTGGAAAGGTGCTTACAGCCGAACGTGTGGAGAAATCAAACAAACTCCTGAAGCTGCTGGTAGATACGGGCCTGGATCAGCGCATAATACTGAGCGGAATTGCACAGCATTTTGCACCCGAAGAGATGGTAGGCAAAACGGTAACCCTGGTAGTTAACCTGGCACCCCGCAAAATGATGGGCATTGAATCGCAGGGTATGATTTTAACAGCCGAAGGGCCGGATGGAAAGCTGTATCTGTTACGGCCTGACGGAGAAGCCGGGCCTGGCGCCATGATAAGTTAAGCCGGTTAGTCGTTATACTGGCTCATGGTTTTTTCAATGCCGGCCGTGCAGAACGACAAAATCATTTCGCAGGCCTTGTCTATGGGCGGAAGAATGTTATCCAGTTCTTCCTTCGAAAAATTTCCCAGCACATAGTTTACCTGCTGTCCTTTTTGGTAGTTGTTACCAATGCCAAAGCGCAGGCGGGCATACTGGCTGTGGCCCAGCGTTTCTTCAATGTTTTTCAGGCCATTGTGCCCGGCTGCACTTCCTTTGGGGCGCAGGCGCAGTTTCCCGAAAGGCAGCGCCACATCATCAACCACCACCAACAGGCTACCAACTTCAATTTTCAGTTCCTGAAGCCAGTAGGCTACCGCCTTGCCGCTCAGGTTCATATAGGTGGTTGGCTTGATGATATGCACCGCTCTGCCTTTGTGTTTGATTTCGGTTTTAAAGGCATGCCTGGAAAGAGTAAAAGAGGCTCCGTGCCGGTCGGCCAGCCGGTCGGCAATAAGAAAGCCGATGTTGTGCCGGGTAAGTTCGTATTCGGCACCGATGTTGCCCAGAGCTGCCACCAGAAACTTCATGGCGCAAAAAAATAAAAATCCTGCCACCAGCAGGTGGCAGGAGTATCAAAAGATTTGTCCGCCCATTATTTCTTGCCTTCTTCTTTTTTGGGCCCTTCGGCCTTTTTGGCTTCGGCACCGGAAGCAGCAGTTGTAGCCTCAGTGCCTTCGGCAGGTGCGGCAGCAGCTTCGGCAGCCATTTTAGCTGCGCGGGGTACTTCAACCGCAGCTATGGCCGATTGTTTGGGGTCTAAAAATTCCAGTCCGGGCACATTCATATCGCCTACCTTAACGGCATGGTGAAAGTCGAGTTCAGTAACATCCACATCAATATGGTCGGGCATGTCGTTCGGGTAGCCATAAACTTTCAGTGAGGCGCGTTTGCGTACCAGCAGTCCGCCCTTGTCCACGCCCTTTGCACGGCCAACCAGGCGAACGGGAATGTTCATTTTAATTTTGCGGTTTTCTTCAATGCGCAGAAAGTCGGCATGGAGGATAATTTCGCTTACCGGATGGAACTGCACCTCCTGAAGAATGGCCTGGTATTCATCGCCTTCAATGTTCAGGTGTACAAAGTGTGCTTCGTTGGTGTATACCAGTTCGCGGAAAAGAATCATGGGAGCATAAAAGTGAACCTGCTGGCCTCCGCCATACAATACGCAGGGCACATGCCCTTCTTCGCGTAATCGTTTGGATTCAGACTTGCCGAGATTCGCTCTTTTATACCCTACAATCTCAACAGTTTTCATATTTATTTATGGTTTTGGTGAAACAAATAGTTACAAACGTATAAACAGTGAACTTATGGATTCATGATCGTGAATTTTTCGGATTGCCTTGGCAAACAGGTCGGATACTGAGAGCACCTTAATTTTCCGGGAGGTCATTTTTAAGGGCAGTGTATCGGCTACCACAATTTCTTCCAGCACAGAGTTTTCGATGTTTTCATACGCTTTTCCCGAAAGCACCGGATGGGTGCAGGCCGCCCGCACGGAGTTGGCGCCTTTTTCCTTCAGCAGGGCGGCTGCCTTGCAGATGGTTCCGGCAGTATCCACCAGATCATCGACCAGTACCACGTCTTTTCCTTCCACTTCGCCAATGAGGCGCATGGATTCAACGCGGTTGGCTTCCTTCCGGTATTTGTCGCAAACGGCCAGTTCGGCATCGAAAAACTTGGCAAAACTTCGGGCACGCTTTATGCCGCCCACATCGGGTGATGCAAACATAATGTTTGGCAGATTAAGCGACTTGAGGTAGGGAACAAAAATGTATGCACCATCCAGGTGGTCTACCGGAATGTCGAAGAATCCCTGAATCTGGTCGGCATGGAGGTCGCACGTCATAATGCGGCTGGCACCTGCAGCCGACAAAAGGTTGGCAATAAGCTTGGCGGCAATGCTAACGCGGGGTTTGTCTTTTCGGTCCTGCCGGGCGTAGCCGAAGTAGGGGATTACCACGTTTACGCTGCTGGCGCTGGCGCGCCGGGCGGCATCTACCATTAGCAGCAATTCCAGCAGGTTGTCGGCCGGAGGATGGGTGGACTGTATGATGAACACCTCATGGCCCCTTACTGACTCGGCAATGTGGGGCGACATTTCGCCATCGCTGAATTGCTGAAAATTCACTTCACCCAGCGGCTCGCCATAGGCGTGGGCTATTTTTTCAGCCAGGTAGGTAGTGGCCCTTCCGGAAAAGATTTTTACCGCCATGCGAAAACTAAAAACCCGGCTTTTGCCGGGAGAACAGTTTTGGTTGTCCGACAAGGATTCGAACCCTGACCAAAAGAACCAAAATCTTCTGTGCTACCGTTACACCATCGGACAATCCGCCAAAATCAATGCAAAACCTGCTATGATTTTGGGAGTGCAAAGGTAGAATATTTATGAGAAAAAATAAATGGCGGTTTAATTAATTATCAACATCGTCAGCAGGCCGGGGATTGGTGTTCCCTTCCAGAAAACCATCGGCCCAGAACCGGTATTTGTCCAGTATGGAGATAACGGCATTGCGCAGTTGCCGGCTGTTGCCATAGTCAATGGGCCCGTACTGGGCCGTAGCATATCCCTGCCAGATGGCCCGGTTTTGGCGCCGGTCGAAGAACTGAATAACCAGCGTGCCGGTTCTCATATCGAAGCGCTTTTTGTCGTAGTTCAGATTTTCTTCCTGCGATTTTATCCATTCTTCAATTTCGGGCTGAATGTAGCCGGTAAACTGCAGGCTGTCGGGAAACATCCGAAAACTGATGAGCAGGTGAGGCCTGCGGTCGGTTTGCCGGTATCCCAGAAATTTCATCCTGGCAATGATGTACGAGGCAATTACCGGATTATCCATAGCCGGATCGGTAACTCCGGCCGGTTTAATCATATCGAAAGTGCGGTAGTGTTTAAAGTTCCCCTTGTAGCTGTAATCGTATTCTACCGGAAGCTCCTTGAATCCCGAGCAGGATGCCATGAGTACCACGAACAGGCACACTATCCACACGTATGGCACTGAAACCATATACCCGAAAATCGGCATTCGGCCAGCAAAATGCAAAGCAGGTTTATGAATTTTTATTTACCCTTTTCTCCAGCCATTTCCGGGCGTTTACAAAGGCTTCTATCCAGGGTGTGATCTCATCAGCTTTGCGTTCGGGAGGGTAGAAGGCCCAGTTCCAGGGGAAAAGGGAGCGTTCCAGGTGTGGCATAATGGCCAGATGGCGTCCGTCAGCCGAGCAAAGCGCGGCTATGGCATCTTCTGAGTCATTCGGGTTACCCGGATATTCGGGGTAGGTGTACCGGGCCGCCACGTTTGCCAGCGGCCTTTTATCGCTTAGTATAAAACGCCCTTCGCCATGAGCTATCCACACACCAAGGGTACTGCCGGCCAGCGATTGCAGCATAACGGAGTTGCTGGTGGGGATTGTGAGCGACAGAAAAGCCGATTCAAACTTACCGGAGCCATTGCGATGCATGCGCGGATGTTCGCTGCCCATTTCGGGATAAAGTAAACCCAGTTCCATCATCAGCTGGCATCCGTTGCAAACGCCCAGGCTCAGCGTATCGGGGCGGCTGTAAAAAGCCTCGAGTGTTTGCTGTGCCCTGGGGTTGTATCGAAATGCACCTGCCCAGCCCTTAGCCGACCCCAGTACATCGGAGTTGGAGAAACCGCCAACAAATACAATCATCTGTACATCGCTCAGATCTTCCTTGCCCGAAACCAGGTCGGTCATGTGCACATCTTTTACTTCAAAACCGGCCAGGTAAAGGGCAAAGGCCATCTCGCGGTCGCCATTTACACCTTTTTCGCGTATGATGGCGGCTTTTACCGCAGCGGTTTGGCTATGGATGGGTTGCACCTCATGGCCGGCAACCGTTCCCGAAAAACCGGGAGGGAAGTTAAACTCAAGCGGCTGCCGAACAAAGTTTTCATACCTTAGTTGCGCATATTTTTCGGGGCGCTGGCGGCTGTCGAGAAGGTACGATGTGGTAAACCAGGTGTTACGCAATGCCGGCACGGCAAAAGTGCCGGAATACAGAGGATGGCGGATGGAAAGGCTTTCAGAAAAATTAACCTTTCCGATTTTCTCATAACGAACCTGATTCTTATCAAGTATTTTTATTACCTCATCCTGTGCGGCTGTTTGTATAACAACAGCCGGATTTTCGGCAAACAGAATTTCAACCGGGTTTCCGGCAAAGGCTCCCAGGTTCAGGTCAGCACCTGCCCGGGGCGTTGGAAAACACATTTCCAGAACGGTGGTAATAAGCCCTCCGGCCGACACATCGTGTCCGGCCAAAACCAGATTGCTTGCGATGAGCTGTTGCAATGCGTTAAAGGCACGCACCACTATGGCAGCATCGGCATCGGGCGGTTGCGAACCGATGGCGCCCGTTACCTGGGCCAAGGCGCTTCCGCCAAGCAAAGGGGGTGTTCCGCTAAAGTCAATCCATATAAGGGTGCTTTCTTCAACCGGAAGCAGGGCTGGGCTCACACACCGCGAAACATCAGCCACTTCGGCCGCAGCCGAAATGATAACGGTACCGGGCGATTTAACCTCGGTACCATCCGGATAACGCTGGGTCATGGAGAGCGAGTCTTTGCCGGTGGGAATGTTTATGCCCAATGCAATGGCAAATTCGCTTGCAGCCTGCACGGCCTGATAGAGGCGGGCATTTTCACCCGGTTTTTTGGCGGGCCACATCCAGTTGGCGCTCAGGGAAACACCCTTTAATCCATGTGCAAGCGGGGCCCACACGAGATTGGTAAGGGCTTCGGTTATGGCCAGCCGGCTGCCGGCTGCCGGATCAAGGATCGCAGCAATGGGTGCATGCCCGATGGCTGTGGCTACTCCGGCTTTGGTATGATAATCAAGTGCCATAACCCCGGTGTTGTTAAGTGGAAGCTGTATTTGTCCGCATGTTTGCTGCAGGGCCACCTTTCCGGTTACCGAACGATCGACTTTATTGGTTAGCCAGTCTTTGCAGGCAACCGATTCCAGTTGAAGCACAGCCTCCAGATATTGCGGGATAAGGGTGGTATCTGTGTTTAAGTCCTTGTAGGTGGCTTCGGTTACTTCATCGTGCAGTATGGTTTTGGGGGAGGAGCCCAGCAGGTGGCGCACTTCCAGATCTACCGGCGCGGGCATGTTACGTTTCACAAACTGAATGCGCTTGTTGCCGGTAGCCTCGCCAATAATGTAAAAGGGCGCACGTTCGCGGCTGGCAATGCGCTGCAGCATGTCGAGATTTTCCGGGCTGATGGCAAGACCCATGCGCTCCTGCGATTCATTGCTTAGTATTTCCCTTACGGAAAGCGTAGGATCGCCAACGGGCAAGGCATCGATATCAATGGTTCCACCGGTTTCTTCCAGCAATTCGGCAAGGCAGTTAAAGTGCCCGCCGGCTCCGTGATCGTGAATAGATACAATGGGGTTGTTATCCGATTCGGCCAGGGCCCGGATGGCATTCATTACCCTTTTTTGCATTTCCGGGTTTGACCGCTGAATAGCGTTCAGTTCAATGGCATGGCCGTACTGGCCCGTGGCTACCGACGACACCGCACCGCCACCCATCCCAATGCGATAGTTATCGCCTCCAAGCAAAACAATCTTATCACCGGGTTTGAGGTGTTCTTTTACGCTGTCCTGTTTTTTTGCAAAGCCTATGCCACCGGCCAGCATCACCACTTTGTCGTACGCCAGGCGGTGGGGGTGGTTTATGTATTCAAATGTCAGCACACTTCCGGCAATGAGGGGTTGTCCGAATTTGTTGCCGAAATCTGAGGCTCCGTCGGAGGCTTTGATAAGGATATCCAGCGGGGTTTGATAAAGCCATTTGCGTTCGGGGTTTATCTTTTCCCATGCCCTTCCGCCTGCCAGCCGGGGGTAGGAGGTCATGTAAACAGCAGTTCCGGCCAGGGGCAGGGCGCCCCTTCCTCCCGCCAGGCGGTCGCGTATTTCGCCACCCGTTCCGGTTGCGGCTCCGTTAAAAGGTTCGACAGTGGTGGGGAAGTTGTGGGTTTCTGCTTTGAGTGATATGACCGATTCTATTTCGCGCACGGCAAACCATGCGGGTTCATCCTGCCGAAGCGGGGCAAACTGAACAATACGGGGTCCTTTAAAAAAAGCCACATTATCGCGGTAGGCCGAAACCAGCAGGTTGGGGTTTTGCCTTGATGTGTTTTTAATAAGCTGAAACAGGGATTGCGGCTGTTCCTTACCGTTGATTATAAACGTTCCGTTAAAAATTTTATGCCGGCAGTGTTCGGAGTTTACCTGCGAAAATCCGAATATTTCGCTGTCGGTCAGCGGCCGGCCCAGTTCTTTGCTTACTTTTTCGAGGTAATCAGTTTCTTCTTCGCTCAGGGCCAGCCCTTCGGCTTCGTTATATGCGCGGATGTTGGTTATGGATTTAACGGGTTCAGGGGTAATGTTTATGGTAAAGAGGTGTTGGTCCAGATTGGTATATACGGCCTGCAGCATGCGGTCGAATGCCGGATTGGGTCCGGTTTGGGTAAACATCTCCATTCGCACAATGCCGGCAATGCCCATGTTTCGGGTAATTTCTACGGCATTGGTACTCCATGGTGTAACCATTTCTCTTCTGGGCCCCACGAAGGTGCCTTTCAGACAATCATGTTCGTAAAGGGCAGCGCCCCCCAGCAGCCAGGTTAGTTTTTCAATGTCGGCAGTTTGCAGAGGGGTTTGGCATTCGATAGCATAAACCAGGGGGCGGACAAGAAAAAAACAAATCATGCGAACAGGGCAAGCGTTGATAGAGCGCCCAAAAATAAGGATTTGGCTGTTACAGATAGCCGGCAGTTAATGCAGCAGGCTGCAGGGCAGTTTGTTTTACGGAAAACGGTAAGGGTTTACAAAAATAGGGCATAATCACCTCCCAGCCTAACAGAATTCTGTGGCCCATGCATGGGGCTGAAGTTTGTTCTGTCCGTTTGCCGCGGTGCGCGGGGGCAGGTCGAAAAAAAATTTTATTGTCCGGCAACCAAGTCTTCCTGATTGCGTTTTAAAGAAACGTTGAAAACTTTTACAATATTAAAAGTTTCCATAGTTTTGCCGGCCTTATGGAAGAAAACGGATTAAAAGCCAGGATTTTAAAAGGAGCCGAGGAGCTTTTTATGCGCTACGGCATTCGCAGCGTGAGCATGGACGACATAGCGCGGCAACTGGGTATTTCGAAAAAAACGCTGTATCAACACGTAGCCGAAAAGGAAGAGCTGGTGCTGGAAGTAGCACGCCTGAACTTCGAGCGCAACAAAACACTTGTTGAATGTGCATGCAACGAGGCCAGGAACCCCGTAGAAAAACTCGCCCTGCTTTCCATGTGCATACGCACTACTTTGGAGTCGGTTAATCCTTCGGTTTTGTTTGATCTTCAGAAATTTCATCCTCAGGCGTGGAAAGCCTGGCTGGATTTTAAACGGGGGTACCTCCGGGAGTCCATAATAGGTTTGCTTAAGGACGGAATGGAGCAGGGCTACATCCGCCAGGAAATTGACCCGGAGGTAATGGCAGTCATGCGCATTGAAATGGTACAACTTGCCTTTAACAGCGAGTTGTTTCCCGGTAACTACACATTTGCGCAAATTCAGGAACAATTATACGACCATTTCGTATACGGCCTTGTAACTGATAAAGGGAGAAAGCTGTATCAGAAATATAGATCCAGAATCAACCAACAACCTGTAACCCATTTATGACAATCAGAGCTTTACTAACAATTGTATGCCTGTGGGCAGGCTACTTAACTGCAAGGGCACAACAAACCAGTGCCTTTACCCTGGAGCAATGCCTGGATTACGCCCTGAAAGAAGCGGTCCCGGTTAAGAACGCCATACTTGACGAGCGCATTGCCAAAGCACGCGTTAACGAAACCGTTGGCATTGGTTTGCCACAGGTAAACGGTTCGGTGGGGCTTGACCACAACCAGCAGTTGCGCAGGTTTTTTGCCGTTTATGACCCATCAAGCCCGTTTTTTCAAAACCCCATTCCGGGGCTGGAGGTGGGCGATGTGGTGGCCGCACGAAATTTCTTCCAGTTGCCCAGCACGGGCGATGCCAGCATCCGGGTTAGCCAGCTGCTGTTTAACGGTTCCTATCTGGTAGGGCTTCAGGCCGCCAATGCATACCGCGAGCTGGCCGAAAAAAATGCCGGACAAACACGCGAACAGGTGGTTACAGCCGTAAGTAAGGCCTACTATGCCGTGCTGATAAACCGCGAACGTATTAAGTCGTTCGATGCCAATATTGGACGGGTGGACTCGCTTTTAAAAACCACCGAGCTCATGATAGCCAATGGCTTTGCCGAGCCCCTGGAAGCCGACCGCCTCAGGGTATCGCTTAATAATCTCATTGCCGAGCGCAACAGCTTTATTCGCCTTCAGGAAATAAGCCTGGAATTGCTCAAGTTCCAGATGGGTTACCCCATGGATCAATCCATAGAAGTAAGCGGAACGCTCTCAGAAGCGGAGGCAGCCATAAACCTGGATTCGCTGGTTTCTGACTGGCATTACCGTGACCGTCCGGATTTTCAGGTGTTGCAGGCCAACAAAAAGCTGCAATCGCTTAACATCAGAAACAAGTTTGCCGAAGGCATGCCCGTGCTCTCGGCCTATGCCAACCTGGGGTACTCCACACAATCGCCCAATATTGGCGGCTTGTTTACCACCCGAACACCCATTGACGATAACGGCCAGATTGGCCCTGATAAATGGTATCCCTACTCCGTGTTTGGTATTTCGCTCAGCATCCCCGTTTTCAGCGGCCTGCAACGCACCTATAAAATTCAGCAGGAAAAGCTAACCCTGCAAAAGATAGAAAATGGCGAACGCCAGCTACGGGCACAAATCGACATGGAGGTAAAAGAAGCCCTCAACAAATACACCAGCAGCATGGAAACGCTCAAGGTTCAGAAAGATAATATGGACCTTTCGGCCAAAATTGCACGGGTTACGCGTTTAAAATATACCGAAGGTGTTGGCTCGAACATTGAGGTGGTTGAAGCCGAAAGCTCGTTGCGGCAATCGCAGGTAAATTACTACAATGCCCTGTTCGATGCCCTTGTGGCCCGCATTGACCTTATCCGTGCACTCGGAAAATTAAATAAATCAGAAACTTCCAAATAACCAACCCTATGCGTAAAGCCTTATACCTTGTTATAATTATGCTGAGCAGCTATGCCTGCTCCAAAACCGAAAGCAACGATATTGCCGGCAAAAAGCGGGAGCTGGAAAAAGCCCGCAACGAGCTGGCCGAGTTGAATAAGAAAATCCGCGCGCTGGAAAAGGAAATCAGTGCGGTTGATCCGGATTTTGCACGGCAGGTGCGCAAAACCATACCCATATCGGTAATACAAGCCGTTAAAAAGCCGTTTGAGCACATGCTGGAGGTGCGGGGAGCCATTGAATCGCGAACCAATGTGGTCATCAATGCACAGGCTGCGGGCGAAATAAAGCATGTGCATGTGCGCGAAGGGCAGTTGGTAAAGGCCGGGCAGTTGCTGGTTTCGCTGGATACCGAAATTCTTCAGAATACACTGGCAGAGTTGGAGGCATCGCTTGCACTGGCAGTGGAAACCTACGAGCGCCAGGCGCGGCTGTGGCAGCAAAAAGTCGGAACCGAAATGCAATATCTGCAGGCCAAAAGCAACAAAGAGTCGCTCGAACACCGTATAGCAACCCTGCGCGCCCAGATTGAGCAGGCTATGGTGCGGGCGCCCTTCAGTGGCACGGTTGATGAACTGCCCGCCAAAACCGGCATGGTAGTTACCCCCGGTGTGCCCCTGGTCAGACTGGTTGGCCGTGAGCAGATGTATGTTAAAGCCGATGTTTCGGAAAAATTTATCGGCCGTTTTAAAGCCGGTGACCGTGTAAATATTTACTTCCCGGCCATGGAGAAGCGCCTGGCGTCTTCTGTTGCTTCAGTAGGCCAGGTGATCAACCCCGAAAACCGCACCTTTACCGTTGAGGTTACTTTACCTGTAACCGGATTTGCCGTAAAACCCAATCAGGTGGTTATTCTGGAGCTAAGCGATTATGTAAATAAAGAAGCCTTTGCCGTTCCAACCCGAATTATCCAGCGCGATGAGGAAGGTCAGTTTATTTATCTGGCCGAAGAATCGGAAGGCCGCATTATAGCGCGCAAGCGGTACGTTATTACCGGCGTTACTTCCGGCAACCTTACTGAAATCACCGATGGTCTTCGGGAGGGTGATCGCATTGTGGAGGAAGGCTACCGCGACCTGGTAGAAGGGGTGGAGGTAGAAATTGTACAACCCAAAGCCGATACGCTGGCCCTGAAAATAAATTAAACCATACGGGTTCAATTTACCGGAATATGAAAAAAGTTGATAAACAGTTTGCCCTTACCTCGTTTGCACTGAACAACCGCACTTCGGTTATGTTCCTGGCGTTTCTGATAGCCGTCATGGGTGTGATTACCTATATTGCCCTTCCCAAAGACAGCTATCCGGAAATTAAACAACCTACTATTTATGTGGGTACATCGTATCCGGGTAACTCGCCTCTGGACATGGAGAACCTGGTAACACGTCCGATTGAAAAGGAACTGAATACCATAAGCGAAGTGGATAAAATCCGTTCAACTTCTGTGCAGGATTACTCCACTATTATCATTGAGTTTGACCCCAAGACCGATGTGGGCGATGCATTAACCAAGGTAAAAGATGCGGTCGACCGCGCCAAGCCCGAGTTGCCCCAGGATTTACCTGCCGATCCCAACGTGTTTGAACTGAACTTTTCTGAGTTTCCGATTATGAACATCAACCTTTCGGGTAATTACAGCAAATCGCAGCTGAAGCGATTTGCCGAATATCTGGAAGAAGAAATTGAAAAAGTTACCGAAATATCGAAGGTCGATATCCGGGGTATTGATGAAAAAGAAGTAAAAATAAAGGTTAACCCGTGGGAACTTGAGGCACGCAAGCTGAATTTTTCAGACCTGGAAAATGCCATCAAAGCAGAAAATATTACCCTTTCGGGAGGAAATCTGCTGAATGACGGAGTGCGTAGAAATATACGGGTTGTAGGTGAGTTTACCGATGCACGCGAACTGGAAGATATTATCGTTAAACACGAAAAAGGCGATGTGGTGTATCTGCGCGATGTGGCTACCGTTGAATTTGACTACAAAGATCCCCAAAGCTACGCCCGGCTGGGCCGCCAGCCCGTGGTTATGCTCGATGTGGTAAAACGAAGCGGTGAAAACCTGCTGAATGCCACCGAAAAGGTAAATGCCATTATCGAACGCGCTAAAAAAAACGGTGTTTCCGTCTGATCTGAATGTAACGATTACCAACGACCAGTCGTCATTTACCCGCGAAATGGTAAGCAGCCTGGAAAACAACATTATTTCGGGTGTAATTGTAGTGGTAGGCGTATTGATGCTGTTTCTGGGCATACGCAATGCCTATTTTGTAGGTATTGCCATTCCGCTTTCCATGTTTTTGTCGTTCATTGTGCTGAATGCCATTGGTTTTAACATAAACATGATGGTGCTTTTTGCACTCATTATGGGTCTTGGCATGCTGGTCGACAACGGTATTGTGGTGGTAGAAAATGTGTACCGGCTCTACGAAGAGGGGTATGACCTGATAACTGCCACCCGGCAGGGTGTAGGCGAAATTGCCTGGCCCATCATATCTTCAACAGCTACTACACTGGCCGCCTTTCTGCCCCTGGCCATGTGGCCGGGTATTATGGGCGAGTTTATGAAATATCTGCCCATTACCCTTATTGTGGTGCTGTCGTCATCTCTTTTTGTTGCCTTGTTCATTACGCCGGTGCTCACCTCGCTTTTCATGAAGCACGAGCAGGAAAGAAACGGAAACCCGGCTAAAAGATGGCGTATTGTGGGCATACTTACCGTAATTGGCCTGCTCTTTATTGGCTTAAAAGTTTACTGGGCAGGCAACCTGCTGTTATTGTTTGCCATCCTTACCCTGCTTAATGTTTATGTTTTTGCTCCGGTTTCGCACTGGTTCCAAACCGTGCTGCTGCCGCGCGTAGAGAACCGGTACACCCGCCTGATTGAATTTGCCCTGAGAGGTAAAAACCCGGTTCGATTTTTTGTGGGTACTGTGGCTTTGCTTGTTTTATCAGTTATGCTTATGGGTATTGCGCCCCCCAAGGTGTTGTTCTTTCCCGAAAACGAGCCCAAGTATGTAAATGTGTTTATCGAGTATCCTACGGGTACCGATATTGAAGTTACCAACCGGCTTGCAGAGGAAATCGAAGAAAAAGTAATTAGGTTTTTGAAACCCTACGAAAGCATTGTCGAATCCGTTATCGGCAATGTGGGGCAGGGTACAGGCGATCCGCAGGACATGTCGTCCATTGGTATGTCCGACACGCCCAACAAAGCGCGCATCACCATAAACTTCCGCGATTTTAAATACCGCAACGGCATTAGCACCAAACATATTATGGAAGAACTAAGGTCGGTTATGGGCGTCTATCCGGGTGTTTCGGTTACGGTCGATAAGAATTCAGACGGGCCTCCGGTTGGCAAACCCATCAGCATTGAAATTGCCGGAGACGACATTCCCACACTAATACGCCTCTCGGAAGAGATAAAAAAGACCATCAACGAATCGGGTATTCCGGGCATTGAAAAGCTTAAAACGGATATTGAAACCGGCAAGCCCGAACTGGTGGTGCAGATTGACCGAGATATGGCCCGCAGGTTTGGTGTTTCCACATCGGCCATTGCCAGCGAAGTTCGCACCTCGCTTTTCGGTAAAGAAGTTTCAAAATTCAAACAGGGTGAAGACGATTATGAAATTCAGTTGCGCCTGGATGACCGGTATCGCTACGATCTGGATGCGCTAATGAACAAGAGCATCACCTTCCGCGACCAGACCAGTGGCCGCATTGTGCAGGTGCCAATTTCGGCCGTGGCAAAAGCCGAATTCACCTCGTCATACGGTTCGGTAAAACGAAACGACCTGAAGCGCGTGGTAACCGTTACCTCCAACGTGCTAGTGGGTTACAACGCTACGGAAATCAATAAGCAGATACGCGAGGTGCTGGATAGCTACCCCATGCCTCCGGGGTACACATACCGGTTTACCGGAGAGCAGGAAAAACAAGCGGAAGAGATGGGATTTTTGCTGCAGGCCGGTTTATTTGCCGTTTTCCTTATTTTTCTCATTATCGTTGCACAGTTTAATAAAATTACCGCCCCGCTCATCATTATGACTTCGGTAATCTTCAGCACAATAGGGGTATTCCTGGGGTTGCTCATTTTTCGTATGGATTTTGTGATTATCATGACCATGATTGGACTCATATCACTGGCCGGGGTGGCGGTAAACAATGCTATTGTGTTAATAGACTTTATTGAGCTGGGAAAAAAACGTTATAAAGAGGCAAATAACACCCGAAATATTCCAGCCGATGAGATGCTAAAAATAATTTCCGCCGCAGGAAAAACACGTATGCGCCCGGTATTGCTTACGGCCATCACCACTATTTTAGGTCTAATCCCTCTTGCAGTGGGTATCAATATTGACTTCATTAAGTTCTTTGCCTCGTACAATGCCGATTTTTATATTGGCGGAGACAGCGTCATTTTCTGGGGGCCTTTATCCTGGACCATTATTTATGGCCTTACTTTTGCCACATTCCTCACGCTCGTTATTGTACCGGTAATGTACCTTCTGGTAGAAAAACTAAACCGCAAACTCGGAATAGCTTCGTAACGTTACGCAAGCATGCAGCCTGTGATTTCCGCCGTGGTGGTTTTTGTTGTTGCCGTTTGTCTGCTCGCGCTGGATATATATCTATACCAGCCGGTGCGGGTGGTTTCCCGTACCTGGCAGGCTCCGTATAGGTATTCTTTAAGGGCAGCTTACTGGGCGGTTTCGGTTTTTTTGCTGCTTATGGTTATCATTTTCATGGTTGCCGGGGCCGATTACCTGGGTGTTGCAGCCCGCAACTGGATTATAGCTGCCATGTTTGTGGTGCTGATCTCAAAAGCAGCAGGAGGGTTAATTGTATTAACAGATGATTTGCAGCGCGGTGTACGATGGTTGTTCAGAAGGCTTAAGCCGGCAAAGCCGGAAGCTCAGGCTGTGGCCAATGTGAAAAAAATTTCAAGGTCGGAATTTCTGTCCAGAGCCGCCCTGCTTGCAGCTTCCGCTCCCTTCACTGCGCTGTCGTTTGGCATTTTATCAGGTGCGTACGATTACCGCCTGCACCGGGTAACGATAAAACTGCCCAATCTGCCACAACCGTTTGACGGCCTGCGCATCGGGCAGATTTCGGATATTCACTCCGGAAGTTTTTTCAACAAAACGGCTGTTAATGGCGGGGTTGATATGCTGCTGGCCGAAAAGCCCGATGTGGTGTTCTTTACCGGAGACCTTGTAAACAACCAAACCGATGAGATAAATGACTATCTGCCAATATTCAGCCGGATCAGGGCTCCCCTGGGGGTTTTTTCGGTAACCGGAAACCACGACTATGGAAACTACCGGTCCTGGCCGTCTCAGGCGGCAAAGCGCAGGAATTTTGAAAACCTGCTGGAAGCCCACCGGTTTATGGGTTTTGACCTGCTGATGAATGAATACCGGATGCTTAAGCTGAACGGAGAGCAGATAGCCGTAATAGGCGTAGAAAACTGGGGCACTGGCCGCTTCCCTCGGTATGGCGATCTGCCGCGGGCCTTGAAGGGAACCGAAGCGGCTCCGGTTAAATTATTGCTTTCGCACGATCCCAGCCACTGGGATGCACAGATCAGACCCGACTTTCCCGATGTGGATATTACGTTTGCCGGGCATACACACGGTTTTCAGTTTGGCATAGAGTGGGGCAACATCCGCTGGAGCCCATCGCAATATGTGTACAGGCAATGGGCGGGCTTATACCGCGAGGGCCGGCAGTATCTGTATGTAAACCGCGGATTTGGGTTTATTGGCTACCCCGGCCGCATTGGCATACTGCCGGAACTTACCGTGGTGGAATTAAAGCGCGCCTGAGTCAGGAATGCTGTGCCGCCTCGGCCTCTTTTCTGCGGCGCGCGTCAATGGAATACCTGCCTGCGCCAAAAAGGACGAAGATCAGCAAACCGGCAAGAACCAGAATGGATATCTCCAGCTCCATGTGGCTGCCTACACTTAAAAAACCTTTCGGAGCATTGACAAAAATTACAGCCCCTATTAGTACCGGCAGGTTAATCAGGCACACAACCCGGGTAAACAACCCCACCGCAATCAGCGGTCCGCCCAGTATGTGGGCAAACACTACGTAATGGGCCAGCGTTGCTCCGGCAAAATACACATTCAAACCGGCAGCTGTCATTTCCAGCTCGTCCATGTTGGTAAGAAAATCCAGGCCTTTGTAGGTTATAAAGAGGCCCAGAATAATGCGAAAGAAGTCCAGAAAACCGGGGCGGTGTTCATTGCCCCATTTTTCAACATCGGTAATTACGCTCATGGCCATTGGGTTTATAGTACAAAGTTTACAAAACAGATCGCGCAAAATCAACCCCTGTATACCGGCCGTAAAAGCAGAAAGCCCGGTTTATTGCCGGGCTTTCTGTGTAAAAACGGATTTCGGTTAATATCCTTCGCGGTTAAAATTTTTCCGGAACCCGCCACCCTGGCGATCGCCGCGGGGAGCATCCGTGCGCGGGCGTGCCTCGTTTACCACAAGGTTTTTGCCCATAAAGTCGGCACCGTTCAATTGGCTGATGGCAGTTTGGGCTGATGCCGAATCCGGCATTTCAACAAAACCAAAACCCCGGCTCCGTTGGGTAAACTTGTCGAGGATGATTTTGGCGGAGATCACTTCTCCGAATTGCTCGAATAATCCCTTCAATTCGGATTCTGTTGCCCGAAAAGGGATGTTGGCCACATAAATGTTCATTTTACTGAGAAAATAATGTTAAAAATTAAGTTACTTGAAATCAACCTGCTGACACTATCGCGAATTCACATCCGGGAACGGGACCTCAGGAAAGCTTTCAATTCCGGTAAAGATAAGGTAAATATTCCGGATAATTGCAAGCGCCGCAGACAGGTTACGATGTATGGTCGGCAATAATTACCCAGTTTCCGTTAATTTTTCGCCACAATAGCGTAAAATATCCGCCGGGTTCATCGTTTTCCCGCTTAAGCTTCCATTGTCCAACCAGCACAGCGGTTTGGTTGGCAAAAACCTGAAGGTGAAGTACGGTGAACGACAAACGACCCATTTCCTGAACCGATGGGTAATTGCGCCTGTAATTGGCCA
Organism: Cyclobacteriaceae bacterium; assembly: GCA_026003355.1. Lineage (GTDB taxonomy): Bacteria > Bacteroidota > Bacteroidia > Cytophagales > Cyclobacteriaceae > UBA2336. Next base: position 161,479 of record BPHC01000002.1, read on the forward strand.
TAACGGTATCCCAGCCCCGCGTTACGCCACTGCGGCCGGTAAACACCAGGCTGTCCGACTTCCAGTAGCCGTTCATAAAACTCTCCAGGTTGCCCGCGTTCCAGTCGTGCTGCTGTTTTATCAGCACTGCCATGATGGCCGCCTTTTCTTCTGTTAACGATTGCGCACCGGCACAGCAGGTTAAAAACAGCCAGTAAAATATAAACAGATGTTTCATGGCCTTAAGCTATGCAATAATTCCTTACCCGTAATGCACCAACTCATTCTTGGTTTTCTGCCCTCAAACCCTAATTTTGTCGCCTTCAAAAAACGGATATCATGATTAAAATAGGAATTAACGGTTTTGGCCGCATTGGCCGCATGGCTTTCCGCGCAGCAATAACCCGTCCGGACGTGGAAGTGGTGGGTATTAACGACCTGCTCGAACCTGAGTACATGGCCTACATGCTTAAGTACGATTCTACCCATGGGCGCTTTCCCGGCGCGGTAGAGGTGCAAAACGGGCATCTGGTGGTGAACGGAAAAAAAATACGCATAACATCCGAGAAAGACCCCGCCAACCTGAAATGGGGCGAGGCAGGTGCCGAAATTGTAATTGAATCAACAGGTCTGTTTCTTACCCAGCCTGATGCGGGCAAGCACATTCAGGCGGGAGCCAGAAAAGTGGTGATGTCGGCCCCGGCAAAAGACGACACCCCCACCTTTGTAATGGGGGTTAACCACACCAAGCTCACCTCAGCGCACACCATTGTTTCGAACGCCTCATGCACCACCAACTGCATAGCCCCCATAGCCAAGGTACTCAACGACAACTTTGGCATTATTGAAGGACTGATGAGCACCGTGCATGCCGTAACCGCCACCCAAAAAACCGTGGATGGCCCTTCGGCAAAAGACTGGCGCGGCGGAAGGGGGGCCTACCAGAACATCATACCCTCATCAACAGGCGCCGCCAAAGCCGTGGCGCTGGTTATTCCCGAACTAAAAGGAAAACTTACCGGCATGTCTTTCCGGGTGCCGGTAGCCAACGTGTCGGTGGTTGACTTAACCGTAAGGCTGGAAAAACCGGCCAGCTATGAGCAAATAAAAGCAGCCATGAAAGCAGCTGCCGAAGGCGAACTGAAAGGAATACTGGGTTATACCGAAGACGATGTGGTGTCGCAGGACTTTGTTGGCGACCCGCGCACTTCCATTTTCGATGCCAAGGCCGGTATCTCGCTCAATGACCATTTTGTAAAGGTTGTATCGTGGTATGATAACGAATGGGGATACTCCAACAAGCTGGTGGACCTGGTTCAGGAACTGGCCCGGAAGTAAACCCATGATGCCCTGTGACCAAAGCGCCCCGAAAAGGGCGCTTTTTTGTTTCCTGTGCCTCAATGATTTGCACCAAAAAGGCATTATATTCGTTTACCAATAACAGTGGCCACTTATTACGAAATACTGGGTGTTGCGCCAACGGCCGATTTAACCGAAATACGGGCTGCCTATAAAAAACTGGCTTTTCAGTACCATCCGGACCTGCACCCGGGCGACAAGGAGGCCGAAGAACGCTTTAAGCTTATAAATGAGGCCTACCATGTTCTGTCGGATCCGTTAAAAAAGCTGCGCTATGACTCCCGCCTTTCAGCCTGTGTTATGGAAACCACCAGCCCGGATTACGAAGAACAGGCCTGGCGGGCGTACCGCTATCGCCAGTACATGCGGTGGAAGGCCGCCCAGGAAAAGGAGTATGTGTGGGGCAGGCAATACTTTAAAATTCAGGGATTAACCTTTCTGGTTTTCTTCATCATAGCCGGCCTGGGCTACGGTTTTATACATACCGTTACCTACCTGCAGCAACAACAGCATGCCCGGCAGGCACAGAAAAACCAGGAACAGGTAAAAAGGGTGTATGCCCGGTTTGCCGAAGGCGATGTGGAAGGGGCCTTCCGTCAGGTTTTAACGCTTATGCAACAGGACCCTCTGGAATTTCGCTACAGCCAGGCCTATGATAGTATGCTTAAGTCTTTGCGCTATCAGGTTCAGCAACAATACAATGCCAGCAATTTTCACGAAACACTTCATACCCTGAGGCTGCTGACGCGCTTCGAAAGCCCGGTGCGTTTTGAAACCCTGCGGTTCAAAGCTATTTGCGAATACCAGACCGCCCAATACGACAGCGCCCTGGTTACGCTCGAAGCCATACGCAAAATGCAACCCTGGAATTTTGAACTGGTTTATCAAATGGGTATCATAAGCCTTGAAAACCTGGGCCGGCCCCGGCTGGCGCTGGTTTATCTTACGGAAGGAAAAAAAATGTTCAAGGAAAGCATGTCGCGCATTTATGGTGAGGCTTTTGAAGTGGTGATGAACCCTGCCGATGCACCGGATATTTATTACTACCTGTTTGAGGCAAGAGCCCGTGCAAACATGGAAGTAAAAAACTTTGCAGAAGCACTTACCGATTGTAACTGGGCAGTTTTCTTAAGGCCTCACAACCGCGAAGGATGGAAAATGCGGGCCCTTTGCAGAATAGCGCTAAATACACACTACGGGCTTTGCCATGACCTGCAGATGGCCCGGCAACTGGGTGCAGAAGGAGTAATACATTTGCAACGTAAATACTGCCGGTAATGTCGGTTAACCTTACATCAAACCAGCTGGAACAGCTTAAAAAAAAGCTACCTGAATATCGTTGCCCTGTTTCTTTCGCAGGAAGAAATAAGTACCCGGTATTTCCGTTGCCTGCTCAAGTGGGGATTCCAGCTCCATGTTGGTCCGGAAGACTTAAAAAAACACGCAGATATCTCAGACCTTTTATTTGTTGAACCCGAAGAGAAGAAGCACCGCGCGGAAGAATTGTTCAACCTGATTACCATGATCTACCTCGACAAGGTGGTTGAAGACGTGGAACTGGAAGTGGCCACGCGGTATGCCGAAAAGCTGGGCTTTCCGCCTCGCCTGGTGAGCGAGTTATTTACCGCTGTGGCTACTGCCGATGAGGAAGGAATACCACTGGACGCTGTGCAAAACCGCATTGAAGAGTTTATGCGTATGGCCGGATAACCAGCTGGCAATCATGTAAGGTTTTAATCTTTTTTGTGCATTTTAAGGTAAAAAGTTTTTCTTTGGCCTTATTTTTCTAATTAGCTTATTATCAACTATTTACAGGCTCATATTTTATCGGGCACATTATTTTTGCCGATAAACAGTCGCTTTTACAGGCAGATAGCCTTCCGGTTCCGAACCACCAGTGCTTAAACCCGACCCGGATGGCTTGTTTTTTACATTAAGCCCGGTGAAATACAGACGTATGATTTTACCCCCATTTTGCTTCGAAACAGTTTTCCACAGATAAGATCTTTGAACAGAAAACAAGGGGAGGTTTTATGGTAAGAGGTAATTACAACTTCAGAGGGGTGGCAAATGTACACCTGGCCTCCAGGCTTAAGCAAATTCTAGTGCTGATTACCATGATTATTCTGGGTATTTTGTTCGCAGGCGAAACCCGTGCACAACAACCCCGCTACAAAGTTTTTAAATCAAAGAAAGCATGTGTTATCCTGGCCAGAAAGCGAAGCCAGCCCGATAACCTGAAGGTATTGGCCAAAAAAGTAAAATACAGGCCGCAGGCTGAAGTGGAGGCACCCGCTGCCCTGCGCACCGGCGCCCGCAGGGAAACGAAAATGAATTAAGATATGTAAAGCAGATTTTTGGGTTGTTTGACACGGCCTTCCTGCCTTTGGTGGGAGGGCCGTTTTTTTGAAAGCCTGTCGGATGTAGGATTTAAGGCCGAATTGCAAATATTCACACACCAAAACCTGCCACATTTGGCAACACAAATCACCTGCCATTATGTACACTCGTTTTTTACCGGTTATGGTGCTGCTGCTATGCGCTGCCCATGCGCTGGCACAGCATAGCTACCACCGCAATAAAAGCAGGCATTACCGTGATCGGTACCGCGAGCAGATAAGCTACTATGCCGATGCGTGCGATATTCTTCAAAAAAAGCGTAGTGCTGTACCGCGCCAGCACAGCCGGCACAGGGCGGCATCTGTAAGGTACAGGCCTATGGCCGAGTTTGGTCCCCCCCGGAAATACCGGCGTAGTTTCGGTTACACCCCATCAGCAGCCTCAACCCGAATTGCTTCCGGCAGCGGTGCTTCCCGAACCGGATAAGATGAGCAACGAAGTTCAGGATAAAGTTCTGGCAGAAAACCTGTTACCAGTGCCAGCTTCTGAAAAGCATGCGGAGATAAGAAGAAAAGTGCGCGAAATGCTCAGTACGATGAAAGAAGGCGAGCCCATCGAATTGCCACCTCTTTACTTTCACTTTAACCGCGATGAGCTGGCCATCGTTAATACGGAACCTTTTCTTTATGCGGTTGAGTTTGCGCTGCATGGCCGCCATATTTTAATTGAAGGCCATACCGACAGCCAGGGTTCTGACCAGTACAATATTCAACTTTCGGTTAAACGGGTGGAGCGCATCAGAAAAATGATGCACGACATGGGTGTTCCCGATGATTTGATTTCGGTGGTAGGGTATGGTGAAGAGCAGGCGTCGGCCTCTGTGGCTGCGGCTTCTGAAGACAGCCAGAAGTTTCGCCGGGTAGATTTTAAAGTGTTTTGAGGATTTATTTTTTTACAGGCGCCGCCCGCGCTAATCCATCATCACCACCTCGTCTTTCAATTCGTTCAGCGGATTGGCCAGGGCAAGCATTTTTTCAGCCATTGTTTCGGGTTTAATCCATTTACTGAAATCGGCTTCAGGCATGGCCTTTCGGTTGTCGGGGGTATCTATTATGCGGGGTATCAATACACAGCTTCTTACATTGTGCTCCTTTCCCGAATGGTTAAGGGCTTCGTTAAAGCGCAGCAGCAGGCTTTTGGAAAAGGCATAGGGAAGGGCAAAAGTGCCTTCGGCTATTTTTAACCCCGCCCGTGCTCCGATAAATATTAACCGTCCCTGCCGGTGCTGCATCATATGCAAAGCCAGGGGCTGAGCTACGTTCCAGGCCGTAAGGGCATTTAGTTTAAGCATATGCGCAAGGGCGTCTCCGCCGGCCTCGTTTAAACCGGCAGGGGCAAAAACCGCCTGCCAGCATTAGTCCGGAATGTACCTGCCCGAAGCGACTGAACACATCTTCTAACCACCTACTTACTTCATTGGGATGGGTAAGGTTAACGGCCCGGGTGTGCAGGCGGGTATGTGGCTGGCCGTTCCATGTTTTGCCGGGCGAAATGGCTGCTGCCACCGTCCAGTTGTTTTGAAGGAAGTGCGAAACTGCAACGCGGCCAAGATTGCCTGCCGCTCCGGTAATCAATGCAACCGGCATATTAGTTTTTTGGTTTTTTGTTGCGGGGTCCCGGCCATGGGTATTTGGCCGGGCGGTAACTTTTTTTATCCCTTCGTTTTCTTATCTGCGCATTTTTTTCTCTCGGTTCAATCTCAGCGGTCCGGGCAATGCCAATGGTAAGCATGGCGAATAAATCCCTGCGCTTACCGCTGCGGTCGTAAATGGCTTCGTTGTTTTGCACGCGATTCAGGTAGCTGTCGGCTCGGGGTTCCAGTATGCCGTAATGTGTTCGGAAGTCAAACGAAATGCGCACGGTCTCGCCCACATCCCAGTCTGACCGGAAGCCGATGCCGCCAAAAACCTGCAGGGTTTTGAAGTCGGATTTCCCAAGCATAGTCTGGTTGCTGATGGCCGGTGAGATGATTTCTGTAGAGCCGGGAAAAGTAGGTGAATATTCAGGCGGGAGATTGGGAATAACCCCTGCCGGGAATTTGAGTGTGGCTGCGTCATGGCTGATGGTCTCGCGCCCGGATAGCAGGAAAGATACTCCGGCCGAAGCCACGAAGCTTACTTTAAAAAATCCGAGGTCAATCATGTGCAGTTTGAACCCTGCCGGCAGCTGAAAGTAGGTAAGGTCAACCCTGCGCTCGCCCACATCGCCACCGGCTACGTTAATTACATTAAAATACTGCCCGGCACGCAAAACCACGGGGTCGAGGGTAAAGCCGTAACCTTCAAAGTCAATGCCATAGTGAATGCCGAAGGGCGCAAACTTTATTCCGTACTTTTCGCGGTAACGCGGGTCTTTAAGAATGCCTTCGTCCCAGGTATAGGCCACCGTTGCCCCGGAAAAAATGCCCAGCGAGTGAACTTCCTGCGCCATTGTTGCGCCAGTGCCAAGCAGTACGGCTGTAAAAACAACAAATTTGGGGTAGAGGGTCATTTCTATCTGACAATTATCCCAGCAAAATAATAATTTGTTTGTTTACTGAAATGCCGTTCCGCGAACGCTTTATGGCTTTATAGGTTAATTTGCGGGATTTTTCGTTATTCGCCCCCTTGACAATGAGCTTCATGCGGCATTTCAATATACGGCTAACCACCAACATTTACACCGTGCTTGTGCACAGGCTGTTGGTGGCCATGGTGCTGTTCAGCGTTACAAGGGTATTATTCTATGTGTATAATGTGGGTTATTTTCCCGGCATTACGCCCCGGTCGTTCATCCGGCTGATGTGGGGAGGGTTGCGGTTTGACCTCACGGCTGTTTTGTATGTAAACCTTCCTGTTATCCTGCTTATGGTTGTGCCCGCCATGGCGCGTTTTAACCGCGGTTACCAGCGGTTAACCCTGTGGCTCTTCTGGTTAATAAACGGTGTGGCGCTGGGCGCAAACGTGGCAGATACGGTTTACTACCGGTTTACCCTGCGCAGAACCACAGCAGATGTTTTCAGGCAGTTTGAAAATGAAACCAACCTGGTGCAACTAACAGGCCGGTTTTTAACTGATTACTGGTATGCCGTGCTGGTTTGGCTGGTACTGGTTGCGGTGCTGGTTTGGTGGAGTCGCCGGCTCGAAGCAGAAGGCCCCCAGGTTAAAAACAGGCCGGCCTTTTACGCACTTGGGCTGTTAAGCTTGCCGTTAATTGCCTGGTTGTTTATAGGCGGGGTGCGGGGAGGCTTCAGGCATAGTACCCGGCCCATTGCCATAAGCAACGCAGCAGCGTATGTAAAACAGGCTGCTGAGGTAAATATTGTGCTTAACACTCCTTTTGCTATACTTCGAACCCTGGGCAAGAATAAAATTGAGCGTCTGCGTTATTTCGGTGAGGACGTATTGCCATCTGTCTATTCGCCTGAACACCATCCGGCTGACTCGCTTTCTATGAGGAGGCTTAATGTTGTGATTATTATACTTGAAAGTTTTTCGCGTGAGTTTATCGGTGCATTAAACACACAAAAGCCGGGTTATAGCGGATACACGCCTTTTCTGGACTCACTAATCCGGCACAGTCTTGTATTCAGGTACTCGTTTGCCAACGGAAGAAAGTCGATTGACGCCCTTCCTGCCGTGCTGGCGGGTATACCCTCCATGGAAGTTCCGTATGTGCTTACCCCGTTTTCGAATAACCAAATCAGGGCGTTGGGTACTCTGCTGGATGAGAAGGGATATCACACCTCTTTTTTTCATGGAGCGCCCAACGGATCTATGGGTTTTGATGCCTTTGTTAACCTGGCGGGAATAAAAAACTATTACGGCATGACCGAATATGGACATGACCAGGACTTTGACGGAGTGTGGGGAATATGGGACCATAAGTTCCTGGATTTTTATGCCCGGAAATTAAGCACCTTTCCGCAGCCCTTCCTCTCGGTGTTTTTTTCGGTTAGTTCCCATCATCCGTTTATTATTCCCAAAGAGTTTGAAGGCAAATTCAAAGGCGGAGATCAGCCAATTTTGAAATGCATTGAATACACCGATTATTCACTAAAACAGTTTTTCGGTGCTGTTGTCCGGCAGCCCTGGTATAAAGAAACCCTTTTTGTTATAACAGCCGATCATTGTTCATCCAATGTACTGTTTCCAGAAACGCGTACGGCATGGGGATCGGCCGCAGTGCCGGTAATCTTTTTCCGGCCCGATAACTCGCTTTCGGAATACAGACCTGAAATTGTGCAGCAAACAGATATTATGCCGTCTGTGCTGGGCTACCTGCAATATAACCAGCCATTTGTGGCATTTGGACGCAACGTGTTTTCGGCCGGCAACGTACCCTTCGCGCTTACCTGGCGCGATGAATATAATTACTTCGAGGATGAGTGGATGATTGCGTTTGATGGGAAGGAGGTGAAGGGTTTATACAACTTTGCCAACGACCCGATGCTTCAATCGAATGTAATGCAAAACCAACCTGAACGGGTTTTTCACATGCTTGAGAAAACCAAAGCGATGGTTCAGCAGTACAATAACCGAATGATTGACAACCGGCTTGTGGTACCACCAAAGGTAAAAGATTCTGACACAAACAATTAAGCGAGGTTGTGATGTACTTTCTGTACATCGTCATCGCTTTCCAGCGCTTCTATGCACTTAAGTACGTCATCCAGTTGTTCTTCGGGCAGTTCTTTTGTGGTGGTGGGAATGTACTGGAGCTCAGCGCTTTTGGCTTCCAGGTTGCGCGACTCCAGGAATTTCTGCATCTGGCCAAAGTCGTTGAATTTGGTGTAGATAATGACTTCCTCATCGCTTTGTTCAATTTCATCAGCGCCGGCATCAATTAAATCCAGTTCTATTTCGCTGAGCTTTATTTGTGCGGGGTCGAACCTGAAAACACCTTTTCGTTCAAACAGAAAGGCAACCGAACCGGAAGTACCCAGGCTGCCACCGTGTTTGGAAAAATGCAGCCTGATGTTGGCCACCGTTCGGGTAGGATTGTCGGTAGCACATTCTACCAGTATGGGCACACCATGCGGGCCGTATCCCTCGTAAGTAATTTCCTGATAATCCTTGTCTTCTTTCGAGCTGGCCCGTTTAATGGCTGCTTCAATTCTGTCTTTGGGCATGTTAACGCCTTTGGCATTCTGAATGGCCACCCTTAGTTTGGGGTTGTATTCCGGATTGGGGCCGCCCTGCTTAACCGCTATGGAGATTTCTTTGCCGATGCGGGTAAAAGCCTTCGACATGCGGTCGTAACGCGCAAACATTTTATACTTACGCTTTTCAAAAATTCTGCCCATAAGCTCATCGTTTTTTGCGCCACAAAATTAAAAGGCTTTGGGCAACGTTCAATTACCTGGCAAAAGTTGTGCGGTTTCTTTGCGCATGATTTTACCGGTGGGTGTGCGGACAAAGGTTTTAAGGTAGTAAATGATCCGGGGCGCTTTATGCGCCAGTTGTTTGCGAAGTGCAGCCATAAGCTGTTGCTCTGTTTGCTCATTCAGCGGTTCTCCTTCGGTAACCAACACAAGCTGTTCACCCAACCGGGGGTGGGGCACACCACTTACAAAAAAAGAACGGTTTATGTGCAAATGAAAAAACACCTCTGCTATATGTTCCTCTGCTTCTTCCGGAAAAATTTTTATGCCCCCCGCTGTTAATTACATGGTCCAGTCGTCCGAGGATTTGGAAAGTGCCATCCGGAAAAATTTCGGCAGCATCACGGGTAACAATGGGTTTAGCGAAATCAGGCAGGCGTATCACCAGGCATCCCCTGTGATTCAGGGTTAACGTTACGCCTGGCAGGGGGCGGAAGGACCGGTCGGGGTTGGCTCCCGAAAGGCGCTGAAGGGCAATGTTTGAAGCTGTTTCGGTCATGCCATAGGTGGCGTATACCGCCCCGGGCAGTGGTTGTATGGCTTTGGCAAGAGGGGGTGGAACGGGTGCACCACCTACCAGCACGGTTTTTATTTTCTGCAAGGCTGTGGGTGATTCAGCCAGTATGCGGCTTAACTGCAGCGGAACTACGGCAGTGAAATCAACGGGTTGTTCGAGGTGTGCAAGCGGGTTGCCGGATGGTTCAACCGCAACGATTGGCAGGTTATGGATGAAGGCGCGTACCAACATCATTTTGCCTGCAATGTACCGGGGGTCGAGGCACAGCAAGGCAGTGTCGCCAGGTTTAACCGGCAAAGCCGACAGGGTGCGGCGGGCACTTTGTGCCAGTTGCCTCCGCGTAAGCATTATGGTTTTGGGTTTTCCGGTTGAGCCACTGGTACGCTGGGCAAACCGGCGCTGTCCTTTTAACCATGCCGCAATAAATAACAGGGTTTCAGCCTCAAATGGGGTCCGGGGTTTTTCGTTTGCCAGCGAGGCTAATTTTAACTGCCGGCCGTTAAGCAGAATAGATTCGTGGGTGTAACCCTTGCAGGCGCTCACAGTGCATCAAGGTCGTTTTCAAAGCGTCCGATTATTAGACCTTCTTTTGCCGAAAACCCGCAGCACGATTCGGCTACCCGCTGTACTACCCGGCGGGCTTTTTCTTTCAGTTCGGGCGTAAGGGCGTTTTTGTATTTTTTAAAATCGGCCATAGCCTGTTTGTAGGCCTCTTCTGGTGTGGGGTTCAAAACTTCGTCAAGCAATTCAAACCGGCTTTCCGCCACCCATGACTCATAATCCAGTTCTTCACGTATGATTTCATTGAAGGCCATGCGTTCTGTGGGGCTCAGGCCGCGGTCGGCTTTGGCTATTACATAGGCCACTTCGGCTATTGATCGATAAATTTCCCGTTTTTGAAAGTCCATGGCCGAATTTTACGGGAATTTAGGGAATTTGCTCCAATCGGGGTTGCGTTTTTCAATAAATGCATTTTTACCTTCTTTGGCCTCGTCAGTAAGGTAATAGAGCAGGGTGGCGTTGCCGGCCAGTTCCTGTATGCCGGCCTGGCCATCAAGTTCTGCATTGAATGAAACTTTCAGCATGCGGATAGCCAACGGGCTTTTTTGGATAATTTTGCGGGCCCATTCCACATAGGTTTCTTCCAGTTTGTCGAGCGGCACCACCTTGTTTACCAGACCCATATCCAGTGCTTCCCGGGCATTATACTGGTCGCACAGGAACCAGATTTCACGGGCTTTCTTCTGGCCAACAATGCGTGCCAGGTAGGAGGCGCCAAATCCACCGTCAAAGCTTCCTACTTTCGGGCCGGTTTGGCCAAAGCGTGCGTTTTCTGCCGCAATGGTCAGGTCGCACACCACGTGAAGCACGTGCCCGCCGCCAATGGCCCATCCGGCCACTGCGGCAATTACAGGTTTGGGGATGGAGCGAATCATCCGCTGCAGGTCGAGCACATTTAAGCGGGGCACGGCATCCTGCCCTACGTAGCCTCCGTGTCCGCGTACGCGCTGGTCGCCTCCGCTGCAAAATGCATTACCTCCTTCGCCGGTAAGAATAACTACCCGTATATTGGGGTCTTCGCGGCATATGGCCATGGCATCAATCATTTCCTGAACGGTTAAAGGGGTAAATGCATTGTGCACTTCGGGCCGGTTAATGCTTATTCTTGCAATTTCTTCAAACTTATGAAAGAGAATTTCCTTGTATTGTTTAATGGGCTGCCAGGGATATTTGAGTTGCATAGGTTTGTCGGATATGATGCTTTAAGGATTCAAAAATAGACACATTATCAGAAACACGGCTTTCGAGTTCCAGTATTTTTGCGGTGGGGCCAGGTGCCAGCAGTTTGTTTATTCCTGCCGGTATATCGGCCGGTTTCCTTACCGGTATATATTCAAAACCGAATTCGGCACATAAATGTTTGGCGGTAAGTTGTTGTTGGGTTACAAAGTATTCGTCTGCTTCGGGCAGATGTGCAGGGCCGTCTATAAGTTTAAAGATTAAACCTCCGTGGTTGTTCAGCACGGCAATGCGCAGGTTGGGTAACGGGTAGTTGTGCCAGAAAGCGTTGCGGTCGTAAAAGAAGGCCAGGTCGCCTGTAAGCAGCACGTGTAATGCAGAATGAGCCAGGCTATGGCCTACGGCCGTGGAGGTGCAGCCGTCAATGCCGCTGGTGCCGCGGTTGCTGTGCACAACCACATGCCGCGCTGGCTGGATCATCATGGCGGCATAGCGCACACTCATGGAGTTGGCCAGATGAAGGTGCGAATGGGCGGGCAGGTTTTGCAGCAAGGCACGGGTAAGGTGTAATTCTGAACTGGCCGGAATGTTAAGAAACGATTCTATGCCTGCAGCGGTAAGGTTTGAAAGCCTGCGCCACTTTGCCGCATAACGGGTCTGATGTTCGGATACCGTTGCAGTTGAGAGCCACTGACAAAATGATGCGGGCGTGCAGCGTATAATGCGCGTAAGGCTTTGAAAAACATCGGGTACATCACCCTGTGGCTGTACATGCCAGTGTCCTGCCGGGCGGTGTTTGCGCAAATAGAGCTTTAGATGTTTGCTCAGGATATGGTTGCCAAAGGTAATGAGCAGGTCGGGCTGTAGGTCTTCTTTCCATGCTTCGGGTGCATGGGCAAGTGCCATATCGTATTGTACAAAAACCGTTTTAAGGTCGTTCAGGTTGGCCGTAATATCGGCCAGCACCACAAGCTTTTCAGGAAGGTTCTGAACAGCGCTGAGCAGGCTTTCATCGCGGGGCATCTGGCCGGCAACCAGCACTATGCGATGAAAAGACCGGAGTTCGTAAGCGAGCGCGGTAGCCTCTTCTTTCGTCATGGTACCGGCTGAAGGAACTTCGCGGATTATGCGTACCTGGTTTGTATATGTTGTTTTTTCGGTGGCAGAGGCGGGGTAAAAGGGTTCGCGAAAAGGAACATTGAGGTGTACCGGGCCGCGCGGAAGGGCACGGGCCAGAAGGATGGCCTGGTTTACAAGCCGGTTTATATGCCAGATTTCATCAGGGTGTATGCGCGATACGGGCAGTTCATATGCCTGCTTTACATGCGGGCCGAAGATGTTTCGTTGAAAGATGGCTTGTCCGTCCTGCTGTCCGATCCATTCCGGAGGCCGGTCGGCAGTAAGGACCAGCAGGGGAACCTGTTGAAAAAAGGCTTCGGCTACGGCAGGGGCCAGGTTAAAGGCTGCTGTGCCTGAGGTACACACTATGGCTACCGGCGCACCAAGTTGCAGCGCGAGGCCCAGCGCTATAAAGCCTGCACTGCGTTCATCGGGAATGACAAAAGTTTTAATATCCTTATGGCGTGTAAAGGCCAGAGTAATGGCTGCATTGCGCGATCCGGGGCTGATAACGGCATGTGTTATTCCTTGCCGGGCGCATATTTCAGCAATATCATACACCGGTTGCAGCGACATATTCAGATGATTTCGTTAAGCAGGGAGTTGATTTTTATTTCGCTCTCCTTCCATTCGTTTTCCGGTACCGAATCGGCTGTAACGCCGCAGCCGGCATATCCTGCAAGCCGGTTGGGTGACCATTGAATACACCGAAGGTTTACGTAAATATCTGTTTGTTCGTCAATATTTACCGGACCGATAAAGCCGGTGTACAGGCTGCGGTCATAGCCTTCGTGTTGCTGTAAAAACCTGAGTGCGGGCTCCAGCGGCATGCCGCACACAGCCGAAGTGGGGTGGAGCAGGTTAAGCATTACCGATCCCAGCAGGGGATAATCCACTGTCTTCAGGTCAACCAAAAAATCGGTTTTCAGGTGAAGCAGTTTTCCTGCCTGTACGGTTTTTGGTCCATGTTCCTCAAATTCACGCAGGCGTATTTTTTTAAAACAGTTAATGATGTACCGGCTAACCAGGGCTTGCTCTTCAATTTCCTTTTGTGTCCATGCAACGTCTTTTATCTGCAGGCCGGCATGAAAAGGTTTTGTGCCAGCCAGGGCAACGGTGCGAAAAACAGACTGGTTGTTTACCGACACGAGTACTTCGGGCGAGGCGCCGGCCCATGTGCCAAATTCAGGCAGGCTTACCAGCGACACAAAGGCCTGTGGAAATACCCGGCACATTTTATCGAACAGCTCAACAGGGTTTTGGTCATGTGTCAGCCGGACTGTTTTATAGCGGGAGGGCACTACTTTTTCGAACTTTTGTTGCTGTATGGAATGTATGGCCTTTTCAACCAGCAGGTAAAAGTTGGTCTGGTAATCGGTTTCCTTTTCTTCGGGTAGCCGGCCTTGGTGAAAAGGCGTTTCGGAAGTAGGCATTCCGGTGCTTTTCAACCAGGTATGGGCTGTGCTTTGGGCAGGGGTTTGCGGGGGCAGGAGTTCATTATCCCGGAATGAGAAAAGCATATCGGCTTTAAGAAAGCGGCCGCTTCGCGTACGGTCGAAAGGTTGTACCACAAAACCACTCCCCATGGTTTCTAAGATATCGCCCGGACTGAAAGGGCCGGGGTTTTGGCAAACCAGCAGTTTACGCTGGCCGGAGCCGGGCAGCTGCCAGGCGGCCAGGGCATAACCATGGGCCAATGCTTTGCCTGCTGCCTGTGCCATGGAGGTAGTTATTTTCTTTTGTGTTACAACGGTGTAACTCATGGTTTTTTGTCTAATACCGCAAGGGTAATACGGCTAACACAAACCAGCTCGTTCTGGTTGTTGGTAATGCGTATTTCCCACACCTGGGTACGCTTGCCAACATGCAGGGGCCGGGCTGTTCCGGTAACAAAGCCGTCTTTAACGGCCCGGATGTGGTTGGCATTGATTTCAAGGCCCACGCAGTATTTGTTGTCGTGCATTACCGTGCAGTGTGCGGCTACGCTGCCCAGCGTTTCGGCCAGCACCACCGAAGCCCCGCCATGCAATAAGCCGTAGGGCTGATGTGTGCGGTGGTCTACCGGCATGCGTGCCCGTATATAGTCGGGGCCTACTTCGGTAAACTCAATACCTATATATTCAACCATGGTGCGGGCCGAAAGTTTATTGAGAGCCTCGGTTGTAACTTGTGGCGGGAACAGGTTCATGTACGGGTTGGCTGTTGAATTTTTCTATTTTTGCGCCCACAATGAACGGGCCGGCACAAAATAGCGCAAAACTTACGTCCAAAAAAATCTACATTATTCGGCATGGTCAGACCGATTACAACCTTAAAGGTATTGTGCAGGGAAGCGGTGTGGATAGCAGCATTAATCACTTTGGCATAGCCCAGGCGCAGGCCTTTTACCAGGCTTACCGCCATGTTCCGTTTAACAAGGTATATACTTCGGCTTTGCGGCGCAGCCTTGAAACAGTAGCGCCTTTTATCAGCGATGGGTTGCCCCATGAAGCATTGCCGGCGCTGAATGAAATAAGCTGGGGCAGGAAGGAAGGGCAACCCATAACACCCGAAGAAGACCGGTACTACCATGCTGTGCTGGATGAATGGCGCAAGGGTAACACCTCGCTGCGCATAGAAGGAGGCGAAAGCCCGGCCGATGTGGCCAGGCGCCTGCGCCCTGCATGGCAATACATCATGTCCAGAACCGATGAAGAAACCATACTGATATGCATGCACGGGCGTGTAATGCGGATATTGCTTTGTATGCTGTTAAATTATCCGCTGCACAGCATGGATTTGTTTGAACACGAGAACCTTTGCCTGTACCAGCTGCACTATACCGGCTCTATGTTTTGTATTGAAAAGTATAACGACACCCGGCACCTGAATAACCTTAAGCCCGTTGTTCATCCGGCCTGATGCCCACACCGGGTTGGTTATTTTTTTAGTCTTTCAAGAGCCGACTTTGCCTTGCTGTCGATACTGTTTTTGTAAGGGTGGCTCGGGTAAGTAAGGGCTTTTTTAAAAAACTTCTCGGCCTCGGCATATTTCCTGCGTTGCTGCAGCAAAAAGCCGGCCTGCAGGCAGGCATTGGGTGCAAAATACCAGGGCGATTGCCCGGCTTTTTCAATGGTGATTCGATATAATGCCAGACAGGTGTCGGTTTGATTAATTCGATGATAAAGCCTCGCGGCACGGTACAGAAATTCAACGCTGTCTTTTTTTGAGGGAAATGAATCGCGGGCATGTTGCCGGGCCAGTTCCAGCGCCCGGTTGTAATAACCACCATCGGTAGCGTAGCGTATGCGGGCTATTACAGGGTGGGGCCAGGGCGAGTCGTTAAGCCGGGTTTGCGCATACCGGTCGGCTTCGGTAAGGGTGCTGCCTTGGGTTTGTGCCTTGGCAAAACACGCTTCAGCCTGCTGGCGGTTATTCATCAAAGCCTGACAGATGCCGGCCTTAAACCACGCATCTTTAACAAAGTTTTCTCCGCGGTAGTATTCGAGGAACTGCCGGTAAGCAAAGGCCGCCTCTTCGTAGCGTTCGGCAGCCAGAAGGGTTTCACCACGCAGGTAGTAGGCATAGGATATCGGGCAGGGTACTCCCGGTTGCAGCAGGCTGTCCAGAAATACCAACGCCTTTTCGGCCTGGCCCCCTTTTAATGCTATTGCCGAGGTGAGGAACCACATAAGCCGGCCCGGGCTGGTCTGGGTGGTTTCCTGCAGGTGTGCAAGTGCAGCCTCATGTTGTTCGAGCAGAAAGCTTTGGGCCAGGGCCATGATTATGCGGGCCTCGGTGCCATAGGTATCTGCTGCCCGGGAAGACCGCAAAAGTTCGTGCAGTCCCGATTCAACAGAGCCCCTGAGATTAAGCATGCGCAACACCCACTGGTATTTTTCGGGCACGGAGCCCAGCAGAATATTCAGCGTGCCCCAGGTTTTTCGAATGGGTTCATAGTGCGGATACTTTTGCCGGCATGATTGAGCCGCCAGGTAGCTTTGGCGAATATGCCAGGCGCCCTGTAATTCATGGCCGAACTTAAGGTTAACAAAAGCCCACTGTAACCTGAGCTCAGCCAGTACATACATTTTTTCGGATGTTGCGGCCGGAGTTTTTCCCAGCTCGTCAAGCCGGCTTTCCCATCGGTTTTTAAAGGCTTCAAACAGGGCGGGGTCTTCCGATACAAAAAGCTCGAGCATGTCGGCCAACGATTCGTAATAGTGCGACCGGGGCGGGTTGAGCGCACGCGCCAGGGTGCGGGCTTCTGCGAATTGCAGATTGAGAATATGCGCCAACACCGGCCGGGCCTGCTGTGCCGGAGTGACTGCCGGAAGCAACAAAAAAAGGCAGGCTGTAATACCTGCCCTGCACTTTTGCAGCAAGCTGTTAACCCACGGTTTTGCGCCTGCGCAACGGCGTGGTAGAGCTGCGTTCGCGCTTGGGCCGATCGCCTTCTTCCAGCGATTCCATATCCACATCGGCAAGTATGCGACCGGAGTGCTCGTCAATAACAATTTTCTTCTTCTCACGTATTTCAGCAATTTTCTGCGGAGGTATAACTATGTTGCACCCCTCGGCTGCGCCGCGCACTACCCGAACCACTGCCAGGCCGTTGCTCAGCGAGCTGCGCAGGCGTTCGTAATACTTAAGCAGGGCTTTGTCTTCTATGCGCTTTACGGCTTTTTCGCGCTCGGCCAGGAGTTTGTTTTCTTCTTCCTGGCTTTCCTGAAGTATGCCGTCCAGTTCTTTTTTCTTGTTTTCCAGGTGCTCGGAGCGCTCTTTAATAAGCTGCTCGGTTTTTTCGATGTCCTCTTTTTTGGCAGCCGTAAGCTCTTTGCTTTCCTTGATTTTCTTTTCCAGGACCTGTATTTCCAGTTCCTGAAGTTCAATTTCCTTGGTTATGGCATCGTATTCGCGGTTGTTGCGAACATTTTTTTGCTGTTCGGTATACTTTTTAATGAGCTTTTCGGCCTCCTTAATGCTTTCTTTCGATTTTTTTACACCCTCTTCAATTTCTTTGAGTTCGCTCAGATGGCGCCGGAGGCGTGTTTTATAACCTTCTATTTCGTCTTCAAGATCCTGGACCTCATCGGGGAGGTCGCCTTTCAGCTTCTTCAGTTGGTCGAGTTTGGTGTCAATGGATTGAAGGTGCAGCAGGGCTTCCAGCTTCTGGGCTACGGTTTGGGTTTCCATTCAGGTTTTGTAACTTATTGGATTTGTGTCGGTTGTCGAAATTCGGACTGCAAAAGTAGGAAATTTTTTATTCAAAAACGCAGCCAGAAGTTCGCGGGTTCCACACTCGCTCTCAAAATGCCCGATATCGGCAATAACAATGCGGTTATCGGCATCGAAAAACTCATGATATTTAAAATCGGCCGATACGAACATGTGGGCGCCTGACCGGATGGCCTGAGGGAGCAGAAAGCTGCCACTGCCGCCGCAAACGGCTATGGTTTTTACCTTTTGCCCCAGCAGGCGGGTGTGGCGGATTACCCGAAGGTTGAGGCGGCGCTTAAGCAGCTCCAGAAAAGCCAGCTCTTCCATGGGCTCTTCCAGTTCACCAACCATGCCCGCACCGGCTTCCTGATTGGTGTTGGCCAGGGGGGTGAGGTAGTAGGCCACTTCTTCGTATGGATGGCTCCTGTACAATGCCTGCATTACGGCTTCTTCCCGCCACAGCGGGAAAATAACCTCTGCCCGTACTTCCTGTACATATTCCAGCTGGTTGGCTTGGCCAAGGTAGGGGTTGGCCTGTTCGGTTGGCATAAATGTTCCGGTTCCGTTCAGGCGAAAGCTGCAGTTTTTGTACTCCCCGATTTGCCCTGCACCGGCCTCATGCATGGCCCGGAGCACGGTTTCCACATGGTCGGGCGGGATAAATGTTACCAGCTTGCACAAAGTGTCTTTCCGCGGCGCCAGGATGCGCAGGTTTTTCAACCCAATGGTCAGAGCCAGCTGGCGGTTTACACCCAGGTGGATGTTGTCCAGGTTGGTGTGGATGGCGTAAATGGCAATGTGGTTTCGGATAGCCGAAATGAGTGAGCGCTCAATGTAATTGCCACCGGTAATTTTTTTAAGCGGTTTAAACAAAATGGGGTGGTGGGCTATGATGAGATTGCATTGTTTTTCAATGGCCTCCTGTACCACCTCTTCGGTGCAGTCTAATGTTACCAGAATGCCCGTTACCTGCTGGGTGGGCGAGCCGGTAAGCAGCCGGCTGTTGTCGTAGTTCTCCTGCAGTAACGAAGGCGCAAGGGTTTCGAGGTAGCCTATAACATCTTGTACAAGCATGTTGGTGCAAAGGTTAGTTGTATTTTTGCCGGCTGAAAGCCTTGCAAATTAACACATTGAAATTGTTTTTCTTTCTGCTGCTATGGCCGTTTTCGGTTTTGTACAATGGTGTTATGCGCCTGCGCAATTACCTGTACGATGCAGGCCTGAGGCCGGCAGCTTCGTTCGATATTCCGTTAATTGCCGTTGGCAATCTGGCAGCCGGAGGAACAGGTAAAACACCCATGACCGAATACCTGATAAGGTTGCTGTTGCCCCATACAAAACCGGCCGTACTGAGCAGGGGATATGGGCGCAAAACCAGGGGCTTGCTTTTTGCCTCCCCAGAAGCTGAACCGGCCGATTTGGGGGATGAGCCGCTTCAGATCTATAAAAAATTTCAGGTTCCGGTGGCTGTTTGCGAAGACCGGGTGTATGCCATTCCGCATATCCTTCGGTTGCACGCTGGTGTTGGCGCGATAATTCTGGATGATGCGTTTCAGCACCGCAGGCTGAAGGCGGGATTATATGTGCTTTTAACCGACTATGCCCGGTTGTTTTACCATGACTATTTGCTGCCTGCGGGCCGCCTGCGCGAGCGCCGCGAAGGAGCGCGCCGGGCGCAGGTGGTGGTGGTTACTAAATGTCCGGAACATCTTGCCGAAGCCGAAATGGAAAAAATAAAAAAGGCAATTGGCAGATACACCCCTGCCCCGGTGTTTTTTTCGTATTTGAAATATGGAGATCCGACGCCACTGCATGGTACCGCGGCCGTTCCGGCAGGAAAGATTGCCGTGGTAACCGGTATTGCTTATCCGGAAACTTTGCTTAAATGGGCCAGGGAGCGATTTGATGTTGTGAGGCATTTTCATTTTCCTGATCATTACGTTTACACTGCCGCTGATCTGAACAAGTTAAAGCGTTATTTGGAACAGCAGAACGGGCAGGTAAGCATACTTACCACAGAAAAAGATGCCGTAAAGTTAAGCAGCCTGAATGGCGCGGCAGGCCTGCCCATATTTGTTTTGCCGGTGCAGATTGATTTTCTGAAGAATGGTAAGGAATTTGATAACCTTGTGCTGAACTATGCGCTGGGACCGGTTAAATAAATATGGCTGGATTGTTGGTCTGCTAATGCCGCTGCTGCTTTCGGCACAGGACGAGAACCGGCTTCCGCGAAGGGGGTCGCGCATCGTTGATGACTCCACCCGGCAGGTTTATGGTCCGGAAACTTCGCGCTGGTTTACCTTTGACGATTTGTTTCATGACGACTGGAATACCCGGCCCATCGATACGGTAATACGTGATTTTCACCGAATAGGTCCTGTGGCGCAAAGCCGTTACAAACTGCAGGACCTGGGCAACATAGGCACCGCTGTGCGCCCGGTGTATCCCGGAGTGCCCGAAAACATTGGTTCAACTTCAGGTTTTGATGCTTACGATTTGTACTGGCAGCAAACCAGTCCGCATTATTTCAATACACGTTCGCCCTATTCCAATATGCATGTTATTCTGGGCGGCCGTGGCCGGTCTATTACTTCCGTAACCTACAGCCGCAATATCAATCCGAGGCTTAATTTTGGTTTTCGCTACAACGGATTGTTTATTGATAAACAGGTGCAACGGCAGGGAAAGGGCGACAGAAATGTAAGGAACAACTCCTACAACATTTTTCTGAGTTACCACAGCAAAGACAGTTCATACGCCTTGCTTGCCGACTTCAGGCGAATGTACCACCGGGTGTTTGAATATGGGGGAGTGCAGCTAAGCGGAAATTACGCAGTTTCCGATCTGTTTCTGCAAAATGCGCAACCCTGGCTTACCGATGCCGAAAGCAACGACCTGCGCAGAAATTACCACATTTACCAGCAATATCGTTTAGGCAGAGGATTGCAGTTTTACCACCGGCTTGAAAGCTACCGGCAGCGCAACCTGTTCATTGACCCGTTTCCGCAAAATCCTTTTTATGATACGCTCATCATTGGCTCACAGAGTTCTTACGACCGGGTAAAGTTCAGGGTGCTTCGTAATGAGGCCGGTGTAAAAGGAAGGGCGGGTGTGTTTTTCTACAATGGGTTTGCCGCAGTGCGGAACTTTGCCATAGATTACCTTCATCTTAATGAAACCTACCTGGATTTTCCGCGCACAACCGGAACCGAGTACTATACGGGAGGAGAGCTGGTGCTTCCCCTGCCCGGAGTGGGCTCTATTTCAGGAAAAATTAACTGGATGTTTGACGACCGGTATTATTTCAATGCCCGTTTAACTACTCATTGGCTGGAGGCCGGCTTAACGCGTTCGGTATATACTCCGGCTTTTCTGCAACAGGCCTACCGGGGCAGTCATGATGTATGGCTCAACAACTTTTCGAACACCGAAGCCAGCAATGTAACGGGCAACCTGATCATCCGCACCAAACGGTTGGCACTATACCCCGGGGTGGCGCTCCACACTTACCGGAACCTGATTTTTTTTCGGGATGGGTATGCCGGCGGACAGACCGTTCTGCCTGTGCAAACAAATGGCTACCAGACCGTACTTATGCCCCAGGTTAGCTGGACAGCAGAGCCCTTAAAGCACTTGTTTCTGCGCGGGGAGTTGGTGTACACAAAAATTCCTGAAAATTCCGGCAATGCGCTTCAATTACCTGAGTGGTATGCCCATGTACAGTTAAGCTATGCCAATATATGGTTTAATGGCAACTTCGACTTTCAGGCAGGAGCAGAGCTAAATTACAAAAGTCCGTATACGGCCCATGGGTACGATCCGGCCATTCAGCAGTTTTATGTTCAAACGGCTGTTATGGCCCCCGATTTCCCGGTTATAGATGTATTTCTGAACGCCAAAATTCTTCGCGGCAGAATTTTTTTGCGATACCACAATCTGTTAAAATCATTTGTCCGCACCGGCCCGGTGCCTACCCCTTTCTACCCGGGCGTGCGCAATGTGGTTGATTTTGGCTTCGATTGGTCGTTTTATGATTAATGTATGAAAGCGAAAGATAAATTTACACTTGGGCTGGAACTTCCCACCGATCCCCGCTGGGCCGATATTGCTGGCAAAAACATTGGTGATATACTGGTAGATCATGCCTATTGCGAACAAAAGGCTGCATCTTCGTGCATATCGTTAATAGTGCAGTACCCTGATAAAACCGATCTGGTAGAGATGTTAACACCAGTAGTAGCCGAAGAGTGGAGCCATTTTGAACGCGTAATGCAGGAATTGCGCAGGCGCAACCTGCCGTTTGGCCGGCAACGCAAGGATGAATATGTGGAAAAATTGGACAAGGTGTTAAAAAAAGGCGGTACACGCGATGAACAGCTGGTGGAAAAACTGCTTCGCAATGCACTTATCGAAGCCAGAAGCTGCGAGCGGTTTAAGGTATTATGGAAAAATATTCCCGATAAAGAGCTTTCGGAATTTTACTATGAACTTATGGTGAGCGAAGCGGGGCATTACAAAAATTTTCTTTCACTGGCCAGAAAGTATATGCCCGAAGATTATGTAGCCCGAAGATGGCGCGAACTGCTCGAAGCCGAGGCCGCCATTATGCGCACACTGGCGGTACGGCCCGATCGTATGCACTAACGGCTTATAATAAACTTTATCAGGGTGTTATCGGGGCCACGGGCTACGTACATGCCCGGCGCAAGTCCCGAAACATCTATCATCTCGGTATGGCTGCCAGCCTGGCGCACAACCGGTGGCGTACGCATCTGCATTTGCCCCCGGTTGTTAATTACCTGCCACGAAACTGTGGTTGTTTTCCTTAACCCATAGCTGATGCTAATCCGCGAGTTGGCGGGATTGGGGTACAGGTTAACCGATTCCAAAACCGGATTGTTTTCCACGCCTGTTGGCGTCTGCTGGATGCTCACCACATCAACGGCCCAGCCCCAGCCATTTACCGAAGTATTGGTTTTCATACGGAAACGGATGAGTATTTCCTCGCTGGCACTGAAATAATCCAGCAGGTTAATCAGGTGATCGGTTAGCATGGATTTTTGTCCCGGCTGCCCTGCATTAAAAGCAGCCAGCCAGTCGGGGTTAAACTGTGCATCATAACGCGGGGTTAGCTCAACCCAATCCAGGCCGTTTTGTGTGGCTTCAACTACCACGTAGTCGTTTATGGGCTCTACAATAGCCACATCGCGGTAAAACAATGTTGCATTGGAAGAAGCCACCCGCACCGGATGCCGGATAATAAAACTGTATTCAAAGTTATGGGCATAGTTGTGGGTGGTTTGCAGATTTCTTCTTTCGCCTGTGTTTCCGCCGGGCATTTGCTGAAGCAGCATGCCGTTAACGGTTAATTCGTTAATTGAATTGAAATACGTAATGTATGAATCCCGGGTACTGAGAATATCGAGGTGGGTAACCTGATAGTTTTCTGAATAAATGGGCCCGGAGCCTTTATATCCTACCAGCTGGATGTTTTTCTCACCCGGCAAGAGGCCCGAAATGCTTACGGTTATTTCGCCTGGTGAAAGATTGGTTAGTGCCCCGTAAAGAACCGATCCTGAAAATATCCGCACCGAATCGAAAGCTTCTTCCAGAACGATTTTAAGCGAAAGCTTTTCTTCTACCGAGGTTCCTGCGGCAACAAGCCTGGGTCGTTTATGGGGCATTTGAGGCTCTTCAAACCGGGCCGTCCAGATTCCCCTGCCGTGGGTGGCAATTACAACCTGGTCGTCCTGTCCTTTCATATCCCATACCGAAACTGCCGGAAAATCGGTTCGAAGCGCCCAGGTAAGTCCGTTGTCGCGCGATTCGATGATGCCTATTTCCGATCCCACCCATATAATGTCGGGATTGTCAGGGCGTACATACAGGCAGTACACGGCCACATCCGGAAAGCCGTTTGTGCTTTCATTGCCTGTACCAAAACCCGATATATCCTCCCAGGTTTGGCCCAGGTCGCGCGTGCGGAGTACCTTGGGTGCATCGGCAAACGAAAACAGGGCATAGGCGGTGTTGGGTTCGAACGGGTGCGAAGCCAGCCGGCTAATGGTACCCATGGGCACCAGGGTAAAGTTGTTTACAGCTGTAAAAGTTAGCCCTGCATCGGTTGAGACGTGCAGGTTTCGGGTAGCCGACATGCCGCTGCCTGCCCACACGATGTTGGCATTGGCCTGCGACACTTCAACATCCAGAAAGGTGCTGGCGCCCCATTTGTCGGTAATGGGTGTGAGCGTCCAGCTTTGACCAAAATTGGTTGAACGAAATACCCCTGCCGAGGAGACCGTGTAAATTACGTCGGGGTTGAATTTGTTATGGGCCAGTTTGGAAATAAAGGGTGCCTGTCCGGAAAGGCCGGTGGTTGCGCCTGTCCAGCTTACACCGCCATTGGTAGATCGCATAAAGCCGTTGAATTGCGACCCGCCTATTAGTTTATTGCCGTCGGTTGAGTGCCACAATACTTCAAATCCGTCGCCACCAATGCAAAACAGGTAGTTAGTGCCTGCATTTGCCGTTACGTTGGCAGGCGAACGCCAGGTGCCGTTGTCCTGTGTGCCGCCAAAATATTCATCTTTGCCGGGTCGTTTATCGGCCCCGTAAAACTGTGTGGTGTTGTAAGTACGGCCAACCATGGTCCAGTCGCCCTGGTTTATCCCCGGTGTAGCCGAAATGTTGGATATAAAAATGCCCCCATCGTTGGCTACCAGCATGCGGTACTGGTTGGTGTTAACGGGTATCATCACAATGTTGTGCTGGTCGGGGTGCATGTCTGTACCCATCTCGTTAAAGCGGTTTTTGCCGTCATACTGCCCATACACATCGGCCGAAGTAACGGTGGTGGCGTTTCGTTTGGGTACGGAGGTGTGGATAAATCGGAGTTGCGATTCCACCACATCGCCAGGCCAGTTTTTTCCGTCGGCCAGCCGGGGCCATATGTTGTACATCAGGTTAAAAACATGCCCGCCGTTTACCGCCACCGAGGCATTGGGCGTGGCGTTATTGTAGTCCAGGTTGTGAACGTATACATATTCGCGGCTTTGTTCGGTAGCTGGTCCTGAAGTGTTAAACGGCAAGAGGTTAAACTGGCCGTTTCTGTCCTGGTCGCGGAATGACACCATTAACTGGCGGTTGGTGCTGATGTCCCACACCTCGAACGGAACATCCACATAGTCGGTAAAGCTGTAGTTGGCTTCGGGAACACCCGAAGTGGCGCCTTCGGGTACCAGGAAGCGATGAGCTTTTTGCATTTTTCCCGGACCAAAGCGTATTTCTACCGAAGTGCCGTTT
This sequence comes from Cyclobacteriaceae bacterium, assembly GCA_026003355.1. GTDB lineage: Bacteria > Bacteroidota > Bacteroidia > Cytophagales > Cyclobacteriaceae > UBA2336. The sequence continues at coordinate 186,456 of BPHC01000002.1, forward strand.
GCTGATGAGCCCACCTGAAAATTGCCATGCGAAGCGCCGGTAAAGCTTACCAGCGCCATGAAGTTTTCGGTTCCGTTTTCCTGCAGGGAGTAACTGGAGGTTAGGGTAGTGCCACTCGTAATCTGCACCCTGAAAAGGCTTACTCCTCCTATGTAAACTATATTTTCGTTAAACGGGTCGCAGGCTATGGTGTTGTCGTACCAGCCCTGGCCCCCGAGGTAGTCCACCCCCTGGTTGTTAAATGCCACATCCACCAGGCTCCAGGTAGTGGCACCGTCATCCGACATATACAGGTCCGAGCCGGTTGCAGAAAGAGAACCTTCTGCAGAGGCAAATACGCGCAAAGGATTTACGGGCGAGATGGCTATTTCAACACGACCTGTAATATTCATTCCGGTATTGGCAACAGTCCATGTAAGGCCGCCATCAACCGATTTGAGAACCCCTACATCATGTTGTGCTGCATACTGAATGTTGAAATTTCCGGGAGTATGGCGTAAGTCCTGAATATTGGTGCGTGAGCTGGTCTGGGTCCAGGTTGTTCCGCCATCGGTTGTTCTGAAAATGCCGCGGTTGGTTGCAGCAAGCACAGTATTTTCGCTGGCCGGGTCAATAATAATGCGGTTCACATCGCTGAAGCCGGCGGTTGCCGGCAGATATTGCCAGGTTTGCCCGCGGTCGGACGATTTGTACATACCGTTTCCGCTTACGTGGTCTACATTGCCAAAGCCCTCGCCTGTACCCAAATAAATGACGTTATGGTTCGATGGTGCCATGGCCAGAACGGTGGTGGCCAGGTTTGGGAGGTCGGGGGTTATGAGTGTCCAGCTGGTGCCCCCGTTGGTGGTTTTCCACACTCCGCCCGCTACCGATCCGGCATACCAGGTGTTTTTGGCAGGATCATCGGGGTCTACTATAAGGCCACGGGTTCGGCCCGGCACATTGGCTGGTCCGCGTTCGCGCCACTCCAGCACATCGCCCGAAAGGGTGCGGGCTCCGGATAATTTCCGGGCAGCTTCTATCCGGGCTTTGCGCAGTTCGCGCACCAAAAAACCGGGCGTATAGTCGGGCCGGTCTTTGCCATCGCGGGTTCGGATGCCCCGGTGAAACAACCTGAATTGTTCCGGGCCGCTTACACCTTCTTCGTGCGGAGCCGGGTTGTTTTTGGGCTGAGAAAATATTCCGGCAGGCTGGTTGAAATTTACCGAAAAAAGAATAATACCACAGAAGCTCAGAACCAGTATAAGAATATGCCGGTATTGCATGGTTTATTGGAGTTTTGAAAGGTTTATTCTTTTTATAAAGCGGGCCTGATTTTCTTCACCCTGAACAATACCGGGTGCATCAAAAATTTCCAGCTCTTCATTGCTTACCCACTTAATGTAACCTGGCCGGAAAGATCCTTCTTCAAGAAGTTCTCCGCTGGTTGTATCAAAGATAAGAAAAGATAATCGTCCGGTGGCGGTGTTGGGAGTTTTCTCAACAGCTATTACATGCGATTTGCTGGTATTGTACAGCAGTTCGTAGGCCGAAAGCTTGCGGCTTGCGTATTTTTCGATAAGTTGTTGCGCGGGCACGCTGGTCTGGCATGCGCATAAAAGAACAAACATGCATGTAGCTGATAAACGCAGGGGCATCAGGTTTTTTGTTTTTTCTTTCGTGCTGCAGGGAATAGAACATTGTTAAGAATGAGGCGGTAACCGGGCGAGTTGGGGTGCTGGTTCAAATCGGTGTGTTCTTCGCCAACGGTGTGCTGGTAATCTTCCGGGTCGTGGCCGCCATAAAATGTCCAGAAGCCTTTGCCCAATACTCCGTGAATGTATTTTGCTTCTTTGATTTCGCGGTTTTCGGCCATGATTACCACATCGGGCTTTATGAGTTGTTTTTTGAAGCCGGTGGTTTGTCCGAAAAAGCCCTTAACAACTTTGGTGTGGTTTTGGGTAAGCATGGTGGGAATAGGGTCCCACTTGGCCGAGAATTCAAACAGGGTGAAGTAGTCGTTATCGCGGCGCAGGCCGCGTTCGCCGGGTTGGTTGTCGATGTCTGAAAATTCATACTGGTAGGGGTCGCGCACCAGCCGGAAATCGGTAAAGGCTAATGTATTGTTATAATTAAGCTTTTCCTGTGCCTGTGGGTCGGCCGGGTCGCCATCGTACATGCGTTCGCAGATGTCCACACCTTCGGCAGCCAGGGCAATGTCGAAGCTATCAGTGGCCGAACACATGGCAAACATAAACCCGCCACCGGCCACAAATTCTCTTATTTTTTTGGCTACGGCCAGTTTAAGGTGCGACACTTTATAGAAGCCCAGTCTGCGGGCGGTTTCCTCGGCCTCCTGTTGTTGCCTTATGTACCACGGTGCGTGGGCATAGGAGGCGTAAAACTTACCATACTGGCCGGTAAAATCTTCGTGGTGCAGGTGCAGCCAATCGTATTTGGCCAGTATGCCGCCCATAACTTCGTCATCATAAATCAGGTCGTAAGGAATTTCGGCATAGGTGAGGGCCAGGGTTACTGCGTCATCCCAGGGTTTGGCCGTTTTGGGCGAGTAAACGGCAATGCGCGGGTATTTTTCAAGTTTCATTACATCATAATTCAGCGCCGGGCTGGCTATTTCGGCAAGGATGGCGTTGGCCTGGGCGTCGGAAATGATTTCGGCATAAACGCCGCGAATGCGGCATTCGTTCTGAATTGCCGGATGGTATTTGCACATAAAACTGCCTCCGCGGTAATTCAGCAGCCAATCAACCTCGGTTTCGGTACGCAGAATCCAGTAGGCTATGCCGTAGGCCTTCAGGTGGTTGGTCTGGCTGTTATCCATGGGTATGAGAATGCTGTTGGCTGCGGCCAGAAAAGACCAGGTGAGCAGGGCGGAGAGTAATAAAACGCGCATATGATTAAGTTTCAAATTTACATCATTTAAATACAAAAAAGTGTGTTAAAACTGTAACAATTGCGTTTTTAGTTCAACGTATTGCACCAAACCCGAGTTCGGATGAATGTAATGGAAAACATGCGGGAAGGGCTGCGGTCGGTGCAGGCCAACATGCTGCGTTCGGTTATTACCTCGCTTATTGTGGCCACGGGCATAACTTCGCTTGTTGGGGCCCTTACGGCAGTAGATGGCATTGAAAAATCGGTAACCGAAAGCCTGACCTCGCTGGGCGCCAATTCGTTTGATATTGAATCGAAAACCAACCGGGGTGCCAGCCGGGAGGGGCGTACGGAGAAAAGCTATCCGCGCATTACCATGCGTGAAGCGCTGCAGTTTGCCCGCGAGTTTTCGCATAAGGGCAGCGTAAGCCTGTCGGCAACGCTTACCATGATTGCCGAGATTTCCAGAAATTCGAAGAAAACCAATCCGAATGTAGCCGTTACCGGAGCCAACACCGATTATGCTTTGATTAAGGGTCTGGATTTTAAAGAAGGCCGCAATATGTCGGAGATGGAATTTGAAAGCGGTGCCCAGGTTGCCATTGTGGGTTATAAAATCTGGAAGACATTGTACGAAGAAAACGAGAAAATTGAAGGAAGCGAGGTAACGGTGCTGGGATCACGCTTTCGTGTTATCGGGGCTTTGGCCGAAAAGGGCGGTTTTGGAGATCCCAGCTTTAATTTTGACAACATGATTATTATTCCCCTGAAAAAAGCCAACCAGATGGCCGGAGGGAGAAGTTTATGGTACCGCATAACAGTGGCCGTGCCCGATCCGGCCAGGGTGGATGAGGCTATGGGCGAGGCCACTGCGCTGATGCGCAGAATACGGGGCGACCGTCCCGGCCGGGAAGATTCATTTAACATCGACAACAACGTTTCGCTGCTGGAAAGCACAGCCAAAATTGCTGGCTATATCCGCGTAGCGGGCTTCGGGCTGGGTTTTGTAACCCTGCTGGGATCATCCATTGCTCTTATGAACATTATGTTGGTTTCGGTTACCGAGCGAACCCGCGAAATCGGCATACGAAAAGCACTGGGGGCCACTCCGCTGCGCATACGTCAGCAGTTTGTAATAGAAGCTATTGTGGTATGCCTGCTGGGTGGTGCGCTCGGTATTGTGCTGGGTATTTTAGCCGGTAATGCAGGGGCCAAATTTATGGGCATGCAGAGCTATATTATTCCCTGGTTCTGGATTTTCTTTGGCATTGTGGTTTGCGTGGTGGTGGGCCTTATTTCGGGTTACTATCCGGCTTACAAAGCCTCGCGGCTCGATCCGATTGAATCGTTGCGATTCGAATAAGCTTTAAATTGCTTTTCTCTTTTTATCTTCGCGGCCTGAACAAGGCCCGGAGAGATGCCAGAGCGGCCGAATGGGGCGGTCTCGAAAACCGTTGTACGGGCAACCGTACCGAGGGTTCGAATCCCTCTCTCTCCGCTCATCACGGCCATACGGCCGTGATTTTTTTAATGATATTCTGAAACACAAAAATTGCAGGTGCAAACTTTATCCCGGCGCTTTGAAGCAACTTTTGGGAGCAAACCGATGGTGGTTCGGTCGCCAGGCCGTATTAACCTGTTGGGCGAGCACACCGACTATAACCAGGGATTTGTGTTGCCCGCCGCCATTGATAAATATGCATACGTGGCCATTGGCCCCCGTACCGACAACCGGATAAGCCTGCTGGCAGTTGATCTGAACGAAAATTTCGAAACCAGCATCAGCGATATTGCGCCCGTAAGTCAAACCTGGTGCAATTATATCCTGGGGGTGGCCAGCCAGTTTGCCCGGTGTGGCCTTTTGGATAAGGGCTTTAACCTGGCTGTGAGCAGCGAGATACCGGCTGGAGCGGGCCTGTCATCGTCTGCGGCCATATCGTGTGCCACGGCTTTTGCCCTCAACGAGTTGTTGCATGGCGGTATCGACCGGCTGGAACTCGCAAAATTTGCCCAGGCGGCCGAGCACTCCTTTGCCGGGGTGCAATGCGGCATTATGGATCAGTTTGCCAGCCTGTTTGGAAAAAAAGATGCGGTTATTCATCTGGATTGCCGCTCGATGGACTACCGGTACATTCCTTTAAAACTTAATGGATACGAGCTGCTGCTTTTTAATTCGGGCGTAAAGCATTCGCTTGCATCGACTGCCTATAATGACCGCAGAAGGGAATGCGAGGAAGGCGTGCGGCTTATTGCACGGTGTTATCCTGAAGTAAAAAGCCTGCGCGATGCCACTCCGGCGCAGGTTGACGAGTGTGTTTCGGGTTATGAAATAGTGCACCGGCGTTGCCGTTATGTGGTAGAAGAGAACATACGCGTACTGCTGGCCTGCGATGACCTGCAGACCGGCAACTTAAGGGCTTTCGGGCAGCGGATGACCCAAACCCATATTGGGTTGCAGCACCAGTACGAAGTGAGCTGCCGGGAAACCGACTTTCTGGTAGCCAAGGCCATCAGCACAGAAGGTGTGGCCGGTGCCCGCATGATGGGCGGTGGCTTTGGGGGTTGCACGCTTAATCTGGTACAAGCAAATGCGGCAGAAAGGCTGATAGACAAATTAAAAAGTGAGTACGCAAGGTTTACCGGCAAGGACCTTGCCTGCTACCGGGTAAGCACGGTTAACGGAACTGAAGTGGCGCAAAAAACGTAAATGGAAAACTTGCCATTTATTTGGCATTAAAAATGCATTTTTAAAGGGCAAACCATTTCAATCTTAAATCAATAGCGATATGCGGGCACTCTGCGTACTTATAATAGGGGTTCCCTTAATAGCGGCGGCCCAGAAAAAGGATGATGCTTCTTATTTTAAGGTGGGCGATATTCGGTACTCTCAAAAAAGCAAAAATCCCAATCAAACCGCACTCGATGTGTACATGCCCCGTAAGGGCAGCAATTCGCCTGTGGTGGTATGGATACATGGCGGCTTATGGACTTTTGGAGACAAAAGCGATGTTGAAGATAAACCCACCTTTTTTACCTCAAATGGCTACCTTTTTGTATCGGTCAATCATCGCCTTTCGCCCGAAGCCCGTTTTCCAGACCATGCGCGCGATATTGCCGATGCGCTGGCCTGGGTAGCCGGCAACATTAAACATTACAGTGGTGATCCAACGAAAATTTTTATTGTGGGTTATGCCTCGGGGGCACATCTGGCATCGTTTGTTACCATTAACAGCAATATGCTGAAGGAAGCCGGATTTTCTCCTGATGCCATCCGGGGCGTGGTGCTGATAGATGGTACCGGGCTCGATATTCCCGCTATAATTACCGATGCTACCCACAAGGTACGGGATTGGTGTATTAGTACCTTTGGCAACACCGAAGCGCATTGGATAGATGCCTCACCGGTATCCTATATTCAACCCGGCGTATCCCTTCCTCCTTTTCTGATTATGTATTCCGGTACAAAAAACCCGTTGGAAAAGGAAGCCCTTTCCCTGTCATCGAAACTTGCTGCGGCAGGTGTAAAGTATAAAACGATTAACTACTCAAAAAAAAATTCCCTTTCACTTAACAAGGATTTGGGCAGGGAAGGAGATGTTACCGGCCAGGATATGCTGACTTTCTTTTATGAATGCCTGAAAGGCAAATAGCCTGTTATATAATAGGCTCCAAATATTTTATCACTGTTTGTGCCACAATGCGGTGTCCTTCAGCATTGGGATGAATGCCATCCGGCAGGTTAAGATGTGAATGCCCGGCCACCCCTTCGAGCAGAAAGGGAATAAGTACCGCCCGGTTTTTACGGGCCAGTTCCTGAAAAAGCTGCCGGAATTTATGGCTGTATTCCGGACCCATGTTGGGAGGTACCATCATGCCGGCAATTACAATCCGGGCACGTGGATACCGCATCTTTACTTTATCAATAATACCCTGCAGATTTTTGCGGGTCTGATCCAGCGGCAGGCCACGTAACCCATCATTGGCGCCTAACTCGAGCACCAGAATGTCAACAGGTTGCCGGAGTATCCAGTCAATTCGTGTCAGGCCGCCGGCCGAAGTTTCACCACTCAGGCCTGCATTTATGGCCTTTACTTCCCGGCCTTTCTTTCTCAAAAGTTCTTCAGCCACAGCCGGAAAAGCTTCTTCTTGCGATAAGCCGTATCCTGCGGTAAGGCTGTTGCCAAAAAAAAGAATATTGGTTTGTGCACAAGCCAGAATTGGTCCCAGCAAAAGCACCAAAGCAACGATGAGGGGTTTAATTGTGTAAAACATAATTCTGTTGCGAAACAATTTTACCATATTCCGGCTTTAAAACAGAAAAAACATCAAAATCATGCCGGAAATTGTTCTGGAGCTCCACGAGGTAATGAAACAATTCCGTACCGAAGTGCAAACTTTAACGGTCTTGCAGGACATTTCTTTCTCTGTTGCCGAAGGCAGTACATTGGCTCTGGTGGGACCATCGGGAAGCGGCAAGACTACTTTACTGGGTTTATGTGCCGGCCTGGATTTACCTACCTCAGGAAGTATAACGCTGGCCGGGCATAAGGTACACCAATTGCCTGAGGATAATCGCGCATGGCTGCGCAACCGGTACGTGGGTTTTGTTTTTCAGAATTTTCAGCTTATGCATTCGCTTACTGCACTTGAAAATGTTATGCTGCCCCTTGAACTGCGCGGTGAACGACAGGCCGAAAAGCCGGCACGGGAACTGCTGGACCGGGTGGGACTCGGCCAGCGGTTGTATCATTATCCTGCACAGCTTTCGGGCGGGGAGCAGCAGCGCGTAGCCGTTGCCCGCGCCTTCATAACCCGGCCGCGAATATTGTTTGCCGATGAACCAACCGGTAACCTAGATGAGGAAAATGCTTCCAGACTAACCGATTTGCTTTTTGCACTTAACCGCGAAAGCGGTACTACGCTGGTGCTGGTTACCCATAATGCCGATCTGGCGGCCAGGGCCGGAAGAATTATTCAGTTGCGCGGAGGAAGAATATTTTCAGATTACGGTGCCAATTAAAAATCATTCTGCATGAAATTCAGGTTGCCCGCAAAATGGATCATGCAAATGGCCTGGCGCGATGCACGCCATCAGCGCACCCGGCTCATACTTACACTTGCTGCTTTGGTGGCCGGTGTGGCAGCCATGGTGTTGCTGGATTTGCTCAACTCGGGGCTTCAGCGCGAGATTCACGACAATGCGCGCGAGCTGCTGGGTGCTGATATGGTGGTAAATGCTTCGCGTAAACCGGAACCTACGCTTCAGCAGGTGTTCGACAGCCTTCCCCAGCCCAAAGCCACTGAAGCCAACATGGCCTCGATGGTGTTGTTTTTACCCGACAGCTCATCCCGCCTTATACGTCTGGTAGCATACGAGCAGGGATTTCCGTTTTATGGAAAACTTGAAACTATTCCTGAGGAGGGTGCAATCCGCATTCACCAGGGAAAATTTGCCCTGCTCGATGAAGCATTGGCCCTGCAGTACGAAGCCCGTGTTGGCGATTCGATAAAGCTGGGCAACACCGTTTTCCGCCTAGAGGGTGTGGTGCGCAGGCTGCCCGGAGGAGGCGGCGTTCTTTCTACCCTTACACCATCGGTTTACATTGCGCTGCCTAACCTCGACAGCACTGGTCTGGTTCAGTTTGGCAGCCGGGTAGATTATCAGGTTTATTTTAAAACTAAGACGGAAAAAGAAGCAGAACAACTGGCCGGATTTTTACGACCGCTGGCACGCAGGTATGGTCACGGCTTTGATGATGTGGCCGAGCGAAGGCGCGAACTGGGCCGCGCGTTTGAATCGGTGTACCGTTTTTTCTCTCTTCTGGCTTTTGCCGCCCTTATGCTGGGAGGGATGGGTATTGCCGCTTCAGTTCATCTGTATGCCGCTGAAAAGCGCCCCGATGCTGCCATGCTTAGGGTAATTGGCGCACCCGGTAAAGCCGCATTTTTTATTTATTTTTTTCAAATACTGGTGTTGGGCATAGCAGGGAGCCTGGCAGGCGTGTTACTGGGTTTTGGGCTATATCTCCTTACACCCATTTTGCTGCAGGACCTCCTGCCCGTAGAGCTCAGCCTGTTCGTATCATGGCCTGCGCTTGCCAGGGGGTTTGTGCTGGGTCTTTTACTTTCGGCCCTGTTTTCGGCCTGGCCACTTATGTCGGTGCGGTTTATGCCGCCACTGGCTGCTCTGCGGCCCGATTTCCGGCCGGCCATGGTGCGCTCCAAAGCCCGGCTGCTGGTGCAGGCTGCCGCAGTGATTTTTCCGTTTATACTGGCCTGGATTCAAACCCGCAGCCTTACAACTGCCTTGTTTTTCCTGGCAGGCCTGGCAGCTGCTTTGCTGCTGCTTTATGGGGTTGCACGGGCCCTGCTTGTATTGGCCAGAAAGTACTTTCCGCGCCGGGCGCCTTTTGTATGGCGGCATGCGCTGGCAGGTTTGTTCCGGCCGGGCAATCAAACCGCTTTGTTAACGGTAATTCTGGGCCTTAGTGCGTTTTTGCTGGGAACTTTGAACGTGGTAGAAGAAAGCCTGCTTGGTCAGGTGGAGTTTACCGGAAACACCAACCAGTCCAATACCATTATGTTCGACATTCAGCCGCACCAAAAAGACGCTGTGGTTGAGCTGATGCACCACAATAACCTGCCGGTGCAACAACTGGTACCTATTGTAACCTGTCGCCTTGCGGCCGTTAAAGACCGGTCGGTAACCGATTGGCAAAAAGATACCGTAAACCGCATACCTAACTGGGCATTAACGCGTGAATACCGTGTTACCTACCGCGACACTCTTCACCTTTCCGAACAGCTGGTAAGGGGCAATCTGCAGCAATACCGGCCCGGCCACCCCGATTCGGTTTGGGTAACTATTTCGGAGGGCATGCACGAAAACCTGCGGTTAGATGTGGGCGATTCGCTCGTTTTTGATGTACAGGGCTTGCCGGTTAAGGTGCTTATAAGCGGCATAAGAAAAGTGGAATGGCCCAAAGACCCGCCCAACTTTATTTTTGTCTTTCCAACCGGCGTTTTGGAGCACGCTCCACAGGTTTTTGTTGCGGCCACCCGCATAGACGACCATACCCGGGCAGCCCGGTTTCAACAGCAGCTTATTGCTTCGTTTCCCAATGTGTCGCTCATCGATCTGCGACTGGTGCTTGGCACAGTTAACGAACTATTTGGCAAAGTAGGAGGTATTGTGCGGTTGCTGGCCCTGTTTAGCTTTGCAGCCGGCCTTATTGTGCTGGCAGGCATGGTGCTGGCTTCGCAGTATGTGCGGCAACATGAAAATGTGCTGATGCGCACCCTGGGAGCCCCCTCCACAACCATTATTGGCATTACGCTCATCGAATACCTGTACATAGGCATATTTGCAATTGCCACCGGTTTAGGCCTTTCTCTGGCAGGAGGCTATGCCCTGGCGGAATTTTTCTTCGACTTCCGCTTTTCTTTTCGCTTAACTGAGCTGGTTACTGTGGCCTTCCTTATGGTATTGCTAACCGTAGCGGTGGGCTGGCTGAATTCCCGAAGAATCCTGCACACCCCGCCACTGGAAATTTTGCGCAGGGAATGATATTATTGGCGTAATGAACAGATGGATTTGGATGGCATTTGTTGTATGGGCGGCCGAATGCCGGGCGCAAATGCTGTACCGTTTTATAGAAAATGCCGGACAATGGCCCGAGGGCGTTAAGTTTGCTGCCCGCGTGCCCGGCGGCAACCTGTATGCCAGGGCCGACCGGTTTGAACTGATTTTATTTGAGGAAAGCCTGCGGCATACACACACCGAAACCAACCTGCTGCACGAAGAAGCTGACGGGCGAAAGCGGCCCAGGCCTGCGATAAATGCCCATAGCCTTCATATTGAATTTGTGGGCGGCCAGTCGGGCGCAATCTACGGCATGGAACAATTGCCGGAAGTGTATCATTTTTTTCAGGGGCGAAATCCTCAGCAATGGCGTTCGGGCGTATCCGCCTGGCGCACGCTCTATTACCAGAATCTCTATCCGGGTGTTGATGCCATTGTTACTTCGGCCGGAATAAATTTAAAGTACGATTTTCGCGTGGCACCCGGTGCTGAAGCTTCGGTTATTGGCATCAGGTACGCTGGCGCCAATAAAGTTGAACTGCGCCAGGGAAACCTGCATATTGCTACATCGCTGGGCGAGCTGATTGAGAAAAAACCTTATGCCTATCAGTACATAAACGGAACAAAAACAGAAGTACCATGTAGGTATGCAATGATGCAGGACCGCATCACCTTCGAGTTTCCGCAAGGTTATGACTCCTGTTACGAGTTGATTATTGATCCGCTGCTTATTTTCTCCACCTTCTCCGGCAGCACTGCCGATAATTGGGGCAGTACGGCTACGCCGGGTGAGCGGGGTTCATTGTATTCGTCCGGTATAGTGCGGTATGCGCTGGGGGGCACCTTTCCGGCCACAGCCGGTGCGTTTCAAACCACCTATGGTGGAAACTATGATGTGGCTATTCTGAAGTACGACTCTGCCGGCTCGCAACTGATGTATGCTTCGTTTCTGGGTGGAACCAGCAACGAAACCCCGCATAGCCTGGTGATGGATTATAACCACGACCTGTTGGTTCTGGGCACCACCAGCTCGGCTGATTTTCCCGTAACCGCCGGAGCCTACCAAACCAACTTTGCAGGCGGACCCCAGGTTTTTTCTGATGTTATTGAACAATATCCTTCCGGTGCCGACCTGTTTGTTGCCCGCATCAGTGCCGATGGCTCGCAACTCCTGGCCAGCACCTACCTGGGGGGTAGCCTGAATGACGGCCTCAATGCCTGGCCAGGACCGCTTACCCGAAATTATGGCGATGAAATGCGTGGCGACATCATTACCGACACGCTGGGCTACGTGTACGTAAGCTCGGTTACCGCTTCGCCCGACTTTCCCGTAACGGCTGGCCTGGGCCGCACTTTTGGCGGCCTTACCGATGCCCTGATACTTAAAATTACTCCGCAACTGGATAACCTGGTCTGGTCTTCGTTTTTAGGCGGAAGCGATTACGATGCGGCCTACTCCATAAAATTCGATTCGCTCTATAATGTGGTGGTGGCAGGCGGAACCGCCAGTGCCGACTTTCCGGTGCTGCCTGCTGCCTATCAACCCGGCTACGCCGGCAATACCGACGGATGGATAGCCAAAATTTCGCATACCGGTAACATGCTTATTTCTTCGACTTTTACGGGAACCAATGCGTACGATCAGATATATTTTCTGGACCTGAACAGCCGTGATGAAGTATTTGTGTTTGGCCAGACCACCGGTGCCATGCCGGTAACACCCGGAGCATATAACAACCCCAACAGCGGGCAGTTTATTCAGCGGTTTACGCCCGACCTCTCTGCACTGGTATTTTCTACGGTATTCGGCTCAGGTATTGGTATGCCCAACATTTCTCCAACGGCATTTATGGTAAACCGATGCAACAACATATATGCCTCAGGATGGGGAGGTTTTATTAATTCCCTTCGCGGATATTGGCCGTCTGTTAGCCGCACAACCGGCATGCCCGTAACACCCGATGCGTTTCAAGCGGTAACACAGGGGTCGGACTTTTATTTTATAGTGTTAACAGAAGATGCCAGCGAGCTGTTGTATGCCACTTTTCTCGGTGGCCCGCAAACATCGGTGCACGTAGACGGTGGCACCAGCCGGTTTGATAAATCGGGCATAGTCTATCATGCCGTTTGTGCCGGCTGCTTCGGCAGCTTTGACGATTTTCCCACAACCCCGGGGGCCTGGTCGAACACCAATAACAGCGCCAACTGCAATAATGCCGCTTTTAAATTTGATCTGGCCACGCTGCGGGCGCGGCTGCAAACCAATACGGTTAATTTTACCATGCCCGGCATAAACAGGTTGTGCTTTCCCGATACCCTGCGGTTGGAAAATTTAAGCACCGGTGGCGAATATTACGAATGGGATATGGGTGACGGCACCATACTAACGCGTTTCGACAAAGAATCATTTCTTTACCAGTACCAGCAAGAGGGCACGTATGTTATAAAACTAAAAGCGATCGACCTGAATACCTGTACTGCAGTTGATTCTGTCCAAACTATTGTGCATGTTTTTAAAAATGATGGCCAGGCTCAAGCCGATGACAACCTTTGTTTTGGCAGTACTTACCGGCTGCAGGCAAGCGGTGGCGCTTCATACTTTTGGGTAAGTGCCGATAGCACATTTACCAGCACTTTGGCCGAACCTTTGGTAACGCCCACCGATACCACAACTTATTATGTTACGATAACCGACAGCGACGGATGTATAAAAACAGATACCGTTACGCTTCGTGTAATTCCGGGTATTGATTTGCGGATGCGATACGAATTTCTGGCCGACTGCTTCTCCAGACCTTCATTATTTGTACGCAATGAAACCGATGCCCGCGAGGGCGAATCTTTTTTATTTGATTTTGGCGATGGACTTACTTCGGACCTTCAGGAGACGGTGCATCAATACCAGCAGGATGGGTATTACATGCTTAAACTGGTAGGGGTAAGGGAAGGCTGTGCTTACGAAACGGGTGTTAATCTTCCATTCTTTGTAATAAAGGTACCCAACGCCATTACTCCCGAAGGGTCGCCCGGCTTTAACGATACCTTTTTTGTTCAGTACGGTGAGGATGGCATGGCGCCTTTTCAATTCAATATTCCGGTATCGGTGAAAATATTTAACCGCTGGGGACATAAAGTCTTTGAGTCGGAAGACTACCGCAACACCTGGGCCGGGCAGGGGCTGGATGCCGGTATATACTTTTATGAACTGCGCATTGGCGCCTATAATTCCTGCAAGGGATGGGTACATGTAATGAAATAGGCCGCAACCTATCTTACATAAACTTCAATAGGATTGGGCGTAAAAGTGAGCACGAAAATGATCAGGGCAATCCATCCCAGTATTCTTCGGCCGGTGCCGAGCGGCTCTTCCCATTCCGATTTGGGATGCGTTACCCCAATAAGCCGGCCCAGTACGAATCCGAATAACAACCAGGCATGGTAGCCGGTTATTCCCGGTATAAACCAGGCCAGCGCCAGTTGGGTGGCGTACACCAGCAGGGTGTACATAAGTGTTTCGCGCGCGGAAAGACCCAGGCCTGTAAAGCTCAGGTATAGAAAAAAACCATACCCAACAACGTACCACCAGAGTTCTTGAGTTGGTAAACCCGGATGCACAAAGCCCAGTCCGGCATAAAACATAAAGGCAATAAACACGCCCGATGCTACCCTGCGATGTATTTTGTAACCAAACAGGCCGTACAGCACATGCCCGCCGTCCAGCTGGCCCACGGGCAGCAGGTTCAGGCTGGTAAAGATCAAAGAGAGATAACCGGCAAACAGGAAGGGATAATGCATAATTTCGTGTGGATTGGGCATGCGCGTTGGTTCGGCAAAAAAGCTTTCGAGCAGCATGAACAGCAGATTTTTTCCTATTACAATATCCACTATTCCTTCCCGGTTATAAACGTGTTCGGCATAGTTTAGCCCAAAGGCCTCGTATTCGGGATGAATTTGAAAAATATATTCCGGTGGCGGCAGCGTGGCAAAGCCGTAAACAAGCAGCACAAGGGCTACGGCAAACCCGGCCAGGGGCCCGGCAATGCCGATGTCAAAATGCTGGCGGATGGTGATATTTCGGGTACGAAGCCTGATGATGGCGCCCATGGTTCCGATGGAAAGCGGAAAAGGAGGCAGGGGTATAAAATACGGCAGTGATGAACTTACCCGGTTTAGGCGTGCAGTAAAGTAATGCCCGAATTCGTGGAATGCCAGGATGAACAAAAACGGTACTGAAAAGTGCATGCCCTGGTAAAAGTCGGCCCACGAATAGGCTTCCAACCACACGTTTTTTCCGGTAACCCATTCCGACCCTGCCCAGGTGGTGGTAAAGAAGGTGGCTACGGCCAGCAGCAGATGAATTACCGGAGAGAATCGTTTTGTCATGATAATAAAACAAAATCAGGACCTTTTGGGTCCTGATGCTGTTGTGGGCCCAGCTGGGATCGAACCAGCGACCCCCTGATTATGAGTCAGGTGCTCTGACCGGCTGAGCTATGGGCCCCTTAAGTTTTGTCAAAAAACGCTGCAATGTTAACCATAAGGCAGCGAAACCGCAAAAGGGTTACGGCCTTACCAGCATTTTTATATTTTTTATCTGTTGCCCGGTGCTGCATCGTACAATGTAAATGCCCGCAGCGGCAATCTGCGCGGTTACTTCCATCAGGTTGCCAGCCGGTTTAATTTCAAAAGGTATGAGGCTGCCGTTTACGGATACGATTTCAAGCTTCATAAAATTACCGCGCAGATAGAACTTTCCGTTATTGGGGTTCGGAAACATGGCTATGGTCTCATCGGTGGGTTGGTCAACACCAGTTACCACCTCGCCCTTTCCAAACTGCGGGCGAATCATAAGGCTTCCTGAAACGAGGTCGTTTATCACCCAGGTTCCGGTGGTATTTACATACATATTGTTTCCGGTATCGTTGCTGCTGTCCAGGCCAATGCGTATCAAACCTCCCGGTGCCTGGCGCCAGCCTATAAAAAAGGTATCGGGTACTATCACCGAAGGATTAAACCTAAAGTAGGTAAACTCGTTATTACCGTTGCGCCTTACCGGAACGGTTTGTTCCGACAGGAGGGTTCCGGGCCGGCCGTTCTGGTTGTTCCACACCAAAATGGTGGCAATGTTGGGGCTGGCCGATGCAGTAAACGGGTAGTAGATATACACGCCCGAAAGCGTATCGCTTTGCTGATTTACGGTTCCGTACTTCACGGCTGCCAGGTTGCCGGCTTGTGTAAGTCCGGCAGCGTATTCGGCTGTGCCGTCATCGTAGGCGTAATAGTCGGTTAAACGGTAGGTAAAGGTAAGGGTGTCGTTCTGAATAAAGTTAATGGGCACATACCGCGAGTAGTAATCCTGATCGTTGTCTCCGCTGTTAATGCCGATGGAGGCCGTTATGATGGCCGAATCGGCTGAAGCTTCAAAAGCTATTGCCGGAGGGATGGCGTTGAGCAGATAGGTGGCCCGCCCGCGGCTGGGCACCGAGGGAAGGCCCACTTCGAAATCCACAAAATTGTCGAAGGTTATGTTTTCAATGCCCGATGCAAAAGTACGGACACGGAAATGCGATGTGTAGTTGAGCACCTGGGCAAATGTGGTGTCTTTCAGGTTAAATACTTCAATGGTAGGGGATGACAGGTGGGCGGCAGGGTTATCGCGGAAGTGGGTGTAAGGCAGCGCATAATAACTGCCGAACAGAGAAGTAAAGGGGCGGGTCATGGCCCTGTCGGATATCGAAGTGTTGCCGGTTTCTTCGGCTGTGCGGTAATTCAGGTAAACGTAGTCAATATGCCATACATCATAACGGCCTGATCGCCTGCCAAAACTACGGAAACGGAACTGAAACTCGTTGTGATAAAACCTGTCCTGATTAATCCGGATGGCCGTGTCGTAAAAAACATTGGGTAGCTGGGTATTGTTGTCGGAGTAGAGGGTTAACACAGGTTCCCACTGGCCGGAGTTGTTTCTGAATTCAAGTGTTAAAAAGTCAGACGGATCCGGATTTTCGGCAAATCCTCCCCATTGGTAGAAGAACGACAGGAATATTTGGTTTCTGATGGCCACAGGCACAGTGGTTAAATCAATTCTGCGCGATACCAGGCTGTCGGTATATCCGGTTTCAAGGGGCAATATGGTGTTGTAGGGTACGCCGTTGGCATCGAGACCATCGAACAGAGCTGTGTTGATGGTTGGCGGGTTCAGGGCCGTTCCGGAGCTTACAAGTACGGTATGATAACTATCCCACAGGGTGTCAGTAACATAGGATTTTGAAAAGTCATCCCAGAAAGGGAGGCGCATGGGCGGAAGCGAGGTGATGCGTGCCTGTGTATAATTAACAGGTTGGGGCTGGCGTTGCACAGGCACAAGTTGCAGCTGTGCGAATACAGCAGCAGGGATTAAAAACTGAGCCGAAAAAACTAGTGCCTTCACCTGGTCGGTTTACTGATTTTCAATGTCGGTGTTTTCGGGAATTATGGTTCCCCGTTTTCCTACCCATAGTTCAACGATGTCGCCCACCTTAATATTTTCACGGGCCACAGGCTTTTGTTTAAGCACCACCGGTTCTTCATTCAGGGTATCGCCCACCACGTAAATACGGCCCAGGTTCAGATGGGAACCGAAAAGGGGCACCTTGGCATCTTCGAGGGTAAGTCCCACCACGTCGGGCATGGGCACGGTGTTGCTGCCCCCATCTTCCACCACCAGATCAATGGCCGAACCTTTGGGTATGCGGGTTCCCGGTTCAATCTTTTTTCCGTTATAGCGCATTTCGCGCACCACGTTAAGAAAAGGACCCCTTGTAAGAATTACCCGCCCCCGGTGAAGTTCATTGCCGCGCAACACGGCTTCTGCATTGATAAGCGAGCCGTCAATCAGGTTGGGAACGGGCACGGTTGGTGGAGTTATCCGGTTGAGCGAGATGTAGATTATTCGGTTCTCTTTAACAATGGCACCCGGTGCCGGAAACTGCCGCAGTACGGTTAGCGGCGGATAGTCCTGCGAGTAGGCGCTGTCGTTCACCTCGTAGCGCAGGTTTCGCTCACCCAGAAAAACCTCCAGTTTATCCAGCGGCATGCCGGTAATGTCGGGCACGGTTATGGTTTCGCCATGGTGGGTGGCGGCAGGAAGGTAAATATAAAAATATACAGCCATGATTGTTATTACCGTGCCGGCAGTAACGGCTATGCTAAGCAGCAAGCCGGCAGGGGTGGAGGCGTACTTTTTGAATTTCTCCTTCAGCTTCACAGGTCCTGTCATACGTGGTTAGTAAATGATATTGGAAGAAAAGTTTCGCTCGAGTTTTTTCTCGCGGGCATGCCGGCTTTCGGCCAACTCAATCAGGCGGGTGATGAGCGATGTAAAATCAATTCCGCGTTCGTTCCACATCATGGGGTACATGCTGGAGTTGGTAAACCCCGGAATGGTGTTGATTTCGTTAATGAACACACTTCCGGTTTTGGTAAGGAACAGGTCTACCCGCGCATAGTCGCGGCAATACAAGGCCTCATAGGCTTTTATGGATATTTTTCTTATCAGTTCCCGTGTTTTTCTTTCCAGCTCAGCGGGCACAATAATGTTAACAGCAAGTTTGTCGACATATTTGGCATCGAAGGTGTAGAATTCGTAATTGCCCTGTATGCGTATTTCGCCGGGCCAGGAAGCCTCGGGGGGTTCGTTGCCCAGAATGGCACATTCTATCTCCCTGCCCGGTATAAATTTTTCAAACAGTATTTCCGTGTCGTATGTAAAAGCTTCCTCTACTGCTTTACGAAACTGCCGTTTACCGGAAACCTTGTTAATACCCACCGAAGACCCCAGACTTGCCGGCTTAATCATGAAGGGCAGGCCGAGTTTTTTTTCAATGGATTCGAATGAAATGTTTTCGGCATGCCGGTAGCTGGCACCGATAAATTTTCCCACCGGAAGGCCGGCCTGCTGCAAAAGTCGCTTGGCCACAATTTTGTTCATGGCTATTGCCGACCCCAGCACGCCCGTTCCGGCAAAAGGTATGTCCATGGCGGTAAGCATACCCTGAATGCTTCCGTCTTCACCATGGGTTCCGTGCAGCACAGGAAATACAATATCAACCTTAAAGCGATCACCGCTGCTTAACAGCAAAAAGCCCGGGTTTTTCGGATCTAAGATAAGACCCAGTGCCTTGCCCTGTTCTATGTCTTTGCTTACTGTCTGGGTAAGGTACCACTGTCCGGATGTACTTATTCCTATAGGTACGGCCTCGTACAAATCGCGGTTAAGATGTTCAAAAATGTTTTTTGCTGAGTTAACCGAAACGGCATGTTCAACCGATCTGCCACCGTAAAGTATAGCTACCTTTTTCTTTGCCGACATGCTTTTTGCCTATAAACGGCATCAAAGATAAGGATTTATACCACAAGGCCTGGGTTGGCTTTACCGGGTAATCATGAATTTCATGGCATATCTTTTTCCGTTTATGTGCGCCCTGAAAAGATATATGCCCGGACTTGTGGTGCCGGTATAAATGGTGTAGGTTTGGTTTAGTACGTCATGCAGTTGCAGGCCTGCCATGCGGCGGGCGGTCATGTCGAGTATTTCTACAAAAACATCGCTGCGTTCTTGCAGGTTAAAGGTTACCCGGGCCTCATCGGGAGCATTCCAGTAAATGGTATAAGGGCCGCCGGAAAGAAAAAGCGGGCTGGGGTCATCAGACAGGAAAAACTCAACGTTATCAACATATATGTTATTACCCTGCCGGTTGGTGAAAACAAAGGCAATGCGCACGGCACTTAAGCCGGCAAGTTGATTCAGGTTAACAAAGTTTCTGCGGCTCCATTGCGATTCGTTTTCCGGCTGCCACTCAGTTGTGCTTATAATGTTGGCCAAGGCCAGTCCGGCGCGGTCGAAGGGCGGCGTTAACGGCAGGTAAGTATCACCGCAATCGGGCGAAGCCAATATGCGCAGGCGGTCGTTGTCGGTACCGTTCCATGCATACGAAAAGTCGAAGAACATGCTGGCCTTTCCGGTGGTTGAAAAATCAAGGGTTGGGGTAACCAGCCACGATTCGTGGGGGCCATCGGGTGCGCTGAATGCCCGAAAAGTAGCCGATTGACTGAAGTTGGTTTCGGTTAGCGTCCACTGTGTTCCGCTGGCAGGACTAATGACCGGCCAGGTAAGCAAGTCGAACCGCTCGCGAAGCGGAATACGGTCGGTTGAGGTATCGAGCAGTATGCGGCTGTTGTACATATTGCTTACGCTGGCAGATACCGGGTTGCCGTTTATTTCGGTCACGGCAATTTCTATCTGGTTTACACCCGGTTGCAGGTTTACGGGGTTGGTGTTTAGTACGGTCATGCTGCCGGGCAGGAGGTTCAGGCCGTTATGGTCGTTAATGAGGGGAGGGGCTGAATTTATGCGTATGGATATTTTCAAACTGGTTATCGGGTCGCAGGCCAGGCTTCTGATTTTGATAAGCAGTTCCGGCTGGTTGTTGCAGGTAACAGGTCCGGGTTTGGCAAGTTCGAGAATAGCCACATCGGGTTCGCTGCAGTTGGGGGGCAGGAGGCCTGGTGATGTGAGCAGGCTGTTGCGGCGGGGCACTGCCGGGTTATCCAGTATGAGTTGCATGCGCGCCACCTGCCCCTGTGTAAACAGATTCATGCAGGCATCGTTGGTATAGTCCAGGTAGTTCTGAAACATTTTGTTTACTGTGGCGGTGCAGGTGGTTATGGTGGGATGTACGGGGCATCCCAGGGTTTCCGAACGCTGTGGCGGTGTGTCGTCAACGTAGTCGGTGCCGCAGGTTTCATCACCCCAAATATGGCGCAGGCCAAAGAAATGCCCGATTTCATGCGTAAGCGTCCGACCCTTGTTGAAGTCAGGTTCCAGGTCAAAGCTGCCGTAATCGTCCGATCCGAATGCCTGGTAATCAATCACCACCCCATCGGTTTCGGCTATGCCGTCCTGATATTCTTCCAGTCCGGGCAGGTTCGACACCGGAAACTGGGCGTAGCCGATAAATCCGCCCGACAGGTTAAGCACCCAGATATTGAGGTATTGGTCGCTGGGCCAGAAGCTCAGCGCTTTGAATTCGCTTTCCTGCGACACCGTCCATGACGAACGGCCGCCATTTACGCGCACAATGCCCGTGGTGGGTAGCCCGAACGGATCGCGAAGCGCCAGCACAAATTCAATATTCAGGCTTCCGGCCAGGCCAGCGAACTCGGCCGGGGTGTTGCCGGCATCGGCATTGAGGCGCTTAAAATCTTTGTTGATTACGTCAATTTGCGAAAAAATCTGTTCATCCGAAAGGTTGGCTCCGGTTCCTTCGGGTTCACCATTATGGATAATGTGCACCACAATGGGTATGCGGTATGGTTCCGACTGCTGCCGGGCCTGTTGCTGCCGCATGAAAATGGTCCGCTGTCCGCTGAGCCATTGTTCAAACTGTTCGGTGGTTTGCTTAATCTTTCCCAGCCTGCGCTGCAGTTGCATATATTCAACCGTACCGCATCGCTTTTGGGCATGAACGGTGTAAGCTGCAAGCGCCAGCAAAAACATAACCACCGGAAACGACCGCATACTTGTTCTCTGAATAAATCAAATATAAACAGGGTAACCAAGCCGGAAAAGTGGCCCCGGGGATTTTATAACGTTAAATTTACCACTTCTATAGCTTTGATTTCGGGCGCGGCTTTTTTGATGGCCTCTTCCACGCCAGCCCGGAAGGTCATGGATGACATGGGACAGGAACTGCAGGCCCCCAGAAACTCCAGTTGCAGGATGTTATCGTCTGTTATGCGAAGTACACGAACATCACCACCATCGGCCTCCAGATACGGCCTGATGCTGCTAAGCGATTCTTCTATACGCTGAAGGAGCTTTTTCTGTTTCATGTGGCTTTAAGTTCAACCGGCCGGGTAGGTATTGCTCTGGCATTGCGTATGGCAATTTCACGGGCTGTATGTTCGGCAAGCTGCATAAATGCTTCGGCCGCGGGCCCGCCTTTGAGTACAATGGGCAAACCCGCATCACCGCTTTCGCGAATGCCCTGCACCAAAGGTATCTGGCCCAGCAGTGGAACATTTAACTTCTCCGATAAGTTCTTGCCGCCATCGCGGCCAAAGATATAGTATCTGTTTTGGGGTAGTTCTTCCGGTGTAAACCAGGCCATATTTTCCACTATGCCCAGTACGGGCACATTTATCTGGGGTTGCCTGAACATGGCAATGGCTTTGCGTGCATCGGCCAGGGCCACCTTCTGCGGTGTAGTAACAATTACGGCTCCGGTTACGGGTACGGTTTGCACCAGGGTAAGGTGGATGTCGCTCGTGCCCGGGGGTAAGTCAATCAGCAGGTAATCCAGCTCTCCCCACAGCGCTTCGGTAAAAAACTGGCGCAATGCCGAACTGGCCATGGGCCCGCGCCATACCACGGCACTGTCGGGCGGGGCCAGAAAGCCGATGGACATGAGTTTTACACCATAGTGCTCCAACGGCACAATTACGTTCCGGCCATCAACGGCTTCAACGGCTGGTTGCTCGGCCTCGCAATTGAACATGGTGGGTATGGAAGGACCGAAAATGTCGGCATCGATCAGCCCAACTTTTGCACCGGCCTGGGCCAGCGCTGCGGCCAGGTTGGTGGTTATAGTCGATTTGCCCACACCGCCTTTTCCGGAAGCCACTGCCACAATGTTCTTAACCTGAGGCAACACAGCGGTGGCAGGCCGTGCAGAAGTAACAGCCGCATCTGTATGAATGGTAATTTTGCGTGACCCTGCAAGAGGCGCAACGGCGTCAAGGCAGTCCTGTCGGATTTTCTCCTTCAGCGGGCACGCGGGCGTGGTGAGTGTAACGGTAAATTCCAGCTCAGTTGCGGTTAAACGCATGCTGCGAATCATACCCAGGCTTACCAGGTCGCGCTTCAAATCGGGGTCATGCACCTGCTTAAGGGCCTCTAAGATATCCTTTTCGGTTACTTCCATGTTATTTCGGGCGAATTTAGCCTTGCTTTACGGGTAAAACAAAGTTTAACGCCTCAGGTTTCGGCTTTTGGTGGCCAGGCCATTATCTTTAAAACCCGAACGACTATGCCGATATCCCGCCAGACCATAGAAGAAGTGCGCAGCCGGATGGATATTCTGGATGTGGTAAGCGATTTTGTTACCCTTAAACGTGCCGGGCAACAGTATAAGGCTCTGAGCCCATTTACAAACGAAAAAACGCCCTCTTTTTTCGTGGTTCCGTCCAAGGGTATTTTCAAGGATTTTAGCAGCGGCAAAGGTGGCGATGCCATAACCTTTGTAATGGAACACGAAGGGATGAGCTACCTCGAAGCCATTCGCTACCTGGCCAAAAAGTACGGAATTGAAATTCGCCAAGAAGCCGGTGACCGTCCCGATGAAAGTGCGCAGGAGCGCGACAGCCTGTATATCGTAATGAACTATGCGAAAGATTACTTCCACAACCTTTTGCTCCATCATGAAGAAGGCCAGGCAGTCGGATTAAGTTATTTCCGCGAACGTGGTTTTACCGACTCTACCATACGCAAATTTGAGCTGGGTTACAGCCTCGATGAATGGCATCATTTTTCGCAGCAGGCCCTGCGCAGTGGCTTTAGCCAGGCCATGCTGGAAAAAGCTGGTCTTATTGTAAAACGGGAAGGCAAGGATTACGACCGCTTTCGCGGAAGGGTAATTTTTCCGGTACACAACCTCTCCGGAAAAGTTATTGCCTTCGGGGCGCGGATACTGAAACAGGCAGCCGATCGCCAGCAACCCAAATACATCAATTCTCCCGAGACCGAGATATACAAAAAGGGCGAAGTACTGTATGGTTTGTTTCAGGCCCGCAATGAAATCCGCAGGCAGAATTTCTGCTACCTGGTAGAAGGCTATACCGATGTGCTGTCGCTGCATCAGGCCGGCATTGAAAATGTCGTGGCCTCATCGGGAACAGCGCTTACCGAAGAACAGATACGGCTTATCAGGCGGTTTACCGACAATATTACGGTTTTGTTCGATGGCGATGAGGCGGGTGTAAGGGCAGCTCTGCGCGGAATTGACCTGCTGCTGAAAAGCGACTTAAACGTTCGGGTTGTGTTGCTCCCCCATGGCGAAGACCCCGACAGCTTTGCGCGCAAAAATTCAACTTCGGTTTTGCGGCAATACCTCAGCGAACATGCGCATGACTTTATTTCGTTTAAAGTAAACCTGTACAAAGACAGCGCCCGGAACGATCCCCTTCAGAAAGCTGAGGCTATCCGCGAAATTGTTACCAGTATTGCCGGTATCCCCGACCCGGTAAAACGATCTGTTTACATTCGTGAAACCGCACGCCTGCTCGATGTACCCGAAAATGTGCTCTTAATTGAACTCAATAAACTGCTTATTCAGGAGCGAAGACGCAAACAGCAGCAAGCTGCCGAACCACAGGTTGAGCCGGTAGCCTCGGTGGTGGCCGGGCAACCGCTTATGTATGCCGATGCGGCCGCCATTCAGCAACTGCAGGAACGTGAAACCATAAGGTTGTTGCTTAACTATGCTGAAAAGTTATATGAAGATGAAGATGGCAGCCACAACGTACGCGATACCATATTGCAGGAAATAGAAGACATAGAATTCACCCATCCCGTATGCCGCGAAATTATCGGGCTTTACCGCAAAGCTGCGGCAAACAACGAGTCGCTGAACAGTTTTTACCTGTTGGATAACGGCTCGGAAGAAGTTAAAAAGCTGGTAGCCGAATTGCTTACCAACCGGTACTCCATCAGCACACATTGGCGCGATAAATACCATATCTTCATTACGCACGAATCGGAAGAACTGCAGGATATCACCGTGCGCAATGTGCTGCGCCTTAAATTCTGGCTGCTGCAACAACTGATAGAGGACAATCTGGCCCAATGGAAAAAATCAGAAGAAGAACAACCGGGAAATACCTCAGAATGGGAAATCTTTATTGTGCGACATGAGCAATATAAACAGGCCCAGCGCGAAATTGCTGACCTGCTGGGCATTGTGGTGCAGCGATAGGAACACCCCGCATGGTAATTTTGTTGTAGCTTGCGAAGCAAAAAAATATGGATACCCCTGAACACATACGCCTCGATACCATTGAAGAAGCCATCGAAGACATAAAAAACGGCAAGGTTATAATTGTGGTGGATGATGAAGACCGCGAAAATGAAGGCGATTTTATTTGCGCTGCCGAGTGTGTAACGCCCGAAATCGTGAACTTTATGGCTACCCATGGCCGAGGTTTAATCTGCGCTTCGCTTATTGAAGATCGCTGCGATGAGCTTAAGCTGGACCTGATGGTTGGCCAAAATACCGCGGCTTTCGAAACACCCTTTACCGTTTCGGTCGACCTGATTGGCCACGGTTGTACCACCGGAATCTCGGCCCACGACCGCTTTAAAACCATAAGGGCACTGGTTGATCCGGAAACCCGGCCGGAAGACCTGGGCCGTCCGGGCCATATTTTTCCGCTAAGGGCCAAACGCGGAGGCGTGCTGCGCAGGGCCGGCCATACCGAAGCAGCCATGGATTTTGCGCGCCTGGCCGGGTTTAAACCTGCCGGCGTACTGGTAGAAATACTGAAAGAAGACGGCACCATGGCCCGCCTGCCCGACCTGAGAAAGGTAGCCGACCGCTTCGGGTTGAAACTGGTAACCATCAAAGACCTTATTGAATACCGCATCCGCACCGAGTCGCTTATTGAACGCGACGTAGATGTGGATATGCCCACCGATTTTGGCCACTTCAGGCTGGTGGCCTACCGGCAAACCAATACGCAGGAAACCCACCTGGCCCTGGTAAAAGGTACCTGGGCAAAAGATGAGCCCGTGCTGGTGCGCGTACACTCATCCTGTGTAACCGGTGATATTTTCGGATCCTGTCGCTGCGATTGTGGCAAACAGCTGCATTGTGCCATGGAAATGGTGGAGCGAGAGGGCAAAGGGGTAGTTTTATACATGAAGCAGGAGGGTCGCGGCATAGGATTGCTCAACAAACTGCGTGCATACAAGCTCCAGGAAAGCGGGCTGGACACCGTAGATGCCAACCTGCAACTTGGTTTTGACATGGATGAACGCGACTACGGGGTAGGAGCCCAGATACTGCGCGACCTGGGCATTACCAAAATAAGGCTCATCACCAATAACCCCAGGAAGCGTGTGGGTTTAATGGGTTACGGCCTGGAGATTGTAGAAAATGTGCCCATTGAGATAGCGCCCAACCCGCACAACGAAAAATACCTTCTCACCAAACGCGACCGGCTGGGTCATACCATTCTTAAAAATTCATGAGCCGGCTTGTAACCGTTAGCATTTGTTGTTTCCTGCCAATCCTGCTAAAGGCACAACAATGGCCTTTTGAACTGTGGCACGAAGGGCGCGTGGTTACCACCGATGGCGACACCCTTAAAGGATTAATTAAATACGACCTGCAAACCGATATTATTCAGTTTAACCAACCCAACACTAACAGGGCCGAAGCCTTTGCACCCCGTAAGGTGTTGTTTTTCGAGATATTCGATGCATCGGTGCGGCAGTACCGCATGTTTTTTGCATTGCCCTACTCTCCGGCAGGCACCTACGGGGCACTGTCGTTTTTTGAATTGCTTACCGAAGGAAAGATTACCCTGCTGTGCCGCGAGGCGCTTGAATACCGCACCTTTAACTCGCCATACCTGTATGGGTCATACAGCCGGTTAGTGCTGGTGTACAAATTTTATTTTATGGACGATAAAGGAAATATTACCGAGTATTCCGGCAAGCGTGCCGACCTGATGAGACGGTTCGGAAAGCATGCATCTGAGGTTGAAAAATATATCCGGCAGAACCGCCTTAGGCTGGATGAACGCACCGACTTTGTACGGATAATTGATTACTACAATTCCCTGTTTAAATAATATGTCTGATCGAAAACCCCTTATTCTGATATCGAACGATGACGGCATTACCTCAAAGGGTATTTTTACACTGGTGGAAGCCATGAAAACCCTGGGCGATGTGCTGGTGGTGGCCCCGGACAGTCCCCAGTCGGGCATGGGTCATGCTATTACCGTAGGCGAAACCCTTCGGCTGGAAGAGAGCTTTATTTTTGACGGAGTAAGGGCCTATCAGTGTTCGGGAACACCCGCTGACTGTGTAAAAATTGCCCGCCACTTCGTGCTGAAAGACCGCCGGCAGCCCGATATTGTGGTGAGCGGCATTAATCACGGAAGCAACACCTCTATAAGTGTGTTGTATTCGGGCACTATGTCTGCAGCCATCGAGGGAGCCATTGAGGGCACTCCGGCCATAGGTTTTTCACTGTGCGATTACGCCCACGATGCTGATTTCTCGCATACCGTTGAGCCGATAATAGCCATTACCCGGCAGGTACTTAATAAGGGGCTGCCCAAAGGCGTTGCGCTGAATGTAAATTTTCCGCCCAGGCGCAACGAGCCGTTAAAGGGCATTCGTATTTGCCGCCAGGCCAATGCCAAGTGGGTAGAAGAATTCGATGAGCGCTACGACCCGAATGGACGCAGATACTTCTGGATGGCCGGGAACTTTGTGAATTTCGACAAGGGCGAAGACAACGATGAGTGGGCCATTGCCAATAACTACGTATCGGTGGTTCCCTGCCAGTTCGATTTAACCGCCCACTCGGCCATACCGGTGCTGAATGAGGAGTGGGATATTTTAAAATAACAGCCTCGCTATAGCGGGTCCACATCAATCACCACATTCAAGTTGCGGAAAGCTTTTCCGTGCACCATGTTGTTGCACAGCAGGGCTATTGTTGATTTGAGTTGCTGCAGGTTTTTTGAGTGGCGCGGAATTTTGATAAGCATGCGCATTAAATGGAGGTTTCTTATGAAAGGGATTACCGGTTCTCCGGGTCCGGCAATGATCAGATCCGGCAGTTGCTGCCTGAGCCTGTTAAAAAGATTGGCGGCAGCCTGCCTGGCAGTTGGCTTATCAGGGTGTTTGACCGTTATTTCAATAAGGCGGGTAAAAGGCGGATAATGGTGGGCCTGGCGATCGGGGATTTCTTTTTCGTAAAAGGCCTGATCATTGTTTTGTTTAACGAAACAGAAGACGGGCTCTTCGGGCCGGTTGGTTTGGATGATCACCCGGCCGGGCCGGCCCTTGCGGCCGGCCCGGCCGCTCACCTGCATCAGCAACTGATAGGCCCGCTCTTCCGACCGAAAATCAGGAAAATGCAGCAGGCGGTCGGCATAAAAAACAGCCGCTACGCTAACCCTTTCAAAATCCAGCCCCTTGGTAACCATTTGCGTACCCACCAGTATGTTGGTAGTGCCCGCTGCAAAACGGTTAAACAGTTGTTCGAATGCATTTTTGCTTCGGGTGGTGTCCAGGTCCATCCGGTCAATGGTTGCTTCAGGAAAATGGATGCGCAGTTCTTCTTCCAGTTTTTCCGTTCCGTAGCCCAGGGCCTTGAGCCGGCCCGACCCGCAATCCGGGCAAACCGAAGGCACCTGAATGCGATAACCGCAATAATGACAGTCCAGGCTGTTTTGCTTTTGGTGATAGGTAAGGCTTACCGCGCAGTTCAGGCAATGGGGTATGTAACCGCAGTCTTCGCACGACAGGAGCGGGGCATAACCTCTGCGATTCTGAAAAACAATAACTTGTTCATTGCGGCTTAGCGCTTCGTTTATTGCGCCAAGCAACGTGGCAGAGAACATGCCCTTCATGCGTTTTAGTTTCCTTTCCTGCTTCAGGTCAACCAGCACTATTTCGGGCAGTTGTGCTTCGCCATAGCGTTGGCTCAGTCTTGCGTAGCCAAAAACCCCGGAGTTGGCCAGGTAATAACTTTCTACCGAAGGTGTGGCCGACCCCAGCAACACGGGCGCCCGGTGGATGCGCCCCAGCATAAGGGCGGCATCGCGTGCGTGGTAGCGCGGGGCCGGGTCCTGTTGCTTGTAGGAGGCATCGTGCTCTTCATCAACAATAATTAACCCGATGTGGCTAAACGGAAGGAAAACGGCCGATCGCACACCCAGCACAAAAGATACTTTTCCCTGCAGTACATCGTTCCATATCTCTGCGCGCTCGTTGTCGGAAAACCGCGAGTGATACACAGCCATTGATGAGCCGAATACCCTGCGGAGGCGTTCAACCATATGCGTGGTAAGCGCTATTTCGGGAAGCAGGTATAAAATCTGTGAACCGCTTTCCAGCGTTTTGCTGATAAGGTGCGCATAAATTTCGGTCTTTCCACTTCCGGTTACACCATGCAACAGGACGGCCTGCTTTTGACTGAAAGCCGCAAGTATGCTGTTTAAACAATTCTGTTGTTCGGCACTTAGCTGCGGAAGGTTATCGGGGTTGCCCTCTGAATAGTCAAAGCGGGCAACGGCAACAGTAAATTCCTCGAACACGCCATTTTTAATGAGCGTGCGTAGCGCGGACTCTGAAACACCGTCTTCCAGCAGTTTACTTCTGGATAACCCCCTGGCGTTTATTGAAGGGTTATGCATAACGGGCAATTCCTGCAGAAATTTAAGGAGCACTTCTTCCTGCCGGGGTTTATGCTTCAGGCCGGAAAACAGCTCTTCGAGTTTGCCAGGTGTAAGCCACGGTGCGCGAAGGCGTATTTTGCGATCCGTTCGGGGTTTATACCGGGGGTTTACCTCTTCGAGCAACACCACAGCCTGCTTACGTACCAGCGACTTAAGCAGGGTGTACACATTTTTGGTTTTGCCTATGCGGGCAACATCAGTATACGACAGGGGACCATGCTGCAGGGCACGAATCACCTCTTCCTCGCGTGCCGAAAATTCAAACAAGGTGTTTTCCCAGTCAAAAGCCGGATGAATCTGTACTTTCGATTCGCTCGAAAGTTTAAGCGCGGCAGGCAGGGCAGCCTGAAGGACCTCGCCTGCAGTACACAGGTAGTAGCTGGCCATCCATTCCATAAACCGGACCTGCTGTTGCGTGAGACAGGGTTCTTCGTCCAGCAGTTCCAGCAGGTGTTTGGTTTCGAAATCCGGAGGCTGGTGGTGCAGGCGCATGATTATGCCGGTAAGTATTTTTCGTTCACCAAACGGCACAATAACGCGCTGCAGGGGTTTAACGGTATTGCAAAATTGTTCAGGAACGGCATAGGTAAACAGCCGGCCTACGGGAACCGGCAACAGAACTTCGGCAAAAACGTTGGCAGTACCGGGCATAAGTGCGGGTAAATCTAAACTAATTTTCACGGAAGCTTCGCGCCAGCCTTTCGAGTTGTTGCAGCGACTGTGCAGTGTTGTTAAACGGTGGCAGGCACGTGTTGTTGGGGCAAATAAACACGGCCGGTGTTTGGCTTGCCGATTTGCCGTGTGCCATGGGTATTGTTCCACTTTCGGAAGCTCTGGCGTAAAGAACAAACGGATGAAAGTGCTGCTGCAGTTCCGCGCGAAGGGCATCGCCACCGTGCACAACCACATCGCACCGGGTGGCCTGCATGCGCAATTGTGCAAGTCCCCAGTTAGCCATATATACCGGTTCTTCACGGGTAAGGGTATGCAGATTATTCAACATCTGATGTGCCCGGTGGGTAAGGTCTTCGCGGTCCAGCAAATAACCCAGCACCAGCAGGTTGGAGGCCATAAGGCTGTTTGACGAAGGGATAACATTGTCGAAAATTTCTTTTTTTCTTGCAATGAGCTTTTCTGCTCCGGCTGATGTGTAAAACAGATAAGGTGTTTCATCGCCAAAGTTGGCAAGTACTTTTCGGGCCAGCTGCAGGGCCTGCCCCAGGTAGTGCTCGTCAAGCGTGCATTGGTGCAGGTCCAGGCAAGCGCGGATGGTGCAGGCGTAGTCGTCAAGAAAACCTTCTATGGGCAGGGGTTTTTCAAAGTAAGCGTGCAGCAGATGTCCGCCTTTTAAAAGATGGTTCTGCAAAAACTGCAGGCAGGCAACGGCTTTTTTAAGGAACCAAGGGTCGGCAAAAGCCCGGTAGGCTGCGCACAGGCCCGAGATGGTCATTGCATTCCATCCGGCAATGATTTTTTTATCGCAGGCCGGGGCCACACGCCTGTTGCGGCAGTTTAGCAGTTTTTGCCGGGTGGCTGGCCAGTTGGCCGGGGTGGGTTGTCCGGGTTTGCGAAATAAAATATTGCGGCCTTCTTCCCAGTTTCCTTCGGGTAAGACGTGCAGGAAGTCTGCCCAGTTCCCGGCATGCGTTCCCAATGCTTCTGCAAGTTCGTTAAAAGTCCAGGTATAATATTTTCCTTCTTCGCCTTCGCTGTCGGCATCCAGGGCGGCATAGTAACCTCCTTCGGGGTGGGTCATTTCGCGTTCCAGCCACGCGGCGGTTTCATATACCACCTCCCGAAATCTTTCATTGCGCGTAACCATCCATGCCTCGCTGTACAGCTCAATTAACTGGGCATTGTCGTACAGCATCTTTTCAAAATGGGGAACAAACCACTTTTCGTCAACCGAATAACGGGCAAAGCCTCCGCCCACGTGGTCGTAAATGCCGCCGGCGGCAATGTGGTTCAGGGTAAGTATAACGCTGGCAAAAGCCTCTTCATTTCCGGTAAGGTAACCGTAACCCAGCAACCACCTCCATACTGCGGGCAACACAAATTTGGGCGCTTTACTAAGGCCCCCGTGCCGGGGATCAATTGCCGATGTTAACCGCTGGTATGCCGTGGCGGCAATGTAATGGCCTGAAGGATCTGTTTGTGAGGACCCCGGCCATACATTTTGCTGAAGGTGCCGGGTAAGTTCCTGAGCGGATTGCGAGATATCTTTCCGGCGGGTGGTCCAGGCTTCAGCTATTCCTTGCAGTACCTGCTTCCACCTTTGCGGCGGAAAATAAGTTCCTCCGAAAAAGGGTTCCTGTTGCGGGGTTAGAAAAACATGGAGGGGCCATCCGCCATTGATGCCCATGGCCTGCACGGCTTCCATGTAAACCTGGTCAATGTCGGGGCGCTCTTCACGGTCTATCTTAATGTTTATAAAATATCGGTTCATGAGCGCTGCCAGTTCAGCATTTTCAAAACATTCACGTTCCATAACATGGCACCAGTGGCATGCCGAGTAGCCAATGCTTAGCAAAATAGGTTTGTTTTCCTGTATGGCCCGTGTAAGCGCTTCCGGGCCCCATTCATACCAATCGACCGGGTTGCCGGCATGCTGCCGCAGATACAAGCTGGAAGCATGTATAAGGCGGTTGGGTTGCGCGGGTGTGTTCATGTGGATAGTTGTTTTTGCAGGCTTTCTATTTCGGCCGACACATCAACCAGGTGTTTGACTTTTTCCAGGCGGGCGAGTGTGGCTTCTATAAGTTTTTTGTGCGACCGGCTGCCGGGAAACATGGGTTTGTGGGTTAAGGTCTGCCGGAGGCTTTCCCATTCTTTAATAAAATTCCGGGTTTCTTCATCCATGGCCGATTGTATGAATTTATTCCAGATATACTGTATGGCTTCGCGCGAAGGATGAATCATGTCGGTGTCGTAGAAACGGTAGTCGCGCAGGTCGTCCAGCATCAATTCGTAGGCAGGAAAGTAGTATACACCGGCATAGTTGTGGCATAGTTGATGGCAGGCAAGCCGCAGCACTGCCTTGCTTACGCTGTTCAGTTCATGTGTGTCGCGCAGATGGCGCACCGGACTTACGGTGAGGATAATCTGAAGGTCGGGCCGCAATGATTTGAGTTTTCGGTACAATTCACCGAAAGAATGAACGATTTCCGGTTCAGTTAACAATTCCCTGATGAAGTGCTGGTCCGGCATTTTGTGGCAGTTGGCCACCGGGCGGTTGTTTTCCTTAAGCCGGTAAACCCAGGCCGTTCCGTAGGTAATGATGAGCCAGTGCGTGTTTTGCAAAAACCGGTGTGCACCGGAAACAGCCGATGAAAGCAATTCTTCAAGAGAATGTTTGCTGAATGCGGCAAACCTGGAGTGGTAATCGTAATGCAGAAAAATATCATCCCTTTGCAGGTAGCCGTGCTCATCGGGCATACGGTTGTCCAGGCTATGGCTGATTTGCCGATGGATACTCAGCGGGTT
The DNA here is from genome assembly GCA_026003355.1 of Cyclobacteriaceae bacterium. GTDB lineage: Bacteria > Bacteroidota > Bacteroidia > Cytophagales > Cyclobacteriaceae > UBA2336. Next base: position 218,911 of record BPHC01000002.1, read on the forward strand.
ATAGACCGTTCCGAAAGGGTTGTTAAGAACGGTAAATTTGTTTTCGGTAAGCGCCTGCCCAATGGTATCGGAAAAACAGGATCCCGTAGTAAAGATAGAATGGCGAAGTGAAATACGGTTTTTTAAAGCCTGCGGATGGAGTTCTGTGCGGAACATGCCCTAAAACTAAAATAAAACCCCGGCTTTCGGGCCGGGGTTGGGGTATTTGGGCGGCAGGGCTTATTCGGCCACCACATTTACTTTTATTTCGTGCTTCACTTCTTTGTGAAGGTCGAGCACGGCTGTGTAAAGGCCTGTTTGTTTGGGTTGTTCGCGGAAGGCAATTTTTCTGCGATCTACCTCAAATCCTTTTGCCTTGAGCGCTTCGGAAACCTGCAGGGGCGTAACGGAACCAAAAATCTTTCCGGTTTCGCCAGCCTTGGTTTTGATTTCCAATGTAAGATCTCCGATGCGGGAGGCCAGGTCCTGTGCATCCTGTTTGATTTTTGCGGCCTTGTGGGCAGCCTGGCGGATGTTCTCTTCGATCATTTTCTTATTCGACGGGTTGGCAATTACAGCCAGACCCTGGGGAATAAGATAATTCCTTCCGTAGCCGGGGCGTACCTTCACGATGTCGTTCTTGTAGCCCAGTCCCTGAACGTCCTGTTTCAGTATCACTTCCATGATTATCAGCTTTAGGGTTACCGTTATTTTAACTGGTCGCCCGTAAAGGGCAACAGGGCCAGGTGGCGGGCGCGTTTAATGGCCTGCGCCACTTTTTTCTGGTATTTCCAGCTGGTTCCGGTAAGTCTGCGCGGCAGAATTTTACCCTGCTCGTTCACAAACTTTAGCAGAAAATCGGGATCCTTGTAATCAATGTACCGGATTCCGTTTTTCTTAAAGCGGCAGTATTTGGGTTTGGGTTCTGCGCGCTTAATGGGTTCGTTCATCAATGTCATTCGGCTAACTCCTCCTCAGTTTTTCGGGTTTTTTGGGGTGTTTTGTCCTTTTTGTTGAATTCGCCTTTCCGCCTGCGCTCGTTGTACTGCAGGGCGTGCTTGTCGAGGGTAACGGTAAGAAACCGCATTACCGACTCATCGCGTCTGAATTCCGTTTCGAGCTGGTTTACCACTTCTGGATTTGCCGAAAACTCGATGAGGTTGTAAAAACCGGTGGATTTGCGCTGTATGGGGTAAGCCAGTTTGCGCAGCCCCCAATGCTCAACGTTAATTACGTTGGCCTGGGCATTTTTAAGCACCTTCACGAATTTTTCGACAGTATCCTTCATCTGGTCTTCAGATAAAACGGGATTTAAAATGAATACTGTCTCGTAGTTTTTCATGCGTTTTTCGCGTTTTTCTGGTTTTGAGCCTGCAAAGGTAGGGAATTAACCCGAATTTTAAATAAGTGCCCTGAAGTTCCTTTCAGGGTTTATTTAACCACAAATTTGCCGCTGCCCATCAGGTAGTCATCGCAGTAAATTTCCAGGGTATAGGTGCCGGGTGCGTATTCCGAGCCCTTGTCGTAGAGGTAGGTTAGCTTCTGGCGGGTATTGTCGAACAGAATTTCCTGAGCTGCGGTGTAGAATTCCTCCCGCCCATTGTAAATAAAGGTACCGGAGCCGCGGGTTACGTCAAACAGCACCTGTCCGTTTTCGTCTACAATTCGAATCATAATTTTTTTCCCTTCAATGGGGGCTACGTTGTTTTCGGCCAGGTTAAATTCAATTTTCAACTGGGCTATCTGCCGGGCGCGGAAGGGCTGTTCGCGTTCTTTACCGCGTTCGTTCAGGGCCACAATGCGCAGGTTTTCGGCTTTAAGCCGGGAGGCCAGCGCCACTTTGGAGGCCAGCTCTTCGCGTTTCTGGCTTAAGCGGGAAATGGAGTCGCCCAGCTGGTTTTTTTCTGTTTTCAGGGCAACGTTTTCGTTCATCAGCTCTTTGTTTACGTTTTTCAGCCGCTCTATTTCTTGGTCTTTGTTTTTCAGCAGCAGTTCGTAGCCTTCTACCTTGTCTTTCAATTCTTTAATTAATTTACCCGAAGCCTGGGTTCGTCTGCGCAGTTGCTCTTCTATTTCGGCCTTTGCTTTTTGCAGGTCGGCCACTTCACCGCCAAGTTTTTGTACTTCCTGAATTTTTTGTTCCAGTTCTACCTTCAGTTCTTCCATGCGCTGCATGGTGGCGGCCAGCTCTTCTTCGGTGGTGTTAAGCTGGGCCTGTATTTCGGATTTCTCCTGGTAGTCGAGGTAAATTTTAACTACCTGAATGATGACGATTACCGACAGCAAAGCGATGATGATAGCCGTTTTGCTGTTTTTTTTAGGTGCGGGTGTTTGGGTATCCTGGCTCATAGAAGGGCAATGTAGGTCGCAAAATTAGGCAATGCGGGGGGTAAATCAAGGGCTTAAAACTGCAATACAACGTGTAGCCGGTACACTGATGGATTAAAAAACAACAACCCACACCGGTACAGGTCGGCCGAGCAATACACCAGGGGGTGGGTGCGCAGTTGGTGCCAGGCCTTTTCCATTTCGGGGTTTAGGTGTATGTCATCAACCACCACCACACTGGCCGGGTGTACTTTTTTAAAAATCTGGTTGGCGTAGTTTATTGTTGGCTTATAGCGGTGGTTGGCGTCAATCAATGCAAAGTCAACGGCCGGAATTTGTTCAAGGGTGGGGCGCAGGGTTACGTCCAGGTTGCCGCGAATTAAATGAACTCCTGAAAGCTTTAAACTTTCAAAATGATGCTGGGCCAGGTCGGCCAGCTGCGGTACGCCTTCGAAGGTGTACACTTTTCGATGGGGGGCCGCCAGGTAAGGGGTGGTAAGGCCCAGGCAGGTACCCAACTCTACGGCATAGCGGGCATTTACCCAGTTTGCCAGGCGGGCATACAATGCGGCGTATTTGGGTGGCGTGGTGGCAATGCGTGCCAGTCCGGCCAGGTTTCGGATTTTTTTCATCCTGACCGAACCGGCTCCGGGGTCTTCATATTGCAGTAAACTGCGGTTATTTTGCAGGGACCTGCGCAGGTTTTCGGTTTCGGTGTGCCATTCTGCCTTTCCCTTTATTATGCGGGTGTATAAATCGAATAAAAAAGGCGAGTGAAGCGAGTGCTCGTCAACGGCATCGAGCCAGTACTGCAAGAAGCTGCGGATGCGGAATTCAATCACTTAGTTCAACCGGAAAGGGGCAATGAGCGCAAAAGGGGGGATATGAACGTTAAAGCGGGTGCCGTCTACAATGCGTTCCATGAGATAGGTGCCTTCCATTTTGCCTATTCCCGATTTGAGGTTACAGCCCGAAACATACTGATGCCATTGGCCGGGCTCCAGTATGGGCTGCTGGCCCACCACGCCTTCGCCCTCCACTTCGCGTTTTAAAAAGCCGGCATCGTGTACATGCCAGTGCCGGCGCAGCAACTGGATGGTAAATTCGCTTTGGTTTTCAATGGTGATGCGGTAGGTAAAAACATAATGATGCTGGGAGGGACTGGAATAGGCAGGCTGATATTCCGTTTCCACGCTTACTTTAATGCCTTGTGTGGTTTGCGTAACCATGCGTTCAAAATTAGTTTTTTTTCTGGTGTTTTAACAATCATGCACCGGATGGGTTTTAAATTTCCGGTTCACAGGTTATGGATGTAAAAATCGAAGAAAGCTGGAAAAAGCGCCTGGAGGTTGAATTTGAAAAACCCTACTTTAAGCAGCTCGTGTCTTTTGTAAGGGAGGAATACCGGACGGCTGTTGTCTATCCTCCGGGAAAACAAATATTCAGGGCTTTCGAGGTGTGCCCGTTCGAACAGGTTAGGGTGGTAATTCTTGGTCAGGACCCCTATCATGGCCCGGGGCAGGCCCACGGCCTTTGCTTTAGCGTAAACGATAGTGTAAAAATGCCTCCTTCGCTGATCAATATTTTCCGTGAAATTCAGGCGGATCTGGGCAAGCCCATGCCCCCAACCGGCAACCTGGAGCGATGGGCCCGGCAGGGGGTCTTGTTGCTTAATGCCACGCTAACCGTTCGGGCTTCCAGCCCTGGATCACATCAAAATAAAGGATGGGAAGTGTTTACCGATTCGGTGATACAGCGAATATCGGATGAAAAGAATAACGTGGTTTTTATGCTATGGGGCGCATACGCCCAGAAAAAAGGGCAGATTATTGACCGTCAGCGTCATTTGGTACTGCAGGCGGCTCATCCTTCGCCTTATTCGGCCTCCAATGGTTTTTTTGGCTGCCGCCATTTTAGCCGCGCCAACGCTTACCTTAAAAGTAAAGGGCTTGGGGAGATTGATTGGTAGGTAGATGGTTTGTTAGTTCATGGTTGAATAGTCCATAGTTAAATGGTCCATAGTTGAATAGTCCATAGTTAAATGGTCCATAGTTTAATAGTCTATGGGATGGGTTAGTCAATCATTTTGAAGAAGCGGTTCCATCTTATTTTATGGATCAGATTCCGGGTGTGTGAGTTGATGGAAAGCCAGATAAAGAAGGCCTTGCCCACCACATGGTCTTCGGGAACAAATCCCCAATACCGCGAGTCAAGCGAATTGTGCCGGTTGTCGCCCATCATGAAATAGTAATTTTGCTTAAAGGTGTATTGGGTAACTTCTTTACCGTTTATAAGTAGCTTTTTGTCTTTAATTTCTGCATCGGTGTTGTGATCGTATTGGGTAATGGTAAAGCCATACAGGGCAAGGGTTGAGTCGTTAATGGGAATAGTTGCACCTTTTTTAGGAACCCAAAGCGGGCCAAAATGGTCCAGGCTCCAGTTGAGGTTATTTTTAAAACCCGAACCAAAGCCATAGTACTCTGAAAACGGAAAGATGCCAAAAGTTTCATTAAAGTCTTTCCGTTCAACCGCTTTAATGTATGGTAAAGCGCGCAGTTCTTCTGCTTTTTGGGGTACAAGGTACATATAGTAGCGCACGGTGCTGGCATCCAAACGTCCGTCCAGGTGTACATCTTCAGGTCCCAGGCCAAGGTTGGCCAGGTTGCGTTCGTTTATTACATCGGTAGCGAGCACTTCATAAGCCCATTGGGTAAGCGGATGGTCATGGAATGGCTGGTTGTTAACCAGTATGGCCCCATTGTTTACCAGAAGGGTGTCGCCTGCAATGGCCACGCAGCGTTTAATGTAGTTGGTCTTCAGGTCAACCGGATAGTCCTTGTTTTCATTCAGCCGTTTAGGCGGGATATTAAAAACCACCACATCACCACGTTTTATGGTGGTGAGTCCGGGCAGGCGATACTGGGGCAGTTGTATCCAGTTAAGGTAGGAGGGAATGTTGGTAAACCATATCTTTTGATGCGTAAGCGGAAGTTGCAGTGGTGTTTTGGGTGTGCGGCTTCCGTAATGAAACTTGCTTACAAACAAAAAGTCGCCAACCAGCAGTGAATTTTCCATGGAGGGTGTTGGAATAGTATAGGCTTCCATTACGAAAAAGCGGATAAGGGTGGCCGCTACCACAGCAAACACAATGGCCTCCGTCCATTCGGCCAGAGCTGTTTTTCGCTGGCGGGGCACATCGGTTAGTTTGCCCAGGTAACGTGTTTGGCTGTTAAAACCAAACGGCACCAGATACCAAAAGCCGGTAAAGATAACGGCCAGTTCGGCCCAGACCGACTGCTTTCCGTAACAACGAAGTACATCGAAAATAAGCACGTAGTAGGCAAACACATTAACTACCGGAATAACAAGATAGATAAACCAGTAGAGCGGCTTGCCCACAATGTGCCTCATAATAATGAATTCGGAGTAAAAAGGGATAACCGCTTTCCAGGGCGCCAGGCCAGCCTTTTGAAAGAGTTTCCAGAAGGCGATGGTGGTGCCCAGGCGGATGAGCAGAAAGGTAACTATAAATGCACTCACAGTGGTTTTTGATTTTTTTGGCCCTGCAAAGAAAACGATTATCTACAATTGAAGGAAATCGTTCATAGACAGCACTCCTTTTTTACCCGGCAGCCATTCGGCTACTGCCAATGCACCCCGTGCAAAAGCTTCGCGCGTATGGGCTTCGTGGCGAAGGGTAAGGGTGTCCAATTCCGACTGCCAGGTTACGGTATGTGTGCCAGGCACCGTAGCCGTACGCACGGCCGAGATGGGAAGAACTTCAGGGCTGCCCTGTTCCTGCAATGCCCATTTTTTAAGTCCCGGCACCTGGGCCATAATATCCTGAGCAAGCTTAATGGCCGTGCCGCTGGGCGCATCTTTTTTCTGGGCATGATGAATTTCTTCTATGCTAACCCGGTATTCCGGCTGGTGGGCCATGAGTTTGGCCAGAAAGGCATTAACCCTGAAGAAGATGTTAACCCCGATGCTGAAGTTGGATGCGTAAAAAAAAGTACCGTTAACCTGGGTGGTGAGTTTTTCTGCTTCGGGCAGCCGGTCCAGCCATCCGGTTGTTCCGCATACCACCGGCAGGTTGTGCTGCAAACACCAGGTAATGTTGGCAAAGGCTGCTTCCGGGCGGCTGAATTCAATAGCTACATCGGCCTGGAACATCGCTGCCTTGAGCATGGGTGTGGAGGTTATTCGGGCGGTTATTTCGTGTCCGCGTTTAAGGGCAAGCGCTTCAATAGCCTTGCCCATTTTTCCATAACCTATAAGGGCAATTTTCATCTGTTCAGAATTTTAAAAACAATCCCATGCCGGTAATTCTGCCTGCCATTGGGCTTTGTTCAGATACCGGCAAAACACTTACCCTGAAGCGAGGGTTGATGTCGAATTCCTTTAAGTGGGCATCTACGTGTGCATCAATCATCTGAAGGATGTAAACCCCGCCCAGTACAATAATCATAAAGTCGCGTTCGCGCCGGTACCGGTCTATAAGCGTACGCAGTTGTGCTTCGGTAAAACCGCTGTTGCTCAACGGTGCGCCGGTTCCGAGCACCTCAAACAGTTCTGCCCGGTATTTGGCATAACCTTGCTGGTAAAAGTTTATGGCATAGGCGGTAACGCCAAGGCCGCCATATACCAGAGGCAATTTCCAGTATTTTTTGGTGTACACCTGTCCCAGACCCGGAAACACAGCTGCGTAAAGCAGGGCCTTGCGCGGGTTGTAACGGCGGGCATACCAGTCTGCATCAACCGAATCGGCTGCTGATGTTTGAGGCGATGAATCGGGTGCCTGGCCCAGAAGGGTAAGTGCGGAAACTGTAAATGCCAAAAGCAGACGGCACCTCATGCGCTGTTTAACAAAGTTCAGGGAATGCGGAGAATGTCGAGAATACGATTCAGGTCTTCAACCGACATAAATGGTATGCGTATTTCGCCCTTTTTCCCGTCGCTTTTCAGAGCAACACGGGTGCCAAAATGCGAAGAAAGGCGCGACTGGAGCTGGGTCAGCTCTTTGGCGGTGGTTGCTGCCGGTTTGCCGGTTTTGGGCAACTGGCCTTCGTTTTTGTTTTGGTGCAGCTGGCGTACCAGCTCTTCAACCTTGCGCACCGATAAATCCTCTTTGAGAATTTTGTTGAAAATGTAAAGCTGGTCGGCCGGGTTTTCTACATTAATCAGGGCGCGGGCATGTCCCATGGTCAGTTTGTTGTCGCGCACGGCAATCTGTATGTCGGGCGGAAGTTTTAACAGGCGCAGGTAATTGGTTACGGTAGCGCGGTTTTTGCCTACGCGTTCACCCAGTTCTTCCTGTTTCAGGTTGCACTCGCTTATAAGTCGCTGGTAGCTAAGTGCAATTTCGATGGCATTGAGGTTTTCGCGCTGAATGTTTTCAATGAGCGACATTTCCAGCATCTGCTGGTCGTTGGCGGTGCGCACGTATGCCGGGATGGTTTTTAAGCCGGCGCGTTTGGATGCCTGCAGCCTTCGCTCGCCCGATATAAGTTGGTACTGGCTGGCGGTGAGTTTTCGTACGGTAATGGGCTGGATAATACCATGCACTTTTATAGACTCGGCCAGTTCCTGCAGTGCTGTTTCATCGAAATGGGTGCGTGGCTGAAAGGGGTTTACCTCAACATGGTCTATGGGTATTTCCAGTACGTTGCCCGGCGTTTTGGCGTGCGATGCCGGGATGTCGGTTTCAAGCCGTTCGTCCGTGCTGTCGCTCAGCAGGGCATTCAGGCCGCGTCCCAAGGCTTTCTTTTTGGTCATTTGCTTAAACCGTTTTTGTTGAGAATTTCATGAGCCAGATTCAGATAACTTATGGCGCCTTTGCTTTCGGCATCGTGTATAATGGCCGGCACGCCAAAGCTCGGTGATTCGCTTAGCTTTACATTTCGCGGAATGATGGTGTTGAACGTCATCTTTCCGAAATGGGTGCGCACTTCTTCAACTACCTGGTTTCCCAGGCTGGTGCGCGCATCATACAGGGTGAGCAGGATTCCCTCAATTTCCAGTTTGGGGTTGAGGCGTGTTTGAATTATTTTAATGGTGTTTAGCAGTTTGCCCAGACCTTCCAGCGCAAAATATTCACATTGCACCGGAATAATAACCGAGTCGGCAGCGGTCAGGGCGTTGATGGTAATCAGGCCCAGCGAGGGCGAGCAGTCGATGATAATAAACTCAAATTCGTTTTTCAGGCCGCCCAACACATCGCGCATGCGTTCTTCCCTTCTTTCAATGTCTACCATCTCTACTTCGGCTCCAACCAGATCAATGTGTGAGGGAAGCACCGACAGGTATTTAAGGTTATTGTTTTTTACCATGGCCTGGTGCGGGGGTACACCATCCATCATGCATTCGTAGATGCCGGAGGTAACGTTTTTAGGGCTAATGCCCAACCCGGATGTAGAGTTGGCCTGCGGGTCGGCATCGACCAGCAGGGTGGGGTGTTCCAGCACGGCCAGGCTTGCTGCCAGGTTAATGGCGGTAGTGGTCTTTCCAACGCCTCCTTTCTGGTTGGCTATGGCAATAATTTTTCCCATGCGCTAATGCAGTTAAAAAAAATGTATCAGCAGAATGCAAATATAGAATAAGCCAGTACGGGGCGTGGAACATTGTGGAACGTATTTATCCACATTCCATCAACGTATTTTACTTTTTACGTCTTTTGCGCTCTTCTTCCGCTTTTCTTCTTGCTTCTTCGCTGGCTTTCATGGCCTCTTCCAGGCGGGCCATAAATTTCGACTTTTTACCTGTGCCCATGGCCATAGACTTGCGGTGCTCGTCCATGATCTTTTTGATTTTCTGTTCATCCACAAATCTTCTGATAATGGCCTGCTGCCCGAATGTTACCAGGTTCGACATGAGGTAATAAAAACTCAGGCCGGCAGGAAACGAGTTGAGCACCACCATAAATACAACGGGCATGATGTACGACATGGACTTCATCGGGCCCTGAACGGATGAGATCTGGTTATTTTGCCAGGTGATGATGAGGGTTGAGAGCGTCATGAGCAGTGTAAACAGGCTTACATGGCTGCCATACAAGGGCAGTGTAAACGGAAGGTTAATAACCGAATCGTAGGTAGAGAGGTCATCGGCCCATAAAAACGACTGCTGCCGCAATTCAATGCTGTTCGGAAACAAATAAAACATGGCAAACAGAATGGGCATTTGCAGCAGAATGGGTATGCAGCCGCTTAATGGATTTACACCAGCCTGCTGGTAGAGTTTAAGTTGTTCCTGTTGTACTTTGGCCATGTCGCTACCATATTTTTCCTTAATCTCATCCAGCTCGGGCTTTAACACCTTCATCTTGGCCATGCTCAGGTAGCTGCGGTAGGAGAGGGGCAGCAGTACAATGCGCAGAAGAATAACCAGAATAATGATAATGAGACCGTAATTGCTGAGGATTTTGGTGAGGAAATGAAATACCGGAAAGATGACAAACTTGTTTATCCAGTACACCGGAGGCCAGCCCAGGTAAACATTTTTGGCAAAATCGGGGGCCACTTTGCCAATGGTTTGGTAATCGTTTGGTCCAAAGTAACAACTTAGTTTTACCTGTCCGCTGTTCAGTTGGTCGGCCGGAATCTGTGCAGATAAATCAGCCAGCTTTACGGTTGATGTGTCGGCATCATTTACGCTGGTTTTCAGTTCGGCCTGGCTAAAACCTTTTTCCGAAATCAGGGCGTTGAGAAAGAATTTTTGTTTTACCGAAATCCAATTGATGTTACCGGTTAGTGTTTCCTGCTCGGCCGAAGTGCTGCGGGCCGGAAGCTCATCTACCGAACCGTTGTGCCGGTACACCACGGTGGTGTAATTGCGGCTGTCGGTAAGGTCGCGTTCAAAAAGGCTGAGCCGCCCATGCCAGCGCAGGTTAACCGGTTCAGGGTCCAGAAAATTTCGGTGGTCGAGGGTGTAGCCTATTTCGTATCCGGCGGGGGGTATGGCATAAGTAAAGCGCAGCCATTTTCCTTCGGCCTGGCGGGTGAAGGTGAGCAAGATAGTGTCGCCCCGTTGTTGTTTTTCGGCTGAATACATAAGGCTGTACAGGTCGGTTAACTTTCCATTGACGGAGGCGGTCATTTCAAAACTGTGCCGTATGGAGTCAATAAGCAGCAGGGGGGCCTGATGGTAGGTTTTGTAGTGCTTTAGCTCAAGGCTGCGTATAACGCCACCGCGGTTCGAAAAGGTTATTTTCAGATCGGGGGTTTCAACGGTAAATTCTTCCGGTTTAACCACTGCCTCAAGGGTATCGGCCGGAGGTGCGGTTGTGGTTATGTTCTGATTGGCGGCAGGTGTATGCGCCTGAACCGTAAGGCTGTCGGTGCCGGCGGGGGGAGGTTCGGGCTGGGGTGCAAACCAAATAAAATAAATAAGAAGAACAAGGGCCATCAAGGTTAGGCCAATAGCCTGGTTTCTATCCATCAGTAGTTCAGATTACAGATTTTTTATATTCAATTGATGCGGCCACAAACTTAACAAAAAGCGGGTGGGGGTTCATTACGGTGCTGCGCAACTCGGGGTGATATTGTACGCCAATGAACCAGGGGTGGTCTTTCAGTTCAACAACTTCCACCAGGTTCAGCTCGGGGTTAATGCCCACGGCGCGCATGCCGGCTTCTTCAAATTTTTCGAGATATTTATTGTTGAACTCGTAGCGGTGGCGGTGGCGTTCGCGTATCAGGGTTTCGCCGTACATGGCGGCAGCACGGCTTCCTTTTTTAAGCCGGCAGGCATAGGCGCCCAGGCGCATGGTACCGCCTTTGTCGGTTATTTTTTTCTGATCCTCCATCAGGTCAATTACCGGATGTTTGGTTTTGGGGTTTAGCTCGGTTGAGCTGGCTTCCAGTCCCAGCACGTTACGCGCAAATTCAATTACGGCACACTGCATACCCAGGCATATGCCAAAAAAGGGAATTTTGTTTTCTCTTACATGCCGTATGGCTTCTATTTTTCCTTCCATGCCGCGCTCGCCAAACCCCGGGGCCACCAGCACACCGTGCAGCCCCTTTAACAGGCGGTCTACCGAATCGGGGTCGATGTCTTCAGAAGAAATCCATTTCAGGTTTACCCGGCAGTCGTTTTGAGCTCCTGCATGCACAAAGGCTTCGGCAATGGACTTGTAGGCATCGGGCAGCGACACGTACTTGCCCACCAGGCCGATGGTAACTTCCTCTACCGGATTTTTCAGCTTACCCAGAAAGTCTTTCCACTGTTCCAGGTCGGGTTCGGACCGGCTGTGCATTTTCAGCTTGGCCAGCACGCGCTCATCCAGTTTTTCCTTGCGCATCAGCAGGGGCACATCATAAATGGTGTCGGCATCAATGGCTTCGATTACCGAATTAAGGTGAACGTTGCAGAACAGTGCCAGCTTTTTACGGATTTCCGGCGGGAGGGGTCGCTCGGTGCGACACACCAGAATATCGGGCTGCACACCCGAAGAAAGCAGTTCTTTTACCGAATGCTGGGTGGGCTTGGTTTTCAGTTCACCGGCAGCTTTGAGGTAGGGGATAAGGGTGAGGTGAATGACCAGTGCGTTGTTCGGGCCGATGTCCCACTTTACCTGGCGCACAGCCTCAATAAAAGGCAACGACTCGATATCGCCCACCGAACCGCCTATTTCGGTAATAATAAAGTCGTAATCACCGCTTTCGCCCAGCAGGAAGATGTTGCGCTTGATTTCATCGGTGATGTGGGGGATAACCTGTACGGTTTTTCCCAGATAGTCGCCCTTGCGCTCTTTGGTTATAACATTGTGGTAAATGCGGCCGGTAGTAATGTTATTCGCCTGGGAGGTGGGCACGTTGAGGAAGCGTTCATAATGCCCCAGGTCAAGGTCGGTTTCGGCCCCGTCATCGGTAACATAGCACTCACCGTGTTCATAAGGGTTCAGGGTTCCCGGGTCTATATTAATATAGGGGTCAAATTTCTGGATGGTTACTTTAAAGCCCCGGGCTTGGAGTAATTTGCCCAGTGAGGCAGAAATTATGCCTTTGCCCAGACTGGATGTTACACCTCCCGTAACAAATATGTATTTTGCCGTTGCCATGCCACGCTGTTACGGGGTGCAAAGGTAGGATAAGGCGGGGAATAAACGAATATAGCCGCCAAACGGGGTTACAATGGCGTGGATGGGTGTATAGAGCATATGGTATAACCTACCGAATGTCTGCAGGGGGGCTGAACGCAACAACTTATTGAAACGGTAAAAAATATATGACAGGAAAATTAAGGAGGTTTCTGCTGATTGCGCTTACCGGAACGGCATTACATTTTTTCTTAGTGCCATCGGCAATGGCGCAGTGTGTAGGGTTGCCGGCCATTCTTAGTTTAGGTAGTACTAAAAACCCTAACCGGTTATGTTCTCCGGTTACGGCCGACCTCTCCTACAATGTTCGCTTTGCCTCACCTGTTCCGGCAGGTTCCTTGATAGATTTGGTCTTTAACTGGAATGACGGATCAGGTACCGCTATTCAGGTGGTACCGTTGACACCGGGCAGTGATACTTACTCCGTAACGCGTACCCGGGCACTTTCCGGTTAACAGCAACTGCGAATACCTGGTTATCATGCAGCTCAGATATGACCCCGATGGATCAGGAGGACCAGCACCCTATCAATTCTGCTCTCAAAGTATTCAGATTCAAAAAATAGCTTCCTGGAGAACCGATGCTTTCAACGGGGTAATGTTCAGTTGGTATCTCCTACCACGGGTACCCGCATCCACGAGGTATGCGAAGGGGCGAATATTAATGTGGTTTTTAACGACGTCAGCAACTGGAACTGCGATGCCACGTTTAATGCGCCACCTGACCCTCCCTTTGACCCGGTAGAGACCCCCAACACCGAAGTGCGTTGGCAACAGATTGTGTATAATACGCCCATCGGAGGGCCTAAAATTCCGAATATCAGTGTAAATGGCGTTCCGGTTACTCGGAGCAGGTGGAGCGGATATTATTGCTAATTATCAGGATCCCCGTGGTGTATTTTTAATGACTTCCCCGGTGGTAATCGGTGACACCCGAAGAAGGCCAACGCTTAACATTACGGCACCCGGAGGTTTTGGCCCGGGTTTCCCCGTTGTGGGGCAGGAGTTTGAAATAACCCTGCGTTACTGGAACTTCTGTAATCCGTATGATAACCCCGCTGTACCTGGCCCGCCGGCCGACCCGATAAACGGAGATTTTCCCCCTGTAGAGCCAAACAGCACTCATCCGCATTGTAGATAGTCCGGATCAGCCTACTGCAAATGACCGGGATATCTGTGAGCCGGATTCACGCACGCTTTCAGTATCTGGCCCGATAGGAGGTCCTGACCTACCGGTGGTGGACCAGTCCCGCACAAACTACTCAGGTTGGGACCGGCACTTCGTGTTACACCCGGCAATGGATCGGGCGCCGGCCAGATTCTTGCCGGCCAGCGGTAAACACTGGTGGGTTACCGCCTGAAAACGTGGGTGGATGTCGCAGTGCACCGAAGAGGTATTCTTACCCGAAGAGCTGCCTTGCCGCAGCCCGGTACTATTTCGGGTCCTGCCAATGTTTGCCCCGGCACTACTTATACCTATTCCGTTCCCGGGGGCCCGCCTGCGCCTGTTACCATTAATGATGTGACGCTGGGTACCAATTTTAACTTAAACACCGAGTACTTCTGGACGGTGCCGGCGGGATGGACTATTGTTAGTGGGCAGGGCACAGAGTCGATTACCGTCACAGCTCAGTCTTCTTCTACCGGTTCAGGCAACATAACAGTTGAACGCAGGTATGTAAACCCTACCACTTCGCGGTCCAAGTGCGAAACTCAAGGTCAATGACTGTTAACGTCCGCGCCCGGCCTACAGCAAACATTACCCCTGACCCTGCCAATGTATGCGAGGGCAGCACCATTACCTTAAACGGAAATCCTTCCACTTCATTTGGCACCATCTCGGCCCACACCTGGGGTGGGTCGGCCGGCATTCTGGACAACCCCTCCATCCAGACTCCTACGGTTCAGGCTTCTACAGCGCCGGGCAGCTACAATCTTACCTATGTAGCCACTGCCGATTTCGGAGGAGGCGTGTTCTGTTCTTCCCTGCCCGATAACTCGGTGGTGAATGTTTCGGCCAATCCTCTCCCGGCCAATGCCGGGCCGGATCAGGCACTGTGTTTTGCCGCCCCGCCTTTAACCGCCAACTTGTCGGGCAGCAATCCCGCGCCGGGTACAGGCACCTGGACGCGTGTAAGCGGTCCCGGCCCGGCCCCTACCTTTTCGCCCAATGCCAATACACCCAATGCTACGGTTACCGTTTCTGCCAATGGAATACACACTTTTCGGTGGACGGTAGTGAACGGGGCCTGCTCCTCTTCTGATGACGTTATAATTGACTTTGGTACAGCACCTCCTGCTTCCAATGCAGGTCCCGATCAGGATGTTTGTGGACTGTCGGCTACCCTCAGCGGCAATGACCCGCTCTATGCTACCGGCACCTGGACGCAGATATCAGGCCCCGGCACGTCTTCGTTTGCGCCCAATGCCAACACGCGTAATGCAGTGGTTACCGTTTCAACGCCCGGCACCTATAACTTTCGTTGGCGACTTACATCGGGTACCTGTCCTCCAGCAGATGATGTGGTTGAAATTATTTTCCGCAATCCGCCTACGGTAACAGGTCCGGCTGATTTTACCCATTGTTTGAACAACCCGCCCACAGCGCCTTTTTATGTAAACCTTTCCGGCTCGTTTGGGGGAGGAGCCTCGCAGGCCAGGTGGGAGGTAGTTTCCGGCTCCGGTGTGTTTTCGTCCAGTGGCGGAGCGACCGGTAACTTTTTTTCAACCGACCCGGTTATGGATACCTATCAGCCCTCTGCGGCCGATTTTACAGCCGGATCGGTAACACTTCGCATACTTACCGATGATCCCGCAGGGGCCTGCGTATCGGTTAATGATCCGGTGGTTATTACCTTCGACAGGTTGCCTGCTCCGGCCAATGCCGGGGTAGATTTTTCAACGTGTGACCCGAACATAACCCTTGCGGCCACACCTGCCACCAATGGGGGAACGGGCACCTGGTCGGTGGGAAGCGCCCTGTACTATCAAACCTTTACCTACCCCAATGGCACGGGCCTGTCAGGCCCCAACCCCCATGCTACGGTGTTTAACCACCCTGATGGCTGGAGCATTACCGCACCCAATGCCAATACCCTGTTGGCCACTGACGACTACCTGAGGGTGCAGAGCAATGTAATGGAGGCACAGGATGTGAATGACGAGCTTGTGTGGCGGTCACCGGTAATTAACATTGTGGGTCAGCCTAACGTAACGGTGTCTTTGCAGTTGGCAGAACTCGGCACCATGGAGGCAGACGATTACATACGGGCCTTTTACCGGCTTAACGGAGGTGCCGAAGTGCTGATTGGGGAAATTGTGGACGACAGCTCCACTGACGGGGCTTTCTTTACCTTCAGCGTTTCAGGGCTTACCGGCACCACTCTTGAGATTGTGGTGCGCGTAAACAACGATGCTGGTTCAGAGATCCACCGGTTTGACAATATTTTTGTCTCGGGCACGGGCTCCTCTCCGCCACTGGTTGCCGATATTAACAATCCTGCTTCACCTGTCTCGAACCTTCCGGTGGGTAGCAACACCTTCACCTGGACGGTTACCAGCGCTCTGGGGGTATGCCCCTCTTCCAACGATCAGGTAGTTATTACCCGCCATGCCTATCCGGTTAATAATAACCTTACACAGGAATTCTGCGAAGATACACCCGCCTCGGGTACCGCTACTGTTACCCTGGCGTTTCTCACCTCGTTGAATGACGCAATAACCGGTATACCCGGCTCAACCGGCCGAACCGTACAGTTTTTTACCGATCCGGCACGTACCATTCCATATCCCGCATCACAAACCCTGGCCGACCTGGATGTGGTATATACCCGTGTTACCCGCACGGACGTGACACCGGGTTGTACAGCCGATGGTACCATTACTATACGTGTAAATGCCCGGCCTGCCGCAATTGATCAGAACCCTGAATTCTGCGAAGACCTGCCCGTGGGCAGCAACACCCGTGCGGGCATTGACCTCACCACCTTTAACAATGCCGTTAAAAACAATGTGGCGGCCAATACCGTTGCGTGGTTCCTTGATGCAGGTACTACGACTCCCGTTCCGGACCCGACCAACGTAACAGCCAACAATGGCACCAGTTTTTATGCCCGCATTACCGACACAAAAGGCTGCACCAACGTAGCACAGGTTGAAATTACCCTTAACCCCAGGCCCGGCCCCAATCCTATTATCGGACCTTCCAATGTGTGCGCCGACCCTACGGCTATTAACCTTTATCAGGTAACGACCATCAATGCTGGCGCAACCTATACCTGGAGCATCTCCGATCCGCCTTTCGATTTGTTTGCCGGCGGAGGCACCAACGACTTTTTTGTGCTACTGGCGTTCCCGGTAATAGTAAGTCCGGGACAGGATATTTCGTATGTGGAAACTTCTGACAAAGGTTGCGCGGGTCTTCCTAACGTTCTGAACATTACGGTTGAAGGCAGCCCTCCGCCTATTAATATAACCGGCCCCAGTGCAGTGTGCGAAAACGAGGCTGGCGTGGTGTACAGTGTACCTAACCTGGCCAATACCACCTATTCATGGACCGTGCCTTCGGGTTCAGCTATCATCAGCGGACAAGGTACGAACCAGATTACTGTCAACTTTGGCACTACGCCTGGATTAATTACGGTTACACCAACCACCACCACAGGTTGTGCAGGTAACCCGGACGACCACAGCGTGGCCATTAATCCGCGTCCTTCGCTCAACCCTACATCCAACACCGTGTGCAGTGACAACATTGCAGGCATTACCCTTAGCGGTACAGGAGCTACAACCTTTAACATCACCAACGTCACAGTACCTCCAGGCCTGTCTCCGCCCTCACGCCCCACGGTTAACGGTGCTTCCGCTACCGAAATTTTTAATGACATCTTTACCAATACCACGGGCGGAAACCTTACCGTTCAGTACACGGTAGTGCCGGTCAGCTCATTCGGGTGTACGGGTACCGCCGGCCTTGTAAACCTTACGGTTCGTCCCGAGCCGACTTTGGCTCCCGGACTGAATGATGTGATCTGCAGTGGAACGGAAGATGTTTCCATTGTGCTTACTGTAGCGCCAGGAAGTGTGGTGGCCGATCAGTTTGAGATTACTTCTATCAACAACAACGGCCTCACGGCTGTGGCGGGCAATCCTACTACCGGCGTTTTCTCTGCTTCGGTGTTGCTGGACGACCGGTGGGAAAACCTTACCGGAGCACCGGTTACGGTAGAGTACTTTGTACGGCCAATTAATTCGGTAACGGGATGCATTGGCGATCCGCCGCTGCCGGTTCAGGTTACGGTAAATCCCGAACCGGTGGTAAACTCTCCCACCAGCCAAACCATATGCAGCGGCACCACGCCTACCATAACACTTACCTCCACCATTCCAGGAAGCACCTTTAACTGGGTGGTAAAGAGTATATCGGGATTAATTACTGGGGCCAATAACGGCAGTGGATCAACCATTAACAATGTATTGGTGAACAACGGCACAACACCGGGCACGGTTACCTACGAAGTGCGGGCCACGGGTCCGGCAGCGCTGGGTAGTTGTGTAAGCGACCCCGTAGATGTGGTGATAACTGTTAACCCGGCACCCACTGCAAATAATGTTTTACAAACGGTTTGTTCAGATAATCCCGGTGGAAATACCTTCTTTATTAACCTTACCACCCTGCAGCCTTCGGTGAACAGCGGAGGAGGGGTAACCTTCAGCTGGTTTGAAGATCTGGCTCTTACCATGCCTATCGGAACGCCAACAGCCTATACCTTAACCAATGGGGTGCCTGTTTATGTAAATGTTGACAACGGGCAGTGTACCAAGGTTGCCACAGTTTTGTTTACCATACATCCGCGTCCGTCGGTTACGGCGGCCATCACATCAAACTTCAACGGATTTAACGTGTCGTGTACAGGTGCAGCCGACGGGCAGATAACGGCCACTCCGGCCAATGGCGTAAGTCCGTATCAGTTTAGCATTGACGGAGGCACCACGTTTTTCAGCAGCCCTATATTCAATGGACTTTCTGCTGCCGGCAGCCCGTATATAATTATCGTGCGCGATGCCAACGGGTGCACCAACACTTCTGCACCGGTAACCATTACCAATCCTCCGGCACTTACGGGTTCTGCAACCATTACCTCCAACTACAACGGCCAGCATGTTAGCTGTAATGCAGCATCTGATGGTGTTATTCAGGTAACACCGGCAGGAGGTGCAGGCGGATATACGTTTAAAATTCTTGAGCTGCCCGGAAATACTTCGGGTGACGCTTCAGGGGTTTATACCGGCCTTCGTGCAGGCACCTACACGTTTGTTATCAAAGATGCAAACAACTGTCAGTTTACTACACCTACCATAACCGTAACCGAGCCCGCACCGGTAACGGCAACAGCAGTGCTTACAGCTCCTGTTACCTGCAATGGAAACAGCGATGGTGTGATAACGGTAACCGGCGGTGGCGGAACGCTTACGGGGCCCAATTATCAGTTTACCCTGAATCAGCCTCCCGGCACGGTTAACAACACGGGTGTATTTAGCGGATTGGCCGCTGGTAATTATTCTGTTACCGTTCGCGATGACAACAACTGTACCCAGGTTTCAAATACCGTTACCGTAATACAACCTCCCGTTCTCACCATCTTTGCTTCGGTTACCAGCAATTACAATGGAGCCAAAATAAGCTGTGCCGGTGCCAATGACGCCCAGGTTACCGGTGTGGCCAATGGGGGCAACGGAGGGTATTCATTTGAGTTGGTTCAGGACCCCGGCAACCTTACCGGCGCAGCAGATGGTTCGTTTGAAAACCTGGGCCCTGGTAATTACTCGATTCGCGTAACCGATGCCGGCGGCTGCCAGGCCACCTCTTCGCTTGTAAATGTTACTGAGCCGGCTCCGGTTGTGGCCTCGGGCTTTGTTTCGGGCGCCATTTCGTGCTTTGGAGGCAACGACGGCCAGATTACTGTGAACGGCACTGGTGGCACGGGTGCTTATACGTATGAGCAGATAACACCTGCGGGCCCCACCAACGGCAGCGGAATATTCGGCGGCCTGACAGATGGCACCTATACCTTCCAGGTGCGCGATCTGAACCTGTGTTCGGGTAATGTGAACATTACCATTACCCAGCCGCCACAACTAACCGCGTCAGCAGCGGTTACCAGCAATTACAACGGCTCGCAGATTAGTTGCAACGGGGCAAACGATGCCACCATAACGGTTACTGCCACCGGAGGTACGGGCAGCCTGCAGTACAAATTCGATCAGTTTGAATTTACCAATACCAGCGGTCAGTTTACCGGGGTGTTTACCGGAGTGCCTGCCGGAGCAGGCTATACCTTTACCGTCCGCGACAGCAAGAACTGTTCGGTGGTTACGGCTCCGGTAACCGTAACCGAGCCTTCACCGGTAGCAGGCACAGCGGTTGTAACCAGCAATTACAATGGCCAGCAGCTTAGCTGTGTGGGGGCTTCCGATGGCATTATAACCGTTACTCCTTCGGGAGGAACAGGAGGGGTCTATTCGTTTAAACTTAACCAGCTACCGGGAAACACCAGCGGTGATGCAAGCGGGGTGTATACCGGTCTTCCGGCAGGTACCTATACCATTACCATCCGCGATGTGAACAACTGTTTTGTGGTTACCGCACCGGTAACCATAACACCGCCACCGTCGCTTACAGCCACCATAGCCGTAACCAGCAATTATAACGGTGTTCCCATTACCTGTAACGGGGCAAGCGATGGGGTGGTAACGGTAACTGCTGGCGGAGGTGTAGCCGGGTATAATTTTACCCTTAGCACAGGTGCTACCGCTTCCGGAAATCCTTCGGTGAATTTTGGCGGACTGCCGGCAGGTAATTATAACGCCATTGTTACCGATGCCAACGGATGTACGGCAGGGACCTCAACGGTAACCATTAACCAGCCGGCTCCGCTAGTGCCTGCCGCCACCATTACAAGTAATTATAACGGCGAGCATGTAAGTTGTAATGGCGCAAGTGATGGAATCATCCGCGTAACACAAACAGGTGGTACAGCCGGTTATACCTATCTGTTTGTAGAAACCCCCGGCAACACTACTGGGCAAACCAGCGGTATATTCAGTGGTATTCCGGCAGGAACTTACACGTTCACCGTAACCGATGTGAACAACTGCCAGGCCACTACGGCACCCATTACCGTAACACAACCCACTCCTGTTGTAGCCAGTGCCTCGGTTACCAGCAACTATAACGGGGCCCAGATAAGCTGTAATGGTGCCAACGATGCCATTATTACAGTAACCTCATCAGGGGGAACGGGTTCGGCTACGTATGTCTTCGACCAGTTTGCGGTGAGCAACCAGACCGGCCGCTTCTCCGGGGTATTTACCAGCGTTCAGCCCGGTGTGGGATATACCTTTACAGCCACCGATGCCAACGGCTGCTCGGTAGTTACCGCACCTGTTAATGTTACCGAGCCACCGGCATTAAATGCTACGGGTGTTGCCAGCAGCAATTATAACGGCTTTAATGTAAGCTGCTTCAACTTTACCGATGGCGAGATTACCGTAACACCTTCGGGTGGTACGGGTGCGCTCACATTTACCCTATTGGAAAACCCGGGCAATACCAGTGGGCAGACAACAGGTATTTTTACAAGCCTTCGGGCGGGCAATTACCGGGTAAGAATAAATGATGTAAACGGATGTTTGTTTACCACCACGCCCATTACCGTAACCCAGCCCAACGACTTAAGTATAACTATAGCCATTACCAGCAATTATAACGGCTATCACCTGAGCTGTTTTGGTGCCAGCGATGGAGAAATAACCGTTACCTCAACAGCCGGAGGAGCCGGGGGGTATAGTTACGAATTGTTTCTGAACAGCACGTCTTCCGGCAATACCACCGGGCAGCTTTCGGGAATATTCACCGGGCTTACCTCAGGTTTGTATGATGTGAATGTAACCGATGCCAACGGATGTGTGAAGAAATCGTTGCCGGTGGTACTGGTTGATCCGCTGCCCTTGTTTGAAGGTATTGTAGGGTTTGATCAGGGTATTTGTCTCAACCAGGATGACCCTGACCCCTTTATTGAATTGGCTCCGGCTTTTGGCAGCATTGGCAATTACGCTTACCAGTGGCAGGAGTCGGCCGATGGGGTTACCTTTACAGATGTGGCCGGCGCTACTTTGGCTACTTTCGATCCGCCGGCTACGATTGCTGCCACTACCCATTACCGCCGGGTGATTACCTCTGGCTGCGAAACGTTGATTTCGAATGTAGTTACCGTTACAGTTAACAGTATTCCTACAGCAACGATTACGCCTTCGCAATCTCCGGTTTGCGAAGGCGACTTCTTCATTTTGAATTTCACGTTCAGCAACGGACAGGCGCCCTATTTCTTCGACTACAACGATGGGACTACGTTTGTCAACGACCGCATTGGGGCTGACAATACACCCGTTCCGGTGTTGAACTACACCAATACGAAAACTTATACCCTTACCGAATTGCGTGACTTTAACGGATGCTACGCTACCGTACTGCCGCCTCCGTTAACCGTGCCGGTAGTAAAAATCAACCCCAACTTCAATGTACTGAGTCCGCCGGCTCAGTGCAGCGGAAATGACTTTACCTTCCAGTGGACGGTGGATCCGGATACGGAATACACCTGGATATGGAGTGACGGCCAGCAGGATGTGATTGCTGCCAACACCCTGCCTTCGGGAACCAATACCATTACCCATAATTTTGTGAGCTTCAACACTTCTACCAACACCAATTTCCCGGTTATATTATCTGCGGTTAACACGGTGAACAACTGCGGACCCAAGCAGTCCACGCAAACTATCACCATTTATCCGAACATCCTGATAAACATGTTCCCGAATAAAACCGAAATGTGCAGCGATGATGCCGTAAATATCGTTAACCCTACCCAAGGGGGCACCTCGCACACCTGGCAGGTTATCCGAACATCGGATAACGCGGTACTGGAAACACGTAATTTTGTGGCGGCTTCCAACCAGAGTTTTACCATTGCCAATACCGGCCCCAATAATCCTGATGTGTATAATATTGTGTATACCGTAAGCAATGCCAACTGTTCGGCTTCTCAGACCATACCCGTTACGGTGTACCGGCGGATTACTGCTTCGTTCGATGAGGGTACCGTGCCGCCTTTTGTGGGTGGCAGCGCAACGGTAACCTATACCAACACGTCCAATCCCATTGACCCGGCTAACTTTAGCTATGATTGGGAGTTTGGTCTGGCAGGCACCCCGAACACGGCAAGTGGTACAGGTCCGTTTACAGTAGTCTACACTTCACCGGGTGTTAAAACAGTACGGCTTACGGCTACCAACACTGTAGCGCTGGCCAATGGTGTAACCTGTGTCAGCGTGTACGAGGAGAACATCAGCATCCTCATGCCGCCTTTGGTAGCAGCATTCACCTTCGAACCGCAAAATGCCTGCTTCCCCACGCGTATCCGCATTACTTCCAACACCTCTACCGGTGATGAGTTTGAATGGCGGGTGATTGACCAGGGTGGCCGCACCGTTGGCACGGCAACCATTCCGTTGCCTGAGTTTGATATTGTGAATGCCGGAACCTATACCATTTTCCTTACCACGCGCAACAGTCTTACCGGCCAGGTAGCGTTTGCCGATAATTCGGGCACAGGGCCAAATGCCATGCCCGGGGTGTTGCCGGTGAATGTCTATAGCCTTCCGCTTGCTTCGTTCCAGGCTCGTCCTACCACCTTGTTTGTTCCAAATACCGAGCTGGTAACCTTTAATTTCAGTACGCCTACCAACCCCCCGGCCGACTCGGTGAACTACTGGTGGAACTTTGGTGATACCAACGATATTGTCAAGCAAAATCAGGGCGATCCGGACCCGACCTACTACTACACGGTAGAAGGCATATACACCATAACCATGGTGATGCGCGAAAGAAGGGGCGATGTGGTATGTACCGATACGGTAACCCAGGAGGTTATAGCCCGCGAGGGTGGCCTGGTAAAAATACCCAATGCGTTTACACCCGATCCTTCCGGTCCGAACGGAGGCGTTCCTTCATCGGGAGCGGCTGTTAATGACGTATTCCTGCCGCTGGTTAAGGGTATTAATGTGAATGAGCCAGGCACCTTCCTGATGCAGATATTCGACCGCTGGGGTAATTTGATTTTCGAAAGCCGCAACGAACCGGGCGCTCCGGTGCCCATACGTGGCTGGGATGGTTACGACCGCAACAACCGCCTGTTACCTGCAGGTGTTTACGTGTACCGCCTGGTACTGCGCCTGTCAGATGGCCAACAGATTACCAAGGTTGGAGATGTTACACTAATTCGATAGTTTAGCGAATGCAAATGTCCGGTAAATATCTGTTTTCGTTATCCCTGCTTGCAGGAGTTTCCTTAGGGGTGGCTGCGCAGGACATTCAGTTTTCGCAGTACTATCAGGCTCCGCTGTACCTTAATCCCGGCTTTACCGGAATTACCCCTCAGCAGCGGGCGGTGTTCAACCACCGGGTGCAGTGGCCTAACCTTCCCCAGGCTTTCGTTACCTATGCGGCCTCGTACGATATTTTTGTGGAAGAGCTGCGCAGTGGCTTTGGTTTTCTGCTCACCACCGACAAAATGGGCTCTGCCGGCTGGCGAACCACAACGGCTAACTTTTTGTACTCCTATAAAGTAAAACTTACCGAAAACCTGGTCTTCTCCCCGGGGCTTTACTTCGGGTATGGCACCAATGGCATAGACCGGACCCGCATACGGCTGGGCGATGGTTTGGAGTTCGAGCGGGACGGACAATATTATTCCATTGACCCCGACCAGGATAAAATTGGGAGGCAATCGTACTTTGATGTAGGCGGTGGCATGCTGCTGTACACCCGCAGAATGTGGCTTGGACTAGCCCTTTCGCACATGAACCAGCCCAATTTGTCCGTGCTGGGCGATGTGAGCCGGCTTCCCATGAAAGGCAATGTTCATGTGGGCATGCGCCTGAACCTTTCGGAGGGAGGCTTGAATCCGTCAAGCTACCGTGTATCGTACTTAACACCTTCGGTAATGTTTCGCTGGCAGGGAAAAACCTTTACGCAGATGGACATGGGCATAAACTACCACATCGATCCCGTGTCGGTAGGTGTTTGGTACCGGGGTAAGCCATGGCAAAAAACCGTTATAAACAGTGTGGCTCAGGATGCCGCCATTGTACAACTGGGCTTGTACATGAAGAACCTGACCATTGGCTACAGTTACGACTTTACGGTAAACGAAATGCAAACTTCATCGGGGGGTTCGCACGAAATATCACTTGTATATGAATTTACAGCCAAACCGGTGCAACGGTCGGTAAAGAAAAAGTACCGTCTTATTCCCTGCCCCACATTTAACAGCAAGGAAGGATTCTGGAATTAATCCGGAGGCTAAGCAAATCGGGTTGATTGCGTAACTTTGGGCCCTTTTAAGGGACGCCCATGAATTTTTCAGGTAAGCTGCAACTGCCCATATTTCACACGGTAAGCAAACAGGCCGACAGTCTTGATCTTGAAGCCTACGTGGTAGGAGGGTGGGTGCGCGACCTTATATTAAACCGCCCCTGCAAAGACATTGACTTTGTTTGCATTGGCAGTGGCATTAAACTGGCACAAGCCGTAGCCCAGGCGTTGGGACCTGATGTAAGGGTGCACGTTTATAAAAACTTTGGTACTGCACAGATTGCCTGGGGCGATTATCAGCTTGAATTTGTAGGAGCAAGAAAGGAATCTTATCGCAGCGATTCGCGTAAACCTCTTGTGGAAGATGGTACCCTTGAAGATGACCAGTGGCGCAGGGACTTTACCATTAACGCTTTAGCCATCCGGCTTAACAGCCGGAACTTTGGCGAGCTGGTTGATCCATTTGGCGGCATAGATGATATTAGAAAAAAAATTATCCGTACGCCTGCCGATCCGAAAGTTACCTTTTCCGATGACCCGCTGCGCATGATGCGGGCGGTGCGTTTTGCCTCCCAGTTGTCGTTCGACATTGAGCCCGATACCTTTTCCGCTTTAACCAAAATGGCCGAACGCCTGCAAATTGTTTCGCAGGAGCGCATAACCGATGAGCTGAATAAAATTATTCTTAGCCCGGTACCTTCGTACGGGTTTAAGCTGCTTTTCCACAGCGGTTTGCTGAATCAGTTTTTTTCGGAAATGGTGCTGCTGCACGGTGTGGAGTATATTGATGGCAACGCACATAAAGATAATTTTTTTCATACCCTTCAGGTGCTCGACAATGTATCGCGCATGTCGGATAACCTCTGGCTGAGGTGGGCAGCCATATTGCATGATATTGCCAAGCCACAAACCAAGCGTTACGACAAAAAGCATGGCTGGACCTTCCATGGTCACGAAGAAAAGGGAGCCCGGATGGTGCCTGGTATTTTCAGGCGGCTAAAGCTGCCCATGGGCGAAGAAATGCGCTTCGTTCAAAAGCTGGTGCGCCTGCACCTCAGGCCCATAGCGCTGGTAAAAGAAGTAACCGACTCGGCCATTCGCAGGCTACTGTTTGAGGCAGGCGATGATATTGATGCCCTGATGATGCTGTGCAGGGCAGACATTACTTCAAAAAACAAGGAAAAGGTACACCGCTTTTTGAAAAACTTTGAGGCCGTTGAACGCAGGATGGCCGAAGTGGAAGAAAAAGACCGCATTCGCAATTTTCAGCCCCCGGTAACCGGTGATGAAATTATCCGCATGTTTAATCTTAAACCCGGACCTGTTATAGGTGAATTAAAAGAACAGGTAAAAGAGGCCATTCTGGAAGGGCGCATACACAATGACCGCCAGGAGGTGATGGCGTTTTTGATCGATCGCGCTCGCGAGATGGGCCTGGAGCCGGTAAACAACCTTTAGGTGTTGCTTTCCAGCTCGATGGTTTGCAGTCTGGAATCGAGCAGGGTGCCGTTTTCGCATTTCAGTATGCGTGCCGGAAACCTGCGTATCAGCGAGTAGTCGTGTGTGGCCATGAGCACGGCCGTGCCGCTTTTGTTGATTTGCTGAAAAAGTTTGAGGATGCCTGTCGATACTTCGGGGTCCAGGTTTCCGGTGGGCTCATCGGCCAGCAGTATAAGCGGCTCGTTAATCATGGCGCGGGCAATTACCACCCGTTGCTGTTCACCACCCGAAAGCTGGTGCGGCATTTTTTTTTCTACCGAACCCAGTCCAACCTGCATGAGCACTTCGGCAATGCGCGCTTTTATTTTGCCGTTTTCGCGCCAGCCGGTAGCCTTCATTACAAACGCCAGGTTATCGGCCACGGTACGGTCCTGAAAGAGCTGAAAATCCTGAAAAATGATACCCAGGCGCCTGCGCAGCATGGGTATTTGTGCCGATCGGATATTGCGGATATTAAAGCCGGCCACTTCCATGTCGCCCAGCCGCAGCGGCAAATCGGCATAAAGGGTTTTAAGCAGTGATGATTTACCCGACCCTGTACGGCCTACCAGAAAAACGAACTCACCTTTTTCAATTTCAAAGTTCAGATTGCCCAGCACGGTGTTGTTATCCTGAAAGATGTGGGCGTCTCTGGCGCGAATTACAGGGTCGGTAGAAAACATCAGTAAGCGTTGGTATGCACTTTAACCGTTCAGTTTTCTGTGGTCTGCCAGAAATTTTTCAAGGCCTGCATCGGTAAGGGGGTGCTTAAGCAAACCGGTTATTACCGAAAGGGGGCAGGTGGCCACATCGGCACCCAGCTCTGCGCACTTAATAAGGTGCATTACATGGCGGACAGAGGCGGCCAGCACTTCGGTTTCAAAGCCGTAGTTATCGTATATATGCCTGATTTGCGCAATCAGGTCCAGGCCATCATGCGAAACATCGTCCAGCCTGCCGATGAAAGGCGAAACAAAGCTGGCGCCTGCTTTGGCCGCCAGAAGGGCCTGGCCGGCCGAAAACACCAGAGTACAGTTGGTACGGATGCCCTCGGCAG
Source organism: Cyclobacteriaceae bacterium (assembly GCA_026003355.1). Lineage (GTDB taxonomy): Bacteria > Bacteroidota > Bacteroidia > Cytophagales > Cyclobacteriaceae > UBA2336. Next base: position 246,282 of record BPHC01000002.1, read on the forward strand.
CAAATTGTTTGAGTGCTTTAACACCATCTTTAATCATGGGCACCTTCACCACAATCTTATCATCAATTTTGGCCAGCTCACGGCCTTCTTTCAATATGCCCTCCAGATCGGTGGCAATTACCTCGGCACTCACATTATCATCAACAATATTGCAAATGGCCTTATAATGGGCGCGAATGTTTTCTTCGCCTTTTATGCCTTCTTTGGCCATGAGCGAGGGGTTGGTGGTTACGCCATCCAGCACACCCAGGTCGTAAGCTTCGCGTATTTCATTGAGGTTGGCTGTGTCGATAAAAAATTTCATGGTTGGTTATTAATGGAATGCGGGGTAAAAATACGGATTGCCGATCAGGCAGAAAAACAAAAAGGCAAACCGAACATCGCACCGCTACAACCGCCTACCCTTGCTACCTTCCGGTCCTGGGGGAGTTCAGCAGGAGCTGGTCGTGCCGGCTTGCCGGGGGCAAAGGTAGCACATTTTTTAGGTTTATTTTATGTCAGGCCAGGCCTGCATAATACAGATTAAACTCCAGGGCAGTACAGGGCTCGAATGAATCGGCCTGCAGGTCTTCCAGTATGGTATCTTCAAATTCCAGCTCTCTTATTTCCTGCTTTCCTTCGGCAAAGCGGGTAAGTTCAATTCCCGTAAGGTGAAAAGGATTTACCTTTACGTAAATGGTAACGCCGCCGGGCATTTTTTTTCCTGAAGTATTGATGAACCACATTGGGATGTTTGGCCATGGCTGAGTTACGCTTACCTTTTGCGGAGCAACTGGATGCCGGAACGTTGCATTTGCAGCGGCTAAGGTACGAAGATGCCGAAGAAATTTTTTATGCCTATGCCAGCAAGCCCGATGCCACCCGTTTTGTAACATGGCCCACGCACAACCGCCTGGCCGATACCCGTACATTTTTGCGGTATGCCGTGCAGGCGTGGAATGCGGGTCATGATTTTTACTATTCCATTCGCCTGGCCGGCACCAACCGGCTGGCGGGCAGCATCGGGGCGGTAGTAAGGGGTAATGAGGCGCAGGTGGGTTATGTAATAAGCCCGGCGCTATGGGGCAGAGGTATCGCCACGGCTGCCTGCTTTGCTTTATCGGGGTTGCTGAAAAATATGCCGCAACTTGCCCGCATCTGGACGTTTGTGGATGCTGAAAACACGGCCTCGCAACGCGTGCTTCAAAAATGCGGATGGACCAGGAGTGAGCTTAAACCTGCCTACTTTGCCTTTGTAAACCAGGGTAACCGGTTAAAAGATTGTTATGAATTTACACTGGAACGTTCACCTGGCCCTGACTTAACGGCAGGGTAATGTGACGGGTAAATTGCTCTTCGAGCAGGAGGGCCCATGTGCGCAGGTACAGAATCACATCTTCCTTCACATTATGCTTCAGGTAGCGCCTGCCCCCTGGCAGGGCATCGAGAATGGTGGCATCGGTGAGGCGTTCCAGGTGTTTTAAGTCGGATAAAGAAAAACCAAATCCTAGTAAATCGTCAATCAAACCGTCCATGGGCAGTCCGCTTTGCGGGCAGTAGTCGTTAAGCTGTTCTGTCCAGTCGCCCTGGCGCAACATGGCCCTGGAATGGATATCTTCCTTTTTGGCTTTTGTAACCTGTTGGGCCAGGAAGCCGCAGTTGCAGGCTCCCATGTGCCCCCATTGGTAGTCGGTGGTTGTTTCAAGCGCCTGCGCGGTGGCGCGCAGCACTTCTATAATTTCAGGGGTTGCGTGGGCCATACGGTTAAAAAAACAAGTAAACTGCACAAAAGTTAAAATATTTTTTCGGTAACCCGCGATTCATATTTTGAAATTCGATAATACTTGGTATACTTGCCGCACATTTATGAACTATGGGCAAAGGCGATAAAAAGTCAAAAAGAGGAAAAATCTGGAAGGGTACGTATGGCGTATCGCGCAGCCGCAAGGCAATCAAGGCGCGGCTTAAGCGTACACAGACTGCCGGCAAGGCTGTGGCTACCGAAGCCGAGGCCGTAAGCCCGGTGCGCAAAGCAAGAAAAACGATGCGTAAAAAAGCTGCTGAGTAATGCTGTTTGCAACAAACAATATGGCGTGGTGGTGGCACATTCAGGAAACTGAACTGTGAACAGCCGTATTGTGTAGATAAAAACTGGTCCCGAAGGCCCGCTGTTCACAGCGGGCCTTCGTTTTTTAACCCTTGTCAAATGAAGAACTTTACGTTTACCATACAAACCAAAACGCTGCTTGCCGATACCCTAACACCCGTATCGGTATACCTGCGGCTTCGCGATGTGTTTGCCGGCACGTTGCTGCTGGAAAGTTCCGACTACCACGGTCAGGAAAACAGCCTTTCGCTTATTTGCTGCGATCCCATAGCCACATTTACCGTAAGGGGTAATGAGGTCCACATCAACTGGCCCGACCGTACAAAAGAAATTTTCAACTTCAGCCACCCGCACCAGGTTAGCGCCATGCTCGAACAATTCCGGCAGGCATTCCGGGTAGATAAAACGCACGTTCAGGCAGGCCTGTTCGGCTACCTGAGCTATGATGCGGTTCGTTTTTTTGAAGAGGTGCATCTGCGCCATGAAAATAACCTTATTCCCCTGATGCAGTTTTCGGTTTATCGGTTTGTGCTGGTAATCGATCATTTTTTTAATGAACTGAAGTTACTGGAACTTAAGGGAAACTGCACCGGTGGTATGGATATGGAAAAACTGCAGCAGATTGTTTTTGACGGCCGGTATCCGCACTATGATTTTAAACGTACCAATGGCGAGGTTTCGAATTTTACCGATGCGGCATTTCTGGGTTGCGTTGAAAAGGCCATAGCGCATTGCCACCGGGGCAATGTTTTTCAGCTGGTGCTTTCCAGGCGGTTTGAAACAGGCTTTCGCGGTGATGAATTTAATGTTTACCGTGCACTGCGTTCCATAAATCCATCACCCTACTTGTTTTATTTTGATTACGGAAACTTTCGCATTTTCGGATCATCTCCCGAAGCACAGGTGCAGGTTAGGGGTAATGAAGTGCGGGTTTATCCTATTGCGGGCACTTTTCGCAGAACGGGTAACGACCAGCAGGATGCGGAGCTGGCCCGCAAGCTCGCAGCCGACACCAAGGAAAATGCTGAACACAACATGCTGGTTGATCTGGCCCGGAATGACCTGAGCCGTTATGCATCGAAAGTAAAAGTCGAGGTATTCAAGGAAATTCAATACTACTCGCACGTTATTCACCTGGTGTCGAAGGTTACGGGCATGCTACCCCATAACTTTAATCCGGTGCAGGTGGCCGGTGCTACTTTCCCGGCAGGAACGCTCTCAGGGGCGCCGCGCCACAAGGCCATTGGTTTAATAGATGAGCTGGAAAATGTGAGCCGCGGCTTTTATGGCGGAGCAATAGGTTATTTTGGCTTTAACGGATCGGTAAACCTGGCCATTCTTATCCGTTCTTTCCTCAGTATCCGCAATACGCTAATCTATCAGGCCGGGGCGGGTGTTGTGGCCAAAAGCATTCCGGAAAACGAACTTCAGGAAGTAAACAACAAACTGGCCGCGCTTAGAAAAGCAATGGAAATAGCCGAAAATCTTAAAACATGAAAATACTGGTACTCGATAATTACGATTCGTTTACATACAACCTGGTACACCTGTTGCGCGATTCAGGTTACGAACCCGATGTGTACCGGAATGATAAAATAACCGTTAAAGAGGCTGGCCGGTACGACAAAATACTGCTGTCGCCCGGACCGGGCGTTCCGGATGAGGCAGGCATCATGAAAGAACTCATACGCACCTATGCACCCTATAAAAGCATTCTGGGTATTTGCCTGGGGCACCAGGGAATAGCTGAGGTGTTTGGTGCAAAGCTCTTTAACCTGAGTGAGGTACGGCATGGGGTTACTTCAACCGCGCAGGTGCAGGACCCTGAGGAGCTACTTTTCCGTAACCTGCCACCAGTCTTTCAGGTGTGCCATTACCACTCATGGGCGGTGCTGGCGGACAGCCTGCCCCCGGAATTGCGCATTACCGCAACAGGCGAAGACGGGCTGATTCTGGGGATACGGCATACGCAGCACGATGTGCGGGGCCTGCAGTTTCATCCGGAATCGGTAATGACTCCCGATGGGCATAAGATCATAAAAAACTGGTTAGCTATAAAATATGAAAGAAGTTCTTAACTACCTGTTTACCCAACAGCCACTCGACAGAGAAGGGGCCAAAACAGTGTTGCTCGAACTGGCATCGGGGCGGCACAATGCCGCACAGACAGCGGCGGTGCTCACGGTCTATCTCATGCGCCCGGTAACCGTTGAGGAACTGCAGGGTTTTCGCGAGGGCATGCTGGAGTTGTGCACAAAGGCCATTTTCGATGTGCCGGTTATGGATGTGTGCGGCACTGGCGGGGATGGCAAAAACACTTTTAACATTTCCACACTTGCGGCCTTTGTGGTGGCAGCCGCCGGACAGCCCGTTGCCAAGCACGGAAATTACGGTGTTTCATCAGTATGCGGTTCTTCGAATATTTTAGAGCACTTCGGCTTTCGGTTTACCAGCAATACAGACGAACTAAAACGCCAGCTGGAACGCGCCAACATTTGCTTTCTCCATGCCCCGTTGTTCCATCCGGCCATGAAAAACGTTGCTCCGGTACGCAAAGACCTGGGCATCAAAACTTTCTTTAACATGCTGGGCCCGCTGGTAAATCCGGCCTTTCCGCCCATTCAGTTTACCGGTGTGTTTAGTCTTGAGCTTGCCCGGCTGTACGGTTACCTGCTTCAGCAAACTTCCGGCAGGTTTATGGTGGTGCATTCGCTGGATGGTTATGATGAAATATCGCTTACCGGATCATTCCGGTATTATGCAACTTATGGTGAAGGCCTTATGGTACCCGATGATCTGGGATTAACGGAAGTCTCTCCGGGCGAAATAGCTGCCGGGCCTTCGGTTGAAGATTCAGCCGCAATATTCCTGAATGTTTTACAGGGCAAGGGAACCGATGCGCAAACCCAGGTGGTCATTGCCAATGCGGCACTTGCGCTGCATTGTGCACGGCCTGATGTGCCCGTAAGGCAATGTGCTGATGCGGCGCGCGAAGCGCTGCTTTCGGGTAAAGCATTTCAATGTTTTAAAAAACTGCTGGAAAATTGAATGGCTATGTTGCAACAAATACTTAATCATAAACGCACAGCAGTGCAAGAACGAAAGCGGTTGGTGCCCGAATCACTGCTTAAAAGTCTTCCATATTTCAACAGGCAGTGCCATTCATTACGCGAGAGGCTGCTTGCACGGCCAGGACGTGCCGTAATTGCCGAATTTAAAAGGCGTTCTCCTTCCAATCCCCGAATAAATCCCGATGCCGGCCTTGCCCGCGTTGTAAGTGGTTACGTGCAGGCTGGTGCGGTGGCGGTGTCGGTGCTTACCGATGAGCAGTACTTTGGTGGTTCGCTGGATGACCTGCGGCAGGCCCGCAAACTGGTTGATGTGCCACTGCTTCGTAAGGATTTTATAATAGATTCCTACCAACTTTTTGAGGCCAAAGCTTATGGCGCAGATGCAGTGTTGTTGATTGGGGCAGCACTAAGTGCCGGTGAAGCAAAAGAGCTTGCCACTCTGGCCCATGAACTGGGCATGGAAGTATTACTGGAGATACATAACCGGCAGGAGTGGGATCAATACCGGCATACAAATGCCGACATAACAGGTGTAAATAACCGAAATCTCAATACCCTGCAAACCAACGTTGACAATTCGGTTGAGCTGGCCAAAGTTTTCAGCCCCGATGTGGTGCGGATTTCCGAAAGCGGACTGAAACACCCTTCAACAGCTTTACAACTGGCCAGCCTTGGATATACCGGATTTTTAATTGGCGAGCATTTCATGAGCCAGGCCGATCCGGTAAAGGCTTGTGCCGATTTTATCAATGCACTGGATAACGACCAGTTATGATGCCTAAAATAAAAATATGCGGCCTAAAATACCCTGCCAACATACGCGAAGTGGCGGTATTTGAACCCGACTTCATGGGATTTATTTTCTATCCGCAATCACCCCGCTATGTGGGCCCGGGTTTTGTTATGCCTGCTGATGTACCTGCCAAGACTGCCAGAGTAGGCGTGTTTGTAAACCAACAGCCGGAAACCATTTTGCAGGTGGCTTCAGCGCATAAGCTAACGCATATACAGCTTCATGGCTATGAAAGTCCTGATGATTGTTACATTTTGTATAAACATGGCTACAGCCTGATAAAGGCATTTGGCGTGGATGCCGCTTTCAATTTTGATGTGCTGAAACCTTACCTGGATGTAACCGATTATTTTTTGTTTGATACCCGCTCGAAGCAATACGGAGGGTCGGGCCGCGCATTTAACTGGACAGTACTTGAGAAATATACATGGAATAAACCGTTTTTTCTTAGCGGCGGATTATCGCCGGCTTTGCTTAAAGCCAATGGCCTGCCCCGGCATCCCTGCCTGTTTGCGCTTGATGTAAACAGCGGGGTTGAAGATGAACCCGGGCTAAAAAATACAACCCAAATTCAAAATTTCATTCATATTGTTAAAAACCTGTTGGTGCATTTATGACCTACAAGATTTCGGAAGGCGGATTTTACGGTGAGTACGGCGGAGCCTACATACCGGAGATGCTCTGGCGCAACATCGAAGAGTTGCGCACGCGCTATATGGATATTATTCAGGATGAAAGTTTTCAGCGCCGTTTTTACAGCCTGCTGAAAGACTTTGCCGGACGCCCCACGCCCCTCTATTTCGCTTCCCGACTAAGTGCGCAATATGGTGCACGCATTTATCTGAAGCGGGAAGACCTGTGTCATACCGGCGCACATAAAATCAACAATACCATCGGCCAGATTTTACTGGCCCAAAAACTGGGCAAAACCAGAATCATTGCCGAAACAGGCGCAGGCCAGCATGGCGTGGCTACTGCTACCGTGTGTGCCCTTATGGGCATGCCCTGCACCGTGTATATGGGTAAAACCGATGTGGAACGGCAGCAGCCCAACGTAGCCCGCATGAAACTGCTGGGAGCCGAAGTTATACCTGTAACCTCAGGCAACGCCACGCTGAAAGATGCCACTAACGAAGCCCTGCGCCACTGGATTGCCCATCCGCTCGACACCCACTACATCATCGGGTCGGTAGTAGGGCCGCATCCTTTCCCCGACATGGTTGCAAGGTTTCAATCGGTTATCAGTGCCGAAATCAGGCAGCAACTCACCGAAAAGGAGGGTAACCCTTATCCGGATTATGTTGTTGCCTGCGTGGGCGGAGGGAGCAACGCAGCAGGCGCCTTTTATCATTTTCTGGATGATGAACACGTACAGCTTATAGGCGTTGAAGCAGCCGGCAAAGGGTTGCAGAGCGGCCATGCTGCCGCTACGCTTGCCCTCGGTAAACCCGGCGTGCTGCACGGGTGCAAAACTCTGGTTATGCAAACTGCCGATGGGCAGATAACCGAACCCTACTCGGTTTCGGCCGGACTGGATTATCCCGGCGTAGGTCCGCTGCATGCTCATTTGTTTGCAACCGGAAGAGCAAAATTTATGTCGGCAACCGATGAAGAGGCACTCCGGGCGGGACTGGAGGTTAGCCGGACCGAAGGAATTATTCCGGCTTTGGAAACAGCCCATGCTTTTGCCATTCTACCAAAACTTAATTTGAGCAAAGACGATGTGGTGGTTATTAACCTCTCCGGAAGAGGAGATAAAGATTTACAGGCTTATAATCAACTGATATGAACCGGATCGACAAACTCTTTCAGCGCAGGGAAAAAAACATTTTGTCGGTATTTTATACGGCAGGTTTTCCAGGTCTTAATGACACCGTAACCATTGCCCGGCATCTGGAGGCAGCCGGAGCGGACATGATTGAGATTGGCATTCCCTTTTCAGATCCTATTGCTGACGGGCCGGTAATCCAGCGCAGCAACAACAGGGCTATAGCCAACGGAATGACGCTAAAGCTGCTGCTCGACCAGGTAAAACAAATCCGTCAAACGGTAACAATGCCGTTGTTGCTTATGGGCTACCTGAACCCGGTGTTGCAGTATGGCGTTGAAAAATTTTTTACCGATGCCGCCGAAGCAGGTGCCGACGGCCTTATTCTTCCTGATTTGCCGCCCGAAGAGTTTGAATTAAAATACCGGAAAAAAGCCATGCAGGCCGGCATTCACGTGGTATTTTTGGTAACCCCCTCATCTGCAGACGAACGCATTCGTCTGCTCGACAGCCTTTCGGGTGGGTTTTTATATGCCGTTTCACTGAGCGGCGTTACCGGCACAAGAACATCGTTTACAACAGAACAGGATGAGTTCCTTAAACGATTACAGAAGCTTAAGCTTAAAAACCCGGTGCTGGCCGGTTTTGGCATATCCAATTCCGAAAGCTTTCATGCCGCCTGCAGGCTGGCAAATGGCGCCATTGTGGGCAGCGCCTTTATTTCTTTACTGGAAAACAGCCACAACCTGCAGGCTCAGATAGAAGGTTTTATTCACAACCTGCGCAGTTTACCCGTTCCGGAAGGCAAGTAAGCACCTTTTTGAATATGTAATTATTTCAGACTTTTGCAACAAATTGGGTGTTTACCTGTTTTAGTAGGTTGTAAACTTTATGCGGTATATTTTTTTATTTTTCCTGCCCTGGGCAATCGTGCATGCTCAGCCCGAAAGAGCCACCCTTTCAGGATATGTGCGCGATGCATCGAACGGTGAGGCCCTGATAGGCGCCACGGTTTTTGTGCCGGCAAGCGGTGCCGGAACCGTTGCCAATGCATACGGATTTTATTCGCTCACCCTTGCCAGGGGCATTTATCAGGTTCGCTTTTCCTTTGTAGGATACACCGATGTGGTATGCGAAGTTGATTTAAGCCGCAACACCCGGCTCGACATAGAACTTACTGCTTCATCCACGCAACTGGATGAAGTGGTCATCTCATCCAAAGAAGAAGAAGCTGCCATTCGGAGCATTCAAATGTCGGTAAACCGGCTTAATGCGGCAACCATTGCCCGCATGCCGGCTTTTCTGGGTGAGGCCGATATTATTAAAAGTATTCAGCAACTGCCTGGGGTGAGTACCGTAGGCGAGGGGGCATCGGGCTACAATGTTCGTGGCGGAAGCGTGGGGCAAAACCTTATTGTTCTGGATGAGGCAGCAGTGTATAATCCTTCGCACCTGCTGGGCTTTTTTTCAGTCTTTAACCCCGATGCTATTAAAGATGTGCAGCTCTACAAAGGAGGCATTCCTGCCCGCTATGGCGGCCGGCTGGCCTCTATACTGGATGTAAGGATGAAGGAGGGCAACAGCAAACAGTTTGAAGCCAACGGTGGCATTGGCACCATCTTCAGCCGCCTGACTGTTGAAGGCCCCCTGGTGCCCGGGAAGGCGTCGTTTATTCTGGCTGCCAGGCGTTCGTATATCGATGTGCTGGCGCGTCCGTTTGTGGATGTGCTGCGCGATGGCGCCCGGCTCAATTTTTACGATCTTACAGCCAAATTGAATTACCGCCTGAATGAACACAACAACCTTTTTCTTTCAGGTTATGCAGGCCGTGATATTTTCTTTTTCGACCGGCAACAGGGATTTTCGTGGGGCAACGCCACCGGCACCCTGCGGTGGAACAGCATTATAGGCAACAGGCTGTTCTCAAACGTTTCACTTATCTTCAGTAAATATGATTATGCGCTTCAATTTGGTGAAGATGAACGTGACAATTTTAAATGGAATTCATCTGTTACCGACTTTACTGTAAAGCCTTCATTGAGCTATTTCATCAACAGCCAGAACGAAATTTCGGCCGGTGTCGAAGCTCATTACTACCAGTTTGATCCTGCCCGGGCTACCGGAACCACCAATGGCGAAACGGTAAATATTAGTCTCGACAGAAAGTACAATCTCGAAACTTCTTTTTATGTAAGCCATCAGCTTCAGGTAAGCCGGCATACTTCGGCCGAATATGGTTTGCGTTACAGTATTTTTCAGGGTTTTGGCCCGGGCAGGGTATATCAGTACAACGACACCATTCCCGGAATAAGAAGGCAGCCCGTTTCTTTCACTGACTACGCAAAAGGCGTGGAGCTGGTGCGCTATGCCACGCCCGAACCCCGCATTTCGCTGAAATATGAGTTTAACCCCAGAAGTTCTGTTAAAGCCAGTTTCATGCGCATGGCGCAGTATCTGCATCTCATATCCAATACAGCGGCTTCCAATCCGCTTGATGTATGGGCTCCTTCTTCGCAAAACATAAAACCTCAGTTAGGTACTCAGGTAGCCATGGGCTATTTCAGAACGCTGGGTCAGGAAAAGTCCTACGAATTATCTGCCGAAGTGTACTATCGCAGCACCCGGAATCAGGTGGATTATATTGACGGGGCCGATTTGCTGATTAATGAATACCTGGAAGGCGATTTGCTTTCGGGCAGGGGGCGAGCCTATGGCATGGAGCTGTACATGCAAAAGAAAACGGGGCGGTTAACGGGATGGGTATCGTACACGCTGGCCCGTACCGAGTTGAAAGTAAATGGCATTAACAACGGATCGTGGTATCCAACCCGGTTTGATCAAACCCACAATTTCAAAGCAACGGCCTTCTATCAAATAAACAACAGGTGGTCGGCTTCGGCTAATTTTACATTTTTGTCGGGAACACCCACTACGTTCCCAACTTCCCGTTACGTAATACAGGATATTTTAATACCTCATAATGCCGCAAATACGCGTAACAATGTGCGCATTCCGCCCTTTCACCGCCTCGATGTTTCCTTTCGGCTGGAGGGGCGGTCTCAGCGAAAAAATGGGAAGACACGTAAAAACACTGACTACTGGGTGTTTGGCGTGTACAACCTGTATGCCCGCAAAAACCCGTTCTCTGTGTATTTCTCACAGGCCGATGATCGTGCGGCAAGCGGGGCCCCTCTCCAAAGCAGGGCTACCCAGCTTTCCATAATCGGAACGCTGGTGCCATCGGTATCATACAACTTTCACTTTTAAAATCTGCCTATGCGAATCAGCGCTTTAGTTATACTAACCGGTTTACTCGTGATAACGGCATGCGAAACAGTGGTATTCCCCACGCTGCCCGAAGCCGAACCTCAGCTGGTGGTAGATGCATGGGTAAACAACAAAGAGGAGCCGCAGTTTATCAAGCTTAGTTTTACCCAGCCATATTTTCAAAATACCCTTCCGCCACCTGTTTCGGGGGCTACGGTTACCATCAGCGGGTCCGACGGCTCTCTGTATCTTTTTGCTGAGTCGGATACTTTAGCCGGTACCTATGTGTGGGTGCCGGCACCGGGCGAACGGCTGGGTACAACCGGTGTATTGTACACCCTTACTGTTGCAGCACTTGGCGAAATATTTACAGCAACAACACGTATGGGCAGGGTGCCCACAATTGACAGCATTACCTTTAGGGTGGAAGAGGGCAACCAGTTTATTGACGACCTCTACCTGGCTGAATTCTGGGCCATTGACCCGCCCGAGCCAGGCGACACATACTGGATAAAAACATGGAAAAACGGTACGCTGCTCAATAAACCTTCTGAGATTAACCTGGCTTATGATGCGGGCTTCTCGCGCGGCAGCAACTTTAACGGAGTGAATTTTATTGCCCCCATTCGCAGGGGCATTAATCCTTTCGATCAGGATGAGCAGGGAAGGTTTTTATCGCCCTATATACCTGGCGATTCGGTTTACGTTGAGTTGCATTCCCTGAGCGAGGCATCGTTCGACTTTCTTACCCAGGTGGTTTTGCAAACCGACCGGCCCGGCGGCTTTGGTGAACTGTTTGCCATACCTTTGTCGAATGTGTCATCCAATATCCAAAATACAAATCCCAACGGCACAAAGCCGCTGGGATTCTTTAATGTGGCTGCGGTTTCGGGCCGGGGCCGAAAGTTTGCCAGCCTGGATGATGTGTCAAACCTTAATTAAGCTCACTCAACTTTTACTGACTTGCCCCGTACGCGCGCCCCTTCGGTTTTGGGCAGGGTAATATGTAAAATGCCATTCTCATATTTTGCGATCACCTCATCGCTCTTTATGTTATCGGGCAGGGTGAACGATCTTGCAAAGTTGGTGTAGCTGTACTCTTTGCGTGTGTAGTTTTTGTCTTTTTCTTCTTTGCTGCCTTCCTTTTCGCATGCAATGGTTAGTACACCATTGTCAACCGTAATGTTGAAATCCTTTTTATCCAGGCCGGGAGCGGCCACCTCAAGCTCAAAAGCTTTTTCCTTTTCCACTATGTTTACGGAAGGAACAACCTGGATGCGCTTCATCCAACCGGAATCAAAAAACCTTTCGCTGTCGAACAAGTCAGTAAGCCATCCTTCGTTAAAAAGCAATGGTAAGCCGGTTCGTTTAATAAGTGCCATATTACCTCCTTTTTATGCCGAAATTAAAAGGAAGAACCTGGCGAAACCATGATTTGCAGCAAACAGCCGGCTGACCTTTATCAGTACATTTTACTCCATGGTATTACCGGGCATGGGTACATTAATTACCGGACCAAGGAACAGGGCATTTAAAAACAACTTATTTGTGCCATACCAGTAACCCCTGAAGTTGGGGTTGTCGGCAAAGAGTATCACGCGGCCTTGTCCTTCGCGGTGCATCAAAATGGCTGCCGAACGTGAAATCTTGCCCTGGTTTTGCGGGTGCAGGTAACCGCCAATGAGCGGCTTTTCTGTGTATTGTGCAACGATGGCATAAGGATTTTTACCCGGCTGCAAAAAAGTTGACCCATTCCGGTAAACCGGCAGGGTGCGGCTGGTGTAACCAAAGCCAATGGGCGAGGTTATGTCCAGATCTACCTCAAAAATGCTGCCGCCAATCTGGCGGGATCCCTCGGTAGCCCTGGCGTCTTCAAAATTCAGGCGTTTTGCCCTGTACAGGGTGTCGGCCGTAACCAGCTTATGCTGGCCGGCAAGGCCCTGTTTTATGGCCCACTCCGTGGCTGTTTTAAGGGTTATAAGCGTGCCTCCCTGCTGCAGCCAGGCTTTTATTTTGTCAATGGTTGGTTTATCGAACGCATAACTTCCGCTAACCATTATCAGCGTGGTGTAATTATGCAGGTTAATACGGTTAAAGTAGCTTACATCGGCCTTGGTAACGGGCATGCCTATACGCTGGTCAAGCAAATGCCATACTTCTCCTGCCTCGTAAGCCGAAACGCCGGCACCAACCAGCATAAGTGGTTTAATTTTTTTTAGCGGCACCACATCGTTCGATCCCAGGTCAATGCCTTTTATGTTCAGGCCTGTTTCGGCAGATATCATTTCTGTGCGGGTTTCACGACTTACTTTTTCCAATACCTTGTTTAACACTGATGCTTCCATGTGCTGGCCGGCAACAGGTATAACCAGCGTGCCATATCCAAAATACCGGTCCTTACCGGCTATGCGGGCGGTAAAAGGCTTAAACGAAACCTTAACGATAACATCAGCCGCCTGGAGATGGTATAGCGCCTGATGGGCCCGGTAATCGGCCAGGTCTATCAGATACGCGTATGCTCCGGGTGTAAAAGGGGGCTCGGGTTTTTCAAGTTCGCTCACCACCGGGTTGCCTTTTTCGAAAGCACCCCTGATTTCTGCGAAGGGCATATTGAAAGCATATACCAACGACCAGGTTGAGGCATCGTAAAAAACGCTGTCGGTGTAGGGAATGTCTTTTTCAAAAGCACATCTCACCATAAGATAATTTTCCTGGCTGGTGGGAACGATAAACGACCTGCCTGCGGCAAACGTTTTGCCGGCAACGGCTAAATCTTTCTGAACGGAATAAACCTCAATGCCATGCAGCCTGAGGGTGTTTACAAAGGCATAAGTGCGCGAAATGTCGTTTGCATCGCCAAAAACATAAGCTTTCACGACCGAGGCTTTTGCCTGTGCAGCCATGGCCTGGTAAAACTGATGGCGCATTTTTATCAGTTTGTCGCGTTCGGCCAGCGATGCCCTGATGGTGGCTATCGAAGCCGTTACCTGGTTGCGTATGGTAAAGGCAAATGTAAGGGGAAGGGCACTGGTTTCCTGTATATGGCCGCGTGAGCTGGCTTGTTCAAACAAAAAGCCGGCACCTCCGTAGAAGTTAACATAACTGGAACCATAGCCCGGATAAAGTTTATCGAAAACCTCTTTGGTAAAATACTGCGACCCGATTTGGTTCATGGCCCTGGCAAAGTGTTCACCGAAAAGCGGATAGATATGTTCGTAGAGGAAAGAAGGAACAAGGGGGTTATTGGAACTGTTTTTGCCGGGATCGAAGTAGAAAGTTGAGTTGGTGCCCATTTCGTGATGGTCGGTCATGACATAAGGCCTCCACTGATGAAAAAACCTGAGGCGGTTACGGCTTTCAGGATGGATGCCCAGAAACCAGTCGCGGTTAAGGTCGAACCAGTAATGATTGGTGCGTCCGCCCGGCCATACTTCGTTATGCTCGCGGTCGGCCGGGTCGGCTACCGGCGGGTTTGCCTTATGCATGTTGGCCCAGTGCGTATGGCGGTCGCGCCCATCGGGATTATACACCGGGTCCATCAGTATTACCAGGTTGTTTAGCCAGTTCTGGGTTTCCGGGCTGTTGCTGGCCACCAGATACCATGCTGTGAGCATGGCTGCTTCCGTGCTGGAAGGCTCGTTGCCGTGAACGTTGTAGCCCAGCTGTATAACCAGGGGTTCGTGGTTAAATGCCTGCGAGGTATTTCGCTTTAAATGGTTGGTTCTTATTTCTTCCAGCCGCCCATGATTGGCAGGCGAGGTGATGATGGCTGTTATCTGCAGGCGGTGTTCATAAGTATAACCCAGTTCCTGAATAGAAATGCGGTCGCTGAGCCGGTCCAGTGTGCGGAAATATTCAATTACCTTATCGTGCCGGGTGTGGTGGCTGCCGATGGAGTAGCCCAGAAAGGTTTCGGGCGAAGGGATTTCGGGGTTAATGTTCCGGGCATCCGGAAAAAAGTATTCCGTTTGAGCCTGAAGGGAAGAGAGATAGGAAAAGAAAAGCAGGTATAATAGTTTCTTCATACAGACATTCTTTGGTTTTTAAGTATCCGGATTTTGCTGAAGTTAATCTTTTCCGACAGGCGGAGGGCCAGGGGGTACCATGCCGCTATACACGTGGTTGCCTTTGCGCTGTGCAAATTCCGCTTTAACGGCTTCAACCTTTTTTGGGTCTTCGTAAAGGTCGGCCATGGTCATGGCAAGTGTTTTGGCGGCATGCAACATGCCCTTATGGCCGATGGACATTCCACCGCAGGCTACCACTGCCCATGAGTGCCACGGTGTACCGACTGGAGCGGTGGCTACACTAAGCCGCACCACGGGCACCACCCAGCTTACATCGCCCACATCGGTTGAGCCACCTCCGGCATCTTCACGGGTTTCTTCCAGGGGCTCTACCTTGCTGTGTAAACCCACCTGGGGTTTGCCGGTGGATTCCTGAATTTTTTTGGCAAAGGCTATCTCTTCATCTGTATATTGTATAGGCCCCAGGAGTTCCAGATTTTTTTGAATGTAAGATGCGCCCGTGCGGTTAACCAGTATCTCATAGATGCCCGATACCAGCGAAATTTTGTAATCCACATTCGCCATGATGGCTGCCCCTTCGGCCATCTTCTTTACCCGTTCATAAACTTCCTGCATAACCTGCCGTTTAGGATCGCGTACCCTTACCCACAGGCGGGCGTAATCGGGCACAACGTTTACCACCTGGCCGCCATCCTGGATGTGGTAGTGAATGCGCGTAGAGGGGCGTATGTGCTCGCGGTAGTAGTTTATGCCCGTTGTGTATAATTCCAGCGCATCGCTGGCGCTGCGCCCGTTCCAGGGGTCGGCCGAAGCGTGGGCGGCCTGCCCGTAAAACTCAACAATGAAGTCAACCAGCGACAATCCGGTTTGAACGGCTGCTTTGGTTTCAGCTCCCGGGTGCCAGTCCAAACAAACATCTACATCGTTAAATAAACCGGCCCGCACCATCCACAGCTTGCCGAAAAACTTTTCCTCGGCCGGCGTGCCAAAAAATTTTATGGTTCCTTTGATTTTGCCCGAGGCAATTAGCTCTTTAACGGCCACGGCCGCTCCGAGGCTGGCTGTACCAAAAAGGTTGTGGCCGCAGCCATGTCCCGGTTTGCCCTCTTCAAGCGGTTCTTTTACCGGCACCGTTTTTTGCGAAAGTCCCGGCAAGGCATCGAATTCGCCCAGGATGCCAATTACTGGCCTGCCATTGCCATAGGTAGCCACAAAGGCGGTGGGTATTTCGGCTACACCCCTTTGAACGGTAAAGCCCATGGCTTCGGCATAATCGGCCAGGGTTTTGGCCGAGTTGTTTTCGCGGAAAGCCGTTTCGGCATAAGCCCATATTTTATTGCTTATTTCGATAAGCTGTGCCTGCTGTTTTTCGATTGATTCAATCACAGCTTTTTTATTGGCCGGAAGCTTTTGGGGCTGGGCATACAGGACCGGTGCAACAATAAGCAGAATAAATAGTGTGCGCATGATTAGACGTTTTTAAACAATTTCCCAAAGAAACTAAAGATTAGCCGATGTGCAGCAGCAGGTTATCACCATTTAAAGCCGGTTAGCACATTGGTAAATTGGTTATCTTTAAGCGCTGATGACACAGATGGGCATTCAAATTACCGGCCGGAAAAAACGCAGGAGCGCTACTGCAACGGAGGCCTCACTTCAGGATATGCTGCGGGCCTACGAACTTATGTGCACGGCCAGGCGCATGGCCGAACTTTACGATGAGCACCGTGACATTTGCAGCAAATATGTACACAGCACTTCGCGTGGCCATGAGGCTATACAGTTGGCGGCGGCTTTTCAAATAAAGCCCTGCGATTATGTTTCGTTGTATTACCGCGATGAATCGTTTTTGCTGGGGCTGGGCTTATCGCCCTATGAGCTGATGCTTCAGCTTATGGCCAAACGCGATGACCCGTTTTCGGGAGGCAGAAGTTACTATGGCCATCCTTCACTTAAGCGCCAAGGCTTTCCGGTTATTCCGCATCAAAGTTCTGCTACCGGCATGCAGGCCATACCGGCTACCGGTATGGCGCATGGCCTTTCGTACCTCGAATCGCAAAAGCTTTTAAAAGGCAGTAACAAACCCATTGTGTTGTGTTCGTTGGGCGATGGCGCAGTAACCGAGGGCGAGGTAGCCGAGGCTTTTCAGATGGCCGTACTTAAAAAACTGCCCATTGTTTATCTGGTGCAAGACAACGACTGGGGCATATCGGCCACCGGTGCCGAAATGCGCGCCATGGATGCCTACGAGTATGCTGCAGGGTTTAAAGGCATGCACCGTATGCGCGCAGACGGTTCAGACTTTGCCGATGCCTGGCGGGTAATGGCCACAGCGCTTAGCTATGCCCGGAAAAAGCGTTCGCCCGTGCTGGTACATGCCCGTTGTCCGCTGCTGGGGCACCACACCTCGGGTGTGCGCCGTGAATGGTACCGCGGCAGCAACCTGGCCGAACATGAGTTAAACGACCCGCTGCCCAAACTCGAAAAACACCTGCGGCAGGCTGGTGTGATTGACGAAGAGCTGCAGGATATTAAGCATGGTGCGCGCGAACGTGCCGAACAGGATTTTAGCAAGGCGCTCGCAGCGCCCGACCCGGACCCGGAAGATTTTAACAGCCACGAGTTTGCCCCAACGCCCGTAACCGAAGAGCGGGGCAACCGCTCGCCCCGCGATGCAGAAAAGGTGGTAATGGTAGATGCCGCCCTGCATGCCGTTGAAGAGATATTGCGCAAACACCCGGAAGCCATATTTTACGGTCAGGATGTGGGGCGAAGGCTGGGAGGGGTATTTCGCGAAGCAGCCACCCTGGCACAGAAGTTTGGCGATAACCGGGTATTCAACACACCCATACAGGAAGCCTACATAGTAGGCTCTACTGCGGGCATGTGTGCCGTGGGGGTTAAACCCATTGTGGAAATACAGTTTGCCGATTATATATGGCCCGGCATGAACCAGCTGGTGGAAGAACTTTCCAAGAGCTGCTATCTTACCAAAGGAAAATTTCCTGTTCAGTCGCTCATACGCGTACCCATTGGTGCCTACGGAGGCGGGGGACCCTACCATTCCGGAAGTGTGGAATCAACCCTGCTTACCATACGGGGTATTAAAGTGGTTTACCCTTCGAATGCAGCCGATATGAAGGGACTGCTCAAAGCTGCCTTTTACGACCCCAACCCGGTGGTAATGCTGGAGCATAAGGGCTTATACTGGAGCAAAGTGCCGGGCACGGCCGAAGCTAAAACGCCCGAACCCGATGAAGATTATATCATTCCACTGGGAAAGGCCCGCGTGGTGCTCGAAGCCGATGCGGAGAAAGTAAGGCGTGAAACCACCTGCGTGGTAATAACCTATGGCATGGGTGTTTACTGGGCATTGGAGGCGGCTGCGCACTATAAGGGAAGAATAACAGTACTGGATTTGCGTACGCTGAATCCGCTTGACTGGGATGAGGTGATACGCCAGGTACAAAAGCACAACCGGGCATTTGTTTTAACAGAAGAGCCCTTGCTTAATTCCTTTGCCGAATCGCTTGCCGGAAGAATACAGAAGGAGTGCTTTACCGCATTGGATGCCCCGGTGTGGACACTGGGTGCCGCCAACCTTCCGGCAGTACCATTAAACATTGAGCTGGAGCGCATGATGCTTCCCAATGCCGGTAAGACGCTGCAGGCGCTAACCCAATTGCTGGAATTCTGAAAGGAAATTATTTTTTACATTGTTAATGGGTGCTTATACCATACCGCATCAAACCCGAATCGGCCATGTGCACCTTAAAGTGTCTGATCTTAAGCGGGCGCTTGATTTTTATTGTGGCCTCCTGGGCTTTGAGTTAATGGCCACCTACGGCAATGAGGCTGCCTTTATTTCGGCAGGCGGGTATCATCATCACATTGGTTTAAACACATGGCATAGCCTGGGTTCACCACCTGCTCCGCGTAACGGAGTGGGACTGTACCACGTTGCCCTGCTTTATCCTTCACGTAAAGACCTGGCTGTTGCCGTAAAGAGGTTGCTGGATGCGCACTATCCGCTTACAGGGGCAGCTGATCACGGTGTTTCAGAAGCCATTTACCTGGATGATCCCGATGGAAATGGTGTGGAGTTGTACTGCGACCGCCCCAGACATGAATGGCCGCTTGATACAGACGGTCGGTTAATGATGTACACCCATCCGCTCGACCTGGAAGGGCTGTTGAATGAATTATCGCGGGATTAAATGCCTTTTTGCTTTAATATTGCCCTATGGCACCTGGTTTGCGCTTTAAAAAGCTTCAGCAACTGCTTAAGATAGGCTTTGTACGGCTGCCCCGTGCGCTGTCGAACAGACAGTTTCTAATGGTGGCTGCCGTTGCTGTTGGCTTGTGGGCCGGCCTGGTTGCTGTTCTGCTCAAGGGCCTGGTGCATTATTTACATGGTATTCTTTCTGCGTACAGCATACAATACTCATGGATTTATGTTATTTCTCCTGCTGTTGGAATTTTCATTTCTCTGCTTATTGTACGTTTTGTGCTGGGAGGAGAACTGGTACGGGGTACGCATCATGTGCTGCTGGCCATTGCTCGTAAGTCGTCTGTTTTACCGCGCAAGGAAACCTATGGTCATGCGCTTACCAGTGCTTTTACCGTAGGTTTTGGAGGCTCGGTAGGCCTGGAGTCGCCCATTGTACAAACCGGGGCGGCCATAGGATCGAACTTCGCATCGGTTTTTCCGGTAAGCTTCCGCGACCGTACCCTGCTGCTGGCCTGCGGTGCGGCAGCCGGGATTGCCGCAGCCTTCAATGCACCGGTTGCCGGCGTGTTGTTTGCGCTGGAAGTGCTGCTAATGGACATCAGTATATCCACTTTTATTCCGCTGCTCATTGCAGGTGCAGTGGGCGCGCTGTGCTCTAAGGTGCTGCTTAATGAAGGAGTTATCCTGTCTTTTCCAAACGTACAGCGATTTGACTACCACAATGTTCCGTATTATGTTTTACTGGGAGGTGCCTGCGGACTACTGGCAGCCTACTACCTCTCTGTATTCCGGGTTGTTGAAAAATGGTTCAGGTATAACCTGCCTTCTGCGGCTGCGCGATTCCTTGTGGGGTGTACAATTCTGGGTTTGCTTATACTTCTTTTTCCGGCGTTTCTGGGTGAAGGCTACCAGGCTATAAAGTTACTGGAAAGCCGGCAACCCGGGGCTTTGTTTGAGGGCAGTATTTTGAATATCGGCCCCGATGATACATACCTGTTGCCCTGGCTCATTCTGTTTCTGGCGCTGATTAAGGTGTTTGCGGTGAGCTTTACCATTGAGGCCGGTGGGTATGGCGGCAATTTTGCGCCTTCGCTGTTTACCGGAGCATGCCTTGGATATGCCTTCGCTGCGCTGTTAAGCAGAACCGGCTTGGTAATGCTGCCTCCGGCCAATTTTTGCCTGGTGGCCATGGCCGGAATGCTTACCGGCATTTTCAGGTCGCCATTAACGGCTATATTTCTTATTGCAGAGATAACGGGAGGGTATGAGCTTATGATTCCGCTCATGATTGTGGCCGCTGTAAGTACAGCGGTGGCACGTTACCTTAAACCATATTCGCTCGATCAGGAAAAACTGCGCGAACATGCCAAAGGCATGTCGTTCAGTAAAGAGTCGGTTGTTCTTTCCGGGCTGTCGTGGCAAAGCCTTCTTGAACGCGACTTTATTCCTGTGCCGCCGGAAGCATCGCTCAGAAAACTGGTGGAGATAATAGCTGCTTCGAGAAGAAACGTTTTTCCGGTGGTGGATACTGACGGGAAACTAAGGGGAATAATTTATCTGGACGATATACGCGAAGTGATGTTCGATACCAGCCTGTATGACGAACTTACCGTGGAGCAACTCATGCAGAAACCCGTGGTGGTTGCCGGGGTGCATGAAAATATGCAGGATATTTTTGAAAAATTCGATAAGACCGGGGTATGGAACATGCCGGTTACCGATGACGGGAAATATGTAGGTTTTCTGTCGAAGGCCGGGATTTTTACCACCTACCGAAACAGACTGCTAACCGATTAATGTTTGTTTGAACACCGGCGTAAGCTGCTGTGGCATAACGCTGTTTACTTTTCTCTTCTATCTGATTTTTTACTTGTATATATTGGAGTACGATTTTTACACTTATGTCAGATAAATTTTCCTTTTCGGCAAACCTGAAATACGATGTCCCGGCCAGTGTGGTGGTTTTTTTTGTGGCTGTGCCCTTGTGCCTTGGTATTGCCTTAGCCAGTGGCGCCCCGCTTTATGCCGGTCTTATCGCCGGGGTTTGCGGCGGCATAGTGGTGGGTTTAATCAGCAACTCGGCTTTAGGAGTTAGTGGTCCGGCCGCAGGCCTGGCCGTTATAGTGCTTACTTCCATACAGCAACTCGGGGCATTCGAAATATTTCTGGTAGCTGTGGTGCTTGCCGGAGTATTTCAGCTCATCATGGGCCTGACGGGAGCCGGAATCATAGGCTATTACTTCCCTTCGTCTGTTATCAAAGGAATGCTCACAGCCATTGGCGTAATCATTATTCTGAAGCAAATTCCGCATGCAGCAGGGTATGACGCAGATTACGAAGGAGACATGAGTTTCAGACAGGCTGATGGTTACAATACTTTTTCGGAATTAACCCATATGCTGAATTACATTTCACCTGCTGCCATTCTGGTGGCGGTAGTCTCGCTGGTTATTTTGCTGTTGTGGGATTTGTACCTGGTTAAGAAGCACTTTTTTTTCAGGCTGGTGCAGGGACCCCTGGTTGCCGTAGCCTTTGGCATTGTTTACGAAGTTGTAACCAGAAAGTATTATCCGAACTGGGCGCTGCAAGCAGAACACCTGGTTAACGTTCCGGTTGCCGGTTCATTCAGCGGCTTTGTCTCAAATTTTACCTTTCCGCAGTGGTCGGCATGGGTTAATCCCGATGTGTGGGTCGTTGCCCTTACACTGGCCATAGTGGCCAGCCTTGAAACCCTGTTATCGGTAGAAGCTACCGACCGCATGGACCCCCTGGGTCGCAAAACCAACACCAACCGTGAGTTACTGGCGCAGGGGGCAGGAAATATTTGCTCCGGCCTTATTGGTGGCCTGCCGGTAACCCAGGTTATTATAAGAAGCTCTGCCAACATTCAATCGGGCGCACGTTCCCGCCTGTCGGCTATTCTGCATGGTGTATTGTTACTGGTGTGCGTGGTAACTATTCCGCATATTCTGAACTTGATACCGCTGGCCGTGCTGGCAGCCATCCTGCTGGTGGTAGGGTACAAACTGGCCAAGCCATCGCTTTTCCGCGAAATGTATGTCCATGGGTGGTCTCAGTTTCTTCCGTTTATGGCCACTATACTGGGTGTGGTCTTTACCGACCTGCTGAAGGGCATCGGAATTGGACTGGGCGTGGCCGTGCTGGTTATTCTCCGCAACAGCTACCGCAACTCACATGCTTTGCATAAAGAAACAGCCAATAGCAATATTTTACGAATTGTACTTGCCGAAGAAGTTATTTTTCTTAACAAAGCTGCTATTGCCCGCCAGTTGGAAGAAATACCTGCGGGGAGCTGTGTAATTATTGATATGTCAAAAAATTTGTTCATTGATCACGATGTGAAGGAACTTATTGATAAGTTCATTAAAAATGCACCCGAAAAAAATATGCAGGTGGAGTTGATAGAAAACCCTGCAGTGCTGACCAACAGGGTTCACCCCTCAAAACCATAAAACAAGACCCGGTTAGCTTAAACATCTGGCTGCACAAAACCCTGACGTTATTTGCGGATTCGCTTTGAAAAGAGCCACTTCAGCAGTTCGGGTTCAGAGAGCGCAGGCGTCCAGCTGTCGTGGCCAACTCCGGGATATTCCGTGTAACGGGGATTTCCCCCGGCCTGTCTGATCGCATTTACGAGCTCCCGGCTTCGGTCAACCGGAACTACGGGATCGGCATCGCCATGAAAAACCCATACGGGCACATTTTTCATGGCGGGTATAAGCCTGGGGTTGCCCCACCCGCAAATGGGTACACCGGCAGCAAACTTTTCAGGATAGGTTGCAAGCAGATACCATGTTCCGTTACCGCCCATCGACAAACCCATAAGATAAATCCGGTTTTTTTCAATGTTAAACTGTATGGCCAGGCTGTCGATAAGCTTAATTACAGTGTGAGCTGGTGTGTGCCCGGGCTCACCCCAGTTTTGCGGCGCCCACCAAATGCCAGGCGGGCACTGAGGCACCACCACGTAAGCAGGAAATTTCTTACGGTTTATCTCGTTCAGAAAAAGGGGGGTAATGTATTTCAGGTTTATCTCGTTATCGCGTCCGCGCTCACCGGCACCATGCAGAAACACAACCAGCGGATATTTTTTATTGACCTTTGCACGCTCTGGCCGCAGCAAACGGTAGGGCAGGGTGTCGGTTTCCGAAACAAAAGTCAGTTTTTCAAAACCGGTATTTTGCTGGGGCATGGCCTTCGATGTTATCATTAAGCTAAGCAGAAAAATAACCCGCGCTTTCATGTTATTTTGCACTTTTGGGCAGTGAAAATATCGGTTTACAACGAAATTCTTGAATTATTTCCACAAAAGGCGTTGTTGTGGCATCGTAATCGTATGCTGGTGGTGGCTGATGTGCACCTGGGCAAGGTAAACCATTTCAGAAAGAACGGTATAGCCGTTCCTTCCCGGGCTGATGACCGCAATGTGGAGATACTGGTAACGCTCATTGAGCTTGCCCGGCCTGAGCGTGTACTTTTCCTGGGCGATCTTTTTCATAGCCGCTTTAATTTTGGCTGGGAGGCTATGAAACAAATTACCGGATATTTTAACCAAATAAGTTTTGAACTGGTGCTGGGAAATCACGATATACTCGCAAACATTCATTATGAGCAGTCTGGGATTAAGGTGCAGCGAAGCGGCATAACAGAACCGCCTTTTATTTTTACCCATCATCCTTTGGACGATGTGCCACCTGCCCGTTACAATATTGCCGGACACGTGCACCCGGGTGTCGTGCTGCGCTCAAAAGGTAAACAGGGTGTAAAAATTCCCTGTTTTTATTTCTCTGGGCATCAGGCCATCTGTCCGGCATTTGGCGTTTTTACCGGGCTTTGTGCCGTGCAGCCCCGTAAAACCGATCGTATTTTTGCAGTAGTCAACAACGAAGTTATAGAAGTAACCGTAAAATGAAGCTCTTGTTTTTCTTTATACTTGTTCTTCCGGCAGCAGCACAGGATACCACACGCCTTTCGCTGATGTTTATTGGCGATATTATGCAACACGACTCCCAGCTTCAATCGGCCTATAACCGGTCTAGCGGCAGGTATGAATACGATACGTGCTTTCATTTTATTAGCCGTTACTTTCGAATGGCCGATATGACGGTGGGTAATCTGGAGCTAACCCTTGGCGGTAAACCTTACCGGGGCTACCCGCAGTTCAGTGCACCGGATGAGCTGGCAGTGGCCCTTAAAAATGCAGGTATAGATGTTTTGGTTACAGCCAACAACCACAGCCTGGACCGCAGGCGCAAAGGGCTGGAAAGAACCATCAGGGTACTGGATAGCCTTAACATATTGCATACAGGTACTTTTCGCGATACAGTCGAAAGGCTGAATGACTACCCTTTGCTGCTGCAGGCTAACGGCATAACTGTTGCACTGCTCAATTATACGTATGGAACCAATGGCATTCCGGTTACCCGGCCCAATGTTGTTAATCTTATCGATACCGCAGTAATTTCGCGCGACCTGAAAGAGGCCCGGCAGCGCTCGCCCGATGCCATTATTGTTTTTATGCACTGGGGTAGCGAATATCAAACGCAACCCACCGCGCAGCAAAAAGAACTGGCTTCCTTTTGTTTTAGTAGGGGAGCCTCGATAGTAGTGGGCGCACATCCGCATGTGCTGCAACCCGTTTACCTGATGGACGGGCAAAATCGGCTGGTAGCCTATTCACTGGGTAATTTCATTTCCGGACAGCGCGATCATCCGCGCGACGGGGCCGCATCGTTATGGGTTGATCTGATGAAGGTTTATACCAGTGATTCTTCTTACACCCGTATCAGCGATGCACGCTACCTGCTGCACTGGGTTTACCGGAGTCCACTACCCAACCGCAGGTATGTGATACTGCCTGTGCCTGAT
Source organism: Cyclobacteriaceae bacterium (assembly GCA_026003355.1). Taxonomy (GTDB): domain Bacteria; phylum Bacteroidota; class Bacteroidia; order Cytophagales; family Cyclobacteriaceae; genus UBA2336. The sequence continues at coordinate 271,415 of BPHC01000002.1, forward strand.
TTTGAATCTGACACGGTTTTCTTCAGAACGGACCCCGTGGCAAAAGAGGCGTTTCAAAAATTTATTGTTTTTGCGCGAAGGCTGTTAAATGCGGGTAAGCATGGGCCACCGGAAATGCTAACACCTGCGCCCGACCCGGTGGTACGTTATAAAGTAACGTGGCGGATGCCTGCGGGCAATGATTCAACACTTCTGCTGCCGGATGATTTCAGGTTTGGGTTAATCCAACATGCAGATGACGACCACCACGTGCGCTGTGAAACAGGCAACTTCAGGACCCTGAGAGAAGCTGCTCTTTTTGCCGAACGATTAAAAAGAAGGTTTAAGGAAGTGGAGATTATCCGGGTAAAACTGTAACGCTTTTATCTTCTTTTTCTGCGCATGGCTGTCCGGCCGGTTTGGTAAAATACGCCTATCGATATTTCCAAACCCGAAAAATCCATGCGCGCATCGGCAAAGTTAAACGTGCGGGTTTCAATAGCAGTGTTACCGCCTGTATAGCTGCCGCTTATCGGAAATTTTGCCTGGCCTAACAGATAGTTTACCTCCAGCGAGGCACCAAACTGCCGGACTACAGGAAAGGTAAGTTCGGTTCCTGCATGGTAGCCCCAGCCCGGGTAAGTTTTAAATTTGGCCGCAGCGTTGGCCACGCTCCAGCCTTCGTAAGTCCTTATGGCCCGGTCCAGGTGTCCGTAGTTCAGGTGCTGGTCGAAAGCGTAAAAGAAAAAGCAACCGCCCTTCAGGTCTATTTCCATGCTCCCGGCATGAATCATCAGCACCAGCTCGGCCGGGACAAAGAGCGTAAAATTTGCTCCTGCAATAGGTCCTTTGTACTCAAAAGGCAAATCCTTCAGTCCCAGTCCTGTTACTCTGTACAGGGTTGCACCTGTCTCTATGGCAAACCAGCGACTTAAATCCACACCCAGGCCTCGCATGGAAAACGGACTTACCGGGGCGGAGAAGTACCCGTTTTTCGGAATGAAGTAGGAAAAAGAAAGTCCAAAATCCTGCGCATGTGTAGGAACAGTTAACAAAAAAAAGACAAATAACAGGCAGTGCTTTTTCATTTTTTATTGTTGTAATCGAAAAACAGTTTTTGCATGTAGGCTTTGGCGCGGTTTTTATGCAAAAGCGAAGCGTTACCACTGGTATGGGTAAACTGCCGCACGCTCAGGTGGTATATAAGTTGCGTATCGGGTGTTATATAACCAAAGCCTTCGTTGAATACAAACACAGCAAAATTGTTAACCGGGCTGCCCAGAAGGTTTTTGCTGAACAAAAATGCTTCGCCCGGTTTGTCCAACTGTGATAACAGTGTGTTTGCCAGGTCGGTTTGGTTGCCATATATATCAATAATCCCTTTATCTGAAATTGCGCCTCCGGTCCATAACATCGGTATATGGTACTTTTCAGGTTGTTCAGGTTCCCGGCGTGCGGGCAGGCGATGGCCGTGGTCGGCTGTGATGATTACCAGTGTGTTGTTCCACCATTTTCTTTTTTTTGCCTCAGTAATGAATTTTCCCAGGCAAAAGTCGGCATAAAAAGCAGCATTAAGATAGAGAGCCGAGTCGCTGGATAAACCGAAAACCGGTTGCATGGGTACGTTAAAAGGTTCATGGCTGCTTAACGTGAGGGCTACTTTAAAAAAGGGAAGCGAAGTGGCTGTATCGAGTTCATACAAAAGCTGGGTGTAAAGGTGCTCATCGTGCACGCCCCATTTGTTGGTGGCAATCGAATCGGGAAAGTCATCCAGTGCAGTGAGGTGTAGAAACCTGCCATTTGTAAAGAGCGACCGGTAATTGGCAAAATCCACGTCACCTCCGTACACCAGCGAGGCGTTGTATCCGAGGGTTGCAAGCGACTCGCTCAGATAGCTTAGCTTTTGGGTTTTGTGGGCATATTTTATGATCGACCCATACGGCTGGGCAGGGTAGGCTGCCAGAAGACTAACCAGGCCCTTGTCGGTGCGGTCGCCATTGGCATAAAAACGGCTAAACAACAGGCCTTCCCCACACAGTTTATTTAAATTAGGCATAATGCCCGGCAGGCCGCCAAGTGGTTCAACCACATCGGCTGAGATTCCTTCCAATATTATTAACAATATGTTTGGCCGGGTTATGCTAAGTACAACAGGTGCAGCTTCCTGCTGGGGGTACAGCTGCCGGAAATATTCGTCTGTTAGTTTTCGGTCGAAAAAATCTTCCGGGTACTTCAATGCTTTGCTGCGAACAGCACTGTACAAAAAATTCCAAACGGCATTGATGCCAGCATGATTGGCAAAAGGTTTGCCCGGGTGGAAGTACACACGGCTTACATTCATGGTCGATACCTGAAAACTTCCCCTGATGGGAATAAAAAGCAGCGCGGTTAACAAAAAGAAAATAAGTGAATACGCCCGCGGATAAACATACTTAAAGCCGTCTTTTGCCGTGCGGGTAAGGCGAAAGTAAATACTTAAAGATAATGAGAGAAAAAACAACCAAAGAACCGTGAGCATTACATATCGCGAAACCGGCAAAGTACCTGTTGCCTCATTATCCAGATAAAGCAGCGGGGCTGTGGTAAGCCTGAATCCCCAATGCAGGTACAACTCGGCATCGGCCACAATTAAAAATGAGCTGAGTAGTATGAAGCAAAAATTAATGATATGAATAACGGGCACCAAATTTTTTTTCAGCAGCACCGTGAACGACAGCAGCAACCCGGTGGAAACCATAAAGTATCCTCCCATGCTCAGGTCCATCTGCATGCCATACCAAAATACACGGGTCCATTCAACCGGTGTAAGTCCGGTGGCCCGGTCAAAATGATACAGCATAAAAAGCAACCGGGCACCGGCAAAATAAATAACCCACCACAGGTAAATTTTTAAAAATATGGAAAAGTATTTTCGCATGCTTTGCGGTGCGCACAAATGTAAAATTACTTGCCCGGGTGGTAAAATCTGCTTAGCATTCCAAATAATTTCCGCTAATATGAAAAACTGTATTCCCCTTGTTCTGGTGGTTTGTGCAGGGCTTTTTGCATCCTGCCGCAACAATGAGCCCGTAGCCGACCTGATTATTTACGGAGGTACCATATATACGGTAAACGATAAGCAACCTGTTGCAGAGGCTGTAGCCGTTCGTGGCGACACCATTGTGTTTGTGGGCCCGGCCAGCGAGGCACTTAAACGGTTTAAGGACGACAGTACCAGACTTATTGATTTAAAGGGACAGATCCTCACGCCCGGCTTTATTGAAGGCCATGGTCATATTATGGGGGTGGGGTACAATGAACTCGACCTGAACCTGATGGATGTGAAAAGTTATGATGAGTTAATACAACGGGTTAAGGAAGCAGCAGGAAAAGCCCAGCCGGGTGAGTGGGTTTTGGGCCGGGGGTGGCATCAGGATAAGTGGGAAGAAAAGCCACCGGTAATAATCAAGGGTTTTCAAACTCACCATGCGTTAAGTGCCGCTACGCCTGATAACCCCGTATTTCTCCGGCACGCCAGTGGCCACGCGGCCCTTGCCAATGCAAAGGCCATGGAGATAGCGGGCATCAACCAATTGTCGCGTGAGTCGCTTATGCAGATAAGCGAAGAGGGCGGTGAAATAATTCGCGATGAACTGGGAAATCCAACCGGTATTTTCAATGAACTGGCCATGTCGTTAATAAGCAGACATATTCCTGCAAATGAAGGTGACCGGGCCGCAAGGGCTTTGGATCTGGCCATTCAGGCCTGCTGGAAAAATGGTATCACCAGCTTTCACGATGCAGGAGCCACACGCGAAAACATTGCCCTCTTCAGGCAGTTTAAGGAAACCGGAAAGCTGGGTGTACGGCTTTATGTTATGCTTACCGGCTGGGACCGCAACCTGGTGTATGAATGGTTTAAACGCGGTCCGGAAATTGATGCGCAGCACTGGCTTACCATCCGTGCCGTTAAGCTAAACTGCGATGGCGCCCTGGGCTCCCGTGGCGCCTGGCTGCTTGAGCCGTATTCCGACCGCCCCGGGTTTTACGGTATGCCCACCTATCCCATGGATAGCGTGTTGGCTATATCGCGGGCTGCTCTTAAGGCGGGTTTCCAGGTGTGTTCACATGCCATAGGCGATCGCGCCAACCGCGAAATTCTGAACCGCTATGAACAGGCCTTTCGCGAAAATCCCCGGGTTACCGATCACCGGTTCCGCATAGAACATGCACAACACCTGCATCCTGACGATATTCCCCGCTTCGGCAAGCTCAAGGTTTTCCCGGCCATGCAGGCCATCCACATGTCCAGCGACCGGCCCTGGGCAATTGATCGGCTCGGTGAAAAGCGAATAAAAGAAGGCGCATACATGTGGCAGGCCCTGCTGCAAAGCGGTGCTGTAATTATTAACGGAACCGACGCACCTGTTGAACCATTAAACCCGGTGGCCTGCTTTTACGCTTCGGTTACCCGCAAAACATTAAAGGGAAAGCCCGAAGGAGGTTATGAACCCGAACAGAAAATGACCCGCCAGCAGGCGCTGCGTTCTTATACACTGGACGCTGCACACGGGGCCTTTGAAGAAAACATCAAGGGATCAGTAGAGCCCGGTAAGCTGGCCGACTTCACCGTCTTTTCCAGGGATATTATGAAGATTCCGGAAAATGAAATACTGCAAACCGAAATCACCATGACCATTATTGGCGGTAAAGTAGTATACAAAAAGCAGGATGGCCCATGATTTTTAAAGAGGGCCTTATGATTTAATAAACTTTTCGGCCTTCTTGCGCAGCATCTCCCGATCGGATGTTATGGTGGGGTCGCTAAAGATGTGGGCAGCCAGCTCCATAACTACCCCTTTTTTAAAGCCCAGCTTTTCTGCAATATTCTCACAAAATGAAATTTCACTTCTGAAAACCTGGCCATCCATCCGCATCATCTGAATCAGGTAATACAGGTGTTCAAACTTTTCATCATTGGTCATGGCCGATAGCCCGGTAATGGGAGCCGGTTTTTGAATCATCTGTTGAATCTCCTCTGAAGTAAGGCCGTTGGCTTTACCAATAGTGTGAATAAGCCTGGCTTCCCGGTCTTCAATTTTTCCGTCGCTTGCGGCCAGGTTAATCAGTACATTCAGTTCGGCTTTTCTGTTAAATTCCATAATAAGTTATAGGTTTGGTGCAAGGTTGGAAATATCGCTAAAATTACAAAATTGGTACAAGTAGTTTTATCTAAATGCCGCATTTTTAACGGTTTATGTAACCCGGTAAGGGTTAATGCGTTACTCATACGGGCCATGAACAGGTTGCATATTTTTATTTTGGGGTTGTTTACGGGTTATTCGGTTACGGGCCAGAACTCTTTGATACGACCCCTGGCTTCCTTCAATGCAGTTAAGGTATCTGAGGGCATTGAGGTTCACCTTGAAAAAGGTGAAGAAGAAACCGCCAGCCTCGAGGTATGGGGTACGGATGCCGAAAATATACGCACCGAGCTGCATGGGGAAATGTTGAAAATCTACCTGAATTCCGGCTCATATCCAGGGGCAAAAATTGTGGTGCACCTATCCTATAAAGTTTTAGGCGGAGTTTTCGCGGGCTCAGGAGCAAAGGTGTATGCCAGGCAGCCGGTACAGGCCAGTAAGCTCTATATCCGGGCAGGCAGCGGGGCTGCAGTAATGCTTCCGGTAGAGGCCGAAAGGGTTGAGGTGCAGGCATCAACTACCGCCACCGTAAAGCTGGAAGGCCGGGTCCGCCAACTGGTTGCCTTCGTTTCCAGTTCGGGCACTTTGCAGGCTCTTGATTTACAGGCCGACGAGGTAAAAATCCAGGCCGAAACAGATGGCAGTGCCCGGGTGTATGTCCTAAATGAACTGGAGGCCACTGCAACCACCACCGGTAACATCCGGTACAAGGGTAATCCTTCCCGTTCGGTTATTCAGTCATTTACCGCCGGCACTGTTCGTAAGCTGGATTAAACTATTCAATTTTCTGAACTACAGGGTAAAAATTAAACCCGTTTTTCCTATAAAAGATTTAATTTTTCAATTAATGCCTCAAATTTTACCCTTTGTTTTAAAAAAATAATACCTTTGGCGCCATTAAACAACCAACAACCTATGGCGCATCTCCGTTTCGAAGCCCTTAAGCTGCTTAGCAGCCGTTCGCGTGTACCTGTGGACATGCCTGGACCCAAAGTCAGCGATTTTTTTGCCGAAAACGTCTTTACCATGGAGCAAATGCGGGCCGCATTGGCTCCGGCCGTTTTCAAAAAAGTTAGTCAGGCTATTGTTAATCATGAAAAAATAGACATGGCTACAGCCGATGCCGTTGCGGCAGCAGCCAAAACCTGGGCCATGTCAAAAGGGGCTACCCATTACACCCATTGGTTCCAGCCCCTTACCGGCGGCACGGCCGAGAAACACGACAGCTTTTTCGATGCCATCTCCGGCATTGAGAAATTTAAAGGAAGCGAGCTGGTGCAACAGGAACCCGATGCCTCATCTTTCCCTAGCGGTGGTATTCGCAGCACCTTCGAAGCCAGGGGTTATACGGCATGGGATCCTACCTCGCCCATGTTCCTTTACGGCAAAACCCTTTGCGTACCTACCGTTTTCGTATCGTACACCGGTGAAACCCTCGATACCAAGGGCCCGCTGCTCAAGGCCCTTAAGGCCGTTGATGTGGCCGCTACCCGCGTTTGCCAGTTGTTTGATAAAGACATACAACACGTAAAGGCTTCGCTGGGGCCGGAGCAGGAATATTTCGTGGTGGATGAAGCCCTGTTTAATGCCCGTCCCGACCTGGTTATGGCCGGAAGAACCGTGTTTGGCCATGCCCCCGCCCGCGGACAGCAAATGGAAGACCACTATTTTGCCTCTATACCTTCGCGGGTATACGACTTCATGAAGGATTTTGAAATTGAATGCTGGAAATTGGGCATACCCGTGCGCACCCGCCATAACGAAGTAGCGCCCAGCCAGTTTGAAGTAGCTCCCCTGTTTGAAGAGGTAAACGTAGCCAACGACCACAACCAGCTGATGATGGATGTAATGTGGCGCGTTGCCGGCAAGCATAAGCTTAAGGTACTTTTCCATGAAAAACCCTTTGCCGGACTTAACGGAACCGGAAAGCACAACAACTGGTCGCTCATTACCGATACAGGCGTGAACTTGTTTGCACCCACCAGCAGTGCGCGCGATAACCTCATGTTCCTAACCTTCTTTGTTAACACCATTAAGGCCGTACACGAACACGCCAACCTGCTGCGGGCCAGCATCGCCACGCCGGGCAACGACTTCCGCCTGGGTGCCAACGAAGCTCCCCCGGCCATTATGTCGGTATTCATTGGCTCGCAAATGTCGGCCGTGCTCGATGAACTGGAAAAAAATGGAAACGTGAAGATTGAAAAAGGCGACAACATGTATATGAAGCTGGGCATCGACCAGATACCCGAAATTATATTGGACAATACCGACCGGAACCGCACTTCACCCTTTGCCTTTACCGGAAACAAATTTGAATTCCGGGCCGTTGGCGGCAGCGATAACTGTGCCGTGGCCATGACCGCCCTGAACCTGATTGTAGCCGACCAGCTTACCAGGTTCTACGAAAGCGTGGAAAAAGAAATCGAAAAGGGCACCGAAAAACGGCTGGCCATTGTAAATGTCCTGCGCCGCTACATTAAAGAATCGAAAAACATCCGCTTCGAAGGCGATGGCTATTCGGAAGAATGGGTAAAAGAGGCCGAAAAACGCGGACTGAAAAACATTAAAAACATGCCCGAAGCACTCGATGCCTACCTTGAAAAGAAGAGTGTTGAAATGTTCGAGCGGCATGGTGTGCTTACCCACAAAGAACTGGAAGCCCGTAATGAAATACGGCTGGAGGCGTACATTAAACGGGTGCAAATCGAATCGCGCGTGATGGGCGACCTGGCGATGAATCACATTGTGCCTACGGCCATTGCCTACCAAAACAAGCTAATAGTCAATGCCAACGGCCTTAAAGACCTTGGCATTGATGCCAAGGCTGTTATCCAGACCATTAAGGAAATAAGCAACCACATTGAAACCATAAAAACCAATGTGCGGGCAATGATTGAAGAGCGCAAGCGCATTAACAAAATTACCGACACCCGCAAACGCGCCCTGGCCTATTGCTTCGATGTAAAAGAAAAGTATTTTGACGTAATCCGCGATGCGGTGGATAAACTGGAACTTTTGGTGGATAATGAAGACTGGCCCCTTGTAAAATACCGCGAACTTTTGTTTCTTCGCTGAGTATTAAACCTAAACCTATTTTGAAGTGACGGAAAGTCCATAAACGGACTTTCCGTTCTTTTTTCTTTATTGCCATCTAAAACCAACTTTATGCGATATCTGCTTGCTTTGCTGCTTGTTTTGCCGGCTACGGCCTGGGCTCAGAAAAATCAGGTAAACGAAATTAACCGCCTGGTTACCCGAAATGAGGTAGAGGCCCACCTTCAGTTCCTGGCGGCCGATGAAATGCGGGGCCGGAATACAGGCTCGGCCGAACAGCTTATTGCCGCCAATTATCTGGCATCGGAGTTTCAGCGACTCGGAATCAAAAAGCCGCAGGCGCTCCAATCTTACTTCCAGCCGGTAAGCCTGTTGAATAGCTATCCGGCAACATCCGGAAAACTGGTAATTGACGGTGAAACCTTCCTGTACAAGGATTACTTTGTGCAAATGGAGGGAGACAATATTACCTGGGAAGGAGATGTGGTTTTTGCTGGATATGCTGCTGAAGAAGATTTGCAGGGCAGGGATGTAAAAAATAAGCTGGTGGTGGCGCTGGCCGGAAAAAAAGATTCCGATGGCAACCCCATGGCTGTTTTCATGGCCTCGGGCGAAAAGCGCAGTCGTGTGCAGGCAGCCGGAGCAGCCGGACTGGTCGAATTGTTTGCGCTTCCACAGATACCCTGGCCAGCCCTGGTAAACTATTTTGCTTCCAATGTAAGCATGACGCTCGATGAAGGGGCCGGCAACGGGGTACACCTGTGGCTTCGTCAGCCCGACACCAACATTATTGCCAGGTTAAAGGAAAAAGGAACGTTACCCGGCTCGCTTGTTATTGAAGGTGGCCGAAAGCAGCCTGTACGGGCCCATAACGTAATAGGCGTGCTGGAAGGCACGGACGAAAAACTGAAAAATGAGTACCTCATTGTGTCGGCCCATTACGATCATGTAGGCGTAAGCCGGCGCGGCAACCAGGCCGATTCCATTTATAACGGAGCCCGCGATAATGCCATTGGAGTTACCGGCCTGCTGGCCACCGCCCGCTATCTTTCGGTGTTCAGGCCCAAACGATCAGTGCTTTTCATTGCCTTCACAGCCGAAGAAAAAGGCCTGCTGGGCAGCCGCTTTTATGCCGAACATCCGGTTGTTCCCCTGAAGCAATGTATATTTAATTTTAATTGCGATGGTGCAGGGTACAACAACACCACCATGGCTACTGTAATTGGCATGGAAAGAACCACAGCCGAATCGTATCTCGCAAAGGCCTGCGCGGCCTTTGGGCTTACTGCAGCGGTTGACCCGGTACCTGACCAAAACCTCTTTGAACGATCTGATAACCTTCATTTTGCGGTAAAGGGTATTCCCGCCATAACCTTTGCGCCGGGACTTACTGCTTTTGATACCGAAATCAACAAATACTACCATCAGCCTGCCGATGAGGTTGCTACCCTGGATTTTGATTATCTGATAAAATACTTCCGGGCGTATGTGTATGCCAACGTGTTGCTGGCCAATGCACCTGCCGCGCCTGTGTGGAAAGCAGGCGATAAGTTTGAAGAAGCCGCCAAAAAGCTGTATGGCAGATAAAGATTTACTGCCGTACCTGCAGGATTTGGTTATACGACCGGGTGTTGGTAAGCAGGGCTTTGGCCTTTTTTATGTTCTCGTCTTTTGTAAGTGAGAGCTCTATAGCTCCGGCTTCCAGAAAATACCGGGTTATGATTTCTTCTTCCAGTTCATTGCTGATGATACTGCGGTAAATTACAAGTTCATTTTTTTGTTTATCCGAAATCATTTTCCGCAGCTGTTCTATGCGGGTTTGCAGTTCGGGGTCATCGTGGTCCTGAAGTGCGGCTCTTTCAAAGTCTTCCAGGCTTTTATCGAGTTCGCTTTCGTAATGATAGGTGCGGCCTTTCATCCAGCTTAGAAAATTCTGGTAATCGCTGTCGGTTAAAGTAAACGAGGCTGCCGAGGCGGGGGCAGGCATGCGTGCTACATATTCACTGGCATATTGAAACAGATGTCCCTGCTGGTGCAGGGCCACAATAAGTGGATGGGGTTCGGGTTGCACCAGGGCAATGTCGGGTTCAATGCCACCTCCATCGTAAACGGTTCGGCCGTTTTGGGTTTTAAAGGCTTTTTTGAGTGAGTCGGGCACGGCGGCCACACTGCCGTCTTCTCTGCGGTGAGAATAATCCAGTACCTGTACGCACCTGCCTGATGGCGTGTAATACTTTGCTGTGGTAACTTTTAGCTGAGCGTTGTACGACAGCGGCCGGGTAATTTGCACAAGCCCTTTGCCAAACGAGCGCTCCCCGAGCACCACTGCCCGGTCGTAATCCTGAAGCGTGCCGGCCACAATCTCAGAGGCCGAGGCGCTGCCCCGGTTAATAAGTATAGCCAGAGGTATTTCGGTGTCCACCGGCTGATCCAGGGTTTCGTAGGTTTCGTTGTGCTCGGCCAGTTTGCCTTTGGTAGCGGCCACCTTTTTTCCTTTGGGTATAAAAACATTGCAAACATTAACGGCTTCCATGAGCAGGCCGCCCGGGTTGTTTCGTAAATCGAGTATAATGCTGCGGGCTTGTTGTTCTTTGAGCTTAAGCAGAGCCTGGCGCACATTTTTTCCTGCTTCCGGTGTGAACTCCGTAAGTTTAATGTATCCGGTTTCGTTATCCAGCATTCCAAAATAAGGCACGTTGCTTATTTTAATGCGCTCGCGTTTAAATTCCAGGGTAAGGGGTTCGGTTAATCCAAGCCGCTTCACGGTAAGCTTTACCGGCTTTCCTGCCTCGCCCTTCATAAGCAGGCCGGCTTCTTCGGGGGTGAGTCCGGCTAAGCTGCGGCCGTCAATGGCAATTACTTCATCGCCAATTTTAAGGCCTCCTTTGTGAGCCGGATATCCGGGAAACAGCATGGAAATAAAGGTGCGGTTGCCAATGTTACGGGTTATGGCGCCTATGCCACCGTATTGGCCGGTGCTGGCTGTGCGGAAATCCTCCACCATATCGGCTGGTATAAAATTGGTGTAGGGATCCAGATTTTCCAGCATGTGGTCAATGGCTGTCTTCATGAGCAATGACGGATTGACCTCATCCACATAAAAATTGTTTACTTCTTTGTAAACCGAAGCAAACAGGTCGAGATTGCGGGCAATTTCAAAATACCGGTCGGTGAGGGGTATGGATAAAGCCCCTGCCGTAAGCAGGAGGGTAAGAAGCGCAATAGCCAGTCGTTTCATGCAGCAGGGTAGTAGATAAAATAACGAAAAAGTAAAGTAAGGGGTTCGAAGGGGATGGTTTACGGCTTGTATTTCAGAATTTGTCAGGTATCTGGATGATGCGGATTACAATTTCGTGGGGGTCGCCATCCTTATCCAGCAAATTAAAGCGCACCAGGGGGTTGTCGCGGTTTATGCTGCTTTCTACGTGAATCACCTGGTTATCCTGCAGGTGCTTTTCTATTTCTTTCTGAAGCAGGTAAAGTGCATTGGCAAAATCTACTTCAAGGGGGCTTGGATTATAGGTGGCTGTTTTCATAGTACCGTGTGGGTTGGATTACCAGCGAATCAAAGCAGAGGCCCATGTAAAACCACTGCCGAAAGCGGCTAAACAAATTACGTCATTTTCTCTGATTTTTCCTTCGGCCCAGGCTTCGCTCATGGCAATGGGAATGGAGGCGGCTGTTGTGTTGCCGTACCGCATAATATTATTGTACACCTGATTGTTGTTTAAATTCATTTTTTGCTGAATGTACTGGCTTATGCGCAGATTGGCCTGGTGGGGTATAAGCAGTGAAAGGTCGTTAATGTTCAGGTTGTTGGCAGCGAGCGCCTCTTCTATGGCTTCGGAAAAGCGAACTATGGCATGTTTAAATACCTGATTTCCGTTCATAACCACTTTGTAGTGGGTGGTATCGAGTATTTGCTCGGGTTGGCGCTCTTCGCGCGGCCGGCTGCTTCCGGGGTCGCGCACATACAGTTCTTCGGCAAATCGCCCGTCAGCGTGCAGGTGGGTTGATAATACCCCCGGCCGGGCTGATGCCTGCACGATGGCTGCACCGGCGCCATCGCCAAAAATAACGGCCGTATTGCGGCCCCGGGTGGTAACATCCAGCGCGGTACTCTGGATTTCTGCCCCAATTACCAGAATGGTTTTGTAGGTGCCCGTGCGGATATACTGGTCGGCTACCGAAAGGGCATAAATAAAGCCCGAGCAGGCATTACGGATGTCGAGGGCGCCTATGCCTTCCAGGCCCAGTTCACGCTGCAGCAACACACCCGATCCCGGAAAGAAGTAATCAGGGGTAATGGTAGCAAAAACAATAAACTCGATGTCAGTTTCTTTCAGGCCGGCGCGTTCCAGCGCCATGCGGGCAGCTTTGGCCGCCATATTGGCTACGGTGTCTTTTGCCGGGTCAATCCAGCGTCTTTCCTTAATCCCTGTGCGCTCGGTAATCCATTCATCTGTTGTGTCCATCAGGGTAGAAAGATACTGGTTGGTGATGACCTGTTCGGGTACATAATGACCCAGGCCGGTAATACGGGTATAAGGCATAATTTACAGGTTTGGGCCTGAAGTTACACAATGCCCGGCTATTGTTGCTTCTTAATTATATGGGCCGAATCCCCGTTCGATAGAATTGAAAAAATCGTGCTTAAAGGCAGCAAAGTTGCTGGCAAAGGTTTCCAGCTCATCCATCAGGGCCGGGTGCTCTCTGAAATAGGCCGTATCTGCCTCGTTTCTTTCTTTCGGCAGGACGGCCAGTTTCTTTTTGTGGTCGCGTAATTTTTTTAGCAGGCAGTCAATTGCTTCCCCCTGGTAATAGGTTATGAGATGCTGGAAGTGATCAACCTGTTTCCTGAAGTCTTACAGGTTGTTGTGTTGTGCTGTTCCAGTATTTTCTGGAAGAAAACGAGCTCGCGTTTCCAAAGCGTGGCGGCCGACTGCCAGGATCTTGTTTCGCGGTGCATGGTAATGAGGGCAGGCTGCAGAATATAGTCGAATGCTTGCGATGTGACAGAAATCATGGCTTTTTCAAGCCAAGTTACAACCTGCCCGGAATTGTACGCTGAAATAAATCAGTCATTGGTCTGAAGATTATCAGACAACCACATTCACAATCTTGCCAGGCACCACAATAATTTTTCTTGGCGGCTTTCCCTGCGTCCATTTTTGAATCACTTCCGATGCCATCACGGCCTTTTCAATATCCCCCTGGGGCGTATCTGGCGCAAATTGCATCTGTGCTCTTACCTTGCCGTTTACCGAAATGGGGTAATTTACGGTTGATTCCTGAAGGTAGGCTTCGTTCCAGGCGGGATATGAAGCGTGATGAACCGTTTCGTCATGGCCCAGTTTGCTCCACAACTCTTCGGTAATGTGCGGTGCAAAGGGTGCCAGGGCTATTACAAGGGGTTCGAGAATTTTACGCTTGTTGCATTTTAATGAGGTAAGCTCGTTTACGCAAATCATAAACTCACTTACCGAGGTGTTGAATGAGTATGTTTCGATGTCGCGTTCTACCTTGCGCAGGGTGCGGTGCAGAATTTTTAACTCTTCGACAGTGGGTTCTGCATCGGTAACCCTGAAAGTTCCATCGGCATGGAACAGGTTCCAGAATTTGCGCAGGAATTTAAACACCCCGTCAATACCATTGGTATTCCAGGGCTTGCTAAGTTCCAGCGGCCCCAGAAACATTTCGTAGAGCCTTAGTGTATCGGCACCGTACTGGTCAATAATGTCATCGGGGTTAACCACATTGTGTTTCGACTTCGACATTTTTTCTACTTCGGTGTCGCAGTAGTATTTGCCGTCTTCCAGAATAAACTCGGCCTGGGCCAGGTCGGGTCGCCATTTTTTAAAGGCTTCGGTATCCAGCTCGTTATCGTTAACCAACGATATATCGGCATGCAAACGGGTTACCTGGTATTTGTCTTTTAAGCCTGCCGAAACAAATGTATTGGTGCCGTTAATGCGGTACACAAATTTGGACATGCCCTGAATGTGCCCCTGGTTAATAAGCTTTTTAAAAGGTTCTTCCGACTCTACAAACCCCAGGTCTTTCAGCACTTTGCACCAGAAACGGGAGTATAGCAGATGGCCTGTGGCATGCTCGGCACCGCCTATGTACAAATCAACATCTTTCCAGTATTGCAGGTGTTCTTTGCCGCAAAAGGCCTGTTTGTTTCTGGGGTCCATATACCGGAACCAATACCAACTCGATCCCGCCCACCCGGGCATGGTGGTAAGTTCGTAAGGGTACCTGCCTTTGTACTTCCAGTTTTTTGCACGCCCCAGGGGCGGTTCGCCCTTTTCGGTGGGTTTGTATTCGTCAATTTCAGGAAGGGTAATGGGTAAATCCTGTTCATCAACCAGCTTGGGTATTCCGTTGTCAAAATATACCGGAAAGGGCTCGCCCCAATAACGCTGCCGCCCGAATATGGCATCGCGCAGGCGGTAGTTTATTTTTTCCCGTCCTATGCCTTTTTCGGTTACAAAGCGTATGCCTGCTTCTATGGCCTCGGCCACGGAAAGGCCGTTCATAAATGCCGAGTTCATGATTTTTCCTTCCGGGCTATCGAATGCCTTTTCCTGAACATCGGGTCCTTCAACCACCTGTATAACAGGCAGGTTAAAGTGACGGGCAAAGCGGTGGTCGCGCTCATCGTGTCCGGGTACGGCCATCACTGCACCGGTTCCGTAGCCGGCCAGCACGTAGTCGGCCACCCATACCGGTATTTTGGCGTTGTTGAATGGGTTAACTGCATAGGCACCGGTAAACACGCCGGTTACTCTTTTTACATCGCTTATGCGTTCGCGTTCACTGCGGTTTTTGGCTGCATAAACATATTGTGCTACATCTGCTTTTCTGTCGGGGGTGGTTATTTTTTCTACCAGTTCATGTTCGGGCGCCAGCACTATAAAAGTAGCTCCGAAAACGGTGTCGATGCGTGTAGTAAACACCCGGATTTTTTCATCGGGGTGGTTATTTACTGTAAAGCTGAATTCACATCCCCTGCTTTTGCCAATCCAGTTGCGCTGCATTTCTTTTACAGGTTCGGGCCAGTCGATTACCTCAAGCCCTGCCAGCAGGCGTTCGGCATAAGCGGTAATGCGCATGCTCCACTGCATCATGCTGATGCGCTCAACCGGATAGCCGCCCCTTTCGCTTACGCCATCTTTCACTTCGTCATTCGATAAAACGGTACCCAGGCCAGGGCACCAGTTTACCATGGTTTCGCTGCGGTAGGCCAGCCGGTAGTGCTGCAGAAAATTTTCTTTTTCGCGGTCAGAAAGGTTTTTCCAGTCGTGGGCTGTAATAACCGGAGTCTGGTCATCGCAGGCAGCATCAACATGCCGGTTGCCGTTCTTTTCCAGTTCCGCAATAAGGGTACTTATGGGCTCTGCTTTTCCCATGGGGCCGGCCTTTTTGTTGTACCAGGCATTGAACAGTTGCATAAATATCCATTGCGTCCATTTGTAGTAGGCCGGGTCGCAGGTTTGAATTTCGCGGCTCCAGTCGAATGAAAACCCGATGCGCCGGAGTTGCTGTTTGTAGGTTTCTATGTTCCTGGCCGTGGTAATGGCCGGGTGCTGCCCCGTTTGTATGGCGTATTGTTCGGCCGGCAGACCAAAGGCATCAAAACCCATGGGGTGCAGCACGTTGTAACCCTTAAGGCGTTTGTACCGTGCAACGATGTCGGAGGCGATGTAACCCAGCGGGTGCCCGACGTGAAGGCCGGCCCCGGAAGGGTAGGGGAACATATCCAGCACATAGTATTTCGGCCGTGAGGGGTCGGTTACGGTTCTGTAAATCTGCCGGTCTTCCCAGCTTTTCCGCCATTTTTCTTCGATTATTTTAATCTCTTCCCTATTGTAGTCAGCCACAGTGCCTGTAAAGGTTAATGTTTAACTCAGAACCTTGCTTTGCCATACCGGCATATAGCAGCAGCAGGTTCAGCCTGCAAAAATAAGGCAAACCGGTCAATTCGGGTTAAATGGGGCTTGTTAAATGGCCGTAGTAATGTTAATTGTACCGGGTGATCGGACAGTTGCTTAGTTTTCTGCCTGCTTCAGGTTTTCTAGCAGCTTTTCGATGTCGCTTTGCTTCATGGGTTTGGTAATAAAATGAATTACGTTGGCAAAGGCTCTGGTTCGTTTGGCATCGGCTGCGCTGTTTGAGCTGGTAAGAATTACAATACGGGGCCTTTGGGTTTTGGCGGGGGGCAGTTGTGCAAACCGTTCAAGAAATGCAAAGCCGTCGGTTTTGGGCATGTTTAAGTCCAGAAAGATTACTTCGGGTATGGCCTCATCGGGCTGATGGGTAAGCCAGTCGAGTGCCTCATCGGCCGATTTAAAGAGGGTAAACTCTTTCGAAAAGTTAAATACCTCCAGAAACCGGCGCTGGATAAAGAGATCAATATCGCTGTCGTCTATAAGTAGGGTATGGGAAACCATGGCCAACTGCAGAATAAGGGTAGAAGCCCGTAATAAATATAGCAGATTTAGGACAATATACACAACAAAAAACTGCCAAAAATCGATGCCGGGTTTTTTTAGGGCGAAAATTTGTGCTAAAATTGGATTTTAAAACCAAAAATCTATGCGTTTAGACCGTATCCCGTTGCTTACAACAAGTGTTTTGATAGTCTCGCTTTTGCTGCTTACCGGTTGTGGTTCGGGCGGGGGCGAAAAGGAGAAAAATGCGGCCGAATTTGAGGCTGCCAACCGCGACCTGAAGAAGTCGGTGGAGGAGGTGGTGTACAATATTCCCTCCCCGTCTGAAATACCCTATATGATTCAGCAAACCGGGGCTGAGTTTAACCAGAGTCTGATAAACCCCCTGAGCAGCGCCCGGAACTATGCCCAGCGCAGCGAAAAAACTGCCCTGAATCTGGGTATCTATGCTGCCGATATTGGCTACCTGGTTTCGTACGATAAGGCCCAGGAAGCAATTGATTATGTAAACACCTGTAAAAAACTGGCCGAAAACCTGGGCGTAGTCGAGTCGTTCGACCTGGAAGTGCTGAAGCGCTTTGAGGCCAACATCAACAACAAAGACTCGCTTACCATGCTGCTGGACAAAAGCCTTAAGCAAACCCAGCGTTATCTGCAGGATGACAGCCGCAGCCGCCTGGCGGCACTTATTGTGGCAGGCAGCTTTGTTGAGGGGCTGTACATTTCTACCGGGCTGGTAAACAGTTATCCACGTAATATCCTGCCCGATGACAAGCGAAACCTTATTCTTACTCCGCTCATTCAGGTTATTCTCAACCAAAAGAAGGCTGTTGCCGACCTGGTTAAGATGCTCGAAACCGCAAACCAGGATAATCTGGGTAAACTGCTGGCCGATTTGCGGCAGTTGGAAACGGTTTATAATAACCTTAATATAGATGAACAAATAAAAAACAACCGGGGCGATTTGGTGCTCAGTGATAAAAATCTTGAACAGATAAGTGCTATTGTGGCAAAAGTCCGGTCAGAAATAGTTCAATAGCTTTTACCAAACATTATGCAGTTAAAAAGACCGGCCTTTTGGCCGGTCTTTTTATTGGTACCGGCGGTATTCCTGTTTATCTTTAACGGCCAAACCCACGTCCATGAGCGAAATTGTACTTGATGCCATATTACAGTTGTTTGCAGTGGCGGCCCGGCAGGATAAAGTTAGCCGGTTTGAGCGCGAACAGATGCGGCAGTTCTTGCTGGACCACATTAATGAAGCCAAAGCAGAGGGCTATCTTAAACGCTTTATTGGGTACTCTTCAAACCGGGGCGCCAGCCTGGAAGAAGAAAAACAAACCATAACAAAAATATGCCAGTCGCTGGCAACCGAAGTAACCCAGCGCCAAAAACTTATCATTCTGGTTGAATTATTCCGGATAGTCCTGGCCGATGAACATCTCACAGAACGCGAAATGGAGATGGTAAAGCTTGTGGCGCAGTTATTTAAAATAACCGACGCAGATCTGGAACAGTTGCATAGTTTTTTAAGGGCAGCCGACCACGGAGATTTAAACCATGAAAACTTTCTGATCATCAGCCCCTCGCCACCCCGGGATAAAACCCGCCACATTGCGCGCAGGCATTTAAATGGTTTCCTGGCTATTTCATACTTTCCCGAAGTTGACCTCTATTTTGTTAAACACCTGGGCCGCGAGAACGTTTTTCTGAACGGTGTACCCCTGCGGCAGGGTGTGGTGCAGGTTCTGCCTGTCGGAAGCACCATCCGCTGGGACAGAGATGAACCTGTTTACTATGTTGAAGTAGTTAACCGGTTTAAACAATTCAGCGACAAAGAGCGCATAACATTTGAGGCTAAAGGCCTGTGGTACCGGTTTAAAAACGGCAAACAGGGGCTTCGCAATATTAATCTTGCCGAACAATCGGGACATCTGGTAGCCATTATGGGTGCCAGCGGTTCGGGTAAATCTACCCTGCTTCATGTGTTGAATGGTTCTGAAAAACCTTCTGAAGGCCAGGTACTTATCAATGGAGTTGATATCCACCGCCATCCCGGAAAAACAGAAGGCCTGATCGGCTTTGTGCCGCAGGATGACCTGTTGCTCGAAGAACTTACCGTTTACCAGAATTTATATTATGCTGCCAAACTTTGCTTTGGCAACAAAAGGGAAGAAGAAATACATAACCTGGTAATGCAAACCCTTAACGACCTGGGGCTTGCAGAAATAAAGGATTTAAAAGTAGGCTCGCCACTGCAGAAGACCATAAGCGGCGGCCAGCGCAAGCGCCTTAACATGGGGCTTGAACTGTTGCGTGAGCCGGCTGTATTGTTCTGCGATGAACCCACCAGCGGGCTTTCATCGCGTGACTCTGAAAACATTATCGACCTGTTAAAAGAACTTACCCTGAAGGGCAAGCTGGTATTTGCTGTTATTCATCAGCCTTCGTCCGATATATTTAAAAAATTTGATCGACTGCTTATACTCGATACCGGCGGCTATCCCATATACTACGGTAACCCCGTTGATGCCGTGGTGTACTTCAGAAAAAGTGTAAATCTTATTGGCAGCGAAGAGGGCGAATGTTATGCCTGCGGCAATGTAAATCCCGAACAGATATTCAACATCATCGAAACACGGGTGATTAATGAATACGGTGCGTTTACGCAGGAAAGAAAAATATCGCCCATGCAATGGAATGCCCTTTTTGAGAAATCGTTCAGGCAGCCCGAACTCATACCGGCCACCACCTTGCCAAAGGGTACGTTAAACATACCCGGGCGCCTGCGCCAGGCATGGCTGTTTGCCCGGCGCGACCTTGAGTCGAAGTTCCGCAACCGCCAGTACATGATCATTAATTTGCTGGAAGCACCCCTGCTGGCGTTTATTCTTGCTTTTATCGTTCGGTACTATAACGTTGATGATCGCGTGTTTACCGGATATGTGTTTGCCCATAATCCCAATCTGCCGGCCTACCTGTTTATGGGCGTTATCGTGGCCCTGTTTATGGGGCTTACCGTGAGTGCGGAAGAAATAATACGCGACCGCAAAATACTTAAGCGCGAAGCTTTTCTGCACCTGAGCCGGGGTAGCTACCTGGTGGCCAAAACCGGCATTCTTTTTACCCTTTCGGCCATACAAACCCTAACCTTTGTTCTGGTGGGCAGTGCCGTTCTGGAATTGCACGACATGACCTGGCAGCACGTGCTTATTCTTTTTACTGCATCGTGTTTTGCCAACATGCTGGGATTAAATATTTCTTCGGCATTTAACTCGGCTGTAACCATTTACATACTGATACCCCTGCTCATCATACCCCAGCTTATATTAAGTGGGGTGGTGGTGCGGTTCGACAGGCTTAATCCTGCTATTGGTAATGTCGAGACCGTACCCTTTGTTGGCGACTTAATGGCTTCAAGGTGGGCTTTTGAGGCGGCCATGGTTACACAATTCCGCGACAACCCGTATGAGCGCAAATTCTATCCCTACGACAAGATCATGGCTGAGGCAGATTATAAAAAACTGTACTACCTGCCCGAGTTGGAAACAAGACTGGAATATTGCCTGAACAACATGCACTCGGCCGATAATGCAACTGTTAAGCAAACCGTTAAAAACATGAAGTTGCTGTATAACGAGCTATCGCGCGAAGCCGAAGCGGTAGCTTACCATGCCGGATGGATAAACCGGTTTAAATCCGCATCGTTCGACTCTGCACTCTATTACAACGCCACCGAATTCATTCAACAGCTTAAACAATTTTACAGCCGAAGATACAATCAGGCCGATGAGGCCCGCGAGAAGCTTATCAGCAGCCTTACCGACACCCCGGAAAAGGCAAAGGAGTTTGAAAACCTGAAGCTCAACTACCACAACGAAGCCATTGCCGAAATGGTTAAAAATACAACCGACCCCGTACGGATTGTTGAAAAAAACGGCCGCCTGATTCAGAAAATCTTCCCGGTATACAAAGACCCCGATCCCGACCACATCGTGGATTTTGACGCGCAGTTTTACATGGCCCGGAAGCATTTTCTGAACCAGAATGTCGATACCCTGTTTTTTAATATAGGTGTTATCTGGTCGATGACGATCGTGCTGGCCATAGCCCTCTACTTCGACCTTTTGAGGAAAATACTGGAGGGCACCGACCGGCTTACCAATCCGGTTTATAAAAAATCGTAAATTTGCCATGGCATGATTGTGCTTATTCTTATACTGCTTTTGCTGGTGTTGTTTAGAATCTTCTGAACAAGCCATGTTTTTTTATCTGTCCAAAGTGCTCAGCCACCTCGTTATGCCGCTGGCGGTAACCTCCCTGCTTTTGTTAACAGGTTTTTTGCTGAACAATACCTGGGGCAAAAGATTACGAATTGCTGCCGTGCTTCTGTTTTTCTTCTTTTCGAATGAGTTCATCGCCAATGAGGTAATGAACCTGTGGGAAGTTAAACCCGTACCCTTCAATTCGCTAACCGGTAAGTTTACCTATGGCATTATACTAACCGGCGTTACACATACCGATAAGCTGCCGGCCGACCGTGTTTACTTTCAGCATGGTGCCGACCGGGTGGTACACACGGTTGAATTGTACAAGCGGGGATTCATCCGGCATATTATCGTATCAGGCGGTAGCGGCCGTATATTAACCGGCGGAAGACGCGAAGCAGACGATGTGTACAAAGCCCTGGTACTTATGGGCGTGCCGCCCGGTGATATTACCGTAGAGCGCAAATCGCGCAACACCCGCGAGTCGGCTGTGGCCGTAGCCGGAATACTGCAACATGCTCCGGGCAACGCACTGCTTATTACCTCGGCCTTTCATATGCGCAGGTCGCTGGCCTGTTTTGAGAAATGCGGCGCAAAGGTAACGGCCTTCAGCACCGACTTTTATGCCCATCCGCGCTACTTCACTCCCGACTCGTGGCTGGTGCCTAAACCCGATGCATGGGTTATATGGCATAAGCTGGTAAAGGAATGGGTGGGCATTGTGGCCTACCGCCTTTCCGGCTACCTGTAACAGCCGTTTATGGATAAAAAAAGAGGCTGCTGTTCAGCAGCCTCTCTGGTTTTAAACGGGCGGGCTTACGGACTAACCGGATAGTAAGTGCCGTAATACCGTGAGATATTGGGCAGCGGCACCGTTGACCCAAATTTGGCATTAATAGCCTGTATAAAAATTTTAGCCAGATAAGCCGCACCGCGCGGATTGGGGTGAACACCATCTTCTGAAAAGACACCCGAAGGCGGTGCAAAGCTAGCGTTGATAAAAATTCCGTCCACCAGCTGGCCGGGTACGCTGGCCAGGCTGGCAAATACAGCATTTACATCGGCCAGTGCAAGGCGCGTTGAATTGGCTGCTACAACTGCAGCAATTGAGGCGTTAAAGGCTTCAATCCTGCTGGCTATGGCGCTTAACTCTTCTGCAATAAGTATCAGGTCATCGCCTTTAAGTGCACGGGTACCTGATGATGTTGTGTTTACAAGCGGTATGGAAACTCCGTTAACCCCATCGGGCACAGCATCGCCTGTAATATCAACATTCCTTCCCAGATAACCGCCGGCCGTAAGGCAAACACGGTCGGCATTGGTGGTAAGCCTGGCCTGTGCATACGGAAGCAGGGCTGCGGCCGGGCCTGTCATGTAGGTGCTTAAGTCCGTAAGGGTTTCATCAGTAATCAAAATACCATTGCTTCCGGCCGACCAGTTCAGCCTCCTTTTGTCTCTTTCCTCAGCTGTAATTACACTTGCGCTCACCATTGCATCCAGGAAACTGTTGTAGTTTGTACCAAGGTTGGTATTAAGTTGACTGGCTGTGGCGGCATCAAGGACAATTGAATTCCATTTTATGGTGGTGAAGAAGGGTATATCGGTTACCCTGGGTATATTGGCTACTACACCTTTTAAGTTAGGATTTGAGCCCAGTAGTGCGGTTATAGCAGCATTGTACTGCCCGGCAAAGGCTGTCGGGTCAGTCATTTGAACGCCAACACCCGATGGCAGCCCACCGCTGGTAGCATAGCCCAGCACATCGTTGTTACCCAGCCAGAAGCTAAAAAACGTGGGTGCGGCAGCTATGGCATCGCCCAGAATGGTTGAACCGTTAACACCGTCAGTGCTGGGGTTAGACGCAAAGCGCGCGTAGTAGGGGTTGTAGGCCGGGTTGCTCGTAGGTGGCCCGCCGGTGGCTGGGGTAAGCGCCTGGGCGAGAATAATTCCCGGTACGCCAAAGTTGTTCAGGTTGGCTTTGTTGCCCGTGTAGGGTGCAAGCGCCAGGAGGTGATCAGTGCTGGTGGTGTTGTATGGTGCCGGCAGTCCGGGTGTGCCGGCAGGGGCCGGAGCGGGTGTGGCGGGACCGCCAGGGCCATCGGGATCGAACAATACCAGCCTGCCCAGCGTACAGCCCCCCGTGGGGTTGTAACACCCGTTTACAGAGCCCGTCATGGGCTGATCGAAGGGGTCGTTTTCGCTAACATAGGCAAAATGTTCGGCCATGATGGCAGGATAGGAGTTTTGCTGGCCAAAATCGAATAAGGCTCCGGCCATAAAGCCCGCCGTGAGTGAGTTGCCTATGGATACAAATTTGGTAAAGTTGGCGCTGCCCGAGGTACCGGTAGGCGGTTCTTCGGGTTCAGGGGCCTGGGGAACAAGCACTTCCTGTTCGCAGCTTAGCACCAGCAACAGGGTTAAGAGCAGGCTATATAGTTTCAGAGGTTTCATATGCATTATGATTTTTCGGTTTGTCATTTAAAGAGGTCGTCAAAGGTTATAGACAGATAGTACTGCTGGCCAACAAATCCTGACCCAAAGTTGGGCCGGTAGTCGCCACCCACCAGGTTGGTGCCACCCAGCTTAAGCGTTCCTTTTATAGAGCTTATTTTGTAGCTCAGCATGGCATCGAGCACACCGTACTCGGGTACGTTCCAGTTGCCGAAGCCCGAATTCCAGAGGAACGATTCCTGCCAGCGGAAATTGACGTTAAACCCAAACCCGCTGTTGCCTATGTTGCGGTTGCTAAGACCAACGGCAATGCGGTTATTAGGTGTGTTGAAGCCGGCTATGAATTCCTCTTCGTTGGCATCGTAATCCTGGTAGGTGTAGTTAAATGTGGCAATATAGCCTTTAAGGAAGGTGTAGGAGATGTTGGCCCCTGAGCCCCACGAAGTAATTTTTTCCGGAGAATTTACGTAGGGCGACCACAGCGTGCCTGCGCCTACCGTTTGCCCTTTGTGGGTAGTGGGGTTTTTGCTGTACACCAGCTGGTCGCCAATAAAATCTTTATAGGAGTTAAAGAACCCGAACACATCAATCAATAACCGGTTGTTAACGGAACCTTTGTAGCCTACTTCAACCGACTGGAGCCTTTCGGGTTTAATGTAGGGTACGTTGGCCGTTTCAAGTAAAGAGGTGTTTCCGCCTACCAGCGTTCCGGTGTTGGGGTCAATGTTTCCGCCCGAAGCCCGGTATGCCTGCACCGAGCTATAGGTATAGGCACCACCTTCGTGCACGCCATATCGTTCGGCATTGGCGCGGGTACTGCCCAGCAATATGCCCGAACCGGTGGGGAAGTAAATAAACTGTGCCTGCGTATCAGGATTGCGAAAGCCTGTCTGGAATGATGCCCTGATAAAGTGGTTCTGGTTTACGGAATATACAGCCGAGAACCGGGGCGTCCAGATGCCGTCAAAGTTTTCGTTTTTGTCGTGGCGAACCGAGCCGGTAAGTTTAAGGTTGCCCAGTGTTTTGGCTATCTGCAGATAGGCTCCGTACTCATCAATTTTAATACCTTCGGCTATCCCGTCGCCATCCACATCTTCGTTATACACAGTGGCATCCGAAAACAGGTCGTACCGCCTGAAGTTCCCGCCAATCTGAACCTCGGCCCACTTAATCATATCGTCAAAACGGTAGTTGAATTCGGCATGGTAGAGGCGCGACTTGTCAATGAATTTGGCACCCGGAGGGTTGCGCTGGAAATAGTTGTTGCGCACGGTTTCGGCCAGTGCGGCAAATTCAGGCGTACCCGGGGCAGGCCGGTTGCGGTCGGCATAGGCGCGGGCGGCTGCGTGGTCGCCAGGCGTTACACCGGGAATAGCTCCGTTATAGGCCAAAATGTAATCGGGTACCCACTGAGTGGCCGAGGGCGAATAAGTTTCGTTCATAAAAGCACCCAAAGCGCTCATGTTATACGAGTCGCCTGCGTTGGTGCGTGTGTTATAGGCGCGTACGAAAAAGTTTTTGCCCTTTAACTCTACCTTATGAAACTGCTGGGTAAAGTCGCGGATGGCGTACTTTTCGCTGCCCTGATAGATGGAATTACCGCCTCCGAAGCGGTAGGAATAGCTTAGTTCCAGGTTGGGATTAAACCGGTAGTGCAGGGAGCCGTCATACTTCATGCTGCCGGCATCGTAGCTGTCAATAATGTCTTCTTCGCGGAAGCCAGTACGTGTAATGGGGCTAAAGCCAGGTATGGGAACATTGATAACCGTTTCATCGCCATACAGGTTAAGACCGTCAAAATCCGGAAGGCTGGTTTGCAGCACGGGATTTTCGGGGTCGGGGCGGTGGGTGGTATAGTCGTTGCCTTTCCAATCGGTAATATCGGTCCATGAAAAGTTGATTTTAAATGCCAGCTTATCTGAAATGGCCCGGGCGTAACGCATGCCGA
Organism: Cyclobacteriaceae bacterium; assembly: GCA_026003355.1. Classification (GTDB taxonomy): domain Bacteria; phylum Bacteroidota; class Bacteroidia; order Cytophagales; family Cyclobacteriaceae; genus UBA2336. The sequence continues at coordinate 296,757 of BPHC01000002.1, forward strand.
AGTTGTATTGTGGAAAGATGTCATCCTGTGCCTGCGAGGTGGTAATACCACCTTTGGCCGTAATGCTTAAGCCCTCATATTCGAAGGGGGATTTGCTGGTCATAACAATAATGCCGTTAAAGGCGTTGGGCCCGAAAAGGGCAGAAGAGGCACCCGGAAGCAGGTCAATGCTTTCGGCATCCAGCTCGCTTATTCCCACCAGGTTACCGGTTGGGAAGTTAAGAATGGGCGCTGCGGTATCCATACCGTCAACCCATTGTACAAAGCGGGTGTTGGCTACGGTAGCGAACCCGCGGGTGTTCATGGCCTGAAAGTTTATGCTTCCGGCATACATTTGCACTCCGGGCTGATAGGCCACGGCCTCGTAAAAATCAGGTGCAGGAACCTGCCGGATGTCCAGCGCGCCCACCCGGTAGGCTGATACCGGCGCGCTGAGAAAATCGGTCCGCACACCCTGGCCGATAATGACCACTTCGTCCAGACCCAGGGGGTCTGGGTCCATGGAGATGTCCAGGCTAGTGGCAGTGCCGCTTACTTGCTCCTCACGGATGCGGTAGCCGATAAATGAAAAGCGAAGGGTAAACGGGGGTGTGCTTTTGGTGGTAATGGTAAACGCGCCATTTTGGTCAGTTATGGTTCCGTCGGTGGTGCCGGCCACGATTATATTAACGCCGGGCATGGGGTTACCGGCTTCGTCTTTTACCGTTCCGGAAACGGTGGTTTGGGCTATTGCCCAGGCAAACGCTGCCAGCACAAGGACAGCTGTTGCGAAAATTCGTTTGTACATGTTCTCCATACAGCAATTAAGTTACATTAGGGTTGGTTTAAATTAGTATGCTTTGCTGAATACTGCGGAATTAAAAATTTGTTCCGTTCTGAAAAGTACGGAATTTCCTGATAAACAAACAAACGTTTGCGAAATGCTTTTCGGAAAAATTCAGTCTTTACCGGAGGATTCTCTCCGCAGGTGTTCAACCAGGCGTTCGCAAAGTTCATGGGTTTGGTCGGCAAAAAAGGAATCGCCGGTGGCACGCAGAATGCTCTGGGCCATGCCTCCCAGGCAGTCAATGTAAAAGCGCTTCATTTCGTGAACGGGCATGTCTTTGGTCCAGAGGTAAATGCTCAGGGTATTTTTTTCGTGGGCGTCCCATAACGCTATGTTAACGGCTTTTGTTTCTGATGATGTGTTGCCGGGCTTATCGGAGGCCTGCCATTGAATACGTGTGGGCACATTTTGTGCATCGAGCTGTATTTCGAAATTTATGTGCTTTTTCTGCATGTCAGGGTATTTAAGTATGGGTGCAATATATACCCGTGTATGTACCGGGCAAAAAGTATTATTGGTTTTTGAGTACAAAGGGCATAAAGCACTGCAGCGATTCGGGGTTGCGCAGTGCGCCGGGATTTATTACCTCATCAGGATTTTTGCCCATGAGTATTTTCTTTACCGGTGTTTCGGTCTTTTTTCCGCTTATGGTGTAGGGGATATCGGCAACCGGCAGGATGTTGTCCGGAACGTGCCTGGGGCTGGTTTCGTTGCGGATGGTTTGATTTATTTTTTGTTTCAGGGCTTCATCCAGTGTAATGCCTTCCTTCATTTTAACGAACAACGGCATCCAGAAAGAACCATCGGGTTTTTCGAGGCATACAATCAGGCTGTCGGCAACTTCGGCCACTTTATCAACAGCACGGTAGATTTCGCTGGTGCCTATACGTACGCCTGCCCGGTTAAGCGTAGCATCCGATCGGCCGTAAATAATTACCCCGCCACGGGGCGTAATCTCAATCCAGTCGCCATGCCGCCATACACCCGGAAACATTTCGAAGTAGCTTTCGGTGTATCGCTTAAAACCGGGGTCGTTCCAAAAATAAACAGGCATGGAGGGCATGGGGGTGGTGATGACCATTTCGCCCACCCGTGCGGTAACTGACCGTCCACTTTCATCAAAGGCTTCAACGCGGCAGCCCAAGGCGCGGCATTGGATTTCTCCGGCATAAACAGGTAACAGGGGGTTACCTCCTACAAATGCACTGCATACGTCTGTACCTCCGCTTATTGAAGCTAACCACACGTTATTTTTCACAGCCCGGTATACCCATTCAAAACCTTCGGGTGGCAGGGTACTTCCTGTTGAACCTATGGAACGCAGTTTGCCAAGTGCATACTGGTCGCCGGGCCGCAGGCCGGTGCGGGCACAACTCATGATAAATGACGCACTTGTGCCCAGGTGCGTGATTTGATGCTCTTCGGCCAGTTGCCAAAGCCGGTCCGGGCCGGGCCAGGCGGGACTTCCGTCATAGATTACCAGTACGCCTCCGCAAAGAAGGCTGCTTTGTATGTAATTCCACATCATCCATCCGGTAGTGGTAAACCAGAAACAACGGTCTCCGGGGTGAATGTCGTTGTGAAAGGTGAGGTATTTAAGATGTTCCAGCAGAATGCCTCCGTGGCTATGCACCATGGCTTTGGGTAAACCGGTTGTGCCGGAAGAATACAGCACCCACAGGGGGTGTGAAAAGGGCAGGCGCTCAAATTGCAGTTCAGAAGTCCCGGGCAGCACGGCATCGGTCCATAGCACATAGCGGGTGTCGGACACAGGTTTTTCGCCATCCAGCAGTACAATGTATTTCAACGAGGGTATGGCGTTTGCCACTGCCCTTACCACCTCGCTTTTGTCGTATAACTTTCCATTATACCGGTAAGTGGTTACGGCAAAAAGTACTACGGGTTCTATCTGGGCAAAGCGGTCCAGCACGGCCTGCGTGCCAAAATCGGGGCTGCAGGATGACCACACCGCACCCAACGAGGATGTAGCCAGAAATGCTATGGTGGCTTCCGGAATACACGGCAGGTAGGCTGCTATGCGGTCGCCGGGGCCGATGCCGCATTTTTTAAAAAAATGCTGCAGGCCCGAAACCGATTGCTGCAATTCCTGCCAGCTAACCTCGCGGGTGGTGCCGGCTTCGTTCAGGCTGATGATGGCAGGTTGCGATGCGGTGGCATTTCTGAAAACATGTTCTGCGTAGTTTAAGGTTAATCCTTCGAACCACCTGATGTGGGGCATGCTGTTACCCTGCACCACGGGGCCTGCTTTGCCGTTGTACCTGATGTTGAAGTAGGTTAGCAGGGTTGTCCAGAAATCTTCATACCGGTTAACTGACCAGCTCCATAAATCGTCATAACGGTCAAATTGCAGTTGCTGCTTTTCTGCCAGCCACTGCATATAGGCGCGCAGGTTGCTGTTTTCTTTTAGTTGTTCTGAAGGAGTCCACAACAGGTTATTCATATCATTGCATCCGGATATTTTTCAGTGCTTCTTCTGCCTTTACCTTATCGCGGATAAGTTCCTGCTTTAGCTCTTCCAGGTCGGTAAAGCGGCTGTCGGCACGGAGCCGTGCGTGCAGAAAGACAATCAGCTCATCGCCATAAATTTCGGCATTAAAATCGAAAAGGTTTACTTCTATAGACTTATGCATGCCGCCCACGGTGGGTCTGAAGCCTATGTACATCATGCCTTTGTATGTTTTGCCGGCATGTGCGGCGGTTACGGCATAAATGCCATCGGCCGGTAAGAGTTTGTAGTGGGTATCGATGCTGAGGTTGGCCGTGGGGAAGCCGATAAGCCTTCCTATCCGGTCGCCTTTCACAACCAGTCCGCGGATGGAGTAGGGGCGTCCCAGCAGGTTGGTGGCTGTTTCAATATTTCCCTGTTCGAGTGCCTGGCGTATTTTGCTGGAGCTTACGGTAATATGGTCAACATCCTGCCGGGGGATTTCTTCTACCTCAAATCCATAAAGGGGCGCATTTTTTTTTAGTTCTTCAAAGCTTCCTTCGCGGTTGTGGCCAAAGCGGTGGTCGTAGCCAATTACCAGTTTGCGCGTGCGCAGGGTTTGCACCAGTATGCGGCTAATAAATTCTTTTGATGAGAGTTGTGAAAATTCGCGGGTAAACGGAATGCGTACCAGGTGGTCTATACCAGCTTCCTTCAGTAGTTCGGCCTTTTCTTCAAAAGTGTTAAGCAGTTTAAGCGATGAGTCTTCCGGATGCAGTACCAGGCGCGGATGGGGCCAGTAGGTTAAGACTATTGTTTCGCCCTGGTTTTGCCGGGCAATTTCCTTTACGCGGTTTAGTATTTTCTGATGCCCCAGGTGTACGCCATCGAATGTGCCGCTGGTAACCACGGCAAAAGACGGGGCCAGGAAGTCATCGGGATGATAGTAAATTTTCATTGGAAAGCACTTATGGGTTTGGCGTCTTCCAGCCGGTATTCACCAATACGAGTGCGGCACAGGGCAGCAAGATGGGCACCCGTTCCGAGTTTTGCTCCCAGGTCGCGTACCAGGCTTCTGATGTAAGTGCCCTTTGAACAAACAACCCGAAAGTGTACTTCGGGCAGATTGATGCCGGTTATTTCGAAGGTATGCACCTGTACCCTTCGCGGTTTGAGTTGGGGTATCTGGCCGGCTCTGGCCAGTTTGTAGGCCCTTTTACCTTTTATCTTTATGGCCGAGTGGGCCGGTGGAATCTGTTCTATTTCTCCGGTAAGTGTGGTTGCTGCGGCTAAAATCTCTTCGTTTTTAATGTGGGTTATGTCGTGCACTTCGGTTACCGGTGTTTCGCGGTCGTGCGAGGGGGTACTTTGTCCAAGTATCAGCGTTCCGGTATATTCTTTATCCAGCCCGGTGAGTTCGGCTATGCGTTGTGTCATTTTGCCGGTGCAAACAATAAGTAATCCGGTAGCCAGCGGATCTAATGTTCCGGCATGGCCTATTTTCTTTATGCCTAAAATTTTACGGAGCTTGTTTACCACATCAAACGAAGTCCAGCCTGGCGGTTTGTTAACCAGCAACAACCGGTTGGTTATGGAGGCAGTTTCCGTCATAGCACAACCAGGTCTGTTCCGAAATAATAAAGGCCCAGCAACAGGGCTCCTGCAAATATCCGGTAATACCCGAATAATTTAAAACCATAGCGGGACAGAAATGCAATGAAAGATTTCATGGCAAGCATGGCAACCAGAAAAGCCACCATGTTTCCGGTAAACAACAGTGTTACCTCATGTGATTGTACGGGGTATCCTTCAAAAATAAAAAATTTCAGCAACTTGTAACCTGAGGCAGCAGCCAGTGTGGGTACGGCAAGAAAGAACGAAAACTCGGTGGCTGTTTTGCGGTCAAGTTTCTGACTTAACCCTCCAATGATGGTTGCAGCTGAACGTGATATACCGGGAATAAGGGCGAGGCACTGAAAGAGGCCTATGCGCCAGGCCATGTTGCGGGTTACGTCTTTTGCCGGATTTTTTTCATTGGTTTCAAAAAATTTATCTGCAACCAGAAAAAATATTCCACCGGCAATCAGGGCATAAGCCACTACGTCAACCCGTTCAAGCCAGCGGTCAATGAACGTTTCGAGCAGCAACCCCGCCACTGCCGCGGGAACAAAAGCAATAAACAGGATAACATAAAAATTAAACGACTTTACGAATCTTTGCCAGTATAACACCACCACTGCGGCTATTGCCCCGAACTGTACTACCACCGTGTACATTTTGGTGAAAGGCTGATGGGAAATACCCATCAGGGTGGACCCGATAATGATGTGGCCGGTGGAGGATACCGGCAAAAACTCGGTAAGCCCTTCGATCAGGGCCAGAATAATGGCTTCCGGAAGACTCATTTACAATCAGCGCTTTTGTTCGGTTGGCCGGTAGAGTATGGCCACCAGTTCAATAATAAAACCTGTAAACACAACCAGGGGGCCAAGCGTAAGGCCAACAAAGCCGAAGCCGTAGGGTTCGGTATCGAGTGTCATGATGACCAGACCCAGCACCAGTACCACCAGGCCGGTGATCATGAGCTGATAGTTTTTCCGTGAAAAAGGCAGGTTGTTCATGGGTTCAGTAAAGTTCGTCCAGCGACATGTTCAGGTACTTTCGCATGGCAAAGAAAGTACTAAAAAAGGTAAGTATAATACCCGCCAGTATCAAAATACCAAAAAGGGTCATTTCGTGGCTGGGGTTGTGCAGCAAGGTGAGCTCTGGCACCAGTTTCTGGCCATAGCGGGCAAGGCTGTACAGGCTGGCCGAAGCCAGCAGGCCGCCAATAAGGCCGTACAGAAGAGCGCGGAGCAGAAACGGCCGTTTAATGAAACCGGCAGTGGCGCCCACCAGTTGCATGCTGCGGATGAGGAACCGCTGCGAGAACAAGGCCAGCCGGATGGTATTGTGTATGAGCATAACCACCGCAAGCAATAAAACAGCCAGAATGCCTGCAAGCAACAGGGCGATGCGGGTGGCATTCTGGTTAATGGCTTCAATAAGTTCCTGCACATAGTAAACCTGAAACACACCGGTAAGGCTTTGCAGTTGCTGGCTGATGTCTTTCAGCTTTTCTTTGGTGTGGTATTCGGGAAGGATTGAAATAAGATAGGCATCGTGCAGCGGGTTTTCTCCCAGAAACCGCGTAAAGTCTTCACCGGTTTGTTCAATGAAGTTTTTTGCTGCTTCTTCTTTTGAAATAAACTGCAATGGAACCGATTTATTGACAAACGGCAGCGCTTCGAGTTTTCTTTCCAGCTGTATCCGCTGGTTATCTGTAAGGCCGTTTTTTAAGTAAATCTGCACGCGTACCTGATTGCGCACCACCTTTTCGAACTGGGCGGCATATGCTATAAGAAGGCCCAGTAAACCGGCCACCAGCAATGCCAGGGTTATGCTGATGATTACCCCCGGAAAAGGATAGTTTCCAAATTTTTTTCTGGTTGCGTTACGCTGCATGGCGCAAAGTTATGATTTCCATGCAAAGGCGTAAAAACAAACGCCCCCTTGCGGGGGCTTTGCTTTACTTTTTACGGTACCGTTTGAGCTTTTGCAACAAGGCTTTATTGGTTATGGGCACCAGCGGTTCGGGTTCTTCTTTACCGGTATCGAGCAGGTAGTAATAGCCCTTGTAGTACAATACTACGGTACGTTCCTGGCCCGACAGGAACTCGAGTATTTCGTACAGGTTATCTTCAAAGTTGCCGTACAATATCAGTTTGCGGTTTCTGAAGGCATAGTGGAAAGGATAACCGGTGTTGTTGCTTCGCTCCACTTCTATGGAGGAGGTAACAAAGCCACTTTCCACAATGCGGGCATGATGACTTTCCAGTTGTTCCCGCTCATTTGTTTCTTCGGTTTCGGGTATATAAACCTGAAGATTTGGCTGAGGCGATGTACCAGCGGGTTGTTTTTTTCCGGCCGGGGTCTCCTTTGCAACAGCTTTGTCTTCTAAAGCCTGCCCGTCTTCCTGTTCAGGAACAGGGGGTTGGGATTTGGGTTCAGGGTTGGTGGTGGTTTGGTTGTCGCGGTCGGTATGATTGGTTGCAGAGACGGTCTGTTGTGCAGCGGCTGGCGTGTTTTCTTTTTCCTGATTAAGGTAAAAATACAAAACAGTACTAATAGCACTCACCGCCAACACCGATGAAACTATCTTCATAACCGTGCCGGAAGCGAGCGGGTTAGCCGGCGGCACCGGAACGTTGTTAAGCATGGCTTTTAGCTCAGCAACGCGGGCCCGGCGTATGCCTTCTATAATTTCTTTCTGAAAGGCCAGTTCCTTTTGCAGGGTGGGGTCGGACTGCAGTTGTTGCTCGAATGCAGCCTGTTCTTCCGGGCTCATTTTTCCGGAGAGGTATTGATCGAGTAATTCAAATTTTGCTTCGGGTGCCATGGTTTTAATCCAAAAAGTCGTGCTCTGAGTACTGGGCACGAATTAATTCATCCAGTTTTTGCTTACACTTATATTTTTTTGTCTTGGCTGTATCGGTGTTGGCAAAACCCATGCGGTCGGCTATTTCCTGCATTGACAGTTCATCAAAGTAGTAATACATCAATACCTTCCTGCAGGTTTCGCCCAACTGATTAATACAACGGGCAATTATTTTGTTTCGTTCCTCGGTATCCGTGTCGGGGGTAACGGGCACATCTTTTTCTTCATTGCTAAGCCGCTTTTTCCGGTCCAGCTCTTTTCTCCACAGGTTCTGGCAAATGCTGTAGATGTAGGTGCTCATTTTGGAAGTGAGTACCAGCTTTCCGGATACGGCCTTCTGCCAGAAAACCACCAGGGCTTCCTGGTAGATGTCCCTTGCTTCTTCTTCGGTACCGCTGTTGTTGATGACCATTTTGGTCATCATCCGGTAATATTTTTTGTACAAGAACTCCAGGGCGCGCTCGTCTCCCTTACAAATGCGTCTGAAAATTTCATTCTCATCCACATCAGCGCCCTGTCTGTATACCTGATGCTTTTTACCGGGTAACCTTTCTTCCACTTTTTTATTGGTTTTTTTCGATTACAGGTTGATATGTTCTTTATTCGGCTTTTAGCCAGGTTTGGGTACGCCAAAATGGCCCCCAGTAACCGCGCACTTTTAGTTCATTGCCTTCACGCCATATTTTGCAGCGGTAAACCTTACCGTTTTCAGGGTCCAGAATGTTACCCTCTTCGTAGAAAGTACCGTTTTTGCGCAGGTCGCGGAGAATTTCCATTCCAATAATTTTTTGTCTGTACCGGGCATCGGCAGGGTCACACTTATCGCATATCGGGTCGGCTGGTTTACCCGGCTTCGGAAAAGTTTTCAGTATTTTACCGTAAAATCTGTCGTTGCGCTCAAAAATCTCTACGATGGCCTTGGCTTCGCCTGTGGCATCATCAATGGTTTTCCATTTACCCGTAATCTGGGCTTTGAGGGTAAAGGATGGCAACAGTAAAAAAATCAGAGAGAGTCTGTTCATACGGCTGTAAAATAATGAAAAAGCCCCAAACTAGCGGGGCTTTTGTATTTTTGGAAAAGAGTTGAAGCATTATTGTTCAACGCCTGTCTGAAGCGGCTTTACTTCAATGACCTCCATTTTGGGATTTTCTTTAAGTGTGGTTGTATCATTTTCCTGGTTTGTTAGCAGCGGGGCAATAACGAGCGCCACTACCGACATAAGTTTAAGCAGAATATTGAGCGATGGCCCCGAAGTATCCTTGAAGGGATCTCCCACGGTGTCGCCCACCACGGCAGCTTTGTGGGGTTCTGATTTTTTATAGTAACGCTGGCCGTTTATTTCTACGCCTTCTTCAAAACTTTTTTTGGCGTTGTCCCAGGCGCCTCCGGCATTCGACTGGAAGATGGCGAGCAGCACGCCCGACACCGTTACGCCTGCCAGCATGCCGCCAAGCGCTTCTACACCAAAGCCGGGCAGGAAGGCTATCAGAACAGGTGCGATTACCGCCATGAGGCCCGGCACCACCATTTGCCGTATAGCTGCTTTGGTAGATATTTCAACACAGCGGCCGTATTCGGCTTTGCCATCGGCTTCGTTAAAAATTTTCTGGTCTTCTGCAGGCCATTCTTCCTTGCTTTTATCGCCATTGCGTTTCATTACTTCCAACGCGGCTTTCAGTGCGGGTATGGAGGTAAACTGGCGTCTTACTTCTTCTATCATCGACATGGCGGCCCTGCCCACAGCTCCCATGGCCAGTGCCGAGAACACAAAGGGCAGCATTCCGCCAATAAACAGTCCGGCCATAACATTGGCTTTCGACACATCAATTGATCCCAGCCTGGCAGTGGTCATAAAAGCACCGAACAAGGCCAGTGCGGTAAGGGCTGCCGAGGCTATTGCAAACCCTTTGCCGATGGCAGCTGTGGTGTTGCCCACGGCATCGAGTTTATCGGTTCGCGAACGTACTTCTTTGGGAAGCTCAGACATTTCAGCAATGCCACCGGCATTATCGGATATGGGACCGTAGGCATCAACGGCCAGCTGAATTCCGAGGTTGGACAGCATACCCACTGCGGCAATGGCAATGCCGTACAGGCCACCAAAGTGAAATGCGCCAATGATCGATACGGCTATGATTATAATAGGCAGGGCGGTACTCATCATGCCTACACCAAGGCCGGCGATAATGTTGGTGGCTGCGCCGGTTGCCGATTGACGGACAATGGAAAGCACGGGTTTTTTACCCATGCCCGTGTAATATTCGGTGATGAGGCCTACGAGCAGGCCGGCTACCAGGCCGGTTACAGTAGCCCAAAAAACACCCATAGCTGTCATAGTGCGTACTACGGGGTTGCCTGCACTGTCGGTATACAGCGGGTCGGTAAACGACCATTGTGCCGGCAACATATAATTAATGATTAGATAAGACGCGATGATCATCAAACCAGATGATACAAATTCACCCATGTTGAGTGCTTTTTGCGGATTGCCGCCTTCGGCTACCCGAACGAAGAAGGTTCCGATAAACGACATTACAATACCCACACCTGCCAGCACCAGCGGAAGCAGTACAGCCGAGAGGCCGTTAAAGTTGTCGGTAAAGCCGGGCACCATGAAAGCTGCCCCCAGCACCATGGATCCCACTATAGAACCTACGTAAGATTCAAACAGGTCAGCGCCCATACCGGCCACATCGCCCACGTTGTCGCCCACGTTGTCGGCAATTGTCGCAGGGTTTAGCGGATGGTCTTCCGGAATACCGGCCTCCACTTTACCCACCAGGTCGGCTCCCACATCGGCAGCTTTGGTGTAAATGCCACCGCCCACACGGGCAAACAGGGCAATGGAGGAAGCGCCAAACGAAAATCCGGTGATGATGGTGATTACCCGGGTGAGGTTTTCCTGACTGTCAACACCGAAAGAGTTGGCATAGATGGCGAATAAGGTGCTCAGGCCGAGTACGCCAAGGCCTACCACGCCCATGCCCATAACCGAGCCACCGGCAAAGGCAATCTGCAGGGCCTGGCCCAGCCCGCTTCTGGCGGCATTTGTGGTGCGCACATTGGCGCGCGTGGCGATGCGCATACCTATAAAACCGGCCAGGGCCGATGAAAAGGCCCCCACCACAAACGAAACGGCAACCAGCGGTGAAGAAGTTTGCGAATCAGCAGTTACGGCCAGCAGAATGGCCACACAAATTACAAATACCGAAAGAATTTTGTACTCGGCTTTCAGGAAGGCCATGGCACCTTCGGCAATGTGCCCGGCAATTTTTTTCATTTTGTCCGATCCTGCATCCTGGCGGTTTATCCAGGTGCTTTTCCACCACACAAACAACAGGCCCAATAATCCGAAAAGGGGAAGAAAATAATACAGGTTTGTCATTGGTTTAAGGTTAATAGTCAAATGAAGTACATGCAGATAACCTGCAGTAATCCGGCTTTGGCCGGCCCGGCCAAAAATGGCAGCGCAAAGATAGAACAACGATTAAAACAGGCAAAAAACGGTTAGCCGTGACTGAAAAGTGGCTTGAGGATATTCCAGAGTTTTTGTTTGGCATCCTTGTCGGCCGCAAGCCTGTTCATGTCATCGGCCAATATAACCGTGCCGGACCCTGTGTTGTGAACGGTATACAGGTCAGGCGGGCGGGCTGTGAAGGATGCTCCAAAAGCTACAATTACCCTGCTGGCCAGGGTGGCGAGGTAATGGTTTTCCAAAACAGGCCGGTGGACGATGGGCACTCCCGCAGCCGGAAAACCCAAAGCCTGGATAAGCCGGAATAATGAGGCCTGCGCTTCGGGAGTTAGTTCCTGCCAGGGTCTGGAAATGATAATGGTGAAGGGCCGGTTGATGCGGTACACCGGTTCATTGAAAATAAAGGGCAGGGCTAAAGGGCAGAGGTTCATTCGATATTAAAAATAGATTTTAACTCGTGGGCGTCCTGGGGCTTCATTCTTCCGGCCAGGATTAACCGAAGCTGCCTTCTGCGCAGGGCGCCATTGTAATACTCACGGTCTTCGTCTGTTTCCGGTTCGATTTCGGGTACATCAATGGGCCGTCCGCTCTGGTCAACAGCCACAAAGGTAAAGTAGGCACTGTTGCTTACCGTTTTTTTTCCGGTGGGTATATCTTCGGCCTCGACATCAATCCGCACTTCCATTGATGAGTTGAATGCGCGTGTTACCCGTGCTTTTAGCGTAACCACATTGCCTAGTTGAATGGGGTGGTTAAAGGAGATGTTATCAACCGATGCGGTAACCACAATACGGTTGGAATGCTTTTGGGCCGAGATGGCCGAAACAATATCCATCCAGTGCATCAGGCGTCCACCCATCAGGTTATTCAATGTATTCGTGTCATTGGGCAACACCAGTTCGGTCATGCTTACAAACGACTCGCGCGGAAATTTTTTTTTTCGGGGCATACAGGTGTAAATGTTTATTTCTTCCAGCCTTGCTCACCCAGCAGCGGCACAAAGCTAAAGTAATCGAAATCTTCGCGAATAAGTTTGTTGCCTTTTTTTGTGATGCGTACCATAACCTGCTTTTCACGGTCGCCTACCGGAATAATCAGCAGGCCTTCATCGGCCAGCTGTGCGGTGAGCGCCTCGGGAATTACCGGGGCTCCGGCTGTAACCAGTATGCGGTGGTAGGGAGCAAATGCGGGCAGCCCTTTTGAACCATCGCCCAGGTGAAAATGCGGGCGATAACCCATTTTGGGCAAAAGCTTCCGTGCTTTTTCGAACAGAACCCTGTTGTATTCAATGGTATATACGCGGGCTCCCAGTTCCAGCAAAATGCAGGCCTGATAACCGGAGCCGGTGCCCACTTCAAGCACCGATTGCCCTGGCTGCACCATAAGTTTCTCGGTTTGAAAGGCTACGGTGTAGGGCTGGGAAATGGTTTGTCCTTCGCCAATGGGAAAGGCCTTGTCCTGGTAGGCATGTTCCAGGAAGGCATTTTCAAAAAATACATGGCGGGGTACTTTTCCAATGGCTGTCAGTACCCGTTCATCGGTTATGCCTTTTTGTCGCAGTAGCCTGACAAGCTTATTGCGTAGCCCCCGCTGCCGGTAATTGTCCTCAAACATGCTGATTTTGGGGCAAAAAAGAGGTTTTTTAAGGGTTAAACAAAGTTTCGGCAAAACTTTAGGAAAATTGAAACCTATAGGCGTACTTTAGGGTTCTCACATGCACAGTGATACAGCTTTGCCATAGCGTTTCACGTGTATTAACCCGAACCCGACAGTAGTGGTGTTTAACACCAACTACTGCTGGGGCGGGCTAAATATCTGATTATCAACCCTTTGTTTTTTAATACCCAATTAACACGAACGGTGCCCAGTAAAACGGTGCGGCATAGGTTCCCTGCGTCATTTGTTTTTTGGTTTTTTGGAGCGACCGGGCAAAATGAATGGGTTTTTGGCTAAGGGCATGCCTGTAGAAATCGCCCATAAAAAGGGCGGTCGATTCATCGGCCACACTCCAGAAAGATACCAGCAGGTTTTGCGCCCCGGCATAAACCAGGGCCCTAGATAATCCGATAACACCTTCGCCACGGGTAATTTTGCCCAGGCCCGTCTGGCAGGCAGATAAAGCCACCAGGTTGGCTTTAAGTTGCAGGTTATAAATTTCACCGGTGTACAGGCTTCCGTCTTCGGACCCGGAATGGGGATAGAGATAAATGCACGACAATTCAGGATTTTCTTCGTTTACCACGCCATGCGTTGCCAGGTGAATGATGCTGTAGTTTTGAAGGTGCTGGTTTTTAAACGTGGCTTCATTGGCCTGACTGCTGAGCAGCACCTGTGTGGATACATTGTTTTGGGCAAAGAGCTTGCTTAGCTGTTCTACTTCCTGTTGTGAGCCGGGTAGTTCAGGCAGGCCCGGCATATCGGGGAAATTTACCGGAGCACAAAGGGCAACCGAATCGGGCGGTGGCACCTGACCTGATTTCTTTTGCAGGATGAGACCGGCGGAGAATTCATAACGTATATCGAAGCGGGTAATGAGATAAGGAAGCCTGGAGTAAGGCGTATTGTTGCTTTTAACCCGCCCGGCAAGCAAGGGCTCGAACGGAATAATGCTCAATCTTCCGGCAGGCAATATTACCAATGACCGGATTCGGTTGGGTATGGAAGGTATTAACAGGCTGTAGAGCGTTTGGCTAAACCGGACAAACTGCTCCTTATCCAGGTAATACATGCTGTTGCGGTAGCCGGTAATAATCTTGTCAAACGCTGCGGGCAGGGAACGGCTTTTGATAAAAAATGTTTTTGATGTAATTACGTAGATATATAATTGTTTTCGGTTATTATGATCGTCAATAAAGTAACTTAAAACAGCGGTGTCATCGGATAGTTGCTGCTGTAACCGGCCGATGGAAGGAGCTGTGGTGTTGAATTTAAGGTTAAAGTATTCGGGATATTGCCGTTCGACATTGCTTACAAATTTGCTGTAAGCGAGGTTTAACTCGAAAGCGGTTTCGCGCAGGTATTTTTCTTCCGGTTCAGCAGGTTTCTGGGCCAGCTTTTGATAGATGAGGGTAAGTGCGCTTTTCAGGTTTTTTTCTTCTTCCAGGATTTCGGGCGGCAGCCCGGCAAATGCTTTGGCATTGGCATCGGATATGGCGTCCAGCAAAACAGCCGACTTGCTCTTTTCTGCAAAATAAAAGCTTATTTCCCTGAAATATCTCCGGTTTCTAAAGGCAACCTGGCTTAGCTCGTAGCCAATTCTTACCCCATCGGCATACACCTCGTTGGCAATGCCGCCCAGGGCAATTTTGTCTGTTTCCAGACTGGTTTGCTGGCGCAGCCGGTCAATTAAAGAGTCGCACTGCATGAGTTGCCGCAGGGCTGTTTCCAGGTGGCTCTGGCGCAGGGTTTTTCCATAATATTGTGCTTCGAAAGCCTGGGCTTTGCGCATCTGGGCGTAGAGCAACTGGTAGCCGTTGTAAAAGTTTTTACCATCCGGATTAACCACGGGGTTTTCGTTTCCGAATCCGGATGTATTGGCTATGATGGCCTGCTGATAGCTTTGAAGGGCCTCAGTGTACTTGTTCTGAGATAATTTTATTTGTCCGATAAGAATATAAATCCGGGCAATGTCGGGGTGCTTACTGCCGTATACCTGGTTATATATTGCAAGGGCCTGCTCAAAGTATTTAAGGGCTGCCTCAAGGTTGCCGGTGGCGGCTGCAGTTTCGCCCAGGTTGGAAATAACAAAAGCTTTAGAAGGGTGCGGACGACTGAACACGTTGTTCCATATGTGCAGGGCTTCTTCAAAATTTACGGTGGCATCGCCATACAGTTGCAATATCCGATAGGCAATACCGGCGTTGGTGAGGGTATTGGCAATTTTAGGGTGCTCGTTGCCATGAAGTAAGTGGTAAATTTCCAGTGCTTTATCGAAGTAGTTCAATGCTTTTTCCGGGTCGGTAACAGTAGCGGTAAGGCCCAGGTCGTTGTAGGAGGCAGCAATTTCTTCGTGGTTTTCCGGCAACACCGAAGCCCGAAGGCTTAGCGCAACCTGCAATTGTTCTTCGGCCTGGGCATATTTACCTGTGCTGTTATACAGCTGGCCCAGAAAGGCCAGGGTACGTGCCCGGAGAAGCGGGCCGGCATTTTCCAGAAGCGATAAGGCCTGTTGCAGTGCCTCCATGGCTTTATCGGTACGCCCCTGGTTTAGGTAAAGAAATCCTGAGGTGGCCAGTGTATTGCCACGCTCTTCGGCCGATGCAGTTCTTTGCAATTCTTTCGCAAGCAGTTGCTCAGCTTCGGCATGCTTTTGCAGTAAAATCAACGCTTCGGCACGAATGTTTAATACCTTGTTATAGTCTGGTTTATTTTCTGAATAAGATGCCGTTAGCTCCAGAATTTCATCATACCGGGCATCGTACAGAAGTTGTTGAAGTTGATGAGCAAACTTTTCTTGCTGTGCCCAGCAATAAGCTGAGATAAGCCAAAAAGATAATATCAGGTGGCGCATGTTTTAAAACCTGTAGTAGTAGCTAAAAGTTGTAACGGTTTCACGGGTTAGTCCGTCGGGATTAACCTCGCGTTGGGTTATCTTTTTACCAATGAGTAAACGTACACCTGTTTTAACATTAAAATTGTAGCCAGCCGTTACAATACCCGACAGGGCCATGCCGGTGGTTCCTTCTGGGCGGATGCGGTTGCCGCTGCCTGCGGGATCTTCAATGTCATCGCGGGTTATCCGGAATATGGGCAGCAGCCCTGCGCTGAAGTTAAACCGCGAGAACCGAAAGTTTCGCTCAATGCGCAGCATGACGTCCGTACCCCGCCTGAGTTTATAAGCTTTGGCATAGGAGCGGACATATTCGGGCGCGTTACCATCCTGATATACCGGCTCCCATTCGCTCCAGCGAAAAGTGTTGCCATTGCGGTTAAACGGATGTTGGATTCCGGTGGCCAGCAGCCATTTTCTGTTAATAAATGAAATACCTGCAATGGCATCGTATGTTCCCAGGCTTATTTGGTAGTACATGGGCAGCGCCAGGCCAAACCGGTCGTCCTTCAAATTCGAGTTATTGGTTGGGATTTTGGCACCCAGCGACACGCTGATATCATATTCTGGCGTGGACCGCAGGTTTCGTGTCAGGCACAGCGAAATATCGCTCAGGCCCCGGGTTTCACCAAAGTTACCGCTTACGGTCTGGTATGGAAGTTTAAGTTGGAAGAATGTCTTGCTATCCAGTATGTTAAAACTCATATCGGCAGTGGCTACATAGACAACGGGTGTAAGGGTTGTGGTTCCGCGGTAAAAGCTTATTTCCATAGAACGTAGCTTAACGGGTACTTTTTTATTGAAAGGCTGGTCGGGCTTCATGGCGCCCATGGTGCAGAAGCCGGCATCGCTGCATCCCTGGGCCATTAGTTTGTGATTAACCCAATAAAAAAGAAGTATCCAAACCAAATACCATTTCATATGAAGCAGATTTTAAAGATAAATTTAACCAATATTAAGTAATGTCAGAATTGTTCGAGCCATTTGCGGTAGGTGGCTTTTGTCTTTTCAACACATTTTTTACTGAATTCCTGCAGTTGGCTGGCAGGGGCGTTTTGTTCTATCAGATATTTTTCTTCTGAGAGGAATTTATTCTGCAACTCCTGTCTTTCCGGTTCAATTCGGGCCTTGCGCTTTTGGTAGTCCTGCATTATTCGCCTGTGAGCCCTTTGGGCTGTCCACCATAATCCGTCATCGGGTTTACAGCCAGGCGTTAGGTTAAACGGCTTTCCGGGTAGAAAAAATGGTATAAAAACCGAAAGGCAGGGATGAGGGGTACCGGTAAGCCATACGGTATGTGCTTTATTTACCCTGACTTCTGCAACCATGCTGCCGGTGGTTTCGCTTGGGTTAAATATACCGGTTGCGTGCATGCATATTGATGCCGTGGTGGCCCGAGAAGGCGTAAAGGTTTTTTCCGGCACATGGTGACTTTGCAATACCTGCATACAATGAGCAGGCGTTACCGGCTGACCAAAAGATGTGATGATATTGCAGGAGTTGGCGGCCCTTTTTACACCGCGGCCCAGCCGGGTATAGAGCCAATCGGAGTAGGCTTTGCTGAAATTAAAAGGCTGGTCTTTTGGCTGCCAGCCCTTCGATTCGGCAAAGCTTCGGGCATGTGCACTATGTCGTAGAGGTTGCTTAATACTAAGGCAGTTGGAGAGGCTGCGCACGGCCGTTACGGGTTCAACGGCCCAGTGTTTACCGGCCGTTTCCAGCACAAAGGCTTCCTGTGCATCGGCAATTAAAAAACTGTTGTGATAAAAAAACCTGCGATTACGGTAGCCGCCACAGGCGTCCTGCCCGTGCTTTTCCAGAAGTTGAACGATTAAATTCAGAGCCTGCGAGGCATTCTGGCTGCTTTCAAGAGCCAGCCGTATCAGGTCCATGCCGGTTAAGCCGGAGTTGTCTCTTTTGAGCTTTATACGGGTAAACACGGCTTCATTCCCGATTGCCACACCGTGTTCGTTAATGCCCATTTCTGCGCCGAACATGTGGAGGGGCCGGCAGATTATGCATGCATATGTGGTGGTATGAGGGCGAGGTATGGAGATATAGGTGCAGTTTACATTTTCAGGGGGCGCTTCATTACGCGGCAACAGTTCAATAGCCTGGGCTTCATCCGGTTCGCGGTCGGAGTTTTTGGCGAATAGCAAATTTCCGCTCTGGCTAAAGGCAGGGGGAATATACAGAATATCGCACATGGGCTGCTGTTCTAAAATTACACCCGAACGGCTGTTAATCAAAACAGCAAAGCCTGTCAGGGCATTCTTTACATTCCCAGCGACTGGTTTTCGATAGAGGCCAGTTCAATAATCTTTTCGTATTCAGCCGGTGTGAGGTCGTTGTAGAAGTAATGCACCGGATTGATGAACACACCATGCAGAAGGACTTCGTAGTGAAGATGAGGCGCAGTAGATAACCCCGTATTACCCACATAGCCAATCAGGTCACCCCGTTTTACTTTTTGTCCTTTGCGTACGGCAAAGTCGTGCAGGTGGGCGTACCGAGTTTCGTAGCCAAAACCATGGTTAAGGGTTATCATTTTACCATAACCGCTGAACTGAATGGTTACCTCTTCAACTGTGCCATCGGCCGTTGCATAAACAGGGGTGCCTATGGGTGCGGCAAAATCAATTCCGGTGTGCATTTTCTTTACTTTGTACACCGGGTGTATGCGCATACCGAATCCTGAGGCCAGGGCGATGAGTTGTTTGTTGGCTATAGGCTGAATGGCAGGGGTTGCGGCAAACAGCTTTTCTTTGTTTTCGGCCAATTCAACCACCTCGTCTTGCGACCTGGACTCGATGTACATTTTTCTGCGCAGCAGGTCAATGCGTTTGTGCAGTTCAAGAATAATGTCTTTATGCTCAATATTTTTATCCAATATGTCGCTGTATCGTTCTGCTCCTCCAACGCCTGCATCTCTTATCGATTTATCGATGGGCTCGGCTCCCAGCACTACGCGGTATATGTTGTCGTCACGGTGTTCAAGGGCGGCCATGGTTTTTTCCAGTTCTTCAACCTGTTTTTTCAGGTTGGTATAATAGTATTCCATTTCCCTGATTTCGTTTTTCAGGAAGAGCTCCTTGGGCGATTCGAAGTATTTGGTAAAGAGCAGGTGAATACCTACGGCCATGGCCAGGGTAAGGAATAAAATACCAAGGGCGTTGAGAATAACATCGCTGGTGCGGGTGCGCACCCGTTCGTATTTACAGGTCTCGGTATCGTAGTAGTACTTTATCTTCATAAAAACCTGCAATTATACGGCTTTTGGCCTGAAGGCTTTTATTACCGATTCATTGCATTCGATAAACGGTCCTTCCAGCAGGTCAATGCAATAGGGTATGGCCGGAAAGACGGCCTTCAGGCACTGGCGTATGGCCTGCGGTTTGCCAGGCAGGTTCAAAATTAATGTTTTTCCCCGTATTCCGGCGGTTTGCCTTGAAAGGATGGCTGTGGGCACGTATTTCAGGCTTTCCTGGCGCATCAGTTCACCGAAACCGGGCAGCATCTTATGGCATACCGCCCTGGTGGCTTCGGGCGTAACATCGCGTTTGGCGGGGCCCGTGCCCCCGCTGGTAATTACGAGGCAGCAGTTTCGGTTATCGGCCATGTCGATCAGGGTTTGTTCAATTACCGGTTGTTCATCGGGAATCACCCCATATTCCTTTTCCCACGGGCTGCTGATGTATTCGGTGAGCACCGCTATGATTTCTTTGCCGGGCAGGTCTTCGTACTCACCCCGGCTGGCCCGGTCGGATATGTTGACTATGCCTATTCGGATGGCTGTCATGATGTTGTGATTTGGCGGGTGGGAATAAGGTGGGCAGCACGTCCTTTTTTAAACACCTTTCTGCCCGGGTTAAGGCCTTTTCGTATTGCTTTTTGTTGTTCCGGCGGAAGGGCAATTACTTCCATACACTTTTCAGAGCAACAACCCTTATACTTTTCTGCGCATTCCGGGCATTGAATGAACAAAAGATGGCAGCCGTCATTTTTGCAGTTGGTGTGATCGTCACAGGGGGCACCGCACTGGTGGCAGTGGCTGATGATGTCGGGGGTTATGCGTTCGCCCAGGCGCTCATCGAACACAAAATTCTTGCCTATAAATTTGTTTTCCAGGCCCTGCTCCTTTACCTGGCGGGCGTATTCAATAATTCCGCCATCCAGCTGAAACACGTTTTTAAAACCTTTGTACTTTAACCAGGCGCTTGCTTTTTCGCAGCGTATACCTCCGGTGCAGTACATCAGCAGGTTTTTGTTTTTGTGCTGGCTCAGAATGTTTTCGGCTACCTGCAGTTCTTCGCGGAAAGTATCCACATCGGGGCAAATGGCATTTTTAAAACGGCCCACTTCGCTTTCGTAATGATTGCGCATATCGAGTATTACCGTATTCGGGTCATCAGCCAGACGGTTAAACTCTGCGGCGTTTACTTTAATGCCTGTATCGGCCGGGTTAAACGAATTATCGTCCAGCCCGTCGGCAACTATTTTCCGCCTTACCTTTATGGTAAGTTTAAAGAACGATTTTCCATTATCTTCAATGGCGCGGTTCAGGCGAATACCATTAAGGAACGGGTAGGCATAAAGGGTTTCGCGGAAGCGTTCCAGGTGGTTATCAGGAACAGAAACCTGGGCATTGATTCCTTCGTGTGCCACATAAACCCTGCCCAGCACGCCCAGTTCCAGGAATTTCCGGTAAAGCTCATTTCTGAACTGCACCGGATCGGCCAGATGATGATACTTGTAAAAAGATAGTGTAATACGGTTAAGAAAGGGTGCTGCGCGCAGCTGCTCCCTGAGCAACCGGCCTTCAATGCGGTTATATAAGGGCATAGATCAGCGTTTTTTGCAGGAAAACCTGATTACGCCTGCAAAAGTAGGCTTTTTTATCCGATTATGAATAACCACATGAAGGTTTGGCGGGGTTATTCTTTTGGATTAAACTCACCCCGGATGAGCCGGTTGTATTGTTCGCAGGTAAGAAAGCCGTGCTTATCGCAGTAGGGGCAGGTGCTGTAATGGTTACCGAAACTGCCGCGCCTGATGAGCACCGTGGTGCCCTTGCATACCGGGCATATCACCTTTCCTGAAGGACCGCAGTCTATATCATAGTTTGAAGAAAGCACCTGTTTGGCTTTTTCGGCTGCCAGAAGTTGTTCGTTCCTTACTTCTGTTTCGGCTCTGCGAAGCAGGTCAAGGGCTTCGTCATAGAACCGGCCGGAGGTTCCTTTAAGCTGGAGGTACTTGCTTAGCCAATCAACAGCCTGTTTGTATTTTTTGAGGTAGAAAGAATTTTTTCCGAAATAAAAAGTTAGGTCGGATGGTACGCTGCGGATATTGTTCAAAACATACAACATTTTTGCATCGGCCGTTTCGTAGCGGCCTTCGTTCATCAGGTTTACAGCCGAGTCGAGGGTTCGCAGCAGATCGGCCCTTTTGCGCTGTTCCATAAGCAGCCGGTATTCATCGGCCTGTTGATTCTGCCCCAGGGCAAGGAGGGGCAGCAGCCAAAGCGTAAGGATAAATTCTGAATACTTCATACAGTCTGCTGCGGATTAAATTTTTCTTTATTCAGACCCAGCCATTGAAGGGGGGCGTTGCAGAATATGTCTTCCTTCACGGGCCGGGGCAGGTTCATATCTTCAATAAATTTTCCAATTTCCAGGTCGCCCAGCGGGAAGGGGTAGTCCGATCCGAGGGCCACTCTGGACGACCCCTGCAGCCGCAGAACATATTCCAGCATGAGGGGGTCGTGTGTTATGCAATCTACCCAGAATTTGCCCAGATAGTTCCGCGGGTTTACGGGATTGTCGATAGCCACCAGGTCGGGGCGGCACCGGAAGCCGTGCTCTATTCTGCCTATAGTGGCAAGAAACGATCCCCCCGCGTGGGCAAAGTTTACGCGCAGTTGGGGTAGGCGTTCGAATATCCCGCCAAAAATCATGGAACAAATGGCACGTGTGGTTTCGGCCGGCATGCCCACGAGCCAGGGGAGCCAGTAGCGCTGCATACTTTTCTGGCCCATCATGTTCCACGGATGTACCAGTATGGCCATGCTTAATTTTTCGCAGGCTTCAAATACCGGGAAAAACCGGTCTTCGTTCAGGTTCAGGTCATTAATGTTGCTGCCGATTTGAATGCCCGCCAGGCCAATTTCTTTGCACCGCTCCAGTTCCTGTACGGCCAGTTCGGTATCCTGCATGGGCAGGGTACCGAGGCCTACATAGTGTTGGGGATACTGTTGTACAAGGCCGGCAATGTGGTCGTTCAGAAAACGGGCAATGTCCAGGCCGTCTAATGGTTTGGCCCAGTATGAAAACATAACGGGCACGGTGCACACCACTTGTACCTGGGTGCCAAATCGGGAGTATTCTTCAATGCGCAGATCGGGGTTCCAGGCGTTTTCTTTAATCTCGCGGAAGAACTGGCTGCCCCGCATCATCTTGGCAAAACCCTTTTTGTGATGTTGCAGGTAGATAAAATCTCCGTACCCGAACTTTTCTGTCCAGTTGGGCAGCTTTTTAGGAATAATGTGTGTGTGCGTGTCTATTTTCAGCATGTAG
Source organism: Cyclobacteriaceae bacterium (assembly GCA_026003355.1). GTDB lineage: Bacteria > Bacteroidota > Bacteroidia > Cytophagales > Cyclobacteriaceae > UBA2336. The sequence continues at coordinate 319,103 of BPHC01000002.1, forward strand.
CACCCGGCCTGGCCTGCAATATCGGTGGTTTACACTAAAGTTGCAGGCTCCACCCGTTGCGGTAGTTGCGCTTTACAAAGGCGTTGGCTTCATCGAAATTGGTAATTTTCATGTTTTTCCAATCCCACAACAGCTTTTTACGGCCCGGATAGGTGTTTTGTCCTTTTTGGTTTTTCATGCGCAGGTTGTAGCTGCGTATGGCCAGGTTGCCCATAAGGATGGCTTCGGTCATGGGGCCGGCATAATCGAAAGGCGAGCTGAGCTCGGCCTTGCCGTAGCCTTTAAGGCAGGCGTTAACCCATTGCAGGTAGTGCCCTTCGGGCACGCGGGGCAGGGTTTCTGGCAGGTTTACCTCTTGCATTTTAGTGGCCGGCAGCAACCGCGGATTTTTGCCGTAACCGTCAAACAGCAGCTTTCCTTTTGTTCCAATCATCAACAGGCCGCCATCCCAGTCGCCAAAGGGCTCGTCGGGGAGGAGTTCTTCCGGTCGTTCCGGCAGCAGGCCGCCATCCATCCAGGTGAGCTTAACATCGGGTTTACCGTTTTTGGCGGGGAATTTAAGATGCACAATGGAGGCCGGCGGGCAGCTTTCGGGGAAGTATCCTTCCTGGAAGAAGCCTGTCCATACGGCACTGGTGCTGCACTCTACCTCCGAAGGATAGTCAACAGGTAGTATGCGGAAGAAGGGGTCCAGGATGTGGCACCCCATGTCGCCCAGGGCACCGGTACCGAAGTTCCACCAGCCACGCCAGTTGAAGGGGTGGTAAGCCGGATGGTAGTCGGTGCGGTCGGCCGGTCCCAGCCACAAGTCCCAGTTGAGTTCAGCGGGCACATCGTGTTTGCCCGACGGGGCCGGGATACCCTGCGGCCATACCGGGCGGTTGGTCCAGGCATAGACGTGGGTAACGTCACCAACAAGCCCGGCATCGTACATTTCTTTTCCTTTGCGTACGCCATCGAATGAACCGCCCTGGTTGCCCATTTGGGTTACTACCTTGTATTTGCGGGCAGCTTCTGCCAGTATACGGGCTTCGTATATACTCCAGGTAAGGGGTTTTTGCACATATACGTGTTTGCCGCGTTGCATGGCGGCCAGGGCAGCCACGGCATGGGTGTGGTCGGGCGTAGAAACACATACGGCATCAATACCTTTGGCTTCCTTGTCGAGCATTATGCGGAAGTCTTTGTAGTACGGGGCCTCCGGAAAGTTCTTTCGCGATTGTGCGGCCATCTTATCGTCCACATCGCACAAAAATGCGATGCGTACATTTTTGCTTTTGGCAAACTCGGTGAGGTCGGAGGTGCCTTTGCCGCCCACGCCAATGCCGGCTATGTACAGCGTGTCGCTGGGGGCAACAAAGCCTTTGCCCAGCACAAAACGGGGCACAATGGTGAAGGCTGCTGCGGCTCCTGCCTGTTGCAGGAATTTTCTTCGGGTAACCATACGTCAGGAGTTTTCAAAGGATATTGTTTCGTTTTGTTCGCGTTCGGAGTAAGCCAGACCGTATTGATTTAGCACGTCATCGGGCACGCCATTCCACCGGTTTGGGCGGTTGCCCATGTAGCCCAGGTCTTTCAGTCCTATTTCGCTGGTGAAGAACCCGGTTGCCGTAAGATCGCGGAGCAGGTTAAAGAATTTAACACCCTGTTCCATGCCGGGCCTGGCTTCTTCGGGATAGGCAATCTGGTCGATTACTTCGAGTTGAACCTGCTGGGTGCACTCGCGGAAAATTTTGCCATAGTTTTTAAGGCAGTGGTTGTCCAGCCAATGCAAACCGCCACGCAGGGGTAGCTGGTGGCGGGGAATATCTTTTACAATGAATTCGATGAACTCATGTACGCCGGCATCGGTGGCACTACCGCTTGTTTCATCGCGGGGAATAATGATATCCACAAGTACCCTTATGGTGGCCATTTCATCATCGGTAAAAAAACGTTGCGACATGAGCCTGGTGTCGCGCTCTTTTTCAAAGGGGTGCCTGTCGATTGTGAACTGCGGTGTCTCTGATTGTTGAGTTTTATTTTCGGTACATGCCTGCTGCAGCAAAACGCCTGTTGATAAGGCCGACAGTGCAATGGCTTTGATAGATTCTCTGCGTTTCATGCCGTTGCTTTAAATATTTTTTTGTTTGAACTGTTCAATCAGGTATTCTGATGCCCGCCATGACAATGCCAGGATGGTCCAGGTAGGGTTTTTGTCGGCCTGCGACACGAATGGGCCGCCATCTGTCACAAACAGGTTTTTGCAATCGTGTGCCTGGTTGAATTTGTTCACCACCGATCGTTTCGGGTCGTTACCCATGCGGGTTGTTCCTACTTCGTGAATGATGCGACCCGGTGTTTCCAGGCCATAATTGTTTTCCGGGCCGGAAAGGCCCCAGGTTATTACGGCTCCCATTTTGTGCATAATTTCCTGGAATGTTTCCTGCATGTGTTTGGCCTGCTTTATTTCGTAATCGCTCCATTTATAATGAAAGCGCAGCACCGGAATGCCGTATTTATCAACGGTACCGTTAGGGTCAATTTCGCAGTAATTGCTTTCCAGGGCTATGGCTTCACCGCGGCCGGCCATGCCTACCGATGCGCCCCAGTAAAAGCGATAGTCGTCTTTAAGCGAAATGCCATACCCGCCGGCTTTTTTGATTTTTCCGTTGCGATCAGGGAAGCGGCCATTAAGATGTTGAATGCCAAACCCGAATCCATAGGAGGGCATCCCCATGCCGCCCCAGTATTCAATGTGATAGCCTCTAGGAAAGTCGAGTTTTTTATTGTCGAGCCACCAGGGGGTGTACACGTGCATGCCACCCACGCCGTCTTCGTTGTATCGCTTGCGTCCAAATAAGGCAGGCAATACACCACCTATGGCCGATCCGGTGGAGTCGTGCAAATACTTGCCCACCAGGTTAGACGAGTTGGCCAGGCCGTTCGGGTGCCGGGTGGATTTGGAGTTTAGCAGCAAGCGGGCCGATTCGCAGGCACTTGCTGCCAGTACAACTGCACGGGCTTTTATCTGATATTCCTGCAAGGTAGTGGTTTCAACGTACGAAACACCGGTTGCCAGGCCATTTTCATTGGTAAGTACTTCGCGCACCATGGCGTTTACAAACACTTCCATGTTTTTGGTTTTCAATGCCGGTTTAATAAGACACGAAGAAGAGCTGAAATCGCCATATACGGTGCATCCCCGGTTGCACTGGGCACAGTAAAAGCAGGCGCCCCGGTCATCGTTTATTTTTTGGGTAAGAATAGATAGTCTTGACGGGATAACAGGAATGCCAATGGAGGTGGCTGCTTTTTTAATGAACAATTCGTGCAGGCGTGGTTTTGGCGGAGGCAGAAACTTGCCATCGGGTTCATTGGGTAAACCTTCTTTGCTGCCAAAAACACCGATCAGTTCATCTACTTTGTCGTAATAAGGAGCCACATCTTCATAGCCTATGGGCCAGTCTTCACCCAGCCCGTCGTGGCTTTTGCCTTTAAAATCTTTGGGGCCAAACCGCAGAGAAATTCTTCCCCAGTGGTTGGTTCTTCCGCCCAGCATGCGCGATCTGAACCAGTCGAATTGAGTGCCAGGCACGTGGGTGTAGGGTTCTCCTTCCAGCTCCCATCCGCCATAGGCGGCATCAAAATCGCCAAAAGGGCGAAAAGCAGTAGAAGCTCCGCGCCTGGGCGACTCCCATGGCCACTTAAGCTGGGTAACGTTTTGAGCTGGGTCGTACCATGGGCCTGCTTCCAGTACGGCCACTTTCAGTCCGGCCCGGCTTAACACCCAGGCAGCCATACCACCGCCTGCACCCGATCCTACAATGCATACATCGTAAACCTTCGGATGAACTTTAATTTCAAAAGGCATAACAGTAAAATCGGAAGGCTAAATGTAGAATATTATTTCAAGCCGCAAAATGAAGTTTATATTTGGTAATGGTAAGAATTTTTATTGTTGCTTTACTTGCGGCCGGATGCATGCGTAAAGGCGGGGCTTACCGCGAAATTGCGCGGGGCACCACCATTGGCTACAAACGGATATTCATAACAGATGATGTGATTACGGATAAAATCGCAGGGTGTGGATTCTGGATGCGAAGGCTATTCCGGTTCTTTCTGAGAATCGTTTATACCGGGTGAGTCGCTGACTTTTCTTCGGGGTACGGGGTCATAGCCGCTGGTTCCCCACGGGTGGCAACGGGCTATGCGCTTAATGCCCAGCCAGGTGCCTTTTACAACACCCCATTCGTTAATGGCTTCGATGGCGTATTGCGAACAGGAGGGTACATGCCGGCAGTGCGCACCCAGCAGGGGGGAGAGGGCCACCTGATAAAAGCGAATGGGCCATATGAAGATTTTTTTCAACACCATGTAGTGCATGGCATGAAGATACTGGAATAATGTTTAAACAGGTGCGTTTAGTGCATTACGGGCTGTGGTTATTCAATGGTCCAGTTTATCTCACCGTCTTTTCCGTCCATAAGCTGGATGCCAATGGCTTTGAGATCATCGCGGATTTTATCCGACAGTGCAAAATTGCGTTCGGCTCGGGCTTTTTTCCGCAATTCAATCAAAATGCGGATAGTGCCCTCCAGCAACTCATGCCCACGACCGCTTTCTTCGTGCAGTCCGAGTACATCGAGTATAAATGTCTGAAAAGATTCTTTAAACCGGTTAAAGGCTTCGGCGCCTGCTTCTTTCAGCTTCGATTTGTCGGTATTAAACTCATTGACTTTAGCCGACATATCGAACAACACGGCCAGGGTTTTTGCTGTGTTAAAATCATCGCTCATGTTTTGGTACAGCTGGTCCACAAAGTGGTTCAGGGCTTGGTCCTGGGTTCCCTGCTGCGGAGAGCCGGGGTGTTCCATATTCTTTAATATTTTGAGGCTGCCGAAAAGCCTTTTCATGGCTTTTTCGGCTGCCTGCAGCGCCTCATTCGAGAAATCGAGGGTACTGCGGTAGTGCGCCTGCAGCATAAAAAACCGGATGGTCATGGGTGAGTATGCCTGGGCAAGCAGGGGGTGGTTTCCGGTAAAGAATTGTTGCAGGTTGATGAAATTGCCCAATGACTTGGCCATTTTCTGGCCGCCAATGGTTAACATGTTGTTATGCATCCAGTACTTTACCGGTTCCTGCCCGAAGGCACCCATGCCCTGGGCAATTTCGCATTCATGGTGCGGGAACTGCAGGTCCATGCCGCCTCCGTGAATATCAAAAGGAACACCGAGGTATTTTGCGCTCATGGCCGTGCATTCAATATGCCAGCCCGGAAAGCCTTCGCCCCACGGAGAGGGCCATCGCATAATATGCTGGGGCTGGGCTTTTTTCCACAGGGCGAAATCGAGCGGAAAGCGTTTTTCTTCCACACCTTCGGTATCGCGGGTGTTTACCAGCAAATCATCTACCACCTTGCCGGAAAGTTTTCCGTATTGGCCGGTTTGCAGGTATTTTTTCAGATCGAAATAAACCGAGCCGTTCACTTCGTAGGCCAGTCCCTGCTCCAGAATTTTTCGGGTTAGTTCAATTTGTTCGATGATGTGCCCGGTGGCGGTGGGTTCAATATCGGGCGGCAGCACATTTAACTGTGCCATGGCCAGCCGGTAGCTGTTGGTGTATTGCTGAACCACCTGCATGGGTTCGAGTTGCTCAAGGCGGGCTTTTTTCAGGATTTTGTCCTCTCCCTCATCAGCATCGTTTTCCAGGTGGCCAACATCGGTAATATTTCGCACATACCGCACCTTGTAACCCAGGTGGCGGAAATAGCGGTTTACAATATCGAACGATATGGCTGAACGCGCATGCCCCAGATGCGGATCGCCATAAACGGTAGGACCGCAGAGGTAAATGCCCACGTGCCCGGGTGTAAGGGGCTCGAATTTTTCCTTGCTGCGCGACAGTGAATTGGTAAGGTAAACCGGATACTTTTCGTAAAGCTTCATAAGTCGGATAAGGGGCGAAGCTAATAAAAATCGGGTAGTTGGTGGTTAAGCAGTCCATAGTTCTGTAGTCCGTAGTTTGATAGTCCATAGTTTGTTAGTCCATTGTTTAATAGTCCATTGTTTAATAGTCCATGGTTTAATAGTCCATGGTTTGATAGTCCATAGTTTGATAGTCCATGGTTTAACAGTCCATAGTTTGATAGTCTGTGGTTGGGTGGTTGATGGTCAGGTGTTTGTGTTAATGAATTCGGGTACAGGTATGGAGGTTCCGAGTTGTGTGTTGCACGTAAGTATAAAATAACGGCATAGCTCAGGGGAGTGCAGTTCGTTATGCTGGTGCATGAAAAAGTAAACCGATTCAATTCCGTTGTTTTTCCAGTGCCTGATGCGTTGTATCCAGTCATCGCATCGCTGATAATCGGTTGGGTGAAGGCTGTTGCCCACAAATCGGATAAACGCCTGGCGTGTGGTGAGCCGCATGTGCAGGCAATCTCTGCGGCCGGCTGCATCGGTTATCACCATGCCTACATTTTTTTGCTGTAGCCAGGCTGCAAAACCATTAAAAGCGTTCTCATCGGCAAACCATTGCGGATGCCTGAGCTCGACAAACAAAGATAAATTGCGCGGAAGACTGTCGATAAACGCCATGATAATTTCGGCCGATTTCGGGCCCATGACCGGATGGGGGAGAAGGAAAACAGGGCCCAGTTTTTTTTCAAACCCCGAAAGGCCTTCCAGAAACCGGTCGGTTAAAGCATGTGTGTTTTTTAACCGTTGCAGGTGGGTGATCTGTCCGGTAAACTTTGGGCAAAACCTGAAATCATCGGGTACTTTCCGGCTCCACGAAGCGGTTTGGGTACGGGTGGGAAGGCGGTAAAAGGTAGCGTTCAGTTCAATACACGAAAACTTACGGGCATAGTGCTCCAGAAAATCGCCTGCCCTTGTTCCTTTCGGATAGATTTTTCCAATCCAGTCGGGCCGGCCCCATTTGGCGCAGCCTACCCGCAGTTCAAAATGCGAAAAGGGCCTGCCCGATAGCACACCATCGTTCTCAAGCCTGTCGGGCGGGAGCTTCAAATGAGCCTCTTCCAGTTCGGTGGCAGAAAGACGTCCGAATTCCATGGGCCGGTATTATTCTGCAAAAGGTAGTTTTTATTCTGAAAGTAATGCAAACAGAATGGAAAAAACAGAAAACAGGTTCTAAAGCCGGATAAACGGTTTTCTTTCGCCTGTATAAAAAAGTGTTTATCGGCCGGTATCTATGCTTATCTTTCATCCAGATTCAAAACAATTCCGCTAATGAAGTCACTTGCGATTTCCGTTTTGCTAACCGTTTTTGTTACGCTTTGCCCTGCCCAGCCGGCTGAACAACATATCGAAAAGCTTAAAGCCGAAGCAGTAGCTGAAGTAGAAAAACTTGCGCCGCTTGGCCAGCAGATTAACGACATGCTGTTTAGTTTTTCGGAGCTGGGCTTTCAGGAATTTGAAACGCTGAACTACCTCACTTCGCTGCTCGAAAAGAATGGCTTTAAGGTGCAGCGGGGCATAGCAGGTGTGCCAACGGCCTGGATTGCTACCTGGGGTTCGGGTAAACCGGTTATTGCGCTGGGCTCGGATGTGGATTGCATACCCAAGGCTTCGCAAAAGCCGGGTGTGGCCTACCACGATCCGCTGGTAGAAGGGGCCCCTGGTCATGGCGAAGGGCATAACTCGGGTCAGGCGGTAAATATTCTGGCGGCACTGTCCCTGAAAAAAATTATGGAGCGCGATAAAATCGCGGGAACGCTCATGTTATGGCCGGGCATAGCCGAAGAGCTGGTGGGTACAAAAGCCTATTATGTGCGTGCCGGTTATTTTAAAGATGTTGACGCCTGCATATTTACCCATGTGGGTAACAACCTGGGCGTATCGTATGGCGATGCAGGTAACAATGGATTGGTTTCGGTTAAATTTACTTTTGAAGGAGCAGCTGCTCATGCCGCCGGAGCGCCCTGGCGCGGACGCAGCGCACTGGATGCGGTTGAACTGATGAATATTGGATGGAACTTCAGACGCGAACACCTGCAGCTAACACAGCGTTCACATTATGTGATTTCCGACGGAGGCGACCAACCCAATGTAGTGCCCTCAAAAGCTTCAGTATGGTATTATTTCCGTGAGCGCACCTATCCGGATATAAAAAAACTGTTCGACATAGGCCTGAAAATTGCCGAGGGTGCAGCCCTTATGACCGACACCAGGTTTACTTATGAAATATTGGGTTCGGCATGGCCCGGACACTTTAACAAACCCCTGGCCGAAGCCATGTACCAAAACATAAGAAAAACAGGTTTACCCCAGTGGTCGCCCGAAGACCAACTGCTGGCCAAAGCTGTACAACTTGAAATGAAGGCACCCAAAGCAGAAGGCCTGGCCACCAAGCTCGATACCCTTGGTTTGCCAACTCCTGCCGGCGCGGTTAATATTATGGGAAGGCAGCTTATGGCCATGGGGGGCGGATCTGACGATATTGCCGACATCAGCTGGTCGTTGCCCACCATTGTGCTTCGTTATCCCAGCAACATTCCCGGCCTGCCGGGACACCACTGGAGCAACGCCATATCCATGGCCACACCCATTGCCCATAAAGGAATTGTATGGGGCGCCAAAGCCGAAGCCATGACGCTGGTGGACCTGCTGCTTAACCCTGCAATAATAAAAGAGGCCTGGGATTACTACCGCAATGAGCAAACCAGGGAAATTCAGTACATACCCCTGGTTGGCGAAAAAGATCATCCGGCCATTTACCTCAATCAGAAAATTATGGAAGAGTTTAAACCCAAACTCAAGGCTTTTTACTACAACCCGGCCAAATACAAAACCTATCTGGAACAACTCGGTGTAAAATATCCTACCTTGCGGCCCGACCAGCTGGAAGCTGTAAGGAACCTGGAACGAAGTAATTAATATGTTTACCGGTATTGTTGAGGCATTGGGTAAAATTGTCGAAATACGTGCCGAAGGCAGTAACAGGCACTTTGCGGTAAATAGCCGGCTGGGGCCCGCTTTGCATGCTGACCAGAGTGTAGCCCATAATGGCGTGTGCCTTACCATAACGCAGGTTGAAGGCGAAGTACACTGGGTAACAGCAGTTGCCGAAACCCTCAGGCGGTCGGCATTGGCACAGCTAAAGGTTGGCGACCTGGTAAACCTGGAGCGAAGCATGCCGGCCAACGGGCGGCTGGACGGACATATTGTACAGGGACATGTGGACCAAACCGGATTGTGCCGGTCGGTTAAAGAGGCAGAAGGCAGCTGGTTGTTTGAATTTTCATACGATCCGGCACCCGCGGCCATACTGGTAGAAAAGGGAAGTATTTGCGTAAACGGCGTAAGTCTTACCTGCTTTAATGTTTTGCCCGGTTCCTTTTGCGTGGCTGTTATTCCATACACCTATGCCCATACCACATTTCAGTTTTTACAACCCGGGCATGTGGTAAACCTGGAATTTGATATTATCGGAAAATACGTGCAACGCCTGGTGCAACCCTATAGCTAAAGCCCGCATCTCTATAGCAGTATGCAGCCTAAACTTCTTATTTCCTGTTTTTTTGCCTGTTTGTGCTGGGGTAGCCTGCCGGGGCAAACCATAACGCCGGCAAGAAACCTTCCTGACAACATTACTTCCGTTACAGTATTTGGTCCTTTTCGTTTAACTATTATACCGGCCGGGGAGAACAGGGTTGCGTTTGATTATGGCACTGTTCATCCTGATGATGTAATTGCTGAAGCGGAAAAAGGCATACTTATACTGAAGCTGCGCAATCGCAAATACCTGGATGATCTTAAAGAAGACCGCCCGGCCCATTATGTTAAAGTAAGGTTATACATCAAAGACCTTGAAGAAATTAAAGCCCGTGCAGGTGCTGTTGTCCGGAATGAACCGGAAATGTTTCTGAAATCCAGAAATCTTTTAATAGAAAGTGAGATGGGTGCCGATGTGCGCCTGCAGTTGCTGGCGAAAAACCTCTATGTTCGCTGCAGTATGGGTTCCAATACTTCGCTTTCAGGAAAGACAACATTGCTTGAGATAAAAGCAGGCATGGGCGCAATTTTAAATGCCCGCAACCTCGTTAGCGAAGTTTGTAAGGCAAGGGCCTCAACCGGTGCTGAGCTGGATGTACATGCACGCGGAAGCCTGGATGTAGATGCTTCGATGGGAGCGGTGGTGTACTATTCCGGTAATCCGAGGCTAACCGATACCACCCTGCTGTTCGGAGCAGAAATTGTAAAACATAAATCAAATTCAATAAACTGAGCAGGCCATAACACGCGAATACATCCTTGAATCCTATCCTTTAACAGGTTCATCTTCCGTTAAGCGGGTAAGCCGGGACTTCAGGAAATGGTAAACGGTGGTGGCACATAGTAATCCTGTTACGGCTCCAACCAGTATGTCGCCCGGGTAATGTACACCCAGATACAGGCGCGTGTAGCTCATAAACAGCGCCCATGCAAACAGCCAGGCCGTTTGCGGAAAAAATTTGTGAAACAGCAACCACAGCAGAAGTGCTACGCCAAAACTGTTGGCTGCATGGCTGGAGGCAAAACCATATAACCCTCCGGTATAACCATCAACCAGGTGCAGTTTACCGGCTAGCTCGGGATTATGCGAAGGGCGCAGCCGGGCAAAGTAGGGTTTCATCCATCCGCTGGTAATCCGGTCGGTAAGGGTAAGGGTTACAGCTACCGCAAGCAGGGGTATCCAAAATCTTTTCTTATACACTTTAATAACGGCATACAATAGTAGCAGGTACAAAGGCAACCATACAAGGGTTTTGGTTAGCAGCAACATAACAGGGTCCAGCCAGGGGGCATGCCATTTATTAATGGCCAATAACAGTTCCTGGTCAGCCTCGAGCAGTTTACGGAGCATTTAAGTTTTTTAAGGTAAAATTAGCCTTAATTTCAGGCCGATGGTAAATAAACAACAAAATCAGGCACCCCGTGCGATTTTTATGGTTCGTCCGGTGGCATTTGGTTTTAACCCTGATACAGCGCATACCAATGCTTATCAGCACAGGCCCGTGGAGCCGGCATTGCAGATAAGCCAGCGCGCTGTTGAAGAATTTGACCGAATGGTTGATTTGCTGCAGGCGCATGATGTGCAGGTACATGTATTTAACGATACACCCGAGCCGCCAAAACCCGATGCGGTGTTTCCGAACAACTGGCTTTCATTTCATGATAACGGTACCGTTGTGTTATACCCCATGCAAGCCCATTCGCGAAGGGCTGAACGAAGGCCTGATTGGATTGCAGAACTGGAGCGGTTTTACCAGATTAACCGGGTTCTGGACTTATCGCATTATGAGCATGAAGGCATGTATCTGGAGGGTACCGGCAGCCTTGTTTTTGACTATGCCCACCGCGTGGCCTATGCTGCCCGGTCGCCACGTACGCACGAAGAACTTGTACATAAGTTGTGCGATAATCTGGAGTTTGAGCCTGTAATTTTCGATGCTTTCGATGAATCGGGCATGCCGGTATATCATACCAACGTAATATTAGCTATAACAAGCCGGCTGGTGCTTATTTGTCTGGACGCTATACCGCAGTATGGGGGGCAGGATGCTTTGCTTGACCGATTTCGGGTTAGCGGCCGAAAAATTGTAGCCATTAGTCATGCACAGGTTCGGGCGTTTGCCGGCAACATGATGGAAGTGCAAACCCGGCAGGGACAAACCCTGCTGGTGATGTCGGGTTCGGCTTATCGTGCATTATTGCCCGGACAGCTCGATGCCATTACGCAGCATACCGATATGCTGGTAGTTGATGTTCCCACCATTGAGCGGTATGGCGGGGGAAGTGTACGCTGCATGATGGCCGGGATTTTTAATTGCCGACTAACAGGGGTTTAACGTTTATAAGCGATTCAATCCAGTTTTCAGCTTCGGTTCGGTTGGTAAACAACGCAATAGTTAAGCCCAGGTGTTGAACGGCTTTTTCTATGTTCGAGACATACCCCGGATTATTAAGGGGATCGTAAATCACGGCTATGTGTGTAAGCCCAAGCTGCCGGGCCTGAGGCAGTATGGTTTTGGCCATCCAGTTGAAATCTTCAGCTGAAACCTCACCCTGATTCCGAAGGTCGCTAATCCAGAAGGAAGTATGATACAACCGTAATACATTAATGGCCTGCGTAAACAGATCGCGGTATCCCTGGCTGGTAAGCCTTTTTTTCCAAGTTATTCCGCTGGCGTTCAGCGGTGCATGGAAGTAGAGCGTTCCACTTTCGGAATCGGTGCAAATCTGGCCGGCCACGTTGCGGGGTTTATTGAAGTACAAGGTAAAACAAGTGCCGGCGTTAAGGCGGCTTTCCACATTAACCGAGCCCTCCATGAGCTCCATTTGTGTTTTAACCAGGTATAGCCCCAATCCCCTGCCTTCGGTGTGGGTGTGAAAGCGCTTGTACATGCCAAATAAATTCTTTCCAAATTCCTGCAGATTAATACCCAGGCCGTTGTCCTTAACTTTTACCGCCACCGTGTTGCCTTCGAGAGCTGATGACAGGGCAATGGTAAGCACCCGGTTTGGAGAACGATATTTAACCGCGTTACTGATAAGGTTAAATAGGATGCTGTTTACCATGGGGCGAATGGCATACACATAAGGCGCTTTTTCAAAGTCGGTAGTTATTTGTGCATCGGCAGGGATAGCCTCTTTAAGTACCAGCAGTACGCGCGAGACTTCGTCTATGAGATAAACCTTTTCTTTAATTCTGTACACCTCATTCCTTATGTCGACAATTTTGTTCATGTCGCGTATAACATCGTCCAGTTCTGCAGTCGATTCGCTTAGGAGCTTCATATACTGCTTTTGTTCATCGTTCATCAGGGCACCGGTTCTTGCCAGAAGGTTGGCAAGGCCAATAACCCGGGCTACGGGTGCACGCAGGTTGTGCGACAGGGTGTAGGAAAACTGCCGGAGTTCGCTGTTGGTTTTGACCAATTCAGTGTTTGTGTGGATTAACTCCTGTTGCTTCAGGACTACCTGTTTTTCGAGATTTTCATTGTATAAGCTTAGCTCTTCTTTTTGCTTTTCAATTACCCGTCGGGCCTCTTCCAGTTTTTCCTGGTTGGCACGAAGTTCTTCGGTATTGGCGTGCAGTTCTTCGTTCAAAGCTTTTTGTTCGGCCAGGGCTTCGGCCAGTTCTTTGTTGGCCGCTTCCAGCGATTTAAGCAGGTGTTCATTCTCTGCCTCCGACTGGTCGGTGTGCCGCTTCATAATTAAAGCAGACGAGGTAATGGTTATGTACATCAGCGTGAAAACCAAGTTATAGTACACAAACCTTTCGGTATCTGAATACAACGTTACCTCTCTTCCTGACAGCAGAAGTAAGAAATCGTAACCCAGAACAGATAGTGCACCCATGCCCAGAGAAACAGCCAGCCACTTTTTTTCGCGCAGCGTATCGAACACCATTACCGGAACAATGCAGGTAGCCACGGCCAGAAGCCGCGGAACAAAATAGGAGGGTGTATAAACAATAGGACTGTTCTGGCCGGATTGGATAATAAGCCACACAATAAAAACCGGTACAAAACAACCCGCCAGCACGCGCGCCAGGATGTGATACCCCGCCACCTGAAGCAAAGGGATGATAAGATATACCGGAAGCGCCAGCATAAGTTTAATAACGCCAGGGGTAAGGCCGCTCAGTATAATGATGTAGCCTATAAAAACCAGCGTTACTGCAAACAGGATTAGCGCCAAGTAATTGGTAATTTTTATGCTTCGGTGCAGGTGTTTTCCGGCCCTGTTAGCCCCCACTTCCGAATACCGCCTCAATAGGGTTAACATAACGTTGCAAATTTAGGTGTTTTTACGGCTTTAGCGATTAGTTGTAAATTAAGGCTTCAAACAACCTTGACTATGAAAAAATATGACCTTGCTGTTATCGGTGCCGGGCCCTCAGGCTATGCTGCGGCCATGCGGGCGCTGGATTTCCGGAAGAAAGTATTACTGATTGAACGCAACCGGCTGGGAGGCGCCGGTGTTACCAACGGGGCACTTTCGTCAAAAACCTGGTGGGAGCTATCGCGCGAGGCAGCCAGCTTTCGCAAAAACCTTAGGCGGTACAATATTCAGGTGCCTGAAATTTCATGGAAGGAAATACAGGCCGAAGTCCGGAAGGCTGTTGCCGAGCGCAAACACCTGCTGGAAGAGCACATGGAGCTTATCCGGCAATCGGATACAGGAAAATACCTCACGTTTAAGGAGGGCAAAGCACGCCTTATAGACGATCATGAAATTGAGATTACAAACGGGAGCAACCGCGAAGTGGTACGGGCCGATTACATTATTCTGGCCACCGGAAGCCGGCCCCGTTACCTGCCCGAACTGCCGATAGACGAAAAAATTGTAATGACCAGCGATGGCATTGAGAACATGGACGACTTTCCGGAAAGCATGGTTATTGTAGGTGCCGGGGTAATTGGCTGCGAGTACGCTACCATTTTTTCCGGATTTGGCAAAACGAAGGTTAACCTGATTGACAAGGGTTCGCGCATTTTGCCCTTTGAAGATGAAGATGTGGTGCGGGTAATTGAACGCAACATGGAAAACAACGGAGTGCTTATTCACCGCAATTCGCACCTGGTGCGCATGGAAATAAAACACGGCCGTGTTGAGTACGAGCTGGAATATACCGATGGGTCGCGCGAGATTTTTAACGTAGAGAAGGCGCTGGTGTCGGTAGGCCGTACGCCCAACTACGAAGATTTATGGGATGAAACAAAAGTGGATATTCACATTTCTAAACGGGGCATTGAAGACAACGACACGCAGACCAATATTCCGCACATTTTTGCCGTTGGCGATATTACGGCTGACATTTCGCTGGTAAACGTAGGCGAGCTGGAAGGCCGGTATGCCGTTGAAAAGATTTTCGGAAACCCGAGGCGCAGGCTTATATATGAAAATATAAGCACCATTATGTTTTTGAATCCCGAAGTAGCCGGTGTAGGACTTAACGAGGTGCAGGCACGCGAAAAGGGAATTGATTATAAAGTGGCCACTGTGGATTACAGTTGTATTCCCCGCGCCATTGCCAAACGCAACACCCAGGGCTTTATCAAACTGCTGGTTACGCATGACGATGAAATGAAAATTCTGGGCATGAAGGTAGTGGGCAATCATGCATCCAGTGCCATACAGGCTGTGGCTTTGCTCATTTCCATGAACAAGGGAATTGAAGAGCTGGCCGAGTGCGTGCATCCGCATCCTTCCATTACCGAAGGTATTCAGGAATGTGTGCGTATGCTGCTGGGTAAATCATTGTTTAAACCTTCGGCCCTTACCAACCGGTTGTCGTGCCGCACCTGCTCCAGCGGTGTATATCATGATGTGATATTCTGACTGGGCAGAAGGTTAGTAATAAACGGCTATTTCCGATAGTTTTTTGCGCGTAAGGTCTGGTACATAGGTTTCTTCGGCAGCATACCCCACGGGTATAAGCAGAAACGGTCGTTCGTTTTCAGGGCGCTTAAGAATTGCGGTAAGAAAATTCATCGGATTGGGCGTATGCGTAAGGGCTACGAGGCCGGCATGGTGAATAGCTGCCAGCAGGAAGCCGCAGGCAAGTCCTGTCGATTCGCTTACATAATAGTTATTGCTTTTGGAGCCATCGTCATTAAGCTCATACAACCGCCTGAATACCACAATGAGGCAGGGGGCCGTTTCCAGGAAGGGTTTATGCCAATCGGTTTGCAAAGGCTTAATTGCGTTAAGCCACTCTTCGCTCATCCGGCTGGTATAACTTCTATACTCTTCTTCTTCGGCAGCCTTTCGGATTTCTTTTTTAATTCCGGCATCCTCGACCACACAAAAAGTCCAGGGTTGTTTATGGGCTCCGCTCGGTGCCGTTGAGGCTGTGAGGATAAGGTTGTTGATAACTTCACGCGGTATGGGTTTGTCCGAAAAGTCGCGCACACTTCTTCGCTGGTTCATGAACTCATAGAATGCAGCGCTTCTGCTTATTAATTCCTTACTGGCATATTGCGGGCACGTATACCGCACGAAAGGAAAACCGTTAATCAACCGGGTCTCTGGATTTTTCATGCCTGAATATATACATTGATGAGATAAAAAGCTGCTACCGGTGCCGTTCTTTCAAAATATGCTCTACCTCAGCAAGACCTTTGTTGCGGGCGGCAAGCAGTATCAGAAGGTGATATACCAGATCGGCTGCTTCATTTAAAAAGGCTTTGTCGTCAGCCTCTTTCGAGGCAATAACCAGTTCAATGGCTTCTTCGCCTACTTTCTGGGCTATGCGGTTAATGCCCTGCCTGAAAAGCGAGGAGGTGTAAGACGCCTCCTTCGGATTGTCTCTTCGCTGAACAATAATTTCTTCCAGCTGGCTGAGCATGGGTTTGGTATTTTTTTCGCCAAAGCATGTATCGGTGCCCTTGTGGCAAACCGGTCCTGCAGGTCTTACTTTAATCAATATTGTATCCTTATCGCAATCGGTTTTCATATCGACCCATTCCAGAAAATTGCCCGAGGTTTCGCCTTTGGTCCATAGTCGTTTTTTTGACCGGCTGTAAAAGGTTACTATTTTTTCAGCACGTGTTTTGCGGTAGGCTTCTTCGTTCATGTAGCCCAGCATCAGTACGTTGCCGGTCTGAACATCCTGAACAATGCAGGGCAGGAGGGTATCGGGGTTTTTGAAAGCTACATTCATAATCGAACGGGTATGTTATGCTGACTTAAAAATTTTTTTAATTCCGGGATTTTTATTTTTCCGAAATGAAAAGTGCTGGCTGCGAGGGCGGCATCGGCCCGGCCCAGTACAAAAGCATCGAGAAAATGGCCAGGTACACCGGCACCGCCCGAAGCGATAACCGGTATATGCAACAGGGTATTCAACTTAAGAAGAGCATCAACGGCAAACCCCTGTTGTGTACCATCATGGTCCATGCTGGTAAACAGAATTTCACCGGCACCCAGTTCAGCGACCTGGCGCGCCCAGCTATAAAGCTTTTTGCCGGCAGGCCGGCTGCCTCCGTGGGTGTGTACTACCCAGGTGTTATTTATTTTGCGGGCATCAATAGCTACCACCACGCACTGCGAGCCAAAGGCTTTTGCGAGCTCTTCAATAAGGCCTGGGTTTAGAACGGCAGCGGTATTAATGGTTACTTTATCTGCGCCGGCTTCGAGCAGGGGGGCTACGTCATTTGCCGATTTAATTCCTCCGCCAACGGTAAACGGGATGTTAACCACATGGGCTACCTCACGCACCCATTGTGCCATGGTTTTGCGATCTTCCTGCGAGGCCGATATATCGAGAAACACCAGCTCATCAGCTCCCTGTTCGGCATAGGTGGCGGCCATTTCAACGGGGTCGCCGGCATCGCGCAGGTTAATGAAGTTGATGCCCTTTACGGTGCGGCCGTTTTTTACATCGAGGCAGGGTATGATGCGTTTGGTAAGCATTACAACAGGTTTTTGTTTTTCAGCTCTGCAGGCGTTATTTTTTTTTCATACAGCGCCTTGCCAATAATTACGCCCTCCAGTTTAAGATAATTCAGCTCAGCTACATCTTCAACGCTGCTTATGCCTCCGCTGGCTATTATGCCCAGGTTCGGAAATTTTGTTTTAAGCTTTTTGTATAGTAAAAGGTTGGGCCCCTTGAGCATGCCATCCCTGCTAATGTCGGTGCAGGTTACGTGGCGCAACCGGCCGAACCGGGCAATAAGGTCGTACACCAATATACCCGAATCTTCCTGCCAGCCGGCAATTTGCACTTTATCGTGGTGTACATCTGCGCTGAGAATAAAATTATCGGCTCCGTAAGTATTCATCCATTCAATAAAGGTTTCGGGCTGCTGCACAGCCAGGCTGCCTATGTTAATGTATTCAACCCCCAGGCCCATAAGGCGCTCAATTTCGGCTGTGGTTTTAACGCCTCCGCCAAAGTCCATTTTCAAAGCTGTACTTGCGGCTATACGTTCAATAACCTGCCAGTTTATCACCTTTCCGTGCCGGGCTCCGTCCAGATCGAC
This sequence comes from Cyclobacteriaceae bacterium, assembly GCA_026003355.1. Classification (GTDB taxonomy): domain Bacteria; phylum Bacteroidota; class Bacteroidia; order Cytophagales; family Cyclobacteriaceae; genus UBA2336. The sequence goes on from BPHC01000002.1 coordinate 337,074, forward strand.
CAGGTGCAGGTACTCAAAGCCTTCATCTTCAAATTGTCGGGCTATCTTAACGGGGTCTTCGCTATATATGGTTACTTTTCCATAATTGCCCTGTACCAGGCGTACACATTTGCCCTTTATTAAATCAATAGCGGGAATAATTTTCATTTTCATCGCTACTGTTAAAACGATGTTAAAAAAAACTTCAAAATTTTTTCACCGGCCTTACCCGATTTTTCCGGATGAAACTGCACGGCAAGAAAATTATCTTTTTGCATCATGGCGCTGAAGGGCTTTATGTATTCGCAAAATCCTGATGTATGGCTGTTTATGGGAATGTAATAACTGTGTACAAAATAAAAGTCATCGGTGTGTGCAAATTGTACCCTGTTTAGGTCATCGTTTTCCGGATGGCTATTACGCAGGTTGTATACTACTCTGTTCCAGCCCATGTGGGGCACTTTGTGTTGCGCATCGGCCTGAAATTTCTTTACCTCTTCGTTAAATATACCAATGCAGGGAGTATTGCCTTCTTCCGAATGGCGGCAAAGCAGTTGCATGCCCAGGCAAATACCCAGTACAGGCTGGCGAAGGCTCCGGATGAGCAAGTCTAATTTTTTTTCCCTAAGATGTTGCATGGTGGTGTGGGCCTGACCTACGCCCGGGAATATTACCCGGTCGGATCCGGCAATTTCTTCCGGGTTGTCGGTTACTACATATTCCGCCTGTAGCCTTTCGAGGGCAAAGGCTACCGACTGAATATTGCCGGCATTGTAACGGATAATGGCTGTTTTCATTATACCTGGTATTAATTTACAAAACACCTTTGGTGCTGGGTAATTCGGTTCCTTCGCGCTTTGCAGCCTGGTGCAGGCACCGGGCAAAGGCCTTGAATATTGATTCTATTTTATGGTGTTCGTTTTCGCCAACGGCATGGATGTGCAGGGTGCAGCGGGCTGTGTCGGTAAACGATTTGAAGAAGTGGCTGAACATTTCGGTGGGCATGTCGCCAATTTTTTCGCGGGTAAAAGCCGCTTCCCATTTCAGCCACGGCCGTCCGCCCAGGTCCAGTGCAACGCTGGCCTGACAATCGTCCATGGGTAAAACAAAGGCGTAGCGGTTAATGCCGCGTTTGTTGCCCAAAGCAGTCGCAAACGCTTCGCCCAGCGCAAGGGCAGTATCTTCAATGGTATGGTGTTCGTCAACATGCAGGTCGCCCTGGGCTTCAATTTTTAAATCCATACTTCCATGGCGGGCCAGCTGCTGGAGCATGTGGTCAAAAAAACCGATTCCGGTATGGATGTCGGCATTTCCACTACCATCCAGGTTTAGTTCGGCGGTTATCCGGGTTTCGAGGGTATGGCGCTGTATGCGGGCCGTGCGCGGTGGGTTTTTCAGCAATTCATATACTGCTTTCCAGCTACGGGTTATGAGGACGCAGGTTTTGTCAAGGTTTAGTTTGTGCACTTGTTCCCAAAGCGACTCGTCATTCAGTAACACCGCCCGGCAACCCAGGTTTTGCGCCAGTTTTACGTCGGTTAGCCGGTCGCCTATTACCCATGAATTTTTCAGGTCGTAGCCGGGCGAAAAATAGTGTTGCAACATGCCGGTGCCCGGCTTGCGGGTGGGCAGGTTTTGGTGAGCAAACGAGCGGTCGATGTGTACTGCAGCAAAGTGAATGCCCTGTCCTTCCAGTGTTTGCATGAGTTTGTTATGGGCCGGCCAGAAGGTATGTTCCGGAAAGCGCTCGGTACCCAGTCCGTCCTGGTTGGTAACCATTACCAGCTCGTAGCTGGTTTCTTCCACCAGCTGACTGAGCCAGCGTAACATGCCGGGGTAAAATTCCAGTTTCTCCAGGCTGTCTATCTGTTCATCGGGTGGTTCGGTTATCAGGGTTCCGTCGCGGTCAATAAAGAGTAAGCGTTTCATGTTTATGGTTTGAATTGTTGCAGGGCGCTGATAAGCTTTGTGTTTTCATTGGGCGTGCCAACGGTTATACGCAGGCAGTTGCGCCCATGCAGAACTGCCGAGCGGTCGCGTACAATAATGCCGTTCTGCAACAGGTAGTTATAAATCTGGCGGGCATCTTTAAACCGCACCAGCAAAAAATTGGCTTGAGAGGGAAATACCTGTTCAACCACAGCCAGCGTTTGGAGTTGGTTGGCCAGTCGGTTGCGCTGATTAATAATTTCTTTTATCTGCCTGTTTACCTCATCGGTTTTGCGCAGGCGTTCGAGTGCCAGCGCCTGTGCGGCGTGGCTAATGTTGTACGGAGGCTTTATGTTGTTCAGCCATTTTATGAGATTTGCCCGGGCAAAGGCCAGCCCCAGGCGCAGACCGGCAAGTCCGTAGGCTTTTGAAAGCGTTTGCATAATCATGAGATTGGGCCAGTTGTCCAGTTCAGGAAGAAAGCCCTGATCATCCGAAAAGTCAATATAGGCTTCATCTACCACCACCAGGCCGTTAAAGCGGGCAAGTATTTCACGAACCTGATTTTTGTCCAGCAGGTTGCCCGACGGGTTGTTGGGCGAGCACAGAAATATAATTTTTGTACGGGGCCCAACGGCTTTAAGTATATCCCGGGCTTCAAGATTAAAGCTGGAAGTGAGCGGCACTTTTATAATGCCGGCATGGTTTATTTGAGCGCTAACCTGGTACATGCCATAAGTGGGATCGGGAATAACAATCACATCCTGGCCAGGCTCGCACAAAAGGCGTATAATCAGGTCGATTACTTCATCGCTGCCATTTCCGATAAAGATTTTTTCAGGATTTATATTTTTCAGGGCGCTGATTACACCTTTAAGCTCAGCCTGGTGCGGATCGGGGTAGCGGTGCCAGGCAGCAGGGTAGGGGTTTTCGTTGGCGTCCAGAAATACTTCGGCTTTCCCTCTGTACTCATCGCGTGCGGTGCTGTACGGAGTTATTTTAAGAAGGTGCGGCCTGATTAATGACTCTATATTAAAAGTTGTCATGGGTTAAAAGGTTAATCGTACCGATATGGCTGTAGCGTGTGCCTCCAGTTGTTCGGCGCGCGCCATTTCCATTACGGTTTCTCCCAAACGCATCAGACCTTGCTGGGTAATGTGCTGAAAGGTAATATACTTCATAAAGCTTTCGACCGATACGCCACCGTACAGCCTGGCATAGCCGTTGGTAGGCAGGGTATGGTTGGTTCCTGAGGCGTAATCGCCTGCGGCTTCGGGCGAATAATTTCCCAGAAATACCGATCCGGCGTTTTTTATTTCTTCGGCCATTTGCGCAGCATTGCCCGTATTGATAATTAAATGCTCGGGTGCGTAGGTGTTGATGAAGGCAAGGGCATCAGCCGAACGGCTGAACACTATAGCCCGGCTGTTTTTAAGTGCTTGTTCGGCAATGCTTTTTCTGGGCAGGTTTTGCAGTTGTTTGTGCAGTTCGTTTATAACTGCCAGGGCCGTGTTTTCGGTATTGCAAACCAGTATTACCTGGCTGTCGGTTCCGTGCTCGGCCTGCGACAGCAGGTCGGCTGCCACAAACATAGGGTTAGCCTGTTCATCGGCCCATACCAGCAGTTCGCTGGGGCCTGCGGGCAGATCGATGGCCAGGCCTTCGCGGGCCACCATCTCCTTGGCTTTGGTTACATATTGGTTACCGGGCCCGAAAATTTTCTGCACTGCCGGAATCGAAGGTGTGCCGTAAGCCATGGCACCTATGGCCTGTGCACCTCCTGCTTTAAATATGCGCCGCACCCCGGCATGGGAAGCTGCAAAGAGTATGGCCGGGTGAATACTGCCGTCTTTGGCGGGCGGGGTGCAGAGTACGGTTTCTGTACAGCCGGCTATGCGTGCGGGTATGGCCAGCATAAGCACTGTTGAAAACAGTGGGGCCGTTCCGCCGGGCACATAAATACCTACGCGTTCAAGGGGTACGGCTTTGCGCCAGCAGGTTACGCCGGGCTGTGTTTCGATTTTGGTTACCGGCTGAAGCTGGCTTCGATGGAACTTTTCAACATTGGCCGAAGCCGTTTCGATGGCCTTTTTAAGCGCAGGCGGAATCAGGCCGGCGGCTGCCTGTATTTCTGGGATGGTTACCTCAAGGTTTTCGGTTTCTGCGCCGTCATACAGCCGGTTAAACTCTTTTAATGCTGCATCGCCACCCTGCTTTACTCTTAGCAATATGTTTCGTACGGTGCCCTCGAGAAAGTCAAGTTCAAGTTGTGGCCGCGCGCATAGTTCAGGCCATTGAGAAGATTGAGGCTCGATAAAAATGTTCATAGACAATTTCTTTACACAATCATTTTTTCAATGGGTATAACAAGAATACCCTGTGCGCCCAGTTTTTTCAGCTGCCCGATTTTTTCCCAAAAGTCGTCTTCATTTACAACAGAATGCAACGAACTCCATCCGGGCATGGCCAGCGGAAGCACGGTAGGGCTTTTCATGCCTGGTAAAATCCGGGTTATGGCCTCTATGGCATGGTTGGGGCAATTCAGCAGGATATACTTGCTTTGTTGTGCTTTTTGTACGGCTTCAAACCGGAATACCAGTTGTTCGAGCAAGTCCTTTTTTTGATCCGACAGGTTTTTGTGGGCAACCAGTACGGCTTCGGAATGTAATATGGTTTCTACCTCTTTCAGTCCGTTACTTAACAAGGTGCTTCCTGAACTTACCAGATCGCATATAGCATCGGCCAGACCAATACCCGGGGCAATTTCTACCGAGCCGCTTATTTCGTGAATACCGGCCGAGATGTTGTGTTGGAGCAGAAATTTTTTTACCAGGTTCGGGTACGATGTAGCTATGTTTTTTCCGTTAAGCCAGCTTATGCCCGTATAGTATTCGCTGCGGGGGTACTGCCACCGATAGCCGGCAACGCGAAAAACCCAGCCTTTTTACTATTTCGCCCGCCTTTTGCTTTTCCAGAAAGATATTCTCTCCCACAATGCCGGCATCGGCCACGCCATCTTCTACATACTGCGGGATGTCGTCATCTCTGAGAAACAGTAATTCCACCGGAAAATTTAAAGCCGTGGCTTTAAGCTGGTCTTTTCCGTTACTGAAAATCAGGCCGCTTTCCTTTAACAAATTCATGGAGCCTTCCTGCAGGCGTCCGGATTTCTGAATGGCCAGTCGCAACATAAATTTTTCGATAAGGTTATAAAACAAAAAAGGCCTGCCGGTGCGTGGCAAGCCTTTTTCAGGTTTCTTTGTTTGGTTTGTCAAATCAAAAACCAGCCACGCACTGTTTGGTTTAACAGATGGTGGTGATGATGGTTTATGATCTGGCAAAAATTCATACGGCAAATAAAAGCGAAAGCTGCTTACTTTCCAAAAGCTTTTTTAAGTTTTCTGCGTATAAAGCCAATGGTTAGTGAAACAGCTAACAGAAATGCGCCAATAATTACAAATCCTAAGCTTACTGAAAATTGTTCTCTGAAGCTGTCAATGGTGGCTTTTTCGGGGTCGGTTGCCGAAACCAGCATCACTACTTCATCATTCACCTCATAGTCAGGCGGATGACTGTAGTTGTTGCTGTAATAAGTAAACAGCCTGCCGTTGTACCGGTAGGCAACCACAGGAGCCACTGCCGGGCCGGCACTGTTTTCGGGCACCAATTCAATAACCTTGCCCTTTAGGCGAATGGCCTGTTGGGCAAATTGCTGTGCCGAGTACCAGAAATAGGCAGCCCCTGCCAGGCACAACAGGGCCATCATTCCGATAATGATTGAAGCGGAGCGCAGCACCAGTATCGCACAGCCAGCCAGGCCGGCAACAGACTGCAGGGGGCGAGCAGCGGAGGTTGTAATTTCATCTTCCAGCACGCTGATAAGCTTTTCTGCGTCGGCAGTGCTGATGGTAAATTGCTGTCGGAGGTAGGTCACGGCCTGTTGCCGCTTTCCGGCAGCCAGCAGGCGGATAAGTTGAAGTTTAAGGTCTGATGGGATATTCACAACAAATTATACAGCTAACTTAGCGAAAATGAACCAAAAAAAATCAATCTGGATATTTGTTGCGGTTACCGGTTTGCTGGGAGCCTGCGAAACGCCCGAAATACGCAAGCAGCGCCTGCTTTTGCGGGGTAACGAAGCGCTGGAACATCAAAGTTATGCTGAAGCCATACGGCTTTACGCAGCTGCGCTTGATATTGACAGTTGTTATGCCGAGGCGCTGAATAACTGGGGTACAACCCTGCACCGGCAAAAAGACTACGCCCAGGCGGCAGAAAAGTATTCCAGGGCATTGATGTGTAAACCGGATTACGTAAACGCCTGGTTGAATCGGGCCAATACGTGGTTTGAGATGAAGCAATACGAACGGTCGTTGCACGACGCACAGGCCGTACTGAAGTTAGCCGATACGGTTCCGGCTTATTTTATCAGCGGCATAGCCTGTGCTGCCATGGGGCGGCATGAAGAGGCAAAACAGTGGTTCAGGCGGGTGCTGATGCGGCAGCAAGAAAATGCAGAGGCAGCTGTTAACCTGGCTATTGCCATGTACTACCGGATGGAATACGATAGTGCCGAACAGGTGCTTGCCGCGTTGTTACAACAACAACCGGATGAAGCCGAAGCCTGGAATACACGGGGCATGGTAGCCTTGGCAATGGCTGCGTGGGATGACGCTATTGGATATTTCAATACCGCCCTGCGCCTGAAGGACAACGCATGGTACCTGAATAACAGGGGCTATGCATGGCTGATGAAAGGTAATTATAACCTGGCGCTAAGCGACATTAACGAAAGCCTGGCCCGCGATCCGCAGAACGCCTGGGCCTACCGGAACAAAGGCATTTATTACCTGCTTACCGGTGAACCGGCATCGGCTGTTCGCTTGCTGGAACAGGCTGCTGCGATGGACGAGAGGGTTGAAGACGTGTATGCCTGGTTGGCTGAGGCGCACGCAAAGGCCGGTAACATTACCGAAGCCTGCCGGTATGCGCGGTTATCGGCTGAACGGGGCGAGCGGAAAAAGGCTATGGCTGATTGTTGAAGTTGGAAAATAAAAAGGGAGCTCAGTAGCTCCCTTTTTAAGCCAGATAACTTAAATGTTAATTAATAAACTACATCAGCAATAAATGTCTTAGCAATTCTAATTTTTTCGGACCCGTTTGTTGGTACGACATCAAAGGATATTCTGATGGCCATATTATTTAATCCTACGTTGGAAGGAAGTTTAAAATATGTAGGATTTGCGATTATATTTTGGGTTGAATTTAAAATTGCTTCAATTTGTCCATTATGCTCTAATATAGGTATACTGCCTGGGTTTAGTAAAATTATTTCCCTTTTAATATTCTGGATAGAGGCAATTTGCACATATCCATTACCTCCAACTACTGCTGGATTGAATTCCAGTTGAAATGAATTTAAATCAATGATAGGATAATGCCAGTATGTGGTCCCAAATCCGCCACCAAAACCACCCGAGGTCCTAACTTTAGTTACTTTTATTTTGGGCTTTGCCGATATATAGAAAACACCTAAAGGTTCATTATATGATGGTGCATATCCCGCTGTATTGTTTTGATTATAGCCAGGCCATGCAAAACTAGGAGTTACGACAGCAAAGTCATCTGAAAGAGTACCATTTAATTTGATTTGGGTATTCATTTGTAAATTTATTTTTTGAATATTAGTTGCTTCACCCGCGCCAAACACACCAGCAAATAATTGTTTTATAAAGCCGGCTTTTGCGCCAGATATTATACCTTTAATAGCTGAGAATACTTGTGCACCAAATTTTGATGCATCTGATTCTCCTTTAATGATTGATGCGGCATATTCTGTAGTTGCAAAACCGATCTTTACTGCACCATCTGCTGTGGGGCTTACAAGGAAATCAAACTTACTTTTGGTAATACTTTGGAATTGATGTTCCAGACAATGTTCCAGTTTGAGTTCCTGAAAGCTGAAGATCAATTATATTGAATGACTTGATCTTCCAAGTAAAAAAGGAACTTAAATAGGATTGATTCTTTATGTTTTTATCGTAAGCTAATTCATGTTCAAATAAGTACCATGTCCCAGGGGCAACTTGGGCATTCTCTATTATAGATGTAAATGTTAAGTTCTGTCCAAAATTTATTGGGTCATTAGTGGTAAAGTTTAAAATAGGCGAATTGACTGCGTATGGCTTTTCGTTGTATAAAGTGTGTGCAATGTTATCTGAGTTAATAAAGTTCCTTGTGTTCGGAATGTAGTAATACATTCTAATCAGACCTCTATATTTATTATACAAAACAAAATACAGCTGATCTGGTAGTCGCTCTGTACTAAAAGTGTTATATAGTAGTACCCAGCCATCACTTTTTCTATAATCATGAATAACGTCTGGAGATATTTCCCGGATGGCTCCTGAAGCCCAAGGTGCAGGAACTAAGTTAGTACTTTGAGGGGTAGGTAAAAAATCGTGGTGCATTTCCCCTTCATCCCAGTAAAGTTCGGGAGTTGCCACAGCATTAAGAATAGGATCACTCAATTTGCTTGATGACTTTACTGATGTTAAATCTCTTTTTGCTAAAGGCACAATGTAGTCAGTATTACAGGATACTACACACATTGTTGAGAGTAATAAAAGTATGAAATTTGTTTTCATATGAATTAGTATTTAAGACTTATTTAAAGCTAAATAGAATTTTAGAATTTTCAAAGTCTCTATAAAAATATGCCACGACATGTTGATTATCAATACATTAAGCTATGCCTTCTAGGTAATCGCTTACCCGGCGCACGGGCTCACGAACCCCTGCGTGCAAAGCCAATAGGGCAGGAAGTTCCCAGATTTAACCATTCCATACCACCCCGAAAGGGTAGTGTGCTGTTGTTGCTGTGTCCGGAATCAGACAACTTCCGCTTTCCGCTCATCAAAAGGCCGGAATATGCAGGCATGCATTCCGGTCAAATCAGCCTGCCGGGGGGCAAGGCCGAACCGGGTGAAACGCCTGTGCAGACAGCCCTGCGCGAAGCGAATGAGGAAATAGGGGTGGACCCCGGAGCAGTTAAGGTAGTGGGTTGCCTGTCGGACTTTTACGTTATTCCGAGCAATATTCTGGTAACCCCTGTTGTGGGAATTCTCAGCAGCCGGCAGGTTTTCAGGCCTGATAAACAGGAGGTGGTGCGCATTATTGAAGGAAGGCTCAGCGAGTTGTTACGGGATGATGCCGTGAAAGAAAAGGAGATTGAAGTGGCCGGACGCTACCGCATGTGGGCGCCCCACTTCGAAATAGAAGGCGAGGTGGTATGGGGGGCCACCGCCATGATGCTAAACGAGTTCAGGGTTTTGCTGCGGGAATCGCTCGCAAACTAAGCTCCGCTCTTCCCGGAAGCCCGTTCGGCATAAGCCTCCAGTTTTCCTATTTCCTGATCAATCAGCCAAAGCCCAACACCCTCTTCACCAATAAGATTAAACAGCTCCACTGCCCTGCGCGCCAAGGTTTCTTCTTCCCTCTGCTCCATTACATACCACTGCAGAAAATTAAAGGTCGCAAAATCCTTTATCGAAAAACAATGATCAACTATCCGGTTAATGGATTTGGTAACCTCAAGCTCATGATCGAGCACAGTTTCAAATACTTCGCGTAGGCTCTTAAATGTATGTTTAATACCGGTAATCTCCGGCTGAAGCCCATGCCCCCCGGCGGTGTTAACGTAATGAATAAGTTTAAGCATGTGCATACGCTCCTCTTCCGAGTGCTTGAACAGAAAAGCAGCCGAGGTATCGTACCCCTTGGTTTCGCACCACGAGGCCATAGACAGGTAAGCCGCAGACGATTTGCCTTCCATGACAATCTGGTTGTTTAGCAACTCTTCGGTTTCCCGGGTGATAGACCGGGCCGGGGTAATGATTTGCTTTTTCATTTTTTGCTGATGATTTTATTTTTTCCTTCGGGTTGATTTTTTGGCTGCCTTCTTTTTTACGGCCTTTGCAATTTTTCCGGCGGCTTTCTTTGCCACCTTCTTTGCACTTTTCTTAGCTGCCTTTTTTGATACTTTTTTAGCAGCAGTTTTGGCAGCTTTTGCCGGTGCCTTTTTCCGGGCAGGTTTACCTTTGCCGCCTTTATTGAGCATACGAGCCATGAGGTTAAGGGCCGAGCCGGCCTTAAACCACTCAATCTGGTTGGCATTGTAGCTGTGGTTGGCTTTAATAGTGTCGGTGGTGCCGTCTTTATGATGCAGTACCAGAGTCAGGGGCTTGCCGGGGGCGAATTCGGTCAGGTCAATAATGTCAATAACATCGTCTTCCTGAATTTTGTCGTAGTCGGCTTCATTGGCAAAGGTAAGTGCCAGCATTCCCTGTTTTTTAAGGTTGGTTTCGTGAATGCGGGCAAACGATTTTACCAGTATAACCTTAATACCCAGATGGCGGGGCTGCATGGCCGCATGTTCGCGCGATGAACCTTCACCATAGTTATGGTCGCCCACCACAATGGTGGGAATACCCGCGGCTTTATAAGCCCGCTGGGTGGCGGGTACGGGACCGTACTCGCCTGTAAGCTGGTTTTTAACCAGGTCGGTTTTGTCGTTAAAATAGTTTACTGCACCGGTAAGGGTGTTGTTGGATATGTTATCCAGGTGGCCACGGAAGCGCAGCCACGGACCAGCCATTGAAATATGGTCGGTAGTACACTTGCCTTTAACCTTAATGAGCAGGCGCATGCCGGTTATGTTTTTGCCATCCCATGGTTCGAAGGGTTTAAGAGCCTGCAGCCGGTTTGAGTTGGGATCAATTTTTACTTTTATTTTGCTTCCGTCTTTTGCGGGAGGTATGTATCCCGGGTCTTTTACATCAAAGCCTTTAGGCGGAAATTCCACACCCCTGGGTTCCTGAAGTTTTACAGGTTGTCCCTCCTCGTTAATCAGGGTGTCGGTAAGGGGGTTAAAGGTGAGGTCGCCTGCAATGGCATAGGCGGTTACGATTTCGGGCGAGGCAACAAATGCGTGGGTGTTGGGGTTGCCGTCGTTGCGCTTGGCGAAGTTTCGGTTAAACGAGGTTATAATGGAGTTTTTGCGGTTGGGGTCGTTGCTGTGGCGTGCCCACTGGCCTATGCAGGGACCACAGGCGTTGGCCAGCACCACGCCGCCCATCTTTTCAAATATGCCCAGATAGCCATCGCGCTCAACGGTGTACCGCACCTGTTCCGAACCCGGTGTTATGGTGAATTCGGCTTTTGCCTTCAGTTTTTTATCTACTGCCTGCCTGGCTATGGAAGCTGCACGGGTTATGTCTTCGTACGAAGAGTTGGTGCAGGAGCCAATAAGCCCTACTTCAAGCTTTTGCGGCCATCCGTTTTTGCGCACTTCATCGGGAAATTTCGAAACAGGTATGGCGCGGTCGGGCGTAAAAGGTCCGTTAATGTGCGGTTCCAGGGTAGAAAGGTCAATATCGATAATCTGATCAAAGTATTTTTCGGGGTTGGCATACACTTCCGGGTCGGCCGTAAGGTGTTCTTTTATCTTATCGGCCAGGTCGGCAACAGCTTTGCGTTTTGTGCCCCGGAGGTACTGGGCCATTTTTTCATCGTAGCCGAAGGTGGAGGTGGTGGCGCCAATTTCAGCGCCCATGTTACAAATGGTTCCTTTGCCGGTACATGATAGCGACAGGGCGCCTGGCCCGAAGTACTCCAGTATAGCACCTGTGCCACCTTTAACGGTAAGTATGCCCGCCACTTTAAGAATTACGTCTTTGGGCGAGGTCCATCCGCTTAGCTTTCCGGTAAGGCGTACCCCTATTAGTTTAGGCCATTTCAGTTCCCAGGGCATGCCGGCCATTACATCAACGGCATCGGCACCGCCCACGCCTATGGCAATCATGCCCAAACCTCCGGCGTTTACGGTATGCGAGTCGGTGCCGATCATCATGCCGCCCGGAAAGGCATAGTTTTCCAGCACTACCTGGTGAATAATTCCGGCACCGGGTTTCCAGAAGCCTATACCGAATTTTTTCGATACCGATTCGAGGAAGTTGAACACTTCACCACTGGCGGTAAGCGATTCTTTCAAATCCTGCCGGGCTCCGTTTTTAGCCAGAATAAGGTGGTCGCAATGAACGGTTGAAGGAACACGCACCTTGGGTATGCCGGCCGACATGAACTGCAACAGGGCCATTTGGGCGGTAGCATCCTGCATGGCTACCCGGTCGGGAGCGAAGTTTACGTACGATTTGCCCCTCTCAAAATCTTCAATTTTCTGTTCTTCGTGCAGGTGGGCAAAAAGAATTTTTTCGGTAAGGGTTAAAGGGCGCTTAATTACTTTGCGGGTTCTGGCAATGCGTGCAGGAAGCTCTTTATAGACCTTCCGTATCATGTCGAGATCGAATACCATATGTATTGAAGTTTTGAAACTCCAAAGTAACAAAAAAATAACCGTGAATGGAATGGAATACCTTTAATATTCGGCAATTGGGTACAAACCGAAAAAAATTTTTAAAAAGGCTGCTTACCGGCTGTTAATGTAATTAAGGAATTCCCTCCTGATGTTTTCATCGTTAAACTTTCCGTTAAAGTAAGCCGTTCCGGTTCGGCTGTTGGTATCGCCCACGCCCCTTGAGGCCACACACAGGTGGGTGGCGTCTATTACCACACCCACATCGGGGGGTGTTGAGTATGCGCATCATTTCGCGGGCAATTTGCACGGTAAGTCTTTCCTGCACCTGGGGGCGTTTGGCAAAGTACTGTACAATACGGTTTATTTTGGACAGCCCTATTACTTTGCCGGTTGAAAAGTAGGCTACATGCACTTTGCCGAATATGGGCACAAAGTGGTGTTCGCAGTGCGAGTAAAAGGTAATGTCTTTTTCCACCAGCATCTGGTCGTAGCGGTATTTGTTTTCGAACAGGCGCGCATGCGGCCGGTTTTTGGGGTTTAGTCCGCTGAAAGCCTCTTTTACGTACATTTTGGCTACGCGCCGGGGTGTGCCCTGAAGGCTGTCATCAGTAAGGTCAAGCCCCAGCACATGCATAATCTCACGAAAGTGGTATTCTATGCGGTCAATCTTCTCCTCGTCCGACATTTGGAAGGCATCTTCCCGCAGGGGGGTATTGTAATTGGAAGGGGCCAGATGCTCCTCTGCAGCGTCATCAGCTGCATCAGGGGCCTGAGGGTTAATCGGCCGGATATTCAACGAAATTTCTTTCGGTCTCATACAGGGTAATTTTAAGGTCAAGTTCTGCTTTAATATGCGGACGAAGGATATCCCAGATTACACGGGCAATATTTTCGGCCGTAGGATTAAGATGTTTGAAATGCGGGAGGTCAAGGTTCAGGTTTTTATGGTCGAAAAGATCAATAATTTCCCTGCGTACCAGGTCGCTGAGTATTTTCGTATCCATAACATAACCGGTGCCGTCATCGGGCGTGCCGGTAACGCTTACCACCAACTCGTAATTATGACCGTGGTAATTGGGGTTGGCGCACTTGCCAAACACTTCGCGGTTTTTCTGGTCGGGCCACGCCGGATTATACAGCCGGTGGGCTGCGTTAAAGTGCTCTTTTCTGGATACCCTTACCTTCATTTGAAATCTCTCAATTAAACAGTTTACAAGCTAAAAGGTTCGGTTGTATGCCCGGTGCAAGCAAAGTTTTTTTATTTTGGCGGCAAATGACTGTTGAGGGCATTCGCGATCAAATATATCAATATCAGGCCAAAGGGCTGCGACTTTTTACCAGCTCTTCTTTTCAGTCGCATAGCCTGGTGCTGCTTCATATTCTTAGCCGCATTGACCGTACCATTCCGGTTTACTTTATCAATACAGGCTATCATTTCCCTGAAACATTGCAGTTTCGCGACTATGTAACCGAGCTTTTCGGTTTGAATACCGTTGACCTGAAACCCGAAGTACCCCGGTTTATGCAGCGCGATGCTTCCGGCAACCTGCTGTTTACCTCCGACCCGGACCATTGCTGTTATCTGAACAAAACCCAGCCCATGGACGCCGTATTGCGCGAATACGATGTTTGGATTAACGGGGTGCGGGCCGACCAAAGTGCGGTGCGCGCAGCCATGAAAACCGAGCAGCCCGCACCCTATGGTACCATACGGTTTCACCCTATGCTCGACTGGACTGCCAAAATGATATGGCAGTACCGAAAAGAATACAACCTGCCCACACATCCGCTGGAAGAGAAAGGTTATGTAAGCATAGGATGTGAACCTTGTACCCGCCGCCTTGACCCCGATATGCAGGAACGTGAGGCCCGGTGGTACGGACTGAAAAAGGTAGAGTGCGGACTGCACACCGAGCTGATAGTAAACGAAAGCAAAACACCATGAAAATTCTGGTTACCGGCGGTGCTGGTTACATAGGTACCGAGCTGGTATCGAGGCTGGCCCAAATGCCCGAAGTAAAAAAGATTGTTGTTTACGACAACCTGAGCCGGCCCAACTACAACCTGTTTTTGGGAGGTAAACTGGCCGGGCACGAAAAGATAAAATTCATTAAAGGTGAACTGCTGGACAGCCGCGGGCTTAGGCTGGCCCTAAAAGATATTGATGTGGTGTACCATCTGGCCGCCCGTGTAACCACTCCGCTGGCCCACACCGATGGGCATCTGTACGAACAAATAAACCACTGGGGAACAGCCGAACTGGTTTATGCAGTTGAAGAAAGCACCGTTAAGCGATTTATCTATACCAGCAGCGCAGGCGTTTACGGTGCCACCACAGAACCCGCCGACGAAAACACACCGCCTAACCCCACAACATTTTATGCCGTATCGAAGCTGCGGGGCGAGGATCACGTGCGCAGGCTGGCACCCCGCATTGAAACGTTTATCTTCCGATGCGGCAACGTGTACGGATACAGCCGCAGCATGCGGTTCGATGCCGTGATAAACCGGTTTGCTTTCGAGGCCAACTTCCTTAAACGAATTACCATTCATGGTACGGGCAGCCAATTGCGCTCATTCATCCATATTGATTCGATAACCAGAGCGCTTGCTGGCGTATTACAAGCCCCCCTAAACGGCGGAACCTACAACCTGGTTACACGAACAATAAGCGTAATGGATGTTGTGGATGAGCTGAAGCAACTTGTACCCGACCTGGAATTTATACTGATTAATCAGCACATGAGGTTTAGCCATCTGATGGTGAAATCAAATGAGTTTATAAATAAACAGCTTAACATACATAATTCATGTAGTTTTAGAGAGGACCTTCAGAATTTTCTATCCCGTCTTTCGTTTTGAATCTCTATCAGGAATAAAGAGTTGCAGTGGTTTAAAATTTAACCTTCGGGCAGAGGATAGAGCCGGCAGGACCGGGTTCTTATCAGTAATTTATAGTTTTTAAAACATCTGTTTCCTTATGTTTACATTTAATAAATCGAAGTTTTTGCGTTTGCCTGAGGGTTCGGAAATTATCTTTACATTTTGCAGGCTCAGGTTATCTATGTATCCTAAAGTTACATGCGCCGGCACTGAAGAACGATCGATGCTTTCTGCCAGTTTGGGGAAGTTTTTATTTCCCCGGGGTTTACTGGCTTCCGAAAAATCTGTTTCCTGAATTACAGTAAACTGGATATTTGAGATATCGAGGTTTTGAATGGGTTTTTCCGGCCTTCCGGTTATAAGTATTTTTCCGCCAGAATGTATCAGCAGGTTATTAAAAGTTATGTTGTTAATATGGCCATATTGGTCGGTTGGTTTTTTCTTATCTATGTCAATAAAAATGGGATACTCATATTTGTGGCGTGAACCTTTTGTGATAATGATATTTGAAAATGCACTCATTTCAAATACGCCACCCTCCAGCATAAATAAACTAATACCATAACGACTGTTAGATATATTTATATTGTTGAAACTGCAAAAGCGGGGTAATTCCGGCGGAACCGGTTCCGAATTTGATTGCCGCGTCATCGCTTTGAATAATGCAATTGTTTACCACAACATGCTCAGTTATACCATCAGGATTGGTTTTAAGGCATATGGCATCATCGCCTGTTGAGATGAAGCTGTTGGAAATAGATACATTCCTGGAATCAACCAGGTCAATCCCATCGGTATTGGGGCTTTGTGGGTGATTAAAAATTTTAATACCATCAATTACTATTTGATTTGATTTTTCGAACCGAATAACATGACTTGGTGAATTCTGAAAAGTTAATTCCCGGATGGTAATATTTTTTGCCTGGCGGAAGGAAATCCAGGGCATAGGCCTTTCCAAAGGAGTGTATTCGTCATCCCTGAAAAAATTCCCGTTTCCATCAATAATTCCCTGGCCGGTGAATGAAACGTTGGTTACACCTGTTCCGTCTAACAGAACCCGCAGGGTTTCCTGTTTCTGATTTTGCGCAATTAGCAAAATATTATTATCTCCTTCCGGGGAAATGTAATCTTCAATCCTTGCACTCCCTATCAGGTAAGACCCGGCTTGAAAATGGTATTCAATATTGCTCTTTAAAATAATTGTGCCGGTAGTAAACTTACCAGAAGGAAACAGAACAACACCTCCGCCGGCTTTACTGCATGCATCGATTGCCTGTTGAATAGCCTGTGTATTCAGGGTAATGCTATCGTCTTTTGCTCCAAAATCCTTGATGTTAAAAATATTATTGTTTTTTCGATTATAGCATGACACAGTTGCTGCCAGGCTAATTATACAAAGTGCCGATTTTATGAAATATTTCATGGTTATATATTAAGAGGCTTGTATATTCATTATGCTGCTAATTCCCAGTTCAACACCTCTTAGTTCTGCAAGTCCTCGTAGTCTGCCGATGGCGGAATAGCCCGGATTTGTTTTTTTGTTCAGATCGTCCAGCATCTGATGACCGTGATCCGGCCGGAATGGTATGGGCTCAGTGCGCAACTGGTTTTCTAGAATTAATTCTTTTATTACAAGGGGCATATTTACATCACCTTCCAGGTGGTGCGCTTCAAAAAAACTGTGGCTATCGTATTTTTTAACGTTTCTTAAGTGAACAAAATTTATTCGCCTGGCAAGACGTTTTGTTATGAGCTGTAAGTCATTATCTTCTCTTGCTCCCAGTGAACCGGTACAAAGGCAAATACCGTTAAAGGGGGAGTCATATACATCCACTACATGATTGAGGTCGGCCTCTGTACTGACCACGCGGGGTAAGCCTAAAATAGTAAAGGGAGGATCATCCGGGTGAATTGCTAATCTAACTCCTGCTTCTTCTGCTGCCGGGGCCACACAAGCTATAAATTCACGCAAATGTTTTCGGTACTTTTTTTCGTCTATGTCTTTGTATGCATCTAATGATTCACGGAACGTTTCGAGGTTATAGGTTTCGGTCGATCCCGGAAGTCCGGCAAGAATATTTCTTTTAAGTTTTTCAATTTCTGTTCCAGTTGCCTGCTGAAGAAACTTTTCAGCTGCCTTTACCTGATCAGCCTGGTATGATTCTTCAGCCCTGTGTCGCTTTAATAAAAAAACATCGAATGCTGCCAGTTGGACAATGTCAAAGCGCAAGGCTCTGGATCCGTCCTGGTCTTCGTAATCCAGGTCAGTTCGTGTCCAGTCCAGCACCGGCATGAAGTTGTAACAGACTGTGGTTATTCCACATTTAGCCAGGTTAAGCACGGTTTCCTGCCACGCATTGATGTACCGTTTATAGCCGGGATTCTGCAGCTTAATATCCTCATGAACGGGGATGCTTTCAACCACACTCCAGCGTAGTCCGGCATTTTCAATTTCTTGTTTTCTTTTCTGGATTTCTTCCACGGTCCATACAGATCCAGTAGGGATATGATGAAGCGATGTAACGATACCTGCAGCCCCTGTTTGCTTAATGTGCTCAAGTGTAACGGTATCATCAGGGCCAAACCATCGCCAGGTCTGTTTCAATTTTTTCATATTATCTTATTTGAAAAAAGCAATCCCGTTTTTAAACGGGATTGCTTGCGAACTAAACTGCTTGGAATTTGGAAATTAATTCCTTATGGTACCATCTGCATTTTTAGCCCATCCGCCCGTAGTCCAATCGGAGGTTCCGATGGCACCTACGTATTGGAATGCCTGAAAGGTGAAGATTGCATCGTTTAAGGTGGTTGGGTTGAAAGTTGAAGTTTGTACAGTATTTGGAGTAAAGTCATTCACCCCAATACCTGCTATAATGGTGGTTGTTGGATTTATATTGTTGTTATACGAAGGATCTGCAAATTGCACGGCGTTTTCGCGCAAGGCGGTAGAATTACCAAGCGACGGTATACCCGTGGGGTCGGTTCCCCCAATTTTGAAAAAGTATGAATATTCAATTCTGCTTTCGGGAACGTTGTTGGAAAGCCTTATACCATCTTCTGGAAATTCGGCAACAATTGTGTTGTAAATTAAAACTTTACCGCTTCGGGATTCAGCACGCATTCCATCTGCAGTTGATGGACTTCCATCAGGAGCTGTAAAGGATACACCGGGACCCAGTAAGGTTACATTGGCGGCTGTTAAAGTATTGCCATTAAATCCTGATGGGGGGTTGGACATCAATATGTCGCGGGAGTCCTTATTTACGGTGGAATTATGCGATATGAAGCGCTGCAGATAAAGATTAGTATGAACCACGTTTCCTTCACCAGAAGTTCCGGTGTGTCGTATATTTAAATTAGATTTAATGTTTTCGGTTGAAATGCAGTTGGTTAAGGCTATGGTTGAGCCTTCAATTCTAAATCCTTCTCCAAGGCTCTTGAAAACCTGAACATAATCAACTTTGGTCGACATACCTGCGTTGACTATAGTTAATGCGCCCTTGTCGGAAGCTGGGTTGCTTTCATCACCACCACCATATTCAATGCGTACATATTTTAAAGATCCGGCATTGTGATTGGCCGATAAGGGGTCGCCCTTCATTACAATCCCTCTCCACATACCTGGCATCGGTGAGCTGGCGTTCACGGTAAACACAATTGGCTTATTGGGCTCGCCCTCTGCAATTAGCTTCCCGCTAGGCTCAATGTACAAAGCAACTATCGATTTAGTGGGATCCTGAACGGGTTTGCCATCATCTACTGCCTGAATGGTAACGCCTTTTTCAACGGTAAGGGTAGCATTCTCTACTTTTATGGTATTATTGAGAATATAAACATTTCCTTCTTCCCAGGTGGTATTGGTGGTTATGTCATTAGTTACCTCAATGGTAGAACCAATAACATTGATGGTGAAGGTGGCTGTTGCTGTTCTGCCCTGCTGGTCTTCTAATACAAACTCTATTGCCAGCGGACCCAGATTGGCAGTAACAGGAACTGTAAAGTTAAACGTAATTTGCTGGGTTACGGCTCCCACAGTAATGCCGCTCACTGCAACCCCATTTGCTGTTAATGATTGAATTTTTCCTTGTGCAGTAAGGTTTAATACAATTTCAACAGATTGACCGCGTTCTGCTGTCGCATTATTTCCGCCGGTAAATGAAAGGGTTGGCGGAAGTGTTTCAGGGTCTTCGTCTTTGCTGCAGGAATAAAAGCCGGTGATCAGCGAAGCAACCAGCAACAGATTTAACAGACTTTTGATCGGTTTCATATGAGTGAAAGTTATAATATATAGACGAAACAAGAATGAATTTACCCTTAATCGTATGGATATTTAGGCAGCAGAAATATTCTGTAGTTGCCTGATATTGATTTATTTCTGCCCTGTATGGGTGTATCGTTGCTTTTTTCGAAGACAAGTTCCAGGGTGAGTCCCTGAGGATTTAATTTTAGTTGCATGTTGATTCCTGAAAACTGAATTTCTGTAAAAGTTTCATTGGTAAACTGCCATGTACCATTAGGCCCAAAAAGATCTCCTCCGTTCAGGGCTGTCCAGGTATTGTTTCTTTCAAAGCGCAATTCCAGATTCTGATATCCGAAATCTGTAATGTCTACCCCGTCTAACTGTATATTTCCCGGAACCCAGGTTTTATTCAGCAGAATAAGTACTTTTTCTTCATCGGTGAGGCTTGAATTATCTTCCGAGCATGAAGAAAACAAGACCACCACGGAAACTAAAATAAACTTAAATTTCACTTTTGCAGAAAGCATCTTTTCTGAATTTATTATTGCTTAACAATTTTTTTTGTAACGATTTGTTTATTGGACAGGATGAATTTAAATACGAGTACACCCGGAGTATAATTGAGTAATTCCACAACGCATACTCCTCGTGAAAGTTTTTTTGAGGTTAATACAACCCCGTCTAAATTGAGAACATCGACCGATAGTAGCTTGCCATCTATATTGTTTATATAAATGTAATCGGAAGAAGGATTTGGGAACAGATGAATTTCATTTTCGGCTAACGTTTCAATGCCTGTAACTATTAAACTTGATTTTGCATTTTGAATTGCCTGTTTAAGATCGTTGAAGGCAGATGCAGTTTGCGATCGGTTTGTTGCTGGATTGTCGGCCGTGGCCTGGGCCAGCGATATTTCATTTTCCAGTTGTGTAATGGCAGCCGGATTTACTGCTATAATTCCATCATTTTCCATTAATTCCTGCAACAAATTGCTGGCATCTTTGATTAACTCTTTAAGGTTCCATAGGATTTCGAACCCGTTAAACCATCGCAGGTCGCCAAGCGGTTCATTGGAAGAGGACCCTGAATAGGAATTTGTTAAGGAACTGTAACCAAAATTATGATACGCATCTGCGACAAGATCCCATGGAAGTTCACTGGTTGCAGAGGTCCAATCCCAATCCGGAACGTTGGTGCTTTCACCTAATTCAGACTCAATTATGATGTCGGATGGGTCGTCAGGTCCGTTAATGAAATTTAATTGTTCTTCAATCAGGCCTGAGGCATTATTTATGTAGATTTCATTTGAAGGCGCAACAAATGGAGGTCTGATAACCGGTGTAGATTGCTGTGAAGAAATATAACTCCATGCATTAATTACAGCATCTGTGTAGTATATGTTGTTATAGTCCAGGTTAATTACCGGACTTTCGCCCACCAAATTAAATTCCAAAGACACTGTGCCTGAAGTGGGTGAGTTACCGTAAAAGCGGGGATTTACTACAATATTGTTGTTAAAATAGAATTTATTTATACCTCCAATTGCAGCAAATCGCTGTCCGATGTTAACAAAAGTATTTTGATTAAATCTGGCATAGTTAATATCACCACCGCCGTCTCGTACAACTCTTGAGGTAACGTTGTACCAGGTATTGTTCTCGACTACCAAAGAATCAATCAAATTGCCCCGGTCGTCAATAACTCGTCCATTGTCCGGGTTACTGGGTCTTCCCATACGGCTTACAGTACAGTTTCTCATAAAAATTTTACTGCCGCCTGAATTAAGCCGGATGAATGTTTGTCCTGATCGGTCAATTAGGCAATCCGAAAATTCCAGGCGTGCATTGGGTCCGTCCACACTAATAACCCTGGCTATATAGGTGTTAAATTCGTTTACATTGGTAATGTGCAGGGACTTCATTTTGAGGTTGTTAAAAACCTTAAATGATTCTTCTACCTGCGTGGCTCCGGTTAAAAATCCCATGATAATGAAGGGTCGTGGTCCAGATCCTTCCTCAGCTTCTATGTTCAAATCAAATCCGCTGGCCAGGATGGTTCCGCTTAATACGTATACACCTCCTCGTTTGAGTATGTACACTGTATTAGGATCTTTTCTTTGTCCGTTAGCAAGGGTATCGTTCCGGATTATTTCATTAAGCGTACCATAACCCTGTGGAACGCGCACTTTTCTTTGCTGTCCGAGAACAAATGAAAATACCGTTATTTGAACAAAGAGTATAATAGTGGCAGTTTTCATCAATAATTCAAAATTTGTATTGCAGACCCAAATCGGCTGTAAATCCGTAATACGATTCCTCGGTAGTACGTGAACTATTTCCGAGAAATGCCAGTTCGGGGGCATTGGTTAAGTTGTTCCAGTTAAAGTAGATACTTAAGTTCTTCCTAAGTTTTTGTTTTAATGTCATGTCGAAGCGGGTGTTTCCGCCGGTATAAGAATCTAATGCTGGAACGGGTCCAACTACAGCCAGCGTATTCCCCTGATGCACCATGGATATTCTTCCTGAAAATCCTTTATACTCGTATCCGATTGAAATATTGCTGATTAGATTGGCCTGACGAGGTGCCCTGCCGGCTCTGAAAGCATCGAGTACTGCAAATGGGGTATAGGGTGGCTCAGTTAGGCGTTGGGGAGCTGGAATAAAAGGATAGAATGTTTCTGAGCGCAGCAATGTAAGGTTGGCAGCTATTATGAAGTTTGAGAATGGTTTGGGAAGAAATCGCAAATTTGCCTGCAGGTCAATTTCTCCGCCGTAAATTTTAGTGTTTTGGGTTGAGTTAACCGGGCTGGAAATTTCATAACCTACAAAGGGGTCATCAACAGGAAGAATTTTTGTAAATACCCGGTTGTAATCTATATTTTTTAAAAGTTTATAGAATCCGCTAATGGTTAAAAGTCCATATTTATTGTAAGCATAAAAACTCAGGTCGTAGTTCCATGCAGTGGTGTGCAGCAGTTGCGGATCGGCCTGACGGATAGTTTGATCGTTGTTGTTAATTCTTCTTAAAGGTATTAAATTGGTAAAATCAGGTCTTGCTAAGGTGCGGGTAGCCGCACCCCGCAGGTCAAACCAGTCGTTAACTTTGTATCTAAAATGAATCATGGGCAGGAACTCAGTATATGTTCTTCCGCCTGTGCTGTCTTTTGTTAAGCTTTCAAATGCTCCGCCGTCATCATAATCAAAACCTGATAACATGAAATTGCCCCTGTAAGTAGTTTTGGTTTGTTCTATGCGTACGCCAGCCAGTATAGTTAATGATGTAGTCAGGTTCAGCTCGGTCATGGCATAACCCGAAGTAATTGTTTCGGTTGATTTATAGTCGTCAATGTCTGCCAGAAAATCTTTGGCTAAATAGTTAAGCGAGTTAAGGTTTCTGATAAAGCCCGAAGTTTGATTTCGGTTAAGTCCGGGTCCGTTGGTTTCGCCTGCTCCAGGACCCAGGTAATAGTTTCCGCCAAGAAAATTATCTGCATAAAAGCCGCTTAAAAAATTGGTTATGGCAATGCCTCCTGAACTGGTAAGCTGGTAAAGACCGGGAAAGTCGTTTATGAAGTAAGCCAACTCGCGCGATTGCGAAGAGAAATAATTTCCTACAAGGGAATTTCGTTCACGAATTCGTTCGTTATCTCTGAATTTTAAGCCTGCCTTAAAGAAGCCATTTACTGAATGGATATTTAAAGGTATTTTGTAATCAATCTGAAGCGTAATCATTCTGTCATCTGTCTTTTCGTTATCCAGAAAGACCTGATTTAAAAAGGTTTCATTTACATTGTTCACGGCCAGTTTTGTTAAGCTATCCAGCGGTTGTCCGGTTAAATTAATACCGGTTGAATTAAAGGCTGACACTTCCCTGAACCGAGACGTGAAACTTTCGGGCAAGTTCTGGGTACTATTCGAATAACTTGCTGACCACAGCAATTCAGACCCACCTTTAAATTTATGATCTCCGCGTAGTGCAGAGTTCAATAAACCTACTTTAATTATTCGGTCTCTTATTTCAAATTCCTGCCTTTGTTCTGACCACCGGTAACGTCTTCTTCTTCGAACTTCATCCCTATCGGTATAACTAAACATGTTGTCCCAAATAATTATGTGATTTTGATTTATTGTAAAGTCCGTTGTTATATTTCCTCCGTATCGTTTCCTTATCTCCACAATATCGGACAGCTCTAGCTCTGCCGGTTGAATAAGATTCTGCCCGAAAACATCTTCTCCAAGAAACTGATAATCTCCTCTTAGCTGATCTGAGCTGCGATTGGCCCTTTGGTAATTTCCGGTTATATAAACCCCAATTTTGTTTTTCATGTATCTTTTACCGTAGCTTAAATCTACCTTATATTGACCAAATTCACGCTCCTGGCTGTTATAACCGGTTTGCAAGCTAGTCCATAGTTCGGGTTCTTCTGTTGCTTTTTTAAAGCTGAAATTCACTGTTCCTCCAATGGCGTCGCCGTCCTGATCGGGTCGCGCTGCTTTATACACTTCAATGCCCGATAACATGGCAGGCGATATCATACTCAGATCGACAGACCGGTCGTTAGCATCAGTTGAAGGAATACGCTGGCCGTTTATTGTTATGTTATTAAATCTGGGTGCAAGGCCCCGAACCACAACTTTTTGCCCTTCTCCCGCGTCTCGTTGAACGTATATACCCGATATCCTACCAACTGTTTCAGCCGCATTTTGGTCCGGCAATTCCCGAATGCGTTCTTTGGAAACAACGTTAACAATGGTACTGGCGTTAATTTGTTGATTAATAGCACCGGCCTGGCCCAGGGCCTGTGAGGTTATCACGATTTCATCTATTACTGTTGCATCCAATTCAAGCCCTATAATAACATCTGTTACTGTTCCCGCTTCAATCATAATTTCCAGCTGTTGGGAGCGGTACCCAATGTACCGCACCTCGAGCCGGACGGTTCCGGGTTTAAGGCCTAGCAGCAGAAAATTACCTGCAACGTCAGTAACTTCACCTCTGGAGGATCCGGAGATACTTACTGTAGCACCCGGCAGGCCTTCTTTGGTTGTTTTATCGAAGACCCTTCCGGATATTCCACCCGTTTGCGCAAATGTAAACGAGGCAGAGATAAATAGTAAAGGTGAAAATCTGAGCAGCAGGTTCATCATATATCTAACTATCTTCCTTATTGGTCAAGTCATTTTGTTGTAAAATTTAGCGACTGAATTGAACAACTCTTTGGCGGGGGAGTAGATCTTCGTGTCGCAGAGATGACTCATGTTTAGTTCCTTAAGCGATGAGTGGCCAAAACAGTTTGACGTAAATGCTTTAAAGCCCGCCCCATATGCGTTTCAACGGTTTTAACGCTGATGTTTAGCTTTTCAGCTATTTCCCTGTACTTCATACCGTATTCGCGGTTTAAAATAAAAACCTGCCTGCATTGCTGTGGCAGTTCATAAATGGCTATATTAATTGATGTTGCAAATTTTTCGTAGTCAATCCGATCTTCAGCATTTTCTTCCGGACATGCTATGTGAGAGGCATGAGAAAGATCGACCTTTTTTTCACGCTTTAATTTCCGGAAGTAATCAAGCGCCCTGTTCCTTGCACTGGTTATGATGTAGGCCTTAAGCGAGGATTCAATTTTGATTTGTTTACGGTTGCGCCACAGGTTACAAAACACATCGCAAACTATTTCATCGGCTAGCTCCCGAGAGGACACTATGGGAAGGCAGAGGGCAAAAAGCTGGCGGCTCATTAAATTAAATAATGTACCTAAAGCTTGCTGATCATCTTCGTAAACAATCCGCTCAAACAAAATTTCGAGCTGATTTGACTTCATGCTTGTGGTGGCAACTATTCCCATTCCAGAACTCATCTTTGCAATCGTTTGAATTATACTCTTGGACAATTTTAATTTTTTTCTTTAAAAAAAATCAACAAATGCTTGACTAATTGAAAAAAATTTTTATGGGAACGTTCCCGGGAAGGTTCCCGGTTTTTTTTTTATATTTACCTGAGAAGCTGTATTCATGAGCCGTTCTGCTATCACCATTATTGAAATTGCCCGTATGCTGGGGCTCTCAAAGTCTACCGTATCACGTGCTCTGGCTGGTCATAGAGATGTGAATGAAGATACCCGCAAAAAGGTTCTTGAATTAGCCCAGAAGCTAGATTATCAGCCCAATGTGGTGGCCCTGCACTTACGGCAACAGCGAACCCGTACACTGGGGGTAATCATTCCTGAAACAATGAACCGGTTTTTTGCAAAAGCCATAGGTGGAATGCAGCAAGTGGCCAGCCAGGCAGGTTATAATGTAATTATTTGTCAGTCAAATGAGTCACTGGCAACTGAAAAAATGAACGTACGTACTTTATTATCCAATCGGGTAGACGGCCTGATTGTTTCAGTTTCGGGCGAAACGGACCGCTATGATCATTTTGATCTTGTCAGTAAAAAAAATATACCGATTGTCTTTTTTGATCGGGTGGCTGAATCCATCCCCTCATCAAAAGTAATAAGCAATAATTATGAAATATCGAAAGAGGCCACGTTGCATCTTATTAAGCAAGGGTGTAAACGAATTGCCGTTATGGCAGGTCCGCAATATTTATATAACAGCCGAAACCGGCTGAGGGGTTATATAGATGCAATTCATGAATCGGGCCTGGAATGCAAGGAAAAATATATTTTGCAAACCGATTTTAAATTAAAGAGAATGGATGAGCTGGTGCGGTATCTGGTTAATATGAAAGAAAAACCCGACGCAATTTTTGCCATTAATGACATGGCCGCACTGGAAATGATTCACGTGCTTAAAAATATGGGTTACCGGATTCCTGAGGACATTGCAGTGATGGGTTTTAATAACGAGCCGATATGCAAATTTGTAGACCCTCCGTTAACCAGCATTGATCACCCCGCCGATGAAATGGGTCGTTCGGCAGCCGCTCTTTTAATCAACCATTTGGAAACGGGAAATGCAACTGTGGTTGAACGGTGTATTAAAAGCCAGCTCATAATCAGGGGTTCAACTCACCGCATAAAGAAATAACAGTTGTTAGGATGTTACTTTAGAAAAATCAGTTATTTCTCTTTGAGCTTTATTTAAAGCTTCAATTATGCCATATTGGTCAATCCAGTAAAGGTACAATGCAGTTTTCTCTGAAAATTTTTTACTTACAGCAAATTCGTTGTTCCATATAAATTTATCTTTTAAAACAGTTTCTACAAGTTGTTGAAGGCCAACTTCTGTATATTGCGTTTTACCCCAAAGTGTCTTCATAATTTCGATGAGCCGGGGGTTATCCTGCAACGGTATTTCCTCTCCGTCTTTAATTCCCCGGTACAAAAGGATTAAAGCTGCCAATGACAAAGCAATGCCTGTGGGCGGATATCCATAATGCTTTTCAAATGAGGTTAATGAGGGAAATAGCCTTACTTTAAACTTCGAAAAACTGTAAAGAGTAATGTCAATAAGGTTGTGGTTAATTGCCGGATTCAGAAATCGCCGGATTACTTCCTGGCTATACAAATTATTGATTTTCCTGTCGCCCGGTAAAAACGGAAGGATCTCTTTTTTCAAAACCAATTTTATAAAACTACCAATTGTATTGTGGTTCATTACATCCTTTACTGACTGCAGGCCGGCCAAATATCCAATCGGGGCCATTAATGTATGCATTCCGTTAAGTATTCTTACCTTGCGATTGCGATAGGGTTCAAGGTTGTTGGTGTAAATGACATTTAAGCCGGCCTTGTCGAGCGGAAAAGCTTTCTGCACCCAGGGCGAAGCTTCAATTACCCAAAGATAATAAGGCTCGCACGTAACTATTGCGTTATCTTCATAACCCAAATCATTCTGAAGCCGGCTGATATTTTCGGGAGTACCTGTAACGATTCGGTCTACCAGGGTATGGCAGAAATGAATTTTATTCTGTATATAATCCTCAAACTTTAACCCCAGGTTCCAGTGCCTGGAATACTTAATTACACACTCTTTTAATACACTACCGTTTTTTTCGATTAATTCGCATGGTATTATGGCAACATTTTTTTCAGGATAAACACGATAGCGCTTAAACAACACCTGAGTGAGTTTACCTGGAAAAGTTTTGGAGATTGTACTTGCAGAGGTATCTGATGGATCAAATGTGATACCCGTTTCGGTTGTATTGGAAATTATGATTTCCAGATTGGGATTTGCGGCCTCTTTTTCCAAATCTGCTAAAATGTTACCGTTAACAATTCGCTGTATGGCGTCAACCTTATCTGCAATACTTATAGTGCGGCTGTTTTTATAACCGCGTATGTTTACTGTAAATGACCCATTTTGCCTTGCGAGCGTGGTATTTTTTGATATAGATTGAACTACGGCCACACCCGTGTTAAATCCTATTCTATCATTCGCTTTTTGAATAATCCAGTCGGCAAATGCCCGCAGAAAATTGCCCGAGCCGAATTGCAGGACCCTAACCGGATATTCTTTCTTGGGAAGGTCAGAAATAGAAGGAAGTTTCTTACGATCACTCATACTTTTAATGACGCAACACACTTAATAAACCCTGAATTCTGATTTCAGAACGCAGGCAGATATTTTAACCGGTCTTAAGGCCAAAAGCTATTTGGTCTGCTTTACGCGGGATATTAATTAAAAGAGTGAAAGCAAAAAATAACCTGAGAAATTTTCCAAAAGAGATGAATGCTTTTTAAAAATGCAAACAGACCCCTATTGGGGTGAGAGTTAACTGGGATGTTTAATTTAGCATAAAAATGCATTATTGTTCATGGAAAGGTGAAGAAAAATCGTCTCTTTTATAAAACCATTCAACCAATATATTGTTGAACAGTGATTACGATGAAGCGAAGAAGGTTTTTTAAAATAGCAGGGGGTGCCGCTGCTGCAATTTTTCTGTGGCCAAGGCAAATTTGGAGTGCGGCTAACAAAGCAATTATTAAAGATATTCAACTGCTTAAATGGAGGGATCAGCATTTTGTGGTAGTGACCTCATCAGATGAAGTTCAAGGCGTTACACTTGCCAATTCGCGTATTGAGCATTTGTATGGAATATTTAATGGGCTGGTAAAACCCTATTTTATCAGCAAAGACGCCAGCAATTTGGAAATGCTGATTGACGGGGTTTACCGCAGTGACCGCAACTATAAATTCAGTGGCATGCCGTTCTGGAATTGTGTGGGCCACATTGAAGTGGCCATTTGGGATCTGCTCGGCAAAACTTATAATAAGCCTGTGCACCAACTACTGGGAAAACAGCTTCGCACGGAAGTACCGGTGTATCTATCCAGCCTTACACGCGAAAATGAACCGGAAAAGGAGGTGGAAGAAATAAAGGAGAAACTTACTCTCAGCGGTTGCAAGGCAGTAAAAATTAAAGTGGGGGGACGCATGGGTACCGATGCAAAAGCCGAATTACGCAGCTATAAAATTGTGGAGTTGCTGCGGAAGTATTCTGATTCATTAACGATCTATGCCGATGCCAACAGTTCATTTGATGTGGAGCAAGGAATAGAAATGGGAAAATTTCTGGAAGATCACGGAGTGGATATTTACGAGGAGCCCTGCCCCTGGGAAGATTTTGAGAGCAATAGGAAAGTAGCCGATGCTTTGAAAAAGGTAAAAGTGGCTGGTGGAGAACAAGACACGAGCTATCACCGCTTTGAATGGTATTGTCAAAACAATGGGTTGGATGTTTTGCAGCCCGATGTGTTTTACAACGGTGGTCTTTTGCGCTGCCTGGCCGTGAACAAGCTTTGCGAGCAACACAAAAAAGGGTTTGCTCCGCACTCTCCAAAGTCCGATCCGCTGCAAGCTCCTTTCCTTCATCTTGCAGCTGTAAGTTCCGCGTTGTATGGATTCCAGGAGTTTCCGTTAAATGCTGTGGGGCGCAAATCGGGCGATTGGTTCAGTCCGCACTTTATTCCGGTAAACGGCATGTTGCCCATTTCCAACGAGCCGGGTTTGGGAATCAATTACGATAATGCGATATGGAACGAAGCCAGGTTAATAGAATGATGAAATCAGTTTTCGGTATGGCGGGCCGACCACGCTGCCCGGTTTGGTTCTGTCATTAAAACAAAAGGTAACTTAATAAAAATGATATCGCGGAATACTTTTCTGAAAAAGTTAATCTGGAGCTCTGCCATTCCACTTTTTGGTAAAAATGCACTTCAATCACATCCATTAATTGCCGGTACCAGCAACAAGCCAATGTTGTTATCGAAGCTAACGGAGTCCGTTTATGCCTTTGTTGTGGCCGATGAAATGGGTGGAAGCATCGAAAATTTTTTACCGGAGCAGGTGTTCGAAAAGTATGGCGATTGGGATTTCAACAACTTTTTACCGCCTACCAACAAAAAAGATATTGAAACCGGAAAAGGCAAAGGAAATGGGCGTACCACCGATGACAGCATTAACTTTGAGGCGCTCATTAATATTTACATTCAGTATAAAAATCATTTGGATGCCTATAGCTATGCCGAACTATTAATTAACGAGCACAATAAAAAAATTTTTATTGCCGAGCGTGGTGAAGAGATGAGGCCCATAGACCGGCCGCTGTGGTGGCCGGAGCGCTACATTTACCAGCGGTTGGCCATTAACAATATTGAGCCCCGCTACGCAGGCATGGGCAACTACATCAACGAAGGATTTCAGGGTATTGTATTGCCAGTAGGTGCCGTAAATGTGGGCGACCCCTGGCGTGCATACACGGAATGTGTAAGTATTGGCATGGTACATTCAGAAAGTTTTGGTATTGAAGCAGCTGCGGTAAACGCTGCCGCCTATGCCGTTGCCTTTCAAAAAAACAGTTCGATAAAAAATGTCATCGAAGTAGCCACTGCCTATGCAAAAGATGGCACCGGGATGGCGCTGAAAGAAGTGCTGGCGGTAACCAATCCGAAAGATGATCTTAAAACATTTATAAACAAAGTCAGAAAGGCAGTGCTTCCTTATTTGCAGCTATCGCCCGAAAACGAAAACAAAGAAAATGTTGTAACGCCTAAACTGGCGCACAAAAACAGCAATATTGCGCGCCCAAGCCGCATTGCCGTTGTTGAAAATTTTCCCATTGCGCTCGCCTGCCTCGTGTATGGGGGTGGTGATTATTTTAAAACCTTAAAGGCCAGTTTGTTTTACGGACGTGATGGCGAAACCATAGCAGCTGTGAGTACCAGTCTGTTAGCCGCCATAAAAAGTGAAAGCATCGTACCCAAAAAATTAAAAAAAGAGGTGGATGCAGTAAACAAACGGAACTATACGCAACTGGCAACCGAACTGATGGCCGCCATTACTGCGATTTATGAGAAAGATAAAATTTGTCTCGACAACCGCAAGGATGTAATGAACATAAATTGATGATTGTACGAAACACGTCAGCCAATAGAACGTTGACAGAGCCACTTCATCCAACCAAAAATTCATAGCAGATGAAAAACTTTACACGCAAAGCTTTCCTTAAAACTGCCGCTGCCACATCGCTGGGTGTAGCACTACCGTGGTCAGATACCATAGCCATAACAAAGAATGAAGAAAAGCAGGCAAAACCCTCCGGTGTAAAAATTACCGATGTAAAAGCCTACGCTCCCGGCAGTGCCACGTACATAAAAATTGAAACCGATGCAGGTATAAACGGCTGGGGCGAGGGCGACCACGAGTCACCCCGTATTAATGCCATGATTGTAAAAGAGTTGTTGCGACCTGTGCTAATCGGGCAGGATCCATTTGACAGTGGCTACCTCTGGCACAACATGTTTTTCGAAGGATTTGAAGGCGGCAGCACCGGCTTTGTGCCGGGTGCCGTGGCCGGAGTGGATAATGCCCTGTGGGATTTGAAAGGAAGGCTGCTGAACATGCCTGTATCCAGGTTATTGGGAGGAAGTAAGTTGGAGAAGGTAGCTGTGTACGGCAGTTATGGCCGCAAAAAAGGAAACGGATACAAAACAATTGATGAAATGGTGAAAGAGGGGATGGCCTTTGTTGAACAAGGATACAAGACCATTAAAGCCCGCATGCAGTTGTATGATCGCGGTCGCAACCCTGAAGGAAACTACACCTACGAATGCATTAAGGCTCTCCGCAAGGCTGTTGGCGATAACGTTGATTTATTTGTTGATTTCAACAATGGCTACACCGCAGGCAAAGCCATTGAATTAGGATTGCGCTTGTATGAGGAGTTTAACATAAAAGTAATAGAGGAGCCTGTCAGCAGCATGGATTATCCCGGATTACGTCAGGTGGTGGAAGCATTGCCCTGCGATGTCAATGCCGGTGAGCATGAATACAACAAATGGCAGTTCCGGGACTTGATTACCATTGGCAATCCCGATTGTCTTAACCTTGACGTAATTAAGTGCGCAGGTATTACCGAATGTTACAAAGTAGCAGCTATGGCCCACGCGTTCGAAAAAGAAGTAATGGTGCACAACACGCGGCCCACGTTGGCCACTGCAGCCAGTTTGAATTTGCTGGGCTCTATCCCCAACGCAGCAAAAGTTCAGGAGTTTAGCGGCATGCGGCCCGAGTTAAACCTCACTCAGTTTTTTCATAACTCCCTCAAATTTGAAAACGGGTTTCTGTATATACCCACAACCCCAGGGTTGGGGTTGGAGGTGAATGAAAAGACGATGGAAAAATTTCTGGTAAAGTAATAATTAGGAAATACCGGAAGACTATTAAACTAATTGAATAGTCCTTCTTCGGACGGATCGGCCGGTGCAATGCGGACGTCCCATTCAGATTCGGGCATGTCTACAATTTCAATGGGCATAAGATGTTCCAAGCGAAACCCGGCTATGTTTCCTTCGGGCCAAAAATGCCGAAACACCTCCGTCAGTACCGGCTTTATCTCCTGCGCTGTAAAGGGAATTGAGTGTACGGAAATCAAATTCCGATGCAGGTAACCTGGATTTTGGTACAAATACGCTAAAGCAACCTGAAAATAGTACAAGGCATGCGGATTGCCTCCAATAAAGTCTGTTAGCTTTTGCAGACCTTTTTTAAATAGATAAGGATCGGCCTGGTGGTTATCGGTTGAGGGGTTATAGTGAAAAATGACGTTATCAAAAACATAGCCCATTGCTTCCCTCATGAAATCGCGACTTATTCTCATGATCATTAAATAACTTATTTCAAGTTGCAATAAATTTTTAACTTGGCAAAATGCTTTTCAGTTAATTTCTGTTTAGTTTACTTAAACTTTATATATGTCACAAGTCTTTGATTTTCTTTATGCCGGCATTAGTTTTGGCAGCTACGAAAGTGGCACCTATGGTGGCTCGGTTCACAAGCGCATTCATCCAAACGTATATCAGTACTGGTATCTGCATGCGGGTCACTTATCCGACAAAGGCCTGCGTTACGAGTTTGAGAAGAAGTTTGCCGAGTTTCTGAATTCCACCACCGTAAACCAATCTGTTTCATTAATCAATTTCCTTTCGTTAATTGAAGCCAATGATTCGGGTAAGCTTTCGGCTGTGTATGCAAAATATAAGGACCGGGTGGAAGTAGGAAGCCATATCCAGCCTCTCTCCGTTCTCATTTTCAGAAAAAACGAAGCCGATGCTCCCATCGAATTAGATCCTAATCAATGTCAGCTTACAGGGCCGCAGACGCATGCTTTTTTTGAGTGGGTGCGCCAGCACGGCAAGCATGTTAAGTCGGAGGTGCCCGATATGTTTATGCATCAGTACTATAAGCGGTTTATTGTTGACTAAAGCCATTTCCGGCAGGGCGGTTCACCTTGTAATCCGTTTTGGCCAGGCCGATGCACGTGTCGGATGCTGCTGGGGATGGGGAAACAAATAATACGTGCAGGCTAAAGTCTCTTCGTAATCAATGCGGTCAGGGCTTCCGCCATTTTTAACGTCATACTAGTTATGAAAGGTTTCTTCTTTACCTCCATTTTTGTTATCCTTATATTACCCGTTACAGCCCAACAGCTTATTCAGGGCGGCCTTCAGGGAGACAAGCCATTGCTGCTCACCCCATCGGTCGAAGAAAATAAAAAGATTGCAGGACAACCGGTGTATAAAGTTGAATACTTCGGCTTTAAAGAAACCGGGCGCAGCTTTCAATTTACACCTACGCTTCGCGAAGGATGGAACTGGCTGGCCGTTTTCAATGCCCCGCTTAAAGGCAAAAAGGTTAATACATTTTTTTATGACAGTTGGGTGGCGACTGATCAACCCGGAGTAATTACCAACGGACGCAGGCGCAATTTTGAACAGGATATTACCAAAAAAATTCGTTCCAACGCCTATCACATCGGTTTCCAGCGCAGGCAGGCGGTGGAGAATGAAATCTTTCTGCTTATTGTAAGTCCTGCCAAACAAAAAGTTGTTTTGGAATTGGATGAAGAAACCATAGGCATTAAACGCAGATTTGCGTATGACATGGAAGCCAACGAGGCGAAATTTGTACATATTATCATTCCGCCCCGGGAATATACCGTTGTAATGTGGAAACCCGAACAAACGCAACGTGAAGTGCTGGACATCAGCGAGGGATGGAAATTTTTTAAAGGAGACGTTCCTAACGCACAATCAGATAGTTTTAATGATGATGGATGGCAGACAGTCAATATTCCGCATACCTGGAATAACGATGAGTTGTATGACTACCGAAACTACCGCGATACGATTGATGTAACCCAGATGATTTACCGGGGTATTGGCTGGTACCGAAAAAAATTTACAGTCGATGCGTCATGGAAAGGTAAGTATATCAGGGTAAATTTTCTGGGTGCCAATCAGGTTACCGAGGTGTATTTAAACGGGCAGTATCTGGGTAAGCACGTTGGCGGATACATGGAGTTTCACTTTGGGCAGCCCTTCATGAAGCATGTGCGATTTGACCGGCCCAATGTACTGGCTGTAAAAGTGGACAACCGGTTCAGCTATGACATTCCACCTCACACGGCTGATTACAACATGCTGGGTGGTATTTACCGCGAGGTGCAACTAATTGCCACTGACCATGCTTTTGTTAAGGAGGCAAGAATCTTTACCCCAAAAGTTTCTCCCGAAGAAGCCACAGTGGAAGCAAATATTATTTTACGAAACATGGCCGATCAGGATCGTACCGTTAAGTTGATTACGAACATCATTTCGCCTTTTAACGAAATAATCGCTTCCGATGTGCGCACGGTTGTCATCAAGGCCGGTGATAAGCCATCTCACAAAATTACTTTCAAGGTTCTGAATCCGCTATTGTGGTCGCCCGAATATCCAAACCTGTATCGTGTGTCAGCGGCCATTTACGAACCATCCGATTGGCAGCGAAACGGCCTCTGCCTCGACCAGCAATTTTTTCCGCTTGGCTTCCGCACCCTTTCGTTCGATGCGAACAAAGGCGTAACACTGAATGGCCGGCCCATAAAGTTAAAGGGCGTAAATGTGCATCAGGATTTTATGCACAAGGGCTGGGCGGTGGACCAAAATCAGAAGAGGAAGGATTTTATTCTTATCAAAAAAATGGGTGCCAACTTTGTACGTCTATCGCACTACCCGCATCACCCGTACGTAATGCACTTATGCGACAGTTTGGGTTTGATGGTTTGGTCGGAAATACCCGTGGTGAATACTGTTGGCCGTGAAAAGTTTATTGAAAACGCGGTGAAAATGATGGAGGAACTGATCACCCGTGACATTAACCACCCCAGTATTGTTATGTGGGGCGTGGGCAACGAATACTACCGCAATTTTTTCTCAAAAGAAGATGCCGAATATGCCCTGAAATGCACCCAGGCTGTTGCCAATAAAGCGAAGGAACTGGATCCCTACCGGCCTACGGTGCAGGCTCAGAATGACCTTATTGACAAGCGCATTTTGTCGCTCACCGACATTCAGGGGCGCAACCGCTACTTTGGCTGGTATGAGAAAACCTATGCCGACTTTGACCATGAAATGAAGGAAGAGCATACAAAACATCCTGAATGGAAGTTGCTTGTAAGTGAATATGGATGCGAAGGAAAATATGGCTATCATGTCAATAACCCTGTTCTGTTTGACCACAGCGAAACTTACCAGGTAGCTTTCCATAAATCATATTGGACTTCTATTCGGGATAATGACTTCATTCTTGGAGGGATTATATGGAACATGTTCGATTTTGCCAGTTTTGCCAAGGTAGGCAACATACCACATGTTAATCAAAAAGGCATGATGACATACGACCGAAAACCCAAGTCGGTTTATTATTACTACCAAAGCCAATGGTCAGATGAGCCGATGGTATACATTTATTCGCATACGTGGTCTCATCGCAATGGTAATGAGGGCAGGAGGGGTGGAAGTTTTCAGTAACTGCGACGAGGTGGAATTATTTGTAGATGGAAAATCGCATGGTAAACTGAAAAAAAACACCGGCTATGTTTGGTCAGTGGATTTTACCGATGGAATGCATGAGTTACGTGCTGTTGGTATTAAGCAGGGAAAAATCGTTACCGATCAACAGCAAATTTATTATCAGCAGAAGGAGTTTCATCAACAGAAGGCAAACATTAAACCCAAAGGTGATGGTTAATTTATTTTGAATTTATTTATGTTCACCCTATGTTTAATTTCGTTATTTGACTGTTATGCAGGGTGCCGCCCATTTATTTTTGCTGGCAATAACCATTGGCCTCATAATATTCTCAGGAAGTTATCTAAGATGGCATCCGCTGTTAAGTTTATTTGTTGCTACTCTTGGATTTGGTCTGATATCACAGTTACATCCTATGCAGCTAATAGCGGCTGTCACCTCCGGTTTTGGTTCAATAATGGGCTCCGCAGGCCTTATCATCGTTCTGGGTAGTGTACTGGGTATTATCCTGGAAGAAACCGGATGCATCTATCATTTAGGTAATGCCATCCAAAATCAATTCAGGGCTAATCCTTCATTGGGTATTGCTTTTCTAGGGTATGATTTTGGGCATTCCTGTTTTCTGCGATGCAGGATTTATAGTTCTGGTGAGCCTTGCAAAATCTGTTTCAATTGCATCAAAAATTCCGCTTCCCGCTATGACATTAAGTTTATCAGGTGGCTTGTACACCACACATACGCTGGTGCCGCCAACACCCGGACCTGTGGCGGCAGCCGCTAATATGGGAGCAAGTTCGTCACTGGGATTGATCATTTTGTTAGGTATGGTGGTGTCCGTTCCTGTTGTAATTGTTGCTTTTATTTATGCAAACCGAATAGCACGTACATTAGAGGTTATGGTTGTACCAGAAAAGCAGGAATTAATGCATCATACACCATCGCTTTTTAAGTCGTTGCTTTTAATCGGCATGCCTGTTTTACTTATTGCCACAGCATCAATAATTGACCTTTTTTATGATGTTTCGAACACGTTTACAGCGGTAATCGGGTTTACAGTGTAGTCCTATCATGGCTTTGATGTTAACTGTTTCATTGGGGCTTAATTTTTTTTCGATCACAATCAAAATCCACATATTGGATTGAAAAAGGCATCCGGCAGGCAGGGCCCATATTGGTATTAACCGGCTTTGGAGGCGCGTTGGGTGCAGTAATCAAGGCAAGTCCGGTGTCTCTGTTCATCAGTAACTGGGCTGGTGAGCAGGCACTTACAGGAGAAACTTTTTTAATAGTTGGGTTTTTGGTAAGCGCCCTCTTTAAAACAGCCCAAGGTTCCAGCACCAGCGCCATCGTTATTACAAGTGCGCTTATGGCCCCTCTTACAATGAAGGCAGGTTTCAATGAACCGATTGAATTGGCTTTGCTTGTTCTCGCCATTGGATCGGGCTCCATGACGGTTTCGCATGCCAACGACTCGTATTTCTGGGTGGTTTCCCAATTTAGTGGCTTTGATTTGCGTTCAGCATTTAAAGGCATAACCGTTATGTCGTTGTTGCAGGGGCTGGCAGGTCTGGTTATGGTTTTAATACTATATACGATTTTGAGATGAACATTCTCATTGCCCCTGATAAATTCAAAGGCACGCTTACTTCGCTGCAGGTGTGCCGGGTTATAACCGAAGCCCTGACTGTTCTCCTCCCGCAGGCTTCCTGCAAAGTTTTTCCGATGGCCGACGGAGGCGATGGCACCGTTTCGGTTATGTTGCACCATACGGGCGGAACCCTTCAGCATGCAGTTGTTCATGATGCCTTGGGCCGACCGGTACCGGCATGCTACGGCATTTCTCACGACGGTGGCACGGCGTTTATCGAGATGGCAGCCGCAAGCGGCCTGGCACTGTTAAGCCCGGAAGAACGCAATCCCCTGCACACGTCAACGTTCGGAACGGGCGAGCTTATAAAGCATGCATGCAAACAACATGTAAAACGCATTTTTCTTGGAATAGGCGGAAGCGCGACCAACGACGGCGGTGCCGGTGCTCTTGCTGCCCTCGGTATCCGGTTTACCGATAATAAAGGGCGGGAATTTGTTCCGGCAGGCGGAACGCTGGCATATACACAGCATATTGACCTGGCAGGCCGGATACCGGAATTGGATGCCATATCGCTCACTGCCCTTTGCGATGTAAGCAGCCCGTTCACCGGCCCCGAAGGTGCATCGTATGCGTTTTCTCTGCAAAAAGGAGCAAACAGCCTGATGGCCACTGAACTGGAAATGGGTATGCAGCATTTTGCCGGCATCATCAGCAGATTTACCGGCATTAATCTTAACACCGTACCAGGTTCAGGAGCAGGCGGTGGAATAGCCGGCGGCCTGCATGCGCTGGCAGGAGCTACCCTGGTGCCGGGCATCCGCGCCATCATGGAGCTTACCCGGTTTGATGAGGCTTTGCAGTGGGCCGATGTGGTAATAACAGGCGAGGGACAGGTGGACGGCCAAACGGGCAAGGGCAAAGTGGTGCAGGGAGTGTTGGATGCTACCGGCAGGCACCGAAAACGGGTAGTTGTAATTTGCGGCAAATGTACTGTGCCGGCGCACCAAATTAAGGTGCCTGTATTTGAGTTAACTGCGGTGGCAGGGGAAGAACGCTCGCTGGCCGAACCTGAAAAAGCCCTGCAGGAAACCTGTTGCGAGGTAGCGGCATGGCTGAGCAAGCTTATGGAATAACCAGGCGATGTCAGGCTGCCTTCAACTCAATGGTTGCCCTTCTGCAGATAGGAGCAAAACCATCTCACTTGCCCCGCCGGTTGAACAATAAGTTCTTGAAACAAAAAAGCCGCCTGAAGGCGGCTTTGAATGGTTTACAACCAGTTACCGTTAATCAGCAGTATTCTTCAAAAACCTCAACAAGGTGATTGCCAATCATCTGGGCGGTACGGCCTTCAATATGGTGGCGTTCTACAAAATGCACCAGTTCACCGTCTTTAAAGAGGGCTATGGATGGTGAAGAAGGAGGGTAGGGTTTCAGGTATTCGCGGGCGCGTTGGGTGGCCTCGATGTCGGCTCCGGCAAACACGGTGGCCAGCACATCGGGCTTTTTTGCTGCTGTGCTCTATGGCCCAGCGCACGCCCGGCCGGGCAGCTCCGGCTGCGCAGCCGCATACGCTGTTAATTACCAGCAGGGTGGTGCCCTTGTGGTTTTTCAGGTGGTTGTCAACATCTTCAGGACTGCGAAACTCCTGAAAGCCTATCTGTGTAAGTTCGGCCCGCATGGGGGCCACCAGTGGTTCGGGATACATATCGGGTAAAAGTTTTATCGGTTTAACATTATTACAAAAAGCCCAGTTCCAGTTTGGCCGCCTCACTCATCATATCCTGCGAGTAGGGCGGGTCGAAGGTAACCTCTACCTTTACATCGTTCACGCCGGGTATGGCTTTGACCTTCTGCTCCACTTCACCGGGTATCACTTCGGCCGATGGACAGGAGGGCGAGGTGAGGGTCATAAGTATATACACGTTGTTAACGGGGTAAACGTTGATTTCGTAAATTAACCCCAGCTCGTAGATATCTACCGGTATTTCGGGGTCGTAAATGGTTTTCAACGCCTGAACAATTTTTTCCTTCAGGTCGGGTATGTGCAGATTTTCGGTGCTTTTGTTTTCTTCTGTCATACTTCCTGTTTGGTTTTTAACGCCAGGGCGTACCACTTCATTTGTTTTATCATGGCGGCAAAGCCGTTGCTGCGCTGGGTGCCAATGTAGCGGTCCAGGTGGATTCCCGTGATAAAGTACAACTCAGCTTCCAGAATATCTTCCGGCTTTTGTCCGTTGAAAATGCGTATCAGCATACTTACCAGTCCCCTGGTGATGGCCGTGTTGCTGTCGGCAGCAAACCATACCCGTCCTTCTTCCATGCGGGCGGTAAGCCACACTTTCGACTGGCAGCCCTTTACCAGGTTATCGTCTGTTTTGTCGGCATCGGGCATAGGCGGCAGCTTCTGGCCCAGCTCCATGATGTAAAACACGGTCATCTCGGGGTCGCCATCCAGCAGGCTAAACTCCTCAATTATCTCATCCTGCAGCTGGTTAATGGTTTTCATTGCCGTGCAAAATTAATAATGCGCTTCACGCCTTCGGCCAGCGCATCTATTTCTTCGAATGTATTATAAACGGCAAACGAAGCCCTTACGGTTCCTTCTAGACCAAAGCGGTCCATCAAGGGGTTGGGTGCAGTGGTGTCCGGTTCGCACGGCAATGCCGCGGGCATCGAGCAGTTGGCCCACGTCAAATGGGTGGAGGCCTTCCACGACAAACGAGAGCACGCTTACCTTTTCCGGTGCCGTGCCGATAATGCGCACTCCCGGAAGCGCACCGATCTTTTCGGTTGCGTAGCGAAGCAGGGCCTGCTCGTGCGCTGCCATTTCCTCACGACCGGTTTGTTCCATAAAGGCTATGGCTTGCCCGAATGCAATCACATCGGCAATGTTCGGGTGTGCCGGCCTCAAACTTATGGGGAAGGTCGTTCCAGGTGGTTTTTTCAAAGGTAACCTCCCTTATCATCTCCCCGCCTCCCTGGTAAGGGGGCATTTGCTCCAGCAGATGTCTTTTGCCGTACAAGTATGCCGGTGCCGGTGGGTCCGTACATTTTGTGCGATGACAGGCAGTAAAAATCGCAGTCTATATCCTGCACGTCAATGGGCAGGTGGGCACCCGCCTGGGCACCATCAATAAGCACGGCCGCCTGGTGCCGGTGTGCCAGCCGGATGATTTCTTTTACCGGATTTACGGTACCCAGGCTGTTGGAGGCATGGTTTACCGCCACGATGCGCGTACGGTCGCTCAGCAAGCGGCTGTAATGTTCCAGGTCAATTTCGCCCCGGCTCGGTAACCGGAATAACCTTTAGCCTGGCACCCGTTTGCTCGCAGATACCAGCTGCCAGGGTACGATGTTGGAATGATGCTCCAGCGCAGAGATAATCACCTCATCGTTGGGCTTAAGCACCATCCTGCCGTAGGACGAGGCAACCAGGTTAATGCCTTCGGTAACACCGCGAACAAAGATCACTTCCTGTGCTGAAGATGCATTGATGAAGGCGCGTACTTTTTCGCGCGTAGCTTCGTAGGCCCGGGTAGCTTCTTCGGCCAGGGTGTGAATGCCCCGGTGGATGTTGGCATTGTAGTTATGGTAATAGTCGGTAAGCGATTGTATAACGGAGAGCGGCTTTTGGGTGGTGGCGGCATTGTCGAAATAAACCAATGGCTTTCCGTTTACAGTTCTGCCCAGAACGGGGAACTGCTTTCGTATTTCCTGAATGCTGGCCGATGTAGTTGCTAGAGGCATCGTCAGGTTTGATTGTGCAGGCGGTTGCCGATGAGCTCGTTCAGATAAACCCTGAGCTGTTCATCGGGCAGTGTTTCGGTTACTTCTGAGGCAAAAGCATATAATAACATGGCTTTTGCTGTATTGGGGTCAATGCCGCGGGCACGAAGGTAAAAGAGGGCCTCTTCATCAATTTGCCCAACGGTGCAACCATGCGAGCATTTTACGTCATCGGCCCAGATTTCGAGCTGGGGTTTGGCATGTACTGTGGCCTGTTCAGACAGCAGCAGGTTGCGGTTCGACTGGAAGGCATTGGTTTTCTGGGCACCGGGCCGAACAAAAATTTTACCGTTGAATACCCCGTTCGCCTGCCCATCCAGCACACCTTTGTAAAGCTCGTTGCTCATCGCGTTGGGCTGGCGGTGATCCACTACCGTATGATTGTCGGCAAACATGTTGTTTTCCAGCAGGTACAACCCGTACAAGTGACTCTCGCAGGCGCCATGGAGCGTTACCCGGGTGTTGTTGCGGATAAAAGTGCTGTTAAGTGTTATAACATAACTGTTGAGTACACTGGCATTTTGCTGATGAAACTGATTAATAAGATGCTGAATATGGTTTCCGGGATCGGTTTGAATAACCAGGTGGTTCAGCATGGCCTGCTCCTGAAGTACCACTTCGGAAAGGGTGTTTGTAATGGCAGGTTGATTACCCGCAGTGAACCACTTTTCCACAACAGTTGCACAACTGTTGCGTCTGGCCAATATCAGGTTTCGTGTTACGGTCAGCACCTGGCTGTCAGTCGTGTCGTGCAGATAATAAATATAGACCGGTTTATCAGCCGAATAGCCTTCCGGAATTTCTATACAAACACCATCGGTCCAGGCTGCGGTGTTCCATGCAGCAAAGGCGTCGCCTTGAATGCCGGCATAGCGCCCTATGTGCTCACCAAGACTGGGCT
Source organism: Cyclobacteriaceae bacterium (assembly GCA_026003355.1). Lineage (GTDB taxonomy): Bacteria > Bacteroidota > Bacteroidia > Cytophagales > Cyclobacteriaceae > UBA2336. The sequence continues at coordinate 379,062 of BPHC01000002.1, forward strand.
GGTTTTGCAGGGCCTGTGCAAGCGGCCTGACGTTAAAAGCTTCGGGCAAAAACGAGTGCTTTGCCTGAAATTTGCCGTTTTAAAAATACCACTGCATAGGCTCCGGCCGCATGTATGCGCCACAGGTTTTCATCAGGCAGTGTGCCTTCAGTGGCAAGGGGCAGGCTGGGGTTGAAATTTTTTTCCAGCACCCGTGCTATGGGTGTATATTTGTATTCTTCGTTTTTTGAGTGCGGCAAACCTGTTCTGAGGAATTCCTCAAGGGCTTCCCGCTGTAAACTGTTTTGCGGGTGTATGGTGGCAGCCAGTGCTTCGTTGAGCCGGCCGGTTTCTGTAAGGGTTGTCATACTGCTTCGGCTTCGCTTTTAATCCAGTCGTATCCCTTGCTTTCGAGTTCGAGGGCCAGTTCTTTTCCGCCCGACTTTACAATTCTTCCTTTGTACAGCACGTGCACATAATCGGGCACGATGTAGTTAAGGAGCCGCTGGTAATGGGTTACCACAATGATGGCGTTATCTTTCGAACGCAGCTTGTTTACCCCGTTGGCTACCACCTTCAGTGCATCGATGTCCAGTCCCGAATCGGTTTCATCCAGAATGGCCAGGCGGGGTTCCAGCATGGCCATCTGAAAAATTTCGTTGCGTTTTTTTTCGCCTCCCGAAAAGCCTTCATTAAGTGATCGGCCAAGCAGGGCCTGGTCAATTTCTACCAGCTTCATTTTTTCCTTCATCAGTTGCAGGAACGAGACGGCATCGAGGGGTTCCTGCCCGCGGTGCACCCGAACCTGGTTAACCGCTGTTTTCATGAAGTTAACCGTGCTTACGCCGGGTATTTCTACCGGATACTGAAAGGCCAGGAACAGGCCTTCGCGGGCGCGCTCATCAGGTTCCATATCCAGCAGGTTTTTGCCCAGATATTCTACCGTGCCGCCGGTAACTTCAAAATCCTCTCTTCCGGCCAGTACGGCCGCCAGGGTACTTTTGCCTGAACCGTTGGGGCCCATTATGGCATGCACCTCGCCCGGATTAACCTGAAGGTCGATGCCGTTAAGAATTTCCTTATCGTCAACACGTGCGTGAAGATTCTTTATGGTAAGCATGTTGTATAGATTCTAAAAACTGGTTTGAACAAGGTTTTTGTATTGCAGCAAGGTTGTATAAAAATCATCCCACGCTTCCTTCGAGTGTAAGCGCCAGAAGCTTCTGGGCTTCCACGGCAAACTCCATCGGCAGCTGGCTGAGTACTTCTTTGGCGTAGCCGTTAACAATGAGGGCCACGGCCGATTCTTCGTCAATACCGCGCTGCAGGCAGTAAAAAATCTGGTCTTCACCGATTTTGGAAGTGGTGGCTTCGTGTTCCA
>BPHC01000003.1 GCA_026003355.1 Cyclobacteriaceae bacterium
GGCAGCAATGGTAACGGACGACACTACCAAGACCAAACGGACAGAAAAAACGAGCAGACAATGACACAAGACAAAGATTTAATTTTTGCCCAACACACATTTTTTTGTTTTTCTGCCACCGCACAAGTGGCACATTTGGTTTTGCCCGACACACAACGCCAACGCTTCGCAAAACCAAAAGAGCCACTTTTTCCCTATCGAACTTAGACAGCGTTTTAAATTTTTAAGTATCTTTACCAGCGAATGAAGTGTTTTTTAATCATATTCAGTGTTTATTTCTTGGCATTATCGCTAATGCCTTGTACTGATGCACTCGGTATGAATGCCCCCAATACTTCAAAAACAGAAATTACTAAAACGCACAATGGCGATGCAGAACATAACGATTTTTGCAGTCCGTTTTGTATTTGTAGTTGTTGTAATACCCCTGTTAATATAACCTTTGATTCGTTTAGCATAAAGGTAAATAAACCTGTCGCAACTTCACTTAAAATACCCGTTTTTAATTTCTTTTTCGCTTCCAATTACTACGGAAGCATTTGGCAACCGCCAAAAATCAGTTAATGAATTTATGATGTTCTGTAACGCAGAACAAAACAGAATTATTTACGGTGCTTACGCACCGCAAATAATCGTGTATTCATTCATTAAACTGATTAAAAATAATGTTAGATAAAATCATAAAATTTAGTATTCAAAACAAGCTTGTTATTGGTATAATGACCTTGTTGCTTATCATTTGGGGAGTGTGGAGTGCCACAAAGCTTCCCATTGATGCCGTACCTGATATTACCAACAATCAGGTTCAGATTATTACCGTTTGTCCTACGCTTGCGGCACAGGAAGTGGAACAGTTGGTGACATTTCCTATTGAACAAAGCATTGCCAACCTGCCCGATTTAGAAGAAACCCGAAGTATTTCACGGTTTGGGCTTTCGGTTATTACGGTTGTATTTGATGATGATGTGGATATATATTTTGCCCGACAGCTTGTCAATGAAAAACTGAAAGAAGCCGAAGAAAAAATCCCAAAAGGCATTGGCACACCCGAACTTGCACCTGTAAGCACAGGTTTGGGCGAAGTGTACCAATACATCATACACCCCAAAAAAGGGAGTGAACATAAATACAATGCCAAAGACTTGCGTACTATGCAGGATTGGATTGTTGCCCGACAGCTAAACGGAACAAAAGGCATAGCCGAAGTAAACAGTTTTGGTGGCGAACTGAAACAATATGAAGTAGCCGTAAATCCCAACCGCTTAAAGGCAATGGGTGTAAGTGTTACCGATATTTTCAATGCTCTTGAAAAGAACAATCAGAATACAGGTGGTGCATACATTGACAAAAAACCAAATGCTTACTTCATTCGGGGTATTGGTTTGGTTACTTCGTTGGAAGATGTAAAAAACATAGCTGTAAAAAACACTAACGGCAGTATTCCGATTTTTATAAAAGATGTTGCAGAAGTTCGTTTTGGTAATGCGGTTCGCTACGGAGCATTAACCTACAATGGCGAAGTAGATGCCGTTGGCGGTGTGGTAATGATGCTCAAAGGCGAAAACAGCAACGAAGTAGTAAAACGTATCAAAGAAAAATTGCCTGTCATTCAGAAATCTTTGCCCGATGATATTGTCATTGAGCCTTATTTGGACAGAACAGATTTAGTTGGCAGAGCAATCAGCACCGTAGAAAAGAATTTAATTGAGGGAGCGTTGATTGTCATTTTCGTGTTGGTGCTGTTTTTGGGAAATTTAAGAGCAGGTTTAATTGTGGCTTCCGCTATTCCGTTGTCAATGCTGTTTGCTTTGGGAATGATGAATGTTTTCGGAGTAAGTGCCAATTTAATGAGTTTAGGAGCTATTGACTTTGGTTTGATTGTGGACGGTGCAGTTATTATTGTAGAAGCCACTTTGCACCATTTGGGTTTGCGAAAATCAATGAACAAGCTGACACAGCAGGAAATGGACAACGAAGTTTTTGTGTCCGCTTCCAAAATCAGAAACAGTGCAGCGTTTGGCGAAATCATTATTTTAATCGTGTACATTCCTATTCTCACATTGGTAGGCGTTGAGGGCAAAATGTTTACACCAATGGCTAAAACAGTAGGATTTGCCATTTTGGGAGCATTTATTTTGTCGCTTACTTATATACCAATGATGTGTGCTTTGTTTTTGTCAAAAAAAGTTTCACACAAAGAAACCATTTCAGACAAGATGATGAACTACCTGCAAAGCATTTACCAACCGCTTTTGCAGAAAGCCGTAAAAATAAAATATTGGATTGTTGCTTCGACCGCTCTACTCTTTGCCTTTTCCCTTTTGCTCTTTAAAAATTTAGGTGGCGAATTTATACCACAATTACAAGAGGGCGATTTTGCGTTTCATTGCATATTGCCACAAGGCAGTTCGTTGAGCCAAAGTATTGAAACTTCAATGCAGGCATCAAGAATTATCAAGGAATTTGATGAAGTAAAAATGGTAGTCGGCAAAACAGGGGCTGCCGAAGTACCTACCGACCCGATGCCACCTGAAGCCACAGATTTAATGGTAATACTTAAACCAAAAAAGGAATGGAAAGAACAGAAAAGCTATAACCAGCTAGCTGATGAAATCAATGAAGCTTTGGAGGTTATACCGGGTGTATTCTTTGAAAAAAATCAGCCTATACAAATGCGTTTCAACGAATTGATGACAGGGATTCGGCAGGATGTGGCGGTTAAGATTTTCGGGGAAAATTTAGACAGTCTTGCCATTTATGCAGATAAGGTAAGTAAGGTTATTCAAACAGTAAACGGAGCGACTTCGCCACAGGTAGAACGGGTTAGCCGATTGCCACTAATCAATGTAGAATACGATAGAACACGACTTGCCAATTACGGTATCAATGTAGAAGATGTAAACAATGTAGTAAGCACCGCATTTGCAGGAAAAAGTGCAGGACAGGTTTTTGAAAACGAAAGGCGTTTTGATTTGGTTGTACGGTTAGACAGCACTTACAGAACCGATATAGACGATGTAAGTAATTTGATGATACCGACCAATACAGGCAATCAAATACCACTATCGCAGGTAGCAACTATCAGCTACAAATTAGGTGCTCGCACAAATCAGCCGTGAAAGCAGCAAACGCAGAATTGTAATCGGCTTCAATGTATCGGGCAGAGATGTACAAAGTGTGGTTGAAGATATTCAGCAGAAATTAAGCGAGCAGATAAAATTGCCCACAGGCTATTACTTTCACTTATGGCGGACAGTTTGAGAATTTACAGAAAGCAAGTAAACGCCTGATGATTGCTGTTCCTGTTTCGCTGTTTCTCATTTTTTCGTTGCTGTACTTTACATTCCGTTCGGTCAAACAGGCAAGTCTGATTTTTACCGCAATCCCAATGAGTGCCATAGGTGGCGTGTTTGCGTTGCTGTTGCGTGGTATGCCGTTCAGCATTTCGGCAGGTATCGGCTTTATTGCTTTGTTTGGTGTAGCAGTATTAAACGGAATTGTCTTAATCGGAACTTTCAACCAATTAGAAAAAGACGGAGTTAAAGACATTTTCAAACGAGTATTTGACGGCACAAAGGAAAGGTTGCGACCTGTACTAATGACGGCAACCGTAGCAAGTTTGGGCTTTTTGCCTATGGCATTAAGCACAGGTGCAGGAGCAGAAGTACAAAAACCATTGGCAACCGTTGTTATTGGCGGATTGATTACGGCTACTTTCCTTACGCTGTTTGTACTGCCTTTGCTGTATATCATTTTCAATTCAAAAATCAACATCAGAAAAAAAGGAAAAATGAAATCCGTTACAACCGTAATTGTGTTGTTGCTTTCTGTTTTAAGTTTCAATGCAAATGCTCAAAACAAAAAAATAATTGGTGTAGATGAAGCGATAAACATTGCATTGCAAAACAACGGAAATATAAAAGCGAAAGATTTTGAAATAAAATCGGCTCAAAGTCTGAAAAGAACATCGGGCGAATTACCGAAATTAGATTTTAATGCACAGTTGGGACAATACAACAGTATAAAGTTTGACCAATCTTTTCAAGTAGCACAAACGATACCGTTTCCGACTTTGTTCGGTGCTAAAAAACAACTGATAAATGCCGAAGTAAAAGGCAAAGAATTACAAAGTGAAATAACCGTATTGGAGTTAAAAAATCAAGTGCGTACTTATTTCTATCAAATTCAGTATTTGCAGAATAATCAAAAGCAGTTGTTGTATTTGGATAGTTTGTACAATGATTTTATCAAAGTGGCAGAACTGCGTTACAAAACAGGCGACACCAAAAAAGTAGAAATCAGTACAGCACAAGCCAAGCAAGGCGAAATCAATTTATTGCTGAAACAAAATGGAGTTTATCTCAATAATGCTTATCAAAATTTACAGGCATTGATGAATACAAAAGAACCGTTTGAAGTTGCCAATGATACAGATTTTAAGCCTTTGCAGGTAAGCACTTTGTTAGACAGCACAGCCATTGCAAACCACCCGACAATTAAGGCGTTGTATCAAGATATAATCATTGCAGAACAAACAAAAAAGGTAGAGAAAGCACAGGGTTTGCCCGATTTTACGATTGGTTACACTAATCAGTCTTTAATAGGTTTTCAAACTATAAACGGACAGGAGCAGTATTTTAATTCGGGCAATCGGTTCAGTTATGTAAGCGTTGGTGTTTCTATTCCTTTGACTTTCGGAGCTACAAAAGCAAGGATAAAATCTTTGGACTATCAAAAACAAGCCATTGAAGCCAACACCAAGCAACAGCAAATTTTGTTGGAAACACAGTTTCAAAATGCCATACAGCAGTATCAGCAGGATTTGCAGGAGTTCAATTACTATCAGCAACAAGCCTTGCCTAATGCAAACGATATTGTTTCATCGGCTCAATTAGGTTATCGCACAGGCGATATAAGCTATGTGGAGTATTTGTATGCTTTGCAAACGGCAACAGACATTCAGTTGAATTACCTAAAAAGTATTCAGCAGGTCAATCAATCGGTCATCAATATTTATTCAATAATCAATCAATAATTCGGTATGAAATTCAATATAAAAAATTCAATCGTTTTTCCTTTGGCACTATGCACTTTGCTTGTGATAAGCAGTTGCGGTAGCAAAGACAATCATTCGCATAATGACGAAAATACAAAAGAAACAGGTACTTCTGACGGACACAACCACGAAGAAGAAACGCCAACCATTGTCACGCTTACACAAGAGCAGATAAAAGCCGTTGGCATCACGTTGGGCAAAGTAGAAAACAAGGAACTCACAGCCACTATAAAGGTAAATGGTATGCTTAAAGTTCCAAACAACAACAAAGCAATTGCCACTTCTTTGTATGGTGGAGTTATCAAAACGCTGAATGTGCAAATTGGCGATTATGTAAAGAAAGGACAGGTAATTGCTACGATTGCCAATCCGCAGTTTATACAGTTGCAGGAAGAATATTTGACTATTGGCAGTAAAATCACTTTTGCAGAACAGGAAGTACAACGCCAAAATGAACTCAATGCAGGAAACGCAGGAGCTTTGAAAAATCTGCAATACGCAACGGCAGAACTCAATACGCTTCGCACCCGAAAAGCATCTTTGCAACAGCAAATACAGCTAATGGGCATCAATCCAAATTCGGTATCAAACAGCAACTTGAAATCTACATTGGTAGTTACAAGTCCGTTGAATGGAACAATAAGCAATTTGTTTGCAAAGATTGGCAGTTATGTAGATGTTTCTTCGCCTGTTGCCGAAATCGTAGATAACAGTTCATTGCATTTGGATTTACAAGTGTTTGAAAAAGATTTACCGCTTTTGAAAATCGGGCAAACCATTCATTTTACCTTAACCAATAATCCTACTAATGAATACGATGCAAAAGTGTTTAGCATTGGTTCATCATTTGAAAACGAGAGCAAAACCATTGCCGTGCATTGCACCGTTACAGGAAACAAAATAGGTTTGATTGACGGAATGAACATTACAGGAATTGTGAGTTTGAGCAATGCCCTAACACCTGCCGTACCCAATGAAGCCATTGTAAACGCAGACGGAAAAGACTACATTTTTGTTGTTACTGATAAAAAAGCGGAAGAACACCACGAAGAAGAAAGCGAAGAACACAACCACGAAAGTGAAGACCGTAAACACAGCAATGAAGAAAACGGCAACATCAATTTTGAAAAAATAGAAGTTGTAAAAGGCGTTTCCAATATGGGCTACACCGCAATAACTTTTGTACAGGACATTCCTGCCAATGCTCAAATTGTAATCAAAGGAGCATTTTTTGTCAATGCCAAATTATCTAACACAGGAGGACACAATCATTAAAAATTAAAAGCAATGATAAATACAGATAAAAATCACAAGCATATTTACAATGTACAAGGTAAGCAGCTTTGTTGCACACAGGAAGAAAAAATTTACACCAATGCAGGTGCAAAAGAGTTGATAAAAGAAAAGCATCAACACGACCATAGCGATGATGACGGACACGACCACAGCCACAGTGATAGCAACCTTTTCAAAGTGTTTTTGCCAAGCATTATTTCATTGGTGCTATTGCTTGTTGCCGTTTATTTAGACAATTTCCTAAAACCAGAATGGTTTACAGGTTTGGTAAGGATTGTTTGGTATGTGGTGGCTTATATTCCTGTTGGGTTTCCTGTAATCAAAGAAGCCGTTGAAAGCATTGCCAAAGGCGAGATATTTTCCGAATTTCTGTTGATGAGCATTGCCACAATCGGAGCGTTTGCCATTGGCGAATATCCGGAGGGCGTAGCCGTAATGTTGTTTTATGCTGTTGGCGAAGTGTTTCAGACATTGGCGGTAAAAAGAGCAAAAGCAAATATCAAATCTTTGCTTGACCAAAGACCCGATGAAGTAACCGTTTTGCGAAACAACCAACCCCAAACCGTAAAGGCAGAAAGCGTAAACATTGGCGAAATCATACAATTAAAACCGGGCGAAAAATTGGGATTAGACGGAGTTTTGTTATCCGAAACAGCATCATTTAACACCGCAGCTTTAACAGGCGAAAGCAAACCCGATACCAAAGCCAAAGGCGAAACAGTTTTGGCAGGAATGATAAACCTAAACACCGTTGCACAGATAGAAGTTACCACAGCATACACCGATAGTAAGTTGAGTAAAATTTTAGAATTGGTACAAAATGCCACTTCACAAAAAGCACCGACAGAATTATTCATTAGAAAGTTTGCAAAAATATACACACCGATAGTTGTACTGTTAGCTATTCTAATTACAGCATTGCCCTACTTCTTTGTAGAAAATTATGTGTTCAGCCAATGGTTGTATCGTGCTTTGGTATTCCTTGTTATCTCTTGCCCTTGTGCATTGGTAATAAGTATTCCTTTAGGCTACTTTGGCGGAATTGGGGCAGCGAGTAAAAATGGAATATTGGTTAAGGGAAGCAACTTTTTGGATGTTCTTGCCAGCATACAAAATGTAGTAATGGATAAGACAGGTACAATGACGGAGGGCGTATTTAAAGTTCAGGAAGTTGTATTTGACAAGGCATTTGATGAGAAAGAAATTTTAGAAATGGTCAATGCTTTGGAAAGCCATAGTAGCCACCCCGTAGCAACTGCCATTCAAGAATATGTAGGCGATGTAAACCACAATATCCCATTAGAAAATATAGAGGAAATTGCAGGACACGGACTAAAGGCTAATGTAAATGGGAAAGAATTATTGGTAGGGAATTTTAAGCTGATGGATAAATTTTCTATTACTTATGACATAGACCCGAACAGCATTGTCTACACGGTAATCGCAGTGGCTTATGATAGAAAGTTTGTTGGTTACATTACCATTGCGGACAGCATAAAAGAAGACGCACAGGAAACCATAAATCTATTGCATAAGCTCAATGTTAAAACTACTATGCTTAGCGGAGATAAAAGTACGGTTGTAAAGTATGTAGCGGAACAGTTGGGGATAGATAATGCTTTCGGAGATTTATTGCCTGAAGATAAAGTAAACAGAGTTAAAGAAATCAAAGCCAAAAATGAAACCGTTGCCTTTGTCGGAGACGGTGTAAATGATGCACCTGTTGTAGCGTTAAGTGATGTCGGTATTGCAATGGGCGGTTTAGGTAGCGATGCCACCATTGAAACAGCAGACGTAGTAATACAAGACGACAAGCCGAGTAAAATACCTATGGCAATCAATATCGGTAAACAGACAAAGAAAATTGTTTGGCAAAATATCACATTGGCATTTGTAGTAAAAGGAATTGTTTTAATACTTGGTGCAGGTGGCTTGGCAACAATGTGGGAAGCCGTTTTTGCCGATGTAGGTGTAGCATTATTGGCAATCTTAAACGCAGTACGAATACAACGAATGAAATTTTGACAAACCAACGCTAAAAGCAAGCACATTTGCAAACCGCACAAGGCGACACACAAGCCAAAGTTTGCAAAAGAGCTTGCTTTTTCCAACGCACGACAGAAAAAACAAAAAAATCTTTCCACGCTTCGCAAAAAATTAAATCTGCCGACACACCAAACCTGACAGACAAATACGAACGGACGGAAAAAACCACAGCTGCCAACATCGGTTTGGCGTTATGGCGGCTGACGTGCATAATTTGAGCTTAGTGCTACTATTAAACTTTTGTGCTAAATTTGGGCTGATGTTCCCTGATTGCCGCCACAAACGCCAAGCCGTGAACCGTTACCGGCAAGGCTAAAGAACGAGACAGACAACTAATGATATGAATCAAAATACAGGACATACAAGACCTACAATAAGACAAGTTCTTCATGATTCACCATGGACAAACTTTGAAGAACATCTTAACGACCTAAAAGAACGGGTCGACAACTCGGTGAAGAAAACGAATGAACTTAGAATTAGGTACAGGGAGGAATTGATGAAAACTAACCCTGAACTTGTAAATAAAATAACTCGCCCATCTTCAGACAAATTGGAAGCAGCTAAAAGTCTTTTATTGACAGGTACTGTAGCTGCATCTGATGGAACCATATCTCATGTCCCGTTGCTTGGTGGGTCTAAAATCCAAGTTGGCGTTGTCATTGTATTTAACAAAGGAGAAATAGTTGACTATATAACCAAAATCTTTGAAGCCGAAATAACCCAAGACACAGGAAATGCAATTGATTATTTTCAAAATCTAAGAGGAACTAGAAAAATTTCAAATCTTTTAGCACGGGCAATAATGTTATATGGAGAGAGAAGATTGTTACTTGACCACCAAACTGATTGGAGACTAATCCATGGAGAAATTTTACCTCATGAATTAAGAACAGGAGCAGGTCGACCGCAGGATAATTTACAACCTGCTTTCGATTTGGTATATGAACTATTAGAAAAGAAAAACTTCATTGCTGCAAGTGAGGCTTCTGATGACATTGATATTTTGAATGCAGCCATTCTTCTTGAGCCAGGAGAGTACATTGTAATTAAAGACCTTACAAATGTTCTGACACAATTTTTAGATGGTGATGACATTCAGGCAGGAGCAAACTTTGCTCAACATGACAAACAGCGTTTTAGAGAGTTCATTCAAAGAGTAGGCCCACAAATTTCGATTGTTCTAGTCAAAGCCGGGAATAAACCATTTCTTTTAGAATGCCATACAGAACAAATTGAGGAAGCAGTTTCACTTTTCCTTGCTGATTCATTATGGACAAGAGGCTTTGAAATTGAAGGTTCCTCTTTAACTGTTAGAGGCTTCCCATATCATATCGATTTGGCTGACCAAATTGCAAGAACATTAATTAAAGGCTCAGAATTTCAAACCTTTGTTGAAAATCGTTTATTTGATATTGGTATCGAAAGTGGATTTTTTGACATTGACCCAAGACAAACAAGAATTTAACTATGAACAACGAAAAAGTACAAAATCAGGAAGGCGAAGAAATGGAAAACCAACACGAAACTACCTCGCCAGAAACTAATCAAGAACCTATAGTTGATTCTTCGAGAGAAGAGCAAATTATCAACAGTACCCTCCTAGACGGAGTGCTAGGTTATATCAACTTTGACGGTGGTAGCGTTGACAATACTACTTCCGGTGCAATGGTTTCAGCCGAAAGAAGAAGGCTTTTCAGGCGAGATGTATATGTTGGAATAAAGGATAATGAGCAAAATGTAGAATTCCTTGGACGAATTGTCGAAGGTCCATTTCATAGTCCTCATGAAATCGGTTCTGATTCTGCAATAACTAGAACTACGGTATTACATCCTGAGAGAACCAAATTTAGACCTTCATATTTTGTATATGGTACTATTGAGGTGCTAGGACAATTAGTAAATGGAGAGAGACTAATTCCAACCCCCACAAGACCTAGACCTTACAGCGAAATTTTTATCTTTCCACCAGATAGACTGAAAAGTTTGCTTGAAATAGATGGCGACATCCTAATAGGTCATTTAATGGGATACGAAGAACAAAAGATAGAAGTAAAATCTAATTCTGATAACAAAAATTTTCTCCCTAGAAACGTGGGTATTTTCGGGACAGTTGGTTCAGGCAAATCAAACACGACCCAAATGCTAATCGAAGAAGCAACTATCGCAGGTTGGGCGGTAGTTGTTATTGATGTAGAGGGGGAATATGTTAAAATGAATGAGCCAAATGACAGAATTGACATGAACCATATTCTGCACAATAGTTTTAATCTCCAACCTATGGGAGTGTCTAACTTTAGAACCTATGTGCCAAGTTCAGGCGATTCAGAAGCTACTAATCCTCTTAGATTCAAAGTGCCCATTTCACAATTAGAAATGTCAGTAATAGGTGATATAATTGATATTTCTGATGCCCAATTTAGAATGTTTGAAACAATAGTGGAAAGAGCTAGCAATACTCGACAACAAAATCAATCAAATAGATTGGGGGCATTAGGTGGCCAGCAAAGCACTACACATCCAATTCCTTATACTCTTCAAAACCTTATTGATACTTTAAATGACCAAGATTTTCTAAGGAATCTAAACGGTACTGAAAGAAGTACTGCTTCCGTTCTACGAAGTAAATTATGGAGCTTTGCTAGGTCAGGTATGTTAGATATCAATAGTAATTCAAGAGTGGATTATTTGCCAATTAATGAATTACTTGTAGGAGGGAGATTATCGGTTCTTGATGTTGCTGAAACAGATGATAGGAGTAGAAACATTGCAATAGCCTATGTTCTCCAAAGTCTTTTTGAAAAGGTTATCGAAACACCAGTAGGAGAAATTATACCAGGAACATCAACTCCAAGACCTAAGATATTAGTAGTAATTGAAGAAGTCCACACTTTTGTTTCAAGGCAGTCAGTTGGAAAAATGAAAGCTGTTCTTGATAATCTTCAAACTATTAGTAGGAGAGGTAGAAAAAGATGGATGTCTTTGGCTTTGGTTTCACAGCAACCCGGACACGTACCAGATGAGCTTTTTGAACTAGCGAACACACGTTTCATCCACCAATTAAAATCAGCTTCAAATCTTGCTCCTGTTAAACAGTCGACTGGTGGAGTTCATGAAGCGCTCTGGACTAATGTGCCTGCACTTGGGCCGGGCCAGTGCTTGCTGACAGGTTCAGTTTTTAAGAATCCTATTTTTGTTAATGTTCGCCCTGCAAGGTCGAAAAGACTTCTTACAAGCTAAATTATGCTGAGAATAAAAAACGTACAACATTTTAATGGAAACATTGAAGTTAACGATTCTTGGAATTTCCCAGAATCAAAAGAACTACTTATGCATAAAATTCATGCATACCCAGCAAAGTTCCCAGCATTTCTGACTCCTAAAATTGTGTCCTACTTAAAAGAAAATAGGGCTCAAATAAATTCTATTGGGGATATTTTCTGTGGTTGCGGTACATCTGCTCTTGAATCTAAATTACTTGGTATTGACTACTTAGGATATGATATAAATCCAGTAGCAACATTGATTGCCAAAGCTAAGAGTAATGTATACTCAACCAAAAAGATTAAAGAGCTATATGAAGAAATAATTAAAGAATGTAATAACGGAAAATTCTTAACTCCAAATAAAATTCTATTTCATGAAAGAATAAGGTATTGGTTTAATGAAGACAATATCGTAAAACTATACCGTTTACAGAAAGGCATTTACAATGTTTGTCCAGATGGAAAATATAGAGTACTTTTTTTGACTGCCTTTTCCAACATTTTAAAAGCATGCTCTAAATGGCTTACAAAGTCAATTAAGCCACAAGTTGACCCCAACAAGATTCCACTTGACCCCTATCTTGCTTTCAAGAGACAGATTCGTTTTATCATTGAAGCGAACGAAGAAATAAAGTGTATTCAACCTAAGAACTCAATAATTAAGGTCAAAACACAAAATATTCTGAATATTAAACCAAGAAAAAATAAAGTTGACTTAGTAATAACAAGTCCTCCTTATGTTACATCCTACGAATACGCTGACTTGCACCAACTCTCTACTTTATGGCTTGGATTTGTTGACGATTATAAAGAATTAAGGAAAGGAACAATTGGGAGCGAATACGCTAAAGCTGAACACGAAACTTTTCTGATTAATAATGAAACAAGCCAAACTATTGTAAAAGAATTATTCAAAGTAGACAAAGGAAAAAGCAAATCTGTTACTAAGTATTTTTATGACCTTGATAAAACTGTAGATAAAACTTATTCTCTACTTAATGAAAATGGTTATGCAGCCTTCGTAATTGGAAACACAAGCTACAAAGGTGTTTATATTGACAATGCAAAAGTGTTGATTGAATCATTCATGAACAAAGGTTTCAAGAATATTGAAGTGACCAAGAGAAAAATTAGTTCAAAAATCCTGACTCCATACCGCGACAAAACAGGTAAATTTTCAAACAATAAAAAAGGAGAGAAAGTATACAGTCACGAATTTATAATAATAGCAAAAAAGCCCAGCCGGTAACATCGTGTATAGCCAATGGCGGGGGAAGTGCGAGTTTGGAATATTCTACCCCGCATCATGGTTCGTCTCGGAGGATACGGACGTAGCCCGCAAACCGCCACTGGCCATACACGCGACCGTTGCCAGCAATATTAAACAACAGCACAACAATGAAAATTATACTTAGGATTTTATTTATAGCATTACTTACATTAGCCAATACTGACTTTTCAAATGCACAAACATATACTACAACCTCAAAAAGTTGTGGTAAATGTGGAAAAAGCGTTTCTGCAACCTCAAAAATTGGTGATAAATGCCCTCATTGTGGAGTAATTTGGGGGCGAGAAAATACCCATACATCTACTTCAACATATTCATCGCCTAATTACCCATCAACTTCTAATTATTTGAATGCTCCAAAAACTTCGACAAAAGAAACTAAGACACAAAAGCAAATAAAAGACGAAGATGAAGTAGATAACAGTACAGCATCAAAATCTGAAACTGAAATTTGGATTCTAGACAAATTGAGAACAAATACACCTCAAAAGTATTATGACAATGTTGGTTCCATTGATGGTTTTTACCCAATATTGCCATCATCAGGGTGGTATAATATGAACTATTACTATTCATTTGATACTTATAACCTTATTATTTATTATGAACAGGAGCGAGACAAAAAATTAACCAAATATAAAATTGTAATACCCATATATGATATCGATAGAGTGTATGATTATAAAGGAGACTTTTGGATAACAACTAAAAAACAAACAATTATTGAATATAATTTGACAGATAATACTAAAAGAGTCACAAGTGTATTTACAACCGACTTTAATGTATATTCTGAAACAGATCTTTGCAAAAGATTGCATAAGGCATTTTTGCACCTAAAGAAATTTTACAAAAAGCAACCTTCGAATGAGCCCTTTTAAAATACTGCTGGCAACATCGTATTGGCAATAGGCGGGCTGAACGGGTTCGTATCAACGGAAGTGCAAAATTAAACTTTCGTTCTTCGTATCAAGTTCAGTGCTAAAAATCCCGCCCATCGCCAATACGAGGCCCGTTATGCACAATGCCGCGGGACAGATTTCGGTGCTTCGAAGATTGGCACATTTGCTTGCCGCACATTTCCGCGCGACACCAAAGCAAGCAAAAGAGCCAATTAATTAGAGAAAATTTATTAGATTTGGATTACAACTTAATACTTGTCTGACATGTCTAAATATGTAAAACAATATTTGTTATGAAGTGGATATCCTATTTTAAAATTGTCTCTATCGGCTTACTTTTCTTGAGTGGTAGTTGCCAAAAAGACTCAATTATCAAATTGACTGACTGCAACCTTGAAAATATTGTGAAATCAGTTTCCAATGAAAAGGGTACAATTTGGTACGATACTCAAGCGCAATCTTATGCTGTATACACTGGTGTTGAGGGCTCATTCGACTCGCAGATTATCGGTTTAATTTGTAACCTCCCCGACACCAGTAAGGTAGAAGGACTTAAAATTACATTCAGTGGCAATTATTATAATTGCGAAGAATTTACACCACTAATACCGGGACAAGAGTATTTCTACTTGGAACTAACCAAGATTAGTTCCGATTCAGAAGAATAAATCAAAAGAGTTATATAGAATCAAAAAAGATGAATTATATGGAAAAAATCCTACTCACGTTTGTCCTTTGTTTTATAGTTAGCTTTACAGGATTAAGTCAACACAACCCTCAAAAGGAAAGTAGTAAAGGGAAAAAGGTCGTATTGTACGATGACTGGCCAGTGACAGTTGAATCGAATGCTAGTAAGATCAAGTCTTCTGGAGATATCACAATTAACTTTGTTCCCATCGGTACCACATGGGATCATAGGGTTATAACTTTCTTCTTTCAAAATGGAACGGATGATATTGCGGGAAACAACGAGCAACAAGCAATAAGGGATGCCTTTGCGTTGTGGTCAGCTCAGACCGATTTATATTTTTTAGAAGTTTGCACAGCGGCTAATGCTGATATGGTCTTTTTGTGGGGGGCTTTTAATCATGGTGACGCTGGCCCATTTGATGGAGAGGGTGGAGTCTTAGCTCATACATTAGGAGGTCCACCCCCAAATTCCTTTGGAGATCAGGCAGGAGACATACACTTTGATGAAAGTGAAACATGGACTTTGGATAATCGCCCTAACAATGAGCAACCCATTGACTTAGTTACTGTAGCTGCTCACGAGATTGGCCATGCTCTTGGATTGGATCATACAACTGTATCAGGTTCATTGATGTTATCAAATTATACTGGCTCTCATCGATTTTTGGGTTCAGATGATATAGCAGGGATTAGAAGTCTATATGGAGTACCTCAAGCAAATATTCCAATAGCGGGTGGAAATATATTATGTACGGCAAATTCTAATTATACATTAAATTCTATCCCTGCCAACACTACAGTAACATGGGCTGTTTCTCCGGCAAGCTACTTTGCAACAACCGGTGGTGCTAATACAAACGGGACAGGTGGAACAGCAACAATAAGGGCAGCTTCAAATTTCGCTGGTTCTGCCACATTATCATTTACAATACAAAGTGATTGCAACACTACCGTGGTTTCAAGGACAATTTGGGTCGGATTCCCGCAAATATCAAATCAAAGAGTAGATGGAAATTCTTATTATGGCCCAACTTATATCTGTCCCGGTAGTCATTTGGTGCTGGAAATAAAGTGGCTGGAGGGTTCGATTATGAAGATAATGATTCAAACCCTGATGATACTGGTAATAGTAGCAGTCATGGAACCGCAGTTGCCGGAATAATCGGGGCGCAAGCTAATAATGTTTCAGGTGTCGCTGGTATAGCCGGAGGCGATGCCTCAACCGGAAACATAGGTGTACAATTGATCGCTCTTAGAGTTGGCGAGGATGGTTTCGCTATTGGGAACGTTGTTGAAGCTATTTATGATGCAACTACGTCAGTAAATCAGGGTGGTTTCGGGTGCCACTTATTGAACTACAGTGGCGGAGGATACACTATTTACAACTCTGTTCGGAAAGCTATCTCTTATGCAGCACACAATGGAGTGATCTTTGTGGCTGCAAAGGGGAACGATGACACCACCAATAAGCATTACCCATCTGATTATGCCGATAATCTGGTAATTTCCGTTGGTGCATCTAACGGGTTGGACGAACGAGCCAGTTTTTCGAACTATGGAAATAATGTGGATTTTGTAGCCCCAGGCACAACCGACTTACTATTTACTACGAAACGTGTTGAGCAAGATACTTATGGCACATTCAGTGGAACATCAGGCGCTGCCCCAGTAGTTACCGGCATAGCTGCACTTTTGAAGTCTGCAAATATTAATCTTCACCGAGATGACATTGAAAACATATTGCAGATTTCCGCTGATAAAGTAGGCTCGATACCCTACACAAACGGTTATAATGAGCAAATGGGAAACGGTCGTGTGAATGCAGGTCGAGCCTTAGAGTTCCTGCAAGCTCCTTATATTTTACAACAACACACTACTACGGGTGGCACTTCGCAAAACTTAAGCGGTGATGGCGAGGGGCTTACATTTTTGAATGATGCAGGTAATAGTGGACT
Organism: Cyclobacteriaceae bacterium; assembly: GCA_026003355.1. GTDB lineage: Bacteria > Bacteroidota > Bacteroidia > Cytophagales > Cyclobacteriaceae > UBA2336. The sequence continues at coordinate 16,503 of BPHC01000003.1, forward strand.
TGCAGAGGGCTGGTATTACGGCCAAATGTACCAAGTAACTAAAACTGTGAATATTCCTGTATCGATCTGCAACGAAAACTATGTATGGACAAGGACAGTGGGTGCTACATCTGGTTGGTCAGCCGCCAATCCTAATAACAATTTGGGTTATTCGTTTGTTGTTTCTCAGACATCATCTACAGTCACCCTAAGGACTTTTGTATACTATATAAAGACTAATTCACTTGGTCAAACGATTAATACGTGGTATCCCACTTCACCACAAAATGCCGTGATGGCATATACGACTCTGACGCATTCACCAATTACAATCAGCGGCCCAACCACTGTCTGTACATCAAACAGCACATTTAACATCAATAACATTCAACCTGGAACTTCAATAACATGGAACGTGAGTTCCAATTTGCAGATTGTATCTGGACAAGGCACCACTTCTGTTATTGTAAAGCAATCATCTTATTATAATTATGGAGCGGGTTGGGTGACAGCAACAATAAATGCTTGCGGGACAATGGTAACACTACCTAATTATCAAGTATGGGTGGGTATTCCTAACTCACCAGGAAGTGTGATAGGTAGTACGAGTCCGAATATAGGGTCAACACAATATTACTATGCAACCTCAGCTGCTTCGGGAGCCTCGAGTCATACTTGGACACTACCATACGAAAATGGCTCATGTACTTATTGCTGGAGTATTTATTCACAAGGAACACCAACCGCGATATACGCAAATGTGGGGGAAGCTAGTGGATATGTTCAAATAGCCGGTAACAATGTCTGTGGAACCGGAGGAGCTTCGATATTATATGTGACCCCCAACTGGAAGTGGAGGCTGTGACCCTTGTCAACGAAAGAGAAGTGAACCAACAGATTCTGAGGTTGATGAAGTGTCTCTTGAGGAAGATATTTCTGAGGCGATAATAGCCTATCCAAACCCTTCACCAAACACCTTTACAATTCAATTAAATAAAGATATTGACCTTACTAAATCACTACATGTTTTCATTTACGATACTAGTGGCCGTCTCATTAAAAGCTATGAAATTGATGAGAGGAAATTTATGATTGACTTGAATGCAAATCCAAAGGGCTTATATTTCTTGAAGACAACTGTTCCCAATAAAAACTTGAACCTTAAACTTCAGAAGGAATAGAAGTTAGTGAAGTCGCACACACTTTGGCAGGCCACACATTCAGCCCGCCTCCAAAGCCAGTCAAAGAGTGTGCTTAATGTAGTGTAAGTGGAGAGAGTGGTTAATGAAAAATGCCCCACCGCACGACTGACTTATGAAGAGTGGTGTAACATTAACGGGTGACGAAACACACGGCTTCGAATGAAGTGAGGAGAAGGGCCCTACTACTGCCAACAACGGCTATTTGCAATTGGGGGGTTTGGTGTTAAATTGATATTTATGTGTTTCATAATGTAGTTCGGTCACGGGGGACAATTTTACAGCAGGTCGGCTTTAACATTCCGCTGCGCTCCATTTTTAAAGCCTCCATGCCCGCAACTGCAAATAGCCAAACGTTAGGTGCAACCGTATCGGACCGACAGTGCTAACATTAACGGGAGTAAAATTAGACACTGAATGACTGTCCCCTTTTCGGTTTCATCGACAGACTTTGAGCTAATTTTTAAGTTTCGTGCTTCTATTTTAGTTCGGTGTTGGGGGACAGTAATTAAGTGCCTTACAGACTTTGTTGAAGGCAGGACAAACAGTTCGACACGACAACAACTAACATTTCGGGCAGACAATTTTATAGCTTTACAAAATGGATAAAATAGTAATTTCAAAAGCAACAATCAACGACATTGACCTGTTACAAAAAATTGGTAGGCAGACCTTTTTAGAAACATTTTCGGCTGGTAACACAGACGAGAATATGCAAAAATATCTTGACGAAGCTTTTTCTAAAACCAAATTGACAACAGAACTTGACGACCAAAACGCAGAATTTTATTTTGCCACACTTGACGGCAACGTAATTGGATATTTAAAAATAAACTTTGGTCAATCACAGACAGAGTTGCAAGACAACAAAGCCGTTGAAATTGAAAGAATTTATGTACTGAAAGAATATCACGGAAAAGGGGTTGGACAACTACTTCTCGACAAAGCAATTAAAATCGCAAGACAGAAAAATGCTGACTATATTTGGTTGGGCGTTTGGGAAGAAAATCCAAGAGCAATTAACTTCTACAAGAAAAATGGCTTTGTAGAGTTTGACAAACATATTTTCAAATTAGGCAATGACGAGCAGACAGACATTATGATGAAACTAAAACTAAGTAACAACGAATGACAAGAACGGCAGCACCTAACAGCACATTTGCAATAGGCGGGGTTTCGTGCTCCGCAGACAGTTTTGTGGTAGCCGAAAGTTTTGTGCTCCGAATAAACATTTGTGGTAAAAATCCCGCCCATCGCAAATCTGCAAACCGTTATGGGCAATATTGAACAACGAACAGAGGAAAATCAGGCCGCTTAGGCAAACAGAGAAGTCCTTATAGGTTGAAAATTATTGACCATAGCGGGAGAAGGAAGTGACCCGAACGCTCCCTAAAAAGAAGTAGGGCAAAACTTAAATTCTTTAAAACAATATGAAAAAGTTAATCTCATCAATTTTCGCAGTACTTATTTTGGTTTCTTCTTGTAACCAAGAACAAGATTTAAGTCCGGTAAACAATTTCGAAAAAGAAATATCCTTTCTTACAGAAATGAATAAGAGTGGATTAAATCTGACCGTTTCAAACTTAGGAAAGAATATTACTCCTATTGGTAACAATGAAATTACTCTGAATCAAAGACAGTTGGTAAAGGGTATGTTATCTGGTCTTAATGGTCAATACTTCAACGCAGATGAAAAAACCATTATGGATTTTTCAAGCAATTATGGTGAGTTAAGACTACCAGACCATTTCGCCAATGCAAGAAAAAATGGCACCGTTGACCTTTCAACATTTGAAATATACAGTGAAGACCAGTTAGCCTTGGTTCAGCCATTTGTAGATGACCTTTTAAATGAAGAAGATTTAAATGCAACAAAATCTAAAGCAATTTCTTTTCAGCAATCAGTAGTTAGCTCCACTTTATCTGATGATGAAAAAATACAACTATTAACATTAAGTACCGGAGTGATAAGTTTTGCTGAATTTGTTGAAGATGGAGGTATTGATTTGATTGCTAATGAACTTGATATTATATATTCTTCAAATGGTCGTGTACAAGGGTGTAGCGTAAGCTCTCGCAACGTATTGGCAAGTGCAGTAGTTGGATTAGCTGGTGGTGCAGCAACTGGTGGATACGTTGGTGCGACGGCTGGCACATTTACGGTGCCAATTTTGGGTACAGCAGTTGGTGGAGTTGGTGGAGCTGTTTTTGGTGGAGCTGCTGGATTTGTTAGTGGACTGATAAGTGGAGTTGCTGCGGAATTGCTTACATCATGTGGAAGATAATATGGAACTTAAACGAAAAACTAAATTAAGACTTGCCATTGGCTTTATTTTTCAAGCTTTGCTATTTATGTCCATAGCACCGTTTGGTAGTTTTGACCCTAAGTCAATCGGCTTTTGGGCCTCTTTATTCGGTGCTGGATTCACCACAATATTGATTTATTTCGCTTTCAAGAAATATGCGAAGTATGAAAAGTAGTGTAGCTAGCAACCAATAGAAATGAATGCGCCCACGATTCCTTAGAAGAAGAGATTTAATATATCCTTTGGAATTGAGATTGTGGGCGTAATCATTTTATTTGAATTTTTAACAATCAGTTATAAGTAGCTTACATCATGATGGAGAATTGACTGAAATTGTCTATTTGAATTTGCCAAGATGAAATAAAGCCCATAACACTATATAAGCGTAATGCGGGCTGAACCTGCAAAATTGACAGTGAGTTGCTCCGAAATCCCGCACTACGCTTATACTTGACCGTTATGGGCAAGTGTAAAACGACAGACAACAACGAATGAACACATATCTATTTTTATGGAACCCTAAAAAGTGGACTTGGACGACACTTGAACAAGACATTGAACAAGTGGACTTGACAGGACGGTGTTCTCAACTTTGGTGTTGTGGCAACACAAAATCAATTCAAACGGGTGACAGGATTTTTTTATTAAAAGTTGGAACGGAACCGAAAGGAATTATTGCAGCAGGTTTCGCTACTTCGACACCTTTTTACGAAAGACATTGGAGCGGAGAAAATAAGGATACATTATACATAGACGTTGACTTTGAAGTTTTGCTAAACCCTGACAAAGAGCCGATCTTGACAGTTGACATTTTAAAATCAGGAAATTTAGCAAAGCAAAATTGGCGACCAATGGGTTCTGGAAATTCAATTAAACCTGAACTTGTAGACGAACTTGAAGCGGTTTGGTTTGACTTCTTGACAACTCAAAAAATAAGACATAACCCATTCATTCCAGCAGACAATGAAATTCAAAAAACATACACCGAAGGAACTCCAAACCAAGTATCAGTAACGAAATATGAACGTAACCCATTCGCAAGAAAAAAATGTTTAGAGCATTATGGTTTTACTTGTGTTATTTGCGACTTCAACTTTGAAAAAACATACGGACAAATAGGAAAAGACTTTATTCACGTTCACCATTTGACACAGGTTGCAACGGTTGGACAGACTTACGAATTTGACCCAGTTAAAGATTTGCGACCTGTTTGCCCAAACTGTCATTCAATAATTCACAGACAGAGAATACCATTGACAATAGAAGAAGTAAAAAAATTAATTAACGATAATGCTGACAGACAATAGAACACCAGCCCATAACATTCGTTTTGCGTCAGGCGGGCTGACGTGCAAACGTGAGGAAAATTCTAATGGCCGAGTTCAAGCAATAGAATGTTTCGAATTTATGATTGACTATCCAACTACCATTACTGTTGGAGAGGGTAGTGATGCATATTCGAGCACAACTTGGTATTCAGAATCGTATACTGTGTGTACTACATCAGGAGGTGATAGTGGGCCTATCGTATCAGGAGGAGAAAGCATAGGAGGATGTAAATGTGAATCAGCGAAAAATGTCTCGATAATCGATAACGAGCAGATCCAAATTGATATTTGGGAAGATCAGATTGATGACTCCCAGTTAAAACCTTGTTTAAAGACGATATTAACTGATCTCAAAAATATTTCACAAGGTTCCGTTGGGCAAATTATTCAAAAATTTTCAGGAAGTCTTCCCGGGTACAACTGGGAACTAAAGGATGGTGTCCTAGCCGGTGGACAAAATGCATTCACAAGTCAGTTTTATAATAGAACGACAGGAACTGTTACAACTACATTTGATGGAAGTAAATTCACAAGCGCGACCGACCTATCAATAGCAAGAACAATTTTACACGAATCGATACATGCATATTTGATTGCCTATTTTAGAGTTGACCCTTTATCTGCAAGAAGCTCTTACCCAGATTTAGTAAATGACTATGCACAACAAGTTTATGGTGGTGATGCTAATCAAATCCAACATGGTGAATTTGTAAGAAATTTTGTCAATGATATAGCCATTGCCTTGGAAGAATACGGTAAGAATAAGGGTTACACCCATACAACACAATTTTACAAAGACTTAGCTTGGGTAGGTCTTACTCATACTGGTGTGTATGACGCACTAGGCAATCCGATAGAAACTACATGGTTTCAAAGTTCGTTTCCAAGTGCTACAGATAGAAAGAGGATAGTTGATACAATAACTATTGAACAAACAGGTAAGGATTTTTCGGGAACAATAAAAACTCAAAAAGGCACCAATGCAGGTTGTTAAGACTACACTTATTACATTGTTACTGTGTACTGCTTGTGCAAGTAAAGGACTATTGGATAAGTCATCAATTGGTGGCAGCTACATTTTAGAAATGCACAAATTAAAAGATAATAAAACAATAGTAGCAGGACAATTCTTCCATCTGGAATCAAAATCCGAATCCATACCAGCCTTCATGAATATCAATGGGGTAATTCACCAAACTGATTCTGGCCGATTTAGTTTTCAGGTTTTACCTGGATCTTATAAAATTCAGGGAGGTTTTATAGGGAAAAAATGGGTTGTGACTCAAGACATAAATTTGGCACGCGGGGATTCTGTATTTTTAAAGCTTTTTCTAATTGACGACAACCGGCCTCTTTATGAAAAGTAATTAAAAAAACTGTGCACAACAAAATGCTTATGCAATAGCGGGGTTTGGTGTAAATTTGTAGCTTTAGTTTTCAAACAACGTTTTGTCACGGTTGACAGTGACGTGTAGGTCGCGCTAAACATTCCGCTACGCTCCATTTTTTAGCGCTCCTATTCCCGCCACTGCATAAGCACAAACGTTGGCAGTAATAGGGCCCGGACAATTTGGTCATCTAACGGAAGGTAGTTAATAATAAATATCATCATGCGAAATAAAACACTATGCATTGAAAATATTTAATTTGATAATAGGGCTGCATATACAATTCCATTGCTTGTTTCAACACCCGGGATATTTGAGAATATTTCAAATACCAACGGAAAAGAAGAGAAGTATCTAATTCGTTACAGGCCGGAAAGTCAATGGTTAAAAAATAAACCTCGCAGACAAGGCTTTAATACTTTTACTGGAACAATTGAAATTGTTGAGCTTGATGGCTCCGTGAGAGTCTCGACTATTTTTAAAGATGGTAAAGCAATATCAAGCATCTCAAATCCAAATGGTCGAGTTAATACTTGTACATACTGTAATTTTCAAGGATATTGGGATTTTGAACGGTGCCCTCTTAAACCATAAATTAATAAAGTTATGATAGGATTTGAATTAACAATTAATAACGTAAAAAAAAGTGCCTCTTTAAATAATGGAATAATCTCAATTATTCTTAACAGAGTAAAACTTCCAGAAAGAGATGAGATTGATATTAGATTCACTGGACTTGACATGAACACTCAAGAACGTATTGATTGGTTAACAGCCAACATTACTAAGAATGATAAAGTAATTATTGAGATTAAAGACATTGAGGAGAACTCAACACCTCAAAGTATTAAAAAACAAGATGAGGAGAATCTTATACTGGATGGCAAACTGAGGGCGTACAAAGCGCTAAAAAAAGAATTAGAAATCAAAGGACTAATCTGAACAGCAGAGTGCTAAAAATATACATCGGGTATTGGCCAGTTCCTCACAGGCAATGTCCATTTTTTGGTGATCTCCCGTAAAGCCAGGTACACCGTTTTCATTACAGCCTGGTCGTCAGGGAACGAATCTTTCCAGACTACATAGCGAAGCGCATTTCGAATTTGATGCACCACACAAATCTGGGTGACCGACTGGGTGAACACACTGGTGATAGCATCGGTAAAACCTTTCAGGTTATCCGTAAGGGGTGAGCATCTCCCTACGCAGAGGATGTTGTTCTTGATTTTCCATGGTAACTGTGTTTAAAGTTAAGTCTTTTATCTTCCTTTTTACTTGGGGGGTACCCAAGAATGAAACGTTTCTTCGCTAGATTTCTGATTGTAAATCTGATTTTCTTTTCTAGATTTAAGTTAAGATTACTGTTATTCTTAAAAAGTCGTTGTAGCGTTTGATATACGGGGTCATAGGTCGCTGGATTTTTTAATATTTTTAAAATTCTATCACGTAATTTTTTCTGTTGTTTAACTATTTCTTTTTTCTTTTTTTTATAACGTCAGATGGTTTTGCGTCAGATAAGATAGCAGGAGGTGTTAAGGACTCCCAATTTGGCATCTTGATTTTTCCAATAGTCTCGAGAATAACCTTTTGACGGTTCTTCTTAAACTCCATTTCAATTTGATTGCCTGTAATTATCTTGTCATGATTTTTATCAATCAAGTCAAGATAGGAAAGACTAATATCTGAACTTCAGATATTTCGAAATACCAGGTGTAGCCCGCAGAAATAAATGTTTAGTTCCGTTTGTTTACCCGAAAAACCGAAGACGGATATTTCACCCGAATCAAATACAGCCCCTGCGCATCGGCATTAGCACCTGCCATTCTGCGATCTTTCTTTTGGATGATTTTTTTAAAATCATCTACCGCCATTTTTCCGGTTCCTACCTCCAGCAAGGTGCCCACAATGGCGCGCACCATGCCGCGCAGAAAACGGTTGGCCGTAATGGTAAACACCAGTTTATTGCCCTTTTGCTGCCAAAGGGCTTTTTTTACCGTACACCTGAAGTGGTGCACATCGGTATGTACCTTGCTGAAGCTGGTAAAGTCGTGTTCGCCCACCAGCACAGCTGCTGCCCGGTTCATGGCGTTTACATCCAGTGGCCTGTAAAAGGGCGTGGCCAAACCCAAAAGCAGGGGATCTTTTTCGGTGGTAATGCGGTATTCATAAGTCCGTTCGCGGGCGCTGTACCGCGCATGGGCTGTTGCTTTTACCGGCCGTATGCTGCGTATGGCAATATCGCGTGGCAGAAAGGAGTTAAGCCTTTGTCGCAGCACATCGGTCTGAAAAGCCTTTTCAATGTCGCAATGAAAAAACTGCTGCACGCAATGTACGCCCGCATCGGTCCGGCCGCTGGCTACGATTTTTACCGGCATGCGCAGTATCGTACCCAGTGCGTCTTCCACCACCTCCTGTATGCCGGTGGCGTTGCGCTGACTTTGCCAGCCGGCATAGTTGGTTCCGCAATAGGATATTTCAAAAAAATAACGCGGCATAATGTGCTTAGCAGGTTGTGTTTTCATACACCACTGCAGCTCCCTGCCCTACACCTACGCACATGGTGGCTATGCCATATTTTACTTTTCTTCGTTTCATTTCATGCAAAAGGGTGGCGGTTATGCGTGCGCCGCTGCAGCCCAGCGGGTGTCCCAGTGCAATGGCGCCCCCGTTAACGTTTACCACTTCGGGGTTCAGATGCAACTCCTGCATGCAGGCCAGTGCCTGTGCGGCAAAGGCTTCATTCAGCTCAATCAAACCCACCTGGTCCAGGGTTATGCCGGCGCGCTGCAGGGCTTTGCGCATGGCCGGCACCGGACCAATACCCATCAGGGCCGGCTCCACACCGGCCACAGCCATGGCCACCACACGCGCCAGCGGCTGCTGGTTGTTTTCCCTGAGCCAGTCCTCGCTAACCACCAGGGTGCAGGCGGCCCCATCGTTAATGCCCGAAGCATTTCCGGCGGTTACGGTTCCTCCTTCCCGGAAGGCGGGCTTCAGTGCGGCAAGCTTCTCCATGGAGGTCAGGCGTGGATGTTCGTCTTTCTCAACCCACACGGTTTCCCGGCCGTCCTCAACGGGTACGGCAACCAGTTCATCGTGAAACTTACCGGCCAGGAAAGCCTGATGGTATTTTTGCTGCGACTGCAGCGCAAAGGCATCCTGCTGTTCGCGGCTAATGTGCCAGCGTTCGGCTACGTTCTCGGCCGTTTCGCCCATGGAATAGGGGTAATGAATTTTCGCCAGCCGGGGATTTACAAACCGCCAGCCAATAGTAGTGTCGTACATTTCGGTTTTACGGGCAAAGGCCTCGTAGGCTTTGGCCAGCACAAAGGGGGCGCGGCTCATGCTTTCCACGCCGCCGGCTATGTACACACTTCCTTCATTGAGCATCACCCCCCTTGCTGCATCCATAATGGCCTGCAGGCCCGAGGCGCACAGCCGGTTAACCGTAACCCCGGCTACTTCCAGGGGCAGACCGGCCAGCAGGGCGGCCATGCGGGCCACGTTGCGGTTGTCTTCGCCACTCTGGTTGGCTGCGCCCAGAATTACGTCTTCCACCTGCCGCGCATCAACAGCCGTATTGCGTTCCATGATTTTTTTTATCACAAACGCAGCAAGGTCGTCAGGCCGTACCGCTGCAAGCGCCCCCCCGTACTTTCCTACAGGTGTGCGGATAGCGTCAACGATATAAGCTGCCTGTTTCATTGTTCTTGTGTTGGTTTACAGTTTTGTTACTTTTGCCTTACAAGTTAACCATACCTGCTCATGTGGCAACGCCCGCAAACTTTATTTCTGATTGTAAGCATCATTGCCCTTCTTATTGCCCTTGTTAAGCCCATCTGGGCACTAAACGCAGATGAGGTACTTACTCCCTTTTACCTGAAGCAGGGCGACAGCTACATCTATATGCCCTATGCCGTTACGGCTGCCCTGGCTGTGGCCTCGGTAACCATAGCCATCAGTATTATAAGGCGTTACCAAAACCGCCTTTTGCAGCTTAAGCTGGGCGCGCTGAATTCGGTAATGCTGGCAGGCTTTATGGTATGTGCCGTGTGGTTTGCCAACAGGCTTATGGAAGGAGGGCGCGGCAAGGTATCGGTATGGTGGGTGGTGCTGGCAGCTGTGGCTGTACTATCGAACTGGCTGGCCATGAAATTCATTCGCAGAGACGAGCGCATTGTGCGGGAGTCGGACCGTCTGCGCTAACTGTCAGGCTGTCAGTATTTTCTTTCTGGAATATTCTTTGAATACAGTAGACCGTTTCCATTAAACGCCTGCTCGTATGACAACCCTTCAGGAAAAAGGTACGCTTTCCATCAACACGGAGAACATTTTTCCCATTATCAAAAAATTTTTGTACTCCGACCACGAAATTTTCCTGCGCGAACTGGTTTCGAATGCAGTCGATGCCACCCAGAAGCTTAAAAAACTGGCTTCCATGGGTGAATACACCGAAGACCTGGGCGACCTGAAAATTGAGGTGAGCTTCGACAAAAAGAAAAAAACCATTACCGTATCCGACAAAGGCATAGGCATGACAGCCGATGAGGTGAAAAAGTACATTAACCAGATTGCCTTTTCCGGTGCGGCCGAATTTGTGGAAAAGTTTAAGGATAAAACCAATGCCAGCGACATCATCGGCAAGTTTGGCCTGGGCTTTTACTCGGCATTTATGGTGGCCGAAAAGGTAGAGCTCATCACACGGTCGTATCAGGCCGATGAAACCGGGGCTGTGCGTTGGTCGTGCGATGGTTCTACCGAATTTGAACTGCACCCCGCGGTAAAAAAGCAACGCGGCACCGATGTAATACTGCACATAGCAAAAGATGCCGAAGAGTTTCTGGACGAGCACCGGCTGCTGGGCATTCTGGAAAAATACTGCCGGTTTCTGCCCGTGGAAATTAAATTCGGCACACGCCAGGAAAGCATTGAAGATGGTGCCGATGAGGCCGGTAAAAAAAAGCACAAAACCGTTACCGTTGACCGCATCATCAACAACCCCAGGCCGTTGTGGACCCAGTCACCTTCCGACCTGAAAGATGAAGACTACCTGAAATTCTACAAAGAGCTTTATCCCTTAAGCGAAGACCCGCTGTTCTGGATACACCTTAACGTGGACTTTCCGTTTAACCTCACCGGTATTCTCTACTTCCCGAAAGTAAAAAACGACTTTGAACTGCACCGCAATAAAATACAGCTGTACTGCCGCCAGGTATTTATTACCGATGAGGTAAAAGACATAGTCCCTGACTTTTTAATGCTTTTGCATGGCGTAATCGATTCGCCCGACATACCGCTTAATGTGTCGCGCAGCTACCTGCAAAGCGACTCGAACGTAAAGAAAATTAGTCAGCACATTACCAAAAAGGTGGCCGACAAACTGCAGGAGTTGTTTAAAAAAGAACGCGAATCGTTTGAAAAAAAATGGGATGACATCAGCCTGTTTGTAAAATACGGCATGATTGCCGATGAAAAATTTTACGACCGCGCCAAAGAGTTTGTACTACTCAAAAACACCGAAGGCAAATACTTTACGCTGGACGAATACCACGACAAGGTAAAGACGGTGCAAACCGATAAAAACAAAAACGTGGTATACCTCTACACCACCGATGCCGGCAGGCAGGACAGCTTCATCCAGTCGGCCCGCAGCAAAGGCTATGACGTGCTCATCATGGACGGCATGCTCGATGCCCATTTTATCAACACCCTGGAATATAAACTCGATAAGACCCATTGGAAACGCGTTGACAGCGACACGCCCGAAAAACTCATCGCCAAAGACGATCATCCGCAAATGGTGCTGTCGGCCGATGAGCAAAACCAGGTCAAATCGGTTTTTGAAAAAGCGGCTGACAAACCCGGCATACAGGTAACGGTCGAAGCCCTTGCCCCCGATGAACTGCCGGCAGTAATAACACTTAATGAGTTTGCGCGAAGAATGAAAGATATGGCCCGTGTGGGCGGAGGGGCCTTTCCCTTTGGCACGATGCCCGACTCGCTAACCGTGGCCGTTAACGGCAACCACGCACTCATACAACGCATTCTGAAAGCCGAAAACGAAGCGGAAAAAACAAGGCTGGCCCGCCAGGCTATTGATCTGGCCCTGCTTTCGCAGCACATGTTAACCGGTACCGACCTTACCGCCTTTATTAAAAGAAGTGTGGATTTTATATCCTGACCAGCCCGGCGGGTGGGGTTAAGGGCCCCGGCACCTTTTTGTATATTTGAAATCAAAACCGCCCGATGACCAGACGCCTGATGATATGGTGCGGCTTTCTGCTGCTGTTGCACCTAGCCTGCAACAGCCCGGCCCCCGTTACCACCGCCGAAGCACACCGGCCCCGCTTTCACTTTACGCCTCCTTCGGGCTGGATGAACGATCCCAACGGACTGGTTTACCAGAATGGCGAGTACCACCTGTTTTATCAGCACTATCCCGACAGCACCGTGTGGGGGCCCATGCACTGGGGGCACGCCGTTACACGTGACCTGATTAACTGGCAACACCTGCCCATAGCCCTCTATCCCGACTCACTGGGGTATATCTTTTCCGGGAGTGCCGTGGCCGACACAGCCAACACATCGGGCCTGAAACAGGGCAGCGCCACCCCGCTGGTGGCCCTTTTCACCTACGACAAACAGGGCTTCGAAACGCAGGGCCTGGCCTACAGCACAGACAACGGGCGCACCTGGCAGAAGTATGATAAAAACCCGGTTATTGGCAATCCGGGCGAAAAAGACTTTCGCGACCCCAAAGTATTTTACCACCAGGCCTCCGGACACTGGATTATGTGTCTGGCAGTAAAAGATCATATCGAATTTTACCGCTCGCAAAACCTGCTGCAATGGCAAAAGACCGGCTCCTTTGGCAAGACCTACGGAAGCCATGGTGGTGTATGGGAATGCCCCGACCTGTTTCCGCTAACCAATCCCGAAACCGGTGTTACCAAATGGATTCTGCTGGTAAGCATAAACCCGGGCGGACCCAACGGTGGCTCTTCTACCCAGTATTTTACCGGCAGCTTTAACGGCACCACATTTACATGCGAAGAAGATACGGCACAGGTGCGCTGGCTGGATTACGGACCGGATAACTATGCAGGCGTTACCTGGAACAACGTGCCCGGCAACCGCCGGATATTTTTGGGATGGATGAGCAACTGGAATTACGGACAGGTTGTGCCCACCGCCACTTGGCGCAGCGCCATGACCGTTCCCCGGGAGCTTACCCTGCAACAGGCAGGTAATAATTGGACAGTAGCCTCACTTCCGGTTAAGGAATTAGAAGCCCTTCGGCAAAACGAACAACCCATTGCTGCCGGTGAGGAAATGTCCTTCAACGGCCTGGCCGATATGGAAATAACCTTCGACCTCACCACAAATCCCGAAGAAGCCGGCATGGTGTTTACCAACAACAGCAACGAACAGCTGCGCATAGGTTATGAAAGGGAACACAACCGCCTGTATATCGATCGCTCGCGTGCGGGCAAAGCCGGTTTTTCCGATCGGTTTATTCCGGTAAGTTATGCACCACGGATTTCCGACAGCACCCGGCTGACCCTGCGCATAGTGCTGGATGTGGCCTCGGCCGAATTATTTGCCGACAACGGTCTTACCTGCATGACCTCCGTTTTCTTTCCTTCGGCCACCTTTAACCGGTTTAAAATGTATTACCGCGGAAAAACATCACCATTTATTGAAGGAAAATGGTATGCACTTAAGGAAGCCAGGTTCAGTAAATAAGAATATACTTTTGCCGCTGCTTTACCGTTAAAAAGAACGCATGAAATACCCTGCCACGATAGCGTTGATAGGTGCTGCGTTCACCGCCCTGGCGCAGGTAGAAGAAACTGACAAGCTTTTTACCATCGATACGCCCGCAAGTCTGGATTTTATACACGAGCAAGAGCCCCTGCCCGCACCCAAAAAAAAGAAACCCCGGAAAAATGTGTTCTACGGAGTAAAAACACGTAAAGGCTTTGTGCGCAAGGGCGTTGGCGAGCGTGTTACCTACGAACTGTTTCACTACCTGAAAGTGCCCGAAACCCCCAAAACCCTGGTGCGCGATATTTATTACTACGACTTTGCCCGAAGGGAAATTGTACGCACCTCACGCTTCGACCCGAAACGTGGCGTGCTGGTTCATGGACCCTATCAGAAAATACAACAGGGTGTTCTTATTGAAAGCGGCATATTTTACAAAGGCCTGAAGCACGGGCGGTGGATGCGCTATTCGCGCGACAGTGTGCTGCTGGACAAGGAAAAATATTTTATGGGCTGGCCCAAAGAGTCGCTTATAAGCTACTGGGACCCTGCCGAACGGAAAAAACCCAAGGAAATTATCCCCATTGAATACGGCCAGCGTGAAGGCAACTACTATTTGTTTCATGAAAACGGACGTACTGCCGTTACCGGCGAATACAAATGGAATGAAAAGATAGGCGACTGGTACGAATACTATCCCAACGGAAACCGCAAGCGCGTCATCGCCTACCCGAAAGAGCCCTTCCAGAAAAACTTCCGGCCCTACATTAAAACCGAGTGGAACGAGCGCGGACAGGAAATTTATAGAAGTAACCGCACCAATAGTTAACTTTATAGCAAAAACCTTAAGTGGCCGTCCGGCACAAGATCAGCACCAGGTATTGAACGGAATCCTATGGAAATGCCGAACAGGTGCGCAATGGAGCGAGCCATATGACCCCATAAACTCCGGTTGCTTCACCACTTGTTCCAAAATATATTCAACGGATTGTTTAACGGCCTGGCCTTTTGCGGGCAGCTTCTTTTCATAGTAAAACCTGCCTGTGGAACAGTTCAGGATTTTACACGCCTTCGCACTTCTTACCAGGTGATGCGGAAACCGAAAGCTTAAGGGTTTTATTTACTTTAGCGGCAGCCGGTAATTTATTACCCAAAATCCGCTTTCGGCAAGCCGTAAACCGGTAAGTTTGTGCCCTGTACGGCAATACCACAATGGAAAAAGAACAGGTAAGCAGTGGTAACATCATTGACTGGCGCGTTATTAAACGGTTAATGGAATTTGTGCGGCCCTATCGTGGCCACTTTTACATACTGGTGTTCATTACCCTGGCCGTAGGTGTGCTGTCGCCTCTGCGGCCCTATCTTATCCAGTTTACGCTCGATAACCCGGTGGCACAGGGCGATTATGCCGGCATGGTTCGCATGATTGCCCTGCTCATCGCCCTGCTGTTGCTGCAAACGGCCATGCAGTACGTGCACACCTACCTGTCGGGATGGATGGGCCAACAGATTATTCGCGATATACGCACCCGGCTGTATCGCCATCTGGTGTACCTTAAACTCCGTTTTTTTGACAAAACACCCATAGGCAGGCTGGTAACACGCACCATAAGCGATGTGGAAACCCTTGCCGATGTTTTCAGCGAAGGCCTGGCTGCACTGGTTAGCGACCTGCTGCAGCTTGCCTTTATACTGGCTTTTATGTTTTATCAGGACTGGCGCCTTACGCTTATAAGCCTGGCCACCCTGCCGTTGCTGCTCATTGCCACCTATATTTTCAAGGAGAAGATAAAAGTTGCTTTCAATGATGTACGCAATGCAGTGGCCAACCTCAACACCTTTGTACAGGAGCACATTACCGGCATGAGCATCGTGCAGATTTTTGCCAGCGAAAAGCGCGAGTATGAAAAATTCAAAGCCATAAACGATGAACACCGCCAGGCCAACCTGCGATCGGTGCTGTATTATTCAGCATTTACTTTCCCGTAGCCGAAATTATTTCGGCCGCGGGCATTGGCCTGCTGGTGTGGTACGGGGCGCGCGGTGCCCTGCATTTCGAAGAAACCGGTATTACAGTGGGAAAGCTCATTGCTTTCATAATGTATATTCAAATGTTCTTCCGTCCCATTCGCATGATTGCCGATCGGTATAACACCCTGCAAATGGGCGTTGTGAGCACCTCCCGTATCATCAATTTGCTGGACGACCGCACCTATGTTCAGCAGGAAGGTACTTACGTGCCCGATGCAGTGCGGGGTAAGGTGGCCTTCAGGAATGTTTGGTTTGCCTATAACGATGAGCAATATGTACTGAAAGATATTTCGTTTGAAATAAAACCAGGCGAAACCGTAGCCTTTGTGGGGGCTACCGGTGCCGGCAAGTCAAGCATCATTAACCTGTTAAGTGGCTTCTACGATTTTCAGAAAGGGTGCATTGAAATTGATGATCGAGACATCAGAGATTTTAACCTTGGCGCCCTGCGCAGAAACATCGGGGTGGTGCTGCAGGATGTGTTCCTCTTTTCCGACACCATCTTCAGCAACATTACGCTGGGCAACCCCGATGTTACGGAAGACATGGTTTGGCATGCCATCGACCTGGTGGGAGCGCGGGGTTTTATAGAACGGTTACCCGGAGGCCTGCAGTATAACGTGATGGAACGGGGCGCCACCCTTTCGGTAGGTCAACGCCAGCTCATTTCCTTTATCCGGGCCATGGTGTACGATCCCGGCATTCTGGTGCTGGACGAGGCCACCTCATCGGTGGACCACGAAACAGAAGAAATGATTCAGCAGGCCATTAATAAGATGATGTACGGGCGCACGGCCATCGTCATTGCACACCGCCTCAGCACCATTCAACGTGCCCACCGAATCATGGTACTGGACCATGGGGAAATCCGCGAAAGCGGCACCCACGAAACCCTGTTGCAGCAAAATGGCTTGTACGCCCAACTCTACCAAATGCAGTATAAATATGCGGTATAACCGGCGGGAGACAAACGGGTTTCTTTCAATAGCTTATATTTGCTGTAATGCGATTGATCCTCAGCCTTGCCATAACCCTTATGCCGGCCATGCTGCTGGCCCAGAAACCCAGGGTTCACCACGGTGGCCGTACGGTTCATCAGCGCAGCAACCATAACTATAACGTAATTAAAATAAACCGGGCCAAAGCGCGTATTGTATGCCCGGTGTTTGAAGATTCGGGATATCCTTATCAGGGTATTGGCTTTAAACTGGGCGATCCGTTTGCCTTTACCTACAAGTTTTACGCCAGCAAGCATTTTTCATTTGGCCTGGACTTCGGCCGGTCGGCCAGTGGCCTGTACAGCCGTTACTATCGCGAAAAATTCCCGGATTACACCGAGCCGGATACTTTGGGTCCCGGGCAAAGCGTGGAGTATCTTACGCATACGGTTAAAGCAGACTGGGTGGGCGAAATACGGGCGCTGTATCATATTAAACTGGATAAGATAAGTCCCGGCCTGCAACTGTACATTGGCCCGGGCTGGGAGGTGCGCAGCCTGGCGCTAACCTATAATTACTTTGTTAATGACGGCCCGCTGGAAAACAAAATCGAAGAAACAGATGCCAAACGGTTTACCTATGGCATACAGGGTACCATTGGCATAGAGTACTCGTACTTTCGTTTGCCCATGTCGGCCTTTATGGAGTTGGATGTGTACAACGACCTGTTGAAAGATCCCGGATACAGACGTGTGCAGGGCGGGGTGGGTATCCGGTACGTTTTTTAGGAGCCTTTTAATTAATCCGGGCTGCTTTCCTTTTCCAGGCTTACCTGTTTCTCATATAGTTCGCGGTAAAATCCGTCCTTCTGCATCAGCTCTTCGTGTGTGCCTTCTTCCGCCATACGGCCATCAACCAGTACAATAATTTTATTGGCCAGCTTGGCCGATGAAACCCGGTGCGAAATAATAATGGTGGTACGTCCCTGCATAATGCGCCTCAGGTTGTTCAGTATGTTGTGCTCGGTTTTGGTATCTACGGCCGAGAGGGCATCGTCCAGAATAAGGATGCGCGGCTCATGAACAATTGCACGGGCTATGGATACCCGCTGCTTCTGTCCGCCCGACAGGGTAATGCCCCGTTCGCCAATGCGCGTGTCGAAGCCCTGCGGAAAGCGTTGGATATTATGCAGCACATCGGCATCGCGGGCTGCCTGTTCAATCTGTTCGCGGGTTAACTCATGAGTACCCCCGAAGGCGATGTTGTTGTAAATGGTATCGCTGAAAAGAAATACATCCTGCGGCACGTAGCCAATCTGGCTGCGCAGGCAGGTTAAATCGTATTGCTGAATGGGAATATCATCAATGCGCACTTCTCCTTTCGTAACATCGTACATGCGGGTTACAAGGTTGGCAATAGTGCTTTTGCCCGATCCGGTCGTGCCGATAATGGCCAGCGACTGCCCCGGCTCAACCGTAAAAGAAATTTTTTTCAGGGCCTCTATGCCCGTGTCGGGATACACAAAACCAACTTTATCGAAAGTTACTTTGCCGGTTATGCTGCGTACCAGCCCCTTTTCTGTGCGTACTTCGGGAACCGTTTTGAGAAATTCATTTATCCGTTTCTGGCTGGCCTCGGCTCGCTGCACCAGGCTGGAGGTGTAGCCCAGCGAGGTAACAGGCCAGGTAAGCAGGTTTACGTAAATTATAAATTCGGCTATGTGCCCTATGGTGAGGTTGCCGGCAATTACCTCTGCGCTCCCGGCATATACAACCAACAGCGTGCTAAGCCCGATAAGTGCGGTGATAAGCGGGAAAAACAGCGCCTGTATGCGCGTAAGCTTAAGCGATTGCTGCCTGTAATGCTCGCTGGCCCTTCCAAAGCCGTTTACCGAATCTTCTTCGCGGTGAAAAGCCTTGAGTACCCGTATGCCGCTGAAAGCCTCCTGTACAAATGTAGAAAGCTGCGACTGGCTGCGCTGAATGCGCTCCGACCGCCTTTCTATGCTGTTATTAACCCAGTAAATGCTCAGCGACAGGAGGGGTAGCGGAATAAGCGCGTACAGCGTTAGCTTTGTGCTTATGGCAAACATAACCGGTATAAGAATTACAAACAAGGTGATAAGCTGAAGCCCGTACATAATGGCCGGCCCCAGATACATCCTTACCCGGCTTACATCTTCCGATATGCGGTTCATTAAATCACCGGTGTTGTTTCTGCGGTAAAACGCGAGCGACAACTGCTGGTAATGGGCAAAAATCTCGTTCTTCAGGTCGAACTCAATATGGCGCGACATAACAATAAGCGTTTGCCGCACCAGGTAAAGAAAAAAACCACGCAACACCGCCATTACCAGAATAAGAACCGTTAATAGGGTGAGGCTCCGGTAAAAAGAAGCAGTTGCACCTGCATCGGCAAGTTGCTGCAATTGCCCGATTTTCTCCACCACCAGGTCAATGGCCTGCCGCACCAGCTGGGCCGGAAAAATCTGAAACAGGTTGGATATAATAACAAAAACCGTTCCCCACAGCAGCAGCCTGCGGTATTTGCGCAGATATTTATTTAAGTATTTCAGCTCCTTCATGCAGGAAAATTTGGCCAATGCCTTTTAAAACGAAATAAAAAGCACAAAGTTCTTGCAAACGTTTTAGAAGCATGGAAAAACTAATGTAAGCCCTTACCTTTGTGCCGGCTCCGGCCGCAAATTAATGCATTCATGGAAGTAAGCGAATTAAAGAAATCCGAAACCGGACTGTTCGGTGCGCTGGCGCAGCTGGGGCATGAACAGGTGGTGTTCTGCTATGACGAACCCACAGGTCTGAAAGCCATTATCGGCATCCATAACACTGCGCTGGGCCCGGCCCTGGGTGGCACCCGCATGTGGAACTACGCAACCGAACAGGAAGCGCTTACCGACGTGCTGCGCCTTTCGCGGGGCATGACCTTCAAGGCAGCCATTACAGGCCTGAATCTGGGAGGCGGAAAAGCGGTAATTATTGGCGATGCCAAAACCCAGAAAACCGAAGCCTTTCTGCGCAGATTCGGCAAATTCATTAACAGTCTGGGCGGCAAATACATTACCGCAGAAGATGTAAACATGAAAACGGCCGACATGGAGTACATAGCCATGGAAACGCGATATGTTACCGGCCTGCCCGAAACCATGGGCGGTGGCGGTGACCCTTCGCCCGTTACAGCCTACGGCACCTATCTGGGCATTAAGGCCTCGGCAAAAAAAGTATTTGGCAACGACAGCCTGGCCAACCGAAAAATTGCCGTGCAGGGCGTAGGCCAGGTGGGCATGCACCTGGTCGAGTACCTGGTAAAAGAAAATGCACAGGTGTTTATTACCGATATATCGGACGAGAAAGTAAAAGACCTTACCTCCAGGTTCAGGGTAACACCGGTAAACCAGGAAGCTATATACGACCTGGACGTGGATGTCTATGCCCCCTGCGCATTGGGCGCCACGCTTAACGATATCACCATACCCCGCTTAAAGTGCAGTATAGTGGCCGGAGCTGCCAACAACCAGCTGAAAGACGAAATACGCCACGGATACATGCTGCAGGACCGGGGCATTACCTATGCACCCGATTTTCTGATCAATGCCGGTGGGTTAATAAACGTGTACAACGAATACCTGGGGCATTACAACCGCAAACGGGTATTTGAACAGGCCGAAAGAATATTCGACACCTGCCTGAACATACTCAACATGGCCTCGCGCGAAAAAATCAGCGCCCAGGAGGCCGCCATTAAAATGGCCGAATCCAGAATTGAAGAAGTAGGCCGGGTAAGAATACCACGATAACGTTTTTCTTAAATTAACTGCATACCGAAGCGGGGTTTTTGCTCCGCTTCTTTTTTTACCTCATCCCAACACCGTATTTTTGAGTCTTCGTTCAAAACATGCTCAACAGGCGGAATCTCAGAATAAAGGTTATGCAAAGCCTTTTTGCCTTTCACCAGGGCCGCGATGCTAACTATATGCTTGCGCTTGACGCCATCAGCCAGAAATTCTCGCCCGACCTCAATGCCATGGTGCAACCCGACCGCCGCCAGCTGGAAGCAGACAGAAAACAGGCCACAGCCCTGTTTGAGCAGGTATTTGCAGGCCACCAGGCTCCGCAACACGATAATCCGGAAATAGCCCGCGCTGTAGAAGAAGCGCTGCGGGCTTACCACCAGGCCGTGCAAAAAGACTTTGCCTGGTTTAAAACCAACCTGGTGAGCGAAGTGCAAAGACTGGACGATCTGTACCTGTCGGTGCTGGCCCTGGCCCTGGCCCTGGCCGATGCAGCCGCGCTGGACAAAAAAATAGACCACCGCAATTTTACCACTAACCCCTGGATAGGAGCGCTAAGAAAAACAGAAGCCGTAAACCTTATGTTAAACCGGGCCTGGTCGGGCAGGCAGGCCGACATCCGCCGCTGGGTGCGCGATGTGCTGAAAGCCGATGCCACCTATATGAACTACCTGGACCGCAGGGAACTTACCGCAGACGATCAGAAAAAAATGATGCTCCATGTATTCAGGAAACTGATATTGGGCAAAACCCTGATTAGCGAATACTTCGAGTCGGAAATTTTGCGCTGGGCCGAAGACTGCGAAATCATTAAAGGCATGGTGGAAAAAACCATCAAGGCATGGCAACCCGGAAACGCCGAACCCCTTAAACTCCACGCCCTGTCGTTAAACTGGGACGAAGACCGGGAGTTTATTGAAAAACTGTTCGAAGGCGCTGCCTTCCTGCCCGATCAATACCGCAGTCGCATTGCAGCCAACACCCGAAACTGGGAGGTAGAACGCCTGCCCCTTACCGACCAGGTAATTCTGGAAATGGCTGTTACCGAAATGGTAAATTTCTCCTCCATACCCGTAAAAGTTACCATTAACGAATACATTGAACTGGCCAAAAGCTACAGCACACCTAAAAGCCGCCAGTTTATTAACGGCATCTTAGACGCGCTGGCCCGCCAACTGGCAGAAGCCGGCCATATAAAAAAGAGCGGCCGCGGACTAATAGACAATAAATAGACTTAAAAACCCGGCAGATTTGGTATTTTTGTTGCCGCCTTTCACCGGGCCAAAATACCATAAGCTATGGGCAAAAAACGCGGAAACCTGTTACTCGCCTTTCTGGCAGGTGCTGCCACGGGCGCCATATTAGGCATACTCTATGCCCCCGATAAGGGTGTAAACACCCGCCAGAAACTCTCATTCCAGCTGGAAAAATACCGCAACATGCTGCAGGACTTTCTTAACGACCTCATG
Source organism: Cyclobacteriaceae bacterium (assembly GCA_026003355.1). Taxonomy (GTDB): domain Bacteria; phylum Bacteroidota; class Bacteroidia; order Cytophagales; family Cyclobacteriaceae; genus UBA2336. The sequence continues at coordinate 38,716 of BPHC01000003.1, forward strand.
GAGGGCAAAGAAAATCCGCTGGTATCCAGTGCCCGCTCAGAAGGCCAGCGCGTGGTAGACGATGCCCGCGAAAAAGCCGAACGCCTGCTGGAAGACGTAGATGAACTTTTAGGAAAAATTAAAGGTAGTAAGGAGAAATAAAACCTGCATTTTATGAAGACCAAGTGGATTACCCTGTTGTTGATTCTGGCCTTTGCCGTAGCCTGCAAAGACAAGGAGGCAGAAAAGAAAATAGCTGCACTGGAAGCCCGACTGGCCCAGCTGGAAGGCAATAAAAACAACAATGCCCCCAAAACCTTCAATGGCGATGGACAGGACGTTGTTTCTGTAGGGCAGGAACAAAAACCCGAAGGCCCGCTCCCGGCCTTTTCGTTCGAAAAAACCGAGCACGATTTTGGCACCATTAAGGAAGGAGAAAAGGTGAGCTATACCTTTAAGTTTAAAAACACGGGCCAGGCGCCCCTCATCATCAGCAAAGTGCAGCCTTCGTGCGGATGCACCGCCCCCGACTGGAGCAGGGAACCCATACCGGTGGGCGGAGAGGGCTTTGTTAAAGTGGAATTCGACAGCAACGGCAAACCCAACATCCAGCAAAAATCGGTAAACGTAACAGCCAACACCTGGCCGCAGGTTACCACCCTGCGCTTTAAAGCCATGGTAACACCCAAAGACCAGAAATAACACCCGAGTCAAGACACGAACGCATCCCATATCCGGCGCGGATTTGGGATGCCGTTTTTATAGCCTAATTTTGCCGGGCAAAAACCAACATCTATGACAGCACAAATTCTTTTACAGGCATCGGCCCAGGGCAGTGCCACCAGCTTTTACGTAATGATGGGGCTGATGATTCTGATTTTCTATTTCTTTATGATCAGACCCCAGCAGAAAAAGGCAAAGGATCAGAAAAAATTCATCGATGAAATACAAAAAGGCGATTACGTAGTTACCATTGGCGGGGTACATGGCCGCGTTGCCGAGCTGGAGGGCGATACCGTGGTGCTGGAAGTGGAAAAAGGAGGGCGCATTCGCTTTAACAAAAGTGCCATATCAATGGAAAACACGCGTGCCGCACGCAAAAATTAACCCTTCATGGGTTTTGTACACTCCATATTTCAGGCGCTGAAGTTTAACCGAAGAAACTGGAAAGCCGTAGCACTTAGTGTGGTTGCCGCTGTTTTGTTCTGGATATTCAACGCCATGAACAAAACCCACACGGCCAACATAAACTTTCCGTTACACTTTGAATACGACCACGAAAAATTTGTGCCGGTAAATCCTCTGCCCGACCATATTCGGATGAATGTAACCGGCATAGGATGGGAACTGCTCAGAAAAAACTCCGGTCTTAAGGTGGCGCCCCTCATCATTACGCTGGAGCGGCCGGCCGAAGTAAAAAAAATCGTAGGCGCTTCACTAACCCCGTTGTTCTCCTCGCAAACAGAAAACCTTCAGATAAACTATGTGCTGGCCGACACCCTGTACATCGACATTGACCGCCTTGTGCAACGGAAAATCAGGGTAAAGCTCGATTCCACTTACCGGTTTGTGGCCCCAGGCTACCTCCCCTCTGGTAACGCCATCCTGCAGCCCGACACCATTGTGGTACAGGGCCCAGCCAAAATTGTTGCCAGCCTGCCCGACTTTATTGAACCGGAATTGCCTGAGCGCAACCTTCGGTCCTCTTTTTCCGATGAAGTGGGGCTGGTACCCCCGCATCCATCGCTTGCGTTCGTACCCTCGCAGGTAGCCGTAACGCTTCCGGTAGAACGGGCTCAGGCAGGCTACCCTGGAGCTTCCCATCATTCTGGAAAATCCTCCGGCCGGATTTACCCCCCATCTGGAAATTAAAAAAGTAAAATGCGTGGTAAGCATACCGGTGTCATTCACCGATACCACTGCCCTACAGCGCATCAGGGCCGTAATAAACCTCAAAGGCTACCCGAGGGGCACTCATAAAATTTTGCCAACCCTGGTAAACATGCCTGCGTATATGCGGGTTGACCGAACCGATACCCTTACGGTTAAGTTTTAATAACATGACGCCCCTGCAAATAGGCATAACCGGGGGCATAGGCTCCGGTAAAAGTACAGTGTGCCGCATTTTCAGCACACTGGGAATTCCCGTATACGATGCCGACAGCCGCGCGAAAGCCGTAATGACCTCAGATGTAATACTCATCGAAAGCATTAAAAAGGAATTCGGAAGTTTGTCGTTCAGGGAAGACGGAACCCTGAACACACCCTTTCTGGCCGACACTGTTTTTGGAAACAACGAGCGCCTGGAAGTGCTCAATAAGTTGGTACATCCGGCTGTGGCGAGAGACTATGCCGAATGGCTGAAAACCAGGCATGGCTATCCCTATGTAATAAAAGAAGCAGCCCTGCTGTTTGAAGCCGGGTCGTATCGGCAGCTGGACGAAACAGGTGTGGTCATAGCCCCGGAGGCATTGCGTGTAAAACGGGTGCTGAAGCGCGACCCGCAACGCTCAGAGAAACAGGTAAGGGAAATCATGAAACGCCAGTTACCTGAAAACGAGGCCTTAAATCTGGCCGATTTTGTTATAGTAAACGATGACAGTCAGCCGGTACTTCCGCAGGTGCTGGCGCTCCATACGCAGTGGCTGGAAAAGGGAAAAAGCAAAAGCAGCGTTTAAAAAGCCATGAGAAAAACCATTATAACCACGGGCGTAGTGGCCATTGTAATTTTTTTAATAGCCCTGCCCAAGCTCAATTTATTCGGCAGCCGCAACAGCAGCCCTCAGCCTGCAGGTAATCCAGGAGCCCCACCACCCCTGCCGGTACAGGCCGTGATCATAACCCCTTCCAGGCTGGATAACCGCCTCATTTTTACGGGCTCCATTTTGCCCAACGAGTCGCTGGAACTTAAAGCAGAGGCATCGGGAAAAATTTCCAAAATCTATTTTGAAGAAGGAAGAAAAGTTAAGAAGGGACAGCTGCTTCTGGAAATCAACGATGACGAACTGGTGGCACAGCTGGAAAAGCAAAAACACAACCGAAAACTCAACCAGGACATTGAATTCCGGCAACGCAAGCTGCTGGAAAAAGACGCCATAAGCCAGGAAGAATACGATAACGCCCTGAACCGGTTAAACACCACCATTGCCGATATAAAACTGCTGGAAGCCCAGCTGGCCAAAACCCGAATTTACGCCCCTTTTGATGGTACCATCGGCTTTCGGTTTGTAAGCGAGGGCGCCTATATAAGCCCCAGCACAACAGTAGCCACCCTTTACAACCTTAATCCGGCCAAAATAGAATTTAACCTTCCCGGCCGCTACAGCACCCAGGTACGCGCCGGAAAGAAAGTGCGCTTTACCGTTGAAAACGACCCCCGCACTTTTGAAGGCGAAGTATATGCCGTTGAACCGCAGATTGACGTAAACACCCGAACCCTTAAAGTGCGCGCACTGGCCAGCAACCCCGAAGGCCTGTTGCTACCCGGCCAGTTCGTAAGGGTTGAACTGATATTGGAAACCATCGAAAATGCCCTGCTGGTGCCCTCAGAAGCCCTCATACCCGACCTTCAGGGGCACAAGGTGTTTGTAAATCAGGGGGGCAAGGCTGCCGAGCAACGGGTGGAGATTGGCCTGCGCACCGACCGCCAGGTAGAGATACTTTCGGGACTTGAAGCAGGCGATACGGTTATTACCACCGGCATTTTGCAGTTGCGGCCGGGAGCCCCGGTCAGCGTTTCACTGGTTAACCCCCAAAACTAATGGCAAGTCTTTCAGACATAAGCATTAATAGGCCGGTACTGGCCACGGTATTCTCGCTGGTTATTGTGCTGTTTGGCATCATCGGGTTTACCTATCTGGGTGTTCGTGAATTTCCCAGTGTAGACCCTCCGGTCATTACCGTAAGAACGAACTATGTGGGCGCCAATGCCGATATTATTGAATCGCAGATCACCGAACCGCTTGAAGAGGCCATCAACGGCATACCGGGTATTCGCACCATTACTTCGCAAAGCCGCGAAGGACAAAGCAACATTTCGGTTGAGTTTGAGCTGGGCATAGACCTGGAAGCTGCCGCCAACGATGTGCGAAACAAGGTGTCGGGGGCAATGAACCGCCTGCCGCCCGATGTCGATCCACCTGTGGTTGAAAAAGCCGATGCCGACTCCAGCCCCATCATGTTCTTTACCGTGATGAGCGAAAAGCGCGACCCGCTTGAGCTCTCGCGAATTGTTGAGAACGTCTTTAAGGAGCGCTTACAAACCATTCCTGGCATAAGCTCGGTACAAATATGGGGGCAAAAGCGCTACTCCATGCGGTTGTGGATGGACCCCATTAAGCTGGCCTCGCTAAAACTTTCACCCTCTGATGTGCTGCAGGCGGTAAACCGCGAAAATGTAGAGTTGCCTTCCGGTCGCGTTGAAGGCCAGACCACCGAACTTACGGTGCGCACCAAAGGGCGGCTCACTACCGTAGAAGACTTTAACAACCTGATCATTAAAGAAACCGGCGATCAGGTAGTGCGCTTCAGCGATGTGGGCTATGCCCAGCTCTATCCTGAAAACGACCGCACCTCGCTGCGCAGAGACGGCCTTCCCGGAGTGGCCCTGGCCATCATTGCACAGCCGGGTGCCAACAATATTGATATTGCCCAACGCGTGTATCAGCGTCTGGAACAAATAAAGCGCGATCTTCCTCCTGATGTAGTGTACACCATGAGTTATGATTCAACCCGGTATATCTTACAATCCATATCCGAGGTTCGCGAAACCATTTTTATTGCCTTTATCCTGGTGCTGGCCATTATATTTATTTTCCTTCGCGATTGGCGCACCACGCTTATTCCGGTGGTAACCATCCCCATCTCACTTATTGGCACGTTCTTTATCATGTACGTGCTGGGTTTCACCATTAATGTGCTTACGTTGCTGGGTATTGTGCTGGCCATAGGCCTGGTGGTTGACGATGCCATTGTGGTGCTGGAAAACATTTACACCAAAGTTGAAGAAGGCGAAAACCCCCATGACGCCGCCAAACGCGGTGCTACCGAAATTTATTTTGCCGTAATTTCAACTACCATTGCGCTGGTGGCGGTATTTCTGCCGGTTATTTTCCTGCAGGGCCTAACCGGTCGTTTGTTCCGTGAATTCGGCATGGTGGTGGCCAGCGCTGTTGTAATTTCTTCTTTTGTATCGCTTACACTCACGCCTATGATGTGCTCACGCCTGTTAAAGCGCAGGGCACAGCAGCCGTGGCTGTACCGCGTTACCGAACCCTTTTTTAACCGCCTTACCAGCGGTTACAGCAGCTGGCTCCATGCTTTTATGAAATACAGGTGGCTGGCATTTCTAATTGTTGCCCTGGCTGCTGCCGTTATCTACTTTGTAGGGTCAGGAATGCCCACCGAACTGGCCCCTATGGAAGACCGCAGTGAGTTCAGGGTGCAGTTGCAGGCACCGGAAGGCGCTACATTCGAATACATGGATAGTTATGTGCGCGAGCTTACAGCCTTTATTCAAAAAGAAGTGCCCGAACACAAAGGCCTGGTAAGTGTTACGGCTCCGGGTTTCGGAGGGTCGGGCGTTAATTCGGGCTTTGTGCGGGTAATTCTGAAAGACCGGCAGGAAAGAGAACGTTCACAACAGGATATAGTTGATGATCTTACCGGTAAGGTACGCCAATTCAGCGGTGTGCGCACATTTATAACCCAGACCCAAACCATAGGCGACCGCAGAGGTGGTTTCCCCGTACAGTTTGTTATTCAGGCCTCCGAACTTGAAAAACTAAAAGACATACTTCCAGCCTTTATGGCCAGGGCCAGCGCTTCGCCAAAGTTTGCTTTTGTAGACCTTGACCTGAAATTCAACAAACCCGAAATCAATATCGAGATAAACCGCGAAAAGGCCCGGACACTCGGGGTGAACGTAATGGACATTGCCCAGACGCTCCAGCTGGGACTTAGCGGCTCACGATTCGGGTATTTTATTATGGACGGCAAACAATATCAAATCATCGGACAGGTGGAGCGCGCCAACCGCAACGAGCCCCTTGATTTGCGCACGCTGTATGTAAAAAACAGAAGAGGCGAACTGGTACAACTCGACAACCTGGTGAACACCTACGAAAGCTCAAACCCCCCGCAGCTTTACAGGTTTAACCGGTACTCGTCAGCCAAAGTCAGCGCCCAGCTGGCAAAAGGTGTGGCGCTTGGCGAAGGTATTGCCGAAATGGAACGCATTGCCCGCGAGGTGCTTGACGAGACCTATACTACCAGTCTGGATGGCGCTTCACGCCAGTTCATGGAGAGTTCATCATCCATTTATCAGGCCTTTTTTATTGCGTTGGCCATCATTTATCTGGTGCTGGCCGGCCAGTTCGAAAGCTTCCGCGACCCTTTCATAATTATGTTTACCGTGCCGCTGGCGCTGGCCGGAGCCGTATTTTCGCTGTGGTACTTTGATCAAACACTCAATATCTTCAGCCAAATTGGCATCATTATGCTTATTGGTTTGGTAACCAAAAACGGTATTCTTATTGTAGAGTTTGCCAACCAGCGCAAGGAGCAGGGCATGGGCCTGCTGGAAGCGGTTATCGATGCGGCCGAGTCCAGATTCCGGCCCATTATTATGACCAGCCTCTCTACCATACTGGGTATTCTGCCCATAGCCCTGGCGCTTGGGGCCGGCTCTGAAAGCCGCGTTTCCATGGGTATAGCCGTAATAGGTGGTATGATGTTCGGCACACTGCTTACCCTTTTTGTCATACCGGCTATATACAGCTACTTCGGGAGCCGTTCGGTACGTGTGGCCACAGATGCTTAATCCGGAAAGAATGATGAGAAAGTGTTTTGGTTTGTTTTTTTCTGTGCTTACCGGTATGGTGTTGGCACAGGAACCCCTTAGCCTTTCGCAGGCTATTGAGCGGGGCTTGCAAAACAACCTGGATGTACAGATACAACAGCTGGAAACAGATATCGCCAGCCGCAACAATGTGTGGGGTCAGGCAGGCGCACTGCCGGTGGTTAATTTCAGCACCAATCAAAACAATAATATTACCTACCGCCAGCCGGCAAACCCGTTTGCCGTTCCGGGACAAAATATTTCCAATAACGTAAATGCCCAGTTAGATGTGCAATTTGTGCTGTTCAACGGTTTTTCCATAAGGCTTTCAAAACGCAGGCTGGAACAACTGGAACAATTAAGTTACGGAAATGCCACGCTGGCTATTGAGCGGGTAATTCAATCCATAATTCTGGGCTATTACACGGCCTTGCTGGAAAAGCAGCGCATGGATGTGCGCAAACGGGTAATGGATTTTTCGCGCGAGCGCCTCGACTATGTTCGGCTGCGCAAAGAACTGGGAGGCGCCATTACCTTCGATGTGCTGCAGGAGCAGAACAACTATTTTACCGACTCAACCAACTACCTGCTGCAAAGGCAGGTTTACACCAATGCCCTGCGTAACCTTAACCTGCTGCTTAACGAACCCATTGAAAAAGAGTTTGTCCTTACCGATTCACTTACCTACCGGGATGAAAGCTATGCCCTGGAAGATTTGCGCAACAAAATGAACAGCACCAACACCAATTTACGCAACCAGTATATTAACCAGGAGTTGTTGCGCATCAACACGGGGCTGGCCATGTCTGCCCGCCTGCCCGCCCTTACACTGAACGTGGGAGCCAATGGCTCGCTCGACTGGCTTAATGCCAATTTCGGGGCACGGATTGGTCCGCCGCAGGTAATAGGCTATGTAAATGGCGACACCAACACGCCCGTTATCAGCAACCAGAACAGCACGGTGCAGGTTCGGCAAACCAACGATGGGTACTCGTACGGGGCTTACGGCAATTTTGCCCTGCGCTATACCCTGTTTAACGGCGGGCAGTTTAACCGGAACATTGAAAATGCCCGCCTTCGCGAACAAATCGGCAAGCTGTCGATCGACCAGCTCAGGCTTTCGCTGGAAAACGAGCTGCTCATTACCTACGATGACTACAACCTGCTGCGGCAGGTGGCCACAATTGCCCATGCAAAACTTCAGGCCGCCGAGCTGAATCTGCAATTGGCCAACGAACGGTACAAAAACGGAGCCTTGAGCGCCATTGACCTGCGCATCGTTCAGGAAAACTACCAGAATGCAGCCCTGGAAAACTATCAGGCCATTTATACGGTACTGGCCCGCAAAACCGATCTGATACGTTTAACCGGCAGCCTGGTGGATGAGTACAACGCCCGCCCTGTAGAAAAATGAAAAATAAGGCACCCTTAAACAACGGCCTGCGCGGGCTCTATCCAGAAATTGTTATACCCTTCGCCCACCTGAATGTTCAGCTCGCCAAGGGCCAGCAGTTCCAGAATGGCCAGAAAGTTAAAAATAAGGGCAATACGTGAATTATAAGCCCGGATAATATCAGTAAAAGCCACCCGGCCATGGCGGGTAACTTCATTCATAATGTATTCTTTTTGTCCTTCTACAGTGTACGGAAACTGAATAATCTGATGAACCGGCTTGTTTTTTTCGGCTTCATACCGCTTCATCACCTTTTCAAACACCAGCATTAGTTTGTACAGGTCAATGTCCTGAAGTTCGGCTTCCACATTGCTGCTGGCGGCCAGCGACTTGATTTCCTTCATCAGGTTGCCGCGCTTTTCTTTGGCCAGCTCGGCTTCTTCCATCTGCTGAAGCTGTTCCACCACCGATTTGTACTTTTTATACTCCAGCAGGTGCTTTACCAGTTCTTCGCGGGGGTCTATTTCATTCCCTTCCTCATCAACCTGGGGGCGGGGCAGCAGCATTTTGGACTTGATGCGCATAAGGGTGGCGGCCACCAGAATAAATTCGCTGGCCACTTCAATGTTCAGGGTTTCGAGGTGGTGCAGGTAATTCAGGAAATCGCTGGTAATTTTGGCTATTGGAATATCGTAAATATCCAGCTCATCCCGCTCAATAAAAAACAACAGCAGGTCGAAAGGCCCCTCAAAAAGCGGGAGTTTAATTTCGAATGTATTTTCCGTGCTCATTAAAGCTGCAAAAATAGGCACTTTAACCCGAAATAGTGCCGCGATGGGAAAATTCATACTTTTGAAGTACGGAAAGACAAAACACTTGCGTTGTAAGGGTTGTTTTAAACATTAAACAAAAATCTCAAACCATGCTTATAACTCCGGGACCATTGCTGCAGCAAATCAACAGCCCGGTAGATTTGCGCAAACTCGAACCCGATAAGCTCCTTCAGGTTTGCGAAGAGCTGAGGCAGTTTATTATTGATAATGTTTCGGTTTACGGGGGGCACTTCGGTGCCAGCCTTGGAGTGGTAGAGCTTACGGTGGCCCTTCATTATGTGTTCAACACACCTTACGATTTGCTGGTGTGGGATGTGGGGCATCAGGCATACGGCCATAAAATACTTACGGGCCGCCGCGATGTGTTTCACACCAACCGGATTTACCGGGGTATTTCCGGCTTCCCCAAACGCTCGGAAAGCCCCTACGATACGTTTGGCGTAGGGCACTCTTCTACCTCTGTTTCGGCTGCACTGGGCATGGCTCAGGCCTCGCAATATCTGGGCATGCATAACCGGCAGCACGTGGCCGTTATAGGCGATGGTGCCCTTACGGGTGGAATTGCCTTCGAAGGATTGAACAACGCCGGGGTGTCCGACACCAACCTTCTCATTATCCTGAACGACAACTGTATGTCGATTGACCCCAACGTGGGGGCCCTGAAAGATTACCTTACCGACATTACCACTTCGCGTACCTACAATAAACTAAAAGACGAAGTGTGGAACCTGCTGGGCAAATTGTCAACTTTTGGAAAAAGCGCCCAGGAAATAGTAGCTAAAATTGAAAACGGCATCAAATCGGCTGTACTTAGCCAGAGCAACTTCTTTGAATCGCTTAACCTGCGGTATTTCGGTCCGGTAGATGGTCACGATGTCCATCATCTGGTGAGCATCCTTCGGGACATGCGCGAAATCAAAGGACCCAAAATACTCCATTGTGTTACGGTAAAAGGAAAGGGCTACGGACCGGCCGAAAAGGGCAATGCCACCACCTGGCACGCACCCGGTACTTTCGATAAAATTACCGGCGAAATTCACAAAAAGATTTACGACACTCCCCAGCCCCCCAAATACCAGGATGTGTTTGGGCACACCCTGGTGGAGCTGGCCCGGATGAACGACAAAATTGTTGGCGTAACACCGGCCATGCCCAGCGGCTCTTCCATGAATATTATGATGAAAGAGTTCCCCGACCGCGCCTTCGATGTGGGTATAGCCGAACAGCATGCCGTAACTTTTTCGGCCGGTATGGCCACCCAGGGCCTCATTCCTTTCTGCAATATTTACAGCACCTTTATGCAACGGGCCTACGACCAGGTAATTCATGACGTCTGCATTCAAAACCTGCCGGTAAACTTTTGCCTGGATCGTGCCGGCTTTGCCGGAGCCGATGGCCCCACCCACCACGGGGCATACGACCTGGCGTATTTCCGCTGCCTGCCCAACATAATTGTTTCGGCCCCCATGAATGAACAGGAACTGCGCAACCTGATGTACACCGCCTCCCTGCCCCGAACAGAGAAGGCCTTTTCCATTCGCTATCCCCGCGGACAGGGCGTTATGCCCAACTGGCGCACACCCTTTGAACAAATAGAAATAGGCACCGGCCGAACGCTTCGCGAAGGCAGGGAGTTGGCCATACTCTCCATTGGCCACATTGGCAACTATGCCGCAGCGGTTTGCCAGGAGCTCGAAAAAGAGGGTATTGACATTGGGCATTACGACATGCGCTTTGTAAAGCCCCTGGACGAAAACCTGCTGCATAAAATCTTTACACGCTATTCCAAAATTGTAACCGTAGAAGACGGTTGCATACAGGGAGGATTCGGCAGCGCCATACTGGAGTTCATGGCCGATAACGGGTACCATGCACAGGTGGTAAGGTTGGGCATTCCCGACCGCGTGGTAGAGCACGGAGAGCAGCATGAACTCCATGCCGAATGCGGCTTTGATCCCCAGGGCATTAAAAGAGCCGTAATGGCGCTTCTGCAAACAGCTCCGGTAAGAGTTTAAGTTATGTATATAAGCCAGGCCGGAACCGGAAAGGCAGTGGTACTTATTCACGGGTTTTGCGAAACCCACAAAGTGTGGCAGGGCATTGCGCAGCAACTGGCAAAATCCTGCCATGTGCTGTTGCCCGACTTGCCCGGCTTTGGCAAAAGCCCTCCGCTAAACGAACCATTTACCATTGAGGATGCGGCCAGGCACCTGCTTAACCGCCTTGCTGCCGAAAAGGTTAACAGCCTGGTGGCCATTGGCCATAGCCTGGGGGGCTATGTGGCTTTGGCCATGGCGCGGCTGGACCCCCGCCGCGTAACAGCCCTTGGGTTGATTCATTCTACAGCCCTGCCCGACAGCGAGGAACGCAAAAACAACCGCAACCGGGTAATTGAACTCATTGAAAAACACGGCCCCGGGCCGTTTATTGGTACGTTCTTTCAAAACCTTTTTGCCAATCCGGCGCACCCCGCCCTTCAGGAGCTTATTCCGGAGGCGCAGAAAATCGAAGCCCGGACCCTTATTCATTGGACCAGAGCCATGCGCGACCGGTCCGATCAAATGCCCTTTTTGTCCGAATACCCCGGCCCGGTTTTATTTCTGGGAGGAGCAAAAGACCCGCTGATACCGCCCCAATCCCTTGAAGAACAGGCCTCCCGACTTTCGCCTAACAGGGCTGTAATTAAAATTTTGCCCGATGCAGCCCATATGGGCATGCTGGAAAACAGCGCGGAAACTTACCGGATTATAACAGGCTGGCTGGGCATGCATTTGCAGTTTTAATAAAATTATGGGATTATTTCTTGAATTTTACTGCTAAAGTCTATTACTTAGATGGCGTTTTTGTGAATAAACCTCCGGCCAAGTAGGTAATCTGAAAGGCACATTTTATATTTGTAATTAATAAACCAAAACCCTATGGTTGAAGAACTTGTACAACAATACGAACCGTGGAACCGGCTGGCACAGAACTTAGCCTACGGCCTGTGGGCGCTGGCCTTACTTATTGTACTGGGGCACGTGGTAAAACTGGCCACCACCCGCGACCCGAAAATTAAGTACGATTACATAAGCCGCCATGAAATTAATATTCTGTGGATAGCCTCCATTGTTTTAATTCTGGGCTCATGCTTCTATGCCAATTCGAACATTACCGAAATCAATACCCTGATGGTGCTGGTAAGGGTATTTATTACGGTTTCCATGGGGTTAATAGCGGCTCTTATCATCCAGAATCTGCTGAAGTTTTACTATCCTTTTTACATTGAGAAACGCCTCAAGGCCCTGCGCTACCGCCCGCGCATATCGCCCAAAACGGGCAAACCCATGAAGCTGCTTAGCGAAGAAGAGGAAGACGCCTACCTGGATGAAGGTATGCAGGCCGAAGAAAACGTATTTTCGGTTGACTATGACGTGTGGAAAGATGAGGAAACCGGTTACATTAAAATCGAAAAATATGCAGGCCACCTGCATGCCCTGGAATGTCCGGAGTGCAACTACCAAACCTTTAAAGTAGTTCGTGAAGAAATTCTCAAAGAGCCCACCGCTACCGAAGAGGGTGAGTTGCTTAAGCATTACCAGTGCAGCTATTGCGGGTATAAGGCCAAAAAAACAGTTACACTTAAGGCCGCAGCTAAATTCGAAAGCTCGGCTGCTGCTTCAGCTTAAAATTTTACTTCACTTTCTGCTTGCATAAAAAATCCCGCTATGGCGGGATTTTTTTATTGCCCGGGAGAAGAAAGGCTGTATCAGCAGCAGATATCGGCAGGCAGTTTAATCTGGTCAGAATAAAACTTCATACGCGAATGCGAAGTATCCAGCAGCAGGATTTTTTCTATCGCAGCCTGTTTGTGGTTAACAAACACCTCAACGAGCAAATTGCCCAGCACGTAAAGATTTATCTTATATCCGTAATAACGTATGGCCATAACAAATGAGCCTTGTTCGTACAGCATTCTTACTTTCCGGTCCATTGGCCATGTGTTGAATTCCTCCCAGGTAATCATGAGATAAACATACACAAAAAGAAATACCACTGCAAAGCGTTTAACCTGCAGTTGGGTCTTTTTCTCAGGCTGTGATTTTACAGGAGGTGTTCTGTAAGAAATGCCACCGTTCTTTCCCATGCCAGCCTGGCCACTTCGGCATTGTACCGGGCAGGTGAGGTGTCGTTGTTAAAGGCGTGCTGAGCACCCTCGTACACATACAACTGATAGCGCACTCCGGCCTTTTTCAGTGCTTCTTCGTATGCGGGGATACCTACATTTATTCGCTCGTCTAAACCCGCATAGTGAAGCAACATAGCTGCTTTGATTTTGGGTACTTCAGAAAGCTCGGGCTGGCGTCCGTAATACGCAACAGCTGCGCGCAACTCCGGAACATGAACGGCCAGGTTATTAGCCATGGCGCCACCCCAGCAAAAGCCCACACATCCTAACTTGCCGTTGCAGTCCTTTCGGGTTTTAATGTAGTCAAAGCCTCTTATAAAATTCTTAAGGGTTTTGGCGGCATCCAGTTTTTGAAACAGCTCGCGTGCCTTATCAGAGTCATCGGGTGTTCCGCCCAGTGGTGCCAGGGCATTGGGTGCAAAGGCCAGAAAACCCTCCAGGGCCATCCGGCGGGTTACATCTTCTATGTGGGGGTTTAACCCCCGGTTTTCGTGAATAACCATAACAGCCGGATATTTTGCCTGCTTTACGGGCCGGGCCACATAAGCCTGCATGCTGTCGCCTTCCTCGCCCGCGTAAGAAACATATTCAGTAAACAGCCGTTCATCCTGATGGGCTATGGTGGCAGCATGGGTATAGTTTACTTCTATGAGAGGCAAGACGGCCATGGCAGCCGCGGTGCTTCCGGTAAGCTGCACCAGCTTGCGCAGAAATTCTTCGCGGCTTAGCGGTTTGTGGGTGTATTCATCGTAGAGGTTAATAATGCGCTGGTCCATGGGGCAGGATTTTTCAGAATAATCCAAAAAACCCGTTAAAGACCCAATGAAATTTGCACGAACGGTAAGGGCGGCAGAAAAAGAAGGGTGGAAGATGGGACTCGAACCCACGACCCTCAGAACCACAATCTGATGCTCTAACCAACTGAGCTACATCCACCGTATAACGTTCGCAAGGAGTGTTTGCGATACGGGAGGGCAAAGTTAAACAGCCGAAGGCGATTTGCAAACTACCTTCGGGGTGTAAAAGTTAGCCGCATGCCCGGGCGGCTTTCGTTGAACTGCCCGTTGCTCCAGGCCAGGTGGCCGGAAACCCAGGTGTGCATTACGCGCGAGCGGAAGGTGTAGCCCTCAAAGGGCGACCAGCCGCATTTGGCCAGAATGTTTTCGGTCGAAACGGTCCAGGGATTATTCAGGTCAACAGCTACCAGGTCGGCATAGAACCCTTCGCGTATAAAGCCGCGTTTCTCAATGCCAAACAGCAGGGCGGGGTTGTGGCACATTTTGGTTACCAGGCGTTCGAGCGAAATTTTTTTTTGATGATAAAATTCCAGCATGGCCGGAAGGCTGTGCTGCACGAGCGGTCCGCCGGAAGGTGCCTGAAAGTAGGGCCGCATTTTTTCTTCGCGGGTGTGCGGCGCATGGTCGGTTGCAATTACGTCAATCCGGTCTTCGAGCAGGGCTTGCCATATCCCCTCGCGGTCGGCCGGGCTTTTAATGGCAGGATTCCATTTTATAAAGTTGCCCAGCCGGGCGTAATCTGCGCTGCTAAACCACAGGTGGTGAATGCACGCTTCTGCCGTAATATTTTTTTCGGTAACGGGGCCGGGGTTAAAAAGAGCAGTTTCTTTGGCTGTTGAAATGTGCAGAACATGCAGGCGGGTGTTGTATTTACGCGCCAGGCTTACAGCAAGGCTTGACGACAGGTAGCAGCTTTCTTCGCTGCGGATAATCGGGTGCATTTCAACCGGTACATCATCACCGTACTGTTTGCGGAACTGTTCGGAGTTTTGTCTTATGGTAGTTTCGTCTTCGCAATGGGTGGCAATAAGCAGGGGAACTTCGGCAAAAAATCTTTCCAGAGCCACGGGGTCGTCTACCAGCAAGTCTCCGGTCGATGAGCCCATAAAAATTTTTAAACCACAAACATAGTGTGGATCAACCCGCAGCACTTCTTCGAGATTGGTGTTTGAGGCACCGATATAAAAAGAATAATTGGCCAGCGAAAACCTGGCGGCAAGCTCAAATTTTTGCTCCAGCAGCTCGCGGGTAAAAGCAGGCGGAACCGTATTGGGCATTTCAAGGTAAGAAGTAATGCCTCCGGCTACGGCTGCTTTGGCTTCGGTGTAAATGGTGGCTTTGTGGGTAAGGCCTGGTTCGCGAAAATGCACCTGGTCGTCAATCACCCCGGGCAACAGGTAAAGACCCTTCAGGTCTGTTATCTGATCGGCATTCAGGTGCTGGAGGTTGTTTTCAATCCTTTCAATGAAAGGCCCCTTTAGCAGTACATCGGCCGCAAACACCTTTCCTTCGTTAACTATATTTGCGTTAAGCAGCAGCGTAGTTTTCATCATCCCAAAAGTAATGAAAGAACCGACCTCCTTTACCGACCTGGGGTTGAATCCTCAACTTATCAGGGCACTTGCCGGGGCGGGATATGAAAAACCTACCGAAATTCAGCGCAAAAGCATCCCTCCGATACTGGCCGGGCAGGCCGTAATAGGCATAGCCCAAACCGGAACGGGCAAAACCGCTGCCTATTTGCTGCCGGTGCTGTTCAGGATTAAGTATGCCGATGGCAGTGAACCCCGTGCACTCATACTGCTTCCCACCAAAGAGCTGGCCGTACAGGTAGCTGCCTATGCGCGTAAGCTGGCCATTTATACCGATATAAGAATTGTTGAATTGTATGGAGGGGTTGGTTTGAAAAGGCAGGTAGAGCAACTGGGCGCGGGAGCAGACGTAGTGGTGGCCACGCCAGGCCGGTTTATGGAGTTGTATTTAAGAGGCGAGCTGCCCGTAAAGCAAATAAAAACCCTGGTACTGGATGAAGCCGACCGCATGATGGACATGGGCTTTATGCCCCAGCTGCGCAGGATTTTTGAGGTAATACCCCAAAAACGACAAAACCTTTTGTTTTCGGCTACCTTTCCGCCCCGGGTAGAAAAGCTGGCAGAAGAATTTCTGGAATTTCCGGTACGCGTAGAGGTTACCCCGCAGGCCACCGTGGCCGACCGCATTGAACAGCAACTGTACTACGTACCCAATTTGAAAACCAAAATAAACTTTGTTGAGTACCTGTTGCGTCAGCCCGGTTTTACGCGGGTATTGATTTTTACGCGCACGCGCGCTTCGGCCAACCACGTATACCGGTTTCTGGAACGGAAAAAGCTGGGTCCGGTACGGGTTATTCATTCAAACAAAAGCCAAAACACCCGCATAAATGCCATGCAGCAATTAAAAGAAGGAAATTTGCGGGTTCTTGTTTCGACCGATGTAAGTGCGCGCGGTATTGATGTAAGCCGCCTTTCGCATGTGATAAATTTTGATGTTCCCCTAATGTACGATGACTATGTGCATCGCATTGGGCGTACCGGGCGGGCACTTGAAACCGGAGTGGCCATTACCCTGGCAACCGAGGCCGACCGGTATCATATCAAAAAAATTGAGGCCCTGATACGCCAGTCCATTCCGGTGTGCAACCTGCCCGAAGGGGTGCAGGTTGAGGAGACACCGCAGCAAGAGCTGCAGCAAATGCGCAGGGAAATAGACGAACAGAAAAAAAAGGAAAACCCGGAATACCGGGGAGCCTTTCATGAAAAAAAACGCAAATATTAGGGCAGTTCTTCGCCCAGGTTTCGTATGCCGGCAGCCCAGTATAGCAATGCCTTTTGCTTGCTGTAATCCGACAGCAGCTTAAGCCACTTTCCCTGCGTGCGCAACAGATATTCGAGCTGAAGGTTAATCTTGAACAAGTCGCTTTCTCCCATTCTTAAATTTAACAGCTCAGCCTGCAGCAGGCGTTCATAATTGTTAACCATGTCGAGCTGGTTGTTTAATACTGATGCTGTGGTAACCAGTGTGTTATAGGTAGCCTGCAGATTGTTTACAATTTGCCTTTCGGTAAGCATGCGATCGTATTCGGTAGCGGTAATTTTTAATTTGGTTTGAGCCAGCTTGGCGCGTTCTTTTCTTAGAAACAGCGGAAAGCTGAAGTCTAGGCCAAATTTATAGTCGTTGGCGGGGGAAAAATGGGCGTTGCCTTCGGGGTCGAAGGGCTGGTTAAGCAGGTAATATTTTAAATCAAGCCTGGGTTTAAGGAATTCGGCATTCAGGCGTCTTTCCACATCGAGTTGCAAAAGTTTAACCGATAGTTTGCGCAGGTCTGGGTGGTTTATGCGCGCCTGGGCACGCAACGCCTCCAGTTCGCTGGCCGAGAGGGCAAACATTTCCGGTTCGGGCACGGGAATCCAGTTGGTGGGCAGGTCAACAGGATTGCCGAGGCTGTCCCACAAAAAAGTGCTTATGGTTACACCTGCATTTAAAAAGCCGAGCAGGGCCTCCTGCCGTTCGATGATGCGGCTTTGCAGGGTAATGAGGGCTTGTACAGTATCGATGGCCGAGGCTTCACCCATTTGGGCATTCAGCCGTGTGCGTTCAAAGATTTCGGTGGCTACGGCCACGCCCCGGTCCTGCAGGCGGAAGAGGTAATAGGAATAAAACCAGTTCCAGTATTCTTTTGCAGCGTCTAATAACACCTTATTTATCATAGAAACCTGTTCGGCTTCGGTAAGGTCTTTAAACAATTCGGCCTGGCGCAGGGCGGCCCGGCGGGTATCGGTTAGCAGGCCCTGCCCCAGTGGAAGGGCCAGGGCCGCATAAAGCTGCCGGTAGTTATACTCAGGCGGAATGTAAGATTCGGAGCTAAGGTAGGTGCCTGAATTTCGTTCCAGGCCTACGGCGGGGTCTAACGGAAAGAGGCTGGGAAACTTAATCTGGGCATTCAGCTTATCGTAGTATTCGGTGTTGTTGAAATTTTTGGTGAGGTAAGTTATTTCAGCTTTGGGGTCGAAGTTTCCCCGTGCCAGTCGTATTTCCTGGCGCGCCACTTCGCTGAGCAGGGCTGCCTGCCGGGCTAAGGGATGATTTTTAATTACCAACTGATAGAAACCTTCCAGCGTAAGCGCTGTGGCCGTGTCGGGAGTAGCAAACAGGGTGTCGTACCGGAACTGGGCGAACAGCCCTGTCACGGGAAATAAACACCATGTAAGTACAAGCTTAATACGCATCATCAGAGGTTTTTCCGGCCGGTGATTTTTTCTCAATTACATCTTCCAGCGGTTCCTGGTACAGGCTGGGCGGGAAACCGTTAAGCTGTCGCCATATTTCATACCAAATGGGCACATCATCCAGCATTACCCAGCCTTTTATGCCCGAGCCTACGCGCAGCTGTTTCGGCCAGGGTGTATCGGTTGAGTCGGGTACAATGAGCAGCCTAAACTCTCCGGGCCCGGTGTTTACCATGTCAATTACCCGTACCACGCCTCCAAAGGTACCGACCGACACACTGGGCCAGCCGGAGAACTGAAGGGCGGGCCAGCCATCAAAAATAATACGCACTTTGCGCCCCTTGCTTACCAAGGGTACGTCCATGGCACGGATGTACATTTCGGCCGCAATGTCGGTTGGGGTTTCGGCTGCCGGCATAATCATGCAAACCGCATCGCCTTCTTTTATGGTTTCGCCAATACCGGCCTTCATGGCTTTTACCACAATGCCGTCTTGCGGGGCAATTATCTGGTATTGCTGGTTGCGGATTTGCATATTGGCGTATTCGTTGCGCAGTTTGGCCAGCTCGGCTTCGGTTTCAAAAATCTCGGCCCGGGTTTGGTTGCGGTCTGATTCGGCCTTGCTTATTTTATCCAGGTATTCGGCCTGCACCCGGTTCAGTTCAATTTGGGCATTTACGTAGTCGGCCTGTGCCCCGCGGTACCTGTATTCAATTTCCTGGAATTTGGTTAAAGGAATGTTGCCGGCCTCATACAGGGTTTTGTTCCGTTCGTATTGATTCTTCAGGTTTTCGAACCGGATTTGCTCGGCATCGAGTTTGGCTTTGGCCTGGTTGATTTTATTGTCCATGGCCTGCCTTAGGGCTTCAATTTGCCGGGCAAGTGCGCTGGCTTTTTCATGCTTGGCAAAAAGACCCTGTTGTTTGGCCTCGATTTGCTGGCTTAGGCGCAGCAGCAACAGGGGGTCGAAATACTTTTCACGGATTTCACTAAGGGTAATAATGGTATCGCCCTTTTCTACATATTGTCCTTCCTGCACGTGCCATTTCTGGATACGGCCGGCAATGGCTGTTTCAACGGTTTGGGGCCGGTTGCCCGGGTTAAAGGGTGTTACCTTGCCGGTGCCCCTTATATTTTGCTGCCAGGGTAAAAATAGCATAACAATAAAAATGAGCAGCACCACCATGAAGAACCGGGCAATGATGAGGCCAGCACGCGGCGTTTTAATGGCGCGGAGCGAGTAAAGCTTTTCCTGCTCAACGATGCGATCAATTTTGCTTTTAGAAAGGTTAAGCATAGGCTACTCGGTATAAGGCTCTAAAAATCCCTGCGATAACAATTCGTTATAGGGACCGTCAATTTCAATTTTTCCATCGCGCAAAACCAATACCCGGCCGCAGGCCTGCATAACGAGCGGGTCGTTGGAAACCGCAATGAGCGTCCAGGGGCGCGAGGGGTCGGTTACGCATTGAACAAGATGTACTTTTGCCTCTCTTTTCAGGCCGTTAAAGAAGTCGTTCAAAATTACCAGGTTAGGTTTTTTGGCAATGCACCGGGCCAGGATGAGTTTGTGAACGGATGTATTCGACAGGTTTTTTCCACCACTGGTAAGATGGGTGTTAAGCCCTTCGGGCAGGGTTAATATCTCCTGGCGAAGCCCAACGGCCTCAATGGCTTCCATGGCATCCTGAACCAGTTCCATGTGTTTGCCCAGGGTTATGTTTTCCAGAATGGTGCCATCGAAAATATCTTCCTGCGAAATATTTTTTCCGATTTTGTCGCGCAGGTGGGTTAAGTCCAGGTCGCGCAAAGAGTAGTTGTTGAGGGCCACCAGGCCTTCGTAATTGGTATAAATACCTGAAAGAATATTAACCAGTGTGGTTTTACCGGCACCCCCAGGCCCGGAAATGCAAACCCGTTCACCGGCCCGTATGGTCAGGTCAATGCCGTTAAGCACGTAATCAGATTTTCCGGGATAACGGAACCGAAGGTTTTTAACTTCAATGAAATAGCCGTTCTGGTTGAGGGGGCGGGGCAAATCCAACCCGCCTATACGTTCCAGTGGCAGGTCGGTAACGTGAGCTACTTTGTCTACGGCTGTCAGCAGGTCGTAAATCACATCCATGTACATAATAATTTTCTCAATGGCATTCAGGATGAGAATAATAACCACTTCCGAGGCTACAAACTGCCCTAACGTTATTTGCCGGTCTACCACCAGAATGGATCCCACAATCAACAGTCCGCCAATCACCAGGGTTTTAAACAATAAGATAAATGAGTATTGTGTGATGAGTACCCGGAAATGCATTTTTCGGTATTTCAGGTAGTTGCTCACGTTCTGGTCGGTTTTTTTTATGGGCAGGTCGGTGCTGCCGGCCAGTTTAAATGAATGAAGAGCCCGGGCCAGTTCTTCCAGCCAATGCACCACTTTGTATTTGTATTTCGACTCTTCAATAGACGAGCGCAACCCGCGGGGTCCTGTAAAATAGAAAATAATGAATAAGAACGTGATAAGCCCGAGGCTGAAGAACACAAAAAACGGGTGATACAGCGAAAGCAACACTAAACCGAAGAATATTTGAACCAACCCCGAGGTGAAATCAATGAGTAGTTTGGGGAGCCCTTTCTGAATGGTGATGATATCAAAAAAGCGGTTGATGAGCTCGGGGGCATAGTTGCTGATAATGGATTCGGATTTTATACGGGGAATACGGTAGGCAAACTCCAGCGAGGCTTTGGTGAAGATTCGGCGTTGCAGGTGTTCTACCAGACTAATCTGCATAATCTGCAGAATGCCGCCCATTAGCACCCCCAGAATAATAACGCCAATTAAAACATAAACTGAACTGAAAAACAACCCTCCGGAAATGAGTTCGATAGTGGACTGAATGCCGAGGGGCAGTACCAGGCTGAGCAAACCCATTAACAAGGCGTAGAAAAGGATGTAGTTAATTTGCGTACGTTCGGCATGCAGCAGTCGCAAAAGCCGTGTTACAGGACTAAGCTTTTGCCCCCCTTCTTCGCCAATATGCAGATCGCTGACAATGCTTTCTTCGGGAAAAATAACCAGAAACAATACCTCGTCACTCTTCGGGCAGAACCAGTCGCCCTGAGGCTGAAAGAGGTGGGTATGGCTGGTTTGGGCATCGAACTGTGTTTCCTTTCGGTTTTTTCCGGCCGGATGAATAAGTACGGGCTTTAGTTGCTCGCCTGCGCGCCGAAATGCCAGAACGTATTGATGCTCATTCTTCAGGAAGTCAATAAAATCGGCCTTTGGAAGCTGATACTGGAGCAGCATAAGTTGAATTTTGGCCCCGGCTTCAAACAGGTCGCGCTTAAATTCATCAAATTCATGCAGCGAATAACTACGGTTGTTTACCTCTACAAACTGCAGGTTGTCGGCCCGGTAACTATGATTAAGCAGCAGGGCCGCCTCGCGCAGAATGCGTACAATATGATGGTTATTCAACATGTGCCTTAGGGTTCAATGGTTTTATAGATCATGAGCTGAAGAAAGCATTCAAGCTGAGTATCTGAATGGCCGGTATGTGCCTTAATATCGGTTAATGACGGCAGATGTTCGGCATAAAATAACTGATGATTGGCGGTGAGCATAACCGTGCTGATTAATGTATGCGGAAACGGAAACGAAGGATTGATTTCGCGAATAAGGGCAGCCAGCTTTTTACATACGGTTTTATAGGGTAAAAACACCCCCTCGCGGTTGTCCTGGTCAACATGCTTGGTAAGGTAGGTTTTTTCAAACTCGGCCATAACCAGGTTTTTCAATGCGCGCAGGTTGGGTTCGTGACCGTTCGCGCCTGGCGAATCATCGGTAAGGAGGGCCTTCAGGCAGGCGTTTAACCGTTCTTTGGGCTCTTTAAGGTTTTGCGTAACCACCTCAAACCTGTAATCCATCCATAACCAATACCAGTCAATCAGGTAAAGCAGCAACCGGTGCTTGTTTTCAAAGTACCGGTAAACCGAAGCCTCCGTGCTGCCAATAGCCCGGGCTAGTTTTTTAAAGGTAAAATGCTCAAAACCCAGCTGGTTTATAAGCCTTATGCTTTCGGAAATAATTTTCCGCCCCAGCACCGAATCGTTAGGGTTGCGCAAATAAAGGGTTTGGTTTACCGAAAACTGCAAAATGGGCATGATAGCAATACTATCGTAAACGATAGAATTGCTAAAAAGTTTAGACAATTTTTGATTCCCTGTTACAGGCGGTTTTTGCCCTACAACCGGTTAAATTCTACTATAAATGCATCGGGGTAGCGTGGTCGCAGTTCTTCCCGAAGGGCCTCGGCTTTGGCGCGGTTGGGATATTGCCCTATGATAAGGGAATAAAATTTTACCCCGTTAATAACCTTAACCTGAATGATAATTTTCTTCTGATAAGACTTTTTAAGGTTATCAGTAAGCCGTAACAAATTAACCAGTTCCTGAAAGGTGCCTATTTGCACGCCAAAGCCATGGGGTGAGGTGCGGCTTATCTCGGTGCTGTAAAACTCCTTTTCCTCCACGGCAACGTTACCGATGGGCCGGGCCGGGTCGCTCACTTTTCCGGTACCGGGGTCAATCACCTCCAGCTTTACTTCGGCAATACCCTGCACCAGAAAGCCCAGTTTTTCTGCTGCCGACTTCGAGAGGTCGATAATGCGGTCTTCCACAAACGGGCCTCGGTCGTTAATAACCACCTCTACCGAAGCATTGTTGCTCAGGTTGGTTACGCGTACGCGCGTACCAAATGGCAAGGTTTTGTGCGCGGCCGTAAGTTTATTGTGCCGGTATTTTTCGCCACTGGCAGTGGGCTTGCCTTCAAAGCGGTCGGCATAGTACGAAGCCTTGCCCGTTTGTACCTGCGCCCGGACAACAGTGAAGAGAAGGGTTATTGCAAGCAGAAACAAAAGTTGCTTTTTCATGGAATATGCCGGTTAAACTTAGTGCAGCTCAAAGTAAATCCAAAATTTACAGACCCCGCACAAAGGAATGAACAAATTCGTTTACCTTTGCCCGGCAAATAACGGTTCCAAACCTGTTTGCCATGCCTTCCTCAACTTCTGCTTCTTCCGGTTCCAAGTTTCTGTTCGAAGCCCTTACCTACGATGACGTGTTGCTGGTTCCCGCTTACTCGGAAGTACTGCCGCGCGAAACCGACATCCGCACCCGTGTTTCCAGAAACATCAACCTGAACATTCCCATTGTTTCGGCAGCCATGGATACGGTTACCGAAGCTGGTCTGGCCATAAGCATGGCCCTGGAGGGCGGTCTGGGATTTATTCACAAAAACATGTCCATCGAACGGCAGGCCGAACAGGTGCGCAAGGTTAAACGCTCGCAAAGCGGACTTATCCTCGACCCCGTAACACTCCACATGCGGGCAACAGCGCGCGATGCTGAAAATATTATGCGCGAGTTCAAAATTGGCGGCATTCCGGTGGTTGACGATAACGGCAAACTAATGGGCATTGTCACCAACCGCGACCTGCGGTTTCAAAAAGACCTCAGCGTGCCGGTGGAACAAATTATGACCAGAGAAAACCTCATCACTGCCACCGAAAACATAACCCTTGAAAAGGCCGAAACCGTGCTGCAGAAATATAAAATAGAAAAACTGCCCATCGTTAACAAAAAGGGCAGGCTCATTGGCCTGATAACCTTTAGAGATATACAAAAAAAGAAAAACAAGCCCAATGCATGCCAGGATAAGTTCGGGCGCCTGCGGGTTGGGGCAGCCGTGGGGGTAACACCCGATATGCTCGACAGGGTAGAAGCGCTTAAGAAGGCAGGTGTAGATGTAATTACCATTGACACCGCCCACGGCCACTCAAAAGGAGTAATTGAAGCGGCAAAAAAAGTAAAACACAAATATCCCGAACTGGATGTGGTGGTGGGCAACATAGCCACCGGCGAAGCTGCCAGAGCACTGGTAAAAGCCGGTGCCGACGCCGTAAAAGTGGGCGTGGGACCGGGCAGCATTTGCACCACCCGCGTGGTGGCCGGAGTGGGCCTTCCCCAGCTGTCGGCTGTATTTGAAGCCGCCCGCGCCATAAAAGGCTCGGGGGTGCCCATAATTGCCGATGGCGGCATTCGCTTTTCAGGCGATGTGGTAAAAGCTATTGCTGCCGGTGCCGACTGTGTGATGATTGGCAGCCTGCTGGCCGGCACCGAAGAAGCCCCGGGCGATGTGATTATTTACGAGGGCCGCAAGTTTAAATCCTACCGCGGCATGGGATCGATTGAAGCTATGGAAGAAGGCTCAAAGGACCGTTACTTTCAGGACGTGGAAGATGACATTAAAAAACTTGTACCCGAAGGTATTTCCGGCCGCGTTCCTTACAAGGGATTGGTGGCAGAAGTGCTGTTCCAGCTTATGGGAGGCCTGCGTGCCGGCATGGGATATTGCGGCGCCAAGAACATCAATGCCCTGAAAAAAGCCAGATTTGTAAAAATTACCCACGCAGGCATTATCGAAAGCCACCCCCACGATGTAACCATAACCCGCGAGGCCCCCAACTACAGCAGGAAGTAGGAATTTTGTATCTTTACGGGTATGGCCCACATAACAGAGACAGAGTTTGTGTAATGAACCGCAAAGGACTTTTGCTGGCTGCCGGTTTGTTCGTGGCAGTTGCTGTCACCGGGCAGACATTGTATTCAGAAAATTTTAATGACGAACCTGACGGTGCCACTTCGGGCACCAGCACCGGTGGTACCTGGAGTGTAACCACAGCCCCACTGGGCACTTTTTCCAAGCAAACATTGCCTGTTATAGGCGGCGTTTTTTATATTAACAATACGGCAACAGAGGGCGTTTTTCAAACCAGCATTATTGATATTTCGGCTACCGGCATGGCAACCTATCTCTGTTGATATGGTAACGGCTGCTACCAGCACCACTGATTATATACGGGCATACTACCGGGTGGACGGCGGCCCGGAGGTGCTTTTTGGCAGAACTGCTGGGGCAACTGCTGAGCATTAATACTTCGGGCAGTGCCGTAATTACCGGCAGTTCCCTGCAAATCGTTATTCGGGGACTGGAAAATACCCCCGACGTATATTCTCTACCCTGTACTTTGATAATCTTACGGTTAACCAGGTGCCTGTTCTGTACAGTTGTACTACCGGAAACTGGAATGCCACTTCATCCTGGTCAACTGTTGGTTTTACCGGTCCCTGCAATGCTTCTTCCCCCCCCTACCCCTGCGCAGGTGGCCATTGTTGGCGGGGGTCATACCATTAACCTTACCGCTGATGCCAACGCAGGCGGTGTGGATATTCGCCCAACCGGCATGCTGTTCTTCACCACCACCAATCTCGATTTGGGTATCGAACTGGGTTTGGTACGGGTACAAACCGGAGGTATTCTGAATCACAACGGCCAGGCAGGGGCACAGATTGATTTTAATCAAAATGCAGGCGGGGCAACGCTTCGCGTGGATGCCGGAGGCATTTTAACCATTGAAGATATTACGTTAACCGCCAACGCTAACAGTGTGCACTACATAGAAGGCGCGGGCACATTAACCATAACTGATGATATACTAATCGGTGCCGATAACGCAACCCTTATAAATAATCTTTCTGCCGGCCTTACGCTATCCGATCAAATTGAATTTACCGCAGGAACCACCGGTGCTTCGTTTGTTAACAACACCATTCTGAACGCGGTGGATATTTTGTTTGATAATGATAACAACAATTTTACCAACAACGGCACTGCCTTGCTTGCCGGAAACCTTGCCGCAAACGGTAATACCGATGACAACAACGCCATCATCAATAATGCAGGCGGAGTTTTAAACTTTGTTTCATTAGACGGTGATGCCAACGGTGCAAGCGGCAACGGGGGCGACCTCACCATCATCAACTTCGGTACCATTAATCAATCGGGTACTTTCCTGGATATTCCGAGTAACTCCAATGCCACCAACGATATCAATAACCTGAACGGCGCAGTTTGGAATTATTCCGGTACCGGCCACGATGCGAACGTGCGGCTTTTTGCCAATAATGGGATCAACGATTTTAATTATACCGCCTTGGGAGCACAGCAAATTATTACACCGGTAGCAGCCGATGGATATTCGAACCTATTGCTTTCGGGGACCGGAGCCAAATCGGCCCTGGGCAGCTTTACGCTTTACGGAAACTGGGTCCGTTCCGGCACGGCAACATTTGTGCCGGGCACATTTACCGTAACACTGGCCGGAACCAGCCCGCAAAGCATTACAGCTACAGGCACGGAAACATTTAATAGCCTTACCTTCAACAACACGGCTGCCGCGTTCCCTCAAATTATACTTAACACACCTGTAACAGTAAGCAACACCTTGTCCATGGTATCGGGCAGTGTTAATCTAAACGGTAATTTGTTTACCGTAGGAACTTCCGCGGGGTCGCCGGGTGCGCTAAGCCATAGCTTTACCGAAGCCAGCGGATGGATATATGGGGGCGTACTTACGCGCTACGTTTCAACAGCCAATATTGCCACCGGCGCACTGGCAGGATTTTTTCCGGTGGGCAGCGCCACCCGTTTCCGTCCTTTTTTCCTGGGCAAGAACAATGTGGCCAACAGCGGTGGGGCGGTATCGGTGGTAAATTTTACCGACGCCCTCACCACCAGCAACGTTTCATTACTGTAGATGGCGCTGCCACCATCACCCGCACGGCACGACTCGTTCTGGTCGGTTTCCACTGTCGGGTATTACCGCCGGAACCTGGAGCCTGCGCGCCGGCGGAACGGGCTTCGGCACCATTGAGGAGCTTGCCGACTTGCGCATGAGCACTACTACCGGCGTAGTGGGGTTACATGGAGTAGCTTCCGGAACCATTGGCAGCCCGCTGGTAAACCGCACCAACCTTACGACATCCGAGCTAACAAACAATTTTCACGTGGCATCTACCGATGCGGTGAACTCGCCCCTGCCGGTTGAGCTGGTGGCCTTTCCGGGCCGATGTGGTAGCAGGAAATGGCTCGGTGCAGCTCTACTGGCGCACCAGCATCCGAGATCAACAATAACGTCTTCTTTACCGTTGAGCGTTCCGCAATCGGGCGAAAACTGTGTTCAAGCCCTGGGCACCGTTAACGGGCAGGGCACCACAACATGGCAGGTGCACGAGTACACCTTTCACCGACCACCAGCCGCTGAACGGCACCGCCTATTACCGGCTGCGCCAGACCGATTTTGACGGCACCTCTACCTTTTCGCAGGTGTGCTGGCTGTAACCTTTGACGGGCAATAACAACAAACCGGTCCATTATTGCCGTTTTCCCCAACCCGGCCGGGGCATCGGGTTTTACCGTGCGGGCAACAGGTCTGTCGCCTGCAACCGAGAGCCTCACAGCTGTGGTTTACTCCCTGCAGGGCAGGGCCCTTCAGCAACTTAAACTTGCCCGCAACAACGAGGGCAGCCTGGAGTGTTACGTAGTTCCTGATGCCGGACTGCCTCCGGGCCTATATGTTATAAAAGCCGGCCCCGGACAAAGCCTTGCCACCCGCCTTTTGGTGGTGAATGAGTAGCACTGCTTTGCAGCATTTTTTACAGCGGCCGGGTTAGCGCATTTTTGGTATACTTGCAGGGCCGGTCAGAACGATTGGCTTTTTCGTTCCGTGCGCACCAAAGCCCTCATACGCCTGTTGTTCCTGCTGTCGGCCATAGCCTGGCTGGCCATGGTGTTATCTGCGCTGGCTGTAAGTTTTAGTATGCGCGCGGGCATTCATCCCGATGTTCCCCGGTGGCTGCCACCTGTACTGCTAAATATTTACCTTTTAAGTACATACCTGTACTACAAACTTAAACTCGAGCGGGATGAACTGCTTAGTTTTACCGACCTGCTCTGGAGGGTATTTGCCACCGGCCTGTTGGCCGGCATCATATCGCTCCTGCTGCGCTTGATTGATTTTCTGTTTGGCGCTTCGCGCCTTACCGCACATTTTCTGTACAAAGAGACCGGTTATTTTATTACGGTGGGGCTTTGGGCAGCCCTGCTGATGATAAACCTGGTAGCCTGGAAGCGCCTTATCCTATACCAGAAAACCAGATGGAACTACCGGGTGTGGATGGTTTTTGAGTACGGCCTGGTGGGTTCGCTGGTATTCAGCGCATTGCCGGTTTCGCCTTCGGAAAATATCAGGCTACTTGTTTTAGTAATTTTTATTTTACTGGCCATTCTGCTGGCAGCCAACACCAGGTGGGTGGCTTACCTTAGTTTCAGGCAGAAGCTAACGGCGCTGTTGTTGCTGTTACTCATCCTGTTCTACCACGGCTACCTGTTTTACACCTCCAATTCCATGGTATATACCTTATATCAAAGTGAAACCGGTGTGGCAGACCACCGCTATCATCTGTTTCTGCAGGCGGTGTTTATCTTCATTTTAGTGTATGGATCTTTTTCCTTTCTGGTAATACTGTTTAATCTTCCTACCTCATCGGCTTTTGAAAAAAAACTGGAAGAAGTTGTAAACTTTCAGCGCATCAGTCAGGCCATTCAAACCGAACAGAACGAAGAAAGTGTATACAAAATTTTGCTGGAAACCTCGGTAAGCAGCGTAAATGCCGATGCCGCCTGGCTGGAAATGAAAACCGATAATCCCGGAACTGCCCTTTATACCTTTGGCATTGATGAGGCCGAGGCCCGTAGCCTCAGTATGCATCTTCGCGATGGCCGCACAGCCGCATCGGCAGAATCCGTTACGGATAAGGCGCGGAATCTTTCCGCCCGGTTAAAAGGCTCACGGTTCCGTTCGGTAATTGTTGCACCGGTGATTGTTAAGGAGGAGCGCGTGGGAACACTCGTATTGGTAAAGGAACTGGCCGATGGATTTAACCGCGAGATGCAGCAAATAGCAGCCACCTTTGCCAATCAGGCAGGGATTTCGATCGAGAACTTCCGGCTTATGGAAGAGGTTTTGCAAAGCGAGCGGTACAAGGAAGAACTGAAAATTGCCCGGCGTGTGCAAAAAAGCCTGCTGCCCCAGCGGCTGGAGCAGGATGCCTGTTTTGAGGCGGCAGCTTTTTCCGAGTCGGCCGATGAAGTAGGTGGCGATTACTACGACACCTTGCGCCTTTCGCAGAACAGGGTAGGCATTATCATTGCCGATGTTTCGGGAAAGGGTACCTCGGCCGCCTTTCATATGTCGCAAATGAAGGGCGTATTTCACAGCCTGGCCGATGAACAAACTTCTCCCGAAGCCTTTATGCAACGCGCCAATCGCGCCCTTGCCCATTGCCTGGAGCGAAGCTCGTTTATTTCGGCTGCGTATTTTGTAATCGATACCCGCAAGGGCATCATACAATATGCCCGCGCGGGACATTGTCCGGTATTGTATTACCATGCCCGGTCCAACCGGGCAGCTTATCTGCAGGACGAAGGCCTGGCCCTGGGTATGTTGCGTCAGGATGGCTATGCCGGTATGATAAATCAAAATACAATAAACTATGAACCAAACGACCTGTTGGTATTGTACACCGACGGGATAACCGAAGCCCGGAATAGCCGGGGCGAGGAGTTTGGTTTTGACCGGCTCAGTACGGTTATATCAGAGGCGCATGCCCTGCCGGCCCAGCACATTGTTAACCGCGTAATCGATGCCCTGTACGAATTTACCGGAACAAAAAACATAAATGATGATTACACCATTTTAACCGTAAAATTCAGGTAAACAGGTATGATTACAGATAAGTTTGCCAACTTAGGTTAACCGGCCATGATAATAAAACGTTAAATTAAAAAAGCTATGGTTCAAATAAAGCGCACCCAGCAGGATGGCATTGACATCATCAGGCCCGAAGGAGAGATAGATGCTTCTTCATCCATTGAACTCGACCTTACCATAGCCAAAAGCATTGGTGAAGGATTTACCCGCATACTGGTGGATTGCTCGGCACTGGACTACATATCTTCAGCCGGACTGGGCGTGTTTATGTCGTACATAGAAGAAATGCGCGATAAAAAAATCCGGATGGTATTGTTCGGAATGCACAACAAGGTAGCCAACACATTCGATATTTTGGGCTTAAACCGTCTTCTTACCATTACGGCAACCAAAGAAGAAGCCCTCAGGGCGCTTAACGGTTAAACCATGAAACACTCCTACAAAGTTGGATGCAGCATACAGAACCTTAGGGGCATTCGCGAATTTATTCGCAACGCCCTAAGATCGTATGGCCTCAGCGAAATGCACATCAGCGAACTGGTGCTGGCTGTTGACGAAATGAGCTCCAACCTGATGATCCATGCACACCAGTGCAACCCCGATGACCTCTTTGAATTAACCGTGGAGGTGAAGGACAACCGCATTATTTTCGAACTGATTGACAAAAAAAATGTTTTCGACATCAACGCTTTTTCCGAACCCACCCTTAACGAACTCATTTCTGAAAAACGCAAAGGCGGCCTGGGCATCCGCCTGGTAAAATCCATTATGGACTCGGTAGAATACCATAACCGCAACGGCCAAAATGTTTGCAGGCTCATAAAAAAATTCAGCAAACATTAATTTCGCCTTTTTTAAAAATATGATCCGCTTGATAATCCTGCTGCTGGCGGCCATTCAGGCTTTCGCACAAAAAAATCCAGCCGTGCTGTCGGTAAACGGAAAAGACATTCCGGCCGATGAACTGGCTTACCTGTTCAGAAAAAACTATCCGGAGGCCCGTGAGCATTCGCCCCAAAAAGTTAACGATTACCTTAAGTTGTATATACGGTTTCGCCTTAAGGTAGAAGAGGCATTAAACCGCAGCCTTGACACCACCCTGCAATTCCGCCGGGAATTTGCTACCTACCGGGAAGAATTGCGCAAAACCTACCTGCGCGAAGACAAGCTAACCGATAGCCTGGTACGGCTAACTTATGAAAGACTAAAGGAAGAAATCAGCGCATCGCACATTCTCGTGGCCCTACAGCCCGATGCTTCACCCGATGATACCCTTAAAGCCTGGCAACGGGCACAGGACGTACTGGCCCGCGTGCGCCGGGGTGAAGCGTTTGACAGACTGGCACGAGAACTGTCGGATGACCCTTCGGCCCGTAACAATGGAGGCCACCTGGGATACTTTACCGCCCTGCAAATGGTTTATCCCTTCGAAACTGCGGCCTGGTCTGGCAAACCCGGTGACGTGGTAGGGCCGGTGCGTACCAGGTTCGGTTATCATATACTGAAAATAGAAGACCGTAAACCGGCACGGGGCGAGGTAGAGGTAAGCCACATTATGCTGCGTACCCTGCCGGGGCGTGACGAAACCCAAACCCGCAACCTCATCTTCGAAATCTACGATCAGCTAAAGGCCGGAGTTCCCTGGAACGACCTCTGCGCGCGTTATTCCGAAGATCTCAACTCCAAAAGCAACAACTGCCGGCTGCGCCCCTTTGGCGTGGGGGCCATGGCACAGGTACCTGAGTTCGATGCCGTTGCCTTTTCTCTGCAAAGCCCGGGCGACCTTTCTGACCCATTCAAAACAGCTTATGGCTGGCATATTGTACGCCTGGAAAAGAAAATACCACTGCCGCCATTCGAACAGCTGGAGTCTTCCCTGCGCAGCCGGGTAGTACGCGATGAACGCTTGCAGGCAGCACGGGCGGCCTATTACTCAAAACTTAAACGCCAATACGGCTTTTCAGAAAATCAGGAGCTTAAACGTAAGCTGCTGGTTGTGGCCGATACCCTGTTAAAAAAAGATGCCCCCAACCTGCCGTTTTACAATCCTGGAGAAACCCTTCTTTCGGTTGCCGGAAAAATCCATACCGCCGGGCAGTTCATTGATTTCGTTAAAATGAACCGCCAAACCTCCACCCGTCCGGCACCCGGCCAGTCGAATCAACTGTATAACCGGTTTGTTGAAAATGCCCTGGCCGAGCAGGCAGAACAGGAGCTGATGCAGCAAAAAACCGATTACCGCTTTTTGCTCAAAGAATACTACGAAGGTATTTTACTGTTCGATATCATGGAAAAAGAAGTGTGGAACCGGGCAGCCACCGATTCGGCCGGCCTGCGTGCCTTTTTTGAGGCAAACAGGGCCCGTTACCATGCCGGCGAACGGGCACAGGCCGTTATCTATTCGGCCTCCCAGGCCGACCTGCTGGCGACGCTCAAAGGCTATCTGGAACAACGCGATACCGCTGGAGCAGCACAATTTGTGCAGGAAAAGCGCATCCGTACCGATGCCGGCAAATTTCAACGTACCGACCGCCCGGTTTTGCACAATTTAACCTGGAGGCCCGGCCTGTATCAGGCCGAAAACAACGGAATGTATTACCTTGTGCACATTTTGCAAATACTGCCGCCCGGCTTGCTTTCGTTTGAAGAAGCAAAAATTTCTGTCCTTTCCGACTACCAGCAGGAGGTGGAAGACCAATGGGTGGCCGATTTGCAGAAAAAATATCCGGTAAAGGTTTATGAAAAAGGTCGAAAATATCTTGTCCGACTGCTGCGCAGGTAAACTGCTGCCTGTGCTGCTGGTAACCCTGCTCCTGGGGAGCTGCGACCTCATTCGCATGAAACGTAACCCGGATGAACAACCCGAAGATGAAAGGTTGCCCGTGGCACGCGTAAACAAATCATATCTGTACAAAGATGACCTTACCAGCATTATTCAGCCCGGAACCTTGCCCGAAGACAGTGCCCGTAGGGTTGAAGCATATGTTAACAGCTGGATACGCAAACAACTGCTCATGCAGGAAGCCCTGAAAAAAATAAACATTAACGAAGCCGAACTGGAACGTAAAATTTTAGATTACCGGTACAGCCTCATTGCCTACGAGTACCAGGCTTACTACATAAGGCAGCACCTGGATACGGCTGTAAGCCGGGCCGACATTGAAAAATACTACAACGAAAACCGCGATAACTTCATCCTGAAACAAAATATTGTACGGGCCACCTTTGTAAAAGTGCCCAAAAGTGCCCCTCGCATAAACAAACTTAAAGACCTTATACTTTCCAATAAAGAAAAAGACCGGAACGAGCTCAAATCATATTGCCTAAGCTTTTCGGCAGCCTACCACCTCAGCGATTCAACCTGGATGGTTTTTGATGAACTGGTAAAAAACTCACCTCTGGCCGAAATACCCAATAAAGTGCAGTTTCTACGCAATTACTCCTACTATGAAACAGCTGACGACAACTACCTTTACTTTCTTAAAGTAGATGAATACCGGATTTCTGATAGTCTCTCGCCACTGGAATTTGTGCGCGATGAAATCAGAAATATTTTACTTAACAAGCGCAAGGTTGAACTGGTTAAAAAGCTGGAAGACGAAATTTATGCTGAGGCACAAAACAACAAGGAATTTGAAATATTGAGCGGACGATGAAAACTGTAATGAAGCACTTTTTTGTATCTCTGCTTGTGCTTGCATCCATTGCACTGAATGCACAGGATAATGGCGGTTTTGTTATTGATAAAATCATCGGTAAGGTAGATAACTACATTGTACTCAAATCGGAACTGGACAAGGCCTACCAGGAATACATCTCCAACGGTGGCCGCCCGGGTGAGGAAGCCCGGTGCCAGTACCTGGCTCTGCTGCTGCGCAACAAACTTATGATGGCCAAGGCCGAAATAGACTCGGTAATAGTGCCCGACCAGGATGTGGATGCCGAAACCGGACGGAGAATGAACATTATACTGGCCCAGTACGGAGGCTCACAGCAGGAACTGGAACAGAAATTCAACAAAACCTTCGAACAGTTTCGCCTCGAGCTGCGCGACCAGATACGCGAACAGATGATAATAAATGAAATGCAGCGCAGAATTACCAAAGACATCAGCATTACTCCTGCCGAAGTAAGGCGCTTCTTTAACCGCATACCCAAAGATAGCCTCCCTTTCTTTTCGGCCGAAGTGGAAGTAGCCCAGATTGTGCGCCTGGCCAAAGTAAGCAACGCCCAAAAAGAAATAACCAAACAAAAGCTCGCAGAACTTCGCAACCGCCTGCTGGCAGGCGAAGACTTTGGTAAACTGGCACGTGAATATTCTGACGACCCCAGCGTTACCGCCAACAATGGCGATATGGGCTATGTGGGCCGCGGCATGATGGTTCCGGAATACGAAGCCATGTGTTTTAAACTTAAGCCCGGCGAAATATCCATGCCGGTCGAAACAGCCTACGGCTTTCACATCATTCAGTTGCTCGACCGCCGGGGCAACGAATACCATTCGCGCCACATCCTCATCTCACCGGTTCCGTCTAAAGACGACCTGGCCGCAGCCCAGCATTTTCTGGACAGCCTGCGCAACCGCATTCTGCTCGACTCTATCACCTTTCAAAAAGCAGCCCGCGAGTATTCTGACGATATAAACACCAAAGGCAACGGAGGCTTTTTTACCGACAGAGAAGGCGCCCTGCGTGTGCCGGTTGATGAGCTCGATCCGGGCGTTTACTTTGCCATCGACACCATGAAAACCGGAACCATATCCCGTCCGCTGGTATACCGAACCGATGACGGCAAAGATGCTGTTCGCATTCTTTACTACAAAAACCGGATACCACCCCACCTGGCCGACCTGCAAAAAGACTGGGAACGGATACGTGCCGCTGCACTTAACGAAAAGCAGCTAAAGGCCCTTGAAAAATGGTTTGACCGGGCGCGCAAAGACGTGTACATCAGCATTGACCCGGCATACAACTACTGCGGCATTCTGGATAATTAAGGCACTGGTGTAAAACCTGCCGCCCGTGTGGCCGATATTGTTATGTTTGCCGGATAATAGATATGAAGAAATTTGCTAACGATTTAGAAGCAGCCGATGCGCTGGCCGATGTGTACAAACAGTTAAAGGCCGAAATTGGCCGCGTAATTATTGGCCAGCACGAAGTAATACGGCTGGTGCTTACCGGCATTTTTTGCCACGGCCACAGCCTGCTGGTGGGCGTGCCCGGTCTGGCAAAGACCCTGTTAATACAAACCATCTCCCGGTCGCTCGACCTGCAGTTTAAACGCATACAGTTTACTCCCGACCTCATGCCTTCGGATATTATAGGTGCCGAAACACTGGATAAGGAACGCAACCTTAGGTTTGTTAAAGGGCCCGTATTTGCCCACATTGTGCTGGCTGATGAAATAAACCGTACCCCGCCCAAAACCCAGGCCGCCCTGCTGGAAGCCATGCAGGAATACGCCGTAACCGTGGGGGGTGTGCGCCATGAACTGCCCCGCCCGTTTTTTGTGCTGGCCACACAAAACCCCATTGAACAGGAAGGCACCTACCCGTTGCCCGAAGCCCAGCTGGACCGTTTCATGTTTAATATCCGGCTCACCTATCCGGAACTTAACGAAGAGGTTGAAGTGGTAAAAAGTACCACAACCGATGAGCCCCGGGCCATAAACAAGCTGCTCGATGCTGATGACATTGAAACTTTTCAGCACCTGGTGCGCCGGGTGCCGGTGCCCGAAAACGTGGTGGAGTATGCCGTGAAACTAGTATCGCAAACACGGCCCGGCACGCCAGGAGCCGCTGCACTGGCTACCGAATATCTGGAATGGGGTGCAGGACCGCGCGCCTCGCAATACCTGGTGCTCGGGGCCAAATGCAATGCCCTGCTTAACGGAAAATATTCCCCTGATGTGGAAGATGTACAGGCCGTTGCCCTGCCGGTGCTTCGCCACAGGCTGGTGCGCAATTTCAAGGCCGAGGCCGAAGGCATAAGCGTTGATGAACTGGTAAACAGGTTACTCTGATTACGGTATCTTACGTCAGCATAAATGCTTAGTAAAAAATTGATATATTGAAGGCTAATGGTCGTTTCCGGTAAACGGATAAGACTATGCTAAGACGTTAAGGGGCCGGTCATTATGCCGTGTAGAAATACCATATGGGCCATAATCCTCTTCTCCCATACGCTCAGTGCACAGTCCTTTGACACACTGGAAAAGCGCCTGCAAAGCGGTACACTCAGCGCTTCCGACAGCCTTAAAGCGCTCAACATCCTGAGCCGCAATCTTACCTATATCAACACGGCACGGTCGCTTCAATATGCAAGAAAGGCGCTGGAACTTGCTGTGAAACTGGCCGACTCATCCCAACTGGCCGATGCCTACCGTAACCTCTCCAATGTGTACTCCTATAACGAGAGTTTTGCTATAAGCATAAATTACCTGCAGCAGGCTATGGACATATTTACCCGCATAAACGATTCGGTCGGGTTGGGAAACTGCTACATTTCGCTGGGCCACACCTACCGCCGGCTCCGGCAACGGCAAAAAGAACTGTACTACCACCGCAAAGCCTACCGGCTGTTCAGCAAGTTAAATATAACCGAGCGAACAGGCGTGTCCGCCCATAACCTGGGCGAGAGTTACTATTATGCAGGCAATACCGACAGCGCCCGCCTGCTTACCCGGCTGGCTGTTCAAATTAACCGCAGTATTAATAATAAGCCGGTGCTCTCATCGTGCTACAAAGTCATGGGGCTTATTTATTTAGAAGAAAAAGAGTACGATTCAGCCCGGATGTACTTTGATAAGGTACTAAGTTTTACCGATGAACTGGGGGTTTTCGCACAAAAAGAAGCAACAATCACAGCATTAATAAAACTGGCTGAAATCCATCAGTACAGGGGTTACAGAAACAAACAAAAAGCGCTGCTGATGGCTGCTGCCGCGTACGTACAACAGTATGGCTTGTATATGCATCTGCAGGAAGTGTATTACCAGCTGGCAAAGGCCGCAGCCGAAACAAACAATGCCGAGGAAGGAAAAGTGTACCTGGAGTGGTACCGGCAAGTTTCCGACTCGATAAGAGCTAAACGATTAGCCGACTGGCAAAATCTTATCGAAAGCTCGGCAGCAGTATACCGGCTAAACCGCCAGAACCTGATCCTGCAAAGGACAAGCCAGCATCAAAGAAGTCAGATCAAAACACTGTACGCAGTGTTACTGGCAACGGCGGTTTTTATTTTTGCTTTATTGATTGCCATAAAGCGGATAGTGGAACTGCAACACATACTCAAAAGGCGGCTGCAGATTATTGCAGGACAAAAACAACAACTGGAACAAATCAACGCCACAAAAGACCGGTTTTTCAGCATTGTGTCGCATGATTTGCGCAGCCCGCTGAATTCGCTAAGCGGATTCCTGGAACTTATAAAAGACCATGGCCCCAAGCTGACCCGGGATGAACTGCTTAAGATGATTCATCAACTCGAAGACCGGCTTACCAACACCGCACAACTCACCGATAATCTGTTAACATGGGCGCGCCTGCAAATGGGTAGTTATTACCGCAAGCCGGAAAAGCTGGCGCTTAAAGAGCTCGTCTCCAACTCCTGCTCGGTGTACAGGGATGTAGCCCTTGCAAAAAACATTGCAGTAAGCTGTTTGATAGGTGATGACCTTACAGTTTATGCCGACAGAAACCAGATGGCCTTTGTGGTTCGCAATCTGATAAATAACGCCATTAAGTTTACACCTGCCGGAGGAGCAGTAAAGGTGGAGGCTGTTAAAAAGGAAGATGGTAAAATAGAATTAACCATAGCCGATACAGGCGTGGGAATACCCCCGGAAAAAATACAGCTGTTGTTCCGTCCGGGACATAAAAAAATCAGCACGCTCGGAACGGCAGGTGAAAAGGGCACCGGACTTGGCCTGATGCTTAGCTACGAGTATTTAAACCTTAATAACGCTTCAATTAAGGTAAAAAGCGAACCGGGAAAAGGAACAGAATTTACCTTGCTGCTCCCTGCGCCCGATGGCATTGACCCCGACACTCAGGTCAGCGCAACGGAAGCCTGAATAAAATAAGATAATTAAATCCCCAGGTTACAGGTTTAAACGTGCTGCCATAACCGGGTACATCGTACATTTCCGGGCCTGAGGTATTTTTTGCATGCAACCCGAATTTATAGCGCACGGTGTAGCCCATCCATATAAACCGGTACATCTTAACCCGCAGGCCCCCTGTTATCTCCATCCATCCCGCCCTGCGCCCTTCGGCCGTTTGCACTTCGGTGCGCGTGCCCCAAACGGGGTCGGTGGCGGTGCGCTCAACGCTTTCATTAAAACGGCTTCGGGCATACCGAAAACCAAAAAACAGCATGTTACCGTCAGGGTCATTCTTCAGAAAATTCACATCTATTCCGGCGCGGAAATAATTACCCGAGTTTTCGTATCTGCTGCGGGAGCCTGTAAACTGCCGTTGCCAACGGCCTGCATCAACGGTAAGGTAATACCGGTAAAAATCCACATCGGCATTTAACTCATAACCGCCGTAACGGCTGTCGGCAAAAGCATACACGGGGGCCACCAGGTCGGCTCCCAGCCGTAACCCGGTAGGCCTGAAACTGCGCTTAACCGTATCAGCCGGCTGGGCGGCCAGCAATACAGGAAGCAGCATGACAATATGGCTAACGAAACACCTCAATGTTTACGGTTAGGTTTTTAAACAAAGCAGGCTGTACTACATGCACCGAGTCGAAATCGGTAAAGGCCACCTGCAGGTTCGTTATGCTTACTTCGCTAAAGCAATTTTCGTTAATAAACCTGAAGTTGCGTCTGTAGCGCACCCGCAGGATTTTTTCTTCAAACGGAAAATGAAAAATAAACTCAGTACTGTCGGCAAAAGGGTTTAGGGCAACAGTGGCCGGTGTGCCCCGGAGCGTGTCGGCCAGATCAACGGGCTGTTGTCTGTAAAACAGGCTGTCGGCCCCTGCAGCCGAAATGTAGTAGAACACCACCGTATCGGCCTGGGGTGAATTGTTTACTATTTTTTTAAACGCTATTTGCAGGGTGTTGCCGGCCTGGCTAATGCAGTCGGGTTTGTCCAGGCAACTGCCAAACAGCATAACCGAAGCTAAAATCCACCGCATGGCGTAAATATAGAACTTGAACGGCAGGTAGATGGTTTATTTTTAACTTTGCAGCCCGTGAAAACCAAAGGCAATAAAAAGGTAAAGGTAAACATAGTTACGCTGGGATGTTCGAAAAACGTAGTCGACAGCGAAGTATTGCTTACCCAGTTACGCGGCAACGGTATTGAAGCCGAACACGAATCGGCACGCGATGATGCCCGTGTGGTGATTATTAACACCTGTGGTTTTATTGACAATGCCAAGCAGGAATCTGTCGATACCATTCTCCGGTATGTGGATGCCAAACAGGAAGGCCTGGTGGATAAGGTATATGTTACCGGCTGCCTGTCGCAGCGTTACAAAGATGATCTGGAAAAAGAAATACCCGAGGTAGATGCCTGGTTTGGCACCCGTGACCTGGCGCGCCTGCTCAAACAGTTCAAAGCCGATTACAAACAGGAACTGGTAGGCGAACGCATTCTAACCAGTCCGGCCCATTATGCCTATCTTAAAATTTCCGAAGGGTGCGACCGCCCCTGTTCGTTTTGTGCCATACCCCTTATGCGCGGCCGCCATATTTCCCGCCCGATAGAGGAGCTGGTGAAAGAAGCACAAAACCTGGCGCGGCAGGGCACCAGAGAACTTTTGCTCATTGCACAGGATTCAACCTATTACGGCCTCGACCTGTATAAAAAACGGGCTCTGGCCGATCTGCTCAATCGCCTGGCCGATGTAGAAGGCATCGCCTGGATTCGCCTGCACTATGCCTTTCCTTCTGGCTTTCCCACCGATGTGCTGGATGTAATGGCTTCGCGGCCCAACATCTGCAGGTATCTGGACATTCCGTTACAGCACGCCTCCACGCGCATGCTGCAGCTTATGCGCAGGGGCATAACCCGGCAAAAAACCGAAGAGCTGTTGTACACCATTCGCGAAAAAATACCGGGCATTGCCATACGCACCACGCTTATTGCCGGCCACCCCGGTGAAACCGAAGCCGATTTTAATGAGTTGATGGAATTTGTTGAAGCACAGCGCTTCGAACGGCTGGGCGTGTTTACCTATTCGCACGAAGAGAACACCCACTCGTTTACCATGAACGATGATGTGCCCCCCGAAATAAAGCAACAGCGGGCCGACGCAGTAATGGCCCTGCAGGAACGCATATCAGGCGAACTTAACCGGCAGAAGGTAGGCCAAACCCTTAAGGTGCTTATCGACCGGAAAGAAGGCGCCTGGTATGTAGGCCGCACCGAGTTCGATTCTCCTGAAGTGGATAATGAAGTACTTGTGGAGAGCCCGGATAACTACCTGCGCATTGGCGATTTTACCACAGTAAAAATTACCGATGCCACCGAATTTGATCTCTTTGCCACAGTGGTGTAATTTCATTAACACTTTGGCGCGGAATACCGTTACTTGCTCTATATTTTCAACTCATGCAAGGTATCATATCACATCGCCTGCCATTCGAAGCAACCCGCGCCTTTTCGGATGTTTTCATCAAATATGTAAACAGGCGGGAAGAACTCAGGCCTTTTTATAATCACTATCCTGAACCCGCTGCGTTCGAAAAGCAAATAACCGAAAAGCAGGCACACTTTGGCAACAAAGCGCGCATTGTACTGCACCGCGTACTTCAACGGCAATATGCATCGCTCAACACACCACAGCCTGTACAGCAAAATATGGAAGCGTTGCTTCGGCCGGAAACCTTTACGGTAACCACCGGGCATCAGCTTAACATTTTAACCGGACCGTTGTATTTTATTTACAAAATCATAACCACCATCAATGCGTGTAAAGAACTGCAGGAGCAGTACCCGGCCTTCAGGTTTGTTCCCGTTTACTGGATGGCCTCCGAAGATCACGATGTGAACGAAATCCGTTCCGTGCGTATTGCCGGCAAAACCTACACCTGGAAAACGCCTCAGCAGGGACCAGTGGGCCGTTTCTCCACACAGGGCCTGGATGAACTATTGAACAGCATACCGGCCGATGTACGCGTTTTTCGCGAAGCCTATACCCGCCACAACAAACTTGCCGATGCGGTGCGGTATTATGTAAACGCCTTGTTTGGTGAATACGGCCTTCTGGTGGTTGATGGAGACGAAGCTGAACTCAAACATCAGTTCACAGCCGTTATGCGGGATGATTTGTTTAACCATTCGCCACACCGGCTGTTAACAGCCACCAACGAAGCACTGGCCGGGCTGGGATATAAGCCGCAGGTGTTTGTGCGG
The DNA here is from genome assembly GCA_026003355.1 of Cyclobacteriaceae bacterium. Classification (GTDB taxonomy): domain Bacteria; phylum Bacteroidota; class Bacteroidia; order Cytophagales; family Cyclobacteriaceae; genus UBA2336. The sequence continues at coordinate 80,032 of BPHC01000003.1, forward strand.
CCTGTAAACCTGTTTTACCTTGACAACGGCCTGCGCGCCCGTATTGAACAACAGGGCGAAACATATTGCATTACAGATACCCCCGTAAAATTTACAAGCGCTGAGCTGGAAGATCTGCTGGAAAAGAACCCGGAAAAATTAAGTCCCAACGTCATTCTTCGGCCGCTTTATCAGGAATGCGTGCTGCCCAACCTAGCCTACGTGGGCGGACCGGCCGAAATGGCATACTGGCTTCAGCTAAAAAGCCTGTTTGCGCATTGGGGCATTCCCATGCCGGTGCTGCTGCCCCGCAACTTCGCCCTGCTGGTAACCCAAAGCCTGTACCGCAAATGGCAAAAAACCGGCCTGTCCTCCGAAGATCTCTTCAAGCCCTTGCCTGAATTGATAAACGAAGTAACGCTAAGACATGCACCGGAACAGATAAGGCTTAACGGCCAGAAAGAGGCCATACGCCAACAACTGGAACAGGTGCGCCAAAACGCCCGGCACATCGATGCCTCGCTTATTCGCATGGTCGAAGCCGAAACCACGCGCATGTTGAAAAGCCTTGAAAAAATTGAGCTGAAGATGTTGCGGGCAGAAAAACGCAAACAGTCCGACAGAATCAGGCAGATTACAGCACTTAAGGAAAGTCTTTTTCCGGGGGGCGCCCTGCAGGAGCGTACCGAAAACCTGCTAACCTTTACCGCCGGAAACCCCGAACTTATTCACCAGTTGGTGCAGTTCTTACGGCCCTTCGATTTCCGGTTTAACATTTGCCTGGTAAATGACTAAAGCGGAAATCAGAACGGCTTATTTACAAAAAAGAAAAGCACTTGCGCCGGCTGTATACCTGCAGCTTTGTCAGATGCTTTGCCAACGCTTTTTTGTTTCGGTTAATTTAACCCGCGTGGGCCTGCTGCATACCTATCTTCCCATACCCGGAAAGAACGAACCCGACACCTGGCTTATCATTGACCGTTTGCGCAGGGAGTATCCGCATATTCAAATAGCCGCGCCCCGAATTACAAACAACAATCTGGAACATGTAATACTTGAATACCCTTTGCAGATTGCAACAAACACCTGGAATATACCCGAACCCCGTACCGGTACAACCGTGCCGGCTGCCTCTGCCGATATGGTGCTGGTGCCTTTGCTGGCTTTTGATGAAAAAGGTAACCGGATAGGTTACGGCAAAGGGTATTACGACCGTTTTCTTAAAAGTTGCCGGCCCGAAACACCGCGAATAGGATTAAGCTTTTTCGCGCCACTGCCCCATGTACCCGCTACCCCTGCCGATGTGCCCCTCAGCGCGTGCGTTACACCCGATGCATTTTATACTTTTTAAACCACGGGCCTCAAACCTGGTGCATTTATATGCGGATGGCCCTCAGCATATGCTTTTTTCCCGGCGGGCCGGGCAATCGTTCAACCTTTAGCCCAAGTTGCGCTAAGTTTCTGCGTACCTCGCCCCTGGCAGAGTAGGTTACCCATATACCCCCCTTGCGCATTGCCCCGGCTGTTTTGGCCAGCATCTCCATGGTCCATAATTCGGGTTGTTTTGTCGGGGCAAAGGCATCGAAATACACCACGTCAAAAAATGCGGCCGGCAGCCGTGCATCCTGAAGCGTGGTTGCCAGCTTTTCCAGCTCAAACCACGAATGTATGGATTGGCATGTGTTCCAGCCGCAGCGGTGCAGTTGTGCAAAGGCTTTTGCTTGGTGCCGGGCTGCGTAGTTCAAACGGCCCCATACAGCTTCGGGCAGTGGAAACGCCTCGATGGCAGTGTACCGTATGTGGCGCTTTTGTTCGCCGGCCAGCAGGGAGGTAAGCCAGGCGTTAAGGCCTGTTCCAAAGCCTACCTCCAGCACCCTAACAACCCCCTGGCTTTTATGCAGCGCCGGTTCCAGTGCGTTTTGAATAAAAACATACAGCGACTCCTGCCGGGCACCGTGGCGGGAGTGGTACGTTTCATCCAGTTCTGCCACGTACAGGGTGTGGCTGCCATCGCCTGTAACCACGGTTTTAACATTCATAAGTCCCGGTGTTGTATAAGGCACACGGCATAGGCGGTTACGCCTTCTTCGCGTCCAACGTAGCCAAGCCTTTCGTTGGTGGTTGCCTTTATTGAAACAGCATTCTGTGCTACCTTCAGCAGTCCGGCCAGCACAGCCTGCATGGCGGGTATGTATGGGTTAACTTTAGGCTTTTCCAGACAAACGGTGCAGTCAACATTTATTACCTGCCAGTTTTTCTCTTCCAGCATCCGCACCACTTCCTGCAAAAAGTGCTTGCTGTCTTTTCCTTTCCACTGCGGGTCGGTGTTGGGAAAGTGAAAGCCTATGTCGCGCAGGCCGGCGGCCCCCAGCAATGCGTCACACAGGGCGTGGATCAGTACGTCTGCATCCGAATGTCCGGCTGCTCCTTTTTCAGCAGGCAATTGTATGCCGCCCAGAAAGAAGGGGTGGTTGTCTTGTAACGGGTGTACGTCAAAACCAAAACCAATGCGGATGTTCATGCGGCAACGGTTGAACAATAATGCATAACCGAACAGTTGCTTTCCTTCAGTATTTCGCGGGCCGTGTCCATGAGTTGCTGCACCGAAACCTGCTGATAGTACCCGCGCTCCCGGTTCACCAAACCGGTATCGCCCGACAGGCTGAAGAATGCAAGCGATATGGCGCGGTTCAGTACTTCCACCTCTTCAAATTCCAGCGACATGCGCACCTGGTTTTTAACTTTGCTTAGCTCGCGTTCATCAACACCTTTTTGCAGCAGCTGGTTAATGATTTTCGTTACCTCGGCCTCGGCCTGTGCGGGTGTAATGCCGGGGTTTAATCGTCCGCTTACCACCAGCAGGCCCGGATCGATTGATCCGGTTACATAACACGAAACCGTGGTAAATATCTCTTTTTCCTTAACGAGCTTTGTGTACAGCCGGCTGGAATCGCCCCTTCCCAGAATGTCGCTCAGCAGGTCGGCAGCGTAATAGCTTTTGTCGAAACGCCCGGGCATGTGCCATGCCATATACAGTGCGTTAGCAGGAACGTGGGCTTCTGCACGCAAAAAGCGTTTTTCGCTTTGCGGTGGTTCGGCCGGGAGCAACCTGGGTTTGCGGGGGCGGGGTTCAATGGGCCCGAACCATTCTTCGGCAAGCCTGCGGGCCTGGTTTACAGAAACCTTTCCGGCCACTACCAGCACTGCATTGTTGGGTATGTAGTGGGTATAGAAAAACTTCCGCACATCATCCATCGTGGCGTTTTCAATATGCGAGGGGTCTTTTCCGATAGTGGCCCACTGGTAGGGGTGTACACGGTAGGCCAGTGGCCTGAATTTAAGCCAGGCATCACCGTAAGGTTGATTCAGATAACGTTGTTTAAACTCTTCAACCACTACCTTTTGCTGCACTTCCAGTACCCTGGGGTCGAACGAAAGCCCCAGCATGCGGTCGCTTTCCAGCCAGAAGCCCGTTTCAATGTTGGAGGCGGGCAGTACCACGTAATAGTTGGTAATATCGTTGTTGGTAAACGCATTGTTTTCGCCACCGGCCATTTGCAGCGGCTCATCGTAGTTAGGAATGTTCACCGAGCCACCAAACATGAGGTGCTCAAAAAGGTGGGCAAAACCGGTTTTGTCCGGATGTTCATCGCGGGCACCAACGTTATAGAGGATGTTCAGAACGGCAATCTCAACGTTGGGATCTTCGTGCACTATTACGCGCAATCCGTTATCCAGTGTAAACTCAGAAAAGGAAATCATATTCGGGCCTGAAGATACTTAATCAGCAGCACAGTAAACAAAATACAGATGGATACGGTTTGGGAATGAGGCCTTACCCGTAAATTTGGCCGCATGAATTTTCAACGCAATTCGCTTACTGACGAACAACTGCGCCACCTGTACAGTGCGCTGGTAAGACCCCGGCTTATTGAAGAGAAAATGCTCATTCTGCTCCGGCAGAACAAAATAAGCAAATGGTTCAGCGGCATAGGCCAGGAAGCCATAGCTGTAGGGGTAACCGAGGCACTTTTGCCGGATGAGTATATTCTGCCCATGCACCGCAACCTGGGTGTGTTTACTTCGCGCAATATGCCCCTGGACCGGCTTTTTGCCCAGTGGCAGGGTACACTACGCGGATATACAAAAGGCCGCGACCGTTCTTTTCATTTTGGTTCCAGAGAGCACCACATCGTGGGCATGATCTCACATCTGGGTCCGCAGAATGGCGTAGCCGATGGCATTGCCCTGGCTTCGCTGCTGAAACAGGAGAAAAAAGTTACCGCGGTATTCAATGGCGATGGCGGAACCAGCGAAGGCGACTTCCACGAAGCAGTAAACGTTGCTGCCGTATGGGATCTGCCCGTGATTTTTGTAATTGAAAACAATGGCTATGGCCTGTCCACCCCGGTGCACGAACAGTTCCGGTGCAAAAGCTTTACCGATAAAGCAGTTGGATACGGTATTGAAGGCTTTCGGGTTGATGGCAACAATATTCTCGAAGTTTTCACCATGGTTAGCAGCCTGGCCGCCTCCATGCGCAAAAAGCCGCGCCCTGTACTGCTGGAGTGCATCACCTTCCGCATGCGCGGCCATGAAGAGGCATCGGGTACAAAGTATGTACCAAAGGCCATGTTAGAGGAATGGGCAAAGAAAGATCCGGTGGAAAACTATGAAAGATACCTGCTTAAGGAAGGCGTGCTGACTGAAAAGGATATTGAAAAAATAAAAACCGGAATAAAGAAAGAAATAGAAGCCGCCCTTAAAATTGCTTTTGCTGAAAGCTATCCCGAACCCGACACCAATCAGGAGCTTGCCGATGTATATGCGCCCCATATTCCGGCAGAAGTGCAGCCGCCGGACGGACAGCATCCGGAAAAGCGTTTTGTCGATGCCATCAGCGAAGGCCTCAGGCAAAGCATGGAGCGGCATCCAAATCTGGTGCTCATGGGGCAGGACATTGCCGAATACGGTGGCGTTTTTAAAGTTACCGAAGGTTTTGTGCAACAGTTCGGAAAAGAACGGGTGCGCAACACCCCCCTGTGCGAATCGGCTATTCTCGGAGCCGCCCTGGGGCTGTCAATTAAAGGCATGAAAGCCATGGTAGAGATGCAGTTTGCCGATTTTGTATCCGAAGGGATAACGCAGATTGTCAACAACCTGGCCAAGGTACACTGGCGCTGGGGGCAATGTGCCGATGTGGTGGTGCGAATGCCCACCGGTGCCGGAACAGCCGCAGGACCTTTTCACTCACAAAGTAATGAAGCCTGGTTCTTTCATACTCCGGGACTTAAAATAGTTTATCCGGCCTTCCCGTATGATGCCAAGGGGTTGTTGTGTGCTTCGTTCGAAGACCCCAACCCTGTTATGTATTTTGAGCACAAATTGCTGTACCGCTCGGTGCGTGGCCCTGTGCCCGATGCCTATTACACCCTGCCCATAGGTAAGGCCTGCCGCGTACGCGAAGGAACCGATTGCTCTGTTATTACTTACGGACTTGGCGTACACTGGGCACTGGAAATACTCAATACCATGCCCGGAATATCGGCCGATGTACTAGACCTGCGCACCCTGTTGCCCTGGGATAAAGAGGCAGTAGCCGAAACCGTACGCAAAACAAACCGCGTGCTCATTCTGCATGAAGATACACTTACAGGCGGAATCGGGGCCGAAATAGGCGCCTGGATTGGCGAGCACTGCTTTACCAGCCTCGATGCTCCGGTTATGCGGGTGGCCGCTTTGGACACCCCCGTGCCCTTTGCCCCCACGCTGGAACAAAATTTTTTGCCAAAAGCGCGTGTTCGTAACGCTATCGAAAAACTTTTGGCGTTTTGATAGCAAAGGGTATTACAGGCAACCGCAGCGGGAAATTGCTATATTAGCTGTTTACTTGCAGCAAAAGTGCTGAATCTGCCTTCATATCGTTTTTTGCTTAAGCCGGCAGTATGGTGCCTGGCAACCGTGCTGCTTTGCCTGGCCCCGGCGAAGGCACAAAACACAAAAGGCGACCAGCCGGTGCGCCAGCCCCGCGAAACACGGGGCAGGGCAGGGCAGGGTACAGGAGAAAAATTAAAGAACCTTACCCGGCGCATATTCCCCTCCCGCAAATCGCCTGCCATGCGTTCACGTTCCGCAATGCCTTCGGGCAGATCGGGCAGCGGTTACCGCAGAAATCAACCCGCTGAGGAAAAGGCCTGGAAGGGCAATGCAGCGGGCAATCGCATAACGGTACGCTCAGCCACCGGGCAAAGCCGCAACGTTTATCCGCAACGCGGCCGCTTTGTTCATAACCCCTCTGCCCGCCCTGCCGATGCACAGCAGCGCTGGCGTGCAGTTAAGGCTACCAGGGTAACAGTGCGTTCGGCCACGGGCCGCAACCGAAATGTATATCCGCAAACCGGGCGTTTTGTTCACAACCCATCACGTTCACCGGGCCGTTTACCACAACGTATTTACTCCAATCAAACTATAATTGCACGCAACCTGTCGTCTGCGAGCCTGGAAAAACCTCCGCGAAAAAAGAAACGCGTGGTACCTGCCTCGGCCTCCAGAGCTTACATAGCGCGTAAAAGCATAAACCCCTATGCCGGCTTCTGGAACCGCAGGCAAAAAGGTGAACGCGCCTATGTAGGCGATATCTCCGGCCGCAGGCTTCGAACCAAGAACTACGAGTCGCCCCGGCCGGATATAGTAAAGCCCACCACCACACCGTATTATGGACGAAAACGGTTAGGCGACCGCCCCTATAAAGGTCCGGCAGCCCGGGGCTATGTTACGGCTACACGGTCGGCCCGCGCCTGGCACGGTGATATAGCCGGAAGAAGAATACGGGGAAGAAATTTTTCAAGCAAACGTTCGACAGAGCAGGCTGGCCGCCCTGTGAATATGCCCCCTCAGGTCAGGGCCCGCGCTGGCGACCGGCCTTATCGCGGTAAGATTCCCGGCGGAGGATATAAAACCGCTACCCGCCCATCGGAAAAACGCGTTTACACCTCACCCCTGCCTGCGCGTGTGCCGGGCATGGGCGCAAAGGGAATTGATAATTGGGCCGGGAGCATGCGCCTGCGGAAGGGATTTGGCGAACAGGGTATTGGGTTTGCCGGAATTTTCAAAGCGCGCAAGCCGCAGAAAGGCGGGGGCAGCATAAGCGGGCAGTTGTGGAACAACCGGGGACAGCCGGTGCAGGGCAAGATACCTGGAATAGGTGCACGGAGAATAGACACCTGGTCGGGCAACATACGCGGTCGCAAAGCTTTTGCTGATCAGGGCGAGGGTTATGCCGGGGCCATAAAAGCGCGCAGGCCGCAGAAAGGCGGGGGCAGCATAAGCGGGCAGTTGTGGAACAACCGGGGGCGGCCGGTGCAGGGCAAGATACCTGGAATAGGTGCACGGAGAATAGACACCTGGTCGGGCAACATACGCGGTCGCAAAGCTTTTGCTGATCAGGGCGAGGGTTATGCCGGGGCCATAAAAGCGCGCAAGCCGCAGAAAGGCGGGGGCAGCATAAGCGGGCAGTTGTGGAACAACAACCAGCAACCCATACAGGGTAAAATTCCGGCAGAAATGCCCGGCAACTTTCCCGGAAAATACCGCCTGTTCGACTTAAAGCCCTCGCTGCGCGATCAAGGTGAGGAATATACGGGTGCAATAAAAGCCAGGCGCCCCAAAAAGGGAGGCGGGAGCGTGAGTGGCAGGCTGTGGAACAACAACCAGCAGCCCATACCCGTTCGCACGCCCGATGAATCGGCAGCCAGGGCCGCCCGGTATTCCGGCAACCTGAAAGCGCAAAAAAAGGAGTACGACAAATCAATATCCCGGTTTACGGGCAATTATCACAGATTCGACCTTCATCCCGATATGCGCGATCAGGGCGAAGAGTTTACCGGCTTTACGCGCCTGGCACGCTTCAGGCGAAACTATATGAAAAACCCCAACCAGGCAGATGGTGCCATTAAAAAGCAGCGACCGGATAAAACCACCTACTCAGTACAGGGTTTGCAGGTGCGCATCAGGCAGCAACATTACGCAGACAAAGAAAATGCCGTAAAGGAAGCGCTTCCGGGTATAGCGCCCGGCCGCATGGCGGTAAAGGCAAGTGAGTTCAGCAGAGCCATGAAGCGCGAGTGGGATTATCGCCACAATCCGTCAAGCGCCAGGACTGCCCTCGAGGTTCGCGAGCCGGGAAAAGCTTTCGGCCGGTTAGCCGACTATCAGGGCAATATCCGCATGAGGAAATTTGAATTTTTTGGCAAAAAAGAACTGCACCCCGATGCGCAGTTTGTAAAGGTTAATAAGAATAACGTTAAGGAAGAGAAAGACCTACTCACATCGCTCAGGCTATGGTGGGACAAAACATTCAGAAGAGCAGAAACCCAGCCCGACCACCTGAAGGAACGCGTGCGCAAGCCGCGGTTCGACAAGCGGGAGATAGGGCTTTGGTACGATTAAACGAATGCTTAAAAATTAAAATTAACGGTTTGTTTAACCGACTCGTGCAGGCTTAAGGCTACCGGACAGGTAAGGGCTGCATTTTTAAGTTTTTGTTTTTGCTCGGCCGTAGCTTGTAGGCCTGGATGCGAAAGCGTAATCTGTATTTCTGCAATTTTTCTGGGGTTGGCGCCCATTGTTTTTACAACTTCAGCCAGCATCCCGGTCATGTCCACACCTTCGCGCGCAGCCACAATGCCCATGGTGGTGAGCATGCACGAAGCCAGCGCCCCGCACACCAAATCGGTTGGGCTAAAGGCTTCGCCCTTACCCTGGTTATCGGGAGGTGCATCGGTAACAAAAGCCTGTCCGGAGCGGGTATGGTGCAGATTGGTGCGCAGTCCTCCCCGGTAAACGGCGGTAAGCGTGGTCATAAATCAAAATCCTGATTTTCAGCGTTATTAAAATGGCGGATAAATTTACCATCTTTGAAACATGAACGCACTAACCAGCGGAATTTGTACTGTGTTTTGTTTGGCCCTGGGGTTAACGGGCGCTTTCGGGCAAACACAGGACAGCTATGAGTACCAGACGGAGTTTGTTTGGGGCATAAACAAAAACACCTCTGGAGGGTTGATTGGCGGATTTATACTGAAAGGCGCCCGCAAGCGGTCCGATCGGCTGCTGGAAACCTTTGGCCTGGAAATCATGAATGTAAAGCACCCGCAGGAACTCCGCACCAACTCCTACTACACGGGCAATTTCTTTATTTTCGGAAAAAGCAATTATTTATATGCCCTCCGCCTTCAGTACGGCCGCGACCTTATTCTTTTCAAAAAAGCCCCCCACCAAGGCGTGGAGGTAAAGGCCGTGGCGGCCCTTGGGCCCAGCCTGGGCATTGTGGCCCCTTATTACGTTGAATATTCGCTGGATAATTCCAGCTTTATAACCCTGCGGTCGCAGTATAACCTCAACATACCCGTAGACGCCATCTGGGGTACCGGCCGGTTGTTTGAAGGTCTGGGCGAAAGCCGCCTGGTACCGGGCGCCAACCTGAAAGCCGGCCTGAATTTTGAAATGGGCGACATAAAAAGCTCGGTTGCCGGCTTTGAAGCCGGATTTCTGATAGACGCCTATACCCGTAAAATTGAAATGATACCCAGGGCCAAACAATATTCGGTGTACCCTACCCTGTACATCACCATATTTTACGGTACTCGTAAATAAGCCAATTTTTTTTTATCCGGAATGTGACCTTTGCCTATATTTGGGGTTACAAGAGGTAAAAACAGGATTATGGAACCGAAAAAAACCGAAAAGGCCGACCTGACCAACAAATCGTGGTTGTTTTTCAACATCGGCCTCGTTATTACCCTGGCCATTGTTATCACGGCATTCGAATGGAAAACGGTTGATGACACCGATTTGAAAAACCTGGCCAAGAACACCAACGTGGTGGAAGAAATTCTGGAAATTCCGCCCACCGAACAACCTCCTCCGCCACCGCCCAAAATTCAGCAGCCCCAGATTATTGAGGTGCCTGATGAGGAAGAGATAAAGGAGGAAATTAAGGTTGAATTTGACGTTGAGGTAACCACCGACACCAAAGTGGAAGAAATTCAGATTCAGGAGGTTGAGGTGGAAAAAGAAGACCCCGACCAGATATTTCTTGTAGTGGAAGAGCCGGCTTCGCCCAAAGGAGGCCTTCAGGCCTTCTACAAGTATGTGGCGAATAATATGAAATATCCCGCCCAGGCCCGCAGAATGGGCATAGAAGGGAAAGTGTATGTTGAGTTTGTGGTAAACCGCGATGGCTCCATTCAGGATGTGAAAATAATAAAAGGCATAGGGGGCGGATGCGATGAAGAAGCCGTACGGGTAGTGGCCAATTCTCCGCCGTGGAATCCTGGTAAGCAGCGTGGCAAACCGGTGCGTTCGCGTTTTCAGGTGCCCATAACGTTTAAGCTGCAATAGGCGCAAAATACATAGCCCCCGTTTTTGGGGGTTTTTTATTTAAGCACTAACCCCAGCAATAAACCGCCTATAATGATGAGCGGGTGGGGTATGCGCGTAAAAGTTAGCAGGGCAAAGGTACCTATCGCAAAACCCACCGAGGTAAAGGTATTGGCCAGCGGCTGAAACAAAATAATGGCCGCAGCAACCACAAGTCCGGTACTTGCTGCCGTAATGCCTTCCAGCGATGCACGCACGGCCCGGAAGGTTTTAAGGCTTTCCCAGAACCTGATAACAAAAAATATAAGAAAGGTACCGGGCAAAAATATTCCTGCTGCCGAAAGCAGGGCCCCGGTCAATTCGCCGGCAATGCCGTAGTCGCGCATGGCCAGCGCCCCAATATAGGAGCTGAACGAAAAAACAGGCCCGGGCAGCGACTGTGCAAAGGCGTAGCCCGTAAGGAACTCCTGGGCTGTGAGGTACTGCTTGGGCGCATATTGCACAAACTCGGTGTACATCAGGGGGATGAGAACCTGCCCGCCTCCAAAAATCAGGCTGCCGTTGCGGTAAAAATTTTCAAACAACCTTATGGGCAGCCATCGGGTAAGGGCACCTAAGAGCGCAGCAGCTATGAGCACGCCTATCCAAAGGAAAAAATTCGACCAGCTTACAACAATCTTCTTCTTTTCCTGCCGCGGATACCGGCGGTAATTCAGGGCGGTTGCCAGGCCGGCCACCAGTAAAATAGCGGGAAACACAAAAGGCGACTGAATGAAAAACGACACAATGGCCGAGGCCATCATCAGCATAATTCCTGTAGCCGAATGAACAGTCTTCAGACAGATAGAATAGGCGGCGTAACCAACAAACCCCACGGCCATGGGCTGAATAAAGCGCGTAAACTCCAGCGACCAGTTTTTTTCCTGAATACCTGAAAAGAATATGCCGGCAGCAGCCATAATCAGCACCGAAGGCAGCGACCATACCAGCAGGGTTAGGTAAGCCAGGTTAGGGCCGCCTATTTTATAGCCTATGGCCGTAAGGGTTTGGGTAGAACTGGGACCAGGCAAAATCTGGCACAATGAGTTTAACTCCATCAGCTCATCGGCAGTAAGGTATTGGCGTTGTTCTACGAGTACCCGCTGAAAGTAAGCCAGGTGTGCCTGAGGCCCGCCAAACGATGTTAAAGCAAGCTTCAGCACATCGCGAAGGAAAATGATATAGCGGATGCGCTGAATCATAAGCCACCCGGGCCCGTTACTTCTTCAAGCCTATTTCGGCCAGGCGCTGATCCAGAAATTCGCCCGCGGTAATATCGGGCCATAGTTTGGGGTGTCTGGCATCTACACACGAGGGAAGTGCCGCCAGGCTCATCTCGCTGCGCGGGTGCATAAAAAACGGTATGGAATACCGCGGGGTGTTCATCTTTTCACGGGGCGGGTTCACCACGCGGTGAATGGTTGACTTAAGCTTTTTGTTGGTGAGCCGTTCAAGCATATCGCCTACATTTACCACCAGCTGTTCCGGCAGGGCAGTAATGGGAATCCACCTGCCGTCTCTGCGCAACACCTGCAGGCCTTCGGCACTGGCGCCCATTAACAGGGTTATCAGGTTAATATCGCCATGTTCGGCTGCGCGCACTGCATCGGGGGGCACTTCATCCGGGTTGGTTATGGGGTAATAATGTATGGGGCGGAGAATGCTGTTGCCATGGCGTACCTTGTCGTCAAAATAATTTTCAGGTAAATCCAGATACAGGGCAATGGCACGCAGCATCTGCACACCTGTTTTCTCCAGCTGCCTGAATACTTCCAGGCCTACGGTTTTAAACTCAGGCAGTTCTTCCGGCCACACATTGGCCGGGTATTCGTTTTTAATGGGGTCATCGTCTTCCACCTCCTGACCAATGTGGTAGAATTCCTTCAGGTCGCCGGTATTGCGGCCCTTGGCGTGTTCCTTGCCTTTGCCCACATAACCCCGCTGGCCGGCCAGGCCGGGGATTTCGTATTTCTGCTTTACTTCATCGGGAAGGGCAAAGAATCGCTTAACTACGTCATACAGTTTTTCGGCCAGCTCGCTGCTCAGGTAATGATTGCGAATGGCCACAAAGCCAATATTGTTATAGGCCGCGCCCAGGTCGGCAACAAATTTTTTCTTCTTTTCGGGATTTCCTCCCGTGAAATCCGCCAGGTCTAACGAGGGGATTTCATCGTATAAAATCTCACTCATAAGTTCATAAAAACAGACTGTGCAAGCTAAATATTTTTAGGTAAATTAGAAGCAGATGAGCAACCGTAAACCAATGGTGATAAAGACATGAACCGGAGAAACTTTATTGAAAACACGGCCAAAGCTGCACTGATAATGGCTGCGGGCAGCAGCACATGGGCTGTAGCAGCGTGCAAGGTTGGCAGCCAGGCGGGTGCGCTTGTATTTACCCAGTTACCCCTGCCATATCGTTACGATGCCCTTGAACCGCACATTGACGCGCTGACCATGGAAATACATTACAGCCGCCACCATGCCGCCTATGTAAAAAATGTGAATGAGGCCATTGCGGCTGAGGGCATTGCTTATGCCGATGAAGCTTCGTTTTTTGCCAACTCCTCAAAGCTGTCGGCCAAAGCCAGAAACAACGGGGGAGGAGCCTGGAATCATAACTTTTTCTGGCAGGTTATGAAGCCCGGAGGCGGGGGCAGTCCTGCCGGCAAAGTGGCTGATGCGCTGAACGCCGCCTTCGGATCGTTTGAGAAATTTAAAGAACAGTTCAATGCTGCGGCCATGGGGCGTTTCGGATCGGGCTGGGCCTGGTTGGTAATAGATAACGGAAAGTTGAAAATCGGGTCTACGCCCAACCAAGATAACCCGCTGATGGACGTGAGTGAATTTAAGGGCACCCCCCTGCTGGCGCTGGATGTGTGGGAGCACGCTTATTATCTGAAATACCAGAACAAGCGCAACGAATATGTTGCCGCCTGGTGGAATGTGATAAACTGGGATGAAGTAGCCAAACGCCTGAAATAACATGTATGTGTATAATGTTACAATAGGTATTGATAGGGAAAACGAAACCGAGTGGATTAACTGGATGAAGCAGGAGCATATGCCCCGGGTTTTGGGCACCGGAATGTTTTTATCGGCCCGGTTATTTAAAATTCTGCACGAAAGCGAAGATGGTACACTCTCGTATAGTGTACAGTATGTGGCCGAGTCGCTCGACCGCGTGTCCGAGTATCTGGAGCGTTTTGCTCCTGCGCTCATAGAAGAGCACCGGCAGCGGTTTAGCAACCACGTGGCTTTTCGAACGGTTCTGGAAGAAGTTTAAAGCCGGCACCTTACCCCACTTTCTGAATTATGAAGGCACGAAGGGTATCGCTTGATGAGCTCAGGCAACTGCGGTTTTCGGCCGAAGAAGTGCTTCCGGACAAGGCAGATCAATTTGAGCGGGAGCACAAACTCAAAACGGCCATGGCCCTTACCAATGCCGAACATGAGGAAATAAGCCTGTATGTGAAATTGGCCGATGGCGAGGTAGTGGAAGTGGTTTCGGACCTGATCGATCTGGAGGAGAATTATGTAGAAGTGCACGGAGGCCTGGGCATTCCGCTGCACGCCATTGTGGAAGTAGGGGTGTGATGCTACTTGCTTTTGAGGGAGCCGGACGGTTTTAGCAGCTGTTCTATTTCTTCTCTTTCCAGGTGACAGTTTATCCAGCCGTTGTCCAGGCGGGCGTTATAGTTTTTTTTATAAAAACGTATGGCCGGCTCATTCCAGTCCAGCACCTGCCACATCATGCCGGTGCAGTTCTGTTCGAGGGCGTGTTGCATAGTACGATCGAACAGCTTTCTGCCAATGCCTTTGCCACGCCAGGCTTCGGTAACAATAATATCTTCCAGATAAAGCCTTTTGCCCTTCCAGGTGGAGTAGCGCCAGTAAAATAACGACATGCCCACAATTTCACCGTTCAACTCGGCTACAAAAAAATCATAAACAGGATGTTTACCAAAGCCATCCTGTTCCATTTGCTGTATGGTAATGGTTACTTCCTGAGGTGCCCGCTCGTATTCAGCCAGTTCTTTGATTAATTCCAAAATGCGCGGCAAGTCATTTTTTTGACCGGCTCTGATTTTTACTGCATTCATAACAACTCCACTTATCCTGTTTAATGGCATTAAATTTAACCTTTGGCTAGCGCCCATCAAAATTTCTAAAGAATTACGAAAGTTCTGGTTTTACTTTAAACTTTAAAAATAATTTGATTTAACCATTTTGATTATATGAAGCCACTGCATTTTGCAATTATTTTATCGCTAATTGCCGGTCCGGCAATGGCACAGAAAAAAAAGGCCGGGAATCAATCAGCAACTTCTGCACCTGTGCCCGAAAAGAAAGAAGAAAAAAAAGAGGGCATTCAGCCATACAACAAGGTAATTACCGAAAAAGCCATTACTGATGACGGCTTATTTAAGGTGCATAAAGTTGAGGATAAGTTTTTTTACGAAATACCCCATAACCAATTCAATAAGGAGATGTTACTGGTAACCCGCATAGCTAAAACCATGGATCGCATTGGATATGGCGGTGAACAAATCAACGAACAGGTACTTCGGTGGCAGTTGCGCGATAAAAAAGTTTTGCTGCGGGTTGTTTCTTACAATAATGTAGCCAGCGACTCGCTGCCCATTGCGCTGTCGGTACGCAACTCTAATTTTGAGCCCATCATTCAGATTTTTGATATAAAGGCATTTGGCAAAGATTCTTCGGTAGTAATTGATGTTACACCGTTGTTCACCAAAGATGTTCCGGCCCTTAGCCTGGACGATGCCTCGCGCAAGCGCTATAAAATTACTTCGCTGGATGAAAGCCGCTCTTACATTGAGTCTATTCGCAGCTACCCCATTAATATTGAGGCGAGAAATGTGTTGACCTATAAATCGCCTGAGCCTCCCTCAAGTTCGCAAACCGGAACGATTTCGTTAGAAATTAACAACTCAATGATTCTATTGCCCGAAAAACCCATGATGCCGCGCTTGCACGACAGGCGCGTAGGGTATTTTAGTATATCGCAAACCGATTATGGGTTGGATGAACAAAAGGCAGCACGAAGAACCTACATTACCCGATGGAGGCTCGAACCGAAAGATATTGAGGCCTACAAGCGCGGAGAATTGGTTGAGCCGGTGAAACAAATTGTGTACTATATCGATCCGGCCACACCCGAAAAATGGAGGCCTTATCTTAAACAAGGCGTAAACGATTGGAACAAAGCCTTTGAAGCAGCCGGTTTTAAAAATGCCATTGTGGCGAAAGATCCGCCTACCAAAGAAGAAGACCCTGAGTGGAGCCCGGAAGATGCCCGATATTCGGTAATACGCTATTTTTCTTCCGATATTCAGAATGCCTACGGTCCGCACGTTTCTGATCCTCGTACGGGCGAAATTTTAGAAAGCGATATCGGGTGGTACCACAATGTAATGAACCTGCTGCGCAACTGGTTTTTTATTCAAACCGCAGCGGTAAATCCGGAAGCTCGTTCAGTAAAATTTAAAGACGAATTAATGGGTGAGTTAATTCGCTTCGTGGCAGCACACGAAGTAGGCCATACTCTCGGGTTGCCTCACAACATGGGCTCAAGCTTTGCCTATCCGGTCGATTCACTCCGCTCGGCCACGTTCACAAAAACATCGGGCACAGCGCCTTCCATAATGGACTATGCACGCTTTAATTATGTGGCTCAACCTGAAGATAAAGGGGTATCGCTCATGCCCGCTATCGGGGAGTACGATAAACACGCTATTAACTGGGGGTATCGCTATCTGCCCGAGGCAAAAACACCCGATGAAGAATTACCCACTTTGAATAAATGGATTGTAGACCGTGCCGATAATCCGGTTTATTTTTTCGGAAGACAAACATTTAATCCGATTGATCCACGGTCGCAAACCGAAGACCTGGGTAACGATGCCATGAAGGCCAGTACCTACGGAATAGCCAATCTAAAACGCATAGTGCCCAATTTAATTAAATGGACCTCGGAAAACGGAAAGCTTTACAACGACCTGGAAGAATTGTACAATCAGGTTATAGCCCAATGGAATCGCTACAGTGGGCACGTAAAATCAAATATCGGTGGTGTGTACGAAACCTTTAAGTCGTATGATCAACCTGGTGAAGTATATACACCAGTACCCAAAGCTATTCAGAAAAACGCCATGGCATTTTTGCAGAAAGAAACATTTTCAACGCCTGCCTGGTTACTTGATGCATCTATTTTGCGTAGAATTGAGCATGCCGGAGCGATAGATCGCATCAGAAATGTACAAACCACAATACTTAATCAATTATTGGAGCCGGGCCGCATTGCTCGTCTTATTGAAGCAGAAACCTTGCTTGGCAACCAGGTGTACACCCCAATTGAGTTTTTTGCCGACTTAAGGAACGGCATTTGGTCTGAGTTAAGCAGCGGGCGGGCAATTGATACGTACCGAAGAAATTTGCAACGGGCACATATTGAGCGACTGGAATTTTTAATGAAAGAAGAACCTGCGCCTCCGGCACAAAATTTACGCGCCTTTATGGGTTCTACTCCTATTGATGTGAGCCAGTCAGATATACGACCGATTGCCCGGGCTGAGCTAAAAGCCTTACGATCTCAAATAACAGCTGCTATAAATCGCACCCGTGATCCGTTAACGATGTATCACCTGGAGGATGCCTTGCAGCGTATTAATCAGATATTAGACCCAAAATAAAACAGCCACGAAGATAAGGAACGACAAAAACCCCGGCATGCATGGAAAGCCGGGATTTTTGATCTTTCTGCTCTAAACCCAACTTAATTTACGGTTTAACCCATCACGGATTGTTCTTAGCCAGAGGTGGGGTAATCCCCATGTTGTACCAGGCAAACGCAAATTGGTCGGCTGTAACATCGAGGGCTTTGGCGAGGTTGGAAGAACCATGGCCGGACTTTGTTTCGATTCGGATAAGCACCGGATTGCTGCCGGCCTGGTGTTCCTGCAGGGTGGCTGCAAACTTAAACGAGTGGGCCGGCACTACGCGGTCATCGTGGTCGGCCGTAGTGATGAGCGTGGCCGGGTAAGCGGTATTGGGTTTTACGTTATGAAGCGGAGAGTATTTCATCAAATACTCAAACATTTCTTTCGATTCATCAGCGGTACCGTAGTCGGATGCCCAGGCCGCCCCTACGGTAAATTTATGGTAGCGCAGCATGTCCAGCACGCCCACGGCCGGCAGGGCTACTTTCATCAAATCTGGGCGCTGGGTCATGGTGGCGCCCACCAGCAGGCCTCCGTTAGAACCGCCTGCAATGGCCAGGTAGTTTGAAGAAGTAAATTTTTCAGCGATGAGGTATTCGGCTGCAGCAATAAAATCGTCAAATACGTTTTGTTTGTTCATCTTTGTGCCGGCCAGGTGCCATTGTTTGCCGTACTCACCGCCACCCCGCAGGTTGGGCTGGGCAAATACGCCACCGTTTTCCAGCCACACCATACGCGATGAGGTGAACGATGGGGTGAGCGAGATATTAAAACCACCGTAGCCATATAGCCAGGTTGGATTTTTGCCATTGCGCTGCAAACCTTTCTTATATACAATAAACATCGGAACACGCGTTCCGTCTTTGCTGGTATAAAATATCTGTTCGGTAGTGTAATCTTCCGGATTGAACGGCACTTTCGGGCGGGCGTATTCGGTTGAAGTGCCGGTGGCGATGTCGTATTTGAATATAGTAGGCGGGTAGGTAAACGAAGTGAAGGTATAATACACTTCGGTATCTGCATGGCGGCCACCAAAGCCACCAGCGGTGCCAATGGCGGGCAATTGTATTTCGCGCTCCAGGTTGCCGTTGTAATTGTATTGTTTAATGACGCTTCGGGCATCTTTGAGATAGGACACGAAAATTCTCTTTCCGGCTGTGCTCACATTACGGATGGGTTCCGGAGCTTCGGGAATCAAGTCTTTCCAGTTGTTGGGCGAAGAATTGGCAGCATCGGTAACCACAATTTTACCGTTGGGGGCGTTAAGGTTGGTGTGGATAATGAGGCGCTGGCCATCGTTGTCAATAACATCGTGGTCGTTGTCAAAATTATTAACCAGGGTTATCAGCTTTGCGCGGGGAGTGGTTAAATCCTGTACATAGAGCTCGTTGCCCGAGGTGGTAACCGAGGTGGCAATAATAAGGTAGTGTTCGTCTTCGGTAAGAAAGGCACCGGCCCTGCGCCGGGGTTGCATGGTGCCACCATCGAACACCACCCGGTCGGAGGATTGTGGAGTTTCCAGTTTGTGGTAGCACACCTTGTTGTAGTCAACCTTTGAAAAGAGCTGGTTTCCATTTGGGTTGTCGTAGCGCGAATAATAGAAGCCTTCATTTCCTTTCCATGCAATGCCGGTAAACTTCAGGTCTTTAAGCGTATCGCCAACTACCGATTTGTCGGCCGTGCGCAGGGTAACGGCTTTGCGCCAGTCGGAGCCGCCTTCCTGAATGAGCAGCGTTACAAGCGAGCCATCGCGACTGAAAAACATGCCTGCCAGTGCCGTGGTGCCATCGGCCGAAAAAGTGTTGGGGTCTATAAATACTTCCTCTTCGCCATCCATACCTTTTTTACGGTACCAAACATTATGGTTTTGCAGGCCGGTGTTGCGGTAGTAATAATAATAATCGCCATTTTTCTCGGGAGCGCCTATGCGTTCGTAGTTCTGGAGTTCATCCAGGCGTTTGCGGATGGCTTCACGGAAAGGAATTTGGTTAAGGTAAGCAAAGGTTACCTCGTTTTGCCGCGCCACCCATTCGGCTGTTTGGCGGGCGGTGTCATTCTCAAGCCAGCGGTAGGGATCGGGTACGGTAATGCCGAAGTACGTGTCGGCTGAGTCAACCTTAAGGGTAACGGGGTAATTTATTTTTTCGCCCGGCTGATTGTTGCACGAAAGCAGAACAGCGAGTGAAAGGATTACAACGGATAGGCGCATGGACATTTGGGTTTATTCGGGAAACAAGTTTACAAAGCATTTCACCCAAAGCCATAAATCATTTGACAAAAGGAATATGAGTTCGATTAAGTCAGTCAATCCGGTTAAAACCGGTATAGGGAACCAGCACATCGGGAATGCGGATTCCGTTTTCGTCCTGGTTGTTTTCCAGCAGGGCTGCCACTACCCGGGGAAGAGCCAGGGCGCTGCCGTTAAGGGTGTGGAGCAACTGAATTTTACCTTCGGCACTGCGGTAGCGCAACTTCATGCGATTGGCCTGATAGGTTTCGAAATTGCTCACCGAGCTTACCTCCAGCCAGCGTTGCTGGGCGGCAGCATACACCTCCATGTCGTAAGTAAGGGTGGCATTAAAGCCCATGTCTCCGCCGCAGAGCAGCATTTTGCGGTAGGGTAGTTCGAGCTTTTCCAGCAGCGATTGCACGTGTGCGCACATTTCGTCCAGTGCCTGGTACGATTCACCGGGTTTGCGAATTTGCACAATCTCAACTTTATCGAACTGATGCAGCCGGTTAAGGCCGCGTACGTGTGCGCCCCAGCTTCCGGCTTCGCGGCGGAAACACGGCGTATAGCCCACGTTTTTTACGGGTAGGTCGGCCTCGTTTAAAATTACATCGCGGTACAGGTTGGTTATGGGCACTTCGGCTGTGGGTATAAGGTACAGCTGGTCGGCCGTAACGCAATACATTTGTCCCTCTTTGTCGGGTAGCTGGCCGGTGCCGTAACCACTGGCTTCGTTAACCAGCAGGGGGGGCATAATTTCCTTATAGCCGGCTTTTTCGGCTTCGTCAAGAAAAAAACTTATCAGGGCGCGTTGCAGCCGGGCGCCTTTATCTTTATATACCGGGAATCCCGCTCCGGTAATTTTATTACCCACTTCAAAGTCAATGATGTCGTACTTCTTAATCAATTCCCAGTGGGGCAGGGCGCCTTTGGGCAGGTTGGGGATGGAGCCATGCTGATAAACGTTCAGGTTATCATCGGCACTGCGGCCGGCCGGAACAGCCTGTGCGGGTA
The DNA here is from genome assembly GCA_026003355.1 of Cyclobacteriaceae bacterium. Taxonomy (GTDB): domain Bacteria; phylum Bacteroidota; class Bacteroidia; order Cytophagales; family Cyclobacteriaceae; genus UBA2336. Next base: position 100,414 of record BPHC01000003.1, read on the forward strand.
TGTTGGGAATTTTATAGAGGTGCAGGCGCAATTCTTCTTCGCAGCGGGCCAGGTCTTCTTCCAGTTTTTTCAACTCGTGTTTAAGGTTACCTACTTTTGCGCGCAGGTCGTTGGCCTGATTTGTTTGGCCGGCTTTCATCAGCTCGCCAATTTTTTTGGATTCGGCATTGCTCTGCGCGCGCAGCGCATCGGCTTTGGCCTGCACTTCTCTGCGCTGCTGGTCAAGATCAAGCGCCTGGTCGATAAGTTGTTCGGCATCGGGCAGGCCGCGTTTTTTCAGCCCTTCAAGGGCGCTGAGGCGGTGTTCGCGCAGGTAGGTAATCTGAAGCATAAAAGGATGGATTAAGGTTCAAAAATAGGATGTAATGACGCGCCAGGCGCGATTTGTGCAACAATTTTACACCGTTTATTTGATTGTATATAAATTTGGTCTATACTTGCAGCATCAAACGGGTTAATTCATACCCCGCCTGAATATATCAACCGCTTATCGTACTGTTATCAATCTGAACCGGAAACTGTGCAGCCAGTTAATAGCCGAACAGACTTGTAAGTGAAAGATGCAGACAACCTTTAACCATTGAAATTTTTTTAACCCAACCATGTATACTATTGATGATTTGAATGTGCGGCTCCTTTCCGAGCTGAAAGAAATTGCCGAACAGATGGGCATTAAAAATGCCCGTAAACTCACCAAGCAGGAGCTGATTTACAAAATACTCGACCAGCAGGCGGTTACCGGAGAAGCGCCAGGTGCTCCAAAGAAGGCATCATCAAACGGGGGGCGTACGCTAAGGCCCCGCAAACGCGAAAATGTGGCTCCCAAAAAAGAGCCTGAAGTTTCTGCCGATGACCTGCTGGATTCCCTGAATGAAGAACTGGAAGGCACCGCTCCTGCCTTTGAAGAAGAAAGCCCCGTGGCCCCATCGGCCGCGCAGGAACAGCCCGCTGCCGCAGAGAGCAGCCAGGCAGAAGACAGGCAGGCGGTGCGCACCCACATACGCGATTTTGACGGAGTGGTGGTGAGCGAGGGTGTACTGGAAATCATGCAGGATGGCTATGGTTTTCTGCGGTCGTCTGACTACAACTATCTGGCCAGCCCGGACGATATTTACGTGTCGCCTTCGCAGATCAAATCCATGGGCCTGAAAACCGGTGACACCATCCGCGGGCAGATTCGTCCGCCAAAAGAAGGCGAGAAATATTTTGCGTTGCTGAAAGTGGAAAGCGTAAACGGCAAAACGGCCGAAGAAATACGCGACCGCGTGGCGTTTGAATACCTCACCCCGCTGTTTCCAAACGAAAAACTTAAACTGAGCACCACACCCGACAACCTTTCCACCCGCATACTGGATTTATTCGCGCCCATAGGCAAAGGCCAGCGGGGCATGATAGTGGCCCAGCCTAAAACCGGTAAAACGGTGTTGCTCAAAAACATAGCCAACGCCATTGCCGAAAACCATCCTGAAGTTTACCTCATCGTGTTGCTGATTGACGAGCGGCCCGAAGAGGTTACCGATATGGCCCGCAGCGTAAAAGCCGAAGTAATAGCTTCGACTTTCGATGAACAGGCCGAACGCCATGTTAAAGTAGCCAGCATTGTGCTGGAAAAGGCCAAGCGCATGGTTGAATGCGGGCACGATGTGGTGATTCTGCTCGACTCGATTACGCGCCTGGCACGTGCACATAACACGGTAATACCCTCATCGGGCAAAATTCTTTCCGGTGGTGTGGATGCCAACGCCCTGCACAAACCCAAACGATTCTTTGGGGCGGCCCGCAACATTGAAAACGGAGGCTCCCTTACCATTATTGCCACCGCACTTATTGACACCGGCTCGAAGATGGATGAGGTAATATTTGAGGAGTTTAAGGGCACCGGCAACATGGAACTGCAGCTTGACCGCAAGCTGGCCAACCGCAGAATTTATCCGGCCATTGATGTGCCGGCTTCGGGCACGCGCCGCGAAGACCTGCTGATGAAGGAAGAAGAGCTGCAGCGTGTATGGATACTGCGCAAGTTCATGGCCGACATGACTTCTATTGAAGCCATGGAATTTCTGCAGTCGAAAATGAAAGGCACACGCAATAATGAAGAGTTTTTGCTGTCGATGAACGGGTAAAGCCGGATAATTCATTTAGCCATCATCAGCCGGCGGGTGAAAACCCGCCGGCTGATTTTTTTTCTGACTGGTCAGCGTGCCAAGGCTTCAGAAAAAAGTATCCTTTCTGGGTAAATTTTTTTTATAGAATTTCTTGCTTTTTTCGGGGGGGGGTAAGTTTGTTTTGCTAACCAGATATGTGCACATACAGTGGGTTAGCTTGTAAATGCATGTTTAACCAAAAATTATTAATCTTATGAAAAAGCTTTGCTTTAGTTCGGCTTTATTCGTTTCGGTTTTATTTATTTTCGGAGCAACCCCCAAAACTTCGGCTGCTGGTAAGCTTTGCCACGGGAGTATAAAATGTAGTTACCAAGATGGCTGTTATACTGCCAAATGTGTACGAAGTGGTGAAGGTTGCAACCGGGAATGTGGTTTTTTAGAGATTAAATAACAATGTTGGAGCCTGTTTGGTTTGTATCGAACAGGCTTTTTTAAAATGAAAAGGCTGATATACCTGGTGTTATTATTTTTTGCGGCAGGCCTGCCGGGGTGTAATCGCGGGGAGAGTACTTTTAATTGTGGTGATGTCATCAATCAGGCAGTTAACCTCATCAAATCACATCATATTTCAATTCCTGTACCCGATTCACTTAATTACGATCTCCGGCATACGGTGGTTAACTGTCAGGTTAATTCCGGCTGCTTTTATTACGGCCTTGACCCCCTGAACAACTCGGTTGATATTTATAACCTTTCCACAAACAGATTTATTACTTCGTTGCGTTATTTTAATGATGGAAGGCCTGGCAGCTTCCCCATTACCACTTTTTATGTCCATAATGCAGACAGCATATTTTTATTTTCGGAAGAATTGTTAACCTTAATTCTGGTAAATACCGGCAATGAAATAAAATACAAATGTGATTTAAAATACGCTCTGCAGGAGCTGGAGCAAAAGCACAGGGGTTTGTTTCTGGATATGGCCGACAAGGACATGGTTTATTTAAAACACGGTAATCTGATATGTTTTAAACTGGGCAATGAATTATATTCACCCCCTGCCTCAGGATTTTTCAATACTCCTTTAATTGCCGCATTTAGCCTTAGGCACGAAAAATTTTCGGGTGTTTTTGGAGATTTTCCTGAAGAGTGCAGCAATAATCCCACTCCGCTTTCTATAGGATTTTACCTTACAGGCACCGGGGCTGATAGCGGTGTGTTGGTAAATTTTTACAGCCTGCCGTACCTGATGGAAATTACACCGGCAGGTGAATCAAAAAAAATTTGCCGTAAAAGTAACCACCTGCCTGATAAGTGGGAGGAGTATTCGGGTGACTTTTCTGACTTCCGGTCCTTTCAGCAATACCTGATATCAAACGGATACTATACCAAATGCCTTACCGGTAAAAATGGGAACCTTAAAGCAGTGGTTGTTAAACATGCCGTAACCAGTACAACATTTGACAGACCGGCTAATGCCTTTGATGCACCCTTTTCCATATTGCTTTGCGACAACAACCAGGTTGCGGGCGAAGCAAACTTTGAATCTTCCCGATATAATTATTATAATACACACCTCATGGATGAGAAATGGTTATTACTCGACTGCAACAACATAAACAACCCGCAATTCAGAGAGGGCTATCTCGAATTTGATGTGTTTGAATTGAAATAAACAGATATGATTGCAAAACATGGGTTGTTGTTGATTTTATACATGGTCCTGGCGGTAAGGGTCTGTTCGCAGGAACCGGACACGAGGCATTTGTTTTACTGTAACGAAAATAAATCAGTTGAGCAGATTGTAATCCTATCTCAGCAAAATTTTCTGGGCTGGGCAATTGATAATGGCCGGAATTTTCTTGTTTTATACGATCAACATCGGTTACCTGTTGATACGTTGATACTGGGCAACAATGCCACACACATGCTGCAACATATATGGCCTATATCGCATAATAAATTTTACGTTCATCTGTTGAACAGGATGGGTGTTTGTTCTGTTGCCAACAACCGGTTTTCAGGGTGCGAATACTTTACCGGCAAAGCCGGGCTTCCCTACATCCCGCTTTGGCAGAAAAACAACCGGGCTGTTTATGTTTATGCCGATTATACCGGCAGAAAACAGGGCAGATATAAAACCCACTTTGTTATTACAGAAGCCGGTGATCATAAAATAATTACCAAAAATCTTGAGGATTTTGGCTTCTATATGCGCCCCGATAAAACAATGTTTGAGTTTTTTGTCGACAACAATAAACACGAACTCATTCTTCCGGTTGAATGGGCTGGTTCCGTTGCTTTTATTAATGAAAATGACGGCTCCTGCACCATAAAAAGAATTCCTCTCGATAAGAACAGAACGAAGGGTTTTTTCTACTACTACGATTACGTACACGACCAGCATTATTTTATGCGGCACGAGGAAGGCAAAAGCACTTATGGCCTGTTTGAAATATCCCGCGACTTCAGCTATGCCAAACCAGTAACTGAACTTGATTTTATCCCCGGTCTTATTTGCGGAGGACATGCATTAAAAGCGCTGCCAATGAAAAAATCAGGCAAAAGTTTTACCTGCTATTACCTGATGCCGCTTAGCCGGTAACTCGTTGGTTATTCCCGGTCAAGGATACTCTGGCTGATTAATTTATAAACAGCGGCATACTCCGGATGAGCTTCCAGAAATTCCATGTGCCGGTCTAGGGTTTGCAGGTCGCCCCTTTTGGCCGGACCGGTCTGCGCCCGTGCCGGCCCGGTTTCCAGGGCCTTGTTAATGGTTTCGGCTATAAGGGGATTAAGCCACTCGGGTTTAAGGCCGTTATTTAGTAATATTTCGTGCGCAAGTGCAAGCAGGTGGTTAGTAAAGTTGCCGGCAAAAACCGCAGCCACGTGCAGGGCCAGCCGCTGCTGTTCGGTCAGGCGCAGCACATTGCGGCTAATGGCCTTACCCATGGTAAGCAGCAGGTTTTCTGTTTCTTCCGTGTCGGCTTCAACAAAAACAGGCACGGTGCTGAAATCAATTTTCCGACCTTTGCTAAAGGTTTGCAACGGATAAAAAACGCCGGTAGCAGCAGGGGCGGCATATTCCAGAACCTGGCGCGGCTTGCTGGCCGAGGTATGCACCAGTATGGCATTATCCGGCAGCACCACCTCGCGCACCAGTGTATCTATGGCGTCATCTGGAGTGCAAATAATAAAAACGCGGGCCCTGCTTTCGGAGAAATCAAGCACATCCAGGGCCTTTGCTTCATATAGGCGGCCCGTAAGCTGGCGGGCATGTGTAAGCTGGCGGCTGTACACTTCGCGCACCGGGTAGCCGGCGTTATCAAGAACGGGGGCCAGGTGCCAGGCCAGGTTACCGGCACCTATAAAGGATACAGCGGGAGTCATGCCGGCATCAGGCTTCTACTTTTTTGTATAGTGCGGCCAGTACGTTTACTGCGTAGTCAATTTCTCCGGGGGTGTTGTACTTGCTGAACGAAAAGCGCACTGAGGGGCGTGTAGAGTTAGGATAAAGATGGGCCAGTACGTGCGAGCCCGTGGTGGCTCCGCTGCTGCAGGCACTTCCGCCCGATGCCGACACGCCCTGCAGGTCGAGATTAAACAGTAACAAACTGCTGTCATCAGCCGCGGGCAGGCTAACATTTAACACGGTGTACAGGCTTTTTTCCATGCTGGCCGAGTCGCCATTGAAATGCACATCGGGAAGCGCTTCTTTCAGCCGGTAAATCATGCGTTGCTTGAGTGAAGAGATGTATTGCCGGTGGTCTTCCATATCCCTGTAGGCTATTTCCAGGGCTTTGGCCAGGCCAATAATGCCATAAACATTTTCGGTGCCGCCGCGCATGTTACGCTCCTGCGCACCTCCGTGAATAAACGGATGGATTTTATGATCTCTGCGCAGGTACATAAACCCGATGCCTTTGGGCCCATGAAACTTATGAGCAGCGGCTGTCATGCCGCACAAAAATATACTTTTAAGATCGTGTCGGTAGTGCCCCACGGTTTGTACAGTATCGGAATGAAAATAGGCTTTGTGTTCGCGGCACAGATTACCAACAGTCTGTATGTCTAACAAATTGCCTATTTCGTTGTTGGCATGCATAAGCGACACCAGGGCATTGGGATACTGCCTTAACAGTTCTTCCAGATGGTCCAGTTGTACATGGCCCTTTTCGTCCAGTTCTACATAGTGCAGCTGGGCTTTGCCCGTCTGGGTAATGTGTTGCAGCGTGTGCAGAACGGCATGGTGCTCAACAGGCGAAGAGATGAGGTGCTGTATGCCATAGGTTTGCACGGCACAGGTAAGGATGGCATTGTCGGCCTCTGTGCCGCCCGAAGTAAAAATAATTTCACCCGGAGAGCAGTTTAACAGTTCAGCTACTTTTTTGCGTGCCGATTCTATGGCGGCCCGCACTTTGCGCCCGTGCGCGTGTGTGGACGATGGATTGCCAAAGTCTTCAAGCAAAAAGGGCTTCATGGCATCGAATACCTCGGGATCGAGCGGCGTGGTAGCTGCATTATCCAAATAAACCTGCATAGGTGGAATATTTAACGCAAAAATAGGCAAACGGCTGAAAATTGCCCGCCCGCCCGCCCGATAACAAGTCACCCTTAGTGGGTATAATTTTACCTGATTACAGGGATAAAACAACCGGAAAATCACAGACTTCTTTCGGAAAATTAGGATTATGAAAACAACAATTGGTATTGCCGTGAGCTGGCTTATTTGCTCGCTCAAAATATTTGCTCAAAGCCCGGAGGAGTGTTCTGACTGGATTGACAAATTTTGTCTTTTTACCAATAACGGGAAGGTGGGACTATATGACGAAAAAAAGAAGAAAACGGTGCTACCGGCAGAGTATGATTCTATAATTACTGATGAAATGCAGCTCCGATATATTCTTGCCTGGAAGGACGGCATCCCTTATCCGTTTACTATGCAGCTAAAACCTGTAAACCTTCGCGAACGGTACAGTTTCATTCGCATTGTATCAACGGATGATTCTGAGGGCGCTTACCTTGTAGCAAAAGATAATCGGGGCGAATTTATTCCGATAACTGAAGAATCGTGGCTGCCATCAGCGGTCAGGGTTAATGACCGGCTCATGATTTCAGAAACGGAAGTTACACTGAGAGATTGGCTGTTGTTTATGAGTGATGTGCAGAAAGATGTACCGTTTTCGAAAACCATGCCCGACAGCTCGCGCATGCATGCGCATTCAAAGGCTTTTTTAAGATGGTTTTTGAAATACATGGAAGAAGAAGTTTCACACAACACCTACCTGAAATTGAAATTCAAAGAATATTCAGATAGAAAGCTGATACGTTACCCTTCGCAGCTGTTGGATAAATCAATTGCCGGATACGGTTTTATGCCCGTTACCGGCATTAGCTATGAACAAGCCCAGCTTTATTGCAAATGGCTTACGGATTTATATGAAGAGAGCTATACCGGTTATTTAAGCAGCATAAAAGTAAACTTCCGTTTACCTGCAAAAGAAGAGTGGGAAAAACTTACGCTTGCCGGACTGAACGCCTCCATGAGGTCCAACCAATTATTCGACAGCCTGAACACGGAAGGTTGTTTTCTGTTTAATTACCGATTTGCATCGGATTGCAAGAGCTTTGATTCCTTTATGAAAAAATATGGTTCACGGGGCGTTATGCAGGTGATGGAATTTTTTCCTGACAACATGGGCGTTTACAATCTGTTTGGCAATGTAGCCGAAATGACAGAGGAAAAGGGCCTTGCCAAAGGCGGCCATTACGATTTATGGGCCCGGCTTTGTGCAATTGATAAGGACCAGCATTATGAACAGCCGGAGCCCTGGCTGGGTTTTCGCTGGGTTGCTGAAGTGTTACTGAAAAAAAAATGAAAACTAAGCGAGCTCCTGTATGGTTTGCATAATTTTTTCGGCCAGGGCATCGGCCCGGCGTTGCGAGGTAGACTCGGCGTAAATCCGTATAATCGGCTCGGTGTTCGATTTGCGCAGATGCACCCACTCCCGCGATTGCTCAAATTCAATTTTCACCCCATCGGTAGTAATAATTTTTTGGGTTGCATAAACTAACTTAATACGCTCCAGCACGGCATCGGTGTTTATTTGGGGGCTCAGTTCAATTTTGTTTTTGGAGATATAATAATCCGGATAGGTTTTACGAAGTTCCGATGCTTTCAGGCCCGTCCGGGCCAGATGGGAAAGAAAAAGCGCAATACCTATCAGTGCATCCCGGCCGTAATGCAATTCGGGAAATATTACACCTCCGTTGCCTTCGCCACCAATTATAGCGTTGGTCTTTTTCATCATTTCCACCACATTTACCTCACCTACGGCCGAGGCTGTATAGGTGCCTCCGGCCTTTTCGGTGATGTCGCGAAGGGCACGGGTGGACGAAAGGTTTGAAACGCTGTTGCCTTTTTTCTTTCTGAGAATGTAGTCGGCCACAGCCACCAGCGTGTATTCTTCGCCAAAGGGTTTTCCGTCTTCCTGCACCAACGCAAGCCGGTCAACATCCGGGTCAACCACAATGCCCAGGTGGCATTTTTCTTTTTTTACCGTGCGGCATAACTGGCCAATATGTTCAGGCAGGGGTTCGGGGTTGTGCGCAAATTTTCCGGTAGGTGCGCCATTGAGCAGCACAATGTTTTTAACGCCAAGTTTTTTAAGCAACAGGGGAACAGCAATTCCGCCTGTTGAGTTTACCGCATCAACGGCAATTTTAAGCCGTGCCCGGGCAATGGCTTTTGCATCTACCCATTTGTTTTTCACAATGCGGTCTATGTGTTTATTGAGGTAATGGTCTTTAAAAACATATTTTCCGGTGCGTCCGGCGGGGGCAAATAAAAAGTTTTCCTGCTCGGCCAGTTGCAAAACGGCTTTTCCATCGTGTGCAGAAATAAACTCTCCTTTTTCGTTCAGCAGCTTCAGGGCGTTCCATTCGGCCGGGTTGTGGCTGGCGGTAATAATAATGCCGCCGCCGGCTTTTTCCAGGGGCACGGCTATTTCAACGGTGGGCGTGGTAGAAAGGCCCAGGTCGGTTACGTCCAGCCCCAGCGCCAGCAGGGTTTCGCGCACCAGGGCGCTTACCATGGCTCCGGACAGGCGGGCATCCCGCCCGATAACAACCTTTTTACCTTTCCGGGCGAGCACCCACATTCCAAAGGCTGCAGCAAATTTTACAACATCAACGGGAGTGAGGTTTTCTTCCGGGCGGCCGCCAATGGTGCCGCGGATGCCGGAAATGGATTTCATTAATGCCACTGTACCGAGGAATTAAAAAAGTTCTCAAAATTAAACTTATATGGCACTTGCTCATCTTTTGCCGGCAACCGGAGGGAGCGCAGCTTTGCCGTCCGGACTGCCGCAGGCATTGTCATCGGCCGTAAGGGTTTTGCCGCAATAGCCGCAGGTGGCGCCTTCCTTGTTCAGCCAGGGGCTCTGCGAGGCGCAGGTTCCGCGAAATTCGCCATTTTTAACGAACAGAAGCCTGACCGACATCAAAATGAAAAATAAGGCCAAAATGCCTATGGAAAGCAACCATACCATGAGCAAATAAGTAATTTGTGTACAAAGATAACAACACCAATTGGTTGGCTTAAGTTTGTGCCTATGAAAAAGCCACTTTCCAAACCCGATGCCCGCAGGGAAGAAAAACTCAGGGCTTTCGACCGGCTGCTTACCATAATGGACGAGTTGCGCGAAAACTGCCCATGGGACAAAAAGCAAACAATGGAAAGCCTGCGGCACCTGACCATTGAAGAAACCTATGAGCTTGCAGATGCCATATTGAACAATAATATGGACGAGATAAAAAAAGAGCTGGGCGACTTAATGCTGCACAATGTGTTTTATGCCCGCATTGCTTCGGAGCAGGGAGCCTTTGACGTGGCCGATGTGTTGAATGCCATCTGCGATAAACTCATTGAACGCCACCCGCATATCTATGGAAATGTGGTGGCCGAAGATGAACAAACCGTAAAGGCCAACTGGGAAAAACTAAAACTCAGGGGCGGCAGCAAATCGGTGCTGGCCGGTGTACCCCAATCGCTGCCTGCCCTGGTAAAAGCCATGCGCATTCAGGATAAAGCCCGTGGTGTGGGGTTCGACTGGGAAAAACCCGGGCAGGTATGGGAAAAGGTACAGGAAGAACTGGGCGAACTGCAGGAAGCCACAGCTGCAGCCGACCAGAAGAAGATTATGGAAGAGTTTGGCGACCTGCTCTTTTCGCTGGTGAATTACGCCCGCTTTATTGGAGTTGACCCGGAGGAAGCCCTGGAGCGCACAAACAAAAAATTCATCTCCAGATTTACTTACCTGGAAACCGAAGCGGCCAAAGACGGTAAAAAACTGAGCGAAATGACACTGTCCGAAATGGACCATTACTGGGAGCGCGCCAAGCAGAAATAATTAAAACTCAACGAAATGAACACTACCTTTTGGTTACACCTGCTGCTGGGGCCGCTGATGGTGGTACTGGCATTCTTGTTCAAAACGATTCCACCAAAAAAAATCAACCACTGGTACGGCTACCGCACACCCCGTTCCATGCGCAGCCCGGAGGCGTGGCACTTCGCCAACCGGTACAGCAGCAATGCCTTGGTAATCATTTCCGGATTAACCTGTGTGGTTCAGGTAGTCACCCATTCGGTAATGACCTTTCAATCGGCTATTACCGTATCGGCCATCTTTTTGTCAGTAGCTTTAATAGCCGTTATTCTGCTTACCGAGATTCAGTTGAAGAAAAAAGGGTTTACCTGATATTTACTTCCACTTCCGGCTCAGGCTCCACTTCATCAGCGGGCCGCTGGTTATGCTGGTAACCAGTGCCATAATAACCAGGGCCACAAACACCTTTTCGTTAATCAGGTGGTTATCCAGGGCAATGCTGCCCAGAATAATTTCCATGGCTCCTCGGGCATTCATGCCAAAACCGGTAACCAGGGCCTCGGCACGCGAAAGGCCCCCCAGCCAGGCTCCCAGACCACTGCCGGCAATTTTGCCGGCAAAAGCAATGGCCAGTATGGTAAGGGTAAGCCACACATCGAAGTTGACTGCAAAGTTTACCTTCAGGCCAATGGCCACAAAGAACAAAGGAGCAAATATATTGTTAATAAATTGATGGATAATTTCCTTGGCGCGTTCACTCATATATTCTGAATCGCCAAGGGTTACGCCAAAAATAAAAGCACCGAAAACAGTGTGAATGCCGATAAACTCAGTGAAAGCGGCAGCTATAAAGCAGAAAGCAAGCGAGAGAGAGAGCAACCCGCCCGGCCAGGCCAGTTTTCGGTTTATCCACGGAAGCACCCGGTTGGCCAGTCCGCGCCCCAGGGTAAGCATTAGCACGGTAAAGAACAGGGTAAGCATAAAGGTTTGCCACCATGCCATATTGTGTGGTTTGCCGATAAGGGTTAGTACAATAGAAAAAATCATCCAACCGATGAGGTCGTTTACCATGGCCGATGAGATGATGAGCATCCCTACACGGGTTTTGAACAGGTTCAGGTCCATTAAAATCCGCGCAATAACCGGCAGGGCGGTAATGGCCATGGCCGTTCCCATAAACAGGGCAAATGCAAGGGGGGAGCCACTGTGGGCAAACCCGAAAAAAGCCGGAAAAAGGTAGGGGAAAATAAATCCTGTAAAGAAGGGTACCGCCAGACCCAGCGTGCTGGTAATTAGCGCCTGTCGGCCTTGCTGCCACACCAAATGAAAATCTACCTCAAGGCCGGCAGTGAATAACAGCATCACTACCGCAATTTGTACAAAACCATCGAGCACCAGCGCAGAGGCTCCGGCAGGAAACAGAGCCGAAAAAGTTTCGGGCGAGAGCGCGCCCAGGCAGGTTGGGCCCAGTAAAATGCCGGCCAGAATTTCACCGGCCACGGCCGGCTGCCTAAGCCTTCGTGCGCCCTCGGCAAAGAGCCTTCCGGCCAGCAGCATAATACCCAGTTGCAGGAGCAGCTGTAAAACTTCGTGGTGCTTCATGGCGCATTTGTTGCTTAGGCTTAACTACCCGGCACGTTGCCGGGCAAATGGTAAGCTTCCCGCAAATAGTACAGATTAAAAGTAGCAAAAACGAACTAACTTTAAACGGTGGTTTAATAAAGAAAAAGAGCAAATTGTTGCCCGAATAAATCGCCCAGATGCTATGTTTGATCAAGCCAGAAAGCAAGACATTTCAATTCAAACGCAAACCCACCGGGACAGAGCAAAACCAGACTAACAAGACTATAACCCTTGTGTCCGTGCTTAGCGTTGGAGTAAATCGGGTACTACGCACAACAAAAATGTTGATGAATTGCATAGATACTGTTCATTTTCTTTAAAAGAGGGCAATGTGGTCTGCCCGTGATTTGCCAGGCTGGCCATGGGGCAATGGTAAAACGAGCTGCGGCCAAATCAGAGAATCAATACCCTTCAGCAAAATCCCATCCGTAGATATTGATCTCTATGACCACGCCATCCTGCAAGGCTTCGTTGGGAAAATCGAGCAGAGCCCCGGTAAAAATCTGAACACGTTTGGTGAGGTTATAACCGCAGCCAATAACGGTTTGCGACTTTTTATGTTTCCCGGAAATAAAATCCCCCATCAGAAGCCATCTATCAGTCAACTTATACTCATAACCAAATATCCAGCCCGGCTGCATTTGGGGTGGTCCTCCTACAAATACATCGTTAGTTATGTAGGCGCCGGCAATCAGGTAGCCTTTATTGCTTTTGGGTTTCCAGCGCAACAGGGTATAATTGAAATAGGCAAATCGCTTGTTGTCGATCGTTTCACTAACGTTAAACCCGGCTTGTGAACCGAGGTTCCACTGCACCGTGGAGGTTACCTGAAATTGTTTTTGCAACGTGCCCATTACGATGGGATAAAGCGGTTTTCTTCTACTGTTGTCATTAAAGGAAAGTAAGTGCCCGTTTCCAAGTCGCAGCGGCAAATCGACCACGTTCATACCCGCATCCCAGCCTTTGCCAAGGCCATACACGAAGTGCGACTTGGACTCGAATTGATTAATATCGTAAAAATTGAGCTGATGTTGATAAAACCACCCGTTTTTCTTGGTGATATCGCCCGAGGGAATGTTGAACAGATTTTGTTGGGCATGACTAACAAAGACAGAGAACACAAATAAAATTGCAAAGAAATGCATGGCCTATCGCTTTTTCTGTTTAGGGGGTCTGTTGTTCATGAGCAAAATGATTCGGCGGGAAAGGGTGCGCTTGTAATCATCCTGAAGGTGTGCAGGTATTTGATTGTCGCGGACATCAAGGTAGCGCAGTCGCGGCATTTCCCCAATGGCTGGTGGCAGTTCCTGAATATTATTTCCCGCCAGAAACAAATACTCTACCTGGGCCAGCTCGCGGATGTTGTCGGGCAGTTTCCGGACTTCATCATTTTCCATGTGCAGCTCGGACAAGTTGGGGATACGGCTTAGTACCTGGATGTTGACTTCCAGGTTAAAACAGGAATTGTTGTTGATATAGAGGACCGACAGATTCTTCATCTCTGCCAGGGTGTCGGGCAGGATGGTGAGCGGATTTTCCGACAGTTCCAACGACTCCAGCGTTTTCAGTTGCGCCACCTGCGGGGGTACCTCTTTGAGGTTGGTCCCCGCTAAACTCAATATCTTTAGATTTGGCAGCGGGGTAAGACGCTCCAGTGTTACACCTACATCCAACAAGGGGTTATGGTCCAGATGTATGGTTTGCAGCTGGTCAAGTGATCGTACTTCAGTGGGTAATTCTTGAAGTTGGTTGTATGAAAGCACTAGGTAGCTAAGCTTACGGAGTTCAGCAATGTGGGGCGACAGCCGGGTAATGCGGTTATGGCTCAGGTTTAAGTAACGCAACTCTTTAAACAGAAAAATCGAATCGGGAAGGGCCTCGATGTTTTGGTGGCTCAGGTTCAACCAAGTGGTGCCAGGTTGCCGGAGCGCGTCGGCCAAGCTGCGCGCCTCTTTTGAATGAAAAGGTACCTGTACCATAGCTATCAGAAGAAGTATTGCTATACGGATAGGTTAATAAAGCCGACCCCGAACCGATCGGGATCGGCTGTTGTAATACGTTCGAAATTAATTGCCAGAAGGTGCGGGACTGATCATCATTGGGGTCTTTCCATCGGTAATGATCACTTTCGTATTGGGCGATCTGGCTAACTCCTTGAAAGCCTCAAGGCTCTGCCACTCGATGATACGCGGGCTCAATCCCTCAGCTATGATCTTTTGCGCATCGCGGATGCCCTGCGCTTCAATCATTTTGCGCTGTGCCTCGCGCTTCTCACGCTCCAATAAAAACTCCATTCGCTGGGCATCTTGCTCGGCCTTCAACTTTTCTTCTACAGCCCGCGCCAGGCCGGCTGGCAGTTGAATGTTCTTCATCAGCACGGCCACTACAATGATGCCTTGCGGGTTAATTACTTTTGACATCTGTTCGATGATCTCCCGTTCGATGGCGGCGCGCTGGGCGGAGTGCATGTCTTTCGCATAAAAGCGCGAACAAACATCGGCCGCGGCTGATCGGAAGACGCTGTTGATGATCATCTCCTCGTAGTTGAGCCCAAGGTTCTCCACAATCCAAGGGGCTTTGTCAGAATCGATGCGATATAGTATGGAAATAACTGCACTTACGTTCAATCCTTCTTTGGAGGGCAGGTTGGACGTAATTTCCATGTTCATCGTGCGAATGGGCAACTTAATAATTCGCGTGATAAAGGGATTAAAAACCACGGCACCCGGCTGGATTACCTGTTGGTTCAGTTTGCCCAGTTTCCGTTTCATACCCACCTCACCTTGCCGCACAATAGCACAACCTGAGGCAAGCAGTGCGATTGACAATAGCCAAAAAATCGTTTTCATGGTTTTATTGGTTTGCGTTCATATTTTTGGTGGATGAAGCCGGAGCCGAAGCCAATTGGTAGCGCACCCAGCGTTTCAATTCAACGGCCTCGAGTTGGTTAAGCCGAAGCAACGACTTTCGATATTCTTTTCGAAAAAGCCGTGCATCAAACTGCACGGCTTTCAAAATAAGCTTGCAATAATCAAGCATGGAGGTTTTTGTGCGTGCTTCCATATTAGCTCATGATTTTAGGTAACTGAATAGCGACCCACACCATCAAGGTGAAATAACCAATGATATAGAGCCAAACGCGCACACCTTTAGCATCCAGATTAAATTTGATCCGTTTCATATATAAAATAGATTTAACGTTTTGGGAAGAATTTGAACAAACAGGCTTAGGTCAGGCAGGCCCTGTTCAAATTAGCAGACTTCGGTAACGCAGAAAGAGTTTGCCAGTAACCGGTGAAACCCGTTGTGGACTGATTAGTGACTGCGCAAAAAACAGAGGGTTTAACATATAATGATCGTGCCTTTTCGAGGCGTGCTTGCCGTATTACAGTTTGCGTAGCGCAAAGGCATTCCTGAATCGATTCAACCACTTCCTCCGCAGCCTCGCGCATACCGCCCCCCATCCACGATAACGAACCCTGTCCTCCTTGCAGGAAGGATGACAGGCTTATTATTAGTATTAAAAGGGGACGATTTACGCATGTCCGTTTTGTTTCAAAGCGGCGGATGATAGTATTACTATCATATTACTATCAAATAACGGCTGTTAAGTCAAAAGGTTTCGGGAAAGGGCACAATTTGCGTAAACATCCCAGATCAAGCCCTAATCTGGTTCCAATTGCCCGGGATGTTGAGTGGCAAGGTCATGGTGTATTTTCTTGCTTACCCTTAACTACCAGCAAATTGCACGGCAAATTGCCGAACAGATACTCCAGGTCATTGGGCATAAACCGGTCCAGCAGCGAAAGCCGCCGCGGACTGGCACTTATCACCAGCAAATCAACCTGTTTGCGTTTGGCAAACTGCGCCAGCTCGTGTCCGGTTTTGCCCGAAATAAGTTTGATGTTCACCTTAAGCCCCTGGTGCGGAAGGGCCTCAAGCAGCCTTTGTACATCATCCAGCTCGGCTTCAATAAACCGGTTTCGGGTTTGTTCGTATTCTGTTTCCGAAAACTCTTCGGCAGCCGAAAGAAAGGCGTACCACTTAAGCTTGCGCACCACATGAAGCCACTGCGCCGCTTCGCGTCCGGCAATTTCGCAGGCTGTGCGCAGGGTTTCCTGCATTAGCGGGTTTCCCTCATCAGTAAGCACAACCACATTTTTAAAACCGGCGGGTAGCAGGGCCGGGTTGGTGAGCATAAGCACCGAACAGGGCGATTTACGTAACAGGGTTCGTGCCAGACTGCCCAGATAATACTGCACAGCCTTTTCGCGTTGCAATGCCCCGGCCATAAGCAAATCCACACCTTCACGTTCGCACACTTTTAAAATAGCCCGGGCAGGTGACCCGCTTTCCCAAAACACCGGCACATGCTGTGGGTTAAGGCCCGCCTGCTCCATTAACAGGTGCAGCTTTTGGACAAGCCCGGGTTCCTGTTCTCCCGCATGAATAAGCACCAGGCTACTTTGCCATAAGCCGGCCAGCCGGGAGGCCTCCTGCAGCAAAGCACTTAACCGGGGGGTAAAACCGGCAGCGAGTGCAATTTTCGGGAACAATGCAGGCATAAGGTGTACTAAAGTAATGCTTTTTGACGCAGCCCCGCCACTTACCGGCTACGGGCTCTTTACCTTATATTTGCGCCTTATGGCACAGCAGGACGACAACCAGTTGAAGAAAATCATTGCCCATGCCAAGGAGTATGGCTTCATTTTCCCTTCAAGCGAAATTTATGACGGCCTCAGTGCCGTGTACGATTACGGCCAGAATGGTTCTGAACTGAAATTTAACATACGCGACTACTGGTGGAAGGCCATGACCCTGCTGCACGATAACATTGTGGGCATCGATGCGGCCATTTTTATGCACCCCACCGTATGGAAAGCCAGCGGGCACGTGGATGCGTTTAACGATCCGATGATCGATAACCGCGACTCCAAAAAGCGCTACCGGGCCGACCAGCTCATTGAGAAGTACGTGGAGAAGCTGGAAGAAAAAATTGAAAAAGAATGCGAAAAGGCTGCAAAGCGTTTCGGTGATAACTTTAACCGCGAACTTTTTCTTTCCACCAACCCGCGGGTAACTGAATACCGCAAAAAAATTGATGAGGTTAATGAAAAACTCAAACAGGCCATGGCCCACAGGCAATATGCCCGCTCTCCGGCAGCTTATTGCAGATCTGGAAATTGCCGACCCCGAATCGGGCTCTCGCAACTGGACCGACGTGCGCCAGTTTAACCTGATGTTCTCTACCGAAATCGGCTCGCTGGCCGATGAAGCGAGTAAAATTTATCTGAGGCCCGAAACCGCTCAAGGTATTTTCGTTAACTTCCTTAACGTTCAAAAAACCGGCAGAATGAAAATACCGTTTGGCATTGCCCAAACGGGCAAGGCTTTCCGCAATGAAATTGTGGCCCGCCAGTTTGTTTTTCGTATGCGCGAGTTTGAACAGATGGAAATGCAGTTTTTTGTACGGCCCGGAGAAGAAATGAAATGGTATGAATACTGGAAAGAACTCCGCCTGAAATGGCACCTGGCCCTGGGGCTGGGCCCGCAAAACTACCGTTTTCACGACCACCTTAACCTGGCCCACTATGCCAACGCTGCCTGCGATATTCAGTTTAACTTTCCCATGGGCTTCCGCGAACTGGAAGGCATCCATTCGCGCACCGACTTCGACCTGAAAAACCACGAAAAATATTCAGGAAAAGAAACTGCAGTACTTCGATCCCGACACCAACCAGAGCTACATCCCCTATGTAATCGAAACCTCCATCGGCCTGGACCGCATGGTGCTGGCCGTGCTCTCGGCTTCCTACTGCGAAGAAAAAGTAGCTTCAGCCCAGGGCGAAGAGGGTGGTGAGCGGGTGGTGCTGCGCCTGCCCGCGGCACTGGCACCGATTAAGGTGGCCGTGCTGCCCCTGGTAAAGAAAGACGGACTGCCCGAAAAGGCACAACAGGTGATGCGGCAACTTAAATTCAGCCTGCGCTGCTTTTACGAAGATAAAGACACCATTGGCCGCAGATACCGCCGGCAGGACGCCATTGGCACACCCTACTGCGTTACCATTGACCACCAGACGCTGCAGGACGACACCGTTACCGTACGCCACCGCGACACCATGCACCAGGAGCGCATGCCCATAGCTGGCCTGGAAAGCCACCTGGCCGAAGCCTGCTCAATTAACACCCTACTGAAAAAAATTTAACGACTTTGGTCCGTACCCGCCCGATCCGATGGCGTTCAGTGTGGCCAACAACTGTAAATTCTTTAGTTTTGGCTTTTGGCCATGTGGACAAGAATCGCGCATTTTATCATCAAGTATAAACTTCCCCTTGCGCTGCTTAT
The DNA here is from genome assembly GCA_026003355.1 of Cyclobacteriaceae bacterium. Classification (GTDB taxonomy): domain Bacteria; phylum Bacteroidota; class Bacteroidia; order Cytophagales; family Cyclobacteriaceae; genus UBA2336. The sequence continues at coordinate 118,878 of BPHC01000003.1, forward strand.
ACTTTTGATAACGGGGTGGATGGGATACCACGCCCGTAAAGCTGAGCTGAGTTACGATTTTCGCGGTACCGTGCCGGCACACGATCCTGACCAGGTATTTTTCAACAACTTCAGAAAACAATTCGGTGAAGACGGCAACATTATTGCGCTGGGATTAAAAGACAGCAGCATATACAACTACAGAAACTTTGAAAAACTGCGCGAGCTGTGTGTGGCGCTGAAATGGATAGATGGGGTTACCAATGTTATTTCGCTTCCGCAGATTAAAATGATGGTGAAAGACACAGCGCGAAAGCAGTTTGTGCTGACCGATATTTTCCCTGCCCGGGTTACCTCGCAGGAACAACTCGACAGCCTGTTGAATGAAAGTCGCAAACAGAAGTTTTACTTCAGGCGAATTGTAAACCAGGATAACGGTGCCATAGCAGTGCTGATTACGCTCGACCGCGAAGTGCTCAACTCCGATAAGCGCATAGCGGTTACCAATGAAATTTTAAGCAAGGGAGAGCAGTTTAGCCGCGCCACTGGCATTGAACTGCATTATGCCGGCCTCCCTTTTGTGCGATCGGTTATTGCACAGGAGGTAAACAGGGAGTTGCAGCTTTTTCTTGCACTCTCGGTAATCGTTACCGGCATAATTCTTTATCTCTTCTTCCGGTCGGTAAGGGCCATGATTTTTCCGCTGGTGGTTATTGGTATTGTGGTAGTATGGGTGTTGGGAACCATAGAATTGCTGGGGTACAAAATAACCCTGTTAAGCGGCATGCTTCCCCCCATTATTGTTGTTATAGGCATACCCAATGCCGTTTATCTGTTAAACAAATATCACGCAGAATATGCAGCTCATCGCAACAAACTGCTTGCCATAAGCCGCGTGATTCGAAAAGTAGGTCTGGCCACTTTTTTAACCAACCTTACCACTGCCATAGGTTTTTTGGTGCTGCTTACTGCCGATATTACCTTACTGCGTGAATTTGGTATTGTGGCCGGCCTGAATGTAATGGCCACGTTTGTGGTAAGCCTTATTTTAATACCGGGGTTTTTCTCATGGATGCCCCCGCCATCGCCCCGCCATCTGCGCCACCTAAATCTCAAACACCTGGATAGCTTTTTGGGCTTTGTAGATGCTGCCGTGCACAGAAACCGCACCGTTATATACTTGGTCACCGCAGTGGTGGTGGTGCTGGCCGCCATTGGCATGTGGCGCATCCACACCGTATCGTTTATGGTCGATGATTTGCCCGAAGACAGTGCCATCATTAAAGATCTCCGGTTTTTTGAAGAAAATTTCAGCGGTGTAATGCCGCTGGAGCTGGTGGTGGATACCGGCAAACGGAGAGGGGTAATTGATGTGCGAAACCTGAAGAAAATTGAAGAACTGGAAAACTTTCTGGCGACCCAGCCCGACCTGTCGGATCCTGTTTCGCTGGTAAGCTTCGTTAAAGCTGCCCGGCAGGCCTTTTACAACAACAACCCGGCCCGCTATGCCCTGCCCGATAACCGCGAGCGAAACTTCATTTTGCCCTACCTGAAGGGGCAAAACGACACCTCAGGCCTGTTCCACTCGTTTGTCGATTCCTCGCTGCAGGTAATGCGCATCTCCCTGCAAATGGCTGACATCGGATCGAATAAAATGGACTCACTTATTAGCAGGGTGGTCAAGCCAAAAATCGATTCCATCTTTGCAGGTACCAACATTACTGTAAAAGTTACAGGCACCACGCCCCTGTTTATAAAAGGGAATTCATTTTTGATCAGCAACCTGAAAGGAAGCCTGCTGCTGGCTTTTTTGCTAATAGCCGTTACCATGGGCTTGCTGTTTGCCAACGTACGCATGATAATGATTGCCCTTATACCCAATATTATACCCATGCTCATTACGGCCGGGTTGATGGGCTACTTTGGTGTTCCGCTTAAACCCAGCACGGTATTGATATTCAGTATTGCTTTTGGTATTTCGGTTGACTACTCCATACACTTCCTGGCCAAATACCGGCAGGAACTTCATGCCCGTAAGTTTTTTATTCCTGTGGCAGTAAGCAATACCATCCTCGAAACCGGCAAAAGCATGGTATATACTTCGGTTATTCTGTTTTCGGGCTTCATCATTTTTACATTTTCATCGTTTGGCGGAACGATTGCGCTTGGTACACTTACTTCGGTAACGCTGCTTATCTCCATGTTTACCAACCTGGTGCTCCTGCCTGCACTTATCCTTTCTTTCGACAAATACAAAGACGGAACCACAGCCCACCTGCCCATTGATGATATGGAGGCCAACTTTTACACCGAGGAAGACGACCAAACCATAGACCTGAACAAAATACGCATCCACAACCGGCACCCGGCAGCCGAATAACAGGCATTCGGAATTCGTGCGTATCTTTGCTGCCCTGTTTTGCTGAAAATCATTAGCATTTTTTCAATGACAGAAAAATATCCTGAATTCGGGCAAATCGATTATCCGCGCCTGGCAGCCGAAATACTGGCTTACTGGGAACACGAAAACATTTTTGAAAAATCGGTGAACAACCGCCAGGGAGCCCACGCCTTTACCTTTTACGAAGGCCCCCCATCGGCCAACGGTACCCCCGGCATTCACCACGTTATGGCCCGTACCATTAAAGATATTTTCTGCCGCTTTAAAACCCTGCAGGGATATCAGGTAAAACGCAAAGGCGGGTGGGATACCCATGGCCTTCCGGTAGAACTGCAGGTTGAGAAACAGCTGGGCATTACCAAAGAAGATATAGGCAAAACCATAAGCATTGCCGAGTACAACCAGAAGTGCCGGGAAACGGTAATGATGTACAAAGACCAGTGGGATGACCTGACCCGCAAAATGGGTTATTGGGTCGACCTTAAGCATCCGTACATTACCTATGAGCCGGCCTATATTGAAACCCTTTGGTGGCTGCTGAAGCAACTTTACAACAAAGGCCTGCTGTATAAAGGCTATACCATACAACCCTACTCGCCTGCCGCGGGCACAGGGCTAAGCTCGCACGAGCTGAACCTGCCCGGCACCTACAAAACGGTTAAGGACACCTCTGTTGTTGCACAGTTTAAAGTTATACGAAATGCACGCTCAGAATTCCTTTTTCAGCCTGAGCCTGCCGGTGGCGTATTTATTCTGGCCTGGACCACTACACCCTGGACACTTCCTTCCAACACGGCACTGGCGGTGGGCGAAAACATTCGCTACACGGTGGCAGACACTTACAACCCCTACACGCATGTTCCCGTAAGGGTAGTGCTGGCAAGCCAGCTGCTGACAAAATACTTTTCTGAAAAAGGCGCCAACATCGACCTTGCCGGATATAAACCTGGTGATAAGGTCATACCATGGAAGGCCGTGAAAGAAATTCAGGGCTCAGACCTTACCGGCATTCGCTATGAGCAACTTATGCCCTACCTGCAGCCCCTGCACCATGCCGAGAATGCCTTTCAGGTGGTGGCAGGCGATTTTGTAACCACCGATGAAGGAACCGGTATTGTACACACCTCGCCCACCTTTGGCGCTGACGATTTCCGGGTGGCGCGTCAGTACAATATACCGCCACTTACCGTCAGAGATGAAGCCGGCAATGAAGTGCCCGTGGTGGACAGAAAAGGAAAATTTGTGCGGGCCATAGGCGAAAAACTCAAAGAGGCAGTAGAAAAGTACGGTATCAAAACCCACCGGGTACTTGCAGCCGATGATTTCTATGTAAAGAACTATACCAATGAAGATGAATCCCATCCCGATTACAAATCGACCGATGTTATCATCTCCATTATTCTGAAAGAAGAAAACAAAGCCTTCCGGGTTGAAAAATACGAGCATACCTATCCGCATTGCTGGCGCACCGATAAGCCTGTACTTTACTACCCGCTCGATTCATGGTTTATACGTACCACAGCCCTTAAAGACCGCATGGCCGAACTGAACCGCACCATTAACTGGAAGCCAGAGTCAACCGGCACCGGGCGGTTCGGCAACTGGCTCGAAAACCTGGTAGACTGGAACCTTTCGCGTTCGCGGTACTGGGGCACACCCCTGCCTGTCTGGCGTACAGCCGATGGCAGGGAGGAAAAATGTATTGGCTCGATCGATGAACTGCGCGAAGAAGTAAACAAGGCCATCGCTGCCGGCATTGAAAACCCCAATCCCGATTTGCTGCTGCGGGAAAACCTGCACCAACTGGATCTGCATCGTCCTTATGTAGATGAGTGGGTATTGGTTAGCGAAACCGGAAAGCCCATGTACCGCGAATCCGACCTGGTAGATGTTTGGTTCGACAGCGGGGCCATGCCGTATGCCCAGTGGGGATTAAACCCCGGGCTGCTTGCGCAAAACCACAGCCAGCCCTTTAATGAAGGCTGGAACGGGGCCTTCCCGGCCGATTTTATAAGCGAAGGCGTGGACCAAACCCGGGGTTGGTTCTTTACCCTTCATGCCCTGGCTGTATTGTTATTCGACAGCGTGGCTTTTAAAAATGTAGTCAGCACCGGCCTGCTGCTCGATAAAGACGGCAACAAAATGTCCAAGCGCTTGGGTAACGTTATCAACCCGTTTGAAACCCTGGAAAAATACGGCCCCGACGCCGTGCGCTGGTACATGATTGAAAATGCGCCGCCCTGGGAGAACCTGCGGTTTAATCTGGCCGGCGTGGAAGAAGTGCAACGCAAATTTTTCGGCACGTTGTTCAACACCTACTCCTTCTTTGCCCTCTATGCCAACATTGACGGCTACATTAAAGACGAACTGAATAACAGCAGCCCGGAAGCGCTTACGCTGCTGGACAGGTGGATATTGTCGCGCCTGCAGGAACTTATAACAACGGTTACCCGCGCCTACAACGAGTACGAACCCACCCGTGCGGTGCGGGCCATTCAGGAGTTCGTGTGCGACCACCTTTCGAACTGGTATGTGCGGCTAAACCGGAAACGATTCTGGCAGCCGGCAACAAGGGGAGAACTTTCGGCCGACAAAAAAGCCGCCTACGACACCTTGTTTAACTGCCTGGCTGTAACGGCTCAGCTCATGTCGCCCGTGGCTCCGTTTATGGCCGAGTGGCTGTACAAAAATCTTACCGATAACATTCGCCAAAAGGCAAAAGCGCATAACACGCCACTGCGTTTCGAATCGGTGCATCTTACCACACTGGTACAGCCGGAAGCCCAATACCGCGATGAGGAATTGGAAAAATCCATGGATTATGCACAGCGTATTTGTTCCATGGTGCATGCCCTGCGCAAAAGCAGCAAAATAAAAGTACGCACGCCCCTGCACCGTATATTGCTTCCGGTAACGGATGACCGTTTTGCTGCGCGCGTCCGAATGGTTGAGAATATCATAAAAGCCGAAGTAAACGTAAAAACAGTTGAATACCTGGATGATGCCTCAGGTTTGCTGATAAAGAAAGCCAAACCCAACTTTGCCCGGCTGGGAAAAATGTATGGAGCCAGAGTAAAAGATGTAAGCGCTGTTATTCAGGGACTCTCGCACCAGGAGATTGTGCAGTTGGAAAAATCAGGAAGCCTGAAGAAACACGGATTTGAGCTTACGCCCGATGATTTGATTGTTTCCACAGAAGATATTCCCGGCTGGCTGGTGGCATCCGAAAACCAGCTAACGGTTGCGCTGGACGTTACCCTTACCCAAGAACTGAAACAGGAAGGCCTGGCCCGCGATTTTGTAAACCGCATACAAAACCTGCGCAAAGACATGGGCTTTGCCGTGCTCGATAAAATTGCCATAGAAGTAGACCGGAAATCGCTGGCAAACGGTGACGGAGCGCTGCTCATGGATGCCCTAAACCACTATAACGAGTATATTCGAACCGAAACCCAGGCATTAAGCCTTGAAATATGCGAAGGCCTTGCGCATGCCATGCCGGTGCAGCTCGATAACCTGGTGCTAAACATAAATATTAAATTATGCTCTTAACACAGTCGCAGAAATACTTTCTTATAGCCTTTCTGGTGGTGGTTTTCGACCAGTCATCCAAAATGCTGGTGTTCAACAACATGGAACTGCACCAGGAAATCAATGTGCTGGGCGACTGGTTTCGGATACACTACCTGCTCAACCCGGGCATGGCCTTTGGTATTAAGTGGAACAGCGAATTCGGCAAGCTGGCACTTACCCTTTTTCGTATTGCTGCCATGCTGGGCATTGCTTTCTACCTGCATCGCAAGGCCAGAGAAAACGCCCACCCCGGCTTACTGTTTTGCATAGCGCTGATTCTGGGCGGTGCCATAGGCAACGTTATTGACAGCACCTTTTACGGAGTACTGCTTAACAATGCACCACCCGATGCACCCACACCCTGGTTTCATGGGCAGGTAATTGACATGTTCTTCTTCCCGCTGTTCGATTTTGTGTGGCCCGAATGGGTACCCTGGGTTGGCGGGGAGTACTTTCTGTTTTTTAGCCCGGTATTCAACCTGGCCGACAGTTCTATTTTTATAGGTGTGGCTATTATCTTCATTATGCAGAAGCGGTTTTTTAATGCGGCTGCAGGGCCATCGCAGTCTGCCGAAGCCACGGTGGCTGGTGAAACGAAAACCGCTGAGCCGGGAGATCATCAGCAGGCCTGAGCCCATTGGGTAAGTGTAATCCCTGTAACCGCACTTCCTTAATTTTTTTTGTCAACCGGGGATTATTTTTACTTTTAAGCGCAAACCTCAAACCATACCCTGATGACTGAGAAGCTTTTCAATAAAAAACCTATGGAGGTGCTGATGCAGGAGGCCTCGGGCGACACACACGGCCTGAAACGCACCCTGGGTAAATTAAACCTTATTGCATTGGGCATTGGCGCCATTATAGGCGCTGGTATTTTTGTGCTCACCGGTCAGGCAGCTGCCCAGTATGCCGGTCCTGCGGTTTCTTTTTCATTTATTGTTTCGGCACTTGCCTGCGGCTTTGCGGGCCTGTGCTATGCTGAGTTTGCCGCCATGATACCCATTGCAGGCAGCGCATATACTTATTCGTATGCCACGATGGGACGGGGCGTGGCCTGGGTTATTGGCTGGGCCCTGGTGCTTGAATATTTGTTTGCCGGTTCAACCGTTGCTGTTGGCTGGAGCGGTTATGTGGTAAACTTTCTCGATTCAATAGGTGTGCACATTCCGCCCGAGCTGGCCAATGCACCACTTACCTTTAACGAAAACCATCAACTGGTTGCAACCGGTGCATTGTTTAACCTGCCGGCAGCCTTTATCATAACCGTAGTTACAGTATTGCTTTACCGGGGCATCAAAGAATCGGCTACGTTTAACAATATTGTGGTGTTCATCAAACTTACCGTTATTTTTCTGTTCATCATTTTCGGCTGGCAATATGTGGTAAACGATAATTGGGTGCCGTTTATACCCAAAAATACCGGAACCTTCGGGCAGTATGGCATGAGCGGCATCTTCCGGGCATCGGCTGTAATCTTTTTTGCCTATATAGGCTTTGATGCTGTATCCACTGCCGCACAGGAAGCCAAAAATCCGCAGAAAGATATGCCCTGGGGTATATTGGGGTCGCTGTTTATCTGCACAGTGGTGTATATTCTCGTTTCGCTGGTCATGACCGGCATTGCTCCCTACACCGAGTTAAACACATCTGCTCCTATTGCTGTGGCTATTGATAAAGCCGGTGATGGACTAAACTGGCTGAGTCCGTGGATTAAAATTGGCGCCATAGCCGGGCTTACTTCGGTTATCCTGGTTATGCTCATGGGCCAAACCCGAATATTCTTCTCCATGGCCAACGACGGACTTTTTTTTGCTCCTTTTTCGAAAGTTCACCCCACATTTGGCACTCCGCACATCTCCACCATCGTTACCGGAAGCATAGCCCTTATTGCCTCAGGATTGTTGCCTATTAATGTGCTGGGCGAGCTGGTTTCCATAGGCACGCTGCTGGCCTTTATTATTGTATGCCTGGGGGTTTTGCTGTTAAGGTACCGAAGGCCCGATCTGCACCGTCCGTTTAAAACGCCGTTGTTTCCGGTTGTGCCTGTGCTGGGTGTTATATGCTGTGGCGGGGTAATGGCTTTTCTTAATCCGCTAACCTTTATTATTGCCCTGGTGTGGCTGGCCATTGGCATCGTAATTTATGTGCTCTACGGGCATGCCAGGGCAAAGTACTGAGTATTTTATTCCTGGCCCTTGCGGCGCATCAGGCTGAACTCCCTGAACCTGCGTGCTATGGCAATGCCAAAGCCCGTCATGAGCAGGCCGGTGCCCAGCCACAGAATGTTTATCCAGGGCTTTTCCAGGGCTTTGATAACCACCCAGTCTTTTTGCCGGCTTTCTATGCCTATGGTAATTTCATCAGTCTGCGGATGGATGTTCATGAGAGTGAACCGCAGGCCCAGCTCAGGAATCTCATCAGCCAGCAGTCCTCCGCGCGACTGTGTTCCGAAAATCAACACGGGTTCGGCTGTGTAGGTTTCATGCTCTCCGTCAACTGTGATGCGCGCCTTAACCGCAAGAAATGAAGAATCCAGGGGTTCGCCTCCAATCTGATTTATGCGCTGCAGCTCCTCAATCCGTGCCACGTAATCGTTGGCAAAGAAGGTGGCATTGCGTTTTATTCGCAGTTCCTCGCGCTGGCTCCAGTCCTGTTTGGCCTCTTCGGTCATGGGTGCCGATACATGGGTGTACAGGTCCAGGCTTATTTTGCGGGTAATGTCGGGTGAAGCCATATTGCCAAAACGCGGGTTAACCTGCACCCGCGGGTATTGTACAAATTTAACCACACCGTTTTTGCGAAACTCGATTTCATAGAAAGTGTTCTCCGGGTTAATTGCAAACTTCTCGCCCTTTGCGTAAAGTTTTTTCCCTCTGAAGTAAATATCCCTGCGTGCAATAACTTCATAGGGGTTGGCAGTGTATTCAATATCGCGCTTGCTGATATAACCCCTCTTGTGGGCGGGTTCTACGCGCTCGCCCTTATATTCAATTTCATAGCCATACATTTCGCGCGGCTCGTTTACAAACAGCAGCAGGTTTTCACGATTAAACTCCTCGCTGAGCTCCCGCGAAATAAGCATGCCAGTGTTGTTAAGCGATACCACCCGCGAGTAGCCCGAAGAAAACAATATGCCGATAAGCATTAACCCCATGCCAGTGTGCGCAATGGCACCCCCCGAAAGCGACGGACTGGACCGGATAACGCTGCTTAGAATTTTTATGTTGGCTGCAATGGTAAAGAGCGCAGCAAGGCTCAGGATAAGATAGGCCGGCTGATAGATTTTTGCCGTGCTGATGAGCAGGATAAACAGCACCAGGGCAGCAAGGGCCGGAAAGTACAGCTCTGCCAGCAGTTGCTGGCGGTTTATTTTTTTCCACCAGAAAAATTGCCCGATGCCTGAGAGCACGGCAATTGCAACGGCAAACCAGATTTGCTGTTTTGAATAGAAAGTTACCTGGTCGGCGGGTGTGGCAAGGTTGCTGTTAATGCCTGCCCACGCAGCTATTTTGTTGATTACCGGGAAGGACGTGGGCAACAGTACCTGAAAGCCCATAAGGCATAATACCGCAGCCCCAACAAAAATCCAGAACTCACGCGAATAAGCGGAAATCTCTTTTTCATCGGCGGGAAATTTTTTCCAGTGCATGGCCACCAGTATGGCAGCGGCAATAAGAAAAAATAAAAGGTAAATAAGCAGTTGCCCGGATAACCCCAGGTCGGTAAATGAATGAACCGAGGCATCGCCCAGCACTCCGCTGCGGGTAAGAAAAGTGGAGTAAAGAATAAGTATAAAAACGGCCAGCGTAAGCACCACCGATGCCTTCAGGGCCGAATGGCTGTTTTTGTAGGCAATCATGGTGTGGATGGCGGCAATGAGCACCAGCCAGGGTACATACACGGCATTTTCAACGGGGTCCCAGTTCCAGTAGCCGCCAAAATTCAGGGTTTCGTAGGCCCAGTATCCGCCTAGTAAAATGCCGAGTCCCAGCGAGGCGCCGGCAAACAGGGCCCAGGGCAGTGCCGGACGAATCCAGTCGCGGTATTTTCGCATCCACAAGCCACCCATGCAAAAAGAGAACGGAATAAGCGTGGCGGCAAAACCCAGAAACAATACAGGCGGGTGAATAACCATCCAGTAATTTTGTAACAGCGGGTTAAGGCCCTGGCCGTCTTCGGGAATAAAATCGGGTTGTACCTTAAAGATGGGGTCATTCAGGGCATCGCGCAGCAAAATAAAGGGCGAACTACCGATTTTTAAATCGATCCCCGGAATAACTACTCCCAGAATCATAGAGGTAAGAAAGGCCTGAACAACGGCAACCACGGCAAGTACGGGGGCCTCCCAGTAGCGGTTGGTGCGGATGAGAATAAGACCCAGCACCGTGTGCCAGAAAATCCACAACAGGAAGCTTCCTTCCTGGCCATTCCAGAATGTTGAGAACAGATAATGGGCAGGAAGCCGCCTGTCAGAATAGGTGTAGGCGTAATAATACTCGAAATAATGGTTGTAGATAATAACAAAAAGGCTGATGATGGCGCCCGCCACCGCAAGCACATGGATGTAAAAAACAAACCGGCCATTAAGCAGCCATTGTTGCTTAAGCCCATCGGATGGGCTGTGTACCGAACGGATATATGAAAAGGCCGCGAGCAGGGCGGCAACAAATGCGGTAACCGTAAAAAAATGACCCATGTTTCCGATAGAATAATGCATAACCGGTTAGCCGCTACCTATTCAATTCATTGTAAAAACAAAGCTTTAACAAACAGGTTCTAAACATTAACGGTATTTTCCTGGTATTTCGACGGGCACTTTAACAATATCTTTTCGGCATGAAAAATATTGCCCTTGTAGCGACCAATAACCACTACTTTTTCCGAACGCTTAAAATCCTGTGGTATGGGCTGGTTATAGAAAACCGTTTGCTCGCGCCCGTTGTCGTCAACCATAATAAAGGTAAATGAAACCTTATCGGCACCGGTTTCAATGCCCACCACTTCGCCTTTTTCATTCTTTTTCAGCTCGCCCACTACATGAATGCTCCGGTGGTTGCCCTGCGAGGCCATTTGGTAGGCTTCAGAAAAGGTAACATAGGTGCTGGCTTCGCGCGAGGTGGTAACCAATATGGCTACGGCAACAGCCAGAATAATGAGCAGGAAAATGTGCGACTTTTTCATAGGCTCAGCCCGTTTTTTTCCGGACAAAATTAACCCGAACAAACGGGATTACCACCATCGGCTGGCCTGACTTATTTCAGGCGATCTTCCAGCCTCTTTATTTTGCGGTCCAGCAGAAAGAGGTAGGTGAACAGACCGCCCAGCACAATTAAAATAATCAGCACAATAACGTAAATCTTGCCTTCTTCCCGCAGCCTGTCGGCCATTTCCACATTGTTCTGCGCCCGGACCACATCCGCGAGAAGCAGAATAAGAAGTATAAAAAGACGCGATTTCATGCAAACTCCTGTTCGTTGATTTTCTCTGAGATTTTTTTTATGCGGAAGCGCAGCGAGGCAATCCACAAACCCACTATAAACCAGGCGGCAACGGCCGGATAAAACACCAGGCGCATGCGGCTGTCCAGATCGTAGGCATTAAATCCCGGATTTCCGCCGCTGCCCGGGTGCATGCTGCTGGTAAGCCGGGGAATAATGAAGATAAGGGGAATCATGGCTGCAAAGGCAAACACATTGTAAACGGCACTGAGGCGGGCGCGCTGCTCGGGATTTTCTACCGAACCGCGTAATACAAAATACGCCAGGTACACCAGCAGCGCTATGGCTGCCCCGTTCTGTTTTGGGTCGCCATGCCAGGGCGAGCCCCAGGTGTAGCTGGCCCAGAGCATGCCCGTAAATACCCCCAGCAGGCCAAAGGCCGTGCCCGTATGCGCAAAGGCCTCTGAACGATGGTCGTCATCAGGGTTTTGCGTGCGCAGATACCGGATGCTGTAAGCCACCGAAGCAGCATAAAGCAGCACCATGCCAAACCACATGGGCACATGAAAATACAATGCACGTATGGTTTCGTTTAATATGGCCAGGCGGGGCACTTCCATCAGCAAACCTGCAATGTGCACATACACCAGAATGATTACGGCAGCAACTTTAAGCCAGGTTTTCATTAGCTGCGCCAAATATACGGGAACAATAAATACGACAGCGAAACCGCAATGGCATTTATTGCAACCAGGGTAAGTATTTCATTGTAAGCGACAGAACGCTCCAGTCCTTCCAGTGCGAAACGGGTTGCCCTTACCGCCACCAGCAAAACAGAGATAACCACCGGAAAGCCCAGCACGGCCATGAGTATGTTGCTGTTCAAAGCACGCGAGGCAAGCCCTGAAATAAGTGTGAGGGAAGAGGCCAGCCCGGCACCTGCCAGCACAACTACCAGTAAAAACAACACATTATCCTGCACCGGATTGAAAATAAAAACCGCAAACAACAGATAGCCGGTTAAGGCCACGGCACAGGAGAGCATGGTGTTGTAGATAATTTTGGCCAGCAAAATACTTTGTGCAGGCGCCATGGTGTACAGATAAATAAATATGCCACTGCGCTCTCCGATAAAACTTTTGGCCACCGTATTGACCACCGAAAACAATACGGCAAGCCAGTATAAAGCAGCCCAGGTAACAGCATTTAACGCCTGCTGATGAAGGGCAAAGGTTAGGTAGCAAATAAACACCAGGCTGAACAAATACAAACCCAGGCCGGACAAAACAGATTTTCTGCGCAATTCCAGTGTCCATTCCCTGCGCAGCAATATCAGTATTCTGTTGGGCATGTTAACGGTACGCAATTTAGTGCTTCCACGTTAAATATGTTAGCTTTGCCGTTTTTGAAAATGGCATCCGATAAAAAGGTTTTGGTTACCGGTGCGGCCGGTTTTATAGGATTTCACCTGTCGAAAAGGCTGCTTGCCGAAGGCTATGCGGTTACCGGCCTGGATAACCTGAACGACTATTATGATGTAAACCTGAAGCAGGCCCGCCTGGAGCTGCTATTAAAAGAGCCAAACTTTAGCTTTGTGAAAGCCAACCTGGCCGATAAACCGGCCATTGATGACGTTTTTGGCGGGGACTTCAGGTACGTGGTGCACCTGGCTGCCCAAGCCGGGGTGCGGTATTCTCTTCAGCATCCCTATGCCTATCTGGAAAGTAACCTGCATGGATTTTTAAATATTCTGGAAGGGTGCCGGCACCATCGGCCCGACCACCTTATTTTCGCTTCAACCAGTTCGGTGTACGGGGCCAATACCAAACAGCCCTTTTCGGTGCATGATAACGTAGATCATCCCCTCTCGCTGTATGCCGCCACAAAAAAAGCCAACGAACTTATGGCGCATACCTACGCGGCCCTGTATCAGGTACCAACTACAGGTTTGCGGTTTTTTACCGTATATGGACCCTGGGGCCGCCCTGATATGGCATTGTTTCTTTTTACACGTGCCATTCTGGAAGGCCGGCCCATTGACGTATACAACTTCGGCCGCATGAAGCGCGATTTTACTTACGTTGATGATATTGTGGAGGGCATCGTGCGCCTGCTGCCGCGCATACCCCAGCCCGACAAAAACTGGAACGGCCAAAAGCCCGACCCTGCCACCAGTTTTTCGCCTTACCGCCTGTATAACATTGGCAACAACAAGCCGGTAGAACTCATGCACTTCATAGAAGTGCTGGAAGAAAAACTGGGCCGCAAAGCCGAAAAAAATTTCCTGCCCATACAAAGCGGAGACGTACCCGAAACCTATGCCGATGTGGACGACCTGATGCGGGATACGGGTTTCAGGCCCTCTACCTCAATAGAGGAAGGTATTGGCAGGTTTGTAGATTGGTACAAGTCATTTTATGGAACAAAAAAATAGCATGGAACAAATTGCTGTTATAGGCCTAGGCTATGTGGGCCTGCCCCTGGCCGTTGAGTTTGGCAAAATCATGAATGTGGTGGGCTTTGACATCAGCCAACAGCGCATAGATGAACTAAAACAAGGCCACGACCGAACCCGAGAAGTGGAGCCCGAAGAACTAAAGCAGGCCGTAAGGCTAAAGTTTTCAAACCGGGCAGAAGACCTGAAAACAGCCAGCATTTTTATCGTTACCGTACCCACACCCGTTGATGCTTACAAAAAACCCGACCTGCGGCCGCTCATCAGCGCCAGCACCACGGTGGGCCGCGCCCTTAAAAAAGGCGACATCGTAATATACGAGTCAACCGTATATCCTGGCTGTACCGAAGAAGACTGCGTGCCTGTGCTGGAACGGGAAAGCGGGCTTACCTATAACCGCGATTTTTTCTGCGGATATTCGCCCGAACGCATAAACCCGGGCGATAAAAACCATCGCCTGGTAAATATAAAAAAGATTACCAGCGGATCTACCCCCGAAGTAGCCGAAAAAGTAGATGCCCTGTACAGAAAAATTATCCGCGCCGGCACCCACAAAGCCTCTTCCATTAAAGTGGCCGAAGCCGCCAAGGTTATTGAAAATGCCCAACGCGATATTAACATTGCTTTTGTAAACGAGCTGGCCCTCATCTTTTCCCGAATGGGTATCGACACCAACGAGGTATTAGAGGCAGCAGGCACAAAATGGAACTTCCTGAACTTTAAGCCTGGCCTGGTAGGAGGCCATTGCATAGGCGTAGACCCCTATTACCTTACCCATAAGGCCGAAAGCCTGGGCTATCATCCGCAAATTATCAATGCAGGCCGGCGCATTAACGATAACATGGGCTTTTTTGTGGCAGCTACGGTTATTAAGCTAATGGCCGGCCACCGGCTGCCCATTCATGGCAGCAGCGTGCTGGTTTTGGGCATAACCTTTAAAGAAAACTGCCCCGACATCCGCAATAGCCGTGTAATTGATATCATTACCGAGCTTACCAGCTATGGCGCACAGGTAGATGTGTTCGACCCCCATGCCGATCCCGAAGAAGTTAAGCACGAATACGGTTTAAACCTGATTAGCCTGCCCGATAAACAATACCACGGAGTGGTGCTGGCAGTAAGCCATAATGAATTTCGTGAACTGAACTGGAATAAAATTCTGGTGCCAAATGGCGTGGTTTACGATGTAAAAGGATTCCTGGACCGCAACCTTATAACCCAGCGCCTGTGATGAGCAACAAAATACTGGTAACAGGCGGAGCTGGCTACATTGGCTCGCATGCAGCCGTAGAACTGATACAGGACGGTTACGAACCGGTAATTCTGGACAACCTGAGCGCCGGCAACAGAAAGCTTGTTGAAGGAATAGAGAGAATTACCGCAAAGCCTGTATTGTTTTACGAAGGCGACTGCCGCGACCGCAACCTTCTGTACCGCCTGTTCGAAAAAGAAAAGCCAGGTGCTGTTATGCATTTTGCCGCCCTGAAATCGGTAGGCGAATCGGTGCAAAAACCACTGGCATATTACCACAACAACCTCGATTCGCTCATGGCACTGCTTGAGGTCATGCAGCGCTTCGAAGTAAGCAATATTATTTTCTCATCATCGTGCACTGTGTACGGCCAACCCGACAGCATACCGGTTACCGAAGACACCCCTTTTAAAAAGGCCGAATCTCCCTACGGGGCCACCAAGCAAATGTGCGAACGCATACTGGAAGACGTTTCTGCCAACGGCCTGCGGGTGCTTTCGCTGCGCTACTTTAACCCCATAGGAGCACACCCCTCTGCCCATATTGGCGAATGGCCATCGGGAGTTCCGGGAAACCTGGTTCCGTTTATCACGCAGGCGGCTGCAGGCATACGCAAGGAATTGGTTGTGTTTGGCAACGACTACCAGACCCCTGATGGCACGTGCATACGCGATTATATTCATGTGGTTGATGTGGCCCGTGCCCATGTCCATGCTTTGCATTACCTGCAACAGCAAAAATCCAGCGCTTTGTTCGAAGTCTTTAACCTGGGAATAGGCAGGGGGGTTTCGGTGCTGGAAATGATACGACTGTTTGAGCAGGTAACCGGAGTGTCGCTGCGATGGCGTAAAGGCCCCAGGCGCCCCGGAGATGTGGAAAAAATTTATGCCGATCCTTCGCGTGCCATGCACGCACTGGCATGGAAACCACAGTTTTCCATTCAACAGGCCCTGCTTCACGCCTGGCAGTGGCAGCAAAAACTTCAGGACGGCTGACTATGCAGATCCCTTTTTTCGATCTAACCCGGCAACTTCAAAATTACAACGAGCTGTACGCGGCAATTCAACAGGTAATGCAAAGCGGCCAGTTTGCGGGTGGCGAGTGGGTAAGGGAGTTTGAGAAAAATTTTGCAGCAAAATTAAGATTGCCCTTTTGCATTGGCACGGCCAACGGTACCGATGCACTGTACCTTATTTTCAAAGCGCTGCAATTACCGGCCGGCACAGAGGTTGTTACACCTGCATGGAGTTGTATGCCCACAGCCGAAACCATCTCGATGGCAGGATACAAACCGGTGTTCTGCGATATCGATCCCGAGTACATGGTGCTGACAGCCGAAACCGTAGCGCAAAAAATTACTTCGCGTACCCGTGCCGTGCTGGCCGTACACCTTTACGGACAGGCCGCACCTGTAGCCGACCTCAGGCAGTTTTGCGAGGCGCATAATCTTTACCTTATAGAAGATTGCGCCCAGGCACATTTAACGCTCGAAAAAGGAAAACCTGTGGGTACATTCGGCATGGCAGCAGCATTTAGCTTTTATCCTACCAAAAACCTGGGCGCGCTGGGCGATGCCGGCTGTGTGGTAACAGCCAATGAACAACTTGCGCAGCGCATACGTACCCTGGCCAACCACGGCTCGCCCCCACCGGAACAGTACAATTACCAGACTGAAGGCCTTAACAGCCGGTTAGATGCCCTGCAGGCGGCTGTCCTGAACACAAAGCTCAAAAGACTGGATGAGTTCAATAACCGCAGAACGCATATAGCTTTGTTGTATAACAAACTGCTAAAAGATGTGGCAGATATTAAGCTTCCCTCAGCCCGGCCCGAGGTGCAACACACCTGGCATATTTACCCAATTCGTACGCGCTACCGCGATGAGCTGAAAAACCATTTGCAGCAAAACGGTATTGAAACACGCATTCATTATCCGGTAGCTTTGCCCCTTTCGCAAGCCTACCGGCATTGTTCTTTTTCTGAATATGACTTTCCCGTGGCCGCCTGTTTGGCACGCGAAGTACTATCGCTTCCGGTATTCCCCGAACTTACCGAAGAAGAAGCAGAATATGTGGCCGGTAAGGTAATAGGTTATTTTCGGCAACAGCGATGATTGACTAAAAAAATATTTATTTTCGAAACCAATGACCCTCAATTATGATTCTGGAAGCGGCGGCAGCGGCAACGGCTTTTGTAGTGTCTTTTCTGCTCATACCGGTAATTATCCGGTATGCCCGGGAAAAAAACCTGCTCGATATTCCCGGCCGCAGAAAAATTCATAAAAAACTTACCCCTTCGCTGGGTGGCGTTGCCATTTTTACAGGTTTTTTACTTTCGGTTTTAGTATGGATGGAACCTTCGCAGTGGCCCCATATCCGATATTTTATTGTTGCCCAGGGACTGATTTTTTTTGTAGGCGTGCGCGATGACCTGCTGCCGCTGCCACCGCTGTATAAACTTTTGGGCCAGGTGCTGGCCTCTTTAATACTTGTAGGCTTTATGGATGTGCGCATCCACTCTTTTCAGGGTATTTTCGGCATTCACGAACTGCCCCCGTGGTTCAGCTACCTGTTCACACTCTTTACCATTATTGTAGTAACCAACTCATTTAATCTTATTGACGGACTCGATGGTCTGGCCGGATTGCTGGCCGTTATATCATCCGTTGCACTGGGTATTTGGTTTATGGTGGCAGGCGACCAGGCCTTTGCTGTTATGGCCTTTTCGCTTGCCGGGGCCGCAGGAGCCTTTCTTTTCTTTAACTGGGAGCCATCGAAGATTTTTATGGGCGATACAGGAGCCCTCATCATCGGCTTCAGCCTGGCGGTGTTCGTTATCCGGTTTATCGACAGCCACCTTTCCCTGCAGGTCGGTAGTCCGGCGCGGTTCGCTTCGGCTGCTTCGGCAGGTATGGGCATGATTATGATACCATTGGCCGATACCCTGCGGGTTTTCATCATCCGCGTGCTTAACCGGCAGTCGCCTTTTATGGCCGATAAAAACCACATCCACCATTCGCTGTTGCGACTGGGCCTGTCGCACAGCCGTACTTCCCTGCTGCTCGGCATCCTTCAGGCAGCTTTTATCTTCCTGAGTGTATTCATGCGCAATCTGCCCAATTCCATAGCTTTACCCCTGTTGCTTTTTCCGGCTGTGGCGTTAAGCCTGCTGCTGGCCTACCTGCTTCGAAGAAAAATAGTATAAACCGGAATATTGTACTTTTGAGCTTAGCATACCAACCATGGAAGAACGCATAGCACAACTGCTGGAAGAAATAAAGCAATTCACGGACGATGCCGAGCAGTTCCGGTTGAAGTACCTGAGCCGCAAAGGCATTTTAAGCGGGCTGTTCGAAGAACTTAAACGCATTCCTGCCGAAAGGAAAAAGGAAATGGGACGGCAGCTCAACATACTTAAACGAACGGCCGAACAGCACTGGGAAATGCTTAAAAATGCCCGGGCAGGCACACACAGCGAAGCCGAAGGAGCGCCCGACCTTACTTTGCCCCCTGTACGGCATACTACCGGCAACCTGCACCCGCTAACCCTTACCCGTTTGCGCATTATTGAAATTTTTGAACGCCTGGGTTTTTCCGTAGCCGACGGACCGGAAATTGAAGACGACTGGCACAACTTTACCGCGCTGAATTTTCCGGTAAACCATCCGGCACGCGAAATGCAGGATACTTTTTTCATTGAAAAAAAACAGGATGAGCAGGGCAACAACCGCGACATACTGTTACGTACCCATACTTCGAACGTGCAGATTCGCCTTCTGGAAGAAAAAAAACCACCGGTACGGGTTATTATGCCCGGCCGGGTATATCGCAACGAAGCCATTTCGGCCAGGGCCCATTGCTTCTTCCACCAGGTAGAAGGGTTGTATGTTGATTATAACGTGGGTTTTGCTGATTTAAAACAAACACTTTACCACTTTGCCCGCGAAATGTTTGGTCCCGATACACAAATTCGCCTGCGCCCTTCGTTCTTTCCGTTTACCGAGCCCAGTGCAGAAATCGACATCTCATGCCTGATTTGCAAAGGCAAGGGGTGCAGCGTATGCAAGCACACCGGTTGGGTAGAAATAGCAGGCTCGGGCATGGTGCACCCCAATGTGTTGCGCAACTGCGGTGTAGACCCGGAAGTGTTTACCGGCTTTGCCTTTGGCATGGGCATTGAACGCGTAACCATGTTAAAGTACCGCATTGGCGATCTGCGGCTGTTTTCAGAAAACGATGTGCGCTTTTTGCGGCAGTTCCATACCGTTATACAGTAAGGCATGAACAGCATTAACCATATTGGCATAGCCGGATCGGGCACCATGGGGCGTGGCATCGCACAGGTGTTTGCGCAGGCCGGCCTGGCTGTTACGCTGTACGATGTGCTTCCCGAAGCGCTGGAAAACGCCAGGCAACAAATTGAACAGGCATTGAAAAGCCTGGCCGAAAAAGGTAAACTTTCGCCAGAGCAGACAACTGAAATTACCGGCCGCATCCGGTATACCCTTGCACCCGAAGAACTAAAATGCGATGTGCTGATAGAGGCCGTGGCTGAGTTGCTCCCTGTAAAACAGCAACTGTTTGCACAGTTCGAACAGGTGCTATCTAACGAATCCATTGTGGTTACCAATACCTCCTCTCTTTCGGTAACCGCATTATCGGCTGGTCTGCGCCATCCGCACCGCTTTGCCGGTTTGCACTTTTTTAATCCTGCCCCGGTTATGAAGCTCGTTGAAGTGGTACGCGGAGAACTTACCGCCCCGGAAACGGTACAAAAACTGGTGGCTCTGGTAAGCCGTACTGGCAAACACCCCGTGGTTGTTGCCGACTCGCCCGGCTTTATCGTAAACCGGGTGGCCCGGCCTTTTTACACCGAAGCGCTGAAACTGGCCGAAGAGCAGGTGGCCGGAATAGAAACCATAGACAGGCTTATGCGGGCAACGGGCTTCAGAATGGGCCCTTTTGAGCTCATGGACCTGATTGGCAACGACATCAACTATTCCGTAACGCAGTCGGTGTTTCAGGCCTTTTCGGGCGAGCCGCGTTTTCGACCAAGCCGCATGCAGGAATTAAAAGTAAAAGCCCGGCACCTGGGCCGTAAAACCGGAAAAGGATTTTACAATTATGACAAATAGCAAGGCCTGCACACAAACACCGCTGCTAATCTGCATTTTTGCTTTGCTGCCGGCCTGCTCTACAGGGCCGGCAGATGACCCCATTCCGCCGGCCTCCTTTCCGGATATTTATCTTAACCTGTTGCTGCCCGAAAACCTGGTGTTGCAGCAAACCGGTAATTATCGCTATCTGAATGGCGGTGTCCGTGGATTAATTGTGTACCGGGCAAGTGCCACACAAATGCGTGCGTTTGAGCGCAACTGCTCTTACCAGCCCAATTCAGCCTGTGCCACGGTAGAGGTTCATAACTCGGGTTTGTATATGCACGATGTATGCTGCGGGTCGCATTTCAACTTCGATGGGCAGCCTTCGGGCGGACCGGCCTGGCGCCCCCTGCGGCAGTATAATGCCATTTTGAACGGCAACGAACTGGTCATAACCGATGAGGTAATTTCAGGTAACTGAAAAAGGTTCAGGCGGCGGGTTCAAACAGCGAGTCCACAAATGAAGCGGCATCAAAAGCCTGGAGGTCTTCGGCCTTTTCGCCAACGCCAATGTATTTTACCGGCAGCCTGAATTCATCGCAAATGCCTATCACCACGCCACCCCTGGCCGTGCCGTCCAGTTTGGTGATAGCCAGGGCGTTTACCTGCGTGGCCCTGGTAAACTCGCGTGCCTGGTGCACAGCGTTTTGTCCGGTGCTGCCATCCAGCACCAGCAGCACTTCGTGGGGGGCATCGGGAAGCACTTTTTGTACTGAGCGCCTTATTTTCGACAATTCGTTCATCAGGTTTACCTTGGTGTGCAGGCGACCGGCGGTATCAATAATCACCACATCGGCCTGTTGCTTCAGTCCTTCCTGTACGGCATCGAAAGCTACGGCCGAGGGGTCGGCATGCATGCCACGGCTCACCACAGGTATGTTTAGCCGGTTGCCCCAGATGGTAAGCTGGTCAACAGCCGCTGCGCGGAAGGTATCGGCAGCTCCCAGAAGCACGCGATAGCCCCTGTTGCTGAATTGCGCGGCCAGCTTGCCGATGGTGGTGGTTTTGCCCACACCGTTTACGCCTACCACCAGAATAACATAGGGTTTAACAGGCAGTTCGAATGGCGGTGTGGTTGATGTGCCGGCACTTAGGAGGGCGGTGATCTCTTCCTTCAGCATGCGGTTAAGCTCGTCTGTGCCAAGGTATTTGTCACGGGCTACACGTTGCTGGAGGCGATCGATGATTTTAAGGGTGGTGTTTACGCCTACATCGGCCGATATGAGTGCTTCTTCCAGGTTATCCAGTACCTGGTCATCAACGGTTGATTTCCCTGCAACGGCTTTGCCGATACGCTGAAGGAACGACTGGCTGGTGGCCTGAAGCCCTTCTTTTAGCCGTTTATTTCCAAAAAGAGAGAATGCCATGGCCGTTCTTTTAAAACAACAAACCCCCGGTTCCGCAGGGAATGGGGGTTTGAGTTAAGCCGGTTGATGGAGTTATTTTTTGGCAAGCGTTTCCTTAACTGCTTCAACCGGTACAATCTCTTCCTTAAAGGTATAGGCGCCGGTTTTTTCGGAACGCACGGCACGGATTACCTTGGCGAAATTCTTGCCTTCGCCTTTTTTGAGGGTAGCAACTACTTTCTTGGCCATGGTTATTTAATTTCTTTGTGGATGGTGTAGCGTTTTAGAATGGGATTGTACTTGCGCAGTTCCAGGCGCTCAGTGGTGTTCTTGCGGTTTTTGGTGGTAATGTAGCGGCTCATGCCCGGCATACCCGAAGCCTTGTGCTCGGTACATTCCAAAATAACCTGAATGCGGTTTCCTTTCTTTGCCATGGTGCATTGGGTTTAGCGTGCCAAAATTCCCTTTTCGCGGGCTTCTTTAAGTACGGCCGATATACCGTATTTGTTTATGGTTTTTATAGCCCTTGCAGATACCTTAAGGGTGATCCACCGGCTTTCTTCCGGTATGAAAAAGCGCTTTTTCTGCAAATTGGGATAAAACCTGCGCTTGGTTTTGTTGTTGGCGTGCGACACGTTATTACCCACCTGGGGGCGCTTTCCGGTAATCTGACAAACTCGGGCCATAATTCCTGCAGTTTTCGTAAAAAGGACTGCAAATATCGGCAAACCTGCCCTACATATCCAAACTCCGGCCGAAAATTGCTTAACGGCCGGCAAGAGCTTTAGCGTATCAGTATTCTGCGGGCATATTTTTTTCCTTCAACCATAAACCGGGCAATATACAGGCCCGGCTTCAGGGCGGTGGTGTGGTATCGGTAAAGCCTGAAAGGTTCGAGCCCTATGGCCTGCCCAACCGGCTGCCCCAGTACGGTAAATAGCTGCAAACTGCCGTGGCGGTCCAGCCGGATTTGCAGCGCGTTACCGGCCTCCACCGGGTTGGGATAAATGTCTATTTGTGGTTCTTCGGGCAGGGTAGTGGTGTTTTCGGGGGTAAGCATAACCAGTCCCCCTGTAATGGTTCCGGCCACAATCTGCGGCCGATCGGTGCCGAAAAGATTTACCACGGCTGGCCAAAGCCTTCCGCCCAGGTTAGGGGCTTCGTATTGCTGGGTTAAGGGGTTGTAAACAATTTCCTGCAGGTTCCCGGCCGAAACGGCCTCCCTGAAATTGGGTACAATGAGGAGTTTACCCGATTGGTCGCCCAGCACCAGATCGGAAAGGCCGTCTGCATCCAGGTCGCCTTCGGCACAGGCCAGGTACTGGCGGATTACGCTGGAGGACAGGCCAAGCCAGGCATTGTCTGTTAGCGTAAACGCAGGGGCGGCGGCTGTGCCGGTATTTTGCCAGTACTGCAGGGCGCCATTCGATTTGCCCAGCAGCACATCGGGTTTGCCATCTGCGTTTACATCAATAACCGAAGCATTTTCACCGCTGAACAGCGAAAAGTTGAGCGATTGTATGTTCAGCGAATTTACCGCAAGACCGGCAGAGGCGGTGTTAGGAAGATAATACAGACTGGTGACAGCGCCCTGTGTAGCCGAAAATACCAGATCGGGCCGGTTGTCGCCATTCATGTCGGCAAAGGTGGGTTTAATATTGGTAAAATTGTAAAGCGACAGAAAAGCGTAATCATCGGTTACATACCTAAATACCGGCTGTTGCCGGGTACCGGTGTTTTCAAAACAAATAAGCGAGGCGCGGCCATCGTAACCAAAGTGTCCCAGAAGCAGATCCTGGTCGCCATCGGCATCCAAATCCATGAAAGCGGGTACAGCATTGTCGCCTGCATCAATCATGGTGTGCTGCAAAAAGTCGGGGCGCACCAGTTCCAGTACCGGCAGCTGGCTGGTGCCGGTGTTCCGGTAATAAAAAATGCTTTCTCTGAAGTTGGAATACAGGTAGTCTCTGCGGTAGGTGTTGGAGGTGGCAATTAAATCGGTAATGCCATCGGCATCCACATCTTCGGCATAAACCGAAGGGTATGGAAAAATATATACCGGGTTGGTAAGCGGAAACGGGGCAGCTGTTGAAATTACCGGGTCCTGTAAGGTGCCCTGGTTTTCCAGCAGAAAAATACGGCTGCATTCGGCTTCTGAAAAGAGGAGGTCGGGGTGGCCGTTTCCGGATATATCTGTTACCTCCAGGCTTTTCCCGCCGGCATGTAAGGTGCGCCCTTCTGTGGCAACATTGCAGGGCTCGGCATTAAAGGCAAATACACCGCATGAACATTCGGTAACGTTGCCCCAGGTTTGGGTAGTGCGTTCAAAGTCCAGCGAGTCGGCAGTGCCAAAGCGCTCAATACCCAGGTTTTTATGGAATTCAATGGTGTTTCCGGTCGGGTATCGTGCGCAAAAAATATCCAGGTCGCCATCTCCGTCGGCATCGCGAAAGGCCGGCATGTCGTCAACGTTTTGCTGCAGGTTTACTTTGCCCGAAAAGCCCGTGGTAAGCAGCACGAAGCTTTTGGTGCCGAAGCCCGAGTTGAAAAGCACCTGTTGCCAGGCAGGAGGCTGGCCCTGGGGGGTTACATTTTTAAAAACCTTAATGCCCAGTACATCACCGGTAAAAAGATCTTTTTTGCCATCGAAGTTGTAATCGCGCAGCAACACGTAGTTGGATAGACTGGCGGGGAAAAAAGCCTCGTAGCCCGGGGCATGAAACAGGCGATTTTCCCTGCGCAGAAAAACCAGAATTCTTCCGGCCATCCGGTCGTACAGCACGATATCCTCCCGGCCGTCGCCATCAACATCAAGGGCATTGAACTGCCCGGCGTTAAAGCCCCCTGCCCAGGCGTTGTACAATGTGTCGTTACCCTGTATTACCGTAACGCTGTTATCCAGCCGGTAACTGAACTGTGCTTTTACCAGAACAGGAAGTATTATAAGGGCCGGGATAATGCGCATGGAAATTCTTTACAACAATAAACGAACACAACCCGCAGGCTGTTATCTTGGCGGGTAAGTTAACAATGGATGCCGAGAAATTATATGCAATCTACAGAAAGTGCACCGGTGTAAGCACCGATACACGCACCCTGCAGCCCGGAAATATTTTCTTTGCTTTAAAAGGAGAACAATTTGATGGCAACCGGTTTGCAGGCGAGGCATTGAAAAAGGGAGCTTTGTTTGCGGTGATTGATGACGCCACCCTGGCCGTTGACAACCGGTATGTGGTGGTCGACAACGCGTTGTCGGCCCTGCAACAACTGGCCCGTTACCACCGCAGTAAGCTTACCATTCCCTTTATCGGATTAACGGGCTCAAACGGCAAAACCACCTCGAAGGAACTGGTAAGCACCATGCTGGCAAAGAAATACAACGTATTTGCCACAAAGGGCAACCTGAACAACCACATCGGTGTACCCTTGTCGGTGTTATCGGTTAAGCCGGAAACAGAAATAGCGGTTATTGAAATGGGTGCCAACCATGTGGGCGAAATAGCCGCGCTTTGTGGTATAGCACGCCCTACCCACGGGTTTATTACCAACATTGGCAAGGCCCACATTGGTACATTTGGCGGCTTTGAGAACATTGTTCGCGGAAAGACTGAACTTTATGATTACCTGCAGGAAGCCGGCGGAACGGTTTTTATTAATTCGCAAAACACCATTTTGATGCGCTTTGCCCATCGCTTTAAAAATACGGTACGGTATCCTTCACCGGAAGACTATTGCCATTGTGAACTGCTTTCGGCTGACCCTTACGTGCGCATTCGCATGGAAAACGGACTTGAGGTGCAAACGCAACTGCCCGGCCGGTATAATTTCGAAAATATTGCCGTGGCCCTTTGTGTGGCCAAATACTTTGGTGTGCCTGCAGCCGATGCTGCGGCTGCTCTCGCAGCCTATGTTCCGGTCAACATGCGGTCGCAGGTGGTACAGAAGGGGAGCAACACTATTCTGCTCGATGCCTACAACGCCAACCCCACTTCTATGAAGGCCGCGCTCGAAAACCTGGCCGAAATGAAGGCGCCCAGGAAGGTAGCCATCCTGGGCGATATGTTCGAACTGGAAGAAGAGGCAGAAAAGGAGCATGAGGCTATTGGCAGGTTGCTTACCTGCCTGGACATTAACGAAGTGTATTTATGCGGTAAACTTATGAAAAGTGCAGCCGGGGCCTGTGAGTATGCCAGGCACTTTGAGAACAAGCAGCAGCTGGCCGGTTATCTCAGCGAACATCCGCTTACCGGAGCACTGGTACTTATAAAAGGCTCGCGTGGCATGGCGCTGGAAACCCTGATCGATTTACTGTAATATCAAGAATAGACCTGATGTTTAGCTTTGTAATTGATTCATGAACCTGGAGCCTGCCTTTCGTTTTCTACGCGCCCTGAAACGCAACAACAACCGCGAATGGTTTGAGCGGCATAAGGGTCAATATCAAATTGCCCGCCATGCCTTTGAAGAATTTCTGGAAGCGCTGCACGAAGAGCTGGTGCGGTTCGATGAGTCGATGGTGGGCTTAAATCCGCGCAAGGCGGCCTTTCGCATTTACCGCGATGTGCGGTTCAGCAAAGACAAGCGTCCCTACAAAACCAACATGGGAGCAGCCTTTTCAGCCCATGGCAAAATGGAGCAGGAGCCGGGCTATTACATTCACGTAGAGCCGGGTAATTGTTTTGTTGCAGGTGGCCTTTACATGCCCGATGCGGCAAACCTGGCCAGGGTAAGGCAGGAAATAGACTATAATGGTAAAGCCCTGCTGGATGTATTGAACCAGCGCAGCTTTAAAAGATTTTTCGGCGGCCTGGATGATTTCGATAAACTGAAAACAGTTCCGAAAGGATATCCCAAAGATCATCCGCATATTGATTTACTTCGGCATAAAAGCTTTGTGGCTTCGCATATGCTTAATGATAACGTTCTTCTGCAAAGAACAGCCGTTATGCGTGTGGCCGCTGTGTGCCGGGCCGTAAAACCGTTAAACGACTTTCTGAAAATGGCTTTGGAAGAGTAGCAGGCCTACCAGTCGAACTCTTCTTTCGAAAGTTCGGCTTCTTTCTTTTTTTGTTTCTTTTTAAAGAGCTCTTTCAGTTCCTGCACCTCGCGCTTCAAATCGGATGCGATTTTTTTTCGTACGGCATCAGTATCGTACTGTACACTGTAATTACTGGTGGTGCCGGTAATTTTTAAAAACAACTTGGCGCGCCCTTCCATCTCTTCAATGGCTCCGGATGCTTCTTCCAGATTTATGCTGCGTTTGTTTTGAAGTGGTGTAACAATGCGGTAGTCAATCTGCTGGTCGAATCGGTGGGTACCGCTTATCTGCATAACCGAAGCGCTGCTTATTACCTCCATAAGCGGAATAAACACGGTGCTTCGCTCAATATGGATATCGTTTTTCAGGTCGGCAAAGCGCAGGGCGTTCAGGTTGGCTTCACCCACGTACCGGCTTAGCTTTTGAAGTGGTTCAAAGTTGTTCAGCTCACCGTTTTTAATGGTGGCAGTAATATCGGCCGTAAGGGTTTCCGGAAAAAGGGAGAGATCGGGTTTTAGCTTCATATCCATCATTACCTCGGCATAAGCCTGGCCCTTCAGGTGGCGGTCTTCCAGGAATGTTTGCCCGAAATTGTTAAACACATAAAAGGCGCTGTCCAGGTGCACGCCTTCCAGCAGCAGGCCGCCTGCTGCTTCTATTACCTTTGGATTGCGGGCGTTTAAGCTTCCGGTTAGCAGTATGTTGCCGCCCATTGCTGAAAATGAAATGTTTCTGGAAAGGGCTACCTGGCCGGAAACGCTAAGGTCGCCCTTAAGTTGCCGGGCATGAAAGCGGTTAAAACGGAGTGATTGCACATCGGCAACGAATTTAAGGTTAACCAGTGGTGAAATGAAAAAGGTAAAACTTTGTTGGCTGTTTCCATCCTTGCCGGCAAATGCGTATCCGAACAGTTGTGCCAGGTTAATATGGCCGGCCTGCAGGTCGGCCTCAATGCCCAGCGGCTGGTTTTCGAATAACAACCAGGTGAATATGTTTTTAAAAAAACCGTTCAGCTTAAAGTCGCTTTCGCCCAGCCTGCCACTCACATTGCTCAGGGCAAGGTCGTTTCGGTTAAACTGCAGGGTGCCGTTCAGGCCTTCAAGCATCATGTCGGGCTGCACTATCTGCACCGAAATGTTATTCAGGTCAATGCTTCCCAGAGCCGAAATTTTCTGAACCGTGCTCTTGTTTTTAAGCCAGCTTGTTTTGCCCTCGAAGTTAAGGTTGGCCGAAACCACACCTGAGGCTCCGCTGATGTTTTTTACCGGAAACAACGCGAACACGGAAGCCACATCAGCCTCTCCTTTAAAATCCAGTTTTATTTCTGGGTCGCTCAGGTTTGTAATGTTCAGGCTGCCGGTAAAGTTTTTGTTGTTCAGGGAGCCGGTAATGTTTTCCAGCGTAAGCCTGGCTGCTTCGGGCCTGCGCAGATTTTGAATAACAAAATGCCCTTTAAGGTTTACCTGGTCGAGTGCGGCACGGAAATCGGGATGGTAAATGCGGGCCTTTTCCAGGCCGAAAAGCACTTCCAGTGCCGGTCCTGAATTTTTTGTAAATGCTCCCCGCAGGTTCATGTTAAAATAAACGTTGCCGCTGCTTTCATACCGGGCCAGGGCTTTTTGCCGGTTTTCGGGCAGCAACGCGGTGAGGGTTTGCAGGTTGGTATTTTTACCGGTAATGGCAAGTTGAAGGTAGGTGTTGGTTTTCCAGGTATAGTCGCCCTGAACCGTAAACGAAGCCTGGCTCATTTGCAGTTCAGACGGATTGATAACAAGCCGGCGTTCCGGATGGGAATAGATAAGGTTTGCGCGTAAGCTTAATGTGCGCGGTGCAGGCCAGTTTACTGTGCCGGTGTTAAATTTTTCTATGGTTACCTGGCCTTCGCTGTAAATGGTGTACCGGTCGCCTTCCGACTTCAGGGAAGCCATGAGGCGGTCGGTGTGAAAAATCATATGGTCTGAATAATTTAAATCTACATAATGCACCCGGCAGTTCTGCAGATATATGTTATGAAGTGCAAAGGCAACCGATTCGCCCTGATGGCTTTGTGTACTGAACAGGCTGTAATTGTCCTGACCCGCGCTGTTAATTTTCAGATTTACTTCACTTTCTGAAATCACTATACCTTTTACAGTATAGTTGCCGCGCAATACTTGCAATACGTTAAAAGTAAAGGCAATGCGTCCGGCAGTAAGCAGCGGATATTGACCGGGGTGGGTATCTTCGACATATACATTGTGAAACTCGAGCGCAACCTGGGGAAAGTGACTAAAAATATTAACTGATGTTTTGCCTACGGTTATGCGGGTAGTTAGCCGGGTATTGGCCTGCCTTATAAATTCAGCAATAAGCCGGTCGCTGAACAACAGGGCAGCAGCCATGAGGCCTATTATGCCGGCCAGTGCGGCCAGGGCCAGGTAAAGCAGTGTTTTTCTCAGCAGCTTCAAGCGCAAACTTTAATTGGGCAAAAATACGCAAACCACATGCCGCAAAAGTGGCTTTGGCCGGGTGTAGCTGCTGGGTTTATTTTTTAAGCAGCAGCAGGTTGAAATTAACAGGCGGGCAGTGGGTGAAGATGCCGGGGGATAAAAAAGGCTGCATGGCAGCCAGGTTGAAAGTGGGAGCTGAGGGATTCGAACCCCCGACCCTCTGCTTGTAAGGCAGATGCTCTGAACCAGCTGAGCTAAGCTCCCAAAAGGGACTGCAAAGGTAAAGCAGAAATTGAATTGTGCAAAAACAACCTTAACCCATTTGCCGGCGTTCTATAAATTCCCTGAAAAATTTGCGGTATGTATCGCTTACCGGCAGCAGTGTTGCCCCTATCTGAACTTCGTTTTTGTGTACGGCATCGATGGCCTTTACATTCACAATGTAGGAGTTGTGAATGCGGATAAACCGGTCGGAGGGCAGCTGGTCTTCCAGGTTTTTCATCCGTTGCAGGGAAGTTATTTTTTGCTGGCGGGTGTGCAGGGTTACGTAATCTTTCAGTCCCTCTATGTACAGAATGTCATCCAGAAAAACCTTTATCAGCTTATTGCCGTCCTTTACAAATACAAATGGATTTTGCGGTGCAGTGGCCGGAGCGGCTGCGGGGGTATCAGGCTGGGCCCAAAGCCGGGAGGCGGCCTTTTCAACGGCTTTCAAAAAGCGTTCAAATGATATGGGTTTTAAGAGATAGTCAACGGCATCCAGCTCAAAGCCCTCCAGGGCATATTCTGAATAGGCGGTGGTAAAAATAACCAGGGGTTTTTGCGGCAGAATTTTGAACAGGGTAATGCCGGTTATTTCGGGCATCTGAATGTCCAGAAAGAGCAGGTCTGACGGATGCTCGCGCAGGGCTTCCATGGCGGCCATGGCGTTTGGGCAGGCTGCTGCCAGGTGCAGATAGGGCACCTTTCTTACATATTCGGCAAGCAGGTTACGGGCCAGCGGCTCATCTTCTACTATCAGGCAGTTTATTTTTTTCAACTCAGCTCAATATCGAGTTTAACACGATAGCGATCGGGTTCATCTTCGGTTTTCAGGCTGTATTTGCCAGGGTAGCTCAGCTCCAGCCTGCGCTGCACATTTTGCAAACCAATGCCCGATTTTTTTTCGCGGGTATCGGCCGAAGGATGTGCCTTACTGTTTTCCACCACATATTCGCAGCGGTTGTCCTGCAGTTTTATGGATACATTAATCCATGCCTGGTGGTTGTGGTTGTTAACCCCGTGCTTAAACGCATTTTCCAGAAAGGTAATAAAAATGAGCGGAGCAATCCACTTTTCTTCCGGGCTTCCTTCTACTTTGAATTTTATGGGTATTTCGTTGTTCAGGCGCATTTGCTCCAGGCTGATGTAGTTTTTCATGTACTCAATTTCCCTGGTTAGCGGCACTTTATCGTAGTTGGAATCGTAAATCATGTAGCGCATCATCTGCGAAAGCTTTTCAATTACTACGGTGGTATTGTCCGATTTGGTATAGGCCAGGTAATACAGGTTGTTAAGTGTGTTAAACAGAAAGTGAGGATTAATCTGGGCTTTAAGAAAATTTAACTCGGCCGTAAGGCGCTCATTTTCCATTGACTTTTTATTGGCTTCCAGCTCAAACCAGTCGGCCGCAAACCGAAGCATGCTTACAAAAACCGTAATAAACAGGTTTATGGCCACCGTTTGCACAGTAAACATGTGGCTGAAAAAGTATTCCGACCGGGGCATATCGTACACCATGGCCCGCTGGGTGTAAATGCGGCCAATGATGAGGAGGGCAAATGGCAGGCTGAACTCAGCCAGGTAACGCCAGATATTTTTATGCCGGATAAAGCGGGGCAGAAACAGAAAGTAGTTCAGGTAGGCAATGGTAAAAGTAAAGCCAAACTGAACGCCTGCAAACAGCAGGGCGTTATTCCAGTCGTAGCCCCTGCGCTGCTGGTAAAAGCTTATTTGATACAGGTTAAACGACAGGTAAATGCACCAGAAAACAATGTGCAGAACGGTAAGCCTGTGTTTTTGAATAATCGATTGCATGCGCCTGAGGTAACGGCAAAGGTAAGTTTCCGGTTCATGGCGCGGTAAGCAACTGGGGTTGTTTTCGACCGCAGCCCGTAGAATTTCGACTGGTGCCCGAAACGCTTAATGGGAACAACAAGCTGGCCGTTTGTCGAGTTGATTGTACCGGTGGTCTAATTTTGGCCGGTTTTCAAAACTTTACGGCTTGTTTTGCAGTCTTAATTGGTGTTTATAACCAAAAAAACTGTGAAAAAGCGTTATACCAACTTATTTTTAACTCTTACCCTTCTTATGGTTTTGGCTGGATTTACTTCAATGGCGCAGTCAGACCGTCAGCGTGGTAACAGCAAAATTACCGGCGTGGTACAGGATGCCGCCTCGGGTCGCCCGGTAGAGTTTGCCACCGTTGCTTTAAAAGATGAGAGCGGCGCTGTAATTGATGGCGCGGTGGCCGATGATAAGGGCAGGTTTACCATTAACCGCCTGGCCGATGGTAACTATACCCTGAGGATCACTTTTATCGGGTACGAAACCAAGGAAATACCCGTTACCATAAGCCGAAAAGATGTGGACCTGAGTATAATTGAATTAGCGGAAGAAGCAGCCATGCTGAATGAAATAGTGGTGGAGGGGCAGCGCCCTATAATTGAAGAGAAAGTTGACCGCCTGGTGTACAATGCCGAAAATGACGCTACCGCCCAGGGAGGGGATGCAACCGATGTGCTCCGCAGGGTACCCATGCTGAGCGTTGACCTTGACGGTAACGTTTCGCTTCGCGGCAATTCCAATATACTGGTACTCATTAACAATAAACCCTCTACCATAACGGCCAGCAGTGTGGCCGATGCGCTGAAACAGATACCGGCCGACCAGATAAAATCGGTTGAGGTAATCACATCTCCGTCGGCCAAATACGATGCCGAGGGTTCTTCGGGAATTATAAACATCATAACCAAGAAAAACACCCTGGAAGGTCTATCGTTGAATGTGGATGCCGGTGCCGGCTACCGGGGCTCCAACCTGGGGCTTAACGGAAACTACCGCAAGGGAAAAATGGGATTTTCGCTGGGGGGGTTCGGACGTGCCAATTACAATGTTACCGGCAGTTACGAAAATAACCAGATTACACAGGATACTATTTTTAACCTGCAACGGGCCGATACGCGAAGCCAGGGGATTTTTGGCCGCTACCAGTTGGGCTGGGATTACGAAATCAACAAATACAACTACCTGGCTGCTTCGGTGCGCTATGGGTTGCGCAACGGCCGCGACTACCAGGATGGACTTTATACCGAAACCCGGATAAACAATAACCTGGAGCGCAGTGATCTGGCTGATGTAAAAACCATCAACAACTCAGGAAATGTTGACCTGAACCTGGATTACACCCGCACGTTCGACAAAACATCGAAAGAACTAAGCGC
The DNA here is from genome assembly GCA_026003355.1 of Cyclobacteriaceae bacterium. Lineage (GTDB taxonomy): Bacteria > Bacteroidota > Bacteroidia > Cytophagales > Cyclobacteriaceae > UBA2336. Next base: position 151,429 of record BPHC01000003.1, read on the forward strand.
CTCAATTCTCTACAGCCGCAACGACCGGACAGATGATTTTACCAATACCTCTTATGATGGTAACAACGTGGTGGATGTGGTGCGCAGAAACGACAACAAAAGCCTCAATGAGGAAATAACCTTTCAGATAGACTACCAGACACCCATTGGCGACAGGCAATTGGTGGAGATGGGCGCCAAAGAGATCATCCGAAACGTTACCAGCGATTATCAAAGCTATACAGCCCTGGGGCCTGACGGCACCTTTACCCCCGATCCGGGTTCGGGAGCAGGCAATGTGTTCAGATACAGCCAGGATGTTAGTGCCGGGTACCTGTCGTACACTGCCAACTTAATTAAAGGATACAGCATCAAGGCCGGTGCCCGTTACGAGTATACCCGGCTGGATGCCAGCTTTGCCAATTCCGAGGGGGCTCCCGAAGTTAACCTGCCTTCGTTCGGCAACCTGGTGCCCAGTGTAAATCTTTCAAAAAGAATGGGAAATAACATGTTTCGCCTTTCCTACAACCGCAGAATACGCAGGCCCTCCATTCAGTTTTTAAACCCCAACCGGCAAAACCCAAATCCGTTATTTCAAAACATCGGCAATCCCAACCTTACTCCCGAATTTACCGATAACTACGAGTTGTCGTACAGCGCCAACATAAAAAGCACGTATTTAAATATATCGGCCTTTGTTCGCAACACCACCGAAGCCATACAAAGCGTACGCGAGGCCCGGGGCGATACCATTATTACCACGTATCAGAACATCGGGCAGGAAACAGCCTATGGGCTCGACCTGTTTGGCAATGTAATGCTGGGCAAATTAACCCTGGGCGGTGGTGGAGACATTTACTACATGGTGCTGGATAACAACCTGGCCGACCCGCTGTATGCCGCCCGCAATGAAGGATGGGTAATTGGCGGTCGCCTTTTTGGAAGCTATAAACTAAACGACAGCTGGTCGCTGCAGGCCTTCGGATTTATGCGCGGCAGGCGCGTAAACCTTCAGGGCTTCCAGGGAGGCTTTGGTATGTACAGTGTGGCTGTGCGTAAAGAGTTTAAAAACAAAAAAGGAGGCCTGGGCATTGGCCTGGAAAATTTCCTCACGCCCCAGTTTTATATTAAAGGAAAAACCGAAACCCCCCTTATTAACCAAACCAACACCAACGTACGCGATGTTTTCAGCATACGCATTAACTTCAGTTATCGCATTGGTAAGATGAGTTTTGATAACCAGCCGCGCAGACGCCGGTCGGTTAGCAATGACGATCTTAAAGAGAACGGAGGCGGCATGGACATGGATATGGGTATGAACAACACGCAGGGTATGGGTGGCGGTCGTGGCGGCGTTGGCGGTGGCCGGCCAATGCCTCAGCCTGCACCCGTTATTGAAACCCCTGCCGATACCAACGCAGCCCCTGCTGATATTTCCGGGTCGTGGAGCTACACCGTTGAAGGCGGACAACAATCGGCAGGGGGTACCATCACCTTTACCAGAGACGACAACGGCATGTGGACCGGAACCATTAAAAGCGACCGCATGCCCCAACCGGTTAACCTTACCTCGGTAACCGTTACCGGCAACAAAGTAGTGTACCGTTATGACCTGAACTTTGGCGGCAATCAGGTAACCATTACGGTAGATGCCGCAGTAAATGGCAATACAATGGAAGGGAATATGTCCATCGGGCAGTTCCGCACCGTACCGGTTAAAGCTACCCGTAAAACCGAATAATCTTTGCCATTTGGGACAGGAAAAGGGCTGCTCAACAGAGTGGCCTTTTTCTTTTAAGCTCTTCTCAGGCTGCGGAGCATTTCAGCAAAACCTTTCTTTTCTGCAAGTGCCTGTACAGAAAGAGAAATGCGTTTTACGCGGGTTTCAAAGGTTTTTGCGTCATCAACCCACTTACTGAAATATCGCTGGTGGCCGGGCGGTAAGGTTTTAAAAAAGGCATTAGCAGCGGGATCATCTTTCAGGCAGGTAACCAGATCATGATTAAGCCGAAGCGGGCTGTTGTCGGCTTCCAGCTCAACTTCAATACTATCGCCATGCTGCTTGCCCGTACCCTTACGCATGGATGCATTGAACGGAAGAATAAAACTGCCATCGCCCATGGGGAGAAGAGCCTGCCGGCGGATGGGAAAGGAACCCAGCCTTCCTTTAACCCGGAACGACCTGCGCATCCCCGGCATGAGCCGGTGCGCCTGAGCCTGCGTTACGGCAATGTAGCTCCACCCTGTTTTCTCGCCTTTTTTAGTAAACTTTTGTATGATGGCTCGAAAGCGTAACATCGTTTAAAATTACAATTAACAGCTCAATCGCGGCTGCATGTGCGGGGAGATTAATAACTTACAGAAGGTTTTTCAGTAAAATTATCCGGAATATGAAACTGGAAGAAGAGATAAAGCAGAATACTTTCCGCGATGCCTACCACAAAGCCTTTGTTAACATTTGGTTTACTGCGGGCTGGCTCTATGCGCGCAATGCTGCCTGGCTTAAAGAGTTTGGGCTAACCCCCGAACAATTTAATGTGCTGCGCATTTTAAGGGGCAGCGCTCCGAAACCTGTAAAGCTGGCCGATATTACCGCGCGTATGATTAACCGGAACAGCAATGCCTCAAGGCTGGTAGATAAACTGGCCCAAAAAAAACTGGTGAGGCGTTTGCCCTGCTCAACTAACCGAAGACAGGTAGATATAAGCATTACCGGCAAAGGAATAAACCTGTTGGAAAAAATTGATGCCCTTCCGCCTGTTTGGCAACTGTTGTCGAAAAAAATTTCTTTGGCCGAAGCACGTACACTAAACCGCCTGCTCGATGCCATCCGGAGCTGAATATCCTGTTCTTCAGGCGGGGGGCACAACCCTGGATGCTGCACCTTTTGGCGAACAGGGTATTGTTCTTTCGCTTCAAACGTCCCGTCCCGCAACCGAAACGCTTAACTTCAGGATAGCGCTGTTCAACTTTTTGCGTCAGGCCCGTTTGCCCTTTCTGCTTGACGTAATTCCTGCTGTAAAAACAGTAACGCTGATATTCGATACTTATGAGATGGCTCAACGGGGTTACCGGCACCCCTTTAATCAGGCTTTGGAATGGTTGCGCGAAGCACTGGCAAAGTTTCAGGAAGGCGAAAATCCCACGGCTGTTAGGAGGCTGCGCATACCTGTGTGTTACGATCCCGGCCTGGCGCCTGATCTTACTGCATTGGCTGAAATAAAAAATCTGAATATCGACCAGATAGCCAACCTTCATTGTGCAGCCACATACCGTGTACTTATGCTGGGCTTTCTTCCGGGCTTTGCTTACATGGGGTTTGTTCCAAAAATCCTTGAAACCGGGAGGCACGCCCAACCCCGAAAGACTGTGGAAGCCGGAAGCGTGGGTATTGCCGGAAACCAGACCGGCATCTATCCACTGCCTTCTCCCGGGGGCTGGTTTATTATTGGCCGCACACCGCTGCAAATTTTTTTGCCGCAACAAAACGAACCTACGCTGTTCCAGCCCGGTGATGAGGTGCAGTTCTGCGCCATTAGCCGCGAAGAGTTCAACAACTTTTCGGAATCGAATTATAACCCCTTTTAATGTTGAGTATTGAGGTAATTAAATCCGGACTTTTCGATACCCTGCAGGACCAGGGCAGATACGGTTACCAGCATCTGGGAATAAATCCCGGGGGTGCCATGGACCAGTGGGCAATGCGCATAGCCAACCTACTGGTTGGAAACCACCATAACGAGGTGGTAATTGAAATGACCTTTCCTGCAGCCCGGCTGCGCTTTAACGCTCCCGCCCTTATTGCCCTGGCAGGTGCCGATTTTAATCCGGTGCTTAACGGAAAAACACTGGCGTTGTGGCAACCCGTAGCCGTTGCCGCAGGCAGCGTGTTAGAGTTTACCCGCTGTAAAAACGGAATGTTTTGCTACCTGGCAGTACATAAAGGCCTCCGGCTTTCGCCCTGGCTGGGCAGCATGAGTACCCATATCGCAGCCCGGCAGGGCGGACTGCACGGACGTTGCCTGAAAGCCGGTGACCAGCTGCCCCTGAACAGCCAGGCCCGGCAGACCACCGAAACGCAAGCTCTTTCTTTTCGCGCCGTAACCACTGATTTTTATCTTAAAGGCCCCGTGGGGTGTTTGCCAGGACCAGAACCGGAAGAAACATCAGAAGCCGCAGATCGCTTTACCCAACAAAAATTTTACATTCATCCGCAAAGCAACCGCATGGGGTATCGCCTGGTTTCAACCCTGCCACTGCCGGCACCACAGGCCGATAAACCCTCAGAGGCTGTAACATTTGGCACTCTGCAGTTGCTGCCCAATGGCGAACTCATGGCCCTCATGGCCGACCACCAGACCACAGGCGGATATCCGCGGCTGGCAGTAATGGGCCGGGCGTGGCAATCGGCCTTCGTGCAACGCAGACCGGGCGATACAGTTGAATTTAAATGGATTACAGCCGAAGAAGCACACGTAACTTTTGCCGGCCAGTTAAATGCCTTCCGCCGGCTCAAAACATCCTGCTACCAGAATTTAAAAACATGGCTGCATGAAAACTATTGATATAAACTGCGATCTGGGCGAAGGCATGCCCTGGGATGAAGCCTTGATGCCGTACATAAGCAGTGCCAATATTGCCTGCGGTGCACATGCCGGCAATGAAGAGATTATTTTCAAAACCGTGCAGCTGTGCATTCAACACAATGTAGCAATTGGTGCACATCCGGGGTTTGCCGATAAACCCGGATTTGGCAGAAATGAAATGCACCTGGCTGATGAGGAACTGTATCAGCTGATTTACCGGCAGATTGAAACCATAGCCCGCATTTGCCTTGAATGCAATGCTGAGCTGCACCATGTAAAGCTGCACGGGGCCCTGTACAACATGGCTGCCCGAAACCGTAAAATAAGCAAAATCGCTTCGCGGGCCGTGAAAAAAGTTAATACCAGGTTATTGTTTTACGGACTAAGCAACAGCGTAATGCTGGAAGAAGCCCGCAATGCCGGCTTGTGTGCCGTTGCCGAAGCCTTTGCCGACCGCGCCTATCGTGCCGATGGCTCGCTCCTGGCGCGCAACAACCCCGGGGCTGTAATCAGCGAGCCCGAAAAAGCCCTGCACCAGGTGCTGCAGATTTTGGAGCATAATACCGTTACCACTGTTGAAAACATTAAAATACCCCTGAAAGCCGAAACCATTTGTATTCATGGCGATGAACCCCACGCACCCGAAATGGCCGGTAAAATAACAACAGCTTTGCACACCAGGGGTTACCGGATTAGCAAACCACAGCACAGCATGAAAACCTGAAAATACGGATTATGGAACCCAAAGTTATACTGGTTACCGGTGCCAACAAGGGCATTGGGTATGAGGTGGTACGCCAGCTCTGCGCCCTTGGCCACCAGGTGTTGCTTTCGGCAAGAAGTGAGGCAAAAGGCACAGAGGCGGTAGCCCGCCTTAAGGCAGAGGGCATCCATGCCCGCTTTCTTCAAATGGATGTAGCCCGGGAGGAACAGGTACGGGCGGCGGCACAGGAAGTAGCAGGACAATTCGGGAGGCTGGATGTGCTCATCAACAATGCCGCGGTATTGCTTCATGATGATAAACATGTTTCAGAAGATCAGGCAACGGTTTTCGAAAAGACCTGGCGTACCAATGTAACCGGACCTTTGCTTACGGTTAAATACTTTCTTCCGCTTATGCCTCCCGGCAGCCGGATCATCAATACCTCCAGCGGCGGTGGAAGCATGACCGACCCGGTGGGCGGATGGTCGCCTGCCTATTGCATCTCCAAATCGGCATTAAATGCCTTAACGCGCCACCTGGCATTTGAACTGGCAAACCGGCAAATAACCGTAAACGCCTATTGTCCGGGTTGGGTTCGTACCGACATGGGAGGTCGGGCGGCACCGCGTTCGGTACAGCAGGGCGCTGATACGGCTGTATGGCTGGCTACTGCCCGGGTGCAAGAAACCGGTAAATTTTTCCGTGACCGGAGAATTATAAGCTGGTAGCGGAACCTTACCAGACAAATTGTTGTATATACAACGATTAGATAGCCAGGTCAGATGAATATAGTTGTACACCCTGCCCATACCCGTGGCCATTCCCACTACGGCTGGCTCGATACGTGGCATACATTCAGTTTTGCGCACTATTTCAATCCGGAGCGCATGAACTTCGGAGCTTTACGCGTGCTGAATGACGATACCGTTCAGGGCGGAAAAGGCTTTGACCGCCACCCGCACGAGAATATGGAAATTGTGTCCATTCCGCTGGCAGGTGCGCTGGAACACCAGGACAGCATGGGCAATCGTGCCGTAATACGCGAAGGCGATGTGCAGATTATGAGCGCCGGAACGGGCGTGGTACACGCTGAGTACAACGGCAGCGCCCATGAGCCGGTTAGCTTTCTTCAAATTTGGGTTTTTCCGAAACAGCAAAACATAACACCGCGTTATGATCAGCGAACGTTTCGTAAGGAAGACCGGCAGAACCGGTGGCAACAGATTGTAAGTCCGGTGCAAACCGATGAAGGCGTGTGGATAAACCAGGATGCCTGGTTTTACCGGGCCAGGCTGGATGAAGGCAGGGAACTGACTTACGCCCTTCACCGTTCTGGACACGGTGTGTATTTGTTTTTGATTGAGGGTTCGGTTACCGTTAACGATACCATGTTGAATAAACGCGACGGAGCGGGGATATCCGGTGCAGAAAAAATTGATTTTACCGCAAACAGGCCTGCCGAGTTGTTGTTAATTGAAGTACCCCTAACATTCTGAAATAATGAAATTAAGAAGTGTTTCCCGCCTGCTGTATGCCCATTTGGTAGATATGGGAGGCATGCCGGTAAGGCAGCCATTGCCCGCTGCCGGTGTGGAACAGGTCGATCCGTTCCTGCTATTGCACCATGCCAATCTTAAAGCCCCCGCCCATATCGAGCCCCGCTATGCCGGTATTGGTCCGCATCCGCACCGGGGCTTTTCACCTGTAACCTTTATTTTTAAAGGCGGTGTTCATCATCGCGACAGCCGCGGAAACAACAGTGTGATATACGAAGGAGGTGCGCAGTGGATGAATGCCGGGCGGGGCATAATTCACAGCGAACGGCCACCGGCCGATATTCATGAGCGGGGTGGCGTACAGGAACTCATTCAGCTATGGATTAACACACCGGCCCGGCATAAAATGGACCAACCCATGTATTTCCCCGTACCAGCCGAAAACGTACCCGAAATAAAGAGCCCGGACAACCGGGTTACCATACGCCTGTTTGCCGGAGATCTTATGAATAAAAAAGGTCCTGTTCCGGTGCAGACCGGCATTATAGCTGCAACGCTGCTACTGCAGCCATCGGGCCGTTTAACCATACCCTTGCCGGAAACGCACAATGTGTTGCTTTACCTGCTGGATGGTGAGGTAAACATTGAAACCTACGGCAAAACCGAAGGCCTTAACCTGGTTGTTTTTGAAAACGATGGGCAGGGCATAGCCATTGAGGCACACAAACCTACCCGGGCCCTGTTGCTTGGCGGTGAACCGTTGAATGAAGAAGTAGTTTCGTACGGACCCTTTGTGATGAATAACCAAACCCAGATACTGGAAGCCATGCGCGATTATCAGATGGGTAAAATGGGGGTTTTGATTGAAGAGGAACTAAAATAAATAAAATCTATGCCCGATAAATCCGTTTCTTCCAACATTGAAGCACCCGTAATGGAAGTGGTTCGCATCCGCCGGAGTTCGCGTGCATTTGCTGACAAAGAAGTATCCGAAGATGTTATAAAGTCGTTATTCGAAGCAGCACGCTGGGCTCCGTCCAGTCGCAATGAACAACCCTGGCGTTACTTATATGCCACCCGCAGCCAGAAGGAATTGTGGGGTAAAATTTTTAACACCTTAACCGAAGCCAACAAAATATGGGTGCAGCACGCACCCCTGCTTATTGTTAGCATGGCGCTAAAAGTGTTTTCACGCGATGGTGCTCCAAACCCCACCGCGTTGTACGATTTGGGGGCAGCCAATGCTTTCCTTACCTTACAGGCTACCTCAATGGGGCTTAACGTGCGCCAAATGGGCGGATTTTACCCCGACAAACTGCAGGAAGCCCTGCGCATTCCGCCGGAGTTTGAAGCGGTGTCGGTAATGGCTGTGGGGTATGCTTCACAGCCTGACAAGCTGCCAGCCGAACTACGGGAGCGCGAAAACGCACCCCGCATGCGTTATTGCCAACCCGCCTTTGTTAGAAACGAAATTTTTTATTGAATACCAATGGAAAACAGCCTGCTCACTGCAGTGGCCGAGATCGGTAAGGATCATTACGCCACCCGCCTAACCAATACCCGTGGACATTCTTTGCTGGCCGATGAACCACCTGATGCAGGTGGCACAGATCAAGGCCCAAGGCCCGGAGACTTTTTGCGCATGGCCCTGGCTTCGTGTACAGCCATAACCCTGCGCATGTATGCCGACCGCAAAAACTGGCCGGTGGAAAACATTCGCGTTCAGGTGGCCAACGCCCCTTTCGATGGGCACAAAACCGTATTTAACATCCGGATTGAAGTAAAAGGCGCAATAAGCGAGGAGCAGAAAAACCGGTTGCTGCAAATTGCCAAACTGTGCCCCGTGCATAAAATGCTAACCAACCCCATTGAAATGGAAGCCGGGTTGTACCTGTTGTAGGCCATTCTTAAATTTATAATCATAAAATAAAAATGCGCCTTCCAGGTGTTATTCTTGCAGCAGGACTTCTGTCGTGCAACTCTTCCGATCCGCTGCCACTTATCAGGCAGTACGAGGTGATTTGGGAAACCAGCCTGGCTGACCGGTATAATCATTATGAATTACCGCAAAGAACCCATGTTTTCGGATTTATATCTGTAAATCCCGATGGAACTATTTACGTTATCCACCATCCGGATGGTCTCTATGATCAAAGCTACATTACCCTGCTGAATGCCGACGGAAGTTACATGGCCGATTCGGTGTTACCCGATGAATACATCTTCCAGGTTCTGAGGAATGCTGAGGGTAATATGGTGTCAGTTTCCGCCCTGGAGTCGGGTAGCTATGTTCTTAAAACCTGGAATGAAAATTTTTCTTCCGCGGTACTAAAAACCATTCCCCCGGCCACATATTTCCGGCAGCTCTATTTTCGTAATAATGTGTATTACGAAATAAGTTATAATTTGACCATAAACGATTATGAGTTGATGCAGTATGATTTCAACGATCAGGTCAGATGGAAAAACAGATTAAGCACATATCAGGCTGAAGGACACACTTTGCTAATGTTCTTTCCGGATAATAACGACATACTTTTGGCGAACAATAAAAACGATTATCAAAACCTGGTAATTAACCGCATTAATAGTAACAGCGGTGCGCCGGTCTGGCGAAAAGATATGGTATTGCACAAATTTGGTTTAACATCGCCAATGCCATTAATTAGCCCATTGTCGGGTGGCAATTTGATTCTGTTTGACAAATTTAACTATGTTCAGATAGATGCCAGGGGTGTTATTCAGTCTTATTCACGGCTGGGGAGTGCTGGCTCAATACCCGAAAACTATATAAGAGATTGCATATCGGAGTCCGACGGGGGCTATCTGCTGCTTACCTCATTTGTGGAATCAGAGGGCTGGTATGGACTACGGCTCATAAAAACTGATTCGCGCCTTAATGCAGGCTGGGTAGGTAATTTCAGGCAGACTTCATTGGGCTATTTATCGGCCTATGCCCGCAAAGACAATGTTTTGATACTGCTCACAACCAACGGATACCTGTATGCCATAAGGCCGGCCAACTAACTATCTAAATTTTCTCTCCGGTTTTTACTGCGTAATTGCAGGCACAAGTTATTTTAACAAAAGATATTCCTTTTTCAGTAACGGGCAAATACGGTAACGATCATCGTGCGTGTCTTCATACACGGCTTCCAGCAGTTCGTAAACGTGCTTAATGCCTATGCGCCGGCACCATTCAAAAGGACCATACGGGTAGTTGGTGCCCAGCTTCATGGCCTGGTCTATATCTTCGCGTGTGGCCGTGCCTTCCTGCACGGTGTAATAAGCTTCGTTGATAATCATGCTTACTATTCGTGGGCTCACCATTCCAACGCGGTCATCGACCAATAGGTATTCTGTGTTAAGGCTTTTGCAAAGTTCATCCAGCAGCGGTATGTCGGCCTCCTGCAGCACACAAACCTCCAGGATGTTGCGCTCCACAAAGGTGGGCAATCCGTTAAACCCGAACAGCCGGGCGGCAACCTGGTGGTTGGCTATGTTCGATAACTCGGCCAGCGAAATTTTGGCCGTGTTAACAAACACCCGGGCTTCGGCCCGGGAAGTGTAAATTTCTATCTGGTAGGGCTCTTCGTCCAGCACAAAGTCGAACACCAGGTCGCTGCCGGTAATAAACCGCTCGGCTTCGCGGTGGTCGTGTTCAAGGGTATAATGGTGGTTGCCAAATTTCCTGCGGCATTCCTCCAGATTATTTTCCTCACCTATAATCAAAAGGTTCATTATATTGGCCGGTAAGATTTGCGTTTATTGGCTGGCTGTGAATATAGTTGTTTAACCTTAATAATATGTCACTAAGTGTTATTTATTCCACGAATGCTCCGGAACCTATCGGTCCCTACAGCCAGGCTATACGGGTTGGCAACCTGTTGTTTGTGAGCGGCCAGATAGCCATTCGTAAGCCTGCTGGTGAGCTGATAACCGGAAACATTGAAGCAGAAACTGAGCAGGTTATGCAAAATCTGAAAAGCATACTGGAAGCCGCCGGCTTAACTTTTGCCCATGTGGTAAAGTGTACTATTTTTCTGAAAGACATGAACCATTTTCCGGTTGTAAATGAAGTGTATGGACGATACTTTCCGGCCAACCCGCCGGCCCGTGAAACGGTAGAGGTGAGCCGCCTGCCCAAAGATGTAAACGTTGAAATTTCGTGTATTGCCGCCGGGTAGCAGTTGGTTTCTCTATTTAACCGCTTCTTTTGTCCAGGTATCCTTAAGGGTAACCGTGCGGTTAAATACAGGTTTTCCGGGTGTGGAGTCGGGATCGGCCACAAAATAACCTTTGCGCAGAAACTGGTAATGGGCTGTTTGGCTGGGGGCAGCCAGTGAAGGCTCGGCCCATGCCGTTGAAATTACCTGAAGGGAATGGGGGTTGAGATACTCTTTAAAATCGCCCTCTGCCTCCGAAAGGTCGGCTATTTTAAAAAGCCGGTCATAAAGGCGCACCTCTATGGGCACAGCATGAACCATACTTACCCAATGCAGGGTTCCCTTTACATGAATTCCCGACGTGTCGGCACCGCTTTTGCTTTCCGGAATGTAGGTGCAGCGCAATTCGGTTATGTTTCCGGAGGCATCTTTTATTACATCATCGCACCGGATGATATAGGCACTTTTTAAGCGCACCATTTGTCCGGGTGCCAGGCGGAAATATTTTTTGGGAGGGTTTTCCATGAAGTCGTCTGCCTCTATGTACAGTTCACGCGAAAAAGGTATCTGGCGAAAGCCTGCATCGGCATCTTCCGGATTGTTTTCTGTTTGCAACCATTCGGTCTGGCCTTCGGCATAGTTGGTTAGCACCACCTTTACAGGATAGAACACCACCATTCTGCGCTGGGCAATTTTATTAAGATGTTCGCGCACGCAAAACTCAAGCAGGCCCACGTCAATAAGATTGTCTCTGCGGGCCACGCCCACGCGGTCGCAAAATTCGCGAATGCTTTCGGGGGTATAGCCCCGTCTGCGCATGCCGCTAAGGGTAGGCATTCGGGGGTCGTCCCATCCGTTTACGTGCTTTTCGTTTACCAGCTGCAGCAGCCTGCGCTTGCTCATAACCGTATAGGTAAGGTTAAGCCGCGCAAACTCATATTGTTTCGATGGAAATATTTCGAGCTTTTCAATAAGCCAGTCGTATAGTTCGCGATGGGGTGCAAACTCAAGGGTGCAGATGCTGTGGGTTATTCCCTCAATAGAGTCGCTTTGACCGTGGGCAAAGTCGTACATGGGGTAAATGCACCAGCGGTTGCCGGTACGATGGTGGTGCGCGTGTTTGATACGGTACAGAATGGGGTCGCGCATGTGCATATTGGGATGAGCCATATCTATTTTGGCGCGCAGCACTTTTTCGCCATCGCGGTATTTTCCTTCGCGCATTGCGGCAAAAAGTTTCAGGTTTTCTTCAACCGGGCGGTTTCGGTACGGGCTGTTGGTACCGGGTTCGGTGGGCGTTCCTTTTTGCCGGGCTATTTCTTCGCTGGTGCTGTCATCCACATAGGCCAGGCCTTTTTTAATAAGCTTTACGGCAAATTCATAAAGCTGATCGAAATAGTCTGATGCATAAAACTCATTCTTCCATTCAAAGCCCAGCCAGCGAATATCGTTTTTAATGCTTTCCACATATTCCACATCTTCGGTTACGGGGTTGGTATCGTCAAAACGCAGGTTGGTATAGCCCCCGTATTTTTTGGCCAGCCCAAAGTTCAGGCAAATGCTTTTGGCATGGCCTACGTGCAGGTAGCCGTTGGGCTCGGGCGGAAAGCGGGTAACGATTTGGCTGTATCGGCCGGCCTTCAGGTCGTTTTCAATAATTTCTTCGAGAAAATTCAGTGATCTGGCTTCGCTCATGGTGCGGGTAAAAGGCAAAAGTAACTCCAAATATCGTTCATAGGTTAACTTTGCCGCATGACAAACGTAAGGGTTCGATTTGCTCCCAGCCCTACGGGGCCGCTTCATATCGGGGGGGTACGCACGGCATTATACAACTTTTTGTTTGCCCGTCGGCATGGGGGTACTATGATTCTCCGGATTGAAGATACCGACCAAAGCCGGTTTGTGCCGGGGGCTGAACAATATATTGTAGAATCGCTGCAATGGCTGGGCATTGGTATTGATGAGGGCGTTGGGCCGGGCGGTCCGCATGCTCCTTACCGCCAGTCGGAACGCCAGGGTATTTATCGCCAATATGCCGAACAACTTATACGGTCAGGCCACGCCTACTATGCTTTCGACACCGAAGAAGAGCTGGAAGCCATGCGCACGCGCCTCAGGCAGTCAGGAGCCGCACAACAGCAATATGGTCCTGCCGTTCGCATGACGATGCGCAACTCACTAACCCTGCCGCCGGAAGAAGTGCAGCGCCTGCTGAACAGTGGGGCGCACTATGTTATCCGGTTTAAAATACCGGAGGGGCAGCAGATAACACTGCACGACCTGATACGGGGACAGGTAACCGTAAACAGCGAACAACTGGACGACAAAGTATTGATGAAGTCGGACGGGATGCCTACCTACCACCTGGCCAATGTGGTTGACGACCACCTGATGGAGATTACCCATGTAATACGCGGGGAAGAATGGCTGCCCTCTGCACCCCTGCATGTGCTGTTATATCGGGCTTTAGGCTGGGAAGTAAGCATGCCAAGGTTTGCCCACCTGCCCTTGCTGCTCAAGCCCGACGGTAACGGAAAGCTAAGCAAACGCGATGGCGACCGTATGGGCTTTCCGGTGTTTCCGCTTACCTGGACCGACCCCTTTACGGGAGAGCAATCGCCTGGCTTTCGCGAAGCAGGTTATCTGCCTGCGGCACTCATTAACTTTCTTGCGTTGCTGGGATGGAACCCCGGCACGGAACAGGAGTTGTTTACAATAAACGAGTTGATTGAGGCTTTTAGCCTGGAGCGCATAAGCAAATCGGGGGCACGGTTCGATATCAACAAAGCACAGTGGTTTAACCAGCAATACCTGCGCAAACTGCCTGACGAGCAACTGGCCGGGTGGCTGTCGCAACAGCTGGAACGGGAGGGCCATGCCTGCAGCATGGAGAAAAAACTGCGCATTGTTGCCCTGCTGAAAGAGCGCATTACCTTTCCGCACGATTTGTACGGACAGGCAAAAATTTTCTTTGTACCCCCTGCGCAACCCAACGCCGACTGGGTGCGTAAAAAATGGACACCCGCCATTCAGCGTGCGCTGGAAGAATTTGCCGGTAACCTGGCCAAGCAAAATAATTTAACGGCAGAGGTGCTCAGGCAACTGCTTGAACAGGCTGCGGGAGAGCAACAGCTTAAGGCCGGCCAGCTTATGCAGCCCCTTCGGGTGGCTTTAACTGGTGAAACCACAGGACCCGACCTGATGGAAATGGCTGTAATCCTGGGGCGTGACGCATGCATTCAAAGAATTAAATATACCTTGCAGTATACCCAATCCGTCTTATTCTGAATATGCCCCGCAAAACCACACCTGCCAAAAAAAAGCCGGCCAAACCCAGGGTTCATAAAGACCTGGAAGGTTTTGAAATTTCTATCGACACCTTTGGTGAGCTGAAATCCAATCTGGATATCGAAAAGATAAATGAATTTCTCAACCGCAACGTTGACGACAAAAAGCTGGCCGAGCGCAATGACTACGAGGAAATAAAGAAAGGCAGAAAGAGGAAAAAGAAATAAAAGGGCCAAAATAAACCTCAGGCAAAATAAACAAGGTGATTCGTGGCGGCATTTCATGCTGTTTTTTAGCTTTGAATTTTTTGAGCAATGCAAAACCTGCGTGTTGGTCTGATCCGCGAAGGCAAAGTTCCGCCCGATAAGCGCGTACCGTTTACCCCTTTTCAGGTTGAAGAAATCCATCAGCGTTTTCCGCATGTAAAGGTGGTAGTTCAGGAAAGTGATGTGCGGTGCTTTGGCGATCGGGAGTACCGGGCCCTGGATGTTGAAGTTACATCCGATATGCGATCGTGTGATATTTTAATGGGAATAAAAGAAGTTCCTGCCGACTGGCTTATACCCGGCAAAACTTACCTGTTTTTCTCACACACCATAAAAAAACAGCCCCATAACCGTAAGCTGCTACAGGAAATACTGAAACGCGGAATTACACTGGTTGACTATGAGGCGCTGAAAGATAAACTGGGAAACCGCCTGGTAGCCTTCGGACGTTACGCAGGCCTGGTGGGCGCCTACAACGGCCTGTGGACTTACGGCAGGCGTTTTGGTTTATTTAATCTTAAAAGAGCTTACGAATGCTTTGATGTTAACGATCTGAAACTTGAGCTGCGCAAAATAAACCTTCCGCCGGTAAAAATTATTCTTACCGGATCAGGCAGAGTGGCACGTGGCGCCATGGAAACGCTGGACAGCGCCGGCATCAGAAGGGTAAATCCTCAGGATTTTCTTCACCGAACCTTTAATGAACCTGTTTATGTTCAACTAAGCAGTGCCGACTATCACCAGCGCAAAACGGGAGGAGCCTTTAACCGGGATGAATTTCATCATCATCCGGAACGATATGATTCGTCTTTTATCCGCTTTGCCCATGCTGCCGATATGCTCATTGCCGGAGCATATTGGAATCCCGCAGCCCCCGTGTTGTTTACCCGTAAGGACATGCAGCAACCGGAATTTAAAATAAAAGTAATAGCCGACATTACCTGCGACATAGAGGGTTCCATACCCAGCACCAAACGTGCCAGTACCATCAGCGATCCTGTTTACGATTATGATGCAGCTACCGATCAGGTAATGCCGCCGCTGAGCCATGAAAAGCATGTTACGGTAATGGCAATCGACAACCTGCCCTGCGAGCTTCCGCGCAATGCATCGGAAGAGTTTGGGCGCGACCTGCTTGATAAAATTCTACCTGCCCTGTTTGTGGACGATACAGATGGTGTTATTGAGCGCGCAACCATAGCCCGCAACGGCATGTTAACGCCTCAGTTTGCGTATCTGCAGGACTATGTTGACGGAAAACAGGCAGCCGGCGGTTAGCTGGTTTCCTTTTTTAACCGCTGTATAACGCGTTCCGCTACGGTTTCGGTTGTAATGCGGGTAAGGCATGCATAGTCGCCGCGGTGGCAGGTTTCTTTGCCGTATACCGAACAGGGGCGGCACGGCAGTTCTTTGCGCGAAATTTGCACCACACCGTCAGCCTCCTGGCCCAGCGGGGCAAAGCCGGCATCGGGGTGTGTGCCTCCCCACACCGAAACCACCGGTGTGCCGGCAAGTGCAGCCAGGTGCATGTTGGCCGAGTCGGTGCAGATCATCACATCCAGCATTTTTACAAGGGCAATTTCCTGGGGCAGATGCAGGCGGCCGGCAACCACTACAACCTGTTCGGGAAATAATGTTTTTAAATCATTGAAGTAATTTATTTCATCTTCACCTCCTCCAAACAAAAAGAATTTTGCCTGGGTAGTCTGATGCAGCTGTTTGATTAAAGAAGGGTAGTTGGCCAGCGGCCATATTTTGGTTTTGTGCAGGGCAAAAGGGGCAACACCAATCCAGGGCTGTTGTTTGTACAGTTGCTGTTTTTCTAACCATGCCTGCAGCCTTTGTTTGGCGGTTTCGGTTGGCAGCAGCCAGGGCCCGGGCAGCAGATTAAACTTAAACCCGGCTTCTTCAAGGGCGGCCCGGTATCGTTCGGTGGTGTGCTGCAGGGGCTGTACTTTTTTGTTTGTTTTGCGTATCAGGCTGCGTTTTTCAGCTCTTCCTTTTTTGAATACTACCACCTTTTTGCCAAACAGCGCAAACATACTGCGCAATATTACAGTGCGTATATGGTCGTGCAGGTCAATCACCAGGTCGTAATCGTCTTTTACCAGCATGGTGAAGAACAATTTCCTCAAACCAAAAAAGCCGGTAAAGTGGTAATCAACATCGGCCTCAAAAACCCTTACACGCTCAATATCCTGAAAAAACGAAGCAAACCGCGGCCGTGTGGCAACGGTAACCTCAACATGCGGGCAGGCTGCGGTGAGCGAACGCACCACCGGCACAAGCATCAGTACATCGCCCATGGCCGAGAAGCGCAGCAGCAGAATTTTTTTCATTTCTTTTGCCCGTACAGCACGGGGTTAAGCGAGGCATCGTTGTACATTTTCATCTGGCGATATACCTTCATTCTGCGCTCACCGTTCGAAATGTCTTCAATAAGCTGGTTATAGGCAAGCTCCATGTCGTTCTTTTGTTCCAGCAATATGTCAAGCCTGGACCTGCAGCGGGCCAGGTGTTCGGGTGTGGCATCGGTGCGCCGGGTTTGTTCTTCCATGTGATAAATCTTCAGCATAAGAATGCTCATGCGGTCCAGCAGCCAGGCCGGCGTTTCGGAATTGATGCGTGCATGCGGCTTGTACTGTACCTTGCTGAATTGCTCCATGAAATAATCGTCCAGCAATTCTACCGTGTCGGTGCGTTCCTGATTTGATCTGTCAATTCGTCTTTTAATCTTCAGTGCTTCAACGGGGTCAATATCAGGCAGGCGGATAATATCCTCCAGGTGCCATTGCACCGTGTCGATCCAGTTTTTTTTATACAACAAATGTTCAAACGAGCCATCAGCATACGGATTTTTAATGGGCGTGTCCACATGGTCGTGCACGTGGTAGTCGGCAATACTTTGCTGAAAGATAGCGTAACACTGTGAGGCCGAAAGCATGGTGCATCTTTGAGCCGGCAATTTACGTAAATTGTTCCGCTTATGTCGTCTCATCATATTGTGCGCGAAAACCAGGAGCCGGCCCTGCTGCTTGCCGGCACCCGGGGAGTGCCTATGGCGGTGATCGGTGAATTGCTGGAATGGAGCCCGCAGATATGGGTGTACGAAACCGCGCTGAAAGAAGTGTTGCAGTGGGACATAAAAATTGATGTGGTCATAACAACCGAGGCTTCGCGCAACCAGTGGATTACCACCCTGCAGCATCAGGCTCCTGTAAAAATAATTACCCACAGCCCTGACGAGCCTCCCTGGCCAACTGTGTTTTTTATGCTGCGCAGCCTGAATCAAAGCGATATTAACCTGGTGGGGGTAAGTCCGGTGCAAGCCGGTTTTATTCCGGAAGGGATAAACGTAAGTTGTATTTATGACGGAATGCGATGGGTTTATGTGCGTTCGGGTGTTTACGAAAAATGGATGCCAGCCGGAAAACGTCTGCAATATGTGGGTGAACAGGTAGTGGCAAGCGGAGTTGCACCATCGGGACTTACCCTGCAGGACGGGCCTGTTCGGCTGTCGTCACCCGGTCCTTTCTGGGCAGGAGAGGCCCTGCCTGCTTATTCCGGGATATAACCACACGGTCTTTGCCTGACAGGTCGCGTACGATGTAGACTGGTTCGTAACCTTCGGCTTTAAACACACTTGCCGTTTCCTTTCCGCGAAGTTCATGTATTTCGGCAACAATCCAGCCGTTATGCTTTAACAGATGTTTCCCCTTTTTTGCAAGTGCGCGGTAAAAAACAAGCGGATCGCTATCAGGAACAAATAATGCCAAATGCGGTTCAAAATCCTTTACGTTGGGCTTTATGCTGCTGATTTCGTGATGTGCAATGTAGGGTGGATTGCTGATAATGAGGTCCAGATTATGGATATCAGGTTCTTCATTCAGAAAGTCGCAAGGCACAAAAACAATATCGGCTTGGTGTGCTTTGGCATTATGCCGGGCTACCGCCAGTGCATCGTGGCTGATATCCATTGCCAGTACTTGGCTGTAAGGCATTTCAAGTTTCAGGGTAATGCCTATGCAGCCGCTGCCGGTGCCCACATCAAGCACGGTAAGGGGGTTGTGTGCCGGAAAAAGACTTTTGGCAACGTCAATCAGCTCTTCGGTTTCCGGCCGGGGAATAAGCACGGCAGGTGTAACCCTGAATTTCCGGCCGTAATACCAGGCAGTTTCGGTAATGTATTGTACAGGTTCTCCGCGGTTAAGTCGTTCAACAGCTTCCCGGAGCCATGCAATCGAATCGCCACTTATCTCTTTACCGGCCAGCAGGGCTGCGCGCGGCAGTTGGGTGGTGTGTTCAAGCAGTGCAAAAGCCATTTCGCGAATCTCATCCGGATTTTCAGGCAGGGAAATTTTGCCAATGGTTTGCTGAATGAGCTTTTGCGAGTTCACGGTTTTGCCAATCTTTGCAAAAGTACAAATGTGGCCCGATCATATACGCGATGAGCACTTTATGCGCAGGGCTATGGAGCTGGCCCTGTTAGGCAAAGGTTCCGTTAGTCCCAATCCGATGGTAGGCTGTGTGGTGGTATTTAACGACCGTATTATCGGGGAAGGATGGCACCGGCAATACGGGCAGGCCCATGCCGAAGTAAATGCCATAAATGAGGTGGCCGATAAATCACTTTTGCCGGAAAGCACGGTTTACGTAAACCTGGAGCCTTGCTCGCATTTCGGCAAAACACCACCCTGTGCCGACCTGCTCATTCAGCACCGGGTTAAGCGCGTGGTAATTAGCAATGCCGATCCCAATCCTGTGGTAAACGGAGGCGGCATACGCAGGCTGCGCGAAGCGGGTATTGAGGTTACAACCGGTGTTTTAGAAAAAACCGGACATGAACTTAACAGGAGGTTTTTTACCTATATACAAAGCAGGCGACCCTATATTATGTTAAAATGGGCACAAACAGCCGATGGCTTTATAGCCAAAGAAAATTTCGATTCGAAATGGATAAGCAATGGCCTTTCGCGAAGCATGGTGCATAAGTGGCGTGCCGAAGAAGATGCCGTGCTGGTGGGCACACGCACCGTATTTCACGACAACCCGCAGCTTAATGTGCGGGAGTGGACTGGCCGTAACCCGGTGCGCATTGTAATCGACCGGTTTTTAAAACTAAGTGAAAAACTGCAGGTGTTCGATGGCAGCCAGCCAACGCTGGTTTACAACCTCATCCGCCATGAGTGCCGCCACAACCTTGAGCTTATACGTGTGGATGAAGAAAACTTTCTGCTTAACATATTAACCCACCTGTTTAAAAAAAACATACAATCAGTTATGGTAGAAGGTGGCTCGGTTACGATTCAGGCCTTTGTAGACGCCGGATTGTGGGATGAGGCACGCCTGTTCATTGCACCGCGCAGATTTGGTAAGGGAATACGCAGCCCGCAATTTCAGGGCACGCTTGCCTCGATTACTGATGTTGCCGGTGATGCGCTTCAGATATATTACCCGGTTAAATAAGTTTTTAGCAAACCACAAATATCAATGGCCGAAGAAATCAATATAAAAAGCTCGCTGAGCAAATCCGAAAAATATGCCGAATTATACCCGCAACTACAGGCTTTGCTGGCCGATGAAGCCGATCTTACAGCAAATCTGGCTAATGCAACTGCTGCGCTCCGGCAGACTTTTGGTTTTTTCTGGGTGGGCTTTTACCTGGTGAAGGGCGAAGAACTGGTACTGGGCCCTTTTCAGGGCACGGTGGCCTGCTCCCGCATAGGCTTTGGCAAGGGCGTGTGCGGTACAGCCTGGAAGGAAAAACGCACCCTGATTGTGCCTGACGTGGATGCTTTTCCGGGACATATTGCCTGCAACGCATTGTCCCGGTCTGAAATTGTGGTGCCAGGCTTTAAACAGGGCCAGGTTGCCCTGGTGCTGGACGTGGACAGCGATCG
The DNA here is from genome assembly GCA_026003355.1 of Cyclobacteriaceae bacterium. Classification (GTDB taxonomy): domain Bacteria; phylum Bacteroidota; class Bacteroidia; order Cytophagales; family Cyclobacteriaceae; genus UBA2336. The sequence continues at coordinate 171,813 of BPHC01000003.1, forward strand.
CCTGAATGATTTCGATGACACCGATGCTGCCGGACTGGAAAAAATAATGCGATTGCTGGAGCAGAAAATTTAGGAATTTATCATTAGGCGCCCGGCAACTGCGCAGTGCACTTGTATAAAAAATTACCTGCACATCAGCTGCTTTTTGTACCTTCGGTAAAAATCAGACAGGCCATGACGAACCATGTTTCCAGAAGGCGATGGCTTAAATCGGCCGCTGCCCTTGGGGCGGGATTGCCACTAAGCATTGCCATTGCCGAAGAGCTGATGGCAGCCCCGGTAAGCCGGGCCGAAAAGCACCACGGTATTGACCGGCCCGGTAAACTGGTGCGCCTCGGATCGAACGAAAACCCCTACGGACCTTCGGCACGCGCACGCGAAGCCATACGCGAAGCCATGACGGAGTACAACCGCTATTCGTTTGCCGAAGCCCAGGAATTCAAAAAAATACTGGCCAGTAAAGAAGGCGTTTCGCCCGATTGTATTCTGCTGGGACATGGCTCAAACGAGTTGTTGGCGCTTGCCGGCATGAGTCTGGGCCTGGAAGGGGGTGCCGTGCTTTCGGCATTTCCAACCTTTCGCACATTAATGGATTATGCCGTAAAGTTTAATGCGCGCTGGGATAAAGTTGACCTGGACGAAACGCTTACTCATGATTTGGAGCGCATGGCGGCAGCGGTAAAAGCCGATACGCGCATCATATTCGTGGTAAACCCCAACAACCCTACGGGCACGGTGGTGGAGCCGTCAAAGCTCAAAGCTTTTTGCGAAGAAATGTCGCGCAAAGCCATTGTATATTCCGATGAAGCCTACCTGGAATTTCTGGAGCCGGCACAGCAGCAAAGCATGGTAGAGCTGGTGCGCAGCAATCATAGCGTAATTGTTTCAAGAACTTTCTCTAAAATACATGGCCTTGCGGGCCTGCGCATCGGGTATATAGTGGCCAGGCCCGACATCATACAGCGCATAGCTCGGTATCAGGCCGGCCCCATTATAAACCAGGCCGCTCTGGCAGCAGCACGTGCCAGCCTGGACGATGTGGAATTTATGGAATATACACGCAGAAAAAATGCCGAAGCCCGCGGATACTTTTGTAAATACCTGGAGAGCAAAAAGTGGTTTTACGGAAAGTCGCATGCCAACGTAGTGCTGTTTCCGGCCCCTAAAGACGGAAAAACCATACTGGAAGAAACCGAAAAACGCGGCTTTCAGATTCGGATATGGGATTATAAGGACCGGGAATGGTGCCGGGTGAGCATAGGCACCCTTGAGGAGATGAAGGCCTTTGCTCGGGCTTTTGATGAGGTTGTAAATCAATAAATTAGCTTATAGAAAGCAGGCTTTAAATAAAATCAACTTATAAGTTGATTAATGGAAATTATTCCTATCTTTGCACCGCATCTAACGGCTTTTCGGTTCGGGAAAACCGATGAATTTCATCAACTGTTTGCAAACTGGAACGATGCCGAGTACTTGTTTGAATTCTTTAAACGGCATGAAAAAGATTTACAAAGCGATTATTATGGCAGCATTACAGTTGCTGAGGCCGTTAGGAGAACCAGAAGATATGCTTTGCAATTTGAGAACTGTATTGAGAAACTGAGTTCAAATTTAGATAACGTTTTTACCCCTTTACGGGAACTTGAAGGTTCGCATTTGCCGCGCTCCAAAGCCCGTGAAAACTGGCTGAGAATTTATGCGATAAAAGTGGAGGCCAACATTTACGTAGTAACCGGAGGTGGAATAAAGCTAACACGAACTATGAATGAAAGCCCGCACTTGAAAGTTGAATTAAATAAACTGCAACGGGGCAGGGCTTTCTTAAAAGAACACGGAATTTCGGATATAGATGGGCTTGCGGAACTTATAATACCACAATAACACATACACATGAACAAGCTTCAAAAGCTACGGGATCTTTTATCAAAAGAAAAATCGGGGTGGCATACAGATGTGGAATGGAGAAACAGAAATGCTGACTGGATCGACTATTCGTTTAACATTGCTGTACGCATTCTGGAAACCCTGGATGCCTTGGGAATGACCCAGAAAGAATTGGCTTTAAAATTGGGGGTAACGCCTCAGTATGTTAACAGAATTGTAAAAGGAAAAGAAAATTTATCACTCGAAACCATAGCTGCTCTTGAAAAGGCACTGGAAGTAAAACTGATAACTATTGTTGATGAAAAAGCATTGAACAAAAAATTTCTTGAACTAAATGATAGGTTTAAAATATGCCACTACGAATTTAAAGGCAATGAGTTTGATATGTTTAAAAACTGCGCCTGATGAAGAACGATTTAATTATACGTTTTTTTATTTCGGGAATTTCAATCAGACAATTTGCATTATTCGAAGATGTCTATAAGCAGGATGAGCCTTATGAAGTAAGGGCTGAATTCAGGTTTTCAATAAACAAGAACGATCGGATTATTAGTTTAGGTAACACGTTCAGTTTTTATCAGAAAGATGTATTAGTCCTGATAATTGAGGTTACCCATAATTTCAGTATTGATCAGAAATCATGGAATGATTTAAGAAAACCAGATAACCGGATTCAAATACCAAAAAATTTTCTTACTCATCTTATGATGATTGCAACAGGAACTTCAAGAGGGATTTTGTATGCTAAAACTCAGCGAACAAAACTAAGTAATCTCATCCTCCAGCCATTTAATGTTTCTTCTTTCATAAAAGATGACTTCATTGAAGCATGAAAGCTACATTCGAAATCAGCCTCTATCCGCTGGATAACAGTTACAAAGAGATTGTACTGGCCTTTCTGCACGACCTCAACCAGCTGTCCGGCATTCATATCGAAACCAATGGCATGAGCACCCAGGTTTTTGGTGAACTGGATGAACTGTTTTCCGTTATGAATAACCTGGCCCGGAAATACCTGGAACAATATCACGCTGTACTTGTGTTTAAAGTGGCAAAAGGACATCTGCGCTACGAACCGTAATGTCGCAATCCGGCTACATACCCGTTGACTACACCTACCGCGAGGCAGTTGAAGAGGCCATACTCCGGAAGCAAAACGGGCGCATATTTTATTTTGATGACAATCAACGGCTGGAATCGGCCGATGGCCGCATAGTAAAACTGAAAGAGACCGATCAGGGCTGGATGCTGACATTGCATACCGGAGTGCACATCAGGCTGCACAGACTAATCACCCTGTTCGGAAAACCCGGCCCGGCCTACGATGAATACGATAATTACAGCATCCGCTGCGCTGAATGCCTGGATGAGAATAAACCTGGTGCCAAATAACCAAAGTCCATGGCCAGCACCACCATGCACTATTTCCCCACACCCAGCGAACGAACCCATGCCACCAGCTTTTCCTCTTCTTCCGGGCTTACCCGGGCTTCGGGATGCATCCACAGGTACGATTTAAGCGGCATTTCCTTTTGCTGAACCAGCTCAATGGTTTCTTCCAGTTTGTGTGCCGCCTTCCGGGCCGGATAGGTTCTAAATTCAGAAAAATTCAACTCGCGCTTACCGTCCCGAATGTGCTTGTACATCCACCAGCCTGCAGGCTGAATAGCAGAATACCAGGGATAACGGGTGTTGTTGCTGTGGCAATCGTAACATTTTTGCTTTAAAATGCCGTGAACCTCGGCCGGAATGGAATAAACCATACCAATATCGTTATCGGCCGGTGCGGTTGATTGGTTTTTTGGCGGACGGATAAACTGTAACGCCACCAGCAGAAAAATTAAAATCAAAGCAAACTTCTTTAACATAAATTAATCTGGTTTGATTTAGGGTTTAAGCGCTCCCCTTTTCATCAGAAAAGTAATAATTCTTTTGTTCATTCGTGGCGCTTCGCTAACTTGTTTCATCCAAACCCCGGCAATATGCGTAAAGTCTTTATCCTCTCAAGTATTCTGGTAACGGCGGCCCTGCTCATCTGGAGCTATTATTGGATATACGCCCTTCTGGGCTTTGCGGTAGTGGGCCCTCTGATTTACATGGGTGTGGCCGATATGGTGCAAAAGCGGCAGGCTATCCGGCGTAACTTTCCGTTGGCCGGGCGCCTGCGTTATTTTTTTGAAGACCTGCGGCCAAAAATTCAACAGTACTTTGTTGAATCCGATACCGATGGGGCTCCCATTAACCGCATTGAGCGGTCGGTTATTTACCAGCGGGCCAAAAAGCAAATAGATACGGTGCCTTTTGGTACCCAGCTTAATGTGTATGCCGAAGGATATGAGTGGATGACCCACTCGGTAAACCCGCTCGATCATAACGCGCTGGATCACAATCCGCGCGTGCGCATCGGAAACAAAGACTGCAAACAACCTTACAGTGCGAGCGTGCTCAACATTTCGGCCATGAGCTTCGGCTCACTGAGCGCCAATGCGGTCGAAGCCCTTAATGCCGGAGCCCGCATTGGAGGGTTTGCCCACAACACGGGCGAAGGCGGCATAAGCCCGTACCACCTTAAACATGGTGGCGATCTTATCTGGCAGATTGGAACCGGATACTTCGGTGCGCGCGACAAACAGGGCCGGTTTTCACCGGAGGCCTTTCGGCAGAATGCCCTGAGACCCGAAGTAAAATTGATTGAGATTAAGCTTTCACAGGGTGCCAAGCCGGGTCATGGCGGTATACTTCCTGCCAAAAAAAACACACCCGAAATTGCCGCAATACGTGGTGTGGAACCTTACACTACCGTATTTTCACCACCTTATCACACGGCATTTACCACACCCATTGAGCTGATGGAATTTATTCAAAAGCTACGCGAACTTTCAGACGGAAAGCCGGTGGGATTTAAACTTTGCATAGGACGCAAAAGCGAGTTTCTGGGTATATGCAAAGCCATGGTAAAACTCAACCTTTATCCTGACTTTATTACCATCGACGGAGGCGAGGGCGGCACCGGCGCAGCACCCCCCGAATTCACCAACTTTGTGGGTATGCCCCTGCTGGATGCTATTGCCTTTGTTGACGATGCCCTTAGGGGTTTTGCCATACGCCAGCACATAAAACTGGATTGTTCCGGAAAAATCCTCACGGGTTTTCATATTGTTCGTGCCATGGCCCTGGGGGCCGACTTAACCAACAGCGCCCGCGCCATGATGATGGCCCTGGGTTGCATACAGGCATTGGAGTGCAACAAAAATACATGCCCAACCGGCGTGGCTACACAAGATCCCTACTTTGCCAAAGGCCTGGTGGTGGAAGATAAAAAACAGCGTGTTGCCAATTACCACAAAAATACTGTAGCCAGCTTTGTTGAGCTGCTTTCGTGTGCAGGCCTGAGTAAACCCGAACAAATAAACCGCACCCATGTATACCGCCGTGTGTTTATGAATATGGTGAAGACCTACGCAGAGATCTATCCGCCCATACCCGAAGGCTGCCTGCTCGACACCGGTGATGCACCCCTGGAATTTGAATCGTACCTGAAGCAGGCCTCGGCCGAACATTTTGGAAGCTAGCAGTTTGATTGTTGTTGTTCGGGGTTTTATCTTTGTAAAACCCTTCGGGCAGTGCAGCGAAAATTTTTTCCGCTGGATAAAAACTACATACTGGAACAGGTGCAGCTTTTATTACAAGATGACCTGTTGCGCTATCTTGTTGATTTTGTTAAAGTAGAATACCTGTTACATCACAATCCGCTAGGGCTGGTTGACGAAACCGTTCAACGAATCCGGCAGCACCAGACTGATAATCTCGGGCCACTTTACGAATTTTATATTACCCTGGCGGGAATTTTCAGGTATCGGTATTACCGCAACAACCAACTCAGTTTTATTTTCAGTGGCGAAGAGCCCGATGCGGTGTACAGGCGCGAATGGACCACTGCATTCAAAAGCTGGATAAAAGAAATGTGCCGGCACCGGCAATTTATTATGGGCATTCTTGAACTTACCGTATTTTATCCTTCAGAATATGAAGCACGCTTTATCGGAAACCGCCTGCGGTCGTTCGTGGCAACATTTTTTGAAGTAAAGATTCATCCGCAGAAAGGCATACTCAAATCGGCCTGAATAACCATTCAACCGGATTTTAATCCGATGTCCCTGTTTTGAACCGTACCATCCTGTTAAATTTGCGACCTGGACAGGGTTTTACCATTGAAAACACTAATAATCGTTAGCCTGTTACTGCCGGCTGTGTTATGGGCGCAGAACGGGCATGACATTGTTTTTCCCGACTCAGCAGGATGGAACATTCTTCGCGAGGGCGAAGAGGTACGCCTGCAATTCAGGGCTTTGCCTGGTAATGGCTTTGGTGGATTTTCGGTAACTGCAGAAGAGGCTGTGCTGAAATCCGGACTTACAGTAGATACCACCGGAATGCTAAGCTGGACACCTCCCTTTACCCTGGTTAACCGCCTTGAGCGTGTAAAAGAAATACCGCTTACCCTTACGGCCCAGTGGCACGATGGCACCCGCGTGCGCAAAAACATTACGCTGCTGGTGCACCACACCAACCGGCCACCGGTGGTAGAAGAGTTGCCCGTATTTTATGTACGGCAGGGAACCCGCAACACCTATACCATCTCATCCGACTACGTGTACGACCCCGATGCCGATCCGCTGGTATTTCGCCCTGTGGCTTCGCAGATGCCCGAAGGCGCCGTGCTCTCTGAAAAAGGTGTGTTAACCTGGGCGCCTGGGCGCCTGCAGTTCAATGCCCTGAAAAACAATCCGCTTACAGTAGAGTTTGTGGTACAGGACCAGCCCGATAAGGCCGAAACCACCGGAAAGTTGCGCATTGCCCAGACCCAGCTGGATTTGCCCCCTGAAATACTTATTGTTCCGAACGACACCCTATATACTCTGAAGGAAAACGAAACGCTGGGCCTGAAAATTTATGTAACCGATCCGAATGGCGAAGAAGATGTACGCACCTTTGAATTTGTAGCCTCCGACCCGCGCATTCCACTGGCAGCACTTAAAGAAAACACCGTGCTGCAATATGAATTCGTCTGGTCGCCCGGATATGATTTTACCGATGATGTGCAAAAAGAATTGCCGGCCGATATTGTGTTTTTTGCCCTCGACAAAGCCGGTAACCGCAGCCAACGGAAAATAACCGTGCGTGTGCAGGATGCAGAAAACCTGGCTGCCAGAGATGCGCTGCAGTATGCCAAATACCGCACACAACTGGTTAATGCGCTGGACCTGATTGTAGTGCTGGATCAAAACCAGAAAAAGCTAAACGAAGAATACAAAAAGGCTAAAAAGGGTAAGAGAAGACGGTCGGTTGTAAATGCTTCGCTGGGTGCCGTAACCGGCTTTAGTCCCGTTGTGTTCGAAACCGACCAGGCCAAGGTGGTATCGGCAGTAGGGGGCACTACGGTTGTTACGCTCAACACGCTCGAGGCTACTGAGGTAATTGGGAAGTCAAAAGACGAAATTATGGAGCGGATTAAAATCAACATCGACATCCGCAACAAGGTACAGGCTGCAGCCGATGAATTTGCCCGGAAGTACACCCAGAAATCGGCCCGCCGGACGATTGAGTTTGAAAAAGACATTGAAAAACTGCGTGTGGTGATGAACGACCAGCGCCTGGTGTTGCTGGAGCTGGAAGCCTACCGCAAAAATCAGCCCGCCTACACCGACCGCGACCTGCGCAAGGCGTTTGTAGATTTTGTGGAGTTTCAATAAGGTGTTGGCGGTAAGTAGTGAAACCTATACCTTTGCGCGAATAATGCGGGGCTGAGTTGGGCCCGAATTTTAGATACAGAGGAGTGGCAGAGTGGTTGATTGCACCGGTCTTGAAAACCGGCAGCCCTTCACGGGGCTCGGGGGTTCGAATCCCTCCTCCTCTGCATGTTGCACCGGTCTTGTTCCGGAGGGGTGCCTTCGGCTAAAACCGGCAACCTTTAAGGGGCTTGGGCCAAGGTAAGTTACTTTAACATAGCTACAGAGGAGTGGCAAAGTGGTTGTGGCGACAGCCACTCCTGTGGAGATTGCGCAGGTCTTGTCCCGCAGGGATGTTGGTAATTTATTCCACCAACCAGACATTCCACTCGATTATGATAATGATTAGCAGCAACCCGGTTATAACCAGCGAAACGCTTTTATGAAGACCATTTCATTTCAAGAATATAGCGGTTATACAGAACCGAAAGCAAAGCCGAAATAGCGGCAAGGAAAAATATTTTCGGAAAACTTTTAAAGTAGAATTGCTTCAAATCAATTTTATCTTTGGAAAACTTATTTGGATACAGCATGCGCGCCAGCAGGTAAAGGCTTACAGGGTAAAGCATAACAAAAAGAAAAAGCGGAGGACGCCACGAAGGAATAGATTTGAGCTCGTATAGTACCCACCACTCCTGAGCATGCAAAAAGCAGAACGAACAGCACTCACAACAGGCGAGGCCAATAGTAAATTACGCGGTCGGACTTTTTGATAAGCGCGGCAATAAACTTGAGAATCCGGGTTATGCCCAAACTTATTACCACCGAAATAAGAACAGTTACCTATTCAAACGGGCTCATAAATTTGAAGTTTTATTATGCCTTTAATCATGGCTGTACCGTTTCATTTAAAGTACAGGTCCGTCTTTGTATTAGTCCAACACCCCCCTAAGCACCTCTGCCGATTTCAGTTCGCCCATAGTATCCAGATGACTTTGATAAAATTGCAGCAGGCCCTGCAACAAAGCCCTACGTCTTTGCACCGGCATGGTAATTTGCCAGTTACCGGCCAGAAATTCTTCTAAACACTTCAGGCTCTCTTCATCGCCGGCAAAATGAAACGCGGCATCTTCGGCTTGGGTAAGCCCGAAACCCAGCCTCCGGCTTAAGCCAATAAGAAAGTGCAAATGAAAATTTTCGTATTGCTCTTTTAACCCATCGAGCTGCATGAGCGACTGGCTGATAAAATTGAACATTTCTTCGCTGTGGCTTTCTTCCTTTACCGTTTTGTTCAGTACCTCGGTAATGAATATGGCTATGGCCGATTTGCGTATATCGCGATGCAGCGTCTGATAAGGATAAAGGCATTTTACCTCCTTGGTGCGGTTAATGTTGGCATTTTCGCGGTGGTACACCACCATGTCCAGAAGCGTTAAAGGCTGAAACAGCGCCATGCGACTTTTGGCTGTGCGTACACTGTTAATGATGTACGACTGAAGACCGAAACGCGCAGTGAATATGGAAGCAATAACCGAGGTCTCCCTGAACCGCGTAAATCGAAACACAACGCCGTGGGTTTTGTGCAGCATATTAATTAATCAAAGCCAGTTTTCCTGCCAGCGTTTCACGGCCATCGGCCGATACAGCAAACACCAGGTATATACCTGCCGGCGGGCGCTGCCCGCCAAAATCGCGAACATTCCATGCCACTGTACCCCCATTACCGGCGGCCTCCCATATTAACCTGCCGCTCAGGCTGGTAATGCGCACGGTGTAACCTTCGCCCAGGCCACTTATGCCTACCAAACCGGTATAGCCAGGAGGCACCGGGTTGGGGAAAATTTTTATGGTGGTTGGTGCATTGACGGGCTCACTTGCATCCAACCGGTAAACAGCCATGCCCTGGTCGGTAGCCACCATCAGATTGCCGGCCCCGTCAATAACAAGGCTCCTTATGCGGTTAGATGGGAGTGGGGCATTGGTTGTATTAAAATATTGCAGTTGGTTGCTTACGGTTGCATCGAAGAGCCACAGGCCACGATCTGTGCCAAACCACTTGCGGTTGCCGGCATCAACTGCAATGGCTGTTACCTTTTCATTGCTCAGCAAAAAGCTGCCTTCGAATACAGGTTTAACCGCATTGACATTGCCCGAAAACACCTGTTCGGGGTCAGGAAAAAAAGCTACTCCGGCATCGGTACCCGCCCATACCCACCCGCTTCGGTCGGTTGTCAAACTGTACACATTGCGACTGGGCAGACCGCCCCCTCCGGGAATTTCGTTCAGGTACACGTAATTGCTGCTGGTCGGGTTAAATACCAATAAACCGCCACCGGCAGCCTGATTCAGGCGCATCCACACCTGCCCGGCGCGGTCGGTGAGGATGTCCAGCGGGTAGCGTGCGGCTGTAAAAGGAAAGGCAAACGAAGTAAACGTGTTGTCGGTATTAAGCCGGTGCAGGGGTTGCGCTGAATTGTAATTGGCAATCCAGAAAATATCGTTTGATGCCGTTACGGCAGTTACGCGGCTGCCCGCCAGGGGGCTGTTGCTTTCGTTAAAATAGTAAGTGTTGTCGGGTGTGATTAATTGAATGCCATTGCTGAAACTGCTTACGCATACTCTGTTAGAAGAAAAAGCCACATCGGTTACATCCATGTCTAACCATGATGGTTCAGTATTCCACAGGCTTACCTGATACACATTTACAGGCTGCATGGTGCCTGCAGGAGTAAACAGGTTGGTGTATCCGCCGGGAAGGGCATAAATTCTTTCTCTATACATCCGTAACCTGAGTATGCGGTCTATGGCAGGGCCATTGGGCAGAATATTTTGCCAGGCATTTTGATTTCCGGTAATGAGTCCGTTTTTTCCATCGCCTATGGCCAGGCCCCAAGCCGTTTCTGCAACACTTTGGGGTTCGGTAAACAAGGCATCCGAAATTTCTTCTACGGTTTCGGTTGTATTAACCCGGTACAGGCTGTTATCTGCAATGACGTACAGAAAGTTTGATGAACCAAACAGGCGGTAATTATTTTTAACGGTAAGATAATTTAACCGCTCCCAGGTGGTGCCGTTATAGCGGTACAGGCCGTCATTTGGTATTGCGGTAAACAGAAAGCCATTATATGAAACTATTGACGTAAACGGGCGGTTGAAACTTCCCTGGTCAAACCTTTTCCATCTGGTAAAGTCGAGGAGATTATCCTGCAGGCTTCCACCCTGTATGCCCGCACTTGTGGCCAGAAAAATGCTGTCGTCTTTTATGGCAGTTTCAAACACTGCAAGGGCTTCACCGGCAGGTCCCAGGTTACGCCAGGTTTCCCTTATTTCGCGCTGACTGAGGTCAAATACCACCACACCAAAATCGGTAGCCAGGTAAGCATTTTGATTTTGTACAAGTATGTGGTTTATTTTCTTTGAACCGGCAATGGAGGCATTATTTCGTATGGCACCGTACCGGAATACAGTATGATTCTGAACTATATCGAGCTGCCCGGTTTCATAACCAATAAGCAATTCATTTGCGGCAGCATGGGGCCCCAGGGCAGTAATACCGGTACTGCCCAGTAAAGGCAGGGTAAGGGTTTCAATTTCGTTGCCGTTAATAACGATTACGCCATTATCAGCCGAAGCGTATAGCGTATTATTGAGCACAGCGGTGTTAAGAATTCGGTTAAATGATGGGTATGCACGCCATGTGCCCATGGGTAGCGGCTGGGCCAGGCAGCAGAGTCCTGGCAATAACATGCCTATTACCTTAAGCATTACGTGGTTTCTTTTGTTTGCGCTCCTGCATGCCTTCCAGAAAGGCACTGCGGCTGCGGGCTTCATATTTGTCGCGTTCGCCAATCAGCACCCGCTCATCGTGATCGGTAAGCCTGAACGAAAAAGAGGCCAGCTCACCGGTACGGGCGCAAATGGCGTGCACCTTGGTTACAAACTCAGCTATGGCCAGCAGGTGGGGCATGGGTCCGAACGGGCGCCCTTCGAAGTCCATATCCAGGCCGGCTATAATTACCCGCTTACCGCTGTTGGCAAGGGTATTGCATACCTCTACAATGGCATCATCGAAAAACTGGGCTTCGTCAATACCCACTACATCGCAAGAGCCGGCCAGCAACAGAATGTCGGCCGCTACCTGTACCGGGGTTGAGCGGATAGAGCGTTCGTTGTGCGACACAATGTATTGCTCGTGGTAACGTTGGTCGGTAACCGGTTTGAATATTTCTACCCGCTGGCGGGCAATGAGTGCGCGGTTAAGCCTGCGGATAAGCTCTTCGGTTTTACCCGAAAACATGCATCCGCATATCACTTCAATCCAGCCGGCTTTGCCGGCACGTGGCATGTGGGGCTCGACAAACATGCTGCAATTTAACCATTCTGCTGTGCGGTGGCACAGGGTTGTTTTTTTGATTAATACGAAACTACTGATTTGTTTTAGTTAATTTTGATGGTAAGTTGGTTTATGGAAGAACGCATAAGTCTGGAAGCCATTGCCCTGTACAGCGACAAATACGCTGCCAAACTGGCCGACGGTATTTTCAGCAGCCGTGAGGTTGTAAGTACCGAAGAGCTGCTGGCCATAAGCCCCGTGCAGCAGGTAAACCTGTTTGTGGTGGGCGGACTTTTCCGCCTGTGGAAAGAAGAAGTAAAAAAACTCAAAAGCCCTTATTTCGACTACAGCCATCCCGATGTACAGCAGGCCCTGCAGCAACTTATGAATGTGCTATCACGGCACATAAGCATAAACCGCGAACATCTGCTGCCCCTGCTTAAAAAGGCCGCCAGTACAACATTGCTGGTGGTGTTTAGCCCGTACGACTACTACTCATCGGTAATAACCGGAAGTAAAAATGTTCTGAACCGCACGGCCTTTCGCGAAGAGCTCAAATACCTTAAGGTAAACCGCGAACCCTTGGAACGCCTGCTAAATAAACTCGACAACGATAAGATTGAGGAAATTTCGGGCAATCAGGCCTTTGCCATGCTGGACTCCATTCTCGAAGAAGTAAACTTTACGCCTGCCGATGTGGAGCCTTTCATAGAACAGTTCAGTAAAACCGAAAAACTTAACCCCGAAAATTTTTATATAAAGATTAAGTCGGGCTCTCCAGTCAAAAAAGAAAAACAGCAGCAGGCAGCTAAAGTCCAGCCTGCCGGTGAACCGAAAGCACGTCCCACCGTGGCAGATAATTTCAGAAAGGTGGAACGCTTGCGCGATACCCTTACCATCAACCAGAAATTCATGTTCACCAAGGCGCTGTTCAATGGGGATTTTGAACTGTTCAGCCAGACCATAGATGAACTGGACCGGCAAGCCACCCTGAACGATGCCCTGAAACATCTGGAGTCGCACATGAATGCCTGGAATCCGGAAAGTGACGAATACCAGGAATTTATGGAGGTACTGGAACAGCGCTTTTCCTGAAAACTCAGGAATACAGCACCCACTTTTCTATTACCGCAGGATAATGCCGGTACTCCAGCTCATGTACTTTTCCGGCTATTTCTTCGGGGGTTTCATTACCGGTAAGGTCCACCCGCGCCTGGAGTAAAATTTTTCCCTCATCGTATCTTTCGTTTACCAGGTGAATGGTAATGCCGGTTTCTTTTTCATTTGCGGCTTTTACGGCTTCATGCACCCGCATGCCATACATTCCCTTGCCTCCGTATTTGGGCAGCAATGCCGGATGTATATTGATGATTCGTTCAGGGTAGGTGCGTATAAGCGATTCGGGAATGAGCCACAGAAAGCCGGCCAGCACCACATGTGTTACACGGTATTCGGTTAGACAGTTCAGTACCTCTCCGGTTTGGTACAGTTGCTTTCTGTTAAATACATGGGTTGGTATCTGGTTTTTCCGGGCACGCTCCAGGGCATAGGCATCGGCCCGGTTGCTCATAAGTACTACAACCTGTATGGCATGGTGGTTCCGGAAGTAGTGCATAATGGCTTCGGCATTGGTGCCCGAGCCGGAAGCAAAAATGGCAATGCGCCCATGTGGTTTATCCATGTACAGTTATATTAACGCCATGCTGAGAATGCCCAGCAGAATAATTACTTTGCAAAAACTGCTAAGCCATGTAAAGTCCTTTTTGGTGTCGGCTGCCAGCAGCCTTGCGGTAAGCCATGCGAGAGGTACCAGCAGCAGCATAACCAGATAAATAAATGGAAGCTTATGGTACAGAAAATTGCTGATGGTAACCGCAGCAACCAGCGTTCCGATAAGTACAATTACAAGCCTTTTGGTTTTGCGGATGCCCCATATCACCGGCAGGGTTTTGCATCCGTAGGTTTCATCGCCTTTCAGGTCTTCCAGGTCTTTGATGATTTCCCGTATAAGTGTTATGAAAAAGGCAAACAGGGCGTAAACCAGCACCAGGGTGTTGTGTTCATGGTAGAGTACGTTAAGCGAGGCAATAGCCGTACCTGTAAGCAGGGCTACGGCCAGGTTGCCGGCAAAGGGCAGTCGTTTAAGTGCGGCCGAGTACCACCACAACAGCCCAACTGCGCCAATGTTAACGAGCAATATAGGCCAACCGGCAATAAGACCGAGCATAATACCCATGCCTGATAAGAGGGCATGAAGCAAGATGGCCGCCCGGCGCGGTACGGTTTTACCAACTACCACCCGGTTGGGGTTATTGATGAGATCTATCTTCACATCGTAGTAGTCGTTAATAACATAGCCTCCGGCAGCAACAAGAGCCGATGCGGCCGAAAAGACAAACAGCCGCCAGTCGGCCAGCACCTGTTTTTTAAGCAAAAACCAGGCGGCAGCATACTGGGCTCCTGCCAGAATTACCAGGTTAAGGGTGCGTGTAAGGCGCAAAAGGGCCCGGATAAATGATGACAGTACCGGCATTGGGGCAATAAAAGTACAAAAGCGACCCTAATCGGTACAGAATTTTTTGTGAAGGAGGCATTAAAAAAATGCAAGGGTGAAAAAATCACCCTTGCGTGAACATCAGCGATATTAAAAAGCTATGCGCAGCATAGCAAGGGCATGTCTGCCGGCCTGTGGATAAAAATAGTTTTCGCGGTATTCAACGCCACCGCCCAGATAGCCCCAGGTGTAGCCGTTCGATTCGTAGGCCACATCCAGCAGGTTGTTGATAATAAACGAAAAGCTTACTTCCTGCAGCCGTGCGGTTTTAAAGCTGTAGCTCAGACGCAAGTCATTGATGAAGTATTCGGGTATGGATCGGCTCTTATTGGAGGTATTATCCAAAAACTGCCGTCCCACATATTTGCTTAGCAGGGCAACTTCTGTTCTTTGCACGGGTTTATAGGCCAGCACTGACCCGGCTATGAAGTTTGGCGACATGGCAATATCGGTATTTCGGTATGTACGTCTGACTTCCTGCGGTGGATCAAACTCCCAGTTATCACCGTAGTTATACAGAACTTCTGTAAACTCTTTTATTTTATTACGGCTTAGCGTAATGTTTCCGCTCCAGATAAGCCGCGGTGAAATCGTTCCGGTAAAGTCAAGTTCAATGCCGGCGCGGTAGCTGCGGTCAACGTTGGTGCGAATGGCTGCGCCTACATCGTTCAGTTCACCGGTTAGTACCAGCTGGTCTTTATAATTCATCCAGTACAGGTTGGCGTTGAGTGCATAATTTTTGTTTTGCAGTCGGTAGCCGGCTTCGAGGTTGCCCAGCCGTTCGGGGCGGGGCCATTGGTTAAAAGGATTGTCGATGAAATCTCTGCGTACCGGTTCGCGGTTGGCCACCGCATACGACATGTATAGCTGCGCGGTGGAGTTAAGTTGGCAGGTAAGTCCGGCTTTGGGATTAAAGAAAGTATACTCTACATCCACGTCAAAGGTGTTTTGCCGGTTGTCGTTGCCGGCGGTCTGGTAATCTATTGTTCGCACCTGCACATCGCCAAACAGGCTCAGGCGATCGTTTATTTGCCAGGTGGCTTTGAAAAAACTGTTAAAATCGGTTTTACGGGCATCGCTGTAATAGTAGCGGTAATCTTTCGGAACGTCACTTACCCGTGCCCATATAATTTCTCCAAAGTGTCGGCCGTCATAACGGTTCCAGGCTCCGCCCCATGTTAACGAAAGGCTTGCCGATTCGTATTGCAGTGAATAGGTAAAGCCATAAAAGTCGTTATCCAGCCAGCGCCTGCGGATAATGTCAGTCCGCGATATAACAGAGTCGCCAATGATAACCGAAGAAAGGCCGTAACGGCTAAGCCGGTCGTTTTTACGGAACTCTTCATAGAACCCCCGGCCGTAGGTGTAATGCAGGGCCATGTTGCCGGTAAGGTTTTGGGCAAACCGGTGTGCAGCATGTAGCTGGTAATGGTCCTGGGCGTAATCATCTACCTGGTCTTTGTAGGTATAGATGTTAAAGGTGCGGCTGTTTGAGCTTAACAGGTGGGCGGTTTGTTCTTCATCCCAGCCCTCATTTGCGGCAGTAATAAGCATGGCGGTGGTGTCGTTGCGCAGGCGCGACTCCGGCACGCCATACCAGCTCTGGTAGGTGCGCTCATGTCCGCCAAACACTACGGCTTTAAGGGTGGTGCGCCTGGTGTTGTAGCCGGCAGAGAAGTAATAAGATTGGAGGCGCGAGGAGGCGCGGTCTATAAAGCCATCGGAGGTTATGCGTGAAAAGCGTCCGTCAATTGTCCAGTGGTTGTTTAACAACCCCGTGCCAAACCCGGCAGTGGTCCGCCAGGTGTTAAATGATCCGGCTGATTGAATTATTTCGGCATAGGGGTTTGACCGCTGCGACAGGGTTTGGAGGTTAATGGTGGCCCCAAAAGCTCCGGGTCCGTTGGTGGAAGTACCCACACCGCGTTGTATTTGTATGTTTTCGGTCGATGAGGCGATGTCGGGTATGTCTACCCAAAACACGCCCTGCGATTCGCTGTCGTTATACGGAATGCCGTTTAACGTAACGTTGATGCGCGTAGCATCGCTGCCGCGGATGTTGATGTAGGTGTAGCCAATGCCGTTGCCGGCATCGGAAGTGGTAACCACCGAGGGGGTCCAGTTAAGCAGCAGGGGCATGTCCTGTCCGAAGTTTTGTTTGCGCAGGGTGATTTTATCAACCGTACTGAACGTGGTGGGTGTTTTGCCTGAAGCGCGGGTGGCTGTTACGATCACCTCATCGGTAAAAGTTATCCCTTCCTCCAGGTCAACAGTGGTTACTGTTCCGGCTGCCAGTTGCGTGCGCACGGGCTTGTAACCCAGAAAGCGCACTTCGGCTATTGCGCTGTTTTCCGAAAGGCCTGTAAAGACAAACCGGCCCTGGTCATCGGTAACGGCAATTTTACCTGAGTTGAGCAGTTGAACCGTAGCACCCGAAAGTGGTTGTTGGGTGCGGGCATCGCGTACGATGCCTTCCAGCCGGGATTGCCCCGGCAACACAAAAGGCAGCAACATTACGGTTGCCGCAATCCAGCGTTTAAACATAGGTTAATAGAAGTTAAACCCGCAGAAGCAGAGGGGACTGCATTCTGCTTACAAGTTTACCTTGCCTAATTCCCTTCGGCCGCATTACCGGCATCAGGTTCAATGGGTATGATCTCAGCCCGTAGTATTAAGGCACCCCTTATGCGGCAAATTTACAAAGTAAAATGTATCCGGTATGCGCAATACATTCTATTTTTGGCCATGCCAACCGCACACATAAACAACCGGCGCCTGCAGGTTGAACTTAAAGGTACTGAGGTGTGGCTTAACGGGTCGCCCATGCAGTGGGACGTCAGCCCCCTTAGCAACCGCCATTACCACATTATTTATCGCGGAAAAAGCTTTACCGCAGAAATAATATCCGTAAACCGAAGCACCGGAATGGTAGAACTGAAAGTCAATCATTATTTCATGCAGATACAGCTTAAAGACAGGCTGGATGAACTGCTGGAAAAAATGGGCATTCAATCGGCAGGCTATGCCCGCGAAGCCCGCATTCAGGCACCCATGCCTGGTCTTATTCTGGAAGTACGCGTAAAACCCGGTGATTCAGTTGAGGCCGGTGATGCCCTGCTTATTCTGGAGGCCATGAAAATGGAAAACATATTGAAAGCACCGGCCGGCGGAACCATAAAGGCGGTACATGTAAAGCAAAAAGACAGCGTAGAAAAAGGGCAATTGCTTATTGAAATGCACTGAATGCCGGGCGGCCAAACCGGTTTGAATGCCTATATTTACGGCACTTTCATTACCGGAACATGAAATACAAACGCATACTTCTGAAACTCAGCGGAGAGGCATTGCAGGGCAAAAACAGGCAGCACCATATTGACCGTGAGGTACTTGAACAATATGCCGAAGAGATTAAAGAAGTAAAGGAGCTGGGTGTTGAGTTGGCCATCGTTATTGGAGGAGGCAATATTTTCAGAGGGGGCGAAGCCGAATGGCTGGGAATAGACCGCGTGCAGGGCGATTACATGGGCATGCTGGCCACCGTAATTAATGGCATGGCGTTGCAGAGCGCCCTGGAACGCCACGGGCTGTACACCCGTTTAATGTCGGGCATAAAAATGGAGCAGGTATGCGAACCTTTCATCAGGCGAAGGGCCATTCGCCACCTGGAAAAGGGACGTATCGTGATTTTCGGGGCTGGTATTGGCAACCCCTACTTTACCACCGACTCCACAGCCAGCCTGCGCGCCATTGAAATTCAGGCCGATGTGGTGTTAAAAGGTACGCGTGTAGACGGTGTGTACAACAAAGACCCCGAAAAATTTACCGATGCCGTACGTTATGCTCAGCTCACCTTTATGGAGGCCTATGAAAAAAACCTGAACATTATGGACATGACGGCTTTTACGCTGTGCATGGAAAACAAGCTGCCCATTATTGTTTTTGATATGAACAAGAAGGGCAACCTGCTGCGGGTTGCCAAAGGCGAAGAAGCCGGAACGCTTATATCCTGAGTATCCGAACAAACAACCTGAACCGTTATGGAAGAAATTGAACTGTATCTGGAAGAAGCCCGCGACCACATGATTAAATCCGTAAACCATGTTACGGGCGAGCTCCTTAAAATAAGGGCGGGCAAGGCCAGTCCGGCTATGCTGGATGGCGTACAGGTTTCGTACTATGGCACGCCTACTCCGCTTAATCAGGTGTCATCCATTACAACGCCCGATGCCCGCACCATCTTTATCAAGCCCTGGGAAAAAAACCTAATACCCGAAATAGAAAAAGCCATTCGCGATGCCAACCTGGGGTTAAACCCGCAAAACGACGGCCAGCAGGTAATAGTTAACATACCTATGCTTACCGAAGAACGCAGAAAGCAACTGGTAAGGCAGGTGCATCAGGAATGCGAACACGGGCGCATCAGCATTCGCAACATTCGCAAGGAAACCAACGAGCAGATCAAGAAAGTAAAAGGGGTGTCTGAAGACGACATTAAAGATGCCGAGGCGCGCGTACAAAAACTTACCGATGAGTACATTGCGAAAATAGATTCGCTGATGAAGAAAAAAGAAAGCGAAATCATGACGGTGTAATATGGAACAGGCCTCATTTGCCGGACGAATTAAAAATTCCGTGGTCCGGTTTTTTAAACGGCTGCTGCTGGTATTGCTGCTGGTTGCATTCATTGCATTTGCATTTCTTTACTGGGGTGTTTACGAACGAGGTGTTATGGCTGGCAGGGTTTTGCGTATTACACAAAAAGGCATGGTGTTTAAAACCTACGAAGGCAAACTCAGCCTGGAGTCTTTCGGGGCGTTGCGCAATACCAGCCCCATAGCCGAAACATTCGATTTTTCAGTTGAAAGATCAGACACAACCGTTATCCGTAACCTGCAGGAGGTGGCCCTCTCGGGCGAGCGCGTAAACCTGCATTTTGTGAAACGTTACCTTAAGATGCCCTGGCGGGGCGAAACCCGCTATTTTATCAAACGGGTTGAGCGCAACGCTTCCCGTCCATGAGGGCTGTAGTAATAACCGCTGTGTTGCTTACCGCCTTGGTGGCAAAAGCACAAAAACGCCAATCTTATTACTATGCAGAAATAAGGCTTGTAAACGGTGAGCAGGTATATGGACGTTGGGTGTATGCCGACTCTGCAGGTGTAGCCATTCAACTGCCTGCCGATACCCTGTTGTTAAAGCCGGAAGAAGTACTGCAAATAAACATACGCAGAAGCAATGCCTCTGTGCGGTATGCATTGCTGGGTGCGGCCACAGGCTTTGCCATTGGATTTGGCGCAGGATGGCTGGAGTATGACGACCGCCATCAGGGCGATATTAACCACATTGGCCGTGCGGCCGGCACCGGGCTGCTGGCATCCTTTGTCGGTGCTTTTGCCGGATTTGCCTATGGCCGTATTCCAAAAGATTACCACATTGGCGGAAGCAAAATGCTTTACTTAAGGCAACTGAGCCGGTTTAGAAGGTTTAATCATTAATTTCAAACAACGTTATTTTCATACCCAAACACATGCTGCTGCTCTACGGGTCTTATGGTTACACGGGCCGCCTCATTGTCGAAGAATGCCGCAGGCAAAACCTGCAGGTGCTGCTAAGCGGGCGCAATGCCCGGCAACTGGCAGCTCAAAGCCAACATACCGGCTATCCATATGAGGTATGCCAGCTAAACGATACCGATACCCTCCGCCAGATGCTAAGCAGGGTAAAGGCAGTGATTCATTGTGCAGGTCCCTTCCGTTATACTGCCCACGCCATGGCACAGGCCTGCGTGGAAACCGGTGTACATTATACCGACATTACCGGTGAGTATGAGGTGTTTGAGAAACTTGCCCGGCTCGATGATGTTGCCCGTAAACAAAACGTGATGATAATGCCTGGCACCGGTTTTGATGTGGTGCCCACCGACTGCCTGGCAGTTTACCTGAAAAGCAAACTCCCCGATGCCACACACCTGCAGCTGGCTTTTACGGGGCTTAGCGGCGGGCTTTCGCGCGGAACGCGGAAAAGCATGATTGAAAACCTGGGAAGCCCGGGAAAAATAAGGGTAAACGGAAAACTCACCAGCCTGCCCCTGGGCAAAAAGGTAATGGAGGTTGATTTCGGCAAGTTCCGGCATTTAACCATGTGTATTCCATGGGGCGATATTGCCACGGCATGGTATAGCACGGCCATTCCCAACATAGAAGTCTATGCAGGTGTTTCGCCCAAAACTCTGGCCCGGATAAAATACACCCGCATTCTTAACCCACTGTTGAGAACCCGTGCGGTTAAAAACCTTCTTCACCTGCAGGCCGATCGTCAGGCAGGACCTACAACAGAAAAGATACTGCAGGGGAAGAGCTATGTGTGGGGAAAGGTGTGGAACGTGCAGGGCAAAACGGCCGAAGCAAGAATTGAAACCTTAAACGGCTACCTGCTTACTTCAAAAACCAGTGTTTTAATTGCCCGGCTCCTGCTAAATGGAAATTTTAAACCCGGATTTCAAACCCCTGCCATGGCTTATGGACCTGATTTGATTTTGCAGGTGGAAGGCACAATCCGAACCGATGGGGCATCCTGAAGAATCCGGAAAATTTTTTGTATTTTGAAAGCTAAACAAAACACACCTAACATGAAAACCCTCTGCTTAACCTGTGCAGCGCTCCTGTGGGCTTATTGTACTGTTGCCCAATGCAACGACTACTATGTAATTTCCAATGGCTCGGCCTGGAGTTACGAAAGTTTTGATGCAAAAGGGAAGTCGGTTGGGAAAAACGAACAAAAGGTAACCGCCTATGAACCTACACCCAACGGGTATAAGGCCACTTTACGTTCCATTATGTATAGCGATAAAGGCAAAAAACTTATGGAAGCCGACCTGGAAGTGAGATGTGAAAACGGCACGTTTATTATGGACATGCGCAGGTTTATACCCCAAGAACAGCAAAAAATGTTTGAATCGTACGAGTTGAAGGTAGAAAGTGATAATCTCGAAATCCCGTCGCGGCTTGCCGCGGGGCAAACGTTAAAGAACGGCTCGGTTACATTAACGGCTGTCGGAAGCCCCATACCCATGAAGATTACCGTTACCATTACCGACCGCAGGGTTGAAGGCCAGGAATCTGTTACCACACCCGCCGGAACATTTACCTGCTGGAAGATCTCGTCCAAATCCAGCACCCAGATGCAAATGGGCATGAATATGAACATGAGTTTTTCATCGGTTGAGTGGATTACCGAAAAAACCGGCCTGGTGCGGAGTGAATCGTATGACAGGAACGGTAGGCTGTCAGCTTACACCGTGCTGGTTAGCCGGCAGCAGTAATCTTATATATGAAATACCCATTCGGCATAAAGGCTGTCGTGCGGATTAAAGTCGGTGCGTGGCGAGAAGTGGTAATCCAGTGCTTCGGCAAAATCCAGCCGGGTAACGTTTAGATTACGGTAACCTGCCTGGCCACCGGCTTTGGTAAAGCCGCGTTCCTGCCATGCTGCCAGCATAATTTTATTGCGCGTGGTGCGGTATATGCCATAGGGATGGATGATGCGCGGCAGGGGTTCGCCTGCCAGTTGTATGCGGCAAGCCCGCTTTTCCTGAGTTGCCTGGTAAAGCAACTGTACTATTTCTTCCAGCTCGTTCATTATACAATGTAAATGCGGTGGTCCCCCGGGTTGATCATGCGGCCTATCAGCCACACCGGTGTGTTCAGGTCATTCATAGCGGCTTCAAATGCGGCACGGGCATTTTCATTTACGCAAACCAATAGCCCCCCGTTTGTCTGAGGGTCGCAAAGCGTTAGCAGCGATTCGGCGGTAATGCCGGTTACTTTTTTTTCGTAACCCTGCCAGTTGCGCATGGTATTGTCGGGGTACACCATGCGGGCAGTATAATGTTTCAGGTTGGTAAACAGGGGTACCTTGCTGTATAGCAGTTCGGCTGAGGTATTGCTTCCTTCGCACACTTCGGTAAGGTGGCCCAGCAGGCCGAACCCGGTTACATCGGTCATAGCAGAAACGTGCGGCATCATGCCAAGCTGCTCACCGGCGTGATTCAGCTTTTTCATCCATTCAATGGCTTCCTGCAGGTCGCCTTCGGCAGCCAGGTTACGCCTTGCTGCAGTGGCAATAATGCCGCTGCCCAACGGTTTGGTAAGGTAAATGGCATCACCCGGCTTTGCAGTACTGTTGCGCTTTAGGTTCTGTTTTTTTATCAATCCGGTTACGGCCAGGCCGAAAAACGGTTCGGGGCTGTCAATGCTGTGCCCTCCGGCCAGCGGAATGCCGGCTTTTGCGCAGGTTTCGCGTCCACCATGCAGTACATCGGCAGCAACTGCTGCCGGAATTTTTTCTACCGGCCAGCCCAGCAGGGCAAGTGCCATCAGGGGTTTACCGCCCATGGCATACACATCGCTCAGGGCATTGGCCGCTGCAATGGCTCCGAAGTTGTGGGCATCGTCTACTACCGGCATAAAGAAATCGGCCGTGCTGATCAGGCAGGTTTGGTCATGGATGGCCATAACCGCCGCATCATCGCGTGTTTCCATGCCTACCAGCAGGTCAGGAAATGCGTGCTGGTTAATAACCTGCTTTTGCAGAATTTCCTCAAGCACGGAAGGGGCAATTTTACAGCCGCAACCGGCGCCATGCGAGAACTGCGTAAGTTTAAGCGAAGTCATGATTGCGATAGGTTGCTGAAGCGATGGGTTTAAGTGGTTTACGTGCTGAAATTTTGACTTACAAGCTGTTGTACAACGCTTTCGGTGTTTTTTCCGTCCCAGGCAATGTGGGCTGCTATGCGGTGTTGCCTCCTGTTCAGGCCATTCAGATAGGCCTTGTCGTAGTAGGTAAGAATGCAGTTAATGGCATCGGCCCAGTTGCCGGCCAGCACGCTGTTGTGTGCCTGCCGGTAGGCGGCATGGCCAAGCCGGGGAATTATGGTTTTTAGTGCTTCAAGGAAGCTGTTGGTGTCGGCCGGTGCGTATTCGGCTACGAGGCGTTGAATGCGTACTGATTTTTCGGTTTGCAGTACAATTACCGGGCTAACTGCCATGCGTTTCCACAGGGGCTGGGGAAGAAATACTTTGCCGATGGCCACCGACTCATCTTCTAACCACACCGGTTTACTGATGTCCATCCGAAGCAGCTCTTCAAAAAGGTTGTTTTCAAACTGTTCGGTGGTAGGCTGCGGGGGCATGTTGAGGCCGCCAAACACCGACCCTCTGTGGCAGGCCAGTGTTTCGAGGTCAATAACCTGTTCGCCGTGTTGCCGCAGGGCGTGCAATATTTCGGTTTTGCCGGTTCCGGTAAGGCCGCCAATAATGCGCAGTTGCCAGCCTTTAGCAAAGTATTGGTGTGCCAGTTTCCGGTAGGCTTTGTATCCGTCCTGCAGGGTGTGGCAGGCCAGGCCTGCCATCTGGCAAAATCGGCTAAAGTAGTCCGAGCGCATGCCGCCCCGCCAGCAGTGCGCTATTAACTCCTTTTTATTGCCGGTCAATTGTTCGGCTTGCTCAATAAGGTCTGCGAGGTGCGGTCCCGCCAGCCTGAAACCCGTGCGGATGGCTTCAGCCTGCCCGCTGTTTTTGTAGGCAATGCCCACTGCTGCCCGTGCCGCATTGTTGAGCAAAGGAATATTGACAGCGTGGGGTATATGACCGGCCAGGTATTCGCCCTCCGAGCGGACATCGGCAACGGGCAATTCGGTGCGCAATTGTAAAAACGCTTTAACCGGCAACTCCATGCGGTGAAGTTAACAAAGGCAAATCAGTTGTCGGAGAAGCGCACCATAATATTGGAGGCAATGCCGATGCGAAGGCCAAAGGTTTGGTATGTGCCGCTTTGAAAGGCTGCTGCAGCTTCGAGCCTGAATAGCCGGAGAATGCCGTTAACGGCATAGCCGGCTTCAAAGTAATTTTCCGATCGGGCCGTGTACAGGTAATTGATAAAGACACTTTCGCGTATGCCCAGCAGATGCAGCTTGTAAACCGATGACAGCAGCAGCTTCCGGAAGCGGTAATTCAGGTTTGTAACCAGGTATTGACCCGTTGTGCTGTACCGGTAATAATCCAGCAGCCGAAAGCTTGCGGTGGGGTTTGCAGTGGCCAGGGGTGTAAGGTTGCCCATAAAGTGCCGGTAGTCCATAAACGCCAGGCTGTCGGTGTTGAAGAATTTTCCGGCCTGCAGGCGGATGTTGAGAAAGCCGCGCACGCCAATTCCAAATGAGTGGCTTAATCCCAGTTCGGCACGGCTAAAATTTATGCTGCTTTTTAACAGGGGCGCTCCCCGGTCGTAGCGTAAGCTAAAGGTGGGAGAGGAACTTTCAATGGGGTATTTTCTTCCGTTGCGCATGCGGTATTTCAGCCAGGGGGAGACTGAAAGTGTTGCCGACCCGGTAAAGGCATAGTGTTCAGGAAAACCTGTGTCTGTCAATTCCAGATTTTCGGGGGCATTGGGTGAATAGCCCTCACTGCCGGATTTGCTTCGCCACGAGTAGTTCGTGCGGTTAAAAAGATCTCTGCGCCGGGCATATGCAAGGGTGGTACTGAGGTTTACCCGCGGGCCAAGCGATTGCTGCAGGCGTGCAGAGATAAAGTCCTGCTCATAGATTTTCATATAATTCTGTTGTGCCAGCAGTGAGGTAAAGGTGTTGATAACAGGTAAAATGGGTTCATCGGCATTAAACTGCTGCACATAGCGGCCGCCTTCTATCTGCACGCGACCTTTTATGTTTCGTAGTTGCAACCGCAAAGTGCCGCTGAGCTGCGCCGGGGCAAATGCATACCGAAAGGTGGGCCGTAAGTTCAGCCGGCTGCGCAGCGAATCGTGCAGGGCGTATCCAAAATTCGAGCGGTGCAGCAGCACAAAGCCTTCAACCGGGTTAAACAATACCTGAAGGGGTTCCAGCCACAGACTGGCGCTTTTGGTTAACCTGTAGAAATCACCGATAAAAACATCCCAGGGCTGAAAGCCCGCTTTGTTTTTTTCTGATCTTCGAAGCGTGTCGCCTGCTTCTTTTTTGCGTTCTTCAATGGCCAGGCTGTCGGTAATGCGGTAGCCTTTTATTTCTTCATCGCTAAGCGGAACAGGCCGGACGGCCGCCCAGTAAGCCGAGTCCCTCCGGAAGGCAGTGCTGTCGACCTCAAAGCTGGTTATGGCAATTATACCGGGGTCGGGTTGCTGCTTTTGTTCCTGCTTTTCATATTCTTTCATCAGGGCTTTTAACTCCCTGGTGGTAATTTCCTGTCCGGCTTCCAGCCGTTTTTGCAGCGACTGGCTTTTGCGACTCAGATTTTTTTCGGCTTCAAGGGCTTTTTCCTTTTCCAGTTTTTCATCAATTATTTTCAGGTTATCTGCCACCAGTTCCTGGTTCAGCACAATGTGGTAGTTGCTTACCGTGGCCAGGTATGTGTATTCAAACTCAAACCCGAAAAACCGTCCGGTAATGTTAAAATGCTGCGAAACCGGCAGCCAGGCCTTATCGTTAACCGGTGCATACATTTGGTTAATGCGAATATGGAGGCCCAGTCTGGTTGTGGTAAAGTCTAGGCTATGAATGGCCCACCAGTCTTCGACAATATATAACATACCTTCTACTACATTGTCGCCCCGCGATCGCGGTATTACTTTTATTTTGCTTATGTCGTACTGGCGATCTTTAAATGTGCCCTGGTATTCGAATAGGTAATAATTAAAGGCGGCAGGCGACAGGGGCGACACGGTTTCGGCAATCATGGGTTGATAGAAACTCCCAAATACGAAAGCGTTGGGTGAGGTGTTATTGTCGCGGCCATCGCTCCGGATGGAGATAATTTTTTCGCGAAAGATGGAAGGCCGCCTGTATTGGATTTCGCTAACCGACTCTGAAACAAAAACACGGTTTTTTTTAATGCCTTCCTTCTCAAGGGCTTTTTTGGCCAGCCAGGGATAGTCTTTCAGCTTACCCGACCCTTTGATGTACACCCTTGCCGAAAAACTGTCGATTTGCTGGTTGTGGTATTTGGCTTTGGCTATAGCTTTGCGCATAATGGTGTAGGCTGGATCTTCCTTTCCGGCGGTAATGGTAACATTTTGTAGCACAATTACCTGCGGCTTAAGCCGGATGTTAAGTGTTACAAAGTTTTCGGTTACTTCAATTTGCTTTTGCTGTGTTTCATAACCTACGTGTTGGTAAATCATTTCGTAGGTGCCGGGAGGCAGACTTATCTCATAATAACCCTGTTCATTGGCCACTGTGCCGATGCCCAGTTGTTTAACGTAAATGGTGGCCCATGGCAGGGGAGTTGCCTCGTCTGAAAGAATAACACCTTTTACTCCGCCGGCATGCAGCAGGTAAGGCAGGCCCATCGCTGAAAAGAAGGCGATAAGCCGGGTGTATGCGGAAAAGCGCCACAACAAGAATCTGGCTTCAGGTGTCAAAAGCAATTTTTCTGTAAAAATACAGGTTTAATGCCCTTGCGGGTTTGTGTATCGTACCAACTACCGGTAAAAATGCCGGGTACGTATTATTTCTTCCACCGGGTCGGGCACCAGGTAACGGATGGAATGATTTTTTTTTACGCATTCCCGGATAAAGGTTGCCGATATGCCGATAAGCGGTGCGGGTACCATTTTAACATTAGGGTGATTGCGGATGGATTCGGTTTCGGGAGAGGGGGGCTCGCGCAGTATGCGCGGGTAAACATACAGGCCGTAATCGTCCAGGATGCGTTGATAGTTTTTCCAGCGCGAAAAAGTATGCAGATTATCTTCACCTATAATCAATTTAAAATCCTTATCCGGGTATTTTTCAGAAAGGTGTACCAATGTGTGAATGGTATAGTTGGGTTTGGGCAGATGAAACTCCACATCGCTTACTTCCAGTTTGTAGTTATCGTACACCGCGGCGCGCACCATATCGTAGCGGTCGAAATCGTGGAGCAGCGATTTGGCCGGTTTAAGGGGGTTTTGGGGGGTAACCACAAACCACACCTTCTGCAGGTCGGTGGTTTCGGCCATGAGGTTGGCAATTATCATGTGCCCGGTATGAATGGGGTTAAACGAACCGAAGAACAGTCCTACTTTCATGGGCACGGTGTTAGGGTAAGGTGGTCAGGGCTTGTTTTTAAAGGCATCGTACAGCCGTTGTGCTTCGGCCAGCGCCTGGTTAAGGTTTTCATTTATCAAAATTACGTCAAAGCGGTCGGCAAACGACATTTCGAAGCGGGCCTTGAACAGCCTTTGCGAAAGGCTGGCATGGGTTTCGGTGCCCCGGTTTTTAAGCCGTTCTTCCAGTACCTGCATAGAGGGCACTTTTACAAATACGGCCAGGGCTTTGTCGCCAAAGTATTTTTTCAGGTTTAATCCGCCTTTCACGTCCACATCAAATATTACATTTTTGCCTTCCTTCCACAGGCGTTCCACTTCCGATTTAAGGGTACCGTAGTAGTTGCCTTCATACACTTCTTCCCATTCAATGAACTCATCGTTGTCTATTTTCTTTTTGAATTCTTCAGGGGTGAGGAAATAATAGTCCACACCATGCTGTTCGTTTCGACCGCGTTTATCGCGTGTGGAGGCTGAAATGGAGAATCCCAGGTCGGGGTTGTTTTTAAGCAGGTGCCTGACGATGGTTGTTTTGCCTGAGCCCGATGGCGCGGAAAAAATCAAAGCTTTTCCCGCCATGCCTTACCGGATGGTTTGGATTTGCTGTTTTATTTTTTCAATCAACTCGGGCGGGGCGCCATGGCCGTTGCACCGGGTTTGGAGCAGAACACGAATGGCCATTTCCAACTCGTAGGCGTTGTAGCATGGCAGGCATTGTTGCATGTGTTCCTGGAATTCGCGTTGTTCTTCGGGTGAGGCGTCACCGTCCAGAATTTTCTGAAGCATTTCGCGGCATCGCGGCTTACCGGATAAATTTTCGGATGAACAGGACATAGGTTTAGGTGTTTTTATAACCCATTTTGCGGGCATAGTCGCTTAGCTTTTCTTTCAGCAGGTTTCGCGCCCTGTGCAGACGGCTGCGCACTGTGCCTATGGGTATGTCGAGTATCTTGGCCATTTCATCATACTTGAAGCCTTCCAGGTCGCACAAAATTATAACGGTTCTGAAATCCACATCCAGGGAGTTGAGCGCGTTCGAGATTTCATCGCCAATCATATCTTTAACAGCATCCACGCGAAGGTCGGGTGTTATCTGGCGATTTACATCTTCCGAATTGTAGTAGCTTTCAACTTCCTGATAGTCGATCTTGGAAGGTTCCTTGCTCCGCTTCCGGTAATCGTTTATAAAACTGTTTTTTAAAATCCGAAACAGCCAGGCTTTGGCATTAGTTCCTTTTTCGAATGAATCTATAAACCGGTAGGCTTTCAGGTAGGTGTCCTGTACCAGGTCGTTCGCATCATCGGGGTCCAGCGTAAGCCGATAGGCAAAGTTGTGCATGGAGTTGATATGGGGCATAAATTCGTTGTGGAAGATTTGCAGTTTTTCTTCTTCCGTATAGTGCTTTTGAATGTTTTCGGCTTCCATGCAGCCCAAAAGTAGTAAGTAATTTAGATAAAATATAAATAAACCATGCCGCGCAGTACGGCATGGCTTTTTACGTGCAATAACCAGAAAGGGTTGGCTGGCTATTTGCGGACTGATAATCCCGAAAGGGTTCTGGTCATTTTAATGAATTCGCTGCGATAGCCTTCTTCGTCAGTTCCGCGCGCCCCTTCGGCAAGGGCAACCACATCCTGGAAGGTAAAGCGGCCAATGTATTCCGATTCGCGGAGCAGCATACCAAAGGCGGCTACGGCAGCTGCCCAGCGGAAGTTGTCGGAAGTTTTGTGAAGAGGTATTTCGCGGTCGGTAAGGGTGTGCACAAGCAACCGGCTGGTTTCCTCATTGGGCTTTTTGTAACGAAATTTTACGGTCATCAGCTCATTGCTTTGGGTAGTGCGTGGGTTTACCTTAATGTTCTGGTACTTCAGTTCATCCACAGGCTGGAAAAACTCGCTGTCGGTGCCGGCAGGGATAATTTCATACAGGGCTGTTACGGTATGACCCGAGCCCAGGTCGCCTGCATCTTTGCGGTCGTTGTTAAAGTCTTCGTTTTTAAGCAGGCGGTTTTCATAGCCTATGAGGCGATAGGCAGCAACTTTTGCAGGATTGAATTCTACCTGAAGCTTTACATCTTTGGCAATGGTAAACAGCGTTCCGCCAAATTCATTTACCAGCACTTTCCGTGCTTCCGAAATATTGTCGATGTAGGCGTAATTGCCATTGCCCTTGTTGGCCAGAATTTCCATTTTGGAATCTTTATAGTTGCCCATGCCAAAGCCCAGCACGGTAAGGAAAACTCCGCTTTGGCGTTCGTTTTCAATGAGCCGTTCCATAGCTGCATTGCTCGATTCGCCTACATTAAAGTCTCCGTCTGTAGCCAGAATAACGCGGTTATTGCCGTTTGGATTAAAATACCTTTTGGCGGTGGCGTAGGCCAGCCGCAAACCCTGACCTCCGGCTGTTGAACCACCGGCTTCCAGTTGGTCGAGGGCTTTTCTTATTTTTTCCTTTTCATTACCGGGCGTGGGTTCCAGTACCAGTCCGGCAGCACCGGCATACACCACCATGGCAACGCGGTCATGCGGCCTGAGTTCGTTGATTAACAGGTGGAGCGATGCTTTTACCAGTGGCAGTTTATTGGGTTCGTTCATAGACCCAGAAACATCAATCAAAAACACCAGGTTAGAGGGTGGCAGATTTTCTGTTGGCAGCTTAACACCCTGCAGGCCAATGTGCACCAGTTTATGTTTGGGGTTCCAGGGGGCTTCCGAAACTTCGGTTGTGATCGAAAACGGATGCCCGTCTGCAGGCTGCGGGTACTGATACACGAAGTAATTAACGAGCTCTTCAATACGCACGGCATCTTTGGGCGGCAGTTGGCCGTAGTTTAGAAATCTGCGCACGTTGCTGTAAGAGGCTGCGTCTACATCAATCGAAAAAGTAGAAAGCGGATTGCGCAATGCATCGTGAAATATGTTTTCGGTTATGCCGTCATATTCTTCGGTATTCCATTGCGTTTCGTATTCATAATCAGCAAACGAAAGTGCGGGTTCTGACATCATGAATTCGGTGTTTGCTGCACCCCTCGGCCGGGTGGTAATCTTCTGCCGCTCGGTATCCTGACGCGCAACAACATGGCGCTCCATAGCCACATCTATGCGGTTGCCGGTGCCCGTTTTTATTTCACGGGTTTTCAGGCCGGTATACGAAAACACCAATACCCCGCCGGCATCGGGTATGGATATGGAGTACCAACCACTGTGGTTGGTAACGGTTATGGTACGGGTGCCTTTAAGCTGCACCTGTACGCCGGGTATAGCTGTTCCGTCATCGGCCAGGGTTACGATTCCGGTAATGGTGCGTTGCCCCTGGCGGTTAAAAGCAAGGCTTACCAGAGCCAGCGCCGAAAGTAAAATGATTTTTGTTTTCATGGCATTGCGTGTTTAGTTTACCCCATAGATGCGCGCCCCTGCTTTATTCCATATCGCGACTTAAAAAAAATCGTACCTTCCTGTATGCAAAGGCAGTTATCCGGAGCTGACGAGGAGCTTGTAGCCGCCTACCGGCAAACAGGCGATATGGAGTGGATTGGCCTGCTGTTCGGCCGTTACTCGGCTCTGGTACTGGGCGTATGCCTGAAATACTTAAAAAACCGAGAGGAAGCGCGCGATGCCACTATGCAACTGTTTGAGAAATTGCCCGGCCTGTTGTTGCGCCATGAGATAAGCTATTTTAAAGGCTGGCTGCATGCTACCGTGCGTAACCACTGCCTTATGATTTTGCGAAGCAAAAAGAACGAACCTCTTTCGCCATTGCCGGATTTCTTTATGGAAACAGCAGTTGCCACGCATCTTGATGAAGAATTTCCGGAAGAAGATCTTATCGCGCTGGAAAGATGCCTTACCAAACTTAACCGCGAGCAACAGCAATGTGTGCGCCTGTTTTATCTGGAAAAAAAATGCTATGCCGAAGTGGCAGCGCTTACCGGCTATACCCTCAAGGCGGTAAAGAGCCATATTCAAAACGGAAAACGAAATTTGAAAATATGTATGAAGCAACATGCGCGATTACAGCGATGATATTAAACGATACCTGAGCGGGGAGATGTCACCTGCCGAACGCCACGCTTTGGAGCGGGAGGCGCTGAACGACCCCTTTCTGGCCGAGGCCCTGGAGGGTGCCGAGGCGCTTCCGGCCGGGCAGTTTGCTGCTGATCTTAGAAAGATTAACCGGCACATCACAGCAAAACGCAGGTGGAAGCCCATTCGTGCAGCGGCCGTTATTGTGGCTTTGGCGCTGGCAGCTTTTGGCCTTATAACCCTGTGGCCGGAGCTGAACGATAAGCCTGCTCCGCTTGCCTTGGAACAACCACCCGTAGTACAGGCACCTGCACCCGACCCGGCCATAGAAAGGGAAAAAGAACCTTCGGCCGTTTCAGACCGGCAAAAGGTAACCGAACATGTAACGGGACGGAGTAAAACCCTATCCGTGACCGATGAGGCACTTGCTTTGCAGGAAAAAGCCAAGAAAGACCCAGCTCTGCCTGCCGGAGAGGCCAAAACGGAGCAACCGCTTGCCTTTACCGAAAAACAGGCCGAAGAGCCGCCGGCTGTAGCCATGTTGCGCGAAGAGGCAGAGGCAGTAACAAGCCAATCCGCAGCAGCCGAACCGGAAACTGCAAAAGCGCGTAAAGCAATGCCATCGGCAGCCCATCATCAGCCGGCAGTGCCCGATGGAGGCATGGAAGCCTTTAACCGTTATTTAAGGCAGTCGCAGCGGTATCCGCAGGAGGCAGTTGAAAAGAAAATCGAAGGGCTGGTTGTGGTGCAGTTTGTGGTGGAAGCAGATGGTGCCGTTGGGCAGATAAAGGTGATACACGGCATAGGTGGCGGCTGCGATGAAGAGCTGATACGCCTGATACGGGAAGGCCCGCGCTGGATACCGGCCCATCAGGACGGGAAAAATGTGCCCGATACCGTGCAGGTACAGCTCAGGTTTTCGCTCAGGCAGTAAAGCAGGGCAGATGTTGCCGGCCCGAAACTGATACCGGATTAAACTACCTTTTTGCGGATAACGCGGGCGTAGGTGCGGCTTACCGGAAAACTCTTTCCGTTCGACATTCTTACCATCATTCCTCCGTTAAAGTGGCGCTCAATTTCCCTGAGATAGTTAATGTTGATGATGGTACTGCGGTGCACGCGGATAAAAATTTCCGGATTGAGAATTTCTTCCAGCTTACCGATGCCGGATGAACTCACAAACTGGTCGGATTTGGTGGTAAGGATGGTATAATCGCCCGAGGCTTCCAGGAACATGATTTCATCTACGGGCAGGTTGATGAGCTTTTCGGATTTTTGCACAAAAATATGCGAGTCGAACGCGGTTTTGTTTTCGGTTTTCAGCGACCGAAGCAGCTCACCCACGGGGTTTTGTTCCAGCGTAATCCGTTCCACTGCCCGTTTAACAGCCAGGTTGAACCGTTCCTGGTCGATGGGTTTAAGCAGGTAGTCAACCGCATTTTTTTCAAAAGCCTGTATGGCGTATTGATCGTAGGCGGTGGTAAAAATCACGTGCGGATCGTGCGTTATTTCTTCCAGCACATCAAAGCCCGTCATGCCGGGCATTTGTACATCCAGAAAAATAAGGTCGGGTTTGTCGGTATCAATTCGTTCAACGGCTTCGCGGCCGCGTTCGGCTTCGCCAACAATGGTTAATCCGGCAATCTGGCCGATGTACTCGCGCAGCAGCTGGCGGGCCAGTTCTTCATCGTCAATAATCAGGCACTTTACATCCATAGGTTTGAATTTTAAACGGCTTCTTTATGCAATTCCGGTTCACTGGGTGTTTGTAGTTCCTCCTCGCCAAGGGGTATGAAAAAGCTAACGGAGTAGCCCCACTCATTGGCCTGTATGCGCAAACCTGCATCAGGTCCATAGGCATTGCGCAGGCGGCTGTCGGTATTTTTCAGCCCCACACCGCTTGAGGGGGCATCCATAACCTTCATGGCATTTATTCCCAGGCCGTCATCCTTCACTTCAAAAAATATCATTTTGCTCAAACGTTTAACGGTAAGCACAATGGTACCCCCTTCTTCTTTTGGGGCAATGCCATATTTTACCGCATTTTCTACCAGGGGTTGCAGAATCATGGGCGGTACTTTTACGCCCAGACAGGTAAAGTCAACCTGCTTGATGAATTTTAACCGGTTGCCAAAGCGAACCTGCTGAATTTTTATATAGTTGTCAATAAAATCCAGTTCGTGGATGAGCTTCACAGGATGGTCGCTGTGGGCATCGAGGGCATAACGGAAAATATCCGAAAGTTGTGTAATAACCTTCCGGGCACTTTCCTTGTTTGAACTAATCAGGGTATTAATGGAGTTAAGCGTGTTGAACAAAAAGTGCGGATTTATCTGCGACTTGAGCAGGGCCAGTTGCATTTCGCGGTTTTTAAGTGCCAGCTCGGCTTTTTCCTGTTCGCGTTTCTGTGTGCGCTCAAAATACCGGATAATGTAAAATACCGCAGCGGTAATGAGGTACTGGTTTTGAAACTGCAATCCTTCCCAGCGCAGCAATCCGGCCATGTGGTCTTTCCACTGGTCGAAATACACAAACCCTTCTACATAGTCTTCGAAGTAATAACTCAGCGAACCCATAATCAGGAAAAACACCACGGCACCGGCAACGTGCCCGGCAACCTGAATGTACAGGTTGAACCTGAACAGCCAGTTGCTGTACCAAAGTATGGCAGCTATAAGCAGGCAAAGGGCCTCGAAGAGGTACAGGGTATTCCAGAAAACAAAGGTAAAGGGGCGTTCGAGCTGATATTCCAGAACGGCACTTATGGCATAATTAATAAAATACCACAGGCACAGGTACAGGTAGGCCTGCTTCCAGATGCGCGGTATTTTGTCAAAACTGAACAAAGCCGTTAAAATTCCGGATTAAAGTTACACAGAAGAACATCAAGACGGCTAACCGAGTGGTTTACCCGATAAAACGGGCAAATTGGCGGATAATCTTACTTGCGGTTTGAAACCCACACCCTAATGCGCAATTTAGCGGTTAATGAAGCACATTATTTTTTTGGCATGCGCTTTTGTTTTATGGCAGGCCGTATGCGCGCAGCATTTTACGGTATCGGGCAGGGTAACCGATGTTGCTTCGGGCGAGGCGCTGCCTTTTGCCACCGTTGCCATTAAGGGCAAAGCCATAAGTACCATTACCAACCTGAACGGGGAATTTGACTTTCACATTCCGGCTGAGTTTCGCAACGAAATACTCACCATCAGCATGATGGGATATGTTAGTTACGAGATGCCTGTATGGGCCGTTGAAGGCCCGTTAAACGTACAACTGCAGTCGTACCCCACGGTACTGAACGAAGTGGTGGTAAGCGAATCGCTTGCCGGTGGCGACATTTTGCGCATTGCACTGGCCCGTATTGAACAGAATTATCCCATGCGTCCGTTTTTGCTGGAGGGCTTTTACCGCGATGTAAAAAAGGTGGCAGGCACCTATATTTCTTTACTGGAAGCTGCTGTTAAAATTTATGATGAAGATTATGCCGCGCCCCGCAATAAGTTTAAACTGCGCGAAAGGGTGCGTCTTATTGAGGTTCGTAAAAGCCTGGGTTATGAAAGCCGGTTCACCGGTTATTTCGATCAGGATAACCTGCTGGAAGACCTGCTTCTGCACAACAACATCAGGTACCGGCAGATAGAAGCCACCGAGGCCCTGTTTGCATCTATGAAGCGCGAACCCGACTCGTACTACAATGGCCATGAGGTTTACGTGGTTTCGCATACCGAGCAGTACCTGCTTCGTATTTATGTTGAAAAAAAAAGCTATGCCATTTTACACCTTACCTATGAAACGGGGTCATCAAACGAAACAGTAGGAAAGAGAGGTAAACTCGTAAGCCGTTTTGCCGGATTGAAAAAAGATATTGCGTTTCGTGAGGTGGATGGAAAAATGTATCTGAGCTACATTACCATGGCTTCGCGTGTTAACTGGTACGATCGCGGTACCGACTCGCTGCGTTTTGAAACCGAGCTTTTTCAGCAATTGCTAATTAATAAAATTCATCCGAATACTTCTGAGCGCATTGCCACCACCGAAAAAATGCGAAACTACGGTTTGCAGTATCAGGACAGGCCCTATAACCGGGTGTTTTGGGAAAACTACAACATTATAAAAGATACACCGCTCGATAAAAAGATAGTGGAAGACCTGGAGCGGTACGCTCCGCTGCACCGGCAGTTCGAGGGCAGGCAGTAGGCTGATTATTTTCCCTTTAAGGCCAGTTGCTCATTCCATTCATATACCTTGGTGGCCATGCCGGTTAGCGCATTGGGGTCTTTTTCCAGGGCGTTGCCCACCACAATCAGGTCGGCTCCTGCTTCCAGGGCCTGCCGGGCTTTAAGCGGGGTGTTAATGCCACCGCCTACAATAAGGGGCACGGAAACGGCTTTTCGCACAGCGCTAATCATGCGGCCACTTATTTCGGTTTCCGCACCACTGCCGGCATCCAGGTACATAAGGCGCAGACCGAGCATTTCACCGGCCATGGCCGTACAGGCCGCCAGCGAATATTTGTCGTCCGGAATGGGGGTAGTGTTGCTTACATAGGCCACCGATGTAATGCGGCCGGAACCAATAAGCAAATAACCGGTGGGCAGCACTTCGAGCGAAGTATTGCGAATAATGGGTGCGGCCACTACATGCTGTCCGATAAGCAACTCGGGGTTACGTCCGGAAATAAGCGAAAGAAACAGAATGGCATCGGCCTGCGGATCAATCTGAATGGCATTGCCGGGAAACAACACCACGGGTATGTTGGATCGGCTGCGCAACTGCCGTATTACATCGCTGAGGTTAACGGTAGTTATCAGGCTGCCGCCTACAAAAAAGTAGTCCACGCAGTTTTCAACCGCCAGGTCGGCAAGCTGGTGTAATTGCGCAGCATCGTGTACTTTGTCGGGGTCAATCAGTACGGCAATGCCCTTTTTGCCGGTGGCGCGCAGTTCAAGCAGTTGTTTAAGGATGCTCATCGGTTTGCTTATTGGAATTTTGGTGCAGGTAGGCGCTTAGTTTTTCACGGGCCAGGTTTAGCAAAAATACCGTAGCCTGTGTGGCCAGCATGGTTCCTAACTGGGTTAATATTTCACTAAAAGGCGACTTTTCTTCGCCCTGCTGTCCGGTTTCAGGCAAAGACTCCTTGTTTTTTGTTTTTTTCTTTGATTTATCGCCGGCCAGCTGCCGCACCAACAGGTAGGTAAGTGCTACGGTGCCACCAATAATCAGCGCATGGGTAATAAACTTTTCGGTGCGCCTGGTAATTTCTTTAAATTCTGATTCCAGCTCCTGGCGATGGGCAGCGGTTTTGCGCAGCAAACGATTTTTTTCGCGGTCTTCGGCAGGCGTGTACATAGGTTATTTTTTTTGAGTCATTTGTATTTTGATGAAGCGCTCCAGGTACAGGTAAAGTTTATTGCGGAAAAGCAGCAGCCCCAGCAACACCACCGTATAAATGCCGGCAGTTATAGAAAAACCTGCCGCATATCCGTATGATTCGCCCAGTTTAAGCGAAAAGGCCACACTTGCGGTTAACAGGGCAAGGGCCAGCAGGGTAAGTATTGCCAGCAGCATAATGAACCGCGCCATTGCCGCGGCTACTTCTTCGCGTATTTCGTATTTTAACAATTCCATTCGCGCTTCTGCATAGCCGGTAAGGCTGTTGATAAGGCCATCCAGCTTCAGCCATTTAAGCAGGGTTTCTTTGAGTTTTATCATAATCAATGTGCAATATAACCAAACGTAAGGCATTAGCGGCGTTGCAAGCGGGTAATATAAGCGCTTGATTCAAACAGATTATTGCGCTGGCGTTTCCATTGTATGAGCAGCGGAAAGGAAGCCGACCAGTAAAAACGTGTGGTTAGCGTGTCGGTGCGGATAACCTGGTCCTGCCGGATGATGTACACCGAGTCGAAAGTAAGCCCGGAGGTAAGGGTTATGTTTTTTTGGATGTGTTCCACACAGCGCGAATAGCCGCCCAGGCTGTCGCGACCGGTCCAGCAGCTACCCGGCGGCCCGAATATCCACAGGTCATCGCCAAGCAGTAACGTGTTCGAACGTTTTATCAGCGGCATAATCTGCTGTTGGTTTGTGTTGTTAAAAACCATCCACTCGCCCGACAATTTGCTGTGGTGCATGCGTACGATAATTTGCATTGAACCCACTGCTTCATGATTTGCTTTCGTTTGCTCGTACCGGGCATCGTAAATGCCGGTAGAATTCTGATTAAGATAAATGAGCGAGAACGGAACAAAAAAGAAAGTGGCAAGCAGGTAAACAAGCCCGGCAAGGCGATAGCGAAGCGTAAGGCGGCCCAGGCTGCTGGCCAGAAAAAACGGCACTTCGCGTAACGGCGGAAAAAGATAGAAAATGATTATTCCAACACAGTTAAACAGAAAGTGAACCAGGGCAATACTCAAAGCGCTGGAAGAGCCGAAGTTGAGCAACGCGGCAATGATGGCCGTAATGGTAGTGCCCAGGTTCGCGCCCAGTATAAAGGGGGCGGCCTTCTTTAGTGTGGTAATTTTCTGTGCTACCAGCGGCACCACCACCGAAGTGGTAATGGTGCTGCTTCGTATGGCAGCGGTGGTTACAAGCCCCCACAGAAATGATTTGCCACTGCTCCGGAAGAAAAACCTGCGGAAGCGTTGCGGAGACCGGGAAAGAACCAATGCGGATATGTACCTGCGAAATACCAGTATGGAAGAAAAGAGCAGAACAAAGGCAAGAATAACCGGAGTAATAATTCCCGGGATAAGTTCTGTAAGCCAGTCGGTGATGGAGCTGAGGGGTGACCCCGCCGGAATGTTTTCGGCAGTCCTGGGTATGAACTGCAGCAACTGTGCAGTAATGTACCGCGCACTCTGCGACAGCAGGTTGTAGTAATACTCCAGCGGAAACAAAACCGCCACGGTAAGGATGTTGAAATAATCGTGGTAGGTGCCGGCAGCCACGGCTCTTCTGAATTCTTTTTTCTTTCTGATAAAACCCAGCGATACCAGTGTACTGGTAATGGTGGTGCCAATATTGGCGCCCATAATTACCGGAATGGCGTTTTCAAGCGTAAGCGAACCCGAAGCAACCAGCGCTACCACCAGCGATGTGGTGGTGGAACTACTCTGGATCATGGCTGTGGTAAGCAGGCCGATGAACAGCGCGGTAAAGGGGTTGGCTGTGGCCTGAAGGATAAACCCCGCCCCGGGTTCGCCCAGCGATTTAAGGGCAGAAACCATCAGGTCGAGGGCAAAGACAAACCACAGAAAAATACCCGCTATCCACAGGGCTGTAATCAGACGGCTGCGGCCCGTAGAGGAGGGTATTGCTTCAGTTTGTGCGGGTTCCAAATCCAAAATGTATAAAACACCTGTCTTTTTGCAAGATAGGAAACACCGGTAAGACTTTAGGGCCGTTGGGCCAGCTCAGAAATTGCAAGCCAGGCCATCAGTCCCATTCCGGTAACCAGTGCATCTTCATCAATATCGAAAACAGGGGTGTGCACATAGGCGGTAATGCCGCGCTCTTCGTTGCGTGTGCCCAGCCGGTAAAAGGCAGCCGGAATTTGCTGCGAATAGTAGGCAAAATCTTCCGAGCCCATGGCTATATCGAGTTCGGCAACATTTTCCCGGCCCATATATTGCATAGCAGCCTGGCGCAGGCGTTCGGTAAGTTCGGGCTGGTTGATCAGGCAGGGATAGCCCCTGGAAAGGGTAACTTCGCATCTGCCTCCCATGCTTTCGGCAAGACCTTTCGCCATGGTTTCAATTTCCTTAAGAGCCTGTTCGCGCCAGGTTTCATTCAGGGTGCGAAAAGTGCCGGCAATTTCAACCCTGTCGGGAATAATATTGGTGGCGCCGTTGGCCTGAACCCGCCCGAAAGTAAGCACACTGGGTTGTTTAGGTGAGGCTTTGCGGCTTACGATTTGCTGCAGTGCTACGATAAGGTGGGCAGCTATTACCACGGGATCGACCGTGAGCTCGGGGGCAGCCCCATGACCGCCCCTGCCTATAACGGTTAAATAAATTTCATCTGAACTGGCCATGTAGCGGCCAGGCCGAAAGCCGGCCTTACCGGCCGGCAGCAACGGAAAAACGTGCTGGCCAATAATGCAGGCGGGAGTGGGGTTTTGCAACACGCCCTCGCGGATGAGCAGCGAAGCACCCCCCGGATTTTTTTCTTCACCGGGTTGAAAAATAAGGCGCACGGTTCCTTCGAAGGAGTGGCGCAGCTCGGTTAAGATGCGTGCTGTGCCCAGCAGCGAAGCCGTATGTACATCGTGGCCGCAGGCATGCATTACGCCCGGGTTTTTTGACCTGTAAGGCACGTTGTTTTTTTCATCAATAGGCAGGGCATCCATGTCGGCCCGAAGGGCAATGGTTTTTTTTCCGGGGTTATTGCCACTTATTTCAGCTACTACTCCGGTTACGGCCACCGTTCTGGGCTGCAGACCCAGTTTGCGCAGTTCATCGGCTACACGGGCAGCCGTATTGAATTCCTGATACGACAACTCCGGATGCTGATGAAAATGCCGGCGCAACGCAATGATATCGGCCGCACAGGCTTTGGCTTTTTGCTGAACGGTGGCAAGCAGATTCATTGTTTAACAGGGATTTTATCCGGCACCAATATAGCCGAAGGAAAATACTGCTTTATAAGCTGATAATCTTTTTGTGCCTCGAGTACAGAAAAATAACTGCCGGTCTTTACCCGAAAGGTAGGCTGGTTGTATTGGATTTCGGTTTCAAACTGCGGCAGTTTTTCGAACATAACTTTTTTTATCTGCAAAGCTTCATCGCGTTTGGTGCCGGCATATACCTGAATGGTATATCCGTCAATGTTTCCCTGTTGCAGGTAAAACCGGTCAATACTGTCCAATACGGCATCTACTTTTCGGTTAACCGCATAAACCGGTTCTACGAATTTTAGTGTTACGGGCTTTGCAGAGGTACTGTCGTGGTGTTGTTCTTCAGGCTGTGCCGAAACCGGAGGGCGC
Organism: Cyclobacteriaceae bacterium; assembly: GCA_026003355.1. GTDB lineage: Bacteria > Bacteroidota > Bacteroidia > Cytophagales > Cyclobacteriaceae > UBA2336. The sequence continues at coordinate 212,396 of BPHC01000003.1, forward strand.
AGCGGTGAAAGGTCTTCGTAGTAGGCGTTCTGCTGACCGGTTGATGCCGTTTGCAGCGCAGGTCTGCAGCAATACAGTGCCGCAATAATGAAAGAAAGAAAGGTCTTTAGTGCAACGGGTCGCATTATTCAATTATTACACAGCGGTTATGCAAAATATCGTCTTCTACCTTTTTATATTTTACATCGCGCAAAATCCGCCCATCCGGATATTGTACCGATACACGGTCGTTGCGGTTGGCTATTTTTTGCGAACGTGCCGGCATAACCTTTTCAGCGGCAGGGCGGCTGTGCGGTGGCTGTGGCTGGCCTCCGCTTAGCAGCGAGCGCGACTCGTCTTTTTGCTCGTGGTAGCGTTGGCGGCGTTGCGCATGGGCTTCCTGCACTTCATCGGCCTGCTGCACGGGTATGTCGGCCTTCATCAGGAATGAAATGGTTTCTTCATTTATTTTCCCGATAAGACGTTTAAAGAGTTCAAAGCCTTCGAACTTGTAAATAAGCAGCGGATCTTTTTGTTCGTACACGGCTGTTTGCACCGACTGTTTCAGGTCGTCCATGTCGCGCAGGTGTTCTTTCCACAGTTGGTCAATGATGGCCAGGGTTACCATTTTTTCCATTGATCGGATAAGTTCGGCATTACCCGATTCCACACATTGTTTAAGCGGTGCAGATACGCCAATGGTTTTGTTGCCGTCGGTAAAGGGCACCAGTATGTTTACTACTGTGGCGCCCCGGGTTTTGAAGATATCTTTTATAACGGGAAGGGCCTTTTCGGCTATTGCCTTGTTCTTTTTGTGGTAATGTTCCAGGGCTTTATTGTACAGGTGGGCAGCAAGTTGCTGTTCGGTAAATTTTTCAAACTGCTCTTTGGTAATTTCATAATCCAGTGCCAGTATGCTCAGGGCGTTAAGTCGCAGGCTCTCGTAGTCTTCAGCGTTTTTTGCATTGGCGGCAATGTCTTCGCATGTATCGTTAAGCATGGTCAGGATGTCGAGCTCCAGGCGGTCGCCAAACAGGGCGTTGCGCCGGCGCTTGTAAATTACTTCGCGCTGGGCGTTCATAACGTTGTCGTACTCCAGCAGGCGCTTGCGTATGCCAAAGTTGTTTTCTTCTACTTTTTTCTGGGCCCGTTCTATGGAACGGGTTACCATGCGGTGCTGGATTACTTCGCCCTCTTTCAGGCCCAGGCGGTCCATAATGCGCGCAATGCGTTCGGGCATAAACAGGCGCATCAGGTTATCTTCGAGCGACACGTAGAACTGCGAGGTGCCGGGGTCGCCCTGGCGGCCGGAGCGACCGCGCAGCTGGCGGTCGACCCTGCGTGATTCGTGGCGCTCGGTGCCGATAATGGCCAGGCCGCCTGCGGCTCTGGATTCCGGAGTAAGTTTAATGTCGGTACCGCGGCCGGCCATGTTGGTGGCAATGGTAACGGTTCCGGGCTTACCGGCCTCGGCCACAATTTCGGCTTCGCGCTGGTGGTGTTTGGCGTTGAGCACCTGGTGTTTGATTTTGCGCAGCTGGAGCATGCGGCTTACCAGTTCGGATATTTCGACCGAGGTGGTACCTACCAGCACCGGGCGACCCTGTTCGGTTAGGCGTACAATTTCGTCAACCACGGCATTAAACTTTTCGCGCATGGTTTTGTACACCAGGTCGTCATAGTCCTTGCGGATTACCGGCTTGTGGGTGGGAATGGTAACCACATCCAGTTTGTAAATGTCCCAGAATTCGGCTGCTTCGGTTATGGCTGTGCCGGTCATGCCGGCCAGCTTGTGGTACATGCGGAAATAGTTCTGTAGGGTAATGGTGGCATAGGTTTGGGTGGCATCTTCCACCTTTACATTTTCCTTGGCTTCTATTGCCTGGTGCAGGCCATCGGAATACCTGCGGCCTTCCAGTACCCGCCCTGTCTGCTCGTCAACAATTTTAACTTTCCCGTCCACAATAATATATTCGGTGTCGCGCTCAAACAGGGTATATGCCTTAAGCAACTGGTTAACGCTGTGAATGCGCTGCGATTTAACCTGGTATTCGCGTATGAGCTCTTCTTTTTTCTGAAATTTTTCTGCTTCGCTCAGCGATGGGTCGTTTTCAATTTTGCTGAGTTCGGTGCCTATTTCGGGCAGAATGAAAAACTTCGGGTCCTCGCCTTCCTGGGTAATGAGGTCAATGCCTTTTTCGGTAAGCTCGACCGAGTTATCTTTTTCATCGATGATGAAGTACAGGGGTTTATCGGCTTCGGGCAGGTTGCGCTTGTTGTCCTGCAGGTAGAAGTTTTCGGTTTTTTGCAGAATGGCTTTAATGCCCGTTTCGCTCAGGTATTTAATAAGGGGTTTGTTTTTGGGCAGGCCGCGGTAGGCGCGGAACAGGGCCAGACCGCCTTCTTTTTCGTTGCCCTCGCCTATGAGTTTTTTGGCTGTAACCAGAAAATCGTTAACCAGTTTTTTCTGGGCTTCAACCAGTTTATGAATGCGGGGTTTAAGTTCGTAATACTCGTGCTGGTCGCCTTTGGGTACCGGTCCGGAGATAATTAAGGGTGTACGCGCTTCGTCAATCAGTACGCTGTCCACCTCGTCTACCATGGCAAAATGATGACCGCGCTGCACGAGCTCTTCCGGGTCGCGGGCCATGTTGTCGCGCAGATAGTCAAACCCGAACTCATTGTTCGTTCCGTAGGTTATGTCGGCCTGGTAGGCATTTCTGCGGGCCGGTGAGTTGGGTTCGTGCTTATCGATGCAGTCAACCCGCAGGCCATGAAACTGAAAAATCGGGCCCATCCATTCGCTGTCGCGCACCGAGAGGTAGTTGTTTACGGTAACAATATGTACGCCTCTGCGGGCCAGGGCATTGAGAAAGGCCGGCAGGGTGGCAACCAGCGTTTTGCCCTCGCCGGTAGCCATTTCGGCAATTTTCCCCTGGTGCAGCACTATGCCCCCGATGAGTTGCACATCGTAGTGCACCATGTCCCAGGTAATGGTGTTGCCGGCGGCCAACCATTGGCGGTGCCAGCGGGCTTTGTTGCCCTCTATTTTTATGTTTTGCATGCGGGCCGCCAGTTCGCGGTCGTAGTCGGTAGCGTTAACCTCTATGTATTCGTTTTCGGCAAACCTGCGGGCCGTTTCGCGTACAATGGCAAAGGCTTTGGGCAGTGCTTTCATCAGCACTTTTTCGAGTTCCTTGTTGCGTTCTTCTTCCAGGCGGTCGGTTTCGTTGAAAATTTTCTCTTTTTCCGATACATCCAGGCCGGGGTTTTCGGCTATCTGCCGGTTCAGCGCTGCAATTTGTTGGTCAATGGCGCTGAGGTGCTCATCTATTAACGACTGAACCTGGCGGGTTTGCTGGCGCAATTCATCGGCCGAAAGAGATTCAAGTTTTTTTTCTTCCTCTTTTATCTGTTCCACCAGGGGCATAATCTGGCGGATATCTTTTTCTGATTTGGTGCCGAAGAGTTTGGTGAATAACTGAAGCATAGACTAAACAGCGGTAATTAACGATAAAACAGGCCTTGCGGATGCAAGGGGGTTCAAAGTTACGGTGTTTTCGTTATTTAGCCACTTTGTGGTGCAGGCCGGTAAAATGGCGGGCAAAACCTGCGGCAATGGCCATTAGAGGTTTATTTGGCCGGTAAACACCTGTTCTGCAGGTCCTGTAAGGAAAATGTTGTCAAAGCTTTCGTTCTGTTTGCTGAATTCTACTTCCAGGCTGCCGCCCCGTGTGGTAATGTGTACGGGCGAAGTATAGCCATGTTGCCATGCAGCGGCCAGTGCTGCAGCCGTAACCCCTGTTCCGCACGAAAGGGTTTCATCTTCTACTCCGCGTTCGTAGGTGCGCACAGCAATGGTGTTGCCGGGCAGGGTTTCGGCAAAATTTACGTTGGTGCCGCCCTGCGCTTCGAAACGTCTGTCGTGCCTTATGGCGCGCCCTTCGGGTACTACGGGGAAGTGTTCCAGCTGTTGTACCCATTTAATGAAGTGGGGTGAGCCGGTGTGAATAAAGAGGCCGTCGGGGTGGCGTTCGGCCGAATTTACCCGGTGCAGTGCTATGCGTATCCGGTTATTGGGCAGGAAAGTGGCCTTGTGGGGGCCGTCATAGGCTTCGAAGGTTGTGGTGTTTTTTATGATACCCAGTTGCTGGGCAAAGTGCACGCCTGCGCGGCTGCCGTTGCCACAAAGGCTTTGCGAGCCATCGGAGTTGTAATAGTTAAGGAAGAAATCGGCCTGTTCAGATGGCTCGATTAAGATAAGCCCATCGGCCCCTATACCAAGTTTGCGGTGGCAAAGGCGCTGGATTTGCTTTGGTGCCAGATGTATTTTCCGGGTACGGTTGTCGATAAGGATGAAGTCGTTGCCGGTGGCCTGGTATTTGGCAAACTCGATGTTCATGGCGGGGCAAACAGGTTGCTTATTTTATTTCGCTTTGCAGTTTCAGGAATGCTTCGTTATCGGGGTTAATGGCCAGGGCTTTTTGTATTTCCTTCCGGGCGCTGGCTTTATCGTTTTTCTCATACAGAAAAAGATAGCTTCGCCAGTAATAGGCCGACGCGAGCTTCGGGTCCATTTCGGTTACCTGCTGGTAGGTGGTCAGCGCCTGGTCGGTTTGGTACAGCAGGCGTTGGCAGTGGGCCAGATAAATAAGTACGTTGGCTTCGGGCCAGTTTTTCAGATAGTTTTCATATTCGGTTTTGGCCTGTTCGTACTGTTTGTTGAAGAAATAGGCATCGGCCAGGAATAACAAGGCATCCTGGTTGTTTGGGTAGGTTTTCAGGTAGAAGGTAAAGTCGGCAATGGCTTCGGGGTAGTTTTCGTTTTCAAACAGGCATGCACCGCGCCAGTAGTAGCTTTGCAGGTTATCGGGGTTTTGGGCAATGCAACGGCTAAAGTCTTCGGCCCCGGCCAGGTATTTTTTAAGCTGATAATAGGTAAGGCCACGGTAGTAGTAAATGTCGGACTTTTTGGGGTCGTAGCGGGCAGCGAGGGTAAAGTCGGGTATGGCCTCGTTAAGTTTTTTAAGCAGTTTTTTGGAGTTGGCCCGGTAAAAGTAGGCATCGCTGTTGGCTGGGTCCAGTTCAATTGCGCGGGTGTAATCGAGTATGGCTTCCTCGAGCAGGGGTTCGTTTATTTTCCCTTCGGCATAACCTAGCGAGTACTTGCTGTGTCCGCGCCACAAAAATGCCTGGAAGTCGAGCGGGTTAAGCTGGATAGACCTGGAGAACTCGGTAATGGCTTCCTGAAATTTCTGTTCATTGTACCGGTTCATGCCGGCTGAGTAGAACTGAAGGGCACGGTCGGCATCGGTGGCGGGCGTAACCTGGCTGGTGGTTGCTGCGGGAGAGGTTTTGGGAGCAAAGTAAAAATCGCCTCCGGTAAGCGAGGTGGTCTCCCAGGGTATTTGCTGGCCGGCCGACTTTTCGGTTACTTCGGTTCGTACTTTTTTAAATACCTGTTCTATGGTTAAGGCGGGGTCGTTAAGATATTTCAACAATATGCTGGTATACAGGCCGTTTGCGCTTTCGCCATCGCTGGCTACGCGGCCGGGGGCGGTGGCATAGGCAATAAGAGTTCCTTTGGGTGCATTCATCAAGGCCAGGCCGCTGCCGGCGGTGTTGCGCGACCAGCTGCGTTCAAAGGGGTTGTTGCGGCAGGCATCCAGGATGATGATGTTTACTTTGGAGGAGGCGGTTTCCATGTAAGCCAGCACGCGGTCGGCTGCCACGCAGTCAAACTCAATCTGTTCGGCAGCCTGCAGGTCGGCTTCTACGGGTATCATATAATTAAGGCCTTTGTGCTGAATGCCATGGCCGGCGTAGTAAAACAGGCCTACTTCATAATCGCGCAGTTTTAACCCAAACTCATTGATGGCTTTTTTCATTCCCGCAAGGGTTTGGTTTTCGTAGCGGATAACCTCAAAGCCAACTGATTGCAGGGCAGTGGCCATAGCCCGGGCGTCATTTACGGGGTTTTTAAGGGCACCGCCGTGTTCGTAGGCTGAGTTGCCGATTATCAGGGCGAGTCGTTTACCGGCAGGCTGGGCGGGCAAGTGGAATGAGGCCAGCAGAAGCAGGCATATAGCAGGAGGCCGCATGGCAGGAGTTTACTTTCGATAAAAGTAAAAAAATTCTTCAGCTTAATCAACCTCTTCGAAGTCTATGTATTCGCCGGCTTTTTCTGTGGGTTTGGAGCGGGTGGTTTTGGTTTGGTGTATATGTATGCCACCGTCTTTTTCGTTGTAGCCCTGGCGGGCATGATAGAAGAACAGCCTGAAAATGCCGAGTTTGTGCAGTACATAAAAAACCAGTATCAGAACAAGCAGCAACCTGAGCATAGCGGATTACACCTTAAACGGTTTATGGTTGAAAAAAATTTCCGAACACAAAGTTAACGGCTAAGATACAGGTTTCTTTCGCTGTAGATTTTCAGAAAATAGTCGTCCATGAGGTCGTCAATAAAGTAAATGGCTTCGCCTGTTGACTTCATTTCCGGGCCAAGCTCTTTGTTTACCTCCGGAAACTTGTTAAACGAAAACACAGGTTCTTTAATGGCGTATCCCTTTCGCGCGGGTTTAAAGTCAAAATCCTTCACCTTGTTCACGCCCAGCATAATTTTGGTGGCGTAGTTTACATAAGGTTCGTCATAGGCTTTGCAGATAAAGGGTACCGTACGCGATGCCCGGGGGTTGGCTTCTATTACATACACCCTGTCGTTTTTAATGGCAAACTGAATGTTTATTAAGCCTTTTACCTGCAGGGCCTGGGCAATTTTTATGGTATAATGTTCCATTTGCTTTATCACAAAGTCGCCCAGGTTGTAGGGAGGCAGTACGGCATACGAGTCGCCCGAATGAATGCCGGCCGGTTCGATGTGCTGCATTATGCCGATGATGTAAACATCCTGTCCATCGCTTATGGCATCGGCTTCGGCTTCTATGGCTCCGTCCAGGAAGTGGTCCAGCAGCACCTTGTTGTCGGGCAGGTGTTTCCAGATGTCGATAATATGCGATTCGAGTTCTTTTTCGTTTATAACAATCTTCATGCTTTGGCCGCCCAGCACATACGAGGGGCGCACCAGCAGCGGAAAGCCGATTTGCTTGGATACTTCGAGGGCCTCATCTGGATTGCGGGCTACGCCAAACTCGGGATAGGGTATGTTGAGGTCGCGTAGCAGGGACGAAAAGCGGCCACGGTCTTCGGCCAGGTCGAGCGAATCGAAAGAAGTGCCGATGATGGGGATATTGTATTTGTGCAGTTTTTCGGCCAGCTTCAGGGCGGTTTGTCCGCCCAGCTGTACGATTACGCCTTCGGGCTTTTCGTGCTGAATAATTTCGTAGAGGTGTTCCCAGAATACGGGTTCGAAGTAAAGTTTATCCGAGATGTCGAAGTCGGTTGAAACAGTTTCGGGATTGCAGTTTACCATAATGGTTTCAAAGCCGCATTCGCGTGCAGCCAGAACACCGTGCACGCACGAGTAGTCGAATTCAATACCCTGGCCAATGCGGTTGGGTCCCGATCCCAGCACCACCACCTTTCTGCGGGAAGAAGAAACCGATTCGTTTTCGGTGTCGAAGGTTGAATAATAATAAGGTGTGCGCGCTTCGAATTCGGCTGCGCAGGTATCGACCAGTTTATACACCCGGTTTATGCCCAGCCCGGTACGTTTTTTATACACTTCGCTTTCCAGGCAATGCAGCAGGTGGGCAATTTGCCGGTCGGCAAAACCTTTCTCTTTGGCTTTGCGCAGCAGGTCGGCGGGCACGGTGTCGAGGTCGTATTGTTCCAGTTCCTGTTCAATTTCTACCAGCTCTTCAATTTGTTTGAGGAACCATTTGTCGATTTTGGTGAGCTTGTGGATGGTTTTAAGCGGGATACCTATTTTGATGGCATCGTGAATATGGAAAATGCGGTTCCACGAGGGGTTGGCCAGGCTGTGTAGCAGTTCTTCCTGGTTGCGCAGCTCTTTGCCGTCAGCTCCCAGGCCGTTGCGCCTGATTTCGAGCGACTGGGCGGCTTTTTGCAGGGCCTCCTGAAAGTTGCGGCCTATGCCCATGGCTTCTCCTACCGATTTCATTTGCAGGCCCAGCGTGCGGTTGGCGCCTGCAAACTTGTCGAAATTCCAGCGCGGAATTTTTACAATTACATAATCCAGCGCGGGCTCGAAGTAGGCTGTTGTGGTGCCGGTAATGGCGTTTTTGAGTTCATCGAGATTGTAGCCAATGGCCAGTTTGGCCGCCACTTTGGCGATGGGATAACCGGTAGCTTTTGAGGCCAGCGCGGACGATCTTGACACGCGCGGGTTTATTTCCACACCTACTATCTCATCGGTTTCGGGGTTTACCGCAAACTGCACGTTACAGCCGCCGGCAAAACGCCCTATACCATTAATCATTTTAATAGCCAGGTCGCGCATGCGCTGATACACGGTGTCGGGCAGGGTCATGGCCGGTGCCACGGTTATGGAGTCACCGGTGTGTATGCCCATGGGGTCGAAGTTTTCGATGGAGCAGATAATAATTACGTTGCCTGCGTTGTCGCGCAGGAGTTCCAGCTCGTATTCTTTCCAGCCCACAATGCTCTGTTCCACCAGCACTTCGTGAATGGGCGAGGCGTGCAGGCCGCGGTTCAGGGCCTCGTCAAAATCTTCGGGTTTATTTACAAACCCGCCGCCGGTGCCGCCCAGGGTAAACGATGGGCGGATAACCAGAGGAAAGCCTATTTGCTGGGCTATTTCTTTTCCCTGCAGAAACGAGGTGGCTATTGCGCCCCTGCATACGCTTACGCCCAGCTCGAGCATTTTAAGCCTGAATTTCTCGCGGTCTTCGGTGGTTTCAATGGCGTTGATGTCCACGCCTATAATGCGCACTCCGTAGTGCTGCCAAATGCCTGCTTTTTCGCACTCAATGCACAGGTTAAGCGCTGTTTGGCCGCCCATGGTGGGCAGCACGGCATCGATGTGGTGCTTTTCCAGAATTTCCCTGATCGACTTTTTGGTAAGCGGCCGCAGGTACACGTGGTCGGCTGTTACCTTGTCGGTCATGATGGTGGCGGGATTGGAATTGATGAGCACCACTTCAATACCTTCTTCGCGCAACGATCGCGCGGCCTGCGAACCGGAATAGTCAAATTCGCAGGCCTGGCCTATAATAATGGGGCCGCTGCCGATAATCAGTACGGAGCGGATGCTTCTGTCTCGGGGCATTGTACGGGTTGTGGTTGGATAAAATTGGGCAAAAATAAAAAGGAATGCCGGCAACCCTGACCAGAATGATAAAAAAAACCGCCTGCACTGCAGGCGGTTGGGCATGCAATCGATGGATTTGAGTTGTTTAGTCTGTTTTCAAAACCTTTCGCGTTACGGTGCGTCCGTTCAGGTTTATTTTTATCAGGTAGAGTCCTGGTGCCAGGTGGCCGGCTTCGACCGTAAGGGGCTGTTGCGCAGTTGCCTGGCCCTGAACCCGCAGCACGCGTTGACCTTTTAGGTTAAGGAAGTCGGCCTGAATCCGGCCGCTTTCTTCGGTACTTATCTGCAACTTGTTGCTGAAAGGTGAGGGATATACCTGAATGCCGCCTGAAAGGTATTCTTCGAGCGCGGTGATGGGGTCCTGAATATAGAGGTTATCTATGGCCCAGCCCCAGGCGTTGATGAGCGAATCGGCATAGAGGCGGAAGCGGATAAGCACGGTTTCGCCTGCGCTGAAGTTGCCGTTGCCGGTAAGGTTAATTAACCGGGTACGGAAGGCCGTTGGTGTGGGGGCATTTCCGGTGTTGTAGGCGCTTAGCCACGGGGTGGCCCCGCGCGCGTTGTAGCCATCTGCAAAGCGTTGCCAGGTAAGACCGCCGTCTTTCGAACCCTCGACTATTACATAGTCTTTAAATCCTGCACTGCCAAAAGGTATTCCTGCGGGCGAGGGCTCAATTACAGCTATCTCGTCAAAGCGCATAACAGAATTAGCCGCTGAAATGGTAACGGGCTTAAGCAGCGTAAAGGTGTAGTTGGAAAATTTATCCAGGCCAAATCCGTTGGGATAGGGATGTTCGGAGTGGATGGCCCCGTTTGAAAAGCCTGCGGGTTGCGATATAGTAAAAAAGTTACCTGCAAAATCGGTTACCGTGCCGTTAAAGTTGTTGGCATAGGTAGTTACCGGTGTGCCAAAATTTACTATCGGAACCCTGAAAAATCCTGTGGCGGGCATGTAGCCGGTGTTGCCGGCGCTGTCGGTGGCCGCGAACCGGTATTCCAGCAGGTCGCCGGGGTTGAGGGCATTAAGGCCGGTTAGCGACAGCAGGTATAACGTTTGCGGCGGATTTACATTAAAGGACTCTTCAACAAGGGGGCCGTTGTTTACCTTGTATTCCAGCTTTAGTGCGGCAATTCCGCTGGCATCGCGCACGCCAACGGCAAGGGCCAGCACATCTTCATCGTCTTTCAGGTAGTCGGTATGGTTGTGGGCAAACACGGGTGGGGTATCGTCAATCTGAATTTTAAGATTATCAATGCACCAGCCCCATCCTGCCGCAAACGGGTCGCTGAACAGCCGGAAACGGAACACCACTTCTTCGCCCGGAGTAAAAGTATCCAACAGGTTGATGGTGCGTGTGCGGAACAGCGAGGGGTCGCCGGTTGCGGTTGAGTTGTTTCCGCTAATAGCGCTGTTGTAGCGCGTTAGCCAGGGGGAATAATCGCGGGCATCGTAGCCGGGTGCCACCGGAATCCAGGTCTGGCCTCCATCGCGGCTACCTTCCACCACCACATAGTCCCAGAAGTCTTCATCACCAAATACCGATCCGGGTTCACCGGGTTCTACCAAAACAATTTCATCAAACTTCAAGGTGGCTTCTTCGGCCTTTATGCGAATGGGTATGCGCAGCTGATAAATGTAGCTGTACTGCTGCCCCGGAAAAGTGTTGCCTTCGGGGTAGGGGTGTTCGCTGTGTATGGCTGGATTGGTAAAGCCCGTGGGCTGTGTTATGCTAAAGCCGTTGCCAAAGAAATCGGAGGTGGGTGTATTAAAGTTGTTGAAGTAAGCATCTTGCGTAGGGGCAAGGCCAATAACGTTAAGGGTAAAGAAGCCCGAAGCGGGCAAGGTGCCGATGTTGCTGTTAGAAGAGTTATCAGTAGCCACTATGCGATAGCTTAGCACATCGCCATCGTTCAAACCGGCACCCAGGTTAATGGTGGCGTGGTACACAGAGTCTTCTCCCGGGCTTTGCAGCACAAAATTTACGGGGCTTTGGTTTATGCCGTTAATTTGATATTCCAACACGGCCGAGGCGATGCCAATGTTATCGGTTATGCGGGCATCTACCAACAGCTCGGTATCGTTGGGCGTAAGGAAGGGACGCGGACTGTGGGTAATGATGGGAGCGCGCGTGTCGGGGCCTGCTTCAAATACATGCAGGGCCTGCAGTTCGGTATTTTGCTTGCGGACAAACTTTCCGGGATTTACAAACTGCCGGTTGTTGTTGTCGTTCACGCTTATAAAATACCCGTAAGTGGTTGTGGTTCCGGTAGAGGGGATGTTGGCCGTAAACTCATGTGGGCTGCCGGTAGGGGTCATGGCAACTTCGGTAAAGGTGGTGCCATCGGTAGTGTAATTCAATTTAACCGAAGCGGCCTGGTATCCGTTATCGGCCTGGATGGTAACGGTTATGGGATAGGGTCCGGACACATTTTCGGTGTTGGGCAGTGGCGTGTGCCCGATGAATACATTTTCCCAACCCAGGTCTTTCAGCATGTTCCAGGCCACACCCGGATTATACTGGCGCTCCTGCGGGGCAATGAAGGGTGTCATCAGGGCATTGGGTGTTCCGTTAAATGTGGTTTCATCAAGGTGGCTTATGCTGGAGCCGCTGTTGAACTCGGAGGGGGCATACAACCGGGGCCTGGAGGAGTTGGGTGACTGGAAAAACAGGTTGTTGCCGGTTAACTGTGTGGCCAGCTGGGTAGAAGGCGAGGCAAACGAACGGATAAGGTTCTGGGCAGAATTGTTTTCGATAGGCACATCGTAGATAATGGGAACACCTGTACCCTGAACGCCCACTTCGCCCTGACCGGATGCGGTGAGCACCTTAAAAGAACCTGAAAATCCCAGGCCATGACCAATTTCGTGCAGCACCACAGTGGCCAGATCGAATGTGTTTGAAGGGGGTGTTGTGTTGGGGTCCAGGTGCCAGTTGGCGTTGGCGTTAAACTGGGTGAAAATTTCAGGGTTGGAGCCGTTCAGGTTTTTGCCACTCATTTTTTCGGCCAGCGCAACCGGATAAAAGACGTTAAGCTTTTGTGCGCCTGCAAAGTTGGCATAGGCGCCTGTGTACAGGGCCCCGCCCAGCACACCTCCAGACAGGGGCACCCAGTAGGCATCGATGGTTATGGTTTGGGAAGTTTGAAGGAGCGAGGCCCAGATATCGACTGCATACTGAAAGGCGGCCTGCGCCTGAGGGGTAAAGCCGTTATAGTTTACCACAATGTTGGCCGTTTTGGTGCGCGCCCCGTTCTTCCAGCGCACATATTCGCCCGGAGGAGGAATGTAATGCAGGTGATTTTCGGTGTGGGCGTAGCAAATGGTGCCCTCGTTTATGCGAATACCCATGGGTTTCTGGGCAAGGGCGGTTGCAGACACCAGCAGCCCGGCAAAAAGCCAACCGTAAAAACTTTTCATACAAAATCGTTTAACCGTATTGCAAAGGTGAAGTTATCAACTTTCTGATAAATGCCGAAAGCGGGTTTAAAGATAACCTCTGGCTTTGAGTTCCAGATATTTGTTAATGGTGTTAACGGTTAACTTTTCCGGCGGGGTTAGGAGGGCATGTATGCCGTTTTGCTGCAGGCTTTTAACAATTAACTTTTTATCGAGGGCAAATTTTTCTGCAACGCCTTTGTGATAGATGTCGCGCAGGGTTAATGCCTGTCGGTTTAACAGGCTGTTCAGCTCGGTATTTTCAAAAAAGATGACAACCAGCAGGTGGAAGCGGGCCATGGCGCGCAAAAAAGGTAACTGCCGCTCCATGCCATACACCGATTCGAAGTTGGTAAAGAGCAGCAACAGGCTGCGCTGGTTTATTTTGGCGCGCACCTGGCTGTACACGGCCGAGAAGTCGGCTTCGCGGAAACCGGTTTTCTGGTTGTAGAGCACTTCCAGAATGGTGGCCATTTGCCGGTTGCTGCGGGCAGCGGGTAAAAAAGTGTTTACCTTATCCTGAAAGGTAAGCAGGCCGGCTTTATCTGATTTGAGCAGGGCGATGTTGCTTAATACCAGGCTGGCGTTGATGGCATAGTCCAGCAGGGTCATGCCATTGAAGGGCATTTCCATAACCCTGCTTTTGTCAATCAAAGAGTAAACGTTTTGCGAGCGTTCGTCCTGGTACTGGTTAACCATAAGGTGCGCTTTACGCGCTGTGGCCTTCCAGTTTATGGTGCGCACGTCATCGCCGGCCACATATTCCTTTATCAGCTCGAACTCGCGGTTGTGCCCCAGGCGCCTTATTTTCTTTATGCCGGCTTCGCTAAGGCGGTTAGATATGGCCATGAGCTCATAGCGGCGCATTTGCAGAAACGCCGGATAAACCGGAACCATTTGGGCAGCCGGTATGGCATATCTGCGGATGCCGAGCTTTAACGGAGTGGAAACAAAAACAAGCAGGTTGCCAAAGTGGTATTCTCCGCGCCTTACCGGCCGCAGGGTGTAGGTAATTTGCTGTGCCGCCCCTGCGCTGAGAGCCAGTTTAAACTGCAGGTTGCGGAGCTGAAACTGCGGGGGCGCCTCGTCAATAACCGTAGCCTGAATGCGGAACGGATAGGCATTTTTTAGGTGTACCAATACGGGGTTGTCGTCACCGTTGGAGAGTTTTTCGGCAACCTGCCTGCGGGCATCTATTCCTTTTTTAAACCGGAACAGCAGCAGGATATCGGTAAACACAAATGCCAGCATAGCAAAAAAAAATACCTGAGCCGGCAGCAACAGTACCGGCAGGGAATAGGCCAGAATAAACAGAAGCACCGCTGTGCCGGCCAGGATAAACACGCGGTTATGCGGAAAAAAATTTGTAAGCCACGCCATACCAGGTTATCGGGGTACTTCCAGGGTTTGCAGTATTTGATGAATAACCTCATCGGGTGTTTGGCCTTCCATTTCTTTTTCGGGGGTAAGCATAATGCGGTGTCGCAGCACGTGGGGCGCAATGTATCGGATGTCTTCGGGGGTGATGAAATCGCGGCCGCTGAGCGCAGCAAATGCCTGTGCGCCCCGCAACAGGCCTACCGAGGCGCGGGGCGAGGCCCCGAGAAAAAGAGCCGGATGACTGCGGGTTTGGTGTACAATACGGGCGATGTATTCCAGCAGATGAGGTTCGGCATATACCTGGTGTATGGCCGAACGGTAGTGGATCAGCTGTTCAATGTTCAGCACGGCCGATACGGCTTCTGCCGCCCGTATTCCCTGCCGCTCAAGGTGGCCGCGCAGGATGTTCACCTCTTCGTCAAGTGCGGGGTAGTCAACATTCAATTTAAACAGAAAGCGATCCAGCTGGGCTTCGGGCAGGCGGTAGGTGCCTTCGTGTTCTACGGGGTTTTGTGTGGCCAGCACCATAAAGGGAGGTTCGAGGTGGTAGGTTATGCCGTCAACGGTAACCTGTCGTTCTTCCATAACTTCAAACAGGGCGGCCTGCGTTTTGGCGGGAGCCCGATTAATTTCGTCAATCAGCACCATGTTGGCAAAAACGGGTCCGGCTTTGAACTCAAAGGCCGAACGCACGGCATTGAACACCGATGTACCGATAACATCGGAGGGCATGAGGTCGGGTGTAAACTGTATGCGGCTAAAGCGTGCCTCGATGGTACGGGCCAGCAGGCGTGCGGTTAGGGTTTTGGCCACCCCGGGTACACCTTCAATCAGCACGTGGCCATCGGCCAGCAGGGCGGTGAGGAGCAGGTTGACCAAAGCCGGCTGCCCGACAATTACCTTGGCTATTTCCTGACGGATTTGGTTGGCTGAGGTATGGAGCTCGTTAAGGTTAATGCGGCTGGCAAAGGGTTCGTTCATGTTATTTGCGGGTTGATTGATTAAAAAGAACCTAAAATTATTTCAAAGCGGGTTAAGAATTAAATTATGCATATGAGATGTTAAAATTGTAAAAATACCTGGTATGACGCTTTCGGAAGAGCGAAAAATTAATATCGATAAAGGCTGCATATGATTGCCCGTTTCTATATTGGATTTGAATTTTTGAATAAACAGCATTGAAACTCTCATCATCAGTAGCCTTACGCATTCCAGAAATTCCCTCAGTGCAACAGATTCATTAACCCGCGTAGTGGTAACGGAAGTCGGCTAGCTTCCGGGTGAATTCCTGCCTGAGGGCGTTATCCGTCAGGTGCGCAATATGAAGATCCTATTATTGACAGATATTTTCAAGAACCGGATGTTGAATTGATCCGCCATATGTGCCACCCCCGTGCATATAAATCCTTGTCTCAGGCACATGTTAACCCAAAGTCAGCCGTTTATAACACGATCCAGTTTTTCCGATAGGTCTTTAAGTTCTGCTTCGGTAATTTTTGATTTTTGTCCTACGGCCCGTATGGCTTCAAACAGTTGCTGTATCTCATGCAGGGACTTACCCGTTTTATGGCTTACCAATTCGGCCCATTCTGTTTGTGGTTGTAGTCCTGGCATGAACAGCCTGCTTCGCAATTCTTCTAAAAAGTAGGCTATTCGTTTTTCGGCAATGCGTTTGTGGTTGCCGGTTTGGAGGTAGAGGTTTGCAACGCTTTGAATAAACTCAAGGGTGGTGTTAGACGGAGGTTTTATTACCGGTATGGGGCGCTGCCTTCGCCTGGCGGCAAAAAACATGTACAGCATAATGGTGCCAAGGGTTATGTAATAGGCCCACCTAAGGGGTACTGACGACAATACATAGCGCAGCGGTGTGGCGGGTTCCTGTCTGCCGCGGTGGTAATATTCCGTCCAGTACACATCTTCCGCGGGCAGGTTAAGCAGGCAAGCCTCTGCGAAATGGGCCAGGTTATTGTGCAGCAGGTTAATGTTGGTAAAGGCAAACGGCAGGGTGGTTAGCCACAGGCTGCCTTTACCCTTCTTTAACCGGATAAACACCGGGTGGTTATCGGCATTGGTAGCCAGAATTTCCACACTGTCGGGCGGCACTTCCGAAAAATAACTGCGTGCATGGTTGTTGCTTATACTGAAAAACGCATGTTGAATCTGTAAACCGGTTGAGTCAGATTCCCGGGTAGCGTCATCCGGCAGGTTTATCATCCCGCTGCCGGTGTCAATGCCCAGGGTGTCGGCAAAGGGTCCGTAAAAGTATTCGGCAGCCACCAGCGCGTGTCCGCCTGCCGCCACGTGGTGCAACAGGGCATTTACGTCTTCGGTTCCCGGCCGGAACACCATGCTCACCGAAATGAAGTTGGCGGTGCGGGGTATGGAGTCGAGCCACTCGTAAGCCGTGAGGTTGCTTACCCGTATGGTTTTATCCGGGAAAATGCCCGGCAGGAGTTCAAACAGCACATAAGTGCCATAGGGTTCCTTATCGCGGTGATACAGCGTAACATCCCACTGGTGCTCCTTCGGGCTGAATAGCTGAACAGCGGTATACAAAACCGCAGATATGATTAAAACCAACAGGTATTTTCTATCGCCTTTCATGGCAGATTGTCGGCTATATTTCCGTAAATGGCGTTAACCCGTCTGTACAGCTCCGGGCTGGCCGAAAAGTTGCCGTACCAGGTGTACTCGTAGTAGTAATTTATGCTTTGCAGGCCCTCGCGCAGGCTGGCGGCCGGCAGTTCGGCCAGGTATTCATGGGTGGTTTTGCCGGCCTGCCAGTTAATCAGGCCTTTATCGGCCAGTATTTTCAGTGCCTGAAGAAACCGCAACCGGATGGCCAAACGGTAATTCTGTTGCTTAAGGGCTTCCTGCAACAGGATGTTTAAGTCTATGGTATGGATGTTTTCGGTATGGGCTATGGCAACGGCCGCCGGCTGGTTACGGTAAAACACATTTAGTGTATCGATATGCAGCAGGCGCAACACTACATATATCAGCCCTATTATGAACAATCCCAGAATTAATATGCTGGTCCAGTCGGTAGTGGTGGCGGTGTACAGTATTTCGTTCAGCCAATCACTGGCCCACAGCCTCAGGCGGTCCCACCACGAAATACCCGAAGAAACGGGCTGGTAGTGCAGCGAGGGGTCGGCCCTGAGCTGCTCCAGCTTTTTTGCATCAAATTTTCTTTCGGGGGCATTCCCTGCCAATACAGCGCCCCACCATAGGGTCGGGGTTATGATCAGTAAAATTATTCTTACAGCCCGCATGGAAGGGTGCACCTTTTACATGCTTTCAATGCGCGACATAAGTCCGCGTGCCTCTTTAAGCTCCATCAGATTAAAATACTGAAAGGCAATGGCAATAAGCGGAATGGCATATAGAACAAAGGAGGCCACAAAGTACAGCACAATAAATACGTTGTTTATGAGCTGGCTTATAAGCGATGGATTTTGTATGGCCGGGCCTTCCAGTGAATGAAGGGAGGTGACGATAAAATTGGCATACCAGGGAATGAAGAAAACCGAGGCCATCATACTTTGCACCATGCTGGTAATAAAAATCAAACCGAAGGTGCTCCACCATTTGCCTTTGGCCAGCACAAAGCACCGGCCTGCGGCTTTTGCAAAACCTGCTTTTTCGAAAGCCTGCACGGCAAAAACCATCGACAGCGGAATAATGGAATAGATTACGAAAATAAAAGCGGCAATGCCCAGCAAAATGCCCAGCAAGGCAGATAGACGCATCACGCCAATAACGGCAGTAACAATAAGTGCATAGCCGGCAATAAACATCAGAAAGAAAAGAAAGAAACTAAGGAGCATTTGGCCGAAACACGCGCGAACGCGCTTCCATACCGCATCGGTTTCTATTTGATTATTCCGGCGTTCGTTATATTCGTTCATGTAGCTGTACACTACCGATACCACGGCCGCACCACTTATAAAGATGAAGATTACGGCAGCGCCTCCCTGAGCCCAGGTGTTAACCGATGCGATAAATTCGAAAAAACTGTTGGGGTTGGTGCGCATGGCGGTTATGGAATTGAGGTAACCGGCGTACAGGCTTCCGGTTAGCAGGCTGCCGATAAGTATTACCGGGCCAGCAATGAACAGCAATGATTTGACGAGCGGCCAGAAATTTTGCCTGATAAATTCAAATGTAATGTTAAGCTTCTGGCTGAAGTCGCGTGCCTGCTGAAATACGATGGGGGTAAAGTTTTCCATTGCGCGAAAGTTGAAACGGGTACCAGACAAAGTAAAAGAGAATAAGGCAGGCCGACAAACCTATGATGAGCAGTTTACCTGTTGCCGGCATAAATTCATACCGGGTTATAAACGATTCGATGAAGCCCGCCAGCACAAACAGGGGTACCAGGCTCATAACCATTTTAAGTCCGCGCACCGCATGTATGCGGAATGACGCAAGGCGCGGGTACGTTCCGGGAAACAGAAAGCCGTTGCCCAGAACAAAGCCGGCTGCACCTGCCACCACAATGGACGACAGCTCGATGGTGCCATGCAGCATAATAACCGGAAGGGCGTGGCCCAGCAGTCCTTCCTGCCTGAAAAACGCCAGGAAAGCGCCCACCATTACCCCGTTCCTGAAAAGGATATAACCCGTGCCTGCCGAAAACAGCAGCCCCATGGCAAAGGCAATAAATGCTACGCGTATGTTGTTGAAGGTTATGGAAATAAACATATTTCCTGAATCGGCCTGGCTATAAACGGCCATGGGTTTGCCCTCCCGAATGTTTTGCAGCGTCATGTTAACATAGTTGTCTCCCAGAATCAGGCGTGCAAAGGAGTCGTCATGAAGGGTGGAGACGTATCCGGCGGCAATGGAGAGGATGAAAATCAGGAAAGCATATAACAGCTCTTTGCGGGCATGCCACAGTTCGTGCGGAACTTCGTTTTTCCAGAAAGTTAAAAAGCGCCTGCTGTCTTCCCGCCGGTTGCGGTATAGGGTGTGGTGAACTTTAGATGCGAGGTTATTGAGGTAGGCCGTAACCCGGCTTTGCGGGTACTGAGTTTGGGCAAAGGCCAGGTCGTCTGTGAGCTGGATAAAAATTTCGGCCAGGCGGTCGGGGTCGGTGGGCCTGCCGTAGAGGTCTTTTTCAATTTTTTCCCACCGGGCCTGGTTTCTTTTTACAAATGCTGCTTCGCGCATGGGGTGGCTAAATTAGGTAAAAGGCAGCAGAGCCATGTTGTTAAATAAGTAAAGTCTATGAATATACGGATATAAAGATCCGGCTTTTTTCATCAGGTCTTTACAGCCCGCAATAGTTTATGTCGCTGCGTTTGATGGGATAAATACAGTGACAGGCTCTTTTGTAAGGGCGCAGAGAAGCATGGTTCGGGGTTAATTTTCACCGGTTTCGTAAAATCTTTCAAAACCAATAGGTGCAACTTTTGGTTTTGTAAAAATCCGGTCATTTCAAATAACAAAAAAGCCCGGCTCCGGCCGGGCTTTGCAGGAAGCTCTGACAGTTTATTGCTTACTGCCCAGCATCACCAGGTCGTTTACATTTATTTCGGTTATGTAGCGCTTCTCCCCGCCGCTGGTTTCGTACATGCGGTGGATAAGCCGTCCTTCTACGGCCACCTCGGCACCCTTGCGCAGGTACTTTTCGGCTATGCCGGCCAACCGTCCCCATATCACCACGTTATGCCATTGGGTGTCCTGCACTTTTTCACCCTTCTGGTTTTTATAGACATCGGTGGTGGCAATCGTGAAGGAGGCCCGCTTTTTTTCGCCAAACACTTTTACTTCGGGGTCTTTGCCCAAACGCCCGATGAGCTGAACACTGTTACGCAAACTTTTCATAACACCAATCATTTAAAGGTTAAACACACAACATTTATTTTAGCTTTTGCCTGCCGGCTGCGTTCCGGACCGCCCGGCAGACGATGCAAAGGTGCAGCGGGATTTTGAGGTTACTTGTATGATAATCAGTTACAATCGGTTATATTCGTTTGCAAACGTTTAAAAACGGATAAACCCCTTAAAAATGCCCGAAAACAGCGTTCGCACCTGCCTGGAGTGCGGTGAACTTCAGGAATAATTTGTAATTACAATGAGTAGCAATTGATACAATTTAGCCGGATGAAGAAGTACATTTTATTTGCAAATATTGTAGTCTTGACTTATTCATTTTCCTTGGGTCAAAATCTCAAAATTATTGCGCAGAACCAGAGGAGATAAAAAAATTGCCTTTTAGGGATTTCAAGGGGAGGCTTCCTTGCAATGGATTATGCAGCCAAATAATTAAAAAATGTGGACATGAAATACCGGAAGAACAGCCTGTTGCATTTTTCGGAATATTATTGGATTATGTAAAGCGCACAGTGCTAAAAAAATGATTTACCCGAAGGCTAAGCGGCCTTCTTTTACCTATGAAATATCGCTGCAGTGCACGTGGCTTGAACCGGTGAATCTTAGTGAGGAAAGGCTAACCCCGGAAATTACTTTCTTAACGGTGCCAGAATACGGTACTCGGTGCTCACCTGTCCGCGGCTAATGTCGTTAAGTTTTCCTTTTAGCATGCGTCTTTTCAGGGGCGAGAGGTAGTCAATAAACAGCCGGCCTTCAATGTGGTCGTATTCATGCTGAATAATGCGGGCCTTCATGCCATCGAACTCCTCTTCATGCAGGTTCCAGTGTTCATCGTAATAGCGTATGCGTATGCGGGGCCTGCGCGAAATATTTTCGCGTATGTTGGGAATGCTCAGGCATCCTTCTTCAAACACCCAGGGCTGGCCCGATTCCTCCAGCATTTCGGGGTTTATAAAAACCTTTTTAAACGTATCCATGCCCGGCTCGTTTTCATCGTCATCCTGGTGCAGGGTGGTGCCATCGGCCACAAACAGCCGCAGGCTTTTTCCAATTTGCGGTGCGGCCAGCCCAATGCCCTGGGCGGCGTGCATGGTTTCAAACATATCGGCAACCAGCTGGCTTACATCCGTGCCGGGCGTTATGTCTTTGCCGCGTTGCCGCAGCACAGGGTCGCCATACACAACAATAGGGTAAATCATTGTGCCACAAAGGTAATGAAATGCATGTTTTGGCCGCCTTATTCAGAGTTGGGCGGTTCTTTGCATGAATGATTGCAGGATAAGTACGGCACTTATTTTATCGGCATGGCCTTTTTGCCTGCGTATCTTTTTTTTCATGCCGCCTTCAATCATGGCGCGTTGTGCCATAATGCTGGTAAGGCGTTCGTCTTCTTCGTAAACGGGTATAGATGGAAACTGTTTGGCGAGTTCCTGCTTAAAACGAAGTACGTGTTGGGTTAGCGGGGTGGCTTCGTTGCGCAGGTTGCGGGGCATACCCAGCACAAAGGCCTCTACGGGTTCATGGGTGCAGTAATTTTTCAGAAAGGCCAGCGCCTGTTGGGTAGGCACGGTTTCTAGCGCGGTGGCTATGATTTTCAGGGGGTCCGAAACGGCTATGCCGGTGCGCTTCAGTCCGAAGTCAAGGGCAAGGAGGCGGCCCATTAGTTGTGGCGGCAACGGTCAAAGAAAAGTTGTTTTACGCAGGCCTCCAGGGCCAACGCCCGCGGAAAGAGAATTTCATTTTCCACGCGGGCATGAATAATAAGGCTTTGTTCAAAATCCTTCAGCTCGCGAAATATAACTTTTACCGAAAGGGGCGCTTCCGGGGAAAGGGTATAGTTGTTGGTAATCCGGCGTATGCCCTCCATCTCATCGTCATGGGCTTCGTGGTCGAGGGCGAAACGCTGTACCGAATGGCGTTCCAATAAATAATACAGTTTACCCGGATGGTAATTTCCTTTGGAGGCCTGGTCAAGTGCCTGGATGTAGGTAAACAGGCTATCTTCTTCTTCGTAAATATGATGAATAAAGTCCTCCATAAACAGGGGGAACACCACTTTCAGGTCACGTTTCAGGGGCTGCCAGGCTTCGGCTTCGCATTCAAAATCGGCCACCAGGCGGGCAATATAGGGCAGCTTTTCCTTAATGAACTGATAGTGGGCGTGGCGCAGGTATTCCAGTATGAGTTCCAGCGGATAGGTGTTGAGCGGCGGTTGGGTTTGGGGCGAGCGGGCCTGGGCTTCAAGGTCTTTGATTACCTGCTCCACGCGCAGCCCCCGCTCGCTGCACACCTGTTCCAGCGTGTGCTCGGAATAATCGGTAAAACGGATGCCGTAATAGTACAAAACATAGGCGTGGAGGTGGTTTTCCTCTATGATCTGGGCTATGCGTTTGTCTTTCAGGGCAGTCAGGTCCATTTTGCCACCAAATATAAGGGTTATAGCGGTTTTTATCATTTTTGCAGCCGGCCACAGGCGAACATTTATGTTTTCCGGGCCGTTTGTTCGGTAAATAAAACCCTGAGGGAATGGAAAATACACCACAAAATACCCCCAACCAGATTAAGCTGCCATTTGTTCTGGCTGTTGGGCTTGCTGCCGGCTTGCTTATCGGTGTGCAATGGGGCAGGCCGCGGTTAAGCAAGGAGGTGGACCGCGATGTGCAGAAGCTGCGCGAAGTGCTTACCTATATAAACGACAAATACGTAGACGACATAGCAACCACCAACCTTACTGATGAGGCCATAAATCATCTGCTCACCAAACTGGACCCGCACTCGGCCTATATACCGGTATCGGAGCGGCAAGCAGCCAACGAAGAGCTGCGCGGAAACTTTGACGGCATTGGTATTGAGTTTAACATTTTTCAGGATACCATAGTGGTGGTGGCCCCGCTTAGCGGAGGTCCTTCAGAGGCGCTCGGCATCCGGTCGGGCGATAAAATTGTAGAGGTTGACGGGCAAAATGTGGCAGGGGTAGGTATTACCACCTCCGATGTAATGCGCCTTCTTAAAGGCCCGCGCGGCACCAAGGTACAGGTTTCCATCAAGCGGCCTTCTGAGGCCCGGCTGCTTTCGTTTACCATTGTTCGCGATAAAATACCCCAGCAGTCGGTTGATGTGTCGTATCTTATTAATAGCCAAACGGGATATATCAAGATTAGCCGGTTTTCGGCTACTACCTACGATGAGTTTTCGGAGCACCTTAGCCAGTTGCAAAAACAGGGCATTACCCGGCTTGTTCTGGATTTACAGGGAAATCCGGGTGGTTATATGGCCGAAGCCATAAAAATTGCAGATGAGTTTTTACCCCAGGGCCGCAAAATTGTTTACACCCTCGGCAAAGATACACGCCTTAATACCGATGCCAACGCCACGGCCGGCGGAAGCTTTGAACAGGGTGAGTTAATTGTGCTGGTAAACGAGGGCAGCGCCTCGGCATCCGAAATCCTGGCCGGAGCCCTGCAGGATAACGACCGTGCCCTGATTGCCGGCCGCAGAACCTTCGGCAAAGGGCTGGTACAGCATCCGTTCGAGCTGAGCGATGGCTCCGAACTGCGCCTCACCATTTCGCGGTACTATACCCCCAGCGGAAGATCCATTCAAAAACCCTATAACGATGAAGATGAATATGCTACCGACATTATTGAACGCTATAAGAAAGGAGAATTTTTCCATGCCGACAGCATTCGCCTGAACGACTCCCTGAAGTACACCACCGTTGGCGGAAGAACTGTGTACGGTGGCGGGGGCATAATGCCCGATTATTTCATACCCCTGGACACCACCCTTAACAGCCATTACCTGAACGAGCTTTACACATCGGCCGCCATACAGGAATATACCTTTAACTATGCCGAAAAACATAAGGAAGAGCTGGAAAGCAAAGGGCTGGAATGGTTTCTTAAAAACTTTACCGTAACCGACCGGATGCTGAACGATCTGGTAAGCATGGGCCTGCGCAACAAGGTAAAACCCGACAACAAAGAGCTGAAGGATAAACGATTTCTGTTTCAGATTCATGTAAAAGCCCAGATTGCCCGCAAGTTGTGGGGTAACCGCGGCCTTTACCCGGTGCTGAACCAAACCAACGAAATCCTGCAGCAGTCGCTTAAATTATTCGACCTGATGCCAGAAGTGCTGAAAACGCCGGCTGCTTCAGGCCTGTAGCCGTACCAAATCGGCCGGGGTTCGTTAACTTAGTAGCGCAAATACACAAGCTATGTTCTATCATCGCCTTGGAAAAATACCGCCAAAACGCCACATCCAGTTCCGGCAGCCTGACGGCAGCCTGTATAAAGAAGAGTTGGTAAGTTCAGAAGGTTTTTCGGGTATATACTCCAACCTGTATCACATTTACCCGCCTACGCGCATTAAGCAACTGCTGGAACCGCAAAAATATGGCCCAACGCTGGCAGAAAATTACCAGCTTCGGCAAACACACCTGAATACCTCGGGGGTGGAGCACACAGGCGAAGATTACCTGGAAGCCCGCAAAGTGCTGATGAAGAACAACGACTGCGCCATAGCCATCTGCTCACCGCGTAAGCGAACCATGGACTACTTTTACAAAAATGCCGAGGGCGATGAAGTGCTGTTTGTGCACGATGGCAGCGGAAGGCTGATAACCCAGTTTGGCGTGGTTGAAATAAAACAGGGCGATTACGTGGTTATTCCACGTACGGTAATTTACCGGCTCGAATTCAACACAACAGGCCCTTTGCGGCTGCTCATTATCGAGTCGGCCTCACCGGTCGAAACCGTAAAACGCTACCGCAATGAACTGGGCCAGCTGCTGGAGCATTCGCCCTACTGCGAACGCGACATACGCCCGCCCCGCGAACTCATTACCGAAGAGGCACGTGGCGAATACCTTATTAAAATAAAAAAACAGGGCTACCTGCACCGGTATGTGTACGACCACAGCCCGCTGGACGTGGTGGGCTGGGACGGCTTTTTATGGCCCTATGCCTTTTCCATTCACGACTTCGAGCCCATTACCGGCCGCATTCACCAGCCGCCCCCGGTGCACCAGACTTTCCAGGCGCATAATTTCGTAATCTGCTCGTTCGTGCCGCGGCTGTTCGACTACCACCCATTGGCCATACCCGCCCCTTATAACCACAGCAATATCGACAGCGATGAGGTTTTGTACTATGCCGAAGGAAACTTTATGAGCCGGCGTGGCATTGAGCGGGGCTCATTTACCCTGCACCCCGGCGGGCTGCCCCACGGGCCCCATCCCGGAACAGTTGAAAAGAGCATCGGAGCCAAAGAAACACACGAGCTGGCCGTGATGATAGACACCTTCAGGCCGCTGTTCCTTACCACCGATGCTCTGCCTTTTGTGGATAAAAACTATCCCATGAGCTGGACAGACGCCAACCCAGCTGAAGGTTTTAATGAGATAAATAGCCCGTAAGGAACACCGAACATCCTGATCAGTACTGCTCGGTGCGCGAAAAAAAGAAGTTGCCTTCAATTTCGGCATTGGCGTCGCTGTCGGAACCGTGAATGGCGTTGGCCTCGATAGATTTGGCAAACAGGTTGCGGATGGTGCCCGGGGCAGCTTTCTGTGGATCGGTGGCGCCTATCAGTTTGCGGAAATCTTCAACCGCATTATCCTTTTCAAGTATCATGGGTACAATAGGTCCGGACGACATATAGCTGCACAGGTCGTTAAAGAAAGGGCGCTCTTTGTGTATGGCGTAAAACTGCCCGGCTCTTTCACGGCTAAGCTGGGTTTTTTTCATCGCCACAATCCTGAAGCCGGCCTCTTCTATCATTTTTATAATGGCTCCGGTGTGCCCGGCACTTACGGCATCGGGCTTAATCATGGTAAATGTGCGGTTTCCTGCCATGGCTTGAAAGGGTTCAAAAAATACGGGGGCAAAAATAGGCTTATTTGCCGATTTTTAATGCCGGACGCAATCCGTATTTCCTGTGTATTTTTATGCCCGCCAAACCCTGTACCTGTTATGACCAACCTAAGCGCGTTACGGACTTTTCTTAACAGTCCGCGCCGGGTAGTGATTGTTACTCACTATAAACCCGATGCCGATGCGCTCGGTTCATCGCTTGGGTTGTATCATTACCTTGCCCGATGCGGCCATCATCCGCAGGTAATTGTTCCCAGCGATTACCCTGCCTTTCTGCACTGGATGCCGGGCAACCACACCGTGTTGATCGATGAACCACCCCATGCGCAGAAAATTGACGAAGCCTTTGCCGCTGCCGAAATTATTTTCTGTCTGGACTTCTCTGCGCTTAACCGCATTCAGAACCTGGAAGAAAGAGTGCGGAAAGCATCGGCAAAAAAAGTACTCATTGACCACCACCTCGAGCCCGAGCATTTTGCCGATTTTGAAAAATGGAACCCGCATTCGGCTTCTACCGCCGGCCTGGTGTATGAAATGATTATCGAACTGGGCGATAGGATCAACCTATCGGCCGATGCCGCAACCTGCCTGTACGCCGGACTGATGACCGATACCGGAGGCTTTCGGCACAGCAACACCCGCCGCGAAGAGTTTATGATTGCCTCCGACCTGGTGGCCCTGGGAGCCGATCCTTCGCGCGTGGCCAAGCTTATCTACGATACCAACACTCTGGAACGCCTGCGCCTTATGGGCTATGTACTTACCGAAAAGCTGGTGGTGCTGCCAGAATACCGAACGGCCTATATGACGCTTTCGCAGGAAGAATTGAAGCGCTTCGGCTCACAAACAGGCGACACCGAAGGCTTTGTAAACTACGGCCTTTCGATTAAAGACATTCGCCTTTCGGTTATGATTTACGAGCGCAAAGACGAAATCAAATTATCCTTTCGCTCCATTGGCGACTTTTCGGTTAATGAACTGGCCCGGAAACACTTTAGCGGCGGCGGCCATAAAAATGCGGCAGGAGGCTCGTCCAAAACCTCTCTTGAAGAAACCCTCAGGAAATTTTTAGATTTGCTGCCCGAATACCAATCCCGCTTGCTTACCGATGAGTAACATGAAATACCGCTTTAAACAGGCATTCCTTATGGCTTTATGCCTGTTTATGCTTGTATCCTGTTCAGAAAACGTAAAAAAAACACCCAATGGCATGCGGTTTAAAGTAATACGCCAGGGCGATGGCAAACTTGCCCGCGTGGGCGAGGTAGTGGTGTTCGATTATATGTTGCTCGACTCGAAAGATTCGGTCTGGACCTCTACTTTCGATACCTACCCCAGCGCCTATATTATTGACGATTCAAGCAACCTGCCGAACGAAAACGGCATTGTGCAGATGCTGCGTATGCTTTCAAAAGGCGACAGTGTGGTGGTAACCATGCCGGTAAACGACTTTTACAGCAAACTTAGCCGCGGCACGCGCCCCAAATTTATCGATCCCGGCCTGCGGATGATTTACCGGTTCCGCGTTAACGACATCATGACCAACCGCGAATACACCGACTACCAGCGCGACATCATGAAAGTATTCTACCGGCGGCAGGCAGCCAAAGACAAACGCGCCATCGATGCTTTTCTGGCCAGCCGCAACCTTAAAGCCGATACCACCGAAAACGGCATACGCTACCTCATTACTCAGCCAGGTACCGGCGCAAATGCCCGGCCCGGCCAGACCGTTACGGTAAATTATGTGGGGTACTTCCTTAACGGCCAATATTTCGATACCAATATGGAAAGCTTTGCGCACGAAGCCGGCTTATACAACCCCATACGCACCTACCAGCCTATGGAAGTAACCATTGGCCAAAGCAATGTAATTGCAGGCTGGCACGAGGCCCTTCAGTATCTTAACAAGGGGGCCAAAGGAACATTCTACATTCCGTCTCCGCTTGCCTACGGTGCCTCGGGCATGGGCCAGGTAATTAAACCCAACACGGTACTTGTTTTTGAAATAGAGGTGGTGGATTTCAAGGAATCCCCGAAAACCAAAAACTAAAAGGCAATGCCTGCCGCATGGGTATTTGCAACCAACAACAAGCATAAGCTGGACGAGGTGCGCCACGCGGCAGGAAGCCTGATTACCCTGCAATCGCTGGCGCAGCTGGGCTGCACCGAAATCTTACCCGAAACCGGCCACACTCTGGAAGAAAATGCCCGCCAGAAGGCCGAATTTGTATTTGCAAAATATGGTGTGCCCTGCTTTGCCGATGACTCGGGCCTTGAGGTCGAAGCCCTGAACGGTGAACCCGGAGTGGCATCGGCCCACTATGCAGGCCCGCAGCGCAGCAGCACCGATAACATAAATTTGCTGCTCTCAAGGCTTAAAAACGAGGCCAACCGCAAAGCGCGCTTCAGGTGCATTATAGCGGTGGCCAGCCACCAGGGCTTGCAACTGTTTGAAGGCGTGCTCAACGGAAACATTGCCATACAACCACAGGGAACAATGGGCTTTGGCTACGACCCCGTGTTTGTGCCTGAGGGCGAAACACGTACCCTGGCCGAGATAACACTCGAAGAGAAAAATAAAATAAGCCACAGGGCGCGGGCCGTGCGCAAGCTCATATCATTTCTGCGCGGGCAAATCCAGTAAAAACCGAAAAATGGTTAAACCGTACACCATAGGAATAACAGGCGGAAGCGGATCGGGCAAAACCTACTTCCTCAATAAACTGGCCGGGCGGTTTAATGAGCAGGAGATTTGCTTTGTTTCACAGGACAACTACTACCACCCGCGTGAACAACAGCAAACCGATGAGCGCGGAGTAAAAAACTTCGACCTGCCCGAGGCCATCAACCACCAACGCTTTGCCGAACACATACGCCGGCTTAAGCGGGGCGAAGAGGTTACCCTTACCGAGTACACTTTCAACAACCCCAAAGCCACCCCGCGCACCATTACCTACAGGCCTGCACCGGTGCTGATTATTGAAGGCTTGTTTGTGCAATACTTTGCCGAAATACGCGATGAGCTGGACCTGAAGGTATTTATTGAGGCCAAAGATTACCTGAAACTGAGCCGCAGAATAAGGCGCGACAACGAAGAAAGAGGATACGACCTGGAAGATGTGCTCTATCGCTACCAGTTTCATGTAATGCCCGTGTATGAACGCCTTATTGAACCCCTGAAACACCAGGCCGACCTGGTTATTCCCAACAACCATCATTTTGAAGGTGCCCTCGAAATCCTTACCTGGGCCCTGAAAGCCCTTATTGCCCGTTCGGCCTGAAATTGCGGCTAAAGGCTTTTATTTTCGGTTTCATTCCCTACTTTTGTAACCCCGATGAAAAAAAGCAAGTTCTCCCGGCTCATTCTGTTGGCCATCGGCATGGTGGTGTCGGCATCGGTCATTTGCCTGGAGGTGCTTCAATACCATAAGCCCGAACAAACAGCCCGGCAGGAAGAAAGCAATACCCCGGAAAAAGACAGGCCGGCTGATGAAATACTGTCCATGCCCGCCTGTGCCCAGAGCACTGCCCCGGCACACGAAAGCTCATCCGCGCTCCATGTCATCCTTGAGCTGTTTGCTGATAAACCGGCTGACGAACCCATAGCCGCTGCCGAAAGCCGTGTGTGGAACTTTATTCTTGAAAAGATTCTGCAGGCGGTTATATCTCCCAATGCCCCCTGAACGCAGATAAGTCCTTACTTTAGTTTTCGGCTGCACGGCCGGCATTACCTCACTATTGTTTACCGATCAATAAAACCCAGCTATATGCAAAATAAAGGATTTGTAATTGTGTTAACTGCCGTTATCTCGGCACTGTGTCTGTACTACCTGTCATTTACCGTGGTTTCGACACGCGTACAACAAAACGCCATAGCCTACGCTACCGATGCCAACGGAGTGGTGGATTTGAATAAAAAAGTAGCCTACATCGATTCGGTATGGAACAAGCCGGTTTACAATCTTTTTGGAGTAGAATACACCTACAAAGAGGTTAAAGACAATGAGCTGAGCCTGGGCCTGGACCTGCAGGGGGGCATGCATGTTACCCTTGAGGTTTCGCCTGTTGACATCCTGCGCTCATTGAGCGGCAACAGCCGCGATTCTGCATTTGTGCGGGCGCTGAATAAGGCAACCCAAATGCAGAAAAACAGCCAGGAAAATTTCACCACCCTTTTCTTCCGGGCATTCCGCGAAGATAATCCGGATGTGAAACTGGCGCATGTCTTTGCTTCAACCAACACGCGTGGTCGCATAAGCCTGAACGACCCCGATGAGAAGGTTATTGAAGTGGTGGAACAGGAGGTAGAAAGCGCCATAGACCGCTCGTACACCATTCTTAAAAACCGCCTCGACCAGTTTGGAACTTCGGCACCCAACATACAGCGCCTGCCCGGCACCGGTCGCATTCAGATTGAAATCCCCGGTGCCGATAATCCGGCCCGCGTGCGTAAGCTTCTTCAGGGAGTGGCCCGGCTGGAGTTCTGGGATGTAATTGAACCCAACACCATCATGCCTGCACTGGTAAGCATTAACGACCTGCTGGTAAAAGAAAAACGCGCACAGGCAGCACAGGCACCCGAAGCTATGGCAGGGCAGGCCGAAACCAAACCCGACAGTACCTTAACCGATCTGGAAAAACAACTGCAGGCCGCTTCAACCGCTGACTCTGCCCGCAGCGGTCTGGACTCGCTGCAGAACCTGGCCGTTTCACCCCTGTTTGCCAAAAGCATACCCCAGGGAACCTTCCGCTACCCGCTTAAAGACACGGCCGAAATAAACCGCATATTCCGCAGAGCCGATGTGCGCAGCCTGCTGCCCCGCAATGTAGGCATTTACTGGGCCAACAAACCCGACAAGGACCTGTCGAACAACGAAGCACTACAGTTGTATTTTCTGGATCTGGGCCGAACCGGCAAGCCCAGGCTTACCGGTGAAGTGATAAACGATGCGCGCCAGGACCTGGACGAATACGCCCGGCCTGCCGTGAGCATGACGATGAATGCCACAGGCACACGCATCTGGGCCAAATGGACGGCCGAAGCCTCCAGCAAATCGCCCCGGGGCCGGATAGCCATTGTGCTGGATAACCTGGTGTATTCTGCACCGGTGGTAAATGGCGAAATTCCAAACGGCAACTCCCAGATATCAGGCAACTTTACGGTTGAAGAAGCCAAAGACCTGGCCAACATCCTCAAGGCCGGATCGCTGCCTGCACCAACCCGTATTGTGGAAGAGGCAATTGTGGGCCCTACCCTCGGTGAAATAGCCCGCAATCAGGGACTTATTTCTACTTTGGCCGGCCTTGCCCTGGTAGTAATCTTCATGGTTATTTACTACGCCAGGGGCGGATGGGTGGCCAATCTTGCCCTGCTGTTTAATATCTTCTTTATACTGGGGATATTGGCCCAGTTCGATGCCGCCCTTACTCTGCCAGGCATTGCAGGTATTGTGCTCACCATGGGTATGGCAGTTGATGCCAACGTGCTCATTTTTGAGCGCATAAAAGAAGAGCTTTACCAGCACGGCCGGAAAATGAAAGATGCCATAAAAACCGGCTACCAGCGGGCTTTCTGGACTATTTTCGACTCTAATTTTACCACTTTAATCACAGCCGTGTTGCTGGCCTGGGTAGGTCAGGGGCCTATTCGCGGATTTGCCGTAACACTGATCATCGGTATCCTTACTTCGTTCTTTACAGCGGTCTATGTTTCGCGTGTAATTGTGGAA
This sequence comes from Cyclobacteriaceae bacterium, assembly GCA_026003355.1. Classification (GTDB taxonomy): domain Bacteria; phylum Bacteroidota; class Bacteroidia; order Cytophagales; family Cyclobacteriaceae; genus UBA2336. The sequence goes on from BPHC01000003.1 coordinate 243,890, forward strand.
TGGATGACCCGCAAAGGCGATGAGAGTAAAATTTCTTTCGACACGTTTATTGCCCGCATGGTTAAAAAACGCCGGCGCTATGCCTTTGTACGCAACAGTAAGCTTGCTTACATTACCTCATCGGTCATAATAATTGTTGGCCTGGTGCTTATTGTTTTAAACGGACTTACACTGGGGGTCGATTTCAAAGGCGGGCGCTCGTATGTGGTGTCGTTTAACCAGCCGGTAAAAGCCACCGAGCTTAAAGTAGGCCTTAGTGAGGCTTTTGCCAATGCAGGTACCGAAGTAAAAAACTATGGCAGCAACAGCAAAGTTAAAGTTACCACTGCCTATTTAATTGATGACGACAGCGATGAGGCCGATGATAAAGTAAGGCAGGCACTTATTGCCGGAATGGAAAAAATAACCGGCAAAAAGTACGCAGCGCACGACTCACAACTATCAGACAACACCTTTACCATTTCCAGCTCGACCAAGGTAGGGGCTACAGTAGCCGATGATATTAAAAACTCTGCCTGGAAAGCCAGCCTTCTTTCGCTTGCAGCTATTTTTGCTTACATCCTGTTAAGGTTCCGCAAATGGCAGTTCAGCACAGGTGCTATTCTGGCTACGGTGCACGATACGCTATTTGTTTTTGCGGCCTTTGCCATTGCCGGTGCATTTGGCATAAGCTTTGAAGTCGACCAGGTGTTTGTAGCAGCAGTGCTTACCATTATAGGATATTCCATAAACGATACGGTTATTATTTTCGACCGTATAAGAGAGTATTTCAACCTCGGTACTTCGCACGATGATAAGAAGATTGTAAACGATGCCATTAACGATACGCTTTCGCGTACCATCATAACTGCAGGCACCACCTTACTGGTTGTGTTGGTTTTGTTAATTTTTGGTGGTGAAGTGCTGCGCGGCTTTTCGTTTGCCCTTTTTGTAGGTATTGTGGTGGGTACCTATTCTTCGGTGTTTATTGCGGCACCGGCCATCCTGGATTTGGGTGCAGCCAGGGGCGAGAAGAAACCTGAGTCAAAAAAGGCTGTTCCTGCCACCGCATAGCGCCGCGGTTAAGGATGTTTAGTACCCGAGGCTGCCGGTAAGGGGCAGCCTCTTTTTTGTAAGCTTGTGCCGCACCTACTGCAAATTGCTGCGTTCTACCCTAAGTCCGGCAGCACGCATGCCTCGCAAAGTATCGGTGCGCATAAAATGTTCCAGCGTAACCGTGTAGGGTCCGGGTTTTCGGAAACGAAAGTCTTTTAAAACCGGAACCCTGCGGTCGAACAAAAACCCGATGCCACTTTTGCCAAGCGGCCGGCCGTTTTTATCGAATAAATCGGCTGAATGCAGCTTCTGGTATACAGCAGCTGAGCTATCGGCCAGGGCAAAGATGAAATACAGATTGGCAAACGGATAGTTGTTATCGTGGCGCAGATTAACGTACAGGTTGTAGCTTGCCGAAGTATCGGTAACTGAAAAGGAAAATTCCGGTTTTTCGTTTACCGGCCAGTAACGTTCGGGGAAATCATAATACTGCTCGTAAATTCTTGCCGGGTCGCAGGCAGCAAGTAGCGGTAAAAGCCAAAGAAACTTTTTCATGAGGCGCCGGAAGTATTGTTTTTGTTGTTATGCCGGTTGCGGCTGTGTTTTTTCTTTTTCTTTTTCTTTTTGGAGCGCGACCTGAATTTCCGGTCAAGCTGTTCCAGGTCGCTGTTCAACGGTCCGGTTTCTTCTTTTTCTGCAGGCTCATCTTCCAGCAGGGTGGCCGGCTTTTTGCCTGCTTTGTTGAGTTCGATGATGTGATTTACCCGCTCCACATCCAGCGGATACCAGGTGTTGTCTTCGCGGTAGCCAAACCACATTATCTTCCGGAAAATATCGGTTTTTTGCAGCCGGGCTTCTCCTTGTTCGGTTAGCAACGGGGTTTCTACTTTGGGTATGTCTTTCAGGGCTTCCAGGTAGGTATCGAGCTCATAATTGAGGCAGCACTTCAGGCGGCCACACTGGCCGGAAAGCTTGGTGGGGTTAAGCGAAAGATTTTGATAGCGTGCAGCACTGGTGGCAACGTTTTTAAAGTCGCTTAACCAGGTAGAGCAGCACAGCTCGCGCCCGCATACGCCAATACCGCCCAGCCTGCCGGCTTCGTGGCGCAGGCTTATTTGTTTCATCTCTACCCGTATTTTAAACTCGGCGGCCAGAATTTTTATCAGCTCACGGAAGTCAACCCGCTCATCGGCCGAGTAGTAAAACGTAGCCTTGGTGTTATCGGCCTGAAACTCAACATCCGACAGCTTCATTTTGAGGTTGAGTTTGCGGATGATTTCGCGGGTACGGTACAGGGTGGGTATTTCGCGGTTCCGGGCTTCGGCCATTTTTTCCATGTCGCGTGAGTTGGCCAGGCGGTATATTTTTTTTATTTCCTCGTTATCGGCAACTTTTTTTTTCTGCATTTGTAACCTCACCAGTTCTCCCTGCAACGAAACGTGCCCAATGTGGTAGCCGGTAGGCATTTCTACTACTACGGCATCGCCCGTTTGCAGGGTTAGGGCGCTGGTGTTTCTGAAAAAATCCTTGCGCCCGTTTTTAAAGCGCACTTCAACGACATTAAACTTTTGCCCGGCCGGCATTTCCATGTTGGCCAGCCAGTCGAATACATTCATTTTGTTGCATCCGCCTGTAAGGCACATGCCATTGTTTCTGCATCCGGCAACTTTTGTACCTTTTCCCGATGTGCACGTACAGGCCATGGTTTACTGCGATTGTAAAAGGTCGAGCCCTATGTCATTGCGAAAATAGGCATTTATCCAGCTTATTTGCGATACGGTGGTGTAGGCTTTTTGCCGGGCTTCATCAATGCCGGTTCCCAGGCCGGTTATGGCCAGTACCCTGCCGCCCTGGGTAAGAATGGTTTGGTTTACCTGCAGGGTGCCGGCGTGGAAGCATAAGGGCCGTGGCGGGCTTTTCCAGGCCGGAAATGGGGTGATTTTTTTCAAATTCACCCGGATAGCCTCCGGAGGCCATTACTACCGTTACAGCGGTGTTGGGTGAAATATTTACGGTGGTGTTATTAAGCGAGCCTGTGGCGGTTTTCCACAGCAGGTCAGTCAGGTCCGATTCCAGGCGGGGCATTATGGCCTGTGTTTCGGGGTCGCCCATTCGGCAGTTGTATTCAATTACAAACGGATTACCGGCTACATTCATAAGTCCGATGAAGATGAATCCGCGGTAGGGTATATTTTCTTTTTGCAGGCCGGCCAGGGTAGGTTCTACAACCCGTTGGGTTACTTTTTTCATAAAGTCGTTATTGGCAAACGGAACGGGAGAGACAGCGCCCATTCCGCCGGTATTGGGACCGGTGTCGCCTTCGCCTATGCGTTTGTAGTCTTTGGCTTCGGGCAGGAGCACGTAATTACGGCCATCGGTAAGAACAAATACCGATAGTTCTGTTCCCGAAAGGTATTCTTCAATGAGTACCGTGGTTCCGGCATCACCGAATTTCCTGCCGCTGAGCATCTGCTCCAGTTCTTCTTCGGCCAGGTGTTTGTCTGAAGTAATGATTACGCCCTTACCGGCTGCCAGGCCATCGGCTTTAAGTACGTAAGGTGGTGTTGTTTCGTTAAGGAAGGCCAGGGCCTCGGCAAGTTGGCCTGAGGTAAAGGTGTGTGCGCGGGCCGTGGGTATGCCATGCCGCAGCATAAAGGCTTTTGAAAAGTTTTTGCTGCCTTCCAGTTGTGCGCCAGCCTTGCCGGGCCCAACTACTGCCAGGCCGGGCAGGCGTTGTTCAAGGTAGTCGCGCAGGCCGTTTACCAGGGGAGCTTCGGGTCCTGCCACCACCAGGCTAATATTTTTTGCAGCGCAGAAATCTGCAATTCCTTTAAAATCATTTATTGCAATGGGCACGTTTATTCCTTCGCGTGCAGTGCCGGCATTGCCGGGAGCAATGTACAGGGTATGGCAAAGCGGGCTTTGCCGTATTTTCCAGGCCAATGCATGTTCGCGGCCACCGCTGCCTATAAGCAGAATGTTCATGGGGTTAAAATGAAGTGCCAAAGATGGGTAAAGCACTGCGCCCGTCAAAATAACTGGCGCAGCTTTACCATTAGTGAGCGTATTTGCTCATAAACTGAATGCGCGCCAGGCGTATTTCTTCTTCGGTGTAGTCGGCCAGGCTTTCGTCTTGCAGGGCTTCTTCCAGGCTGTCGGTTTCGGCATTCATAAAGTAATCGTGAATGTCTTCCTGTTTTTGCGGATCAAGAACCTGGTCGATGTAATAATTCAGGTTAAGCTTGGTGCCTGAATTGGTGATGTTTTCAATTTCGGTAAGCAATTCATCGAACGAAAGGTTGGCCATTTCGGCAATTTCTTCCAGGTCTACCTTTTTATCGATTTGCTGAATGATGAATATTTTGGTTTTGGATTTGTTTACGGAAGACTTTACCACCACTTCGGTGGCGGTTTCAATTTCGTTTTCTTCCACATATTGCTGAATGAGTTCCAGAAATTCTTTTCCGAACTTATTTACCTTGCCCATGCCCACTCCGTTTACCTGGGCGAGTTCTTCTTTGGTGGTGGGGTAGGTGGTGGCCATTTCTTCGAGCGAGGGGTCCTGGAAGATTACGTAGGGCGGCAGGTTTTTTTCGCGGGCAATTTTTTTGCGCAGGTCTTTAAGCATTTCGAAGAGTTTCTCATCGTAGGCTTTGGTGTTCATGGGGGTGCGCTCGGATGACTCTTCCTCTTCGTCCAGGTCGGTGGTAAAGTCGTGGTCGCGGGCCAGCTCAATGGGGTGGGGCTTTTTCAAAAAGGCTTCGCCCTTTTGGGTGAGCTTGAGCACGCCAATGTTTTCAATATCTTTTTCGAGATACTGGTAGATAAGGGCCTGCCGGATAACCGATTTCCAGAAGTCGGCATCTTCATCGCTGCCGGTACCAAACACGGGCAGGTCGAAGTGGGCATAGCTTTTAACGTATTCATCTTCAAGGCCGCGTATCACATTTACCAGGTGGTTAAGGCCAAACCGTTCGTTGGTTTGCTTAACGGCCTGCAACACGGTTTTAACGTAAGAGGTGCCGTCAAACCGCTCGCGCGGGTGTACGCAGTTGTCGCACATACCGCAGTTATCTTCCTTGAATTCCTCACCGAAATAGTGTAACAGCTGCCGCCTGCGGCAAACGGGCGACTCGGCATAGTATTCCATTTCCTGCAGCAGGATACGGGCATTTTCGCGCTCCTGTACCGATTTGTCTTTGTTGAATTTTTCGAGTTTGTTCAAATCGTTATGGCTGTAAAACATCAGGCAATGGCCTTCCAAGCCATCGCGGCCGGCACGGCCGGTTTCCTGGTAGTAGCCTTCCAGCGACTTGGGGACATCGTAGTGCACCACAAAGCGTACATCGGGCTTGTCAATGCCCATGCCAAAGGCAATGGTGGCTACGATTATGTCTATTTCTTCGTTGAGAAATGCATCCTGATGTTTTTCGCGCACATCGGCATCCAGGCCGGCATGGTAGGGCGCAGCTTTAAAGCCGTTAACGGTAAGCAGGTTGGCTATTTCTTCAACTTTTTTGCGGCTCAGGCAGTACACAATACCCGATTTGCCCCGGTTGTCGCGCAAAAATTTAATGAGCTGCTTTTTGGTTTCTTTTTTGGGCCGTACTTCGTAATACAGGTTTTTGCGGTTGAATGAAGAAATGAAGATGTCGGCATCTTCCATTTGCAGGTTTTTCTGTATGTCCAGCTGCACTTTGGGTGTGGCGGTGGCTGTAAGTGCAATGATGGGCAGTTCGCCCAGGTGCTGAATCATGGACTTTATTTTGCGGTATTCCGGGCGGAAGTCGTGCCCCCACTCGCTTATGCAGTGGGCTTCGTCAATAGCTACAAACGATACTTTTACTTTTTTGAGAAATTCAATGTTTTCTTCCTTGTTTAGCGACTCGGGCGCAACGTACAGCAGTTTTACCTGGCCGCTGATGCAATCTTTTTTCAGGCGGGTAATTTCTCCTTTCGAAAGGGTTGAATTCAGGAAGCGTGCGTTTACCCCGTAGGCGTTAAGCTGGTCGACCTGATTTTTCATCAGAGCAATAAGGGGCGAAATAACCACCGCAAGCCCGTCCATAATTAAAGCCGGAAGCTGGTAGCACAACGATTTGCCCGCCCCGGTGGGCATAATAACGAACGTATTTTTACCCTCCAGCAGGTTGCGGATTATGGCTTCCTGATTGCCGCGGAAACTGCTGTAACCAAAAACCTCCTTAAGCTTTAATTTTAAAACATCTTTCTCTTCTGCCACCATCATATCCTAACGTGGGTTAGTTTAATCTTATATCTTTGCTAACAACAAAACTAAATCTCAAAGCGCATTGAATATAGCAAAAAATATCAAAAACATTGCACGCGAAGTATTAATAAATGAATCTAAGGCAATTGAGCGGTTAACAGATTACATAAACGATGAATTTGAGGCGTGCGTTCAGGCTATTTATTCTGCAAAAGGCCGTGTGGTCGTAACAGGCGTTGGCAAAAGTGCCATTATAGCAAATAAAATTGTTGCCACGCTGAATTCAACCGGTACGCCGGCACTTTTTATGCATGCGGCCGATGCCATTCATGGCGATTTGGGCATGGTGCAGCCCGAGGATATTGTAATATGCATATCGAAAAGCGGCAATACACCCGAAATTAAGGTTCTGGTACCGTTGCTTAAGCGGCGGGGCTCCCTGCTGGTGGCTCTGGTAAGCAATACCGACAGCTACCTGGCCCGTCAGGCCGATTTTGTGCTGAATGCTACCATAGAAAAGGAAGCCTGCCCCAATAACCTGGCTCCTACCACCAGTACAACCGCCCACCTTGCACTGGGCGATGCCCTGGCTGTATGCCTGGTGCATCTGCGCAACTTTACCCAATCCGATTTTGCCCTTTTCCATCCGGGCGGCTCGCTGGGCAAGCAGCTTTATCTTAAAGTTTCGGATATTGCTGTGCACAATGCCCTGCCCATGGTAAGCCCCGATGCCCCGCTGCGCGAAGTTATTCTGGAAATTTCTTCCAAAAGACTGGGGTGTACCGCAGTAGCTGCTGATGACAATAAGCTGTTGGGGATTATAACCGATGGCGATTTGAGAAGAATGCTGGAGAAAAATCCCGACCTGGCAGCTCTGAAAGCACGCGATATTATGACGCACAACCCAAAGAGCATACAGAAAGATGAATTTGCCGTAAAGGCCCTGCAGCAAATGCAGGAAAACAACATTACCCAGCTGGTGGTGCTTGACGGTGAAAAAATTTCGGGGTTTGTTCACCTGCACGACCTGTTAAAGGAAGGCATTGCATGATTACACAGCTTCGGTTTAGGTAATTATTTGCAAACACAACACTAAGTTATGGACAATAACCTCTATGTGGTGCTCATGGCAGGAGGTGTCGGTGTTCGTTTCTGGCCCTACAGCCGCAACCGCCAGCCCAAGCAGTTTCTGGATGTGCTCGGCATGGGTAAAACCTTGCTGCAGGCCACCTGGGAAAGGTTTAGGCCAATATGCCAACCATCGAATATTTACGTGGTAACCCACGAGGAGCACGTGCACCTGGTGCGCGAACAACTGCCCCAGCTGCCTGAAGAACAAATACTGGCCGAACCCATGCGCAAAAATACCGCTGCCTGCATAGCCTACGCCAGTTACCGCATAGAGCGTGTTAATCCCAATGCTGTGGTGGTGGTTAGTCCGGCCGACCATTTAATTCTGAACGAGAAGGAATTTGAAAAAAATATATTGCGGGCAGCCGAAGCGGCGCAAGATCAGGACAAGCTCATTACCCTGGGCATTACGCCTACCCGGCCCGAAACCGGATACGGCTATATACAATACCACGCGGATAAATCGCTTCTGAAAAAGGTTAAAACTTTTACCGAAAAGCCACAGCTGGCCCTGGCCAAGAAGTTTCTGGAGAGCGGAGATTTTGTGTGGAATTCGGGCATTTTTGTGTGGGGAGTAAAGGCCGTCATCGCGGCACTCAAGGAACACCTTACCGAAATGGCCGATGTATTTGAAGAATGCCAAACCCGCTTCAACACACCTTTTGAAAAGCAGGCGGTGGCTCAGGCCTATGCGCAGTGCAAAAGTATTTCGATTGATTATGGGGTGATGGAAAAAGCTACCAACGTGTACGTGCTGCCAGCCTCGTTTACCTGGTCTGATCTGGGCTCGTGGGGAAGCATACACGATGTTTCGGCCAAAGACAAAGATAATAACCTGATAAACGGACGGGTGCTGAATTACGAATCGCGCAACTGCATACTCAAGGCATCATCGCCCGACAAGCTGCTGGTGGTGCACGGCCTTAACGGATATTTGGTAGGAGAGTTCGGAAACGTAATTATTGTGTGCGAAAAAGACCGGGAAGATTTATTCAGGCAGTTTGTAAACGATGTAAAGGCCCTGAAAAACGGCAACGACTTTTTGTAATCAGCGGCGGGCCGATGCTCTTTGCCTGATGACTTCGTATAACATCATGCCTGCCGCAACCGAAACGTTAAGCGATTGTACCTGTCCGGCCATGGGAATTTTAACCTGCTCATCTGCAAGGCTCAGCAGTTCACGTGCTATACCGGCATCTTCCGACCCCAAAATGAGCACCAGGGGCCGGTTCATATCGGTATGGAAGGCGCTTTTCTCTGCTTTTTCGGTACAAGCCACAACGGCCAGGCCGGCATCTTTAAGAAATTGCGCTGCGCGCAACAGATTTTTTTCGCGGCAAACGGGCAGATAATGCAGGGCACCGGCCGAAGTTTTAATGGCATCGGCCGAAACAGGGGCGCTGCCTTTTTCGGGTACAATAAGGGCATGGGCACCCAGGCCTTCGGCGGTGCGTGCAATGGCCCCCAGGTTGCGCACATCGGTAATATGATCGAGCATGATGAAAAGAGGCACCTGTCCCTCTTCGTAAACCTGCTGTACCACGTTGTTTAGCAGGGCGTAATCTATCGCAGAGAGGTACCCCACCACACCCTGATGGTTTTTTCCGGTTAAGCGGCCCAGCTTTTCTGCCGGCACCTGGGTAAACGGAATTTGCCGTTCGCGTAACAGGCGTATCAGTTCGCGTGCCGGCTCGCCTTTAAGGCCTTGCTGAACAAAAACCCGTTCGAGGGTTTTACCTGCCCTTATGGCTTCGCTAAGGGCATGGATTCCATAAACTAATGATGGTTTACCCATGTGCAAAAGTAGGCATTTGCCTCAGAACCGCGCCTTACGCCATAAGTCCACCACCTCGTACCAGGTGTTGCGGTACCGGCCTTCGCGCAGCAGTACAAAGTTATCGGGGTCGAACAGAGTGGGGGCGCGAACAAACGTAAAGCGTTCTTTATGGGTAGCCTGGCGGTATTCCCATATTTCGCGGTTGCCCGGCAGAAAAACTTCATCGGGAGGGCCGAAGATAATATATATCATGCCGCGGTCGGTTTTCCATCCTGCCTTGTATGAAGTAAACATCCGGTTTGCCTGTTCAACACGCTGAAAATAACTACGCATAAAAATTTTAGCCCGTTCGGCATTTCCCAGAATGCTGAGTATGGTTTTGTCGAAATCGGGCTTGCTGCCTGCCGAGGCGTACAACCGGTCGATTTCTTTTTTCTGGCATATATAAATCATGGGGCCGGCAAGTGACGAAAGTGTGGTAAACCTGGGGTAATCGTCTTCTATCCGGAATGCCAGGCCTTCGGCCGAGGCAGTATCCTGCTGCACCAATACAAGGCCCGCTTTGCTGAAGCTTAACGGTTCTGAAGGATTGTGGCTGAAAATTTCATCCGGTATTATCCGGGGTGGCACGCGCGCCTGTGTTTCTGAAAAGGGCGGAGAAGCAGGAGGAAAATCGGTGCGGTACACCGAAACTATAAGGGGTTTGCCCGGATAAAAGCCGGCAAAGGTTACCGGCTGATTTATGGAGATATATTTTTCAACAACCGGCTGATTGTTCCGTAAAAGAGCAAAGGCATTTTTTTCGGGTACCGGAGTGTAAACCAGCCAGGGTTTTCGTGCGGCGGCCAAAGTAATGCGCAGAACAGCCACCCGCCCGACCGAACCTTCCGGAAGCAAAATTCGCCCGCACCGTGAAGCTTCGGTGTAAACAAGCCATTCGGGATCGGGCAGCGGTGTGCCTTCTTTTACACTCAGGCTTTCGCGAAGCTCGGCACCGAAACCAAACTCGCTTATGCTGCGCGTGCCTTTTATGGAAAACGAGAAATAAAAGTATAGTTTTTCGTTTTCGCGGTAACAGATGGTGCCAACCGAAAATGGTTCATCGGGATTATACAGATAGCTAAAGTTGTTGTCGCGCAGTACCTGGCTGCTGGCAGAGGGCCGCAGCATGAGGCACAGGCAGAAAAGCAGATACAGCCGGTTCATACCTTTAAATTAACGGATTAAAAGTGTAAATATGGTGTGAAGGGCTATTTTTGCATCTTATGGCCGGCAAAATTTACACTACCGAAGTAACATCTGCTACCCTTCCTTCGGATAATCCGTTGCATCAGCGCCTGCTTAAGCCTTATGAGCTAACCTGTGCTTTTCTTTCAGGCAAAGAACATGTGCTGGAAGTAGGGTGTGGCGAAGGCCGGGGCATTGCACTTATGCTGCCGTTGGTGCAGCAATTCACTGCAGCCGATAAGCTAACCCATGCTGTAGATCGGTTAAGGGCGCAATATCCGGCGGCAACATTTCTGGCCATGAATTTTCCGCCACTTGCCGGGCTTAAAGACAATAGTTTTGATGTTGTGGTGAGCTTTCAGGTAATTGAGCATATTGATAACGACCTTTTTTTTCTGGAAGAAATACACCGGGTACTGAAGCCCGGCGGACTGGCTCTGCTCACCACGCCCAACCGCAAAAAAAGTATTACCCGCAACCCCTGGCATGTGCGCGAATACCTGGCCGAAGAACTCAGGCAACTGGCGGCCAAAGTGTTTCAAACCGTTGAGGTTAGTGGCATTACCGGCAATGAAAAGGTTTTGGCCTATTACTACTACAACAAGGCGGCAGTGGAGCGCCTGCTTCGCTGGGATGTGCTGAACCTGCAGTACCGGCTCCCAGCCTGGATGCTTCGCCTGCCATATGAAATACTAAACCGGATAAACCGCAACAGATTACGGCATGGACGCACCGAACTGGTAGATGACATAACTATAAACGATTACCTGTTGGTGTCTGATGCAGATGAAGCCCTTGACCTGTTTGTGGTGGCCCGCAAAAAGCAGTTTTAAAAATCTTTACCGGAATCGTGCCGGAACCTGGCCTGAATAATTTTGATAGGCCTCTTCATAGCGCTGTGCCAGTTCGTCTTCGCCATACTGGTACAATACATTTTGTATGGTACCCAGCACGGCAATGTGGTTATACAGATCGCGATTAATTAAACCTTTATCAATCAGGTAGGAGGCCATTTCGCTGGTGCGATCGCCCAGAATGCGGGCTATTTCCACGGCTTTTTCTTTTTCTCCTACTTCAAACCATAACTGCAGCCCCAGTGCCTGGGTAAAATCGTAGGGTATGCTGGCATCGGGCATAACCTCTATGCTGCGCAGCAACACCTGGCGTGCACGGGCAGTGTCGCCCTTTAGCAGCAGGGCTTCGGCCACGTCATTAAAAGTGCTGCGGTGGTTCTGAACAAAATTGCGATAGTCTACACTGTAAAACACTTTTGGGTTTTGTAATCCGCGAAACCGGAATTTGTTCATGATGTTGTTGTAGGCCACCTCCGGTGTTTACCCATCTCATATCGGGCTGCGGATTCTGAACCGGCAGTATTCTGAAGGCGTTGCCTTCGCTTACCACAAATGGCTTCAGGTCTATATTGAACTGCTCCAGCGAAGTGTTGTTTACATAAAGCGGCCGCTCCCAGTTGTTGGTAAGAAGCAGATCGAGCAGGGCCAGATCCTGCTTCATCAGGGTGTTTTTGCGCATGCGCAGGCGCATTTCGGGCACCAGATAGGTTTCCAGTTCCTTCGGAACAATACCCATGGCTTTTACCCGGGCGGTATCCACCTTTAATACCAGCTCTTTGGCAGGTACCATGTTGGTGTTGGGGTAATACGGATGAAGCAGCGTGTTGCTTTTCTTTTTGATAAGGTCGATATACTGGGCAAGGTCAATGCTTTTAAGGCCGGCATCGAAGTACACCAGCGCTTCGTTGGGGCCACCCTGCCGGTAATGTTCGGCTGTAAGGGTGTACGGAAAGGGCGCTGACTGGTAGTGTTTGCGCATGGTTTGCTCGATGTACCAGTCGGTGTTATAATAACTCAGCACCACTACACGCATATCGGTGCGTATGCCTTCTACTTCCTGGGCGTACCACAGCGGGAAGGTATCGTTATCGCCACCGGTAAACAGTATGGCATTTGGTGCGCACGATTCGAGGTAGTTAACGGCCGAGTCGACCGAAAACCAGCGGTCAGAACGGTTGTGGTCGTCCCAGCCTTCGGCCGCCATAATGGCCGGGGCAGAAAGACCGATAAGTGTGGCGATAAGGGCCGCTGCTTTGGCGTTGCGTATCAGTTTTTCAATGCCTGCTGCAATGCCCATTACGGCCAGCCCAATCCAGAATGCGAAGGCATAGTATGAACCGGCATAGATGTAATCGCGTTCGCGCGGTTCGGTAGGGGGCGAGTTAAGGTAAACCACGAGGGCAACTCCGGTAAGAACAAACAACAACCCGATAACGGTAGCGTTTTTCGGATCTTTTACCAGTTGATAATACAGGCCAAAGAAACCCAGCAGCAGCGGAATCATGAAGAAGTTGTTGCGGGCTTTGTTTGCGGCAATAAGGTAGGGCACTTCTTCAAACCACTGCGAGGGCCCCAGCCAGTCATCGCCAATTTCATCGCCTTCTCTGCCGGCAAAATTCCAGAAAAAGTACCGCACATACATCCAGCCTATCTGATGCTGAAACATAAACCGGAGGTTATCGGCAAAAGTGGGTTTTTCTCCTTCTCGCAGGCCCAGCTTGCTTCGGTAAATGGAGGCGTGGTTTTCCATATTGCTGTAAATGCGCGGAAGGATGGTCATTTGCCGGGGGTCGTATACGTAATCGCGCTTGCGGTCTATAATTTCATAGCGGTCTTTTCCTTTTTTATAGATGGGTGCGCCTTCTTTTACGTCCACAATTTCGGCTGTAAAATAGGGGCCGTACAGCAGGGGCCGGCTTCCGTATTGTTCGCGCTTAAGGTAGCTTACAAAGCTCATCACATCGCCCGGGTCGTTCTCATCAATGGGCGGGTTGTAGTTGGAACGTATAACGATAATGGCATAAGAGGTATAGCCAATAAGAATAAAAGCGGTTGAAAGCAGAAATGTGTTGAGCACGGCCTTTTGCCTGCGCTGGCTGTACACTATTCCGTAAATAAGGGCGGCCACAATAAGCAGGCTGAAAAACAAAGCTCCCGATCCAAATGGCATGCCCAGGGTGTTGACAAAAAACACTTCAAAGGTGCCGGCCAGGCCGGGTAAACCGGGAATAATGAAATCGTTGATGAAGATAATGAGCAGGCCGCTGATAACCAGCGTAGCAATTATGCCCCACCGCGAAGGTTTGTATTTTTTAAAATAGAAAATAAGGGCCAGTGCCGGCAGGGTAACCAGGTTAAGCAGGTGCACGCCAATAGAAAGGCCAATGGCATACGAAATGAGCAGAATCCACCGGTTGGCCTGTGCTTCGTCTTCCATGGCATCCCACTTAAGCATGGCCCACACCACAAAAGCCGTGAAGAACATGGACATAGAGTACACTTCGGCTTCGACAGCCGAAAACCAGATGGAGTCGGCAAAGGTCATGGCCAGAGCGCCAACGGCTCCTGCACCCATCAGCAAAATAATTTTGTCGGCAGAAAGCTGGTTATCTTTTACTCCCAGCATTTTGCGCCCGAAAATGGTAACCGACCAAAAGGTGAACAACGAGGCAAATGCACCGGCCAATGCACTGATAAAATTTATCCAATAAGCTACGCGGGTAACGTCATCGAAAGATAAAAACGAGAAGATCCTGCCCAGCAGCAGGAACAACGGAGCTCCCGGCGGATGGGGGTACCTGCAGTTTATACGATACGGCTATGAACTCACCACAGTCCCAGTAGCTGGCGGTTTCTTCCATGGTTATCCAGTAAGTGGCGAGCGCCAGGGTAAATATCACCCAGCCGGTCAGGTTGTTTATCTTCTGAAAGTTCATAAGTGCATATCTCACAAAGTGGCGAAAATACGGAATAATGCCGATACGCCCGGACAGGTCTATTTATAAACAATTACATAAAAACCCAGCCACAGCAAAAACAGGGTAATGTAAAACCAACCGGTTATTTGCCAGGCCACTTTGCGCGGTTGGCGGGTGTAAAAACGCAGGCCGTGCACCAGCGCAAACCAGTAGGCTACTTCAAACAGGTTAAGGGCACGCAGGGGGTATGCCCATTTGCGGTCAATTTCAAAATAATCGAAAAAGGTTAGCATCGACAGCGGATAAAAGGATCCGATTTCGGCATAGCGCGGATCGGGCACCACAAATAAAAACCAAACCACCTTAAGCAGATCGGGCAACAGAAAAACAAATTCCGCACCCAGCGCTACCGACCAGCACTGGCTGTAGGTAACGCGGTAACCGAAAGTAAAACATCCTACCCACAGCACAAAGGCTACCACCGTTAGCTTCCACAGGTAAATTATGGGGATGCCTGCCCATTGCAGGCCCTGCACCACCCGCAGTACAAAGCCTTCGGGGCGGTCTTGCAGAAACTCGAAGGCGGCTGTCTGGCTTTCAATAAATGACTGCCGGACAAACAGCAGCATGAAAGAACACAGGCAAAGCAGGATAAACAATAGCCGTTTGTTGGCCGTAAATAATGCATTAGCTTCGTAATTGGTTTTCATGGCAGAAGGCGGCAAAATACGAATATGGCAACATGCCGGTTGGCTTTTTGTGCTGGCATTATGGGTCGGCCGAACCTGCATTTGGGCACAGGAGCCAGCCAAAAAAGATACCACCATTATATTATTGACCGATCTGGGCATACAGCTGGAATGTGCCCAGGCGCTTAACGACCTGTACAATTTTAAATTCCGGAAAGCCGAAAGCCAGTTTCACTACCTGCGTTACAAATACCGGTGGCATCCGCTTCCGTATTTTTTAATGGGCCTTATTGAGTGGTGGAAAATCATGCCCAACACCAAAAACACCAGTTACGATAAGGAATTCCTGGCCTATATGGACAGCACCATTCTGGTGGCTGAAAATCTTTACAAAAAGTATCCGCCCTACAAAATTGAGGCAGCTTTTTTTCTGGCCGCGGCATATGGTTTCAAGGGCAGGCTGTATTCAGACGAGTACCGTAAGCAATGGCGCAAGGCTGCCTATGCGGGCAAGCAGGCGCTGGAGTATCTGGAAGTGTGTAAGCAAAGCCAGCATTTAAGTCTGGAGTTGTTGTTTGGCGATGCGCTGTACAACTACTTTTCTGTTTGGGTGCCCGAAAACTACCCGGCCCTTAAGCCCATATTGTGGTTCTTCCCGAAAGGCGACAAAAAGCTGGGGTTGCAGCAACTTAAAGAAGTATCGTACAATGCTTTTTATACCCGCACCGAAGCCATGGTGTGGCTTATGCGCATTTTGAACAACTATGAAAACGATAACCTGAGGGCATTTCAGCTAAGCGAATACCTGCATCAAACCTATCCGGACAACCCGTTTTTTCACCGCTATTATGCACGCATGCTGTATGCTATGGGTCGTTTTGCTCAGGCTGAACCCGTGTGCCGGGAGATACTGATGCGCATTGACAGCGGCATGACTGGCTATGAAATAAACACCGGCAGATACGCTGCCTTTTTTCTGGGACAGATTTATGAATCGCGCAGACAGTGGGATGAAGCCCGAAGGTATTATCAACTATGTGTAAACTATGCCCGGCAGCTCGAAATGCAAGACTCGGGTTATTATCTCTATTCGCTCATAGCCCTGGGCGAAATTGCTGAACAACAGGGCAACAAAACCGAGGCAAAAAAATACTTTACCGAAGTACGCAAAAGAGCCGGCCGCAAAGACGAAGCCTACAAAGAGGCAAAACGCAGACTGAAAACGCTGGACAGGAAGGATTGAGTGGGATGGTTTTATAGTCCATAGTTTAGAGGTACACAGTCTAATGGTCAATAGATTAATAGCCCATAGTTTAACGATAAGTTTAATGGCTTATGTTTTGATTCTTTTGATTAAGAACCGAATAACCATGGACTAATTAACCATTGACCGAACAACTATGGACTAATTAACCATTGACCGAACAACCATGGACTAATTAACCATTGACCGAACAACTATGGACTAATTAACCATCGACCGAACAACCATGGACTAATTAACCATCGACCGAACAACCATGGACTAATTAACCATGGACTAATTTCTTACCTTTAACCGGCCGAATAAATGGACATACGCGATCTGATAGTAACCCCGTTTGCCATTGTTGCCGTACTTGCGCTGGCCTATATGTTACGCAGCAGATTAACCAATTCTGTTACCATACGGTATTATTACCCGGTGCTTATACTCAAACTGTTTGGTTCCATTGGGCTGGGTTTGCTTTATCAGTATTACTATAATGGAGGCGACACCTACAACTTTCACACCCATGGCAGCAGGATTATCTGGGAGGCTTTTGGCGAATCGCCTGTGCTGGGCGTAAAATTGCTGTTCTCTACGGGCGAATATATACCCGGCGCAGTGAAGTACACCGACCGCATACTTTTTTACACCGATCCGTCATCGTTTTTTGTGGTGCAGGTGGCTGCTGTTTTTGATTTGCTCACCTTTTCAACCTACAGTGCCACGGCTGTATTCTTCGCCTTTTTTTCGTTTATAGGTTCGTGGCTGCTTTTTTTAACCTTTTACCGCTTAATGCCGCAGGTGCATGGATGGGTGGCAGCTGCCACCTTGTTTGTGCCTTCGGTAATTTTCTGGGGTTCGGGCTTATTGAAAGACACCCTTACATTGGGGGCAATAGGCATACTTACCTGGGCTTCGTACCATTTGTTTATTGAGCGCAAAACCTCTGTACGTGCCGCGGTACTGCTGATACTGGCACTATGGATAATTTTTTCGGTTAAGAAATACATTCTGTTATGTTTTTTGCCGGCCCTGTTGTTTTGGATATATGCAAAAAGATTTCAGCGCATACGGTTAGCCATGCTAAAAATACTGCTCATTCCCTTTATTAGTGCTTTCCTGATTGCAAGTGGCTATTATGCCGTGGTGCTGATAGGTGAAGACGACCCTCGCTATTCATTGGATAAACTAGCTGTTACCGCTCAGATAACTGCTTACGATATTGGGTTTTACACCGGAAAGGATGCCGGCAGCACCTACAGTCTGGGAGAACTGGATGGTACTTTCGCGAGCCTGTTGAGCAAATTTCCGCAGGCTGTTAACGTTTCGTTGTTCAGGCCTTATTTGTGGGAGGTAAAGAATCCGCTTATGCTGCTGTCGGCATTCGAAAGCGCAGCTTTTTTGTTCGTTACCCTGTGGGTAATATTGCGAAGCTTCAAACACTTGCCAAAAGCGTTAAGCAATCCTACGGTACTGTTCTGTCTTATTTTCAGCATTACTTTTGCGTTTGCCGTTGGCGTAAGTACGTTTAACTTTGGCACACTGGCGCGTTATAAAATTCCGTTGTTGCCTTTTTACCTGCTGGCGCTGATTCAGATATGGGAAATATCGAACAAAGAAAGAAACAAGGGTGTATTGGAGCTTACGGAGTAACGATTTATTACCGTTTTGCGTCCGGCCTTTCCCAGCTGGTTGCGCAGGTTGCCGTCTGCGATTAGTTGCGTAAGGTAAAACTTCCATTCCGGGGGGCTGTGTGCCAGAAAACCGTTTACACCGTGTTGTATTATTTCGCTGTTAACCCCTACAGGCGAGGCTATGCACGGAATCTGCATGGCCATATACTGCAGGGCTTTAAAGCCGCATTTGCCGCGCGTCCACTCATCATCCGGCAGGGGCATGAGGCCAATGTCTATCCGGGCCAGATCTTCGGCTTCGCTTTCTTTTTGCCAGGGTATAAAACTGCACCGCTGTAACGGCAGGCCGGGATTGCGGTTGGCGATAACCAAAAAATGCACCTGTTGGAATTCCTGCTCCAGTTGCCGGAGCACGGGCACAAGTTGCTCCAGGTATTTTAGGGTTGAATGCGAGCCGGTCCACCCGATAAAGAGTTTGTCCGGGTCTTTTTTCAGGCTAATGATTTGGGGATTATGCAGGTTTTCTGTGTCGATGGTGGTTGGATTTATTACTACCGAAGCATTGAACTGCCCGGCCCAGTTGGCCAGATAGGCGTTACCGCAGCTTATGCGGTAGCTCCACCGGCAAATGTGCTTTACTTTGCTGCGCCATCGAAAAAACCGTTCCAGCCAGGTTTCCTGCTTATCAGTCAGCCAGATGGCATCGTCAAAGTCGAAAATTATTTTTTTCCGCAATACCCGGGCAAGTATCCATTCAAACACCGGTGGACCTACGGGCGCAGCCTCGCGGTGGATGAACACAAAGGAAGCGTGGCGGGCATTCCATAAATGCACGCATCTGCGCAGTAAACCCGTAACCGTTACTGCTATTTTTAACAAAGGGTTGCTTTGCCCGTACAGGATGGACGATTGATTCGGGTTTAGAAAAGGAAATACCGAAACTGTATATCCATGACGAGTTAATGCAGGAAAGTATTGCTCAAACCTGAACCGCTGGGAAGGGGCCTGTCCGGGCGGGTAGGGAATAATAAATATAATCGATTTGCTCATGCCTGAACCGGGCCGTAAAAGAGAGGGAGGCAAGTTAAATTTTTTTGCGATGTTTGAAGCCCCATGAGGCGGAAGTTCGCGGCTTTTAAAAACAAACTGATAACCATTCTGCCGGAAGGAAGTTTTGCCCGTAACCTGGCGGTTACCCTTTCGGGTAATGCAGGAGCTATTTTGCTGGGTTTGGCATTTACGCCATTTATTGCGCGCCTTTATGGTCCGCAGGCCTATGGCGTGTTTGCGTTATTTGCGGCACTTATAAACAACATCTCACCGGTGGTTACCTGGCAATATCCCACCGGCTATACCACCATCCGCAATCACGAAGAATTTATTGGGGTGGTTCAGTTAACGGTAATGGCTGTTCTTGCATTTAGTTTCCTGTCAGGACTTGGGCTTTTTTTTTATGGAACAACCTTGTTACACCAACTGAAGCTTGCTGAGCTGGTGGCTTACCGGTGGCTTTTTCCGCTTTATTTTCTTTTTATTGGTTTCGACCAGATTACGCGTGGATGGGCAATCAGGCTGGGAGCGTTTAACCGGATGGCGGCCGGCCGGATTGGGGCAACGTTGGTCAGCAAAGGCACAACACTTGTTTTTGGCTATGCATTTTACGTCAATGCCCTGGGTCTTATGCTGGGTGACCTGCTGCAGTATCCGGCCGACACACTGGCCCGATGGAGTCGCACCATGCGGGTGGAATGCAAAGAACTCATAAAACGCTGGCACATTACCGGTAAGATTTTACGGCAATACCGGGCTTATCCGAAATACGTTACCACCGGCCTGCTGCTCAGTAATTTCAGTAACCAGCTCCCGGTATATGTGCTTAGTTATAGTTTTAACCAATCGGTGGTGGGCCTTTTTGCAATGGCCAACAACCTGGTAACGTTGCCCATGAATGTGCTCATCATGTCGGCCACTACGGTTTTTTTAAAAAAGGCTTCTGAACTGCACCACGAGCGACCGGAAGCACTGCGCGAGGCCATCCTGCGGTTGTACCGCCAGCTTACCCGTATCGGGATGGGGGCTTTGCTTGCTCTGGCCCTTTTGGCACAGCCGGTATTTTTGGTGCTTTTCGGCAAGGCCTGGAGCGAATCGGGCGTGTATGCCAGTTTGCTTGCAGTAAGCCTGGTGCCGGCAGTTGCTGCACAACCGCTCAGCACGTTGTTCCGCGTATGGAATCGCGAGCGGATAAACTTTATGATTAATGCCATTGGCATAGCAGTAAAAGTTGCAGCACTGCTGGGGGGAGCTCAGTTGCAAAGCGTGCGCGCCCTGTTGCTGCTGTATGCGCTGGCGGTTATTGCGGTTAACTATGGTACGCTATGGACGATTTTTTTCATTAGCAGGCTGCCGAAAGGAGAGGTAATACGGGATATGGTAATTACCTTGCTTTTATTAACCGGGGTAGCAATTTTCTGTAATTTTGTCTTTTAAACATGACCCTTCCACCACTTTGGCTGTCTCAGTTAACCGGTAAAATCAAAAATTATATCCGTTATTATGGTATAGGTATTCTTAAATTTTTCAGAAAGTTTCAGCCCGAACGCCACCAGCTTACGTCCACCACTTCGTATAACCGCTATCCGGAGCTATTCCATGCCACAAGGGCCGCCATGCAGCATACTAATCCGCGTACACTTAAAATACTTTCGTTTGGATGCTCAACAGGTGAGGAATGTTTTTCGCTTGCCGGCTATTTTCCGGAGGCATCTATTCTGGGGGTGGACATAAACCGTTTTAATCTTTTTCGTGCCCGCCTTCGGAATACCTATCCGCGTATTCAATTCGCATACAGTGCCCCTGAAATCATTGCCAAACACGCACCCTATGATCTGATTTTTTGTCTTTCAGTGCTCTGCCGATGGGAAGACACCAAAGATGTTACCAATTGCGCCTCTATTTATCCGTTTCAAAAATTTGAGCAAACCGTAACTGAACTGGCCGGCTGGCTGAAGCCCGGAGGATTATTGGTAATCTACAACAGCAACTTCCGGTTTGAGGATACAGCCATTGCCGCTTCGTTTACTACGATGCCTGTTTCACTACCCAACAGCGGTTTTGTGCATAAGTTTGACCGGAACAACAACCGGATTTATGAGGTGCATCAGAATTGTATTTACCGAAAAGCAGATTCATGAAAGTTTTGCTGGTTAGCATAAGCGCACCACCGCAACAAAGCCCGGAAAGCCTTCAGGTAATGAAGTATGCCGGTGCAATTGCGCAACAGGCTGAGGTAACCCTGCTTACCATTGAAGAAGAAAAGCGGGGATGGCGCAGGGCCGATCCGGCACTGACACATGCCCTGAACGGGATGCGGGTGGTTCGGCTGCCGCATTTTTCAAAACTGAGCCGTGGCTTAATTAGGTTGCTGGGTAAGCGCATGCTGAAACCCGATGAAGATTTTCTGTTCCCGCTGCAATGGAAAAAAGCCATTCGCAAGCTGGACCACCGGCCTGACATCATTTATTCGCGGTCAACACCATACAGTTCGGCATTAATGGCGCTTCGGCTGCAGGAATACTACAGGGTACCCTGGGTAATGCACCTTAGCGATCCGTGGGTGCTTTCGCCCCATTATACCTACACGGGGAGCCTGGCCCGGTATCATCAGGAAAAGGAGTGTCTTTGTTTTGAGCGAGCGGATGCCATTACCCTTACCTCTGCCGAACAGGTTGAAAGCTATGCGCGCCTGTACCCGCGGTTTGCTCATAAGTTGATGTACTTTCCTAACGTATTCAATGACGAGGAAATGATGGATAACCCGTTGGAGTTTGGCAGTAAAATGATTTTTCTTTATTCAGGAAATTTTTATGGAGAAGGCCGTAATCCTCAATATCTTTTTGAAGCCATTCAACAGGTTACTAATCAGGACCCCGACTTTTTCAATGACTGTGAGTTTGTTTTTATAGGGCAGTGTACGCAAGAAATACAACGTATTTTAAGCACTTTCGCAAAGCCTTACATCAAATTAATTGAAACTTATACTTTCGATGAACTGGTAGAAATGCAACGCAAAGCCCACGTATTTCTGCTCTTCGACTGGCGCTTTAAAAACGTTCGGTCAGAATTTTTCCTCTCCAAAATATTGGCATATATGGTTATGCAACGACCCATACTGGCCATTGCAGGTAAAGACAGTACCTGTTACAAAGTAATTAACGGAAAGTATGGGGTATGCTTTGAACACCACGATGCTGCCGGCATAGCGGGGTGGCTGAAGCAGGCTGTTATGCAATACCGGAAAAGGAATGAACAATTCTTTAAAGTTGCTGCTCCCGATCCGGCCTTTTCGGCCAATTATAATGCCAGGCGCTTGCTTAACCTGTTTGCTGAGCTTAAATCCAGGGTACACGTATAACCGAAATGAGAATATTACTTCAGGGATATTACGGCTTTGGTAATCTGGGTGATGATGTATTGCTTCGCGTTACGCTGGGCATTATGCGGCAAATTTTCCCGCAGGCACACTACACTCTTTTTGTTAATGCTCCGGCTGAGCGGGCGGCCTATCTGCAAACCTACCTTGGCGAAAAACTGGACTACATTAACTACAGCGCACGCGCTCATTTCGATTTAATTGTGCACGGAGGGGGGGGTGTGCATTACGATTATGCACCCGGCAGTTTTTGGCATTACCTGCTTAATCGTTTCATAAGCATTCAGCCGCAGGCTTTTACCGGTTTGTATCATGCCTATAAAAAATTAAAAGGAAAAGAGCACATTACGGCCGCTCATCGGGTAGGTTTGGGAATAGGCCTGGGAACCTTTACCTCATCCTCTTCCAAATGGTACACCAATGTTCCGGTGCTTACCGGTTATGAATACTTAATGGTTCGCGACAGCCACAGTAAAATGCGGGCAAGCAGCCTGTGTCCGAAAGCGCAGGTGGTGCTGGGTACCGATTTGGCATTTTACACCGATTATTGGCGGCCACTGGTAGCGCCTCCTTCCGGCAGCAATGCAACCCGGGTTGGCTTTGTGCTGCGCGATTGGCCCCATCCCGACTACCTGATGCAGTGCATTCGTGTTGCCGGAAAACTGGCAGCTATGGGTTTACAGATTTCATTTTTTTCTTTTGAGCAACTATACGATAAAACGTATATCCGGATGTTGAACGGAAAATTTCCCTGCACCACCTGGCCGCAGGATGAAAAAAGCTTTTTTGCGCAATTTGCAGCGCAGGATGTTATCGTAACATCGCGCTTTCATGGGGCCATATTGGCCAGTATTTTCCACATTCCTTCTGTGACTATTGCAATAGAGCCCAAGTTGAGCACCTTGCGCGAACTGTTGCCGCAATCCTGTCGATTGATTTCCGTTTCCGAAGCAGAAACGAAAGGGATAAACGAAATTACCACAATGCTGAAGGAGCCGGAAACATGGCGTGCCAATGCCGTTTCAGATGCCTTACGCAACCGTAACCAAATAGAAAATAGCATACTTGATTTTAAAAATTTTGTAAAGGGTTTTTCATGGAATGGTTTAACAGAATAAAACGCCTGTTTGGCCGCGGACCAACCGAGTGGGGGTTGCGCATAGCGCGCGACAAACAACGAACGGAATTGTTTTTGGCAAAGTACCTTAAACCCGAATTTAACGCCATTGATATTGGCGCACATGAAGGTGAATTTCTGAAATTATTTCTGCGCTATGCACCCCACGGAAGGCACCGGGCTTTCGAACCCTTGCCAGAGTATGCCGAAAAGCTGAAAATGGAGTTTGCCGGGGTGGATGTGCAGCAGGTTGCGCTAAGCAACGAAACGGGCGAAGTGGTTTTTTACCGGGCTGTAGGTGCCGAAGCCATGAGTGGCCTCAAATCGCAGCACTACCCTGGCCATGTTACCCCACAACCCTTTACGGTGCGGGTTTTTCCGCTCGATGACCTGGTGCCGGCAGAGGAGCCTATTCACTTTATAAAAATAGATGTAGAAGGTGCTGAATTAAATGTGCTGAAGGGTGCAAAACGTATTCTTAAAAAGTCCCGTCCTGCCGTTATGTTCGAGTTTGCAAAACTGCATGCAGCGCCCTATCAGGTTACTCCTGCCGATTTATTTGCTTTTTTTGAAGATATGAATTACCGGGTATTGCGGCTTGACGGTGGCGTGGCGTACACGCTGGCCGACTTTGAAGAAAATTTTCATAAAGCCCATCAATCGGGCTATGACCGCCATGCCGAAACCAATTTCTTAGCTTTGCCTGCCGAACAGATCCTTAACGGGTAGAGGTGTTATGTGTGGTATTTCAGGCTTTGTTGATCCCGCCAAATCGCATGCCGATCTGCAGCATATGTTGCAGTGTCTGCACCATCGCGGGCCCGATGCACAGGGAATTTTTTTTGATGAGGATGTAGGGCTGGCACATAACCGCCTCTCCATTATTGACCTTACCGAAGCGGCTAATCAACCGTTCCGCTTTCAGCAGCTGGTACTGGTTTATAACGGTGAGATTTATAACTATACTGAGCTAAGGCCCCAGCTCGAGGCCAGGGGCTATACGTTTACCACGCATTCGGATACCGAAGTGCTTATCAAAGGCTACCATTGCTGGGGCATTGAGGTGTTGAGCCGGCTCATCGGCATGTTTGCCTTTGCCGTGTACGATGTAGAAAAGAAGGAGCTGGTGTTGGTTCGCGATCGCCTGGGCATAAAACCCCTGTTTTACCGGCACCAGGGCAAAACGCTTCAGTTTGCCAGCGAACTAAAGGCATTTGCCGAATGCCGGTCGTGGAACCACATTGACCTTAACGGTTTTATCGACTACCTGGCCTACGGCTATACTGCCGGCACACACACCTTTTTTAAAGGCATTAAAAAACTGCTTCCGGGCCATTACCTGGTTTTTAAAAACGGCACAGCTACCACCCATACCTACTGGGATGCCGAAACTTTTGCCGGGGATCCGATAACCGGAAAAACGGAAGAACAACTTACTGATGAGCTGGAGGAGCTAATGATTGATGCCTTTCGTTATCGCATGGTGGCTGACGTTCCCGTTGGGATATTCTTTAGCGGAGGCATAGACAGTACCGCCCTGGTGGCCCTGCTCTCCCGGCACTTTGGCACCGTAAACACCTTTACCATTGGCTTTGATGATACGGGTTTTGATGAAACACCGCACGCCCGGAAAATTGCTGCCTACTTTAAAACCAACCACACCGAGCGCATTCTCGGATTAGAAGAAGCACGAAACAGGTTACAGGACTTTTACCGCATTTATGATGAACCTTTTTACGACAGCTCAGGCATACCCACTTCACTGGTAAGCGAACTGGCCTGTCAAAGCGGCATGAAGGTGGTGCTCTCTTCTGAAGGAGGCGATGAATTGTTTGGCGGATATCCATCCTATCAACGCTATTACAAATTGGGTAAACAACTGCTGCGCACTCCCCGGCCCTTGCGTAAGCATATCGTTAAACTACTAAGGGTATTCGTCCCATCGGTTATACCGTCATTCCTGGGGAACAAATTTGAGAAAACCAGCCGGCTGCTGGAGGCAAACGATTGGCAGGAGTTCTATCAGGTGTGTGTAAGTACCATCAGCCAGTGCCACTGGCAGCAATATGTGCACGCGCCCGAACATTTTATTTATGATAACACCGCTACTCTAAAACACGCGCACCTTTTGCACCAGCTGCATCCCATGGAGTTGTTCATGCTGTGGGATTTGAAGTACCTGATGCCTGATGATTTTCTGGTAAAAATAGACAGGGCCACCATGTACTATAGCCTTGAGGCGCGCGAACCTTTTCTTGATCATCGCCTGGTTGAGTTCTGCCTGCGCCTGCCCCTGCAGTACAAAATCAGAAACAGCCAAACCAAGTACCTGTTGCGAAAAGTGCTTAACAGGTACCTTCCTTCATCGTATATAGACAGGCCCAAAATGGGATTTAGCGTGCCCCTTTTTACCTGGTTCAAAAGCGATATGGATAAGCTTTTTCAACTGAAATTATCAGAAGAAACTTTTTCCAAAGCGTGGCCTTCAGTAAACTATTCATGGGTGGCCAGGCAGTTGCGCATTTATCAGCGCAGCAAAAAAATGGATAAGGAGCTTAATATCGTTATCATGTGGAAATTGCTGGGCCTCATGCTTTGGCTTGAATCGTTGCGCAACCGGTGAAAAATGCACTCAGGCCGTAAAACCATATTAATGATTATCCCCAATCTGGATTATGGCGGTGCCCAGGAATCGTTTGTGTGGTTAAGCAACCGACTGGCAGAAGAGCATAAGGTCATTAATGTTGTTTTTAATACGCACAACATGGGTCCTTATGTGTTTAAGGCTCCGCTGCTGTCGCTTGATGTTCCGGCATCGGCAGGTTTGTTTATGAAACTTATCCGTTTCTTCAGGCGTATTCAAAAATTACGTCAGATTAAACAACGATACAAAGTAGATATTTCCATAAGTTTTCTGGAGGGCGCAGACTATGTAAATGTGTTAAGCAGGCTAACCGATAGGGTGATTCTGAGTTTCCGTGGCTCCAAAAAATACGATTTTCACATTCGTGGTTTTTCGGGCTGGCTGCGTCATCGGGTTTTAATTCCTTATTGCACCGCGCGCGCATCGGCCATTGTAACCTTAAACAAGGGTGTTCGGAACGAGCTTATACAATTATATAAGGTAAAGACATCTGTAAGTATAATCCATAATGCCCTTTCGCCCGACCGCCTGGTGGGGCAATCTTTGCCGGCGCAAATCAGGTCTTTTTTTGATGTGCCTGTAATCATAAGCCATGGCCGGCTATCGCCCGAAAAGGGTTACGATAAATTTTTAGCCGTTATGGCCGAGTTAAAAAGCCGTGGGGCAACTTGCCGGTTTTTACTAATAGGCGATGGACCGGAATACCAGCGCCTGTGTTCCACCTGCAGGTCGTTGAACCTGCGCCTGGCTGAAGGGAAATTAACCGGCATCTTTCATGCCGAAGCAGATGTGTACCTGGCCGGTTACTGCGCCAACCCGGTTCAATACCTCAAGCATGCCGCAGTTTTTGTATTGCCTTCGCTGCATGAAGGATTTAGTCATTCGCTGGGCGAGGCGCTGCTGTGCGGAATCCCCGTGGTTGCTGCTGACTGCCCCTACGGGCCGCGGGAAATACTGGCCCCCGGCACGGAAAGGAAAAAGTTAACCGAAGTGGAATGGGCCGGTTATGGAGTGCTGGTACCGCAGTGGCACGTGCCGCAAGCCGTTACCTGGTGGGCCGATGCCCTGCAGGCTATGCTTGCCGACAGGTCAAAACGTGAGCAATATGGCCGGTTGGCCCGGCAACGGGCAAATGACTTTAGCGAAAACTTTGTGCTGCAGCAATGGAAAGAGCTGCTTGAAAACGTTCATGGCTGATCGGATTAAAATACTTATTGTTGAAAATTCGGTTGGTTTTACCGGAGCGTTCCGCTCCATAACCACCTTGGTCAGCCATCTGCCGGATTCGGTTGAAATCCATTTTGCATTACCGTCACAATCAACAGTAATACAAAAGGTAAAAGGGCCGGTGTTGTTGGTTCCGTTCGTTGAACTCAGGCGATCCCTTCGCTCGGTTGTGGCATATGTGCCCATGCTTTTGATCAACGCGTTGCGCATTATACGGTATTGCCGGCAGCACAACATACAGATTATTCATGTTAATGACCTGTATAACCTATGCGGGGTAGTAATCAAATGGTTGCATCCAAAGTATGCAGTAGTTTACCATGTACGGCTGCTCCCCGACTCGTACGGCCGTAAACTATACGGGTTATGGAAAAAGTTAATAAGCCGCTATGCCGACCGGATAATCTGTGTTTCACAGGCTGTTCAGCAGGCAGCCTGTTTTCCGGAGCAAAAAACCACCGTGATTTATAATGCCCTGCCGGCACACAGTCCTGTGAAGTCCGCTCGCAAAAACACCGACAGCGTAACTTTTATTTATCTGGCAAACTATATTCCTGGCAAAGGACATGACGATGCCATAGAAGCCTTTCGTATCGTTAATGAAAAATATCCCAACTGCCAGCTGTTAATGGCCGGCAGCGACATGGGGTTAAGCAGAAATAAACAATACCGGCAGCAACTGGAGGGTCGAATACAGCAATACGGTCTTTCCGGTAAGATCATTTTAAATGATTTTGTGGACGAGGCAATGTCGTTTCTTCAATCGGGCGATGTGTTTCTTAACTTTTCACGTTCAGAATCCTTTTCAATGACCATACTCGAAGCCATGCAGGTTGGCTTGCCCGTGATTGCCACCCGTTCCGGTGGCCCGGCTGAACTCGTGGAGCATGAAAAAACCGGGTTGCTTGTTCCTACCGGCAATATTACGGCCATGGGTGAGGCCATGTGTAAACTGGCGGCAAGCGGCAATTTATTACGTGCCATGGGTGAGGCCGGCCAGAACAGAGCGAGAACTGTGTTTTCTATAGAAATAAGTGCTGCCCGGCTTGCCAAAATCTATCAGCGTTTAACCCATTAGCCGATATTTGTACAAAACAGGTTACAAAAGGTATATCGGGTTTAATTAATGTTCGCCCAGTGTTGGCTATGAATCGAACGGTTGCAGGAATAGTTTTTTGTTATGCTTTAACCACTTCGGCCCAATGTCCGGTTACTGACTTTTCGGTGCCCCCTTCGGCCTGTATCGAACAGCAAATTGAACCAGTTAACTTAACCACGGGTGCCGTAGCCTACGAATGGGATTTTTGCAGCGGTGATCTGGATGTAACGCCCGTGGGCAACGTGGCGGTGAATAATACCTTATTGTTTAGAACCCGGTCATTCCGAATCATTAAGCATAATACCGACTGGTATGCGTTTGCCATTGACCAGGCGGCCAACAAACTTATCCGGCTGGCTTTTGGTGCATCACTTAGTAATACTCCTTTGGTAACTGATTTGGGCAATCCGGGCAATGTGTTGAACGGGGCTTATGATTTTGCCTTGTATACCGAAGACGGACAATACTATGCCCTGGTAGTAAATACCGGCAGCAATAATCTTCTTCGGCTAAGCTTTGGTTCTAACCCTGAGGGAGCGCCTGCGGTACAAAATTTAGGTAACCTGGGCGTACTGAATATTCCCAACAGCATTTTCTTGCTTAATGAAAACGGAATTATCAGGGCTTTTATAAGCAACGGAGGGGCAGCAGAAATAGTACGCCTCGATTTCGGTAGCTCGGTGCTTAACACTCCTGCAGTTGCTTCCTTTCCTGTGGCGGGTGCATCTGGCCTGCGAGGTATTGCCATAGCAAAGGAATGCGACCGCTGGTTTGGTTTGGTTACTTCTTACAACAACAACAAAGTATTCTGGCTTGATTTTGTAAACGGATTAGCGCAAGCTCCGCTAACCGGAGAAATTTCTTTTTTTACTTCCTATAATTTTCCGGCCACCGTTTCGCTGGTGGCTGATGGAGCCGATTACTATGCCTTTATCCAGTCGGCTGTGGGGCCGCTGTACCGGCTTTCCTTTGGAAGCAGCATGATTGACAAAACAGGTACAGGTGTAAACCTGGGTAACCTGGGCATTTCGAATGAAAACTGGCCGCTCGAAATGATTAAAATCAATTCAACCTGGACAGCCTTTACGGTGGATTTTACCAACCGCAGACTCATGCGCCTTACTTTTCCACTGGATTGTGGTGAAAGTATGGCGGTAAGTTCGGCACAATATCCGCAACCGGTGCGCTATGCTACTGCAGGAAGTAAAAAAATTTCACTTCGCGCCACCAATGCTTCCGGAGCGATGCATCGTGTTGCCCATACCATTACTATAACAACAGCCACAGCTCCGGATATTTCGTTTACCTACCAGAACAATTGCGCACAACACGATGTGCTTTTTTCGGCCGTTAATATTTCGGGAGACCTTACAACCTATGCATGGAATTTTGGCGATGGCAACACAGCGGTTATACCTGATCCGTTGCATATTTACAATGCAAGGGGTATTTATAACTGCCGGCTGGAAGTAACTGCATCAAACGGGTGTTCCAATTTTTTCGCCGCTCCGGTGCTTATGGTTAATAAACCGCAGGCTGATTTTTTGCTGCCGTCTCAGCCGGTTATTTGTACCAACCAACAGTATAGTAT
This sequence comes from Cyclobacteriaceae bacterium, assembly GCA_026003355.1. Taxonomy (GTDB): domain Bacteria; phylum Bacteroidota; class Bacteroidia; order Cytophagales; family Cyclobacteriaceae; genus UBA2336. The sequence goes on from BPHC01000003.1 coordinate 273,741, forward strand.
TGAGAACACCTCTGTTTCTGATCCTGAAATTCCTCCTTCATGGACCTGGTTGATAAACGGTGCCGAAGTCTCATCCGATGAAGACCTGATGGTTGTTTTTGACAATCCGGTGAGCCAGGAAATCGTGTTGCGCGCCTCAGTTCCCGGATGTGTTGATGAGAAAACAGAGCTAATCTCATCGGTTCAACAAGGTCCTTTGGTAGAGTTTACCCAAACGGGTCACTGTGCAGAGGCTCCGGTTCAGTTTGTTAATCAAACGACAGGCCAGGTAGATAGCTACCTTTGGCAGTTTGGCGATGGTCAGTCGGTAACGGATGAAAACCCCATGCATACTTATGCCTTAAACGGAATTTATCAGGTAACCCTTTCGGCTACCAACGCTGCCGGCTGTATGAACAGCCGCATGCATGAAATCACAATTTATACTAAACCCCAAACCGATTTTTCGGTAGCGTTGCCCCCGTTTTCCTGCAGTGGAACCCCCACCCAGTTTAACGACCTTACGCCCAACCCTTTCGATAGCAACCTGGAAGCCTGGCTATGGGATTTTGGCGGAGGCAATACATCAACCCTGCGAAACGCCCAGCACACCTTTGCTTTGGCCGGTGTTTACCCTGTGTCGCTTACCGTTACCACCAACTTTGGATGTTCGGCCACGGTACAAAAAGATGTGCAGATATACCCCTCTCCGGTTCCTGCCTTTACCTTTTCACCGCCCTGCCGTTCAGTTCCTGTACAATTTACCGATGCCACAACCGGTGCGTTGCAATCGTGGCTGTGGCAGATAGAGGGCAGCACCTATACCACACAAAACCCGGTGCATACTTTCGCCACTTCGGGCACCAAAAATGTTACCTTTTCGGTAACCGCCGCTAATGGTTGTATAGGCACTGCCTCGCAAACCGTTGTGGTACCCAGTATATTACTGCCCGATTTTATGGCCGAGCGCACCTGCACCAACCAGCAAACCCTGTTTACCAGTCTTACCAACGATGCAGCCGACCCCATAGCCTCTTACCAGTGGAATTTTGGCGCAGCCGGAACGGCCACCGGAAATCCGGCTTCTGCCACCTTTACGTCAACGGGCAATCCGCTGATAACCCTGACCGTTACCACGCAAACCGGATGCGCTTACGCGCGCACCAAAAATGTAGCCATCAGCTTAGCGCCGGTGGCTTCGTTTAATGTTTCGGCCGATGCCGGTGGTGTACCTTTAACCGTGCAGTTTACCAATACATCGGTGGGGGCTACATCGTATTTATGGAACTTTGGCGAGGGCACCACTTCAACCGAAGTTTCGCCTCAGTTTACCTATACCGGTTTAGGCGCCTATGTGGCAGAGCTTACAGCGTTTAACGCCATACAATGCGAGGCCAGGGCCATACGAACCATTCATGTGGTAACGCCGGTGCTGGATGTGCGGGTGCCGGTGCTTGAGCTGCTGGCCGGCAATGGCGGTGTAATACCGGCTGTAACGGTTGAAAACCGCAGCAACGTGCCCATTAACAACCCGATGGTGGCTTACGACCTCTCGGGCCTGAGTACCATACAGGAGGTAATTCCCGTAACCATAGCTCCCAATGCCGTGTACCGGCATGTATCGTCTGTCGTTTATCCCTCGGCTACCGCCTCCTACCTGTGCGCAACGGTATTGGTTGAAGATAACATGCCGGCCGATAACCGCTATTGTGCCGCCCTGCAAAACATGCCATTGGTTATTCATCCGTTTCCCAATCCGGTAAGCCGGCAGCAGGAGTTAACCGTGGGCTGGACGTCCCCATCGGCCGGAAACGCCATGGTTTCCTTACACACCACATCGGGCCAGGAGGTTTTTACTCAGGAGGTATCCTCTGCCGCAGGATATAACTCGGTACAGATAAACACCTCCCGGTTACCCGAAGGTTTATATGTGCTGCGACTTAAGGTTAATGCACACTGGTTTGCTTTCCGGGTGCAGGTAATTCGTTAGCCTGCCGGCAGAAGCCCTGCCTGTTTTTTCGCTATTTTTAAGGCCGCTTTAACCCACATAGCCAAATGAAAAAAATAAAACTGGACGCAACCGACCGGAAAATACTCATGCTGCTGCAGCGCAATTCCAATATCACCAATGCCCAGTTGGCCAAAGAAATCAGGCTTTCGCCTGCCCCTACACTGGAGCGCGTTAAAAAACTGGAAGAAAATGGCGTTATCCGCAGCTACCATGCCTGCATAAACCCCGCAGCCGTAGGACTGGGCGTAAGTACCTTTGTGATGTGCTCCCTGAAGGGACACAACAAAGAGAACATTGATAAATTTGTAAAGGCCATTGAAAACATTGACGAAGTGATAGAATGCCACCACATTACCGGTGCCGGAGATTTTATTCTTCGCATCGTAAGCGCCAACATCGCTTCCTATCAGCAACTTATACTCGAAAAGGTATCGAATATTGATGTGGTGCAGAGCCTGCAGACCATGGTCGTATTATCTACCCTTAAAGACAGCAAGGTTCTCCCTATTCCGGCCTGAACATGACTGCCGAAAAAACCCGCATACTGGACACCTCCCAGGTAAAACAAAAAATCCGAAGGATTGCTTACGAGATTTACGAAGAAAATTTCAACGAAAAATCCATCGTAATAGCGGGGGTTGACGGCCAGGGCTATACCCTGGCCCGGCATATTGCCAGAGAACTTCAGCGCGTGGCCGGCATTACGGTTACCGTAGTGAAAGTTATCCTCAGCAAAACCGACCCCCTGCAGCACGAGGTTAAGCTGGATTGCGATGTGCGAACAATAAAAAAGAAAAGCATCGTACTGGTTGACGATGTACTTAACACAGGCCGCACGCTGGCCTATGCCATGAAGCCCTTTCTCGATACGGAAGTAAAAAAACTGGAGGTGGCCGTTTTGGTTAACCGAAGCCATACGGCTTTTCCGGTATATCCGCGCTATACCGGCTTTGAACTGGCCACTACCATAAACGACCATGTACAGGTGGTGCTGGGAAAAGAAGCATCCGTTTACCTGCTGTAGCAGGCCATCGGTGTGGTTTTAATCGCAGTGCTCTGAATCGGCCTCGAAGCCAAACCATACCACGGCATACCTTTGGTTAATGCCCACCCCCATGGCTTTCCACGAAATGCGCTGCCATATGCCGCGGTTAATTATTACGTTATGGTGGCCTTCGCTCTTTTTCCAGCTCTCCAATGCGGCATTGGCTGTTGCTCCACCCGAGTGGAAGTAGGCTATCTCAAAGCCATCGCCCGTATACCCGGTTAACTCGCGTGGCTTGTTCCACATGCAGGCTGCTGCCTGGTGATCGTTGGTGTAGCAACAGGGCGTCCAGTTGCCTTTGTCTGACCAGCTATGAAGATTGCACAAATCGTTAACCGGGTTGTTTTCAGCCAGATCGCGCGCATGAAGTGCAGCCACACGCGAAAGTTTGGCCGACAGGGCAATTGCAGGGAGGCCCTTCAGCCGGCGGTATTCGTTAATAAGCCGGTATAGCTTCAGCTCCTCATCCGTCAGGCAGCTTACCGGCGTGCCAGACCAGTTCAAAAGCAGCAAAAGAACAAAAATGGTTTTCATAATACCTGTAAATGACTTAGATAAAAGTAATTTATAGACACAAAAGGAAATTTCCTATTTTCGGCCTCTTTGAAAAATTTTAAACCATCATGAGCGAACAAAAAATCACCATTAAAGGGGGTACGCTGAATGTGCCCCATCAACCTGTGATTCCCTACATTGAAGGCGATGGAACAGGTGTAGATATCTGGCCCGCCGCACAACTGGTTATCGACAAGGCTGTGGAAAAGGCATATGGGGGCCAGCGCAAAATACACTGGAAAGAAGTGCTGGCCGGCGAAAAAGCATTTAAGAAAGCGGGTAACTGGCTGCCAGACGAAACCCTGGAGGCTTTCCGCGATTACCTGGTGGGCATTAAAGGGCCCCTCACCACGCCCGTGGGAGGCGGCATGCGGTCGCTCAATGTGGCACTCCGGCAGATACTCGATTTATACGTTTGCCTGCGACCCGTACGCTGGTATAGCGGCGTGCCCTCGCCTGTTAAGAATCCCGCTGCCGTAGATATGGTGATCTTCCGTGAGAACACCGAAGACATTTATGCCGGAATTGAATTTAAAGCAGGCACACCCGAGGCACAAAAGGTGCTCGATTTTCTGGCCAAAGAATTCCCCCAGGAATTTGATAAGATACGGTTTAACACCCAGGCAAAATCAGAGGCATTTTGGAAAATGGTGGGAGCTACAAACGTGAAGAACGAAGTAAACGTAGGCATTGGCATTAAGCCGGTGAGCTGGAGTGGCAGCGTGCGGCTTATTCATAGTGCTATTGCCTATGCCCTTAAGTTTAAACGCAAGTCGGTAACCCTAGTGCACAAGGGCAACATCATGAAGTTTACCGAGGGCGCTTTCCGCGACTGGGGCTATTGGGTGGCTGAGAACTATTTTGGTGATAAGGTGTATACCTGGAATCAGTGGGAGAAAACCAAAAAAGAAAAAGGCGAAGCGGCAGCTAATGCCGAACAGCAGGCAGCCATTGCCGCAGGCAAAATCATCATTAAAGATTCTATTGCCGATATTACCCTGCAGCAGGTGTTAACCCGTCCGGAAGATTTTGATGTAATTGCCACGCTTAACCTCAATGGCGATTACCTGAGCGATGCCTTGGCTGCACAGGTAGGAGGCATTGGCATTGCACCCGGTGCCAACATTAACTACATCACTGGTCATGCTATTTTCGAGGCCACCCACGGCACCGCACCCAAATATGCCGGGCAGGATAAAGTAAACCCCGGCTCCGTTATTCTTTCAGGGGTGATGATGCTCGAGTACATGGGCTGGCAGGAGGCTGCCGACCTGATTAACAAAGGCCTGGAAAAAACCATTGCTTCTAAACGCGTAACGTACGACTTCCACCGGCTCATGGAAGGTGCCACGTTGCTTAAGTGCTCAGAGTTTGCACAAGAGATAGTGAAAAACATGTAACCCCCCCGATACTTTGTAGCATCCCCGAAAGATCCACCTTTCGGGGATGTTATACAGGGCAAAATATGCTCGCCCCGGTAAGTTTACCGTGCGTCCTATCTCCCAGATTTGTGGAAAAACATACTGGAAAATTGGTATTGCCCCCTCAGCTCCTGTTGAAGTACTTGCCGGCAAAACAGAAGGTTTCAACAAAATACCTATGCCTATAATCATTCAGTCGCGAACCCTGAGGTGGCTGCGTCTGACAGCTGAGGGGCGGGATGTGGCAGAGATTACCCGTTCGGAAAACGTGAGCAAAAAGGAAGTGGAGAAGGAGCTGGAATGGCTGTACCGGCAACTTAATGCCAGCAATCCGCTGGAAGCCTTACAAAAACTGGTCAAAAGACAATTTAAAGTGGTAGATTAGAAGTGCAGCATGTTAAGGGCTGTACGTGCGGCCTCCTCGCCCTTATTCCCATATTTTCCTCCGGCACGCTCGTAGGCCTGCTGCCTGGTTAGTGTGGTAAGCACACCAAATATTACCGGCTTACCGGTTTTTAGCGAAACTTCGGTTAACCCATACGCTACGGCCTGGCAAATGTAATCGAAGTGGGGTGTTTCGCCCTTAATTACGCAACCCAGGCATATTACGGCATCTATATCTTTCTTTTGTGCCATCTTTAGCGCACCCAGTGTTAGTTCAAAACTACCCGGTACACTTTTTCTGATAATTTGACGGGAGTCTATGCCCTGGGAACGCAGGGCCGAAAATGCCCCGGCAAAAAGGGCCTCGGTTATTTCTTCATTCCATTGGCTTACAACAATGGCAAATTTTTTTTTCTTTACTGAGGGGTTGACCTTCACTTTTCCGCTTGGTAAAACACCTGGCATAGGCTGTAGGTTGAATGCAGGAATGGCCGAACCATCCCGCTAAGGACTGCGCTAAATTATTTTTAGGAGTTGGTCTCCAATCGTGCCTTAAGTTTACGGGCATTCTGATATTCGGCCGACTCCCAGTACTTGCTGATCACCTCATCGTAGGCCTGTATGGCCTTTTCGGGCTGGTTGGCTTTTTCGTAAGCCAGAGCGGCCTTCATTAAATAGGCCGGTGTAAAATATTTGTTGGGTTTATAATTGGCGGCCTTTTCGTAATAGCGGGCAGCCTCAGTGTATCGCTGCTCCTCCATGTAAGCATCGCCAATCAGGCTGTAGGCTCTGGCCTGAATAAGTAAATCATTCGATTTGAAGTCTTCCAGATATAACCGCGCTGCTTCAAATTTACCCTGTTTCAAAAATGCTGTACCTGCATAGAAATGGGCCAGGTTGGCGGCATCGGTAATACCATACTCGTCAATAATGTCAATAAAACCCAGGTTGTTGCCATCGCCATTGAGGGCCAGGGCAAGGCTGTCGTTTTCAAAGTAGAAAACAGCCTGAAACATCTGCTGCTGGGCCTCCTCTTCCAGGGTGCTTTTGTAATAACTAAAGGCAAAGTAGCCGCCCACGGCAAGGGCCAGGACAATGCCAATGCCGGCTATAAGTTTAGGGTGTTTTTCCAGCCATACTTCTGCACCTTCCAGTTTATCGGCTATTGCTTCAGGCTGGGTAAGCACATCAATAGGTTCTTCTTTTTCCTTTTTCGCCATGCGTTAAATTGATTAAAAAGCCCGTGTTTTGAGGAGGTACCTGAATTTGGCGGGCAAAACTACAAATAACCTTTAAATATCGCCAATGCGGGTTAGTCGGTAATAAATGGGTAATCGGCCTGGGTGTAAATATCGGTAAGGGCTTCGGCCGCGTCAGGAAAGGGCGATTCTTCCGCAAACTTCACGCTCTCCTCCACCTGCTCTTTTACCCTGGCCTCAATGGCTTCCAGTTCTTTTTCGGTGGCAAATTTTTTTTCCACAATGGTTTTGCGCACCTGCTCAATCGGGTCGCGTTGTTTGTATTGCTCTACTTCCTCTTTCGAGCGGTATTTCTGCGGGTCCGACATGGAATGCCCTTTGTACCGGTAGGTTCTGAATTCCAGCAGGGTGGGGCCTTCTCCGGTTCTTGCCCGTATGGCTGCCCGCGCCACAGCCTGGTGCACCTCTTCCACACGCATGGCATCTACCGGTTCGCTGGGCATGTCGTATGCTTCGCCAAGTTTATACAAATCGGTTACGTTAGAAGTGCGCTGTACCGAGGTGCCCATGGCATAACCGTTGTTTTCAATCACAAAAATTACCGGCAGCTTCCACAACATGGCTAAGTTGAGCGCCTCATGAAAAGCACCCTGGCGAACGGCCCCATCGCCCATATAGCAAATGCATACATTGCCGGTTTTGTTGTATTTCTCGGCAAAGGCAATACCTGCACCCAGCGGGATTTGCCCGCCAACAATTCCGTGCCCACCCATGAAATTCACGGCTTTGTCAAAAATATGCATGGAACCTCCCTTGCCTTTAGAGCAACCCGTGGCTTTGCCAAACAACTCGGCCATTACGGCATTGGGGCTGGTGCCCAGCACCAGCGGGTGGGCATGGTCGCGGTAAGCTGTAATCCATTTGTCACCTTTGGTAAGGGCGGTGGCAGCACCGGCCGCACAGGCCTCCTGACCAATATACAAATGGCAAAAACCCTTGATTTTTTGCATGCCGTAAAGCTGTCCGGCCTTTTCTTCGAACCTGCGCATCAACAACATGCTTTCAAACCAGAATAGATAGGTTTCTTTTGAAAATTCTGATCCTGAGGCTTTTTTAGCCGGTTTTACAGCTTCTTTGGTAGAGCTTGCCATATATATAACTTTGAGCGGCCTGCAAATTAATGCGCAATTAGTCAATACCCAAGCAAAACCACACTCAGGGTGTACCTCAGGCACGTTCAGTTAAACAATTACCGCAGCCATGCCGCGGTTTCGTTTGATTTTTCGCACCGGGTAACGGCCTTTACCGGCTTAAATGGCAGCGGCAAAACCAATTTGCTCGATGCCATAGGGTACCTTTCAATGTTGCGAAGTTTTTTAAGCCATGCCGATCAAAACCACGTTCGCCACGGAGCAGACTATTTCAGCATTAAAGGCATATTTGTTAAACAGAACAGCTTCTACGAAGTGGTATGCTGCTTCCGTACCGGACAGGGCAAGTCGGTTTTTGAAAATGGCAATGCATACCAGCGCCTTAGCACCCATATTGGCAAATATCCTTCCGTACTTATTGCCCCGCAGGACCTGGAACTCGTAAACGGAAGCAGTGAAGTGAGACGGAAATTTTTCGACCAGGTAATAAGCCAGACCAGCCCCACCTACCTGCAGGATTTGCTGGCCTACCAGCACACCCTTCAGCAACGCAACAGCTTGCTGACGCGTTTTTACGAGACCCATACCTGGGATGAAGATTTAATGGAAACCTATGAAGAAAAGCTGGCCGATACCGGCAGCAGGCTGGTGGCGTGCCGGCAGGCATTCATGAATGCATTTTATCCGGCTTTGGCTACAGCCTATGCCACATTGGCGGGGGATGAAAAAGCCGGGGCACACTATCGCACCGAACTTGCCGGACAGGACTTTTTGAAACTTTTAAAAGCCAACCGGCAAAAGGACCGCCTCCTGCAGCGCACCTCCGCAGGGCCCCATCGCGATGACTACGATTTTCTTCTAAACGGCAGCGAAATAAAAAAAACCGGATCGCAGGGACAGCAAAAGTCATTCATTGCAGCCCTCAAGTTGGCCCAGTACCAATATATAAAACAGCAAACAGGCATAGTGCCCATTTTGCTTCTGGATGATTTATTCGATAAATTGGACGACCACCGCGTAAGCCGCCTGCTGCAAAGCCTGGGCGAAAATAACCTGGGGCAGATATTTATAACCGATGCCCGCGAAGACCGCACCCGCCAGGCCCTTGCACGGGCCGGGCTTGACTTTGAAATTGTTCGGGTAGAAAAAAACTGAATATTGGCAGATGGGTGAAGACAAAAAACATAGCGGCCTGCAAGGCGTAGGCGATGCCATACGCGACTTGCTGCGCACCTACCGCCTGGAAAAGCGTTTTAATGAGGCCGCCCTCATTGCTGCCTGGCCCGAAATGGTAGGCGAAGCCATTGCCAGACGAACCCGCAAGGTTTATATACAAAAGGGCGTTCTTTACGTGGAACTCAATTCCTCGGCCATGAAATCAGATTTTCTTCTGCACAAACAGCACGTGCTAAAATTGATTCAGCAAAAGTTCGGGCGCGACATCATCAGCGATATCATCATAAGGTGAATTTCACCTTCCTTTGGCATGGGGGTTTGCCTAAACCAAAAAAGCATATAATTTTGCACTCCTTTTAAAGCCGGGATGCCGTGTCCGAAGCTTTAAAAGCCGGGGGATGCGGTCCCTTGGAAGTTAGGGGGAATACCAAAGTGGCCAACTGGGGCAGACTGTAAATCTGCTGTCTTTACGACTTCCTAGGTTCGAATCCTAGTTCCCCCACGAGCCACGCCGTTTTAAAAGTTTGTGTACGGTGTAAGGTACAGGCGGGAGTAGCTCAGTTGGTAGAGCGGCAGCCTTCCAAGCTGCAGGTCGCGGGTTCGAGCCTCGTCTCCCGCTCAGGGCTTGAAGCACGGTATTGGGTGCAGAGAGCAGAATGATAATACAGGTTTCGGTAAGGCGTTCCGAAACCACAGGTACCGGAATCAAACCATGCCGTTGTAGCTCAGTGGTAGAGCACTTCCTTGGTAAGGAAGAGGTCGTGAGTTCAATTCTCATCAACGGCTCAACCGGTATCGGCTTAGGTAATGTAAAAAAGAAGAGGCCGCGCAATTCAGATGCCTAGCAAACATCATTACCGGATTGCCGCAGCCTCAACCAAACCTTATTCGACAGGCTTATCATGTTTAAGGTGTAAACCGCGTAAGCGGCAGCAAAACCGTAAACTAAATTTTAAATTAAACTATACACTTTAAACTCGACTTACTACTATGGCTAAGGAAACATTTGATCGTTCGAAGCCTCACGTAAACGTTGGTACCATTGGTCACGTTGACCACGGAAAAACTACGCTTACAGCGGCTATCACCAAAGTGCTGGCTAAAAAAGGTCTGGCACAGGAACGCGACTTCTCGTCCATCGACAACGCTCCCGAAGAAAAAGAGCGCGGTATTACCATCAACACCTCGCATGTGGAGTACCAAACCGAAAAACGCCATTATGCGCACGTTGACTGCCCCGGCCACGCCGACTACGTGAAAAACATGGTTACCGGTGCGGCCCAGATGGACGGAGCTATTCTGGTGGTTGCCGCCACCGATGGCCCCATGCCCCAAACCCGCGAACACATTCTCCTGGCCCGCCAGGTGGGTGTGCCGGCCCTGGTGGTTTTCATGAACAAAGTTGACCTGGTTGATGACCCCGAACTGCTCGACCTGGTGGAAATGGAAATCCGCGAACTGCTGTCGTCCTACGACTTCCCGGGCGATAAAATTCCGGTAATCCGTGGCTCTGCCCTCGGTGCCCTGAACGGTGAACCCAAATGGGTAGAAAAAGTGGAAGAACTGATGAACGCCGTGGATGAATACATCCCGCTTCCGGTGCGCCTCATCGATAAAGACTTCCTCATGCCCATTGAAGACGTGTTCTCCATTACCGGCCGCGGAACGGTAGCTACCGGCCGTATTGAACGAGGCGTTATCAAAACCGGTGATGCTGTTGAAATCCTTGGAATGGGAGCCGAAAACCTTACCTCGGTTGTAACCGGTGTGGAGATGTTCCGCAAAATCCTCGACCGTGGCGAAGCCGGCGACAACGTGGGTCTGCTGCTGCGCGGCATTGAAAAGAACCAAATCCGCAGGGGTATGGTAATCTGCAAGCCGGGCTCTGTAACCCCTCACGCAAAATTCAAGGCAGAGGTGTACGTGCTGTCGAAAGAAGAAGGAGGCCGTCATACTCCTTTCTTTAATAAATACCGCCCTCAGTTCTATTTCCGCACAACCGACGTTACCGGTGAGATTAAACTGCCGGCCGGAGTGGAAATGGTTATGCCTGGCGATAATGTTTCCATTGAAGTGGAGCTTATCAACAAAATAGCCATGGAAAAAGGCTTGCGCTTTGCTATACGCGAAGGCGGCCGCACCGTGGGCTCCGGCCAGGTAACCGAAATCCTCGACTAACCCGGGGATTAAGGTCTGAACTGTACGCCAAAGGCGTTTCTGAATTTTTTGGAAACGCCTTTGTTTTCTTTGTATGTATTTCTACCTTTGCAGTCCTTTTGGGATTCGCAAGGTTTTGATATATAATCTGGTGACTCTCAAGAGGTTGTGGAAACCGCAGGCTCTCGGGTGAAACCAGTTAACTTACGGGTGTAGCTCAATTGGCAGAGCAGCGGTCTCCAAAACCGCAGGCTGGGAGTTCGAGTCTCTCCACCCGTGCAAAGCACCGGGGCAGAACGCAGAGGTGGCCCGCTATGCGGGGCTGGAAACAGCCAAACCGGTAAAAAGCAGTAAAAACTGCCTGAAACATAATACCCTATCACTCCATGGAGCGCCTGAAAAACTACGTTGCTGAATCTTGGGAAGAAATCCGGCATAAGGTTTCCTGGACCAGCTATAAAGAGTTGCAGAGCAGCGCCATTCTGGTGCTGGTGGCCTCGACCATTTTTGCACTGGTAATAGGTGCCATGGACTGGGTATTTAACAAAGGCCTGGAGTGGTTTTACCGAGAATTTTAAATCCGGCGGTATGGGAGAGCTCAAATGGTACGTACTGCGGGTAATAAGCGGCCAGGAAAAAAAGATAAAAACCTACCTGGATAATGAAATTGAGCGCGAAAAACTGCGCGATTTCATACCCCAGGTTTTAATACCCTCGGAAAAGGTGTACGAAATGCGCGGCGGAAAAAAGAAGCTGCGCGAACGTAACTTCTTTCCGGGATACGTGCTCATCTCGGCCGACCTCTCGCACTCCAGGGCCTTCGATGCGGTAAACAAAATTCCCGGAGTACTGGGATTTTTGGGCGGCAGCTCCGGCTCCTCCAAAGAACCCGTGCCGTTGCGCCCCTCGGAAGTTAACCGTATTCTGGGTAAGGTGGACGAGATTGACACACTGGATGAAAAACTGGAGCGCCCCTTCATTAAAGGTGAAACCGTAAAAGTAATGGATGGGCCTTTTAGTGGATTTACCGGAACAGTAGAAGAAATTTTTGAAGACAAAAAGAAACTAAACGTAATGGTTAAGATATTCGGCCGCAACACACCGCTGGAGCTTAACTACATGCAGGTAGAAAAACTCGATTAAACAGTATGGCAAAAGAAATAGTAGGCTATTTGAAATTGCAGGTAAAAGGAGGCGCAGCCAACCCCGCTCCTCCTATCGGACCGGCACTGGGAAGCAAGGGGCTCAATATTATGGACTTCTGCAAGCAGTTCAACGCCCGCACCCAGGATAAACCCGGCCAGTTGCTGCCAGTACTCATTACCATATATAATGACAAGTCGTTTGACTTTGTTATTAAAACCCCTCCGGCTGCTAACCTTATTCTGGAAACGCTCAAAAAACAGAAAGGATCGGCCGAGCCTAACCGAAACAAAATAGGCTCTTTAACCTGGGAGCAGGTGCGTAAAATTGCCGAAATCAAAATGCCCGACCTCAATGCCTTTACCATCGAATCGGCCATGAAAATGATTGCCGGCACGGCCCGCAGCATGGGGGTAACCGTAACCGGAACACCGCCCTGGCAACAGTAAACCGAAAGCCGGATTTTAACGAATTGACTTAAACTATGGCACGCAGAGTAACCAAAAACAGAAAAGCAGTAATGAGCAAGTACGACCTTACCCGTCCGTACTCGCTGGATGAGGCTGCCAGCATGCTGAAAGATATTACCTACACCAAATTTGACGCTTCGGTCGATCTGGACGTGCGCCTGGGAGTTGACCCGAAAAAGTCTGACCAGATGGTGCGCGGAGTAGTTACCCTGCCTCATGGCGTGGGCAAAACCGTTCGCGTACTGGTGCTATGCACACCCGACAAGGAAAAAGAAGCCAAAGATGCCGGAGCCGATTACGTAGGACTGGATGAATACATTCAGAAAATTGAACAGGGATGGACGGATGTGGACGTCATCATCTGTACACCTACCGTAATGGCCAAAGTAGGTAAGCTGGGCAAAATTCTGGGCCCGCGGGGCCTCATGCCCAACCCCAAATCAGGAACTGTTACGCTCGAAGTCGGTAAAGCCGTACACGAAGTAAAAGCCGGTAAAATCGACTTCAAAATTGATAAGGCCGGAATCATCCATGCCAGCATCGGGAAAGCTTCCTTCCCCCCTGAAAAAATCAGGGAAAATGCCCTGGAAATGATTCAGACCATCGCCAAACTGAAACCCGCATCGGCTAAAGGTACGTACTTCAAAAGTATCAGTATCTCTACCACGATGAGCCCGGGTATTCGGATTGACACCAACTCAATAACGGGTATTTAAAAAATCCGAACATGACCAGAGAAGAAAAGGCACAGATTATCGGGGAGCTGGAAAAAAAATTTGCCGAAAACCAGCACTTCTACATTACCGATGCCGGCGGTTTAACCGTTGAGCAGGTAAATGGATTCCGCAGGCTGTGCTTCAAGGCCGGTGTGGAATATGGCGTGTATAAAAACACCCTTATCCGCAAAGCCCTTGAACGCCGCAAAGATGTGGACTACAGCCCGCTGTTTAATGTGCTGCATGGCTTCTCCGGAATTATTTTCTCAAAAGAAGCAGGAAATGCCCCTGCCCGCGTGATTAAAGAATTCCGCCAGAAGCTCGAAGGCAAACCCGTACTGAAAGCTGCCTCGATCGACTCCGAATTTTTTATCGGAGATGACCAGCTTAATGCGCTCGCAGAGCTGAAAAGCAAAAACGAGCTCATTGGCGAAATCGTTTCGTTGCTCCAGTCACCGGCCAAGAATGTGCTCTCCGCGCTGCTTAGCGGCAAGCACCAGATTGCCGGCCTGGTTAAGGCACTCGAAGAACGAAAAAACTAAACCGATTGTAAAATCCTTAAATTTCAATTTCCCATGGCTGACATCAAATCATTAGGAGATCAACTTGTTGAGCTCACTGTTAAAGAAGTAAACGAGCTGGCCGCTTACCTCAAAGAAACCTACGGCATTGAGCCCGCTGCTGCTGCCGTTGCAGTAGCCGGCCCGGCTGCAGGTGGTGGCGCTGCCGCTCCGGCTGCCGAGAAAACCAACTTCGATGTGGTGCTTAAATCACCCGGTGCCAACAAACTGCAAATCGTTAAGCTGGTAAAAGAACTTACCGGCCTGGGCCTGAAAGAGGCCAAAGATGTGGTAGATGGCGCTCCGAAAACCATCAAAGAAGGTTTACCCAAAGACGAAGCCGAAAACCTCAGGAAACAACTTGTGGAAGCCGGTGCCGAAGTAGAGCTGAAGTAACCTACCGGCAAACTTTGGGCAACCGGTTGTCCCAACCAGCGGCACAGACCTCGCTCCGCGCTCCGTACCAGGGCCGGGGCAAGGTCTATTGCCGTTTGCAGCATTTGCAGTTCATCTAAAAATTTCTGGTACCTAAATAACCTCTATCGCCTTGGCAAAGATCACCAACACCGGCAGAATCGACTTTTCCAAATCCCAGCGCGTTATCGATTATCCCGATTTTCTGGATGTGCAGCTGCAGTCGTTCCGCGACTTCCTGCAAATCGACACGCCCGCAGAAAAGCGTCAAAACGAGGGACTATACAAGGTTTTTGCGGAAAACTTCCCCATAACCGACTCCCGCGAAAACTTTGTACTCGAATTCGTTGACTACACCATCGACCCCCCGAAATACAGTGTCGATGAGTGCATCGACCGGGGCTTAACCTATTCCGTGCCGCTTAAAGCAAAGTTGCGCCTTACCTGCAACGATGAGGATAACGAAGACTTCCAGACCATAGAACAGGAAGTGTTCCTGGGCAATATTCCGTACATGACCGAAAAAGGCTCGTTTGTGATAAACGGAGCCGAACGCGTTATCGTGTCCCAGCTGCACCGCTCACCTGGTGTGTTCTTCGCCATGAGCAAGCACACCAACGGCACCAAACTGTACTCTGCGCGAATCATCCCCTTTAAAGGATCATGGATAGAATTCGCCACCGATGTAAACGCAGTAATGTATGCCTACATCGACCGGAAAAAGAAATTCCCGGTAACTACCCTGCTCCGCGCCATTGGCTATGGTACAGATAAAGACATCCTGGACCTATTTGGCCTTTCTGAAGAAATAGAAGCCACCAAAAATTCCCTTAAAAAAGCCGTAGGCCGCAAACTTGCCGCCCGTGTGCTGCGCACCTGGACGGAAGACTTCGTTGATGAAGATACCGGTGAAGTGGTGTCGATTGACCGCAACGAAGTGCTGCTGGAACGCGACCACATCCTGAGCGAAGAAGATATCGACACCATCCTGGAATCGGGCGTAAAATCCATCATCCTGCACCGCGATGATGTGAACGTGGCCGACTATACCATCATCTTTAACACCCTTGCCAAAGATAACTCCAACTCCGAAAAAGAAGCCGTAGAACAAATCTACCGGCAACTGCGGAACACCGAAGCCCCCGATGAACAAACCGCCCGCGACATCATCAACAGCCTGTTCTTCAGCGAAAAACGCTACGACCTGGGCGAAGTGGGCCGGTACAGAATAAATAAAAAGCTGGGCCTGGATTTGAGTTATGACCAGCGCGTGCTTACCAAAGACGACATTATTCTTATTGTAAAGTACCTTATCGGATTGGTGAACTCAAAAGCCGTGGTTGACGACATCGACCACCTAAGCAACCGCCGGGTGCGCACCGTTGGCGAACAGCTCTACGCCCAGTTTGGCGTAGGCCTCGCCCGAATGGCCCGCACCATCAAGGAACGAATGAACGTGCGCGACAATGAAGACTTTAAGCCGGTTGACCTCATCAACGCCCGCACGCTTTCTTCGGTTATCAACTCCTTTTTCGGCACCAACCAGCTCAGCCAGTTCATGGACCAAACCAACCCGCTGGCCGAAATAACGCATAAGCGGCGCATGTCAGCGCTGGGTCCCGGCGGGCTCTCCCGCGAACGCGCCGGCTTCGAAGTGCGCGATGTACACTACACCCACTACGGAAGGCTCTGTACCATCGAAACCCCCGAAGGCCCTAACATTGGTCTTATCTCATCGCTGTGCGTGCACGCCAAAATAAACAAAATGGGCTTTATCGAAACACCCTACCGAAAGGTGGAAAACGGTAAAGTAAAATCGAAAGAACTGGTATACCTCACGGCCGAAGAAGAAGATACCCATAATATTGCCCGGGCCAATACCCTGGTTAAATCAAATGGCGAACTGGCCGAAGAAAAGGTAAAAGTGCGCTTTGAGGGCGACTTCCCCATGGTCGATCCCAAAGACGTGCACTACATGGATGTGGCCCCGAACCAGATTGTCTCCATTGCTGCATCACTTATCCCCTTCCTGGAACATGACGATGCCAACCGCGCACTTATGGGATCGAACATGCAGCGCCAGGCAGTACCCCTCATGCGTCCCGAAGCTCCCATTGTGGGTACCGGCCTCGAAGAACGCGTGGCCATCGATTCGCGTGCACTCATTACTGCCGAGGGCGATGGCACTGTGGAATATGTAGATGCCCGGAAAATTGTAATCCGGTACGACCTTACCGATGAACAACGCCTGGTAAACTTCGATACCGAAGTTAAAACCTATAACCTCATCAAATTCCGCAGAACCAACCAGGATACCTGCATCAACCACATGCCCATAGTGCGCAAAGGCCAGCGCGTAAAAAAGGGACAGCCGCTGGTTGAAGGTTACGCTACCAGCAAGGGCGAACTGGCCCTCGGACGCAACCTGCTGGTGGCCTACATGCCCTGGCAGGGTTACAACTTCGAAGATGCCATTGTTATCTCCGAACGCGTGGTGCGCGATGACATCTATACCTCCATTCACATCGAAGAATTCGAACTGGAAGTACGCGACACCAAACGCGGAGAAGAAGAACTTACCTCAGAAATTCCCAATGTAAGCGAAGAAGCCGTAAAACACCTGGATGAAAACGGTATAATCCGCGTTGGCGCAGAGGTAAAAGAAGGCGATATTCTTATCGGCAAAATAACCCCGAAAGGCGAAAGCGACCCCACACCGGAAGAAAAACTGCTGCGCGCCATATTTGGCGATAAGGCCGGTGATGTGAAAGATGCCTCGCTAAAAGCGCCACCCTCGCTGCGCGGCGTGGTGGTAGATACCAAGTTGTTCTCACGCCCCAAACGCGATAAAGACATTCGCAACCGGTCGAAAAAAGAGCTCGAAGCCCTCAAGGCGCGATACAGCAAACAGCTTTCCGAGCTCAGGGCCGAGGCCATAAAAAAACTTACTACCCTGTTGTCGGGTAAAACCAGCAACGGTGTATACCACAAATTTGGCGATGAGCTCATTGCCAAAGGCGTTAAGTTTTCGGCCAAGGTTATAGAAACCAACCTCTTCCCTGAGAAAAATATATACCGCGATGAAAGCAACTACGCGGTTCCTGAAGAAGTAAACCTGATTGCAGATGTGTCGCTCGATAACTGGACTACCGATGAACACACCAACGAACTGGTGGCCCAGCTGGTGAAAAACTACCTCATTAGGCGCAATACCTGTTCGGGCGAATTCAAGCGCGAAAGGTTTACCCTTGAAGTAGGCGATGAACTGCCTACCGGAATTGTTCAGCTTGCCAAAGTATATATAGCCAAGAAGCGCAAACTTAAGGTGGGCGATAAGATGGCAGGCCGGCACGGCAACAAGGGCGTGGTGGCCAAAATTGTGCGCGAAGAAGATATGCCCTTCCTGGAAGACGGAACCCCGGTTGATATTTGCCTTAACCCGCTGGGTGTGCCCTCGCGTATGAACCTCGGCCAGCTTTACGAAGCCGCACTGGGATGGGCCGGCTATAAACTGGGCCGCAAATACGCCACCCCTATTTTCGATGGGGCCACACTCGAAGAAGTGCAAAAAGAACTGCGCGAAGCAGGCCTGCCCGAATCCGGCCGTACCTACCTGTACGATGGCCTTACCGGCGAACGCTTCGAGCAACCCGTAACCGTAGGTGTGGCCTATATGCTCAAGCTGGGCCACCTGGTAGATGACAAAATGCACGCCCGATCCATCGGCCCTTACTCGCTCATTACCCAGCAACCGCTGGGCGGAAAAGCCCAGTTTGGTGGTCAGCGCTTTGGCGAAATGGAGGTGTGGGCGCTCGAAGCCTTTGGAGCTGCCCACATCCTGCAGGAAATCCTTACGGTAAAATCCGACGATGTGATAGGCCGTGCCAAAGCCTACGAGGCCATTGTTAAGGGTGAAATCATGCGCAAGCCCAACATTCCGGAGTCGTTCAACGTATTGGTGCACGAACTCCGCGGCCTGGCGCTCGAAATCACCATGGAGTAAACAAAAAAGGAAAACAAGAGTCAGACATATCAAACAACACCACGCATGTCGTTCCGGAAAAATAAAAAAATAAGCAGCGATTTCTCGAAAATCACCATTAGCCTGGCTTCTCCCGAGTCTATTCTGGAGAGCTCACATGGTGAAATAACCCAACCCGAAACCATTAACTACCGGACTTATAAACCGGAAATGGGGGGCTTGTTCTGCGAACGCATCTTCGGACCCGTAAAAGACTGGGAGTGCCATTGCGGAAAGTACAAACGCATTCGCTACAAGGGCATTATTTGCGATCGCTGCGGAGTGGAAGTAACCGAAAAAAAGGTTAGGCGCGAACGCATGGGGCATATTGAACTGGTGGTGCCGGTGGCGCACATCTGGTACTTCCGCTCACTGCCCAACAAAATTGGCTACCTGCTCGGGCTCCCAACCAAAAAGCTCGATCAGATTATTTATTACGAACGCTATGTGGTTATCCAACCGGGTATTAAGGAAGAAGACGGCATCAGCAAGATGGACTTCCTTACCGAAGAAGAATACCTGGACATTGTGGATAAGCTGCCGCGCGAAAACCAGCTGCTGGACGACAGCGATCCGAAGAAGTTTATAGCCAAAATGGGGGCAGAGGCTCTTGAAATGCTTCTGGCCCGGCTGGACCTGGATGCACTTTCGTACGAACTCCGCCATCAGGCCGCAACCGATACCTCGCAGCAACGCAAAGCCGAAGCCCTGAAGCGCCTTAAGGTGGTAGAGGCCTTCCGCGAAGCCAATACCCGCGTGGAGAACCGGCCCGAATGGATGATCATAAAAATGGTACCCGTTATTCCGCCCGAGCTGCGCCCCCTCGTGCCGCTGGACGGAGGCCGATTTGCCACCTCTGACCTGAATGACCTGTACCGCAGGGTAATCATCCGCAATAACCGCCTCAAACGCCTTATCGACATCAAGGCTCCTGAAGTAATTCTGCGCAACGAAAAACGCATGCTTCAGGAAGCCGTTGATTCATTGTTCGATAACTCGCGTAAAGTAAATGCCGTACGTGCCGAAGGCAACCGCGCCCTTAAGTCGCTTAGCGATATGCTTAAAGGTAAGCAGGGCCGCTTCCGCCAGAATCTGCTGGGTAAGCGGGTCGACTATTCCGGCCGTTCGGTAATTGTGGTGGGGCCGGAGCTAAAACTCCACGAGTGCGGTCTTCCCAAAGACATGGCTGCCGAGCTCTTCAAGCCGTTTATCATCCGCAAACTCATAGAAAGGGGCATTGTTAAAACAGTTAAGTCGGCCAAGAAAATTGTCGACCGCAAAGACCCTGTTGTGTGGGACATTCTGGAAAACGTTCTCAAAGGCCACCCGGTACTGCTGAACCGCGCCCCCACGCTGCACCGTTTGGGTATTCAGGCGTTCCAGCCCAAGCTTATTGAAGGCAAAGCCATACAGCTGCATCCGCTGGTATGTACGGCGTTCAATGCCGACTTCGATGGCGACCAGATGGCTGTGCACGTACCGCTGAGCCACGAGGCCATACTGGAGGCCTCTATCCTCATGCTGTCATCGCACAATATTCTTAACCCGGCCAATGGCGCCCCCATTGCGGTGCCCTCGCAGGATATGGTGCTTGGCCTGTATTACCTTACCAAAGGCCGGAAAAGCACACCCGAACACCCCGTGCCGGGAGAAGGAAAAATATTTTACTCGGCCGAAGAGGTAATCATCGCCTTTAACGAAGGAAAAATCAGCAAGCACGCCCACATTAAAGTACGCACCCGCATACGCAACAAAGACACCAACCAGCTCGAAACCAAAATTATCGATACGGTTGCCGGCCGCGTGCTGTTTAACCAGTACGTTCCGGAAGAAGTGGGTTTTGTTGATGAGCTGCTTACAAAGAAAAAACTCCAGTCCATCATTGCCGATGTGTACCGGCTGGCGGGTATGTCGAAAACAGCCAAATTCCTGGACGACATCAAAGAACTGGGCTTCCGGATGGCCTACAAAGGGGGCCTGTCGATGGGGCTTGACGATGTTCGCGTTCCGGAAGAAAAGGAAAAGCTGGTGGCTGATGCCCAGAAAGAGGTGGAAGCGGTGTGGAATAACTACATGATGGGGCTTATCACCGACAACGAACGCTACAACCAGGTAATCGACATCTGGACGCGTACCAACACCATGCTTACCAATTACCTCATGCGCCAGCTGGAAGACGACAACCAGGGCTTTAACCCCATCTATATGATGATGCACTCCGGCGCCCGGGGTTCGCGCGAACAGGTTAGGCAGCTGGGTGGTATGCGCGGCCTCATGGCCAAACCACAGAAAAACCTGGCCGGTTCGGTTGGCTCCATCATCGAAAACCCCATCCTCTCCAACTTCAAGGAAGGACTGGACGTGCTGGAGTACTTCATCTCTACACACGGAGCGCGCAAAGGTCTGGCCGACACTGCACTCAAAACAGCCGATGCCGGCTACCTTACCCGCAGGCTTGTGGATGTGGCGCACGATCTGGTCATTACCGAAGAGGACTGCGGCACCCTGCGCGGCCTGAAAGTAACCGCCCTGAAAGACAATGAAGATATTGTTGAACCCCTTTCGGAGCGCATACTGGGCCGGGTAACGGTGCATGACATCTATGACCCGCTGACGGAAGAACTCATCTGCCCGGCCAACACCGAAATTACCGATGAGATTGCCCGTAAAATTGAAGCTACGAGCATAGAAGAGGTAGAAATACGATCGCTGCTTACCTGCGAATCGCGCATGGGCGGCTGTGCCAAGTGTTATGGCCGCAACCTGGCTACCGGTAAAATGGTAGAAGTAGGCGAAGCAGTTGGAGTAATAGCCGCACAATCTATTGGCGAGCCGGGCACCCAGCTTACGCTGCGCACTTTCCACGTGGGAGGTACGGCATCGAACATTGCCGTTGAAGCCAACATTAAGGCCAAATTCCCGGGTGTAGTTGAGTTTGAAGGCATACGGTACATCGACACCACCGATCGCGAAGGAAACCCTGTGCGGGTGGTTATGGCACGAACCGGTGAAATACGGATTATGGATAAAGAGCGCAAGCGGGTACTCATTTCCAACCACGTTCCCTACGGCTCGTTCCTGCGCGTAAAAGAAGGTCAAACCGTTGAAAAGGGTGAAGAACTTTGCTACTGGGATCCCTACAATGCCGTAATCCTCTCGGAATTTGACGGTGAAATTGACTACGAAGCCATTATTGAAGGCGTAACCTACAAGGAAGAATCGGACGAACAAACCGGCCACCGCGAAAAGGTAATCATCGAAACCCGCGACAAAACCAAAAACCCTGCCGTGGTGGTAAAAGGAAAGTCCGAAACCAAAGCCTACAACATACCGGTAGGCGCACACCTGGTGGTTGAGCCCGGCGAGAAGATAAAAGCCGGCCAGGTACTGGCCAAAATACCCCGTGCCATCGGAAAATCGCGCGACATTACCGGTGGTTTGCCCCGCGTAACCGAGTTGTTCGAAGCCCGAAATCCTTCTAACCCCGCTGTGGTAAGCGAAATAGATGGCGTGGTAACCTATGGCGGAATTAAGCGCGGAAACCGCGAAATCTTTATCGAATCGCGCGACGGCGTGCAGAAACGCTACCTGGTTCCGCTTTCCAAGCACATCCTGGTGCAGGATAATGACTTTGTGAAAGCCGGCCAGCCGCTTTCGGACGGAGCCATCTCACCCTCCGACATCCTGGCCATTAAAGGCCCTACAGCTGTACAGGAATACCTGGTAAACGAAATACAGGAAGTGTACCGGCTGCAGGGTGTGAAGATAAACGACAAGCACATTGAGGCTATCGTAAGCCAGATGATGCAAAAGGTTGAAATTATCGATCCGGGCGATACCAGCTTCCTGCCCGGTGAGTTTGTCGACAAGTTCGTTTTCCGTGAAGAGAACGATAAAATACTCGACAAAAAGGTAGTGGTAGATGCCGGAGACTCTGAACGCTTTAAGCCGGGTCAGATCATCACCGCCCGCGAACTGCGCGATGAAAATTCTGCCCTGCGCAGAAAAGACCAGAAGCTGGTTGAGGTACGCGATGCGCTCGCGGCAGTCTCCAAACCTACCCTTCAGGGTATAACCCAGGCCTCGCTCAAAACCGAAAGCTGGCTCTCGGCAGCTTCCTTCCAGGAAACCACCAAGGTGCTGAGCGAAGCGGCCATCAGAGGCAAGGCCGACTACCTGCTGGGTATGAAAGAAAACGTAATTGTTGGCCACCTTATACCGGGCGGTACCGGTCAGCGCAGGTTCGAAAAGCTTATTGTTGTTCACGAAGATGAATACGAGGCCATGCTGAAAGGAACACCACCTGTCGATAAGAAAAAAGGAAAGGAAAAAGAACTTCAGCAATAACCCATGGCAGAAAATAAAGGCAAGGAAAAGCCGGCACAGAACCAGATAAATATCGAGCTTACCGAAGATGTAGCCGAAGGCATATATGCCAATCTGGCTATGATTGCCCACTCGAACAGCGAGTTTGTTATCGATTTTATCCGGCTTATGCCCGGCGTACCCAAGGCCAGGGTAAAGGCCCGTATCATCATTACCCCGGAGCATGCCAGAAGGCTGCTGGCCGCCCTGGAAGATAATATTGAGAAATACGAGCGCACCTTTGGGCCCATTAACCAAAGCCAGGAATCACCCGGATTCCCCATGAATTTCGGGGGTGCCGTAGGAGAGGCCTGAAAATCTGCGAAAAACAGGCTTTTTCACCTCATGAAGGATACAAAAACTTTACACCGGGTTTTTGTATCCTTCTTTCTTTATAATACCTTTGCAGTCCCAAAAATTAAAGGGGTACTAAAACTGTAGTTCATGCCAACCATTCAACAGCTTGTACGGAAGGGCAGAAAAAAGCTCACAACCAAATCCAAGTCGCCTTCGCTGGATTCCTGCCCCCAGCGCAGGGGAGTGTGTACCCGCGTGTACACCACTACCCCTAAAAAGCCCAACTCGGCCATGCGTAAAGTGGCCCGGGTTCGCCTTACCAACCAGAAAGAGGTAAACGCCTATATACCCGGCGAAGGGCATAACCTGCAGGAACACTCCATCGTGCTTATCCGCGGAGGCCGTGTAAAGGACCTCCCCGGTGTACGTTACCATATCATCCGAGGTGCCCTCGATACCGCCGGTGTAAACGGCCGTTTACAGGGACGTTCCAAATACGGAGCCAAGAAACCAAAAGCAGGTGCTGCAGCCGCCAAAAAATAATTACCTATGAGAAAATCCAAACCCAGAAAAAGATACCTGCCGGCCGACCCCAAATTTCAGGATCCGCTGGTAACCAAGTTTGTAAATTACCTCATGGAGCGGGGCAAAAAGAACCTTGCTTTTAAGATATTTTATGATGCCATCTCCATTGTGGAAGAAAAGGCCGGAGAAAACGGACTGGAAGTGTGGAAACGCGCCATGAATAACGTAATGCCTTCGGTGGAAGTAAAAAGCCGGCGGGTGGGCGGAGCAACATTCCAGGTTCCTGTTGAAATCCGCCCGGAAAGACGCATTAACCTCAGCATCAAATGGCTCATTGACTATGCCCGTCAACGAAACGAAAAAACCATGATGGATAAACTGGCAGCCGAAATACTGGCGGCCTCCAAAGGCGAGGGTGCGGCCATCAAGAAAAAAGACGATACCCACCGCATGGCCGAAGCCAACAAAGCTTTCTCTCATTTCCGTTTCTAAACTTTTTTGATTACAGCGCATGGCACGTGACTTACGTTTTACGCGGAACATCGGGATTGCAGCTCATATTGACGCAGGCAAAACAACTACTACCGAGCGCATCCTGTACTATGCCGGTGTGAACTACAAAATCGGAGAAGTTCACGAAGGAACGGCAACCATGGACTGGATGGAGCAGGAGCAGGAGCGTGGTATTACCATTACATCGGCTGCCACCACCGTGTTCTGGAACTACAAAGGCAACCAGTACCACCTTAATATTATTGATACGCCCGGACACGTTGATTTTACCGTTGAGGTAAACCGATCGCTCCGGGTGCTTGATGGACTGGTATTTTTGTTCAGCGCAGTAGATGGCGTTGAGCCCCAATCGGAAACCAACTGGCGGCTGGCCGACAATTACAAAGTTCCCCGCATAGGGTTCGTTAATAAAATGGACCGCGCAGGGGCCGACTTCCTGAACGTGTGCAAACAGGTTAAGGAAAAGCTGGGCTCCAGGGCCGTGCCCCTTCAGTTGCCCATTGGCGTCGAGGATAACTTTCCGCGGAGTGGTTGACCTGGTAAACAACCGGGGCATAATATGGAACGAACACGACAAGGGTATGACCTTTGAAGTGGTACCCATACCCGATGAACTGAAAGACGAGGCCAGAGAATACCGCGAAAAACTGCTCGAAGCAGTAGCCGAAGTAGATGAAACCCTAATCGAAAAATACTTCGAAAACCCCGAATCCATAACTGAACAGGAAATTTTGAAGGCCCTTAGGCAGGCTACCATTGAAATGAAAATCGTGCCCATGCTCTGCGGGGCCTCGTTTAAAAACAAAGGCGTGCAAACCATGCTGGACTATGTAATGGAGTTGCTGCCTTCGCCACTGGACAAAGACAACATTATCGGTACCGACCCGGATACCAATGAGGAAGTGGTAGTGCGCCCCTCTGACAAAGAACCTTTTGTAGCCTTGGCCTTTAAAATTGCCACCGACCCGTTCGTTGGACGCCTGTGCTACATCCGTGCCTACTCGGGAGTATTGGAGTCGGGTTCATATGTCTATAATACCCGTTCGGGCCAGAAAGAACGCATTTCGCGTGTATTCCAGATGCACGCCAACAAACAAAACCAGATTGAACGCCTCATGGCCGGTGATATTGGTGCTGTGGTGGGCTTTAAGGATATTAAAACGGGCGATACCCTGTGTGACGAAAAACGCAAGGTGGTGCTGGAATCCATGGTATTCCCCGAACCGGTAATTGGATATGCCATCGAACCCAAAAAGCAGGCCGATGTGGACAGGCTGGGCATGGCCATTGCAAAGCTTATTGAAGAAGACCCCACCCTGCGCGTACACACCGACCAGGAAACCGGCCAAACCATTCTGCGGGGCATGGGCGAACTGCACCTGGAAATTATTATCGACCGGCTGCGCAGGGAATTTAAAGTAGAAGTAAACCAGGGAGCACCCCAGGTGGCCTATAAAGAAGCGCTTACCACCACCGTTGAGCACAAAGAGGTGTATAAAAAACAAACCGGTGGCCGCGGTAAGTTTGCCGATATTGTATTTGAAATCGGTCCGCGCGATGACGGCAAAGAAGGCCTGCTGTTTGTAAACGACATCGTAGGCGGTGTTATTCCCAAGGAATTCATACCGGCAGTGGAAAAAGGTTTTGCCCAGGCCATGGCCAACGGTCCTTTGGCCGGCTACCCGGTTGATGGCATGAAGGTGCGCCTGTTCCATGGCTCTTACCACGATGTGGACTCCGACTCGCTGTCGTTTGAGCTGGCTGCGCGCATAGGCTTTAAAGAAGCTGCAGCCAAATGCAATCCGCAGTTGCTGGAACCTATTATGAGCGTTGAAGTGCTTACCCCTGATGAGTTTACCGGGGCAGTTACCGGTGACCTGAACCGCAGGCGCGGCCTTCTGAAAGGTATGGACACCCGCGGTGGCGCCCAGGTTATCAAAGCCGATGTGCCGCTGAAAGAACTTTTCGGCTATGTTACCGACCTGCGCACCATTACCTCGGGAAGGGCCTCAGCCACACTTACCTTCTCGCATTATGCGCCCGTACCGAAAAACCTGGCCGATAAGGTTATTGAAGAAGTAAAAGGGACAGTTGCCGCCAAATAAATCTAAAAGACGTTTAGATTATGAATCAGAAAATCAGAATTAAACTCAAATCCTACGATCACAATCTGGTCGATAAGTCGTCAGAAAAGATTGTACGTGCCGTTAAAGCAACGGGCGCCATTGTGAGCGGCCCCATACCTTTACCTACCGATAAGGAAATATTTACCGTGCTGCGGTCTCCGCATGTCAACAAAAAGTCGCGCGAGCAATTTCAGCTTTGTACCTACAAGCGGCTTGTAGACATATATTCCAGCAGCGCCAAAACCATAGATGCGCTGATGAAGCTGGAACTTCCCAGCGGTGTGGACGTGGAGATTAAGTAAAAAAACATAATACCTGTTTGAAAAATGCCGGTTTACTTAGCCGGCTTTTTTATTTTAAACGGGCGTGGAAATAAAGTGCGTGGTCCGGCAGCAACTCAGGATGGGCTATCTTAACCAGATCTTTAAGTATAATATCCGGACGCAGGTACCCCAGCTCAAGATATTCGCTTCCTCCAGTGGGGCCGATGCGCCCGTTGTACGTATAAACCTGCCGGTTTCGAAAGGCACTGAAGCGCGTGTAGCGATCATCGGCTTCTTCCATTTCTTTAAGCGAAGTAAACCCGCCCACGCCAATCCACAGATCGGCCTGTTGGCCTTTTGCTAAAACGGCCTCATAACTTAGCTCCAGATATTCATCCGATTCATTGTGCTGCCAGATGTAGCGGCAGCCCGCATCGGTCAGCAATCGGGCCCCGTAGTTTCTGCCTCCTGGTGCAAACCAGGTGTCGCTGTACATAATACCGCTCAGTACCGTGGGGTGCGTTGCGGCATGAAGGGCTTTTTCGCGGGTGCTCAGATACTCATTTTCTATAAACCGGAATATGGAGTCGGCCTTTTGCTGCATATTGAAAAACAAGGCCATAAACTTTATCCATTCAGCGCGGCCCAGCGGATGTGGTTCCAGGTATTCGGCATTGATTACCACGGGAATGCCCAGTTCCTGTATTTTTTTAACCTGGCCAAAATCGCCCGATACCAGATAAGCCATAACCAGGTCGGGCTGCAACATAAGCAGACGTTCTATGTTCATGCTTTTATCCAGGCCCAGTTCGGTTACCTCGCCCCTGTCAATACGTTGCCGCATGGCTGGCGAGCTGATGTATTGCAGACCGGGGAAGCCGGCAAGGGCATCGGTTTTATTCAGGTAATCCAGCAGCGGAATATGGGTGGTACTGGTGCATACCAGTTTTTTAACAGGTACACGGATAACAGTGGCCCCGGACTTGTCGGAATAATTGCTGCTGTCGGGAACCAGTACATATACAAGGGGTTGCGTAGCTCCGGGGTAGGGCTTGGTAACAATTACCTCGGTAATGCCCTCAGCGGTTTGTTGCACGCTAAAACCCCTGGCGTATTTAAGATATCCGTTTGTTGAGGCGGCTTGCCGGTGATTATCGCTTTTGGGTGAGGTACAGCACAGCAAAACCGCACCCAGCCATATTAATCTCACTTTTTTCCGGTTTTTAGTTTCTTTCTTAATTCTTTCATTACCGCGTTGGCAGCCTGCTGCGGCAGCGCCTGGCCGGCGGCCACCTGCTGTTCGGCTTTTTTTAGCATGCGTTCCACATGGAGGGTGCGCTGCATCCATTGCTGCAAATCGTTGTGAACCAGATCGCGCAGCCAGGCTTTTTGCTGCTCCAGCCGGTTTTGCAGGTAGTATCCCGATTTACGGGTTTGTTCAAAATAATCCTGAACCATGTTCCATATGGCCTCTAATCCGCGGCCCTCCAGGGCCGAGCAGGTAAGGGCCCGTGGCATCCATCCCGACTCCGACTGCTGAAGCAAATGCAGCGCCTGTTGCACAACAGCCTGTGCGCGCCGGGCAGGTTGCACATTGTCGCCATCGGCTTTGGTAATGACCACTGCATCGGCCATTTCCATTATACCCCGTTTAATGCCCTGCAGTTCATCACCAGCACCGGCTAAGGTTAGCAGCATGAAAAAATCCGTCATGTTTTTTACTGCCGTTTCCGATTGCCCCACACCCACGGTTTCCAGCAGAATCACCTCATAACCGGCTGCTTCGCAAAGCCATACCGACTCGCGCAGATGCCGGGCTACACCACCGGCTGCATGGCCCGATGCAGAAGGCCGTACAAAGGCAAGCGGATTGCGCGCAAGTTCGTTCATGCGCGTTTTGTCGCCTAAAATGCTGCCCTTGTTCAACGGACTGGTTGGGTCTACCGTAAGCACAGCCACTCTTTTACCCTGAGCGGTAAGATACTGCCCGAATGCTTCAATAAACGTACTCTTGCCAGCACCGGGCAGTCCGGTAATGCCTATTCGAATGGTGTTGCCGGGTAAGTGCTTATAAAGCGATTGAAGCAATTTCATCAGCAGCTTTCGGTGGGTTATACGGGTACTTTCGGCCAGCGAAATGGCACGTGCAAGGATAACCCGGTCGCCCTTGCGTATTCCATCCAGATAGTGTTTTGCGCTTAACGGGGGTTTCAAGACCTTTTAGTATGAATTGAAGCCTAAATTTCTAAATTTACTCAATAAACATATTACGGCATGGCCGGCAATAAAAGAAAATCCATATTCAGGGTAACCGCTTTTTGGGTGCACTCGGTGTTAGCTTCGCTGTTTGCCTTTCTTATACTGCTGGGATTGTACGGGGTTACGCAACTAAGGGTTTTTGATGCGTTTGATCCGCTTGGTCAGGCGCTGGGCGATATGGAGCTTACCGACATTACATTCTCGCAGATACGCGAAGACCCGCCCATGGATACCAATATAGTTATTGTCAATATCGGGTATTTGTCGCGGGCACAGATTGCTCAGCAGATTTTAAATATTATTCCTCATAAGCCAAAGGTTATCGGTTTGGATATTATTTTCAGTTGCGACTGGCTGGGCGATTCGCTGGAGTGCCCGCAGGCTTACGATACCCTGAGCAACCAGTACTTCGCCTATGCCATTCAGCAGGCTTCGGCATCAGGAGCTGTGGTTATGGCCCACAAACTTCAGCAAACCAAAAAGCTCATTGAACAATATGGCGATATAGATATTTACGACTCCATTGAGCACACCTACTGGGCATTAATGCCAGGCGCATTCGAAGGATTTGTAAACCTCGAAACCGAGGCCGCCCACCAGGAAGACCTCAAATCGTGCCGTACCTTTAACCCGCAGATAATGGTGAACGGAAAAAGGGAACTGGCCTTTTCGGTTATGATATCCATGCTGTATGACTCAGCCAGAACAAACCGGTTTCTGGCCCGAAACAACTACCGCGAGGTAATTAACTACCGGGGAAATATTGTCGACTGGTACGGAGCTTCGAACTACGCCGGTCGGTATATTGTGCTGGACTGGGATCAGGCGCTGGATACCTCCCGGTTTGTGGGCGAAATGTTCAGAGACAAGGTTGTGCTTTTTGGCTTTCTGGGTGCCGATTTGAAGGATACTTCATGGGATGACAAGTTTTTTACCCCGCTGAATAAAAAATATGCCGGTAAGGCACGCCCCGATATGTATGGCGTAGTGGTGCATGCCAACATTATTTCCATGATTTTGAATGAAGATTATATCGAAGTACTTAAAAGCTGGCAGGAAATACTTATAGCCGTGGTGCTTTGTTTTCTGAATATGATGTTCTTTGTGTGGATTGAATGGGACGAAAAACGAAAAGACTGGTTTGACCTGGTAAGTATTACCATCCAGATTGTTCAGATTGTGCTGCTTTCATTTCTGATGATTTATGCATTTAACTGGTTTTCGTTTAAACTCAACATTACCTGGGCGCTGGCAGTAATTGCTGTGGTTGGCACAAGTTTTGAGATTTACCATAAAGTGCTGAACGAATGGCTATACCAGCGCGTAATAGTGCCCTGGCGCAACCGAAAACGGGGTTTACCTGTTGAGGCCCGGGAGCATTAATCCCCTGAATTGGGAAAATTTGTTTAAATTAGACTTTTAAAATCAAATAACATCATGAAAATCAGGCTAATAGCAATTGCAGCGATGTTCTGTTTTGCCTGTACTGCCTACGGGCAGGCAAACGGTTATGCCTTTAAAATAGTGGCCAGCAAGGGGGTAAGCGAAATAAAAACCGGCGGGGCCTGGCAGCCGGTTAAAACCGGGGCCGTGCTCAAAAGCTCCGATGAAATAAAAGTAGGCGAAAACGCCTATGTAGGCCTGTTTCACAACAGCGGAAAACCCAAAGAACTCAATAAACCCGGAACGTATCTGGTGGCCCAGCTGGAAAAAGAAATTGCCGGCGGACCCAGTGTGCTGAACAAATACGCTGACTTTATTTTGAGCAGTAACTCTTCTGAAAAAGTAAATAAACTAAGTGCCACCGGAGCAGTACACCGAGGCACAAAAGAAGACATTAACGTTTTGCTGCCATCCAGCCCCGGAATGAATACGGCCGTTTATAACTCGCTGGTGGTAATACGGTGGGAAAGCCAGAAAACCAAAGGCCCCTTTGTGGTTAACATTACCAATATCTTTGGCGACCCGATAGCGCGAATGGAAACCACTTCCAACAGCATAGTGCTGGATTTAAACGATAAACAGTTTGCTGACCTGGGATCTGTTTTCGTGGAAATAAGCGACAAGGCAAATCCTAAAATTGCCTCGCCCCAATACACCATAAAACGCATGACAGCCACCGAACAGGAACAAATTAAAAAAGCATGGAACGAAATTGCGGCCGACCTGGCCGAAACCAATGCTATGAATAAATTTTTAACGGCAGGTTTTTATGAAAACAAAAACCTGATTATTGACGCCATAGCTGCCTATGAGGAAGCTATTCGGCTTGCGCCTGATGTGGACTTCTTTAAAGAAGCCTACAACAACTTTCTGATTCGTACCGGACTTAAAAATGTTCAACAATAAACCCTTTCATCATGAAGTGCTACCGTTGGTTAATCGTTTATCTGCTTGCAATTTCCGTATCGTTTGTCCTTGCACAGGGATACGATTTTAAAGTGCTGGTAAGTAAAGGCAAGACCGAAGTTAAAACCGGTGATGCATGGGCTTCAATAAAAGTAGGAGCCAGCCTCTCGGCATCCGATGAAGTAAAAGTTGCCGAAAACTCCTACCTGGGCCTTATGCACATAAGCGGAAAGCCCATAGAAATCAAAGAAGCCGGCCCGTATAAGCTGGCAGATGTGGCTTCCACGCTGTCGAAATCTTCTTCGGTAATGAGCAAATACACTGAGTTTATTCTGAGCAGTGAAGATGAAAAGAGAAACAAACTGGCAGCCACCGGGGCCGTACACCGCGACCTTAAGGCTCCTGTACAACTGTATATGCCCAAAACGTCTTTTCATTTGGGCAACGAAGTTTTTCTGAGCTGGCATTCACCGGGAAATGCAACCGAAGCCGAAGTGTTGGTAATGAATCTGGCCGAAGACGTGCTGGCCCGCCACAAAGTGCAGGGCAACAACTACCGGCTTAACCTGGCCGATGAAAAACTGGCCAAAGAACAAAACCTGCTCATAAAAGTGGTTACCTCAGATGGCTATCAGTCGGGTAACGTATCTATAAAACGGCTGCAAGGCAGCCAAAAGGCTGAAGTAGAAAAAGAATGGAACGAATTGATGGCTACCGTATCGAACGGTACAGCCCTGGAAAAATACCTTCAGGCCGGTTTCTTCGAAAGCCACCTGCTGCTCTCCGATGCCCTTACCGCTTACCGGCAGGCCATGGAAATGGCTCCCGATGTGGACCTGTACCGCGAGGAATACAACCGGTTCCTGCAGCGCCTCGGACTTGTAAAAAACCAGTAAATCAGTGCAGCATAACAAATAACCGTATGGCGCGCATTTGAATAATACACCGGTTAATCCGGAATAAACGCGAAAAAATCATAAAACAGGCCTCTATATGGGGCCTGTTCTTTTTGTTGGCAGGTTTATTCTTATATTTTTGTACGCTTCAATAGCTAAACTCATGAGCGTACTGGTTAATAAAAATTCACGTGTTCTGGTTCAGGGCTTTACCGGCTCGGAAGGAACGTTCCACGCGGGGCAGATGATTGAATACGGCACCAACGTGGTGGGAGGTGTTACACCCGGAAAAGGAGGTACCGAGCATCTGGGCAGGCCGGTGTTCGACACGGTACAGGAAGCCGTTAAAAAAACCGGAGCCGATGTATCCATCATTTTTGTACCACCGGCATTCGCTGCCGATGCCATTATGGAAGCTGCCGATGCGGGCATTCGGGTTATTGTTACCATTACCGAAGGTATTCCGGTTAAAGACATGATGACAGTTAAAAAATATGTAAGCCAACGCAATACCATCCTTATTGGCCCCAACTGCCCCGGGGTTATAACGCCGGGTGAGGCCAAGGTTGGAATTATGCCGGGATTTGTGTTTAAGAAAGGCCGTGTGGGTGTGGTCTCGAAATCAGGTACACTTACCTACGAAGCAGCCGACCAGATTGTAAAGGCAGGGCTGGGCATTTCAACGGCCATTGGAATTGGTGGCGACCCGATTATCGGCACCTCCACACAGCAAGCGGTGGAAATGCTGATGAATGATGACGAAACGGATGCCATAGTGATGATTGGCGAAATTGGCGGAAACTATGAGCCTGTAGCAGCCCGCTGGGTAAAAGAAAACGGAAACAGAAAACCCGTGGTGGGCTTTATTGCCGGGCAAACAGCACCTCCGGGCAGGCGTATGGGTCACGCAGGAGCCATTATTGGCGGGGCCGAAGATACCGCTGCTGCCAAAATGAAAATTATGCGCGAATGCGGCCTGCACGTGGTTGAGTCCCCGGCCGATATCGGAGAAACAGTGAAAAAAGTACTGGGCTAGGGCGTTTTTATTACGGTTTAAAGTTGCCCTTCAGCTCTGATTCGAGGTATTGGTTAAACTGCTTTACACCCGGAAAAACAAAAATCTTTTCTGCCTGGCTGTAGGGCACATCTTCCCTGAAAACCACCTCTGCGCACCAGTTATGAAACATGTATAGGTAGGCCGTTCGGCCGTTTTTGTTGCGCATGCCCAACAAAGTGCCCTCGTTAAGCAGGCATTGCAGCTTTTTTTCGTCCGGCAACCACTTAAATACCCAGCGTTTAATTAGCTCAATCATCCCGATTTTTGTTTGGTCTTGCTATTTTTATACGGCAAAGTAAAGGCAAAGTATCCAAACGTCCCTCTATGCGGTCTTTGGGCACGCATAAGGTTTGAGGTAATTTTTCACGGGTGCGTGTTGTAGAGAACAAATTGTGCCACATTCTTACATCAGTTTCGGATGGCTGGGACAGAGCCAAACAGCCAAAAACCTTCAAAATGCGGGTTGAGCTGAAAGATAATGTGAAAAATCTTGCATCGTAAGTATTTATGCTACAACAGTTCGTTTGCCAGGTTGGCCAGCTCGGATCGCTCACCTTTTTCAAGGGTAATATGGGCATAGAGGTCGTGATCCTTCAGGCGGTCGATGAGGTACGAAAGGCCGTTTGATTGTGAATCGAGATAGGGGGTGTCAATCTGGTGAATGTCACCGGTAAAGATAATTTTCGTGTTTTCGCCGGCACGGGTAATGATGGTTTTTACTTCGTGCGGGGTGAGGTTCTGGGCTTCATCCACAATAAAACAGATGTTCGATAAACTGCGGCCGCGTATGTAGGCCAGGGGCGTAATAACCAGCTTTTCCTGGTTTACCATTTCGGTAATCTTGGTGTATTCCTTGTCGTTTTCACTGTACTGGCTCTGGATGAACTTGAGGTTATCCCATAACGGCTCCATGTAAGGATTGAGTTTTGATTTGATGTCGCCAGGCAGGTATCCGATGTCTTTGTTGCTAAGGGGCACAATGGGTCTGGCCAGATAAATCTGGCGGAATTCGCGTTTTTGTTCAAGGGCTGCCGCCAGCGCAATGAGTGTTTTTCCGGTTCCGGCAATGCCCTGAAGCGATACGAGCCGTATTTCGGGTTTGAGCACGGCATGTATGGCAAAGGTTTGCTCTGCATTTCGCGGTTTAATACCATACACCGAACGCTTTTCCACATGTTCAATCATGCCGTTAAAGGGATTGAAATAAGCCAGAATGGACTTCTTGCCGCTTCGCAGGATATAATAATGATTTTTAAGGGGAGTGGTGTTGCCCAGCAGTTCTTCGGGCGGACAATATCCCTTATCGTACAACAGATTGATGGCATCGGCATCCACATCTTCCAGAATGGTACAACCGGTGTAGAGAGAGGAGATGTTTTTTACTTTGCCGGTTGTGTAGTCTTCGGCCTGCAGTCCCAGAGCCTTGGCTTTGAGGCGCAGGTTTACGTCTTTCGTTACCAGTATAACCTTTCGGTTCTTTTCTTCCTTTTGCAGGCGGAGGGCGGCATTTAATATGCGATGGTCGGGTTTATCTTCGTTAAAAATTTTATTGGCATCTGTTATACCGTTGCCACCGGTATCCATCAGTACTTTAAAGTTACCTTTGTCCCTGCCGTTCAATGGATTCCACTGGTGCAGCATCTGGTCTTTGGCCAGCTTGTCAATAAGCCGGATAAATTCGCGGGCCTCAAAGTTTTTGGTGTCATTGCCTTTTTTAAAATTATCCAGCTCTTCCAGTACGGTAATTGGAATGCCAATGTCATGTTCGTCAAAGTTCAGGATGGAGTTGTGTTCGTAGATGATAACGGAGGTGTCGAGTACAAAAATTTTTTTCTCCCTTTTTGTTTTTGCCATAGCGCGGGTTAAAAGCGGTTGAAAGGAACGAAAACCTTTGTGAAAAAGGTAGTGTGTAAATGGAATATTTTTTTAATAACTTTACCTTCCCTCATCGGCCGGAAAGGCAAGTGAATAAAGATCACCTGCTTCTGTTGCGGTAATTTTTAACAGGTTGGCCAAAACCAGGTAAACCAGTTTTTGTGAAGCCTGCCGGTAGGGCAGGTTGGCCAGCTTTGCGAAATCGCCAACGGTTATGGTTTTGTATTCAGACAGAAATTTCATGAGCAACTGTTCATGTTCGCCATATCTGATAAGCAGACTCCGTTTTCGGTTCCGGTAACGCAACACAGTTTTCATTTCATAGCTCGCTTTCAGGCTTTTATCCTGTACGCGCACAAAGCAGGTTAGTTTTCGGCCATGCCTGATCTGATACAGATACTTTTTGCCTGCTTTAATATGGTAGGCCAGCACAAAGCGCGCAGGTGCAACGGCTATAACTTCTTCTCTGTAGGTTAAGGGCGGCTGTATGTATTTTTCTATGGCCTGGCGTATAACAAACGATTCTTCTTCGGGATATTTTAAACCCGGAATGCTGCCGTTATCGGCAACGCCTACCAACAGGGTTCCTCCGCCGGTGTTGGCAAAGGCCACCATTTCGCGGACAATTCGTTCCGGGTCAGATGCCCTGCGCTTAAACTCCAGGTGTTGCCCTTCGCCTTCGGCTACCAGATAACGAAGCTGCAACAAACGGGGTGCAGAGCAGGATTCATGTTCAAAACGGGTTGCCTTCATCTGGCGAATTTTCTTGTTGGTTATCATCCGCGAAGTTGAACATGGTGCTTCGGGCAATAGCCGCTCATGCCCGGCAGCAATATAACCTAAATGCAGCATGTTATGTTTGGCGGGTAAACAAAAAAGCTTATGCGGCTAAGGCCGGCAACGGCACCGTTAAAAGCAAATGTTCCAGATGCCGTCCTGCTGCGATTGGCGCACTTCTGCTGTTTTATCACGGTAAACGACCTGGGTAAGCCCGTCGCTGCCCATATTCCAGAATGTGCCGCGCAGAAATACATTAACGCCCAGCTCGGCCGGCGCCTTCATTCGGCCCGGAAGGGTATATTTTTTCCACGCTTCGGCCTCGGTAAGGTCGCCAATATCGAAGGGGTTTACATCATTGGGTGCCGGCTGGCCGTCATAACCGCTCCATGGTTTAGCCATTTTGCCGTTGCCTGCGGCATAGGAAGGAACCAGAATAATGCGGGCATCTTTTTTGGCGGCTTCAATATAACTTTCCGGAAACCAGGAGTCGGCACAGATTAACACGGCAACACTGGCCAATAGCGGTTTGAAATACCGGAAGTTGTTCAATGGGGCACGATGCCGTAAAGCCTTGTTCCCCGGAGGTAAGGTAGGTTTTTCTAACCACCCTGGGGTCGATGCTTCCATCGGGATAAAATACAAACGAGGTGTTGTACAGTTCACCGGTAAGATGAACGGTAATTTCATTTTTGAATACCGAAGGATCGGGCAGTACAATTGATCCGGCCACAATGGTTACCCCAAACCCGGAGGCCAGCCTGCGAAATACAGTTGTATAAATGCGGGCCATTTGCCTGGCTTTCATTCTGAAGAGCGCAGTTTCTGCTTGTTTTTCAGGATTAAACTGCAGCCAGTAACGCACAAACGATGGAAAATTGCTGAAGATAAGGATAGTCATGGCTGCGGTTATTGTCGGGCTTTCTGCTATCGATCTTTTTTCGCCAGCCATAACAAGCCACGTGCCCAGATATTCCGGCAGCAGGACAACAGTGTGGCTGTTGAAGTATCCATTTTGCCTGGCGCGCGTGAAGTAGTTGTTTAGTTTTTCATAAAAATGCTGTTCGCTAAAATAATCATCCGGCTCCATCCAGGGTTGTATGGCCACCACGTTGCGTGCACAGGCTGAGTCGAGCATTACGGCTTGCATAACAGCCGGTAAAGGGGGAGGTGCCGGGGCAGAATAATTACGGCCCGTATGCGACCAGACCATCCACGCGGTAATCAGTAAAATGAACAAAATAAACAGGTAGTGTCTGGCCTTCATAGATTCTGAAGTATTTCTTTGGCTGCACGCTCGCCTGCCCGCACGGCCCCTTCGATATAGCCATACCATTCGGCCGATGTTTCGGTGCCTGCCCAGTGTACATTGCCGGTGGGCCTGGCCAGCTCATCTTTAAAAGTAGTCCAGGTGCCGGGTGGATAAAAGGCTGCATAACAGCCGCCGCTCCACGATTCATTGGCCCAGCAATGGTCGTAATAATCTTCCGGACGGCCGGCTGCTGTACCAAAATAACGGGTAAATACCTTAAGAGCTGTGGCCCGCCTTGTTTCAGCAGGATTTGCAAAGAATGCCCGCGCGCGGTCTGCGAGACAGAAAGCCAGTAAAACACCATAGCTTCCATCAGCCGGTGAACAGTCAAAAAAAACCTGAAAGGGCCGTGAATCATCTGCCACTACCTGTCCGCTCAGGTTTTGCGATCGCCAGAAGGGCGATTTATATACAGCTAAAACCTTGCCGGCAATGCCCATGGGTAGTTTTTGAAGCACCTGCTGCTTCATTAAAGGCAGGGGAGGCTCAAAATGAATTTGCCGGATGCATACCGGCGGCAGGGCCAGAATAACTTTGGAGGCCTGCAACGAGAAGCCTTCACCTTTAACCAGCACACCGTTTTGCTGCTGAACGATACTTCTAACCACGTGGGTGTATTTTATTTGCCCGGCAAAGGGCAGGGCCATGCGTTCTGCCAGGCTTTGCATACCTTCGTTTATGCGGTGTTGTTGCGCTCCGTTGTCAATACTAATCAGGGTGTTTAGGTTATTGCCCGACTTGATGTAAAACAAAATATGCAGGAGTGATACTTCAGCAGGGTTGCAGGCAAACACCGTTTCCAGGCCGGTTCGCATTACCTGATAGGCGTTGCGGGTGAAACAGTTTTTGTAAAGGAAATGGTCCAGCGTAAGGCCGTCAAACCGCCGGGCCCTGTAAGCCTGCCAGGGTGCATGCACAGAAATATCTTTAGCCAGTTTTTCAAGTTTTGATAGTACCAGTTGAATGTTCAGTAAAGAGGGCAAATCGATTCGGGGTATCAGCCCGGAATAAGTTCTCACTTTGCCATTCAGGTCTATAATATTTTTGCCCGAGTTGTAGGTTTCAAACCAGGTGCACCCGTATTCCTGTGCCAGTTGGTACATGCGGTCCTGCCCGGGGCCAACCCACTGCCCGCCTGCTTCTACAAAGCGGTTACCCTTGAGGTAGTGTGTATGTACGCGACCGCCAACACGTTTGCGGGCTTCGAGTACCGTAAAATTTCTTTCAGCCTTGTGCAATATTCTGGCCGCAGCCAGTCCGGAAAAGCCCGCGCCTATAATGATGCAATCCATGCGTTAATAACAGCAATGCGTGCATGAAAATTAAGCTGTTTTTTTAATACGGCCGGCTTTTTGAACAAAAACCAGATGGTTACGACCTGCCGCAGGAATTTTAAGCCGATTTTTTTTCAGAATAAGGGAGGGCAGGGCGCTTCAGGCAGGCTTTTGCTTTTCGCGCATGGTGCCGTAAATGTAATCCCATAGGGGTGAAGACACCCCGAATACAATTTCACCGTTTTTGTAATGGTGAACGCCATGGTTTACCCACAGGGCTTTTAAAAAGTTTTTTGGAGGCTGATAGGCGTGCACCATGTAGTGTATGCCCAGGTACGCTGCGTAGCCCACCAGAAATCCGGGCAGGAAGGCAAATGCCAGGTCGCCCAGCACCAGCCTGAGCAGCAACAACAGCACGGTAGCGATGGTAACGCTTAACAGGGGCGGCATGGCCAGCCTGTCTTTGTCTTTGGGAAATTCATGGTGTACGCCATGCATGGTGTATTGCAGCTTTTCGCGCCAGCGGGTATAGGTGGCCATGTGGAACACGTGGCGGTGTACCTGGTACTCTACCCACGTAAACGCCAGCCATCCGGCAAAAAACAGGGCAATGGTGGTTCCGGCCGAAAGGCTGGTATGGGTTACACTCCAATAGAGAAGCCCGGCCGCGTAGCCAAAAAATATGATGAGCGGAACGGCAATATGCGTGCGGGAAAGCCGCTCGAGTACCGGGTTTTGAAATAACTGACGTGTTCCTTTGTTTTTGGGTTTAATCTCTGCCATACACCTGCACTAAACGAAATGCAAATTTATAAAGTTTCGTTATCAGGTAAATGACATTAATCAGGCAAATGAAAGGATGCTTAATAAACCGCAGTGTTTGTTGCATTACCGGTTGAGGCGGCAGGTTAGCGATAAGGTAAACACGGGTGTTTAAAAATGCTTCAGCGGTTTAAGCCGGTTCTTTTGAATGGGCAATTGCGCTGCGGTACAGTTCTTCATAGCGGGGCAATATCCGCGATATGTCGAATTCGCGGGCCCGTTTCAGGGCGTTTTCCTTAAACCGCGGCAAGTGGTTCTTATCCAACACAAACAAAGCTTTGCGGCTCATGCCCTCCACATCGCCCACGGGGCACAAAAAGCCGGTAACTCCCTGAATATTTAACTCGGGCAGGCCGCCGGCATCGGAAGAGATAACCGGTACTTCGCAGGCCATGGCCTCGAGGGCAGCCAGCCCAAAGCTTTCTTTTTCTGAGGGCATAAGAAAAAGATCGGCCACCGAAAGCACTTCTTCTACCGCCTCGAGTTTACCCAGAAATCGCGAATCTTCGCAAATGCCCATTTCGCGGCAAAGGTTTTCGGCCGTAGTGCGCTCCGGCCCATCGCCAATAAGCAGCAACTTGGCAGGTATTTGCCTGCGTATGTTGTAAAATATGCGGATTACATCTTCAATGCGCTTTACTTTTCGAAAGTTGGAGGTGTGTACAATCAGCGCTTCTCCGGCCGGACAAATGGCTTTTTTAAAGTGTTCTTTCTTTTGTTTTTTAAAGCGTTCCAGGTCAATGAAGTTGGGGATTACTTCGATGGGCCGGGATATTCTAAAATAGGCAAGGGTTTCTTCTTTAAGGTGGTTCGATACGGCCGTAACAACATCGGACTGATTGATGCTGAAGGTAACTACGGGCTCGTAGGAGGGGTCGCGCCCCACCAGGGTAATATCGGTGCCATGCAGGGTTGTAACGACAGGCACGTAAAGCCCTTTGGTAATGAGTATTTGACGCGCCATATAGGCAGCCGAAGCGTGGGGGATGGCGTAGTGCACATGCAGAAGATCAAGTTTTTCGTTCAGGGCAACATCTACCATTTTGCTGGAAAGGGCCAGCTCGTAGGGTGGATATTCAAACAAAGGGTAGGTGCGAAAATCCACTTCATGGTAAAAAAGATTTTCGTTAAGAAAGTCCAGGCGGCTGGGTTGTGAGTAGGTTATAAAGTGTACCTGATGCCCCTCTTTGGCCAGGGCCTTTCCCAGTTCGGTAGCCACTACACCACTGCCGCCAAAAGTAGGGTAACAAACAATGCCTATTCTAATCTGTTCCATGGTAAGGGGTTGGGTGCTGCGCAGTATTCAAATATGGATTGATAAATCACATCCTGAATGCGAGAACGGATATTAAGCTGAATTAGTTTATTGCTCCGGTCAGGATGTACGCGGTTCGATAAAAATACATATACCAGGTCGAATTCAGGGTCAACCCAGATACAGGTTCCGGTAAAGCCGGTGTGGCCAAAGGTTTTGGGCGAGGCATAGAGCGAGGTAGGACCTGTAAAGTCGCCCAGCAGGGGCTTGTCCCAGCCCAGCCCCCTGCGGCTGGTTTCAAACTGCCGGCGCGTAAATAATTGCACGGTTTCCGGTTTGTAAAATTGAAGGCCCGCATAGCGTCCCTGCTGCAGCAGCATTTGTCCCAGTTTGGCCAGGTTAATGGCGTTGCCAAACAGGCCGGCATGGCCGGCTACGCCCCCCAGCATGGCGGCGCGTTCATCATGCACGGTTCCAACCACCCATTGTTTTCTGAAAGTTTTATCGTACTCGGTTGGAGCAATGTTGGCAGAATCAGCGTAGGTTAACGGATTGAACCCGAGTGCTGATGCCCCTAATGGGTCGTAGAGGTTTTGCCTGACAAAATCTTCAAGCGGCTGATTCAATAATTTTTCGGCAAGGCGGTGCAAAATAATAAAACTCAGGTCGCTGTACCGGAACGGATAAGGCGTGCGCGGGGGCTTGGGCAACATGGGCGACCGGAGGGTCCATTGCCAGATGGAATCGCGTATGTGGGGTGCGGCAAAAAGCCGTGGGGCGACCTGCAACGGGTATTTTTCTGAGCGCATCCGGCTGTAATAATGGTGCAGCAAGGTGGTGTCTTTCATGGTAAGCGGGTACCACGGCTCAAACGGCACCAGGCCAGCCTGATGGGTAAGCACATCTTTTATAATAATATCCTTTTTATTGGTGCGTTCCATTTCCGGCAAATACACCGAAACTTTTTTGTAGATATCTAATGCACCTTTTTCGTACAGGAACATGATGGCTTGTAAAGTAGCGGCCACCTTGGTAACCGAGGCGAGGTCGTACAGAGTGTTTTGATTTACAGGTGTTTGCCTGCTGTAGGTAAGCCACCCAAAGCTGCGGTGGTAAACTACCTTACCGTGGCGTATTACGGCAATCTGACAACCCGGTGCAGCGCGTTCGTCAATGGCTTCGCGGGCAATACGATCAATTTTGTTTAACACTTCCCGCTTCATACCGGCCTCTTCGGGTTCGGCAAAATAAAGTATATCCAGTTTAGGGGTAGTAACGCCAGCACCCTGTTGATAACTGCCGGCATCGATCGGCATTGTGCCGTTACACGAAAAGCTGCCAAACAGGGCGCCTGCGGCAGCATGCTGAGCCTCCGGGCTGTCGGTCCATGCCTGTACCAGGGCAGCTACCTGCAGTGGGCCGGGAAGTTTTTCTGGCGATGAGAAGTTGCATACCACAACCCGGTTATCGGGGCTGAGTTGGTTTAGCAACTCCGGCAGCAGGTCTAACACGGGAGCAGCATACGGATAAAGACCGGCAATAATAAGGTTATGTTTTCTGAGACTGCTGATGAGACCGGTAGTATCGCCCGGCAGTTGAAGGTGGTAGGCATGCAGTGGGGCGTAGGCCGAAAGGCGCTGCAGAAACGGGGTATCGCGGGGTGCTCCGATGAGCAATACGGCAATATTTAGCTGGTCAAGTTGTTGTAGTGGTAACAGGCTGTCGCGGTTAACGAGCACTACCAGCGATTGTTCGGTGAGCTTTCGAGTAAGGATTTTGGTTTCGGCTTCAGTACGAAAGGGTTGAGGTATTTGGGGAGTAGCCTGATGTGCAAGGCCGGCATCGTATTTCATGCCCAATATTTTTTTTACACTTTCGTCAAGCAGGGCAAGTGCTTTGGGTGTTTTTTTGAATTGCCTGCGCAGCCTGCGCACGGCCAGCGGAATTTGACGCGGTTCCAGCAGCACGTTGTTGCCTGCCAAAAGAGCGTACCACTCGGCATCACCGGTGCGTTCTTTTTTAAGTACATCTTTTAAATCGGGCAGGTAGCTAAAAGCCAGGCCGTTAAAAGCAGTATTTTTTTTGAGCCACTCAGCAGAAAACAACAATGGAAAGTTTTCGGCTACTGTCTTCAGGCCTGCACGGCCGGTTTTGCGGGTAGTAAACGAAGGGTCGTGCTCATAGCTTAGCAACACACCGCTGCACCATGGGTTTATTTTACTGAAAATAACCTGGGTTGCTTCATCCAGGCGCTGCGGGGCAAAAACGGGCGTTCCTTTTTGGTACTGCTGTATCTGCAGTCCATAATACGGAATATGTTTGGCTACGGGCAGCACACCTCCGTAGCGGAGGCCGGCTGCATACAGGGCTGCTTTGGAGGCAATGCGCCTGGGATCGCTTCCCCATGCATGGTAATACAAATCGGGAGTGTTGAAAATGCCGGATGGATTGGTGGCGGGCGCCAGGTTAAAATGCAGGCCTGCCTGGTTGAGCTGCCGGGCAATGGCCTGGCCCATAAAAAACAACAGCGAATCCTGATGTATGGCGGCCAGCGATAATATGGGCGGAAAGGCATGGGCGCTGTCCAGGGTAATGCCTGGTCCTTCTTCAGCGTTAATGCCGGCAAGCAGCGGCACGCGGGCCTCCTGTTGCAGCCGGTTAAGCCACTTGCGCACACCGTTGGGGCCGCCCCCGTTTACTATTACACCGCCAATGCCGTAGTGTCGAATCCATTCCAGGTCGCGCTCC
The DNA here is from genome assembly GCA_026003355.1 of Cyclobacteriaceae bacterium. GTDB lineage: Bacteria > Bacteroidota > Bacteroidia > Cytophagales > Cyclobacteriaceae > UBA2336. The sequence goes on from BPHC01000003.1 coordinate 316,856, forward strand.
TTTTTATCTTCATCATCGTATGGATTTACGGAAATAAAAAACAGCTGTCCGATTTTCTCGTCCAGGGTAAGGGTGCTAAAAACACTGTCGACCCAATGGATTTTACCGGGCTGTGCCTGTATCGAAGAAAAAATCACAAGCAGCAACAGGCCGGAAAGGCCAACTTTTAAGGGGGTGGAGTTGTTTACCGGGTTGTAATTCAGGCGCAATACGTTCATTTTTGTACCGGGCAATATACAATCGAACCGTAACCCTTTCCATGAAATTTCCATCATTATTCATTAAAACACCACGGCACAGGCGGTTTAACTTCATGCCGCGTTATTATGATCCGCAGGAAGAGGAAAGAAAAGATCGGGAAGCCCGGTTGCGCCGGGAGGTGCTGGAAGATGAGGCTGCCCAAAATGACCAAATGGGGGGATATCGAACGCGTATTGCGGGTTCGTTTCGTTCGGCAAGGAGAATGGCGCCCCGGCAGGCGGACTTTTCGGCCGGCATGCTGCGGTTTGTGATTCTTCTGTTTTTGGTGCTCTGGCTCATGTTATTTATTAAGTTCGGGGTGCAGTCGGCTTACATCCTGTTATTGTTTATTCCACTGTACTTCTTTTTTAAACTTCGCAGGCGGTAATGGCCGATGTTATTCAGTTGCTGCCGGAATCCATTGCCAACCAGATAGCCGCTGGTGAGGTGGTGCAGCGCCCTGCTTCGGTAGTAAAAGAACTTATGGAAAACTCGATCGATGCCGGAGCCACCGCAATAACCCTGATTGTAAAAGAGGGCGGAAAGACGCTCATTCAGGTTATCGATAACGGATGCGGCATGAGCGAAACCGATGCGCGCATGAGTCTGGAACGGCACGCCACTTCAAAAATCCGCAAAGCCGATGACCTGTTTTCGCTGCGAACCATGGGTTTCAGGGGCGAGGCCCTGGCCTCGGTTGCAGCAGTGGCGCAGATGGAGATGAAAACGCGTCTGGCCGACCGCGATTTGGGTACCCGTTTGGTGGTTGAGGGATCGGAGGTTATAGTGCAGGAGCCCGTAGCCTGCGAAAAGGGCACCAGTATTAGTGTAAAAAATCTTTTTTACAACATTCCGGCAAGAAGAAATTTTCTCAAATCCAATGCCGTTGAGCTAAGGCACATACTGGAGGAATTTTACAGGCTTGCGCTTGCGTTTCCTTCGGTAGCATTTACTTTTTTTCAGGGCGATGAAAAGACCTATAACCTGCAGCCGGAAAAGTTAAGCCATCGCATTGTTCACCTGTTTGGCCGCAGCTTTGAAAACCAGCTAATACCCTGTTCGGAAGAAACCGAATACCTGCGCATAACCGGTTACATAGGCAAGCCCGGCTTTGCCCGCAAAACACGCGGTGAACAGTTTTTCTTTGTTAACCACCGGTTTATTCGCAGCAATTACCTGCATCATGCGGTAATGAACGCCTACGAAGGCCTGCTGCCAGAGCAGAGCTATCCGTTTTATGTTTTATTTCTTGAACTGGATCCCCGTAATATTGATGTAAACGTTCATCCCACCAAAACCGAAATTAAGTTTGATGATGAACGCACCGTGTATAACATTTTACGGGCGGCCGTTCGCCAGGCATTGGGCGTGCACCATCTGGCTCCTTCGCTGGACTTTGATACGGACGTTAACCTGATTGACAAGCTGCAAACAGCAGGTAAGTCACTGCAGGAAATTTTTATACAGGAGCGCTTTCTGACTTCGGGAAAACAAACCTGGAAAACGCTGTTTCCGGATGAACTGAAAAATGATAAACAGGATGCCGGCAAGGTTCATAAAGATTTACAGACCGAGCTTTCCGGCACTGTTGTTCCACATACTGCAACCACAACCGAAGGCGTATTTCAGATAGCCAACCGGTATATTGTTCAACCCGCCGGAAAGGGGTTGTTGATTATTGACCAGCAGGCGGCACATGAGCGGGTGTTGTTTGAAAGATTTCAGCAGGCCATGTGTTTGCGCAGGGGCGAAAGCCAGCAGGTGTTGTTTCCGCAAAGCTTAACCTTGCCGGCTGGCGATTTTGCGCTGCTTACCGAAATGATGCCCGAACTGGAGGCATTGGGCTTCAGGCTGGAGCTGTTTGGCAACCAAACATTTTTAATTACCGGGGTTCCGGCTGGAATCAATGAAGTAAACGGAAAGGAATTGCTTGAAGGCACGCTGGAACAATTTAAAAACCACTCTGATTTATCGCTACCGGTTGCCGACCGGCTGGCCCGTGCGCTGGCGCGGCGCGCCTGCCTCAAAGCCGGTAGCCAGCTGCAGCCCGGCGAAATGCAAAGCCTGGTACAGCAGTTAATGAACTGCAAAAACCCGCAATACAGTCCATCAGGCCAGCTTGTACTGTTTGTTTTGGACGAAACCCGGATTGCCTCGTATTTTAACCGCTCTTAACTGTATTTATGCTTAATCTTACACCAACCGTAAAGAACCTCATTATCATCAATTCAGGAGTTTTTATCCTGCAGTTGTTTGTTCCCGAAGTAACCGCTTATCTGTCGTTATACAACGTTAATACTCCCCTTTTCCAGCCATACCAGTTGTTCACCTACATGTTTGCGCACGGAGGCTTTGTGCATCTCTTTTTTAATATGCTCATGCTGGCCTTCACAGCGCCCATACTGGAAACCTTCTGGGGCTCGAACCGCTTTTTGCTGTTTTACATCATAACCGGAACAGGCGCAGCCGTTTTTAGTGTAATTATTGACCTGATAACCGGAGGCGGGGCAGGGGCCATGCTGGGAGCATCGGGAGCCATATATGGAGTGCTTATGGGTTTTGGTATGTTGTTTCCCAATCTGGAAGTAATGCTGCTTATACCACCTATACCGGTAAAAGCCAAATATCTGGTTTTTGTACTCGGAGGAATTACTTTTTTAATGGACCGCAGCGGAAGCGTGGCCCATTTTGCCCACCTGGGGGGCATTGTAGTTGCCTGGATTTTAATTAAATTCTGGCGCAGCAAGGGAACCTATTGGTAAAAATTTCCGGTTCAGGTAGCGAATTATGTTCGAAGAATTCAAAAACGCTTTTGCCCGCCCGAATTACGCCCACGTGCAGTTGATTTGGATAAACGTGGCCGTTTTTGTGATTTTACTCATTGCCGATCTGCTTACATGGATGCTGGGTGCCGGGGCTTTTTTCGAAACCATATACCGGCAGTTCAGTATGCCCTCCGGCTTGAGCGAGTATTTATCACGCCCCTGGACGCTTTTAACGTATATGTTTACCCACAGCATGCGCGATATTTTTCATATCCTGTTCAATATGCTGGTGCTGTACTGGTTTGGGCGGCTGTTTGTGGAGTACCTGGGAGGAGATAAACTTGTAGCACTGTATATTTTAGGGGGACTAACAGGGGGTATAGCCTACCTGCTGCTATATAACCTTAACCCTGGCTTTTTTGGCCGTGCCGAAATGGTGGGGGCATCGGGAGCTATTTATGCTGTGGTGGTGGCCACGGCTGTACTGCTTCCCAATTATACTTTTTATCTGCTGTTTTTTGGCCCGGTGCGCATTAAGTACATCGCCATGTTTTACGTAATCATATCGGTGTTATACGTGCGGCATGGCGTAAACCTGGGGGGCAACATAGCGCATCTGGGAGGAGCCCTGATGGGTTTTGTATATATGAAACAACTCCAGGCCGGTGTTAACTGGGGCGGATGGATAACAGAAACCCTGTATTGGATAAAAGGCCTGTTCAGGCCACGGTCAAAAGTTAAGGTAAGTTACCGCAATGTCCGCAAAACCAGGCCATCGGCAGAGGCCCCCGATAAAGTACCGCAGGAAGAAATTGACGCCATTCTGGATAAAATTTCAGCCGGGGGATACGACAGTCTTACCCGCGAAGAAAAAGAAAAACTGTTCCGTGCCAGCCGTAAATAGACATGGCATTTTTTAAGGCAGGTATACAGCCAGACATTTGAAAAATCATTTAACCTACTAGCCGTGCAATAAGAAAAGCTGCGGTAGCTGCTGCTGCACCTACCAGCGTAACCCGAAGCGCCCCTTTAAGCACCGGCTGCCCGGTAAGTTTGCTTTTAACGAAGCCAAAAAGCACCAGGCATAACAGGGTAATTACCGATGAATACATGAGCCCCCTTTCAGGGGTTTCGGTAAAGAAATAAGCCGTAAGAGGTATAAGCCCGCCGATAATGTAGGATATGCCGATGATAAAGGCGCTTTGAAAGGCCCGGTATTTGTCGGGGCGGTCAAGGCCAAGCTCAAACCGCATCATAAAATCAACCCATTTCTTCTTATCCTGCGCAATGGCTTTGGCTACCTGTTCCTGCAGGGGTTCAGGCAACCCGTATTGGGCAAAAATATCTTTGGTTTCCTGTATTTCAACCTCATACAGTTTTTCTATTTCATGGTACTCGCGTTTTTCTTCAGCCTGGTAATGCTCAATTTCGGTGCGGCCGGCAAGGTAGCCACCCAGCCCCATGGCAATAGATCCGGCAGCAATCTCGGCCAGGCCTGCGGTAATAACAATGGCGTTGCTGTCAACGGCACCGCTCAATCCTGCTGCCAGGGCGAAGGGTACGGTAAGCCCATCGCTCATACCAATTACAAAGTCGCGTACTTTTTCTGATGACTGGAAATGCTCTTCCTTGTTTTGAACAGGATTCATGGTTACCGGGTTTGTTGTTGAAGAAATCTGCGCAGGGCGCTGATAATTTTATCGCTATCGGAAAAATACTGAACTTCCGGCTCCTGCTGGTTGAATTTTACCAGCAGGTTGTAGTAAGTCGTTTCACTGAGGTTAAATTCCTGCAACAGGTCCTTTCTTATAAATGGGTCATTAACGATCTGGTTGTACAAAAAGGTTTTGTTGTTTTCGTCTGACAGGCGCAATAGTTTTCGTTTTTCGCGTTGCCATCTTGAAAAGTACTCAATCGGGTTAGCAAAGGCCGAGCTTTCGGGCAGTGGTTTGGGCAGGGGGCGTGCAGGCCGCGCTGTTTCCAGCAGCCGGCTGGCGGTTATCTTGATCTCATCGAGGTAGGTTATTTTTTCCCGCAGGCGTATAAACAGGGCGTCTTCTTCAAAAATCAGCGGCAGTTCATATAGTTCATATCCCGTAAGGCTGAATATTAGCGTGTCGGTAGGTAAAGCCGTAATGGAAAAGAAACCTTTTCCGGAAGAGACGGTGCCCGCCAGGCGGTTCTTTAAGGCTACGTGCACGCCGGCCAGAGGGGCCAGGGTAACCGAATCGGCTATGTAACCAGTATAGGATTTGTTTTGGGCAATGCCAGGCAGGTAAAAAAGAAGCAGTATAAAGAAGCCGACAGTTAGCCGCACAAGTTCATATTTTATTAGCCAGTTGCCCGCAGGCTGCGTCAATATCCTGCCCGCGGCTCTTTCTTATCCGGGCAACAATGCCGTGGTGTTGCAGGGTTTCCTGGTACAATTTTATTGCCGCGGCCGATGCCTGGCGATAGATGCCTCCATCGATGGGGTTATACTCAATAAGGTTAACCTTGCAGGGAATGTGTTTGCAGAATTTAACCAGGGCTTCAACATGCACGGCATTGTCGTTAATCCCTTCCCAGACCACATACTCGTAGGTTACCTTGCGTTTGGTTTTGCGGTACCAGTATTTAAGTGCTTCGGCCAGGTCATCGAGCGGGTTGGTTTGGTTAATGGGCATGAGTTTGGACCGGGTTTCGTTAATGGCATCGTGAAGCGATATGGCCAGGTTAAATTTTACTTCGTCATCGGCCAGCTTCTTAATCATTTTAGCTATGCCCACGGTTGAAAGGGTTATCCTGCGGGGAGCCATGTTAAGGCCTTTGGGCGATGTTATTTTTTCGATTGCAGCCAGCACGTTATTGTAGTTGAGCAGCGGCTCGCCCATGCCCATAAAAACTATGTTGGTAAGGGGCCGGTTGAAATATTCCTCAGCCTGATTGCGTATTACCACTACCTGGTCGTAAATCTCATCGGCCGAAAGGTTTCGCATGCGTTTTAACCGGGCGGTAGCGCAGAAGGTGCAATCCAGGCTGCATCCAACCTGCGATGACACACAGGCCGTAATACGTTTGGGGGTTGGGATAAGCACCGATTCCACAATCAGGCCATCGTGCAGCCGTACGGCATTTTTAATGGTGCCGTCGGCACTGCGCTGCAGCCGGTCAACCTTAATCGGGTTAATAACAAAGTTTTGTTTTAAAAGGTCGCGCAGGTGTTTGGAAAGGTTGGTCATCTGGTCAAAATCGCGGGCCGATTTCTTCCACAGCCACTCGTAAACCTGCCGTGCCCGGAAGGGCCTTTCGTTTACCGAAATGAAAAAGGCCTCAAGGTCAGCCAGGCTGAGCTTGCGGATATCTTTCATTGCGGGCGGAATAATGGCCGTTTCCATAATTTCTTTACTGCAAAGTTAGGTATTACCCGCGTGCCTGATAAAAGTAAAAATTCTGTTTATAACGGTTTGATGAAACCACGGCTTTTCGCGTAATTTTCGCGCTTTAACAGTTCCGCCATGGACAATGCAATTATCCTTACCGAGGGCTACCTCGACACCATTAACGCCAAAACGGCTCACGGCTTGCTGCGCGGAACGGAGCGCTTTCGCATACTGGGCGTAATTGATTCGAAACATGCCGGAAAAGATGCCGGTGAGGTGTTGGACGGCAAAAAGCGAAACATTCCCGTGTATGCCAGTATTCCGGAGTTTGTGCAAAAATCGGCCGAACGGGCAAAATATTGCATAGTAGGTGTGGCCACCAAAGGCGGGGTTATTCCCGATTCGCTGCGCGATTTGTTGCGGCAGGCACTGGAAAACAACCTCGGCATTGTAAACGGCTTGCACGATTATGTTTCGGAACATGAAGAGCTGGCCGAACTGGCCCGCCGGCGCGGATTGGAAATTATTGATGTGCGCAAACCCAAAAAATTCAAGGACCTGCATTTCTGGAACGGAAAAATAAAAGAAGTAACCTGCGTAAAAGTGCCTGTGCTGGGAACCGACTGCGCCTTAGGCAAACGTACCACCACGCGCTTTCTCACAGAAGCCATGCGAAAAGCGGGCTACAAAGCCGAAATGGTTTATACCGGACAAACCGGCTGGATGCAGGGCGCAAAGTATGGTTTTATTTTCGATTCCACACTTAACGATTTCATTTCGGGCGAGATGGAACATGCTGTTTGGGAATGCTTCCGAAACGAAAATCCCGATATCATATTTATTGAAGGGCAGTCGTCTCTGCGCAACCCCAGTGGTCCGGCCGGTGCCGAGTGGATTGTCTCGGCCGATGCGGATGCGGTGGTATTGCAGCACAATCCGGCACGCAAGCAATACAAAGACATGGAGTACTACCCCGCTTTTATTCCGGATGTGAATGATGAAATAAACCTGATAAAAATTTACGGAGCGCCCACCGTGGCCATTACCGTTAACACCATGAAGATGACCGAAGCCGAAGCCCAAGCCTGGGCCAGGCAAAAAGAAGAAGAACTTAAAATACCAGTGGTGCTTCCGTTGGAAGAAGGCGTAGGCCGGCTGGTTCCGGTTTTCGAAAAGCTTATACAGGCAAAGAAAAAGCAAGCAGCCCCATGAAAATCATAGCCATAAAAACCTGGCATGCCGACCTGGGCAATGTCCGTCCTTACACCATTGCTTTTAAAACGGTAGATGAGGTGCGCAATGCCTTTGTGGAGATACATCTGCAAAATGGCATAATGGGCCTGGGTGCCGGAAATCCGAGCGAATATGTGGTAGGCGAAAACCTGCAGCAAACCATTGAGGCGTTAAACGAAAATAACCTGCAGTTTCTGGTGGAACGCGATATCAGGGAAATACACCAGCTTACCTTTGAGGTTTGGAAACGTTTTCCGAAAAATCCTGCTGCCCGAGCTGCCATTGACATAGCCCTCTACGATGCTTTTTCGAAATTCCTGGGTGTGCCGCTGGTTAAGTACCTGGGACAGAAAATACAGTCGCTGGCCACCTCGGTTACAATCGGAATAAAAAGTGTTGAAGAAACCCTACAGGAAGCGGAAGAATACCGCAACAAAGGTTTCACTATACTTAAGGTAAAACTGGGTAAAAACCTGGAAGAAGACATTGAACGGCTTGTTAAGCTGCGCGAGAAGTATGGCGATTATTTTACCATTCGCATTGATGCCAACCAGGGATATACGGCAGAGCAAACGATAGCTTTTTACGAACGAACCCGTAACCTTAACATTGAACTTATTGAACAACCCCTGCCGGCACGCGAAACAGATGCCATGAAACGGTTGCCCGAAGCACTTAGAAAAGTGCTGGCTGCCGATGAATCGCTCATCACACCGGCCGATGCGCTTAATCTGATAAAGCCCCCCTTGGCGGCCGGAATATTCAATATAAAGCTCATGAAATGCGGGGGCATAAGCCAGGCACAGAAAATTGCCGATATAGCCCTGCACGAGGGCATTGACCTGTTCTGGGGTTGCAATGACGAAAGTGCCGTGAGCATTACAGCCGCCCTGCACCTGGCGTTTGCATGTGCCAATACGCGGTATATCGACCTGGACGGCAGTTTCGATCTGGCCAACGATGTGGTTACCGGTGGATTTATTCTGAAAGACGGGGTGATGTACTGCACCGATAAGCCCGGCCTGGGCCTGAGCCTGCGGTAAACATTGCTTAAATGCCTATTTCAACCTGAAAGCGCAGCTGCCAGTTTTGCCGGTTAGGATAATAATTTAATACCCACGTGTTATCCTCAAAGGTCAGGTCAGTTTGCAGCTTTACACGGTGTCCGCGCAGGTAATAATTACCCCCTACGGTGTATTGCCGGGTGTGCGGTTCGTATAGCTGTATTTCGGTGTGGGGCATCACCTCTGAATAACGGGCCACAATTTCAAAATTGGAAGGAAAAAGGCGGCTTAGCTGAATGTTGTGCCCGTAGCCATAATAAACATAACGTATATTGCCGGAGGTGTCGGATGTTACCGGATTAACCGAGCTTCGCTGCAGATACTCCACCGCCAGTGCCCAGCCCCTGTGTTTAAAAAGCACATCGAACATACCGGTAGTGATGTCGCGCGGCTCATACAGCAACTTGCCCAGTTGCCCGCCCGTGCGCAGGGTATTGTAATTGGCCGAATAAGACAAGCCAAATGAAATTCTGGGTTTGGGTTCGCGCAACAGGTCGCCTTCAAAATAATCACCGTTGGCAGCAAACTGGCCCAGCGGGTACACTTCTAACCGGCCGGTGTAGGCAAGGCCGCGGTCGGAGGCAACTATGTTGCGGCCCTCGCCCGATGAAATGGCCCCGCGCAGCAGAAAATAACAATTCCCTACGTGGTTGTTGTAGTACAGCTGAAGGCCAAAGTCGCGATCAATGTTAAAGCGGGCGTTTACTATGGAGCGGTCGGGTAGTTGCAGGTCGCCCGAAGAAATCACCCGCTGGCGGTTTCCCGGCAATTTGGTTTGTCCAAGTCCCACAGCAAAATGCGGGCTTACGTTGTAAACCACAAAGGCATCGCGAACAATATTCGGGAAGCCGGTATCATCAAAATCCATATCGGCCCGGCTAAAAGACAGCTGCAGCACGTAAGTAAGTTTGGGTGAATAAACGTAACCGTCAAGCCGCAGGCGCAACCTGCGAACGCGCGCTTCTACCTGGCTAATGTCGAGATTGCTCTCGCTTACCGACTGAAGGCCCAGGCGGTTTTGAATGCGAAAACGAATATTAAGCAGAAACAGGCTGTCGGGCGAGATAATACCCATTCCGCGCCCGTAGGTAAAGTAGGGAATGGCGTTATTGGCGTACTGTGCATTAAGGCTATTGCAACAGCCCGTTACAAGGATAAGCAAAACACAGGCCCTTGCGTTCATGCGGCCCGAAAATCGGCTAAAATTTTATAGTTGCCAAATGTCCTGCTGCAGACGAGGGTGCTTTTGCAATGGTGCGGATGAAAATAAGAATGCCCTGCTTCCGGATGGATGCAGGGCACTCTGCCAAACCCCTCAAACCAAACCCTCAAACTCCGGAGGGGCTCCGGAGGCCTTCTCCGCGAGGGGTATGGGCTGCCTGCGTTGGGAGCGCAGGGGAAGCCGCTTACGGAGACAGAACCAATCCTTAAACCTGGTTAATTAACAATTTCCACGTCTGTAAGGTTCTCGAACGTAAACTCAACTTCATTTTTTACATCAACCACAATTGTGGAATCTTTCCGCACGGTACCGGCCAGAATTTGCTTCGACAGCTCGTTAAGGATTTCGCGCTGCAGCACGCGTTTCAGGGGCCGGGCGCCAAACTGCGGGTCATAGCCCAGCCGTGCCAGCCGGCTGCGGGCGGCATCGGTTACCTCCAGGGTAATGCCGGCATCTTTCAGGCGTTCGGCTATCAGCCCTACCTGAATGTCCACAACCTTGCGGATATCTTTATCCGACAATGGCCGGAACATGATGATTTCATCAATGCGGTTAATGAATTCCGGACGCACGGTTTTCTTCAGCAGGGCTATTACTTCATCGCGGGTGCTTTCCAGAACTTCAAAATAGTTTTCCGGTGTAATATGCTCGAAGCGCTCCTGGATAATGTGCGACCCGATGTTGGTAGTCATGATGATGATGGTGTTTTTAAAGTTTGCCACCCTGCCTTTGTTGTCGGTAAGGCGGCCATCATCCAGTACCTGCAGGAGGATGTTAAAAACATCGGGATGGGCTTTTTCAATTTCATCAAGCAGTATTACGGAATAGGGTTTTCTGCGGATGGCTTCGGTAAGCTGTCCGCCTTCATCATAACCCACGTAGCCGGGCGGAGCGCCAATCAGTCGGCTTACGCTGTGGCGTTCCTGGTATTCGCTCATGTCGATGCGCACCATGGCGTGTTCATCGTTAAACAGGTATGCGGCCAGTGCCTTCGACAGCTCGGTTTTGCCAACGCCGGTCGTTCCCATGAAGATGAAGGAGCCGATAGGGCCGCTTGGGGTCCTGCAGGCCGGCGCGGCTTCTGCGCACGGCATCGCTTAATGCGCGTATGGCTTCTTCCTGGCCGGCTACTCGTTTGCTTAGTTCTTCTTCCAGGTGCAGCAGTTTTTCGCGTTCGCTTTGCAGCATTTTCGATACCGGTATGCCGGTCCAGCGTGCTACCACTTCGGCAATATCTTCGCTGTCTACTTCTTCCTTTAAAAGCGATTTCTCGCCCTGCATCTCCTTCATTTTCTGTTGCAATTCGTTGAGCTTACGCTCGGCTTCGGTAATTTTTCCGTAGCGTATTTCGGCAACCTTGCCGTAGTCGCCTGCTTTTTCAGCCTGTTCGGCCTCAAACTTCAGGCGGTCTATGGTTTCTTTTATTTTCTGTATGCCGTGTATTACTTCCTTTTCGCTTTCCCAACGGGCTTTCAGAACGTTGCGCTGTTCAGAAAGTTCGGCAATTTCGCGGCTTAGCTGCGTTTCTTTGTCTTTATCTTTTTCCCTGCGAATGGCTTCGCGTTCAATTTCGAGTTGCATGATTTTTCTGTTCAGCTCGTCCAGTTCTTCGGGCAGGGAGTCCATCTCGAGGCGCAGTTTGGCTGCAGCCTCATCCATGAGGTCAATGGCTTTGTCGGGCAAAAAGCGGTCGCTGATGTAGCGGTGCGATAATTCAACGGCTGCAATCACGGCATCGTCTTTTATGCGTACACCATGGTGCAGCTCGTATTTTTCCTTAATGCCGCGCAAAATGGAGATCGAGTCTTCTACCGAGGGTTCGTCTACCATAACGGCCTGGAACCTGCGTTCCAGAGCCTTGTCTTTTTCAATGTATTTTTGGTATTCCTTAAGCGTGGTGGCGCCTATGGCGTGCAGTTCACCCCGGGCCAGTGCGGGTTTCAAGCAGGTTGGCGGCATCCATGGCGCCTTCTCCGCCCCCGCCGGCACCGATCAGCGTGTGAATCTCATCAATAAACAGAATGATCTGGCCGTTGGAGTCGGTTACTTCCTTGATTACGGCTTTCAGGCGTTCTTCAAATTCGCCCTTGTATTTGGCCCCGGCCACCAGCAGTCCCATATCGAGCGATACCACAATTTTGTCTTTAAGGTTTTCGGGTACATCGCCATTTACAATGCGTTGGGCCATGCCTTCCACAATGGCGGTTTTGCCTACGCCGGGTTCACCCAGCAGAATGGGATTATTTTTGGTTCGGCGTGAAAGGATTTGCAGTACCCGTCTTATTTCCTCATCACGGCCAATTACCGGGTCTATCTTGCCCTGCCGGGCCAGTTCGTTTAAATTTTTGGAGTACCGCTCAAGCGACTTGTATTTGGCTTCAGCGTTGGCGTCGGTAACTTTATTTCCGCCGCGCAGTTCGCGAATGGCTTTAAGAAGTGCGGCACGTTCAACACCGGCATCGCGAAGCAGCTGCGATGTTTTATCTTTCAGGGTTGTAAGGGCCAGCAGCAGGTGCTCCACGGCAATGAATTCATCTTTCATTTCGCGGGCCTCCTTATCGGCCTGCTGTAAAAGCATGTTGGTGGCCGATGATAAATAGGGCTGCTGCCCGGATACGCGCGGGAAGCTGTTTAGCAATTCTTCCAGCCGGCTGTTAAGCAGGGCCGTGTTAACTCCCATTTTTTTTAACAGGTAGCCAGAGGCGTTTTCGTCAGTCTCTATTATGGCTTTTAAAACATGTGCCGGATCGATGGCCTGTTGTTGCCTGGCTGTGGCGATCTCGGCCGACTTTTGTAAAGCCTCCTGCGATTTAATGGTAAATTTATCGAAGCTCATATGCTGTAAGTTCTCAGTTTAAGTGGCTGCGGTATTCGTATCAAATCATAATCCATGGGCAAAACCTGCATTTTTGTCAGATAATTTTTAGCTTTAAACAATCTAAACCAGACACTTTGACTTTAAGCATGGCAAATCAACAGGAAGCAACCCGCGATTTATTTCCGAAGGCTGTATTATTTGAGGTGTCCTGGGAAGTGTGTAACCAGGTAGGCGGAATATATACGGTGTTGCGCAGCAAGGTGCCGGCAGTAATGCAGCTGCGTACAGGGCCTTATTTTATGGTTGGGCCTTACCTGAACAACCAGATACTGGCAGAGATTGATTTGCTCGAAGATGCTACCGATGCGGCAGGCATGGCCGTACGGCAGCTGCGGCAGGAGGGTATTGAAGCTTATTATGCCGAGTGGTTAATTACCGGCCGGCCGCGGGTTATTTTGCTCAATCCGGAAAGTGTGGCAACTGAGCAATTGAATATACTTAAATACCTGTTGTGGAAAGATTATGGAATCGGAACACCCCCTGATAAGAAGCTAATTAACCAGGTAGTTGCTTTCGGCCATCTGGTAACCCGCCTGCTGGAAGTGTACCGCTCGGTGGCTCAGGACAATTTACCGGTAATTGGTCATTTCCATGAATGGATGAGCGGCCTGCCCGTTGTTTATCTTAAAAGAAATAATCCGGCCATTGCTACCGTTTTCACCACCCATGCCACACAACTGGGTAGGCACCTGGCCATAAACTCGCCTGAGTTTTATGCGCACCTGCCGTTTTTTAACTGGGAAGAAGAGGCCCGAAGGTTTGGTATTGAGGCTGAGGCGCGCATTGAATTTGCCTGTGCACGCGATGCCCATGTTTTTACCACGGTAAGCGAAGTTACCGCCCGCGAATGCAAACACCTGCTAAAACGCAAACCAGATGTGGTGCTGCCCAACGGCCTGAACATTGAGCGATTTGTGGCCGGGCATGAATTTCAAAATCTTCACGCCACCTATAAGGAAGAAATACACCAGTTTGTTATGGGGCATTTTTTTCAGTCGTATGCCTTCGACCTGGACAAAACCATTTATTTTTTTACCTCCGGGCGATACGAATTTAAGAACAAGGGGTTTGATCTTACCCTAGAGGCGCTTTACTTGTTAAACCGCATGCTGAAAGAGGCCAATATGGATATAACCGTGGTGATGTTTTTTATAACCCGCCGCGATTATTACAGCATTAAACCCGAGGTGTTGCAGTCCAGGGCCATGATGGAAGAAATACGTCAAACCTGCGAGGCTATAGAAAAGCAGGTGGGCAGGCGCCTGTTCTATGCCGGTACAACGCGGGCCGACAATCGCCTTCCCGATTTGAATGAATTTGTGGATGAATACTGGAAGCTGCGTTACCGCAGAACCATCCAGTCATGGAAGAGCAACAACCCACCGTTGGTATATACCCATAAACTCAAGGATGAGGAGCATGACGAGATTATACAGTTTTTGCACAGCCGCAATTTGCTGAACCAAGCAGCCGACCGGGTAAAGGTGGTGTACCACCCCGATTTTATTACTGCTACCAGCCCCCTCTTTGGTATGGAGTATAACCAGTTCGTGCGGGGTTGCCACCTGGGTATTTTCCCCAGTTACTACGAACCCTGGGGTTATACACCGCTGGAGTGTATAGCCAGTGGTGTACCGGCAGTTACCAGCGACCTTTCGGGTTTTGGCGATTATGTGCTGCGGAACATACCCGCACCCGAGCAGGCCGGCATATTTGTTATTGAAAGAGGCAAACGCACTTTTGAATGGTCGGCTAACCAGCTGGCCGGAATGATGTTCAGGTTTTTGCAGCAAAGCAGGCGGGAGCGCATTATGCAGCGCAACCGGGTAGAAAACAATTCGGCAATATTCGACTGGCAGCACTTGATAAACTTCTACCGACAGGCGTATTACCTGGCACTCAAAGCCCATGCAGAGAAAAGCCGCTAAAAGTGTACACCGTTAGTCGGGGTAGCCCAGAGGAATGATACGGTCTTTAATCCACCTTCCGTTTTCTTTTACGAACACTGCCAAATCGGTACACGGAAAATGCTGGTTGCCGTAGTTTAACGACTTAAGATAGGGCCAGCACTTCATAAAATCTGCTTCGGGCAGCCTGTGGGCTATGGTAATAACCGGATTTCCTTCTTCCGTTTCACCGGTAAGATGCTGCAGTAATTCGGTAACGGCATATTTGTTTACCACATCCAGGTAAATGGTACGGCTATCGCCCTGTTGTATATAACCAAAGTCCTTCAGAAAAATATTAAAGGGTTTGGCCAGCCGGGCACGCCTTTCAATCATATCCAGTAAATCAGTGGCATAATTTCCGTTATATCCGAAAAGAGAAATTACCGGCAAGGCTCGCTGCCCTTCAAAACCATGCCCGATTAAATACTGGATGTCATCGCGGATCACCGATACATCGCTGCAAATGTGGGGCGGGGGAAGGATGGTAAACCAAAGCCCGGAAACGACCTTTTGCACAGCCTTTTTTTTGTACGATACCGGGGCGCGGAATGGGGTAAGGGTTCGCATAAGCAGGGTGTTTTGACCCTGTAAAGGTGCGAACCGGT
Organism: Cyclobacteriaceae bacterium; assembly: GCA_026003355.1. Classification (GTDB taxonomy): domain Bacteria; phylum Bacteroidota; class Bacteroidia; order Cytophagales; family Cyclobacteriaceae; genus UBA2336. The sequence goes on from BPHC01000003.1 coordinate 332,174, forward strand.
TTTGACAGTTTGTGTCGGTAATTAAACTTTTTCCCGGGGCTGTTCCACGAATACAAACCCACGGCCTTCTTCGCCCTCGTAGAAATCAACCTGCTTGCCGGCCAGAAACAGAAGGTGTTTTTTGTCGATGCATACCGTAATATTTTGTATGGAATAGGTAAGGTCAGATTCTTTTGGCCGGTCGAATCCGAGAATAAAAGAAACGCCGCATCCACCGCCCCGCACGCCTACTCTAAGCCCATATCCTTCGGGAATGGCCTTGCGTTGCACGATGGCCCTTATTTCGGCCACGGCCTTTTCAGAAAGCGTAACGGGAGTAAATGAATCCGGGCCGGGGTTGTGTGGCATGGCTGTCAAAATTAGGCTAAATTTCAACACCTTTGCAGACTGAATAGTTTAACATGGAACCCTGGATTGAACTGCTAAAAATTCTTATACCTGCTGCGCTGGTGGTTTATGCGGCCTATCTGCTGGTGCGCGCTTTTATTGTACGCGATCTGGAGCTGAAAAGAATGGAAATCCGCCATAAAAGCATTGAAACGGTTTTGCCGCTCAGGCTGCAGGCCTATGAGCGAATGACCCTTTTCCTGGAGCGCATACATCCGCAGAATCTTCTTATACGCGTTAATCCCGGAAACGTGCCGGCGCGCGATTTTCAGCACATGCTGCTTGCGGAAATACGAAATGAATACAATCACAACGTGTCGCAACAGGTGTTTATGAGCCCGCAGCTCTGGGAACTTATCCGAAACGCCAAAGAAGACCTGGTGGTAACCATAAACGAAGCCGCTGCCGGGCTGGATGGCGAAGCCACAAGTCTGGACCTGTCGCGTAAAATTTTCGAAAGGCATCTCGGTAAGCCCGATGTAATTCGGCATGCCATAGAGCAGTTGAAACAGGAAATCCAGCAAACCTTTTAACATGAAAACAGCGTTGATAGCAGGCGCTACCGGCCTGGTGGGTAGTTTTTTGCTGGAAGATTTACTGATGGACAACCGTTACACCTACGTGGTGGCCGTTACACGCAGGGCGTTGCACACCAAACATCCTAAACTGATGCAGGTTGTTTCGGATTACGACCACCTGGATGATCTGGCCGAACAGCTTAAGGCTGATGATGTGTTTTGCTGCCTGGGCACCACCATTCGTAAGGCCGGATCGAAACAGGCTTTCAGAAAAGTAGATTTTGAATATCCGCTAAAGCTGGCCCAAATAACCTGTAAGAATGGGGCCAGAAATTTTCTGCTGGTTACCGCCCTCGGCGCAAACCCGGCCTCGAAGATCTTTTATAACCGGGTTAAGGGCGAAGCCGAAGAAGCCATTCGCAGGGTGGGTTTCTTTGCTTTCCATATCTTCAGGCCATCGTTATTGCTCGGAAACCGAAGCGAACACCGTACAGGCGAAGCCGCAGCCAAATGGTTTTACAAAATATTTAATCCGGTTATTCCGCTGCGGTATAAGGCCATTCATGCCCGAACGGTGGCAAGAGCCATGGTACATTTTGCGCATACCGGCCAACCCGGAGTTTTTATACACGAATCGGATGAAATACAGATGTTTGCCCCATGATAGCCGTTATTCAGCGTGTATCTTCTGCATCGGTTCAGGTTAACAACGCTGTTACTGCCTCGATCGGAAAAGGGTTAATGGTGCTGGTTGGAATAGAAGAGGCCGATGGACCCGATGACGTGAACTGGCTGGCAAAAAAAATTGTACACCTGCGCATCTTTAACGATGCCGCAGGCTTGATGAACGTTAGCGTAAAAGATGACGGAGGCGATATTATTGTGGTAAGCCAGTTTACCCTGCATGCCAGCACCAAAAAGGGGAACCGTCCTTCGTACGTAAAAGCTGCAAAACCCGAAAAGGCCATTCCCTGCTATGAAAGTTTTGTAAACGCCATTGCCCTTGAGTTGGGCAAACCCGTTCAAACCGGTGTATTTGGGGCCGATATGAAGGTGCACCTCGTTAACGACGGACCGGTAACCATAGTTATTGACACCAAAAACCGCGTATGAATGCGCGCATCGAACTTATACAAACGGATATAACCCGGCTGGAGGCAGATGCCATAGTGAATGCCGCTAACAACGAGTTATTACCCGGCGGAGGCGTATGCGGTGCCATTTTCCGGGCGGCCGGACCTGCCCTGGCAGAAGCCTGCGGCCAGATAGGCTGGTGTGAAACCGGCCATGCTGTACTTACCTCAGCCGGCAACCTTAAAGCCAGGTATGTAATTCATGCCGTGGGACCGCTATGGCAGGGCGGAGCCCACCGCGAAGAACAATTGCTGGAGAGCGCCTATCGCAACAGCCTGAAACTGGCTGCTGCCCACCAACTGCGGTCGGTGGCCTTTCCCAACATCAGCACCGGCATATACGGCTATCCGAAAGAGGCTGCAGCGGCTGCTGCCATCCGCACGGTTACAGATTTTCTGGAGTATAACCAGTTTCCCGAAAAGGTAATTTTTTGTTGTTTCGATAAAGAAAACCTGGACATTTACCGTAAACTACTCAGGCTGTGAGATACCTAGTGCTGCTTCTTGCGGTGCCCTTTGCCGTTAAGGCCCAGTATAAGTATGGAATCAAACCGGTTACCTTTTCCGGTTACCTCAGGCAGGTAGCCGAAAACCCCGATAAGGAACTGGTAAACCTCGGGCAATTTATTCCGGGCGTTGTGCTGGACATCCGGTATGCCACCACCCGTAATTTTACCGGAGAAAAAATTTACAACCTTCCGCGTGCCTATGCCCGAAGGCCTGTGGCCGAAGCGTTAAAAAGGGCCCAGCAGGAATTTGCCCTCCACGGTGCAGGCATTAAAATTTATGATGCATACCGGCCATACAGCGCCACGGTAAAGTTCTATGAAATATACCGCGATACCACCTATGTTGCTTCGCCCTATAAAGGTTCACGGCATAACCGGGGTTGTGCAGTTGATATTACGTTAATCGACCTGACTACGGGCAGTGAACTTAAAATGCCCACTGCCTATGATACTTTTACAAAACAGGCATGGGCATATGCCCCTGTAACCGATCCGGAAGCAGGACGAAACCGCAAACTGCTGATAGAAGTAATGCACCGGCACGGCTTCAGGGTTAATGCCTCGGAATGGTGGCACTTCGATTTTGCCGGCTGGCAGAATTTTGAGGTGCTGGATATACCTTTTGAAGAGCTGGAAGAAAAATGAAATGCTATGGCAGTTTCAGCGTCTATAAAACCCACGATAAACCCCCTGAACGCAATAAACGATTTTCTTCAGATAGAATATATTCATCAAAGCCGTCAATGTACAAATTTTATTAACGCAGACCTATGACTTTGGAACAAGCCCAACAACAGGTAGACCAGTGGATTAAAACCTATGGCGTAAGGTATTTCAATGAGCTTACCAACATGGCTTTGCTTACCGAAGAAGTGGGCGAACTGGCCCGCATCGTAGCCCGCAGGTACGGAGAGCAATCAGAAAAGGAAAGCGACCGGAATATGAACCTCGATGATGAAATGGCCGATGTGCTGTGGGTATTGATATGCCTGGCCAACCAAACCGGTGTGAATTTAACCGAGGCCTTCAGGAAAAATCTGGAGAAAAAATCACTGCGCGACTCCAGCCGCCACCTCAATAACCCCAGGCTGAAATGAAAAGGTTTATTTGCTTTGCCCTGGCTGTACTGTGGCTTACAGCCTGCAGCAAATACCCATCGGCAGATGAAATTGTAACCGGCAAAATCTGGACCGGCAACAGCAAACAACCCTGGGCCGAAGCTCTTGCCTTTGCCGGTGATACCCTCATGGCAGTTGGCGTGCAGGATGAAATGATGAAATATACAGGCAGCAATACAAAAATTACCCGGCTGCCCCCCAACACTCTGGTAGTGCCTGGCTTTATAGACTGCCACACGCATTTTGTTGATGGCGGTTTTGCGCTTTCGGCGGTACAGCTTCGCGATGCACGTACACCCCATGAATTTATCCGGCGTATTGCCGATTTTGCCCGCCGGCAACCCGAAGGAACATGGATTACTAATGGCGACTGGGACCACCAGAACTGGGGAGGCGAACTGCCCGACAGGTCCTGGATTGATTCGGTAACAAGTAAACACCCTGTTTGGGTAAACCGCCTGGACGGGCACATGGCGCTGGCCAATACCGCTGCCCTGGTGGCCATGGGCATAACAGAAAACGTGAAAGATATACCCGGCGGTACCATTGTTCGCGACAGCCGTGGCCGCCTTACCGGAATTTTTAAAGACAACGCCATGAGCCTTGTTCGGGTGCCGCCACCCACGGCCCGCCAGGAAGACGAAGCCCTTAAAGCAGCCATGGACTACGTGGTGGCACACGGTGTAACAACTGTTCACAATATGAGCGGTTACCTCCATGTATTTGAGCGGGCCCATAAAAACAGGCAACTTAAAGTACGCATACATGCGGGCATGATGCTTTCTGAATGGAAGAAGCTGGCCGAAATAATAGAACAACAGGGTCGTGGCGATGACTGGCTGCGCATGGGCGCGCTGAAAGAATTTGCCGATGGCTCGCTGGGCTCGCATACAGCAGCATTCCTTGAGCCCTATACCGATAAGCCAGATGATTCAGGCTTTTTTGTAATCGCTGAAGATGAGCTGTACCGCAGAATAAAGTCGGCCGATAGCGCCGGACTTCAGGTAATGACGCACGCCATCGGAGATAAGGCCATTCGCATGGTGCTTGACGTGTATGAAAAAGTAGCCCGCACAAACCCTGTGCGCGACAGGCGGTTCCGGATAGAACACGCACAACATATTCATCCTGACGACGTGCACCGGTTTGCCAAACTGCAGGTCATAGCCAGCATGCAGCCCTACCATGCCATTGACGATGGCCGCTGGGCCGAAAAAATTATTGGATATGACCGTTGCCGCACTACCTATGCCTTCCGCAGCCTGCTGCAGGCGGGAGCGGTTGTGGCATTTGGAAGCGACTGGTTTGTGGCACCACCCATTCCGACAGTGGGAATTTATGCAGCTGTGACCCGCCAAACACTGGATGGTAAAAATCCCGGAGGGTGGGTGCCCGAACAAAAGATAACCACGGAAGAAGCACTGAAAGCCTACACGGTTTACGCTGCCTATGCCGGATTTGAAGAAAACAAAAAGGGCAGCCTCGAGCCCGGCAAGCTGGCCGACTTTGTGGTGCTGGAACAAAATATCTTTGATATACCGCCCGAGCAGATAAAAACAGTTAAGGTTCTGCGCACTGTTGTGGGCGGTAAAACAGTTTATGTAAACACCACGCAGAACAATTAACCCGGCAATGTGATATAACCGTTTTGCAGGCAGGGCACCACGGGGTATTGGTCGGGGGTGAGGCAAAAAGAAATGTCCTTAAAAATATTAAGCCGGTTCAGGCGCCGGGTGTGCGAAGCCTGGCTTACGGCTTCGGTCAGGTCGTTTTTGGCCTGCAGATAAACGGCCTCGGCAATAAGCGGGGCATCGCATTCAAAATTATAATGCGAACTAAGCAAATGCGCCAGTGCTCCTGCAAACAGGGTGTCTTCCAGATTAACCTTGCCCTTCCATCCCGCGCAAACTATCAGCACATCGCGGTTTTCCTTTATCAGCACATCGGCCAGGGCGCTGAGGTTAAGAAACGACCCGATAAAGATGGCCGACCCCCCGGCCGATTTTTCAATGGCCTGTGTGCCGTTGGTGGTAGTCATGTGAATAACGGTACCTTTCAACTCGGGGGCCATGTATTCAAAAGGTGAATTGCCCAGATCAAAACCCTCTACTTTTAGTCCGTTTCGTTCGCCGGCTATGAATATTCCGGGTTGTTTGCTGTTGCGGCAACCTTCCAGGCTGGCATAAGGCTTTATAGCCTTTACACCGTGTGCGAAAGCAGTAACCATGCAGGATGTAGCCCGGAGAATATCGGCTATTACCACGGATCGGTCTTTTATCGGGAACAGGTGAAGAAGCTCCGGGCTGAGGCAAACATCAAGCGATTTCATGTTATTTTGTTTCGATAAAAGGAGGTTTGTGTACCACGGCCGGTACGTGCTTGCCGCGTATATCAATCAGAATTTCCGTTCCTGGCGCGGATAACGCCTCCGGAACATATCCCATGCCAATTCCTGTTTGCAGTACAGGCGACTGGGTTCCGGAGGTAACGATTCCGGCAGGGTTTCCGTGGGTATCCAATATGGGGTAATTGTGCCGCGGTATGCCACGATCCTTCATTATGAAGCCTGTAAGCTTTCGTTTAACCCCCTCTTCTTTTTGTTTTTTCAGCGCCTGGCTGTTTACAAAATCCTTGGTAAAACGGGTAATCCATCCCAGTCCGGCTTCCAGGGGCGAGGTGGTGTCGTCAATATCATTGCCATACAGGCAGAAGCCCATTTCAAGACGCAGGGTGTCGCGTGCGCCAAGGCCAATGGGCTTAATGGCAAAAGGTGCACCGGCTTCAAAAACCGCATGCCATAACTTTTCGGCCTCACTCCGGTGTACGTATAATTCAAAACCGCCGGCACCCGTATAACCGGTGTTTGAAATGATGATATCGGGTATTCCGGCAAGCGTACCGATTTTGAAATGGTAGTAGGGTATTTCGTTCAGCTTCAGCGATGTAATTTTTTGCAGCACCTCGGCAGCCCTGGGTCCCTGAACGGCAAAAAGACAGGTTTCGCCTGATGCGTTGAAAAGATGAGCGCCAAAGGTATTGAAGCGGTTTATCCAGTTCCAGTCTTTTTCAATATTCGAGGCGTTAACCACCAGCATGTATTTGTTTTCTTCCAGCCGGTACACCAGCAGGTCGTCTACTATGCCCCCTGTTTCGTTGGGCATACATGAGTACTGGGCCTGACCTATACTGAGGCGCGAGGCATCGTTGGTGGTAACGTACTGAATCAAATCCAGGGCGCCTTTGCCCTGAACAATAAACTCGCCCATGTGCGACACATCGAACACGCCAACGCCATTGCGCACGGTAAGGTGTTCTTCTATATCAGACGTATATCGCACCGGCATTTCAAACCCGGCAAACGGAATTATCTTGGCTCCCAGCTTAACGTGAAGCGGATGCAGGGGAATTTGCTTTACTGACATACCTTTAGGAAAGCCGTAAAGGTAACAAAACTTATGGCTGGAACTTAGGGCAAAGAAACTATTGGAGATGAGGGCCTAACCAGCACGCTTCGCGAGCAGCTGAAAACAATTAAATTGTCGGGGTGAGTGGATTCGAACCACCGACCTCTACGTCCCGAACGTAGCGCACTAACCGGGCTGTGCTACACCCCGATGGGTTTTACCCAGGGACTGCAAAGGTAATATTTGCCGGCAATTCTTCTATGCCCCTGGTTTATTTCCCGTGCTATCCGGCCCGACATAAATTTTGTGCGTGCTTCATTTCTTATATCTTCACGCCCGTTTTACTTTTTTGCAATGGCGTTACTCGAAAAACACCTCTATGTAAAAAAATCTACCCTGCCCAATGCGGGCAAGGGTCTTTTTACCAAAGTATTCATTCCCAAAGGCACACGCATAGTTGAGTACAAGGGGAAGATAACCACCTGGAAAGAAGTTGAAGATGAAGACGGAAAAAACGTTTACATTTTTTACGTTAAGCGCAACCACGTTATTGATGCCTGGAAAACGCCCCGCCACCTGGCCCGCTATGCCAACGATGCCAAAGGGCTGTCGCGGGTGAAAGGCGTTACCAATAACTGCGAATACGTTACCGAAGGGTTGCGGGCTTACATTGAATCGGTTAAAGACATTCCGGCAGGTTCTGAAATTTTGGTTGACTATGGCCCCGATTACTGGAAGGTAATACGCGAAAACCTGCGCGAAACCAAAAAAGAAAAGAAATTGAGCAAAAAAAGCAAGAAGGGCAAAAAAGCAAAGCCCCGCAAACGCAGAACCGCCAAGAGAACTGACTCGCACAAGCGCAAAAAGTAAGCGTACGTGCAACCTGTTGCAGGCACTTACAGCCGTTTGCGTATTTCTTCAGCCCGGCTGCGGGCACTTTCCGCATACGTGTCAAAACCCAGTCTGCCGGCTTCATCGGCATAGGCTAACAGCAGGCGGTACGAATACCGGTTTAATTGTATGGCCTCGGCCAGCAGGTTGTAAGCAGCATAGTCGTCCTGGCGATGCCGGGAATAAAAACGGGCAGCTTCCAGAACACCTTCTTCAAAAAACGGATTTTGCACAGCCAGCATGTCGAACAGGCGGGTGGCTTCGGCCAGGTTGCCTTCATCCTCGGCCAGCATGGCCCTGAAAAGCAAAAGGTACTGTTGTTCAAAGCCCTTAAAAGAGAGGTTGGGGCTGAGCTTTTCCTTAAGGCCCCGTATATCTTTGGTGAGTGCATGAATGAGCAACTCATGATGCGCGGCTTTTCGTTTTACCTCTTCATCGGTTACATTCAGGGTGTTTATTTTTCCGGAGTAGTTCAGGGCAGCCGAAAGATTTCCCACCCTGAGTTGCCTGTTGCTCATGAACACCAGGGCCAGTGCCCGGTAGTTGTCATCGGTAAAACGGTTAAAGATGGTTTCAAAAATCCGGTTATCATCAGCACTAAGGCGGTAAATGCAGAAAAGGTATAGGTCGTCATCAGCAGTAAGCCGGGCAGGTTCGGCCGTGAGTAGATTGATTATTCTGGTGCCCATAGTACGCCAAACAGAGTCGGGGGCCTGTAGCAGCCGGGCAGCGTTTTGTTTTGCTTTGTCGCTGTAACCCGCCAGCGCCGAAGCGATGGTGAGGTATTGGGCAGCATCTTTGTAGCCGGCCTCGGCTGCGCGTTCAAAATGGTGCATGGCCAGTTCGTGGGCGCCCTGCTCAGTTGCCCACAGCCCAAGCAGATAATGGTAACGGCCTTCGTGTGCAATGCTTACAAAGCTTACTTCGGTTATCAGGTTAAAAGCCTCGGTTACGTTAAGGCTGTAGTACCTGGCGTATGCCAGGGCGGCTTTAAGGGCTTCGCTGTAATCGGCATTGACCGAGTCGGTTGCGGCCTGTTGCACTTTTTCCATAAAAGCCAGGTCGGTGCGGCCCAGTTTGCTCAAAAGGTAGTTGTGCAGCAAGGTGGCAGCCGGAACATCCAAAGCATTGTTAGGTAAAACATCGGGTGTTTTAAGGGAGGTTTGCTGCCGGCGTTGCACGGCCAGTGCAAGGGTGTTGGCCTGTAAAACCACAGATGGCTCCAGGGTGGCGGCTACCGAGTCGGCCTGAACAGGAATATATTCCTGGCCGATAAGAGCAAGAAAGTTGCTTTCGGCAAGGGCTTTTGTCTTCGGGAATTTCCGGGCTTCTTCCGTAAAAAATATAGCCGAATCGGTTTTATGCACCCGGGCATAGGCATAACCCAGGTTAAGTGCCAGGTGGGGGTCGTGGAATTTTTCAAACCCTTTTCGGTACAGTCTGATGGCCTCAAACCACGAACCCGTACGGGTAAACAAATTTCCGGCGTTAATGTACGAATAGGGTGTGGGCCTGCGGGCATTCGCCAGCTCAAACAGGTGGGCGGCTTCTTCGCGGTTATGCCGCTCGGTTTCTTTTATACCCAACTGGTAGTTAGCCCGGTTGTTTTGAAAAGCATACGATCGAACCTGCTGATAGAAAGCTTCGGCAAAGGCAGGCTTGCCAAGCAATTCGTGTAAATCGCCCAGGTTGTTGTAGTATCCACCCATGGCATGATAAACATATTCTTTCCAGTTCATGTAAAACACGAATGCCAGGGTGGCAATGAGGCCGGCCAGTCTGAAGGTAAAGTAAGGCATGCGCGAAGGCTTGTATAAAACCCTGTAAACCGGAAGGTTTTGGGCCATCATTACCATAAAATTCGATACCACATAGGTAAAAAATATGATGCCGTAACCCAGGTGGCAAAACAACACCCATTCGCGAAGCACTTTCAGGGCAGCATCATTATACGCATTGGTCAGAAATCCGGTGGTAAACAGGCCAACTGCAGCAAGAGCCGTGTAGAAAAGCGCACCGGCAGGAACAAACGAAAAAATATGAGCATACAAATGTCTGCGCTGCCTGAAACCCCAATAGCCCAGCAACGCAGAGGTGATGAGCAGCAGATATACCGGAAAGCGGGGCATGTTAAGCGGATAGATGCCGGTTTCATCAAAATACAGCAGTAACAAAAGGGCTATATACAAACCCCAAAGCAGGGTAAAGTGCAGCGCATTTTTCCGGCCGCTCGCGGCACGGCTGCTCAGATAAGCGAACAGGGCGGGTATTTCGTGTGCAACGGTAAGCACAAAAATGAGCGTGATAATCAGCGCGGGCCAGTAGCCTGTAACTGCAAGATGAAAAACCGGATGGGGCACCCCTGAAAAAAGGTTTGTTACAATGGCTGTTATGGCTGCCAGAAGCAAAAAGGTGCCGAAGCGGATAAGCCATGGAGTGTGGGGCCTCAGCACATTAAAGTAAAAGGCCACCAGCACACAAACCATAAGGATGATGACGGGAACCGTACGGCCGTAAATACTGAAAAGGTACAGCACTTCCAGCCGCAGGCTTACCATAAAAGCAATGAACAAGGCCATGCCGGCAAAAAACCAAAACCGTGGCAGGGTGGTAATAAGGGTTAGCAATACGACCACGCCCAGTACCAGGCCTGTTGTAAAAATGCCGGCTGCTGTAACGGGCGGGTTTATATCAGACCCGCGGAAGAAAGAAAAAGTAAGATACACCTCGGCCGGTACCATAAACTGAAAACCTCCGCTTTCGAATGCAGCCACACGGGCTTCGGTAGCGTGCTGGGCATAATCAAGTTGCCAGTGCATTACCGAGGAAGGACCCTTAAGGTAGCCGGCAATAAGATAAACCGACCCCGCAGCGACAGCAGCAAAAAAGATGGCCAGCAACAGATTATGGCCAGCAGGCAGATATTTGCGAAAGAAAAAGATGTTCATGTCGTAAAGTTTGAAAAAAAATGCGCTGTACCTTGTGTTGCATTAATTTTAAATTGTCAATCCTTTTTTAACAAAAACTTTATGCCAAAGGGCAGGGCTTACCGGGAGGTATTTATTATTTTTGGCCATGCCCATTCGCATTACGGTTCCGGTGGTTTTGTTCATAGGCCTGGTTGTGGCCCGCCTGTGGGTGGGCATGCCCGTACATTCGCATAAGGCTTCAGTGCAAACAGCACCATTGGAAGAGCATACCCTTCAGTACCGCTTTCAGGGTAACCTGATGAGGGAAGATTCGGTGCGCGCAGAGCTATTGCACCTGCGCAAACGCACGCAGATTATATTGTCCAGCCACCTCGATGGCGGGCGTCTGATGTTTACCTTTACAGGAAGACCGGAGAAAGGTGTTTATATGCTGGACGATTCATTTTCTGCTTATGCCGAACTTATACACCCTGATGATTCCTGCAGGTTTGTAACCGATCATTACTATCAGGGTATTCTGATGATTGAAGCCCATGATGCCGCTACGGGTATGCTGAAGGGCACTTTTGAATTTCTTGCCTGGTCGGATGAATGCCGGCAGGTAGTTCGGGCACAGGAGGGCCGCTTTAATGTGCGATACCACGAGCGGGATATCAGGTAATTATTTTAGGAACCAGGATATACTGCCCATCGTGGCAGGGCGCCCGTTGCAGGGCTTCTTCCTGTTCCAGGTGCTTGCCGGGTACGTCTTCGCGCAGCACGTTTGTTTCTGCACAGGGCGAAAAAAGAGGTTCTACATTTTCTGTATTTACCTCATTTAATTTCCGAACCCAGCCAATAATATGGTTCAGATCGGCTTCCAGCTGAACGAGTTCTTCACCCGAAAGCTCCAGGCGGGCCAGGTATGCCAGTTTTTCAATTTTTTCGCGTGTAATCTGCATAATGCCGGTTCAGTTCACTTTGTATAATATTGTACATCTGTTCCTTAAGCCGATCCAGGTCGTTTAACGTAAGGCCATGGGTAGGAATGGGCTCATGAAAGATAGCCTTTACCTTTCCCCATCTTAGCAAAAAGGTATGTGCCGGTAAAATTAAGTGATTATACGGAAGCGTAACCGGCACCAGCGGAATTTGTTTTTCTATAGCTACCCGAAAGGCACCGTCTTTCAGCGGAGCCATTACCGGTTCGTATTCTGAAATAATTCCACCTTCCGGAAAAATAACCAGACTTTTACCCTCATCCACAGCACGGCACGATTTTACAAATGTTTCGAACCTGCTCTTCAGGCGTTTGCGGTTAACGGTAATGTGCAGCTTTCGGTACATGAAACCAAAAAGTGGAATTTTTTCCATATCGTTTTTACCCACAAAAATGGTGTTATGAGGGTTAAGTCCCATTACAGGAATATCCAGATAGGAGAAATGATTGGGGCAGAAGATGTATTGCTGCCTCGGGTTCCGCATAAAACGCCATTCCAGCTTTACCGGCATGCCGCAAAGCAAAAAAAGCAGCCTGGCCCACCAGCGGTTAAATATTCCCACCAGCTTATGTTGCTTTCGCCATACAATAGGAATAAGCAACAGCAAAAAAAAGGGCAAGAAGGTTAGGCCGAACAGCGTTACTGCATAACAGGTATACAGAAATCTTAGCAAGCGCATGGTATTAGTCGCGGTTCACGCCCGCGGTCGAACCAATGAGTATCAGTTCGCGCTGGCGACCGTCAATATACCGAAATCCCTGTTCATCAAAGTAACCGTCTTCTTCCAATTGTATGCGAATATCTTTTTTCCATTCAGGAATTTTAACCGTACAGTTCAGCTCGATAGAATAAGCTGTACGGTAGTGCAGGGGGTAATCACCGGTATGGGGTACACCGTCCTGCATGTCCCACATACCAATGGTGGTTCCGGCTGCATGGCCGTGAAAGCCGATGGGATGGGTATAAATGGAAGGAGTAATGCCACGTTCAAGGGCCTGCCTCCGGCTTTCGGCCAGGATCTGGTTGCCGGTTTTGCCAACTTTAAAATTGCCGGTCAGAATATCCTGCAGTTCATTGCCGGTGGCCAGCGCCTTTTTCAGGTAATCGGGGGCATCGGTTTCGCCCGGGCGCAGTACATAGGCATGTTGCTGGGTATCGGTGTTCAGGCGCAGGTAGGTTATGCCAAAGTCTACGTGCAGCAAATCGCCTGGCATAATCACCAGGGGTTGTGGTCTGCGTGCCAAAATGGCCTCCGGCTCGTTGCGCTGTATGGATACGGAAGGCTGAAACCAGGTATCGAGTTTGAGCTCCTTGATTTTTTCGCGAAACCACCATACCACGTCATCGGTGGTGGTAATGCCGGGATGGATAACCTTTTCCGAAAAGCCTTCACGAATAATGCTGTGGGCTATGTGCACAATTTGCCGGTAAATAACCATTTCGCGCGCGGTGCGGGTTTCCAGCCAGCCTACGGCCAGTTTTTCGGCCGAGGTTACCCGTGCCTGCAGGTTTTTGGGCAGCACGCCCATGAGGTTGTTATGGTGCGACCAGGTTAGGCCATCGGCATGACCGTAATATGCAGATGTGTTCACGCCAATTTTTTTGGGGTTTCGCTCGCTTATAAGGCGGCCAAGCTGTGCCCATTGGTCGGGTTGGGTGTCGGGGTCCCAGGCGCGTTTAAATATTGTTCCTACATCGTATCGCGATACAGCCAGACATTCCAGGTCCTGCCCCGCACCTTTATCGTAAACCACCAGCATGGTTGTTCTGCGGGCAGCAAACCAGGTGGCCGGCAGAAAGGTGCGAATCACGGGGTCTTCGTTGTATTCGCTGCTGATGAGAACCCACATATCAAAGCCTTCCCGGCGCATCAGCTCGGGCAACACGTTGCGTACGCGGTCTTCCAACAGCTCGTCAATAATCCGCGCCTGTTCGCGCTGGGTAAGAATAACTGGATGCTGAGCGTAAACCGTAAGTGTCAGAAACAGGGTAATGACGTGGGCAATCTTTTTCATGGCATGGTTTCTTCGGGTTAAAAGATAAGGGAAAGCGGGTTAGCGGGTAAAGGTTTTTATCAGGCCGGTTATTTTTTAGGAATTCTTCCGCTGCCGGCGCAGGCCGCTTTGTTGTTGCCAGAACAATATTTTAAGTGGCCGAATAGGTACATATGCAGCGTTCGTTTGCCAGCAAATCTTTTGCGTTTGCCAGGTCAATGCGGGTACGGGCATCATCCATTTGCTTATGTACATCGCTGATAATTTTTCGTAATCGCATGCCTTCAATAAAGCGCTTCACGTCTTCCCGGGTTTCCAGTATAAGTTTGGGCACAGAAGTGGGCTTGTCGTCCTCGCCTTTGGCTACCATGGTAAAGAACGATGAGTTGGTATGTTTTACCTGTTTGGTTTTTACGTTCATGGCCTCAACCCGTATGCCCACAATCATGGAGGTATTGCCCACATAGTTTACCGAGGCATGCATGGATACCAGTTCGCCCACATCAACCGGCTGCAGAAACTCAACCCGGTTAACCGAAACGGTAACGCAATAAGTGCCGGCATGCTTGCTGGCACAGGCATATGCCACCTTATCCATTAAAGAAAGCAGAATGCCGCCATGAATCTTTCCGCCAAAGTTGGCATAGGCAGGTATCATTAGTTCGGTTAGGGTGGTTTGCGAATAGCGAACGGGTAACGCTTCTGCAATCATAAGGACGAAATTTTTTCGGAAGATACAAAAGCACCGGGTAGCGGCAGCATTAGTTTTCGGCTCAATTTATTAAAGCGCCATACCATGGCCGAAGCGGTTATAAACAATCCGATTAACAAACCCACCCATATTCCGTTGGGCCCCCAACGCAGCTTAAAAGCAAGGAAATAACCCATGGGCAGGCCGATAACCCAATAGGCAATGAATATAAGCAGCGAAGGGATTTTTACGTCCTGCAGGCCGCGCAGCGCACCGGCACCCACTACCTGTAAGCCATCCCACAGTTGAAAGAGGGCGGCAATAACCAGCAACGGAGCGGCCGTGCGGATTACTTCTGTGTCATCAATATACAGCGAGGGCAGGTAGTGCCTGCCGGCAAGAAAAACAATGCCCCACAGTAACATAATGCCGGCGCCCATGGCCAACAGGCTGAATGCGGCTTCGCGCAATAATCTGATGTTGCGTTGCCCCAGATAGTTTCCCACGCGTATGGTGGCAGCCGCACCCAGGCCGGAGGTCATCATATAGCTAATGGTGGCCAGGTTAATGGCAATCTGGTGGGCGGCCAGCGGTATGGCCCCCAGCCAGCCCATCATAATAGCCGAAAACCCGAAGGCGCTTACCTCAAAAATAAACTGAATGCCTGCCGGTATGCCAATGTGCAGCATTTTGCCGATAAGCTGCCGCGAGTAGTGGCCCCAGGCAAAGCCGGAGCGATAGGCTGCAAACCTGCCACCGGAATATACATACAGCATCATCCACACGCCCATAAGGGTGCGGGCTATAAGCGTAGCCCAGCCGGCACCGTTCAGCCCCATGGCCGGAAAGCCCAGCTTACCAAAGATAAACACGTAGTTAAGTCCGATGTTGATGAGGTTACAGGTAATAACCACCACCATGGCCTGGAACGTTTGGTGTAAACCTTCGGCAAACTGACGGCCCGTTTGAAAAAGCATGGTGGGAAAAATGGATACGATAATAATATATTGGTAGGGAAGGGCCAGTGCTACCACTTCCTCCGGTTGGTTAATATGGTGCAGCAGGGGGGTGGCGGCCAGGCCGATGGCTACCAGCACCATGCCGGCCACTGTGCCGATGAGCAAGCCATGTTTCAGTACGCTGCTTACTTCCTGCTGGCTGTTGCGCCCGTGTGCTTCGGCCACCAGGGGGGTAAGGGCATATGAAATACCTATACCGAAAGTTAACAACAGTGTGAACAACACGTTAGCCAGCGAAGCGGCAGCCAGGGGCGTGGTTCCTGTCCAGCCAATCATCACGCTGTCGGCTACACCGGTCATTACCTGTCCCAGCATGCTGAGCATAACCGGCCCGGCCAGCAAAAAGTTAATGCGGATGTGTTCTTTTAACAGCATGAACCGTTCACATATTTTTCAGGTGTGCTATTTTCAGTAAAGCCGCTACGCTCATGCTGTCGGTTATTTCACCGCGCATTACCATATCAATGGCCTCGGTGAGCGGAATTTTTTTCACCAACAGATCAGCTTCAGTATCTTCCGGATTATTATTTCCTTCTTCCAGCTCTTCGGCCAGAAAAATTATAGCTTCTTCGTCGGTTACCGAGTTAGAGGTATGGAGGCGCAGCAGTTCCGACCATTTACCTGCGCGCAGGCCGGTTTCTTCCTGCAGTTCCCTCCGGGCGGCCTCCAACGGTTCTTCGGTAAGCGGGCCGCCCCCCTCGGGTATTTCCCACGACCATGCCTGCAGTGTGTACCTGTACTGCCCCACCAACCAGGTGTTGCCCCGGCTATCCAGCGGAACAATACCTATGGCTTTATTTTTGAAATGCACCTTGCCATACAAACCCTTTGTTCCCGAAGGGTTAATTACTTCGTGTTCAGTTAGTTCAATCCATTTGTTGCTGTACACAGTACGCGAGGTGAGCGTTTTCCAGGAGGTCATAGCTGTTTTTTATGCTCAAGATTAATCAATTCCGGGTATATTAATTTTTGAATATTGACCTGTAATTATTGAATTTTGTTAGTGCTTCTGTCATCTTATTCAGGCGATCCGTCAATAAAGGAGGCAGGCTGCGATGAGGCCGGAAGAGGATGTCTGGCCGGCCCGGTGGTGGCGGCAGCCGTCCTGTTGCCGTGGGGATACAATAATCCCCGGTTAAACGATTCCAAGCAACTCACACCCCAAGATCGCCTGCAACTGCGCGAAGAAATATGGCGCGATGCCCTGTGCTGGGCAGTGGCCGAAGTAGATAGCAGCGAAATTGACCGCCTCAATATTCTTAATGCTTCCTTCAAAGCCATGCAGCTGGCTATTGACAAGCTTTCGGTAAGGCCCGACCTGGTTTTAATTGATGGTAACCGGTTCAGGGCTGCCGGCGTGCTGAACTATCGGTGCATTGTAAAGGGCGATGCTACCTACCAGAGCATTGCGGCCGCCAGCGTACTGGCCAAAACCTACCGCGATGAACAAATGTGCAGGCTGGCGGCACAATTTCCCGGATACGGCTGGGAAAGCAACAAAGGCTACCCGACCCCGGCACACCGCGAAGCCATATGCAGGCTGGGCGTAACACCGTACCATCGTAAAAGTTTTCAGTTGCTACCGGCGCAGCTTGAACTTTTTGCCCGGTAAAGCATTTATTTTGCCGTATGTGCCTCATCTTCCTGTCGCTCAATAACCACCCGCGCTACAAACTGATTGTGGCTGCCAACCGCGATGAATTTTATAAACGCAAAACGGCACCGGCACATTTTTGGAACGACTTTCCCCACATTTTGGGTGGGCGTGATCTGGAAGCGGGCGGTACCTGGATGGGCATTACCCGACAGGGAAAAATAGCCATGGTAACCAACTACCGGGACATAAGAAGCCTGAAGCCCTTAGCCCCCTCAAGGGGTATTTTGGTTTCGGATTTTCTGGCAAATGGTGATAAACCCGCTGTTTACATAAACCGCATTAGCGGCAGGGCTTCCGATTATAACGGATTTAACCTGATTATCGGCACGGCCGATGAAATGTTTTACTATTCAAATCAGAAAGCTGAGCCTGAGCGCCTCCGGTCAGGTGTTTATGGGTTAAGCAATCACCTGCTGGATACCCCCTGGCCCAAAGTGGAAAAAGGGAAAAAAGGCTTTGAGGAAATTATCCGTTCGCCCTTTACGGAAAACGATCTACTCGAATTCCTCTACAACGATGAACAGGCCCCCGATGACCAGCTACCCGATACCGGTGTTGGTCTGGAGCGCGAACGTATATTATCATCCATGTTTATCAAAAGCCCTGATTACGGCTCCCGCTGCTCAACTATAATCCTTATAGATTACGACAACCAGGTACGATTTACTGAGCGGGCGTATCATCCGCCCACGCTAAAGCCCACCCAACAGTCATTTTCCTTTGCCCTGAAATAACGTATGGTACTACCCATCTTTTCTTCCTATAAGGAAACGCGTTAAGGGCTTGACATTACTGAGTATAATTATATTTATTTTAACGCACATAAGGAGCATTTAAGTTAGTATGCTAAGCATCCATACTGTTGAAGGTAAAGTTCATAATGGCCATGTCCCGGAAACCCACCAAAGATAAGAGCCCTCTGCTGTTGAAAATAGTACGTAGAATATATCCCCTTCTGGAGCGTTATTGTTTTCCTCTGGCCATTCGGTTTTTTACCCTTGTGTTTTTTGTGCCGCTCAATTATCGCCCCACCGCAAAAGAGAAAAAGGCAATTCGCTTTGCCGTAAAGTTTACAATTAAAGTGGCGGGAAAAACCATACAGTGCTACCGTTGGGGCAGTTCATCCAAAAAGGTTATTGTGATGCACGGCTGGGCCGGTCGGGCAACGCAGTTCAGGCGGTTTATTAAGCCCTTGCTTAAAGCCGGGTATGAAGTAATTGGTGCAGACGGGCCGGCGCACGGTTTATCGGGTGGATGGAGAACCAGTATCGTGGAATTTGAAGAGATGCTGAAAGTATTGTGGAACACAACAGGAGTACCCGAGGCGGTTATTGCCCACTCTTTTGGAGGTGCTGCTGTGTTGTATGCGGCCAAAAACGGACTGCCCGTTAAAAAATTAATCAATATCGCCAGCCCGGTAATTGCCGATGAAATAATAAACACCTACCTGCGGGCAGTTGGCGGATCGGATAAGACGAAGGCACCCTTTAAACAATATGTGAAAAAAAAGTATGGTATGCCTTTTGAAAAATACACGGTAGAAGGTTTCATCCGAGAACTTAAACAGCCTATTAATTTGTTGTTGGTTCACGATGAAAACGATACTGACGTTTCGCTGCAGCATCCGCTGGCGCTGAAGCAGATGTACCCTGCCACCCTGCTTTACATTACCCGGGGCCTGGGGCACACGCGGATTTTAAAAAACGATACGGTTATACAAACCATTGTGCGTTTTATTGAAACCGGCCGATTGGAACAACCTGCCGGATGATACTGTAATTTTCGATCTTAACCGCTTACTAATAAGGCACTTTTCGGCCTAATGCTCAGAAAATTCATGAAAATCATTGAAACGCACAATATTGCCAAGATTTACCGCATGGGAAGTAACGAAGTTCGTGCCCTGCAATCCATTACCATAACTATCAACAAAGGAGAATATGTGGCCTTTATGGGGCCCTCCGGCTCGGGTAAGTCCACCCTAATGAATATTATCGGTTGCCTGGATACGCCCACCAGCGGCACCTACATTCTCAACAACCACGAGGTTAGTGAAATGACCGAGAATGAGCTTGCAGAAGTGCGCAACAAGGAAATAGGATTTGTATTTCAAACCTTTAACCTGCTGCCCCGTGCCACTGCGCTCGAAAACGTGGCACTTCCGCTTATCTATGCGGGCTACAGCCGCAGCGAACGCGAAGACCGGGCCATGGAGGTGCTGGAAAGCGTGGGGCTGGCCGACCGCTGGCATCACAAACCCAACGAACTTTCGGGCGGGCAGCGCCAGCGCGTGGCCATTGCAAGGGCCCTGGTAAACAACCCCTCTATTATTCTGGCCGATGAACCCACAGGTAACCTCGACTCCAAAACTTCGTACGACATCATGAATCTGTTTCAGGAGCTACACGACAGGGGTAACACCATTATAATGGTTACACACGAAGATGACATAGCCCACTATGCCCACCGCATTATTCGCCTGCGCGATGGCCTGATTGAGTGGGACCGAAAGAACGACCACGTAACCCGCGGAAAACCCGTTACCGCCTGAGCCGGTTGAATACCTGCCCGGATTCTTCCATCTTTGTTTTATGAAAATCTATACCAAAACCGGTGATGCCGGCAGTACCTCGCTTTTTGGCGGAAAACGCATTACCAAATCAGACCTGCGCATTGAAGCCTATGGCACCATTGACGAGCTGAACAGTTGGATAGGCCTGGTGCGCGACCAGCCGGTTAATGCAAAGCGTGAGGAACTGCTGGTGGAAATCCAGGACCGGCTTTTTACCATTGGCTCGCTGCTGGCCACCGAACCTGGCAACACCAGAGTAAAAACTCCACCCTTACTGGAAGCCGATGTAACACGGCTGGAAAAAGCCATAGACGATATGCAGGAACAGCTACCCCCCATGCGATCGTTCATCCTGCCGGGAGGGCATCAGTCGGTTTCCATATGCCATGTGGCCCGCACAGTATGCCGCAGGGCCGAACGCCTGGTTATTGCCCTGCACCACGCCGGGCCGGTTCACGCCCTGGTTATTCCGTATCTTAACCGCCTTTCCGATTACCTGTTTGTGCTTTCGCGCCTCATGTCGCATGAACTCGGTGCCTCCGAAACTCCCTGGAAGCCCAGAATGTAACCACCAACCCCTAACATCCGTTAGCTTTTATCGGATTATCTGTTAACTTGCGCAAAAAAAACGGGGCAACATGATTGACACACAAACCATCAGCATCAGCCGGGTAAAAGAATCGCGTATAAGCGAGGTAGATTTTGCCAACATTCCTTTTGGTAAAATTTATACCGACCACATGTTTATGGCAGACTACCGCCAGGGCGAATGGAAAAATTTTCGCATCGTGCCCTACGGCCACATACCGGTAAGTCCGGCAACACCGGCTCTGCATTACGGACAATCTATTTTTGAAGGTATGAAGGCTTACCGTGGCCCGCAAGGGGAGGCCCTGGTTTTTCGGCCGCAAGATAACTGGAGGCGTATGAATATTTCGGCCGAACGCATGTGTATGCCCCACATTCCTGAAGAGTTGTTTATGGAAAGTCTGGCCACATTAATTGACCTGGACCGGGCCTGGATCCCTTCCTCTGCGGGTGCATCATTGTACATCCGCCCTTTTATGTTCTCGGCCGAAGAATACATTGGCATTAAAGCCTCTACCGATTTCACCTTTATGATTATTCTGTGTCCGGTAGGTGCGTATTACTCCACACCTGTAAAAGTACGGATAGAGACGCATTACACCCGTGCCATAGCGGGCGGCACCGGATATGTGAAAGCCGGAGGAAATTACGGAGGAGCCATCTATCCGGCCAAACTGGCTCAGGATAAGGGCTACCATCAACTTATATGGACCGACGGTAAAACACATGAATACATTGAAGAGTCGGGCACGATGAACGTGGCCTTTATTATCAACGAAACGCTGGTAACCCCGTCACTTACCGATACCATCCTGGCCGGCATTACCCGCGACAGCGTATTAAAACTGGCCAAAGCCTGGGGCTGGAAGGTGGAAGAGCGTAGAATATCCGTTAGTGAGCTGATTGACGGCCTGGATAAAGGCACCGTAACCGAAGCCTTTGGCATGGGAACGGCCGCCACTATTGCCCCTATTGAATTAATTGGGTTTGAAAACAAAGATTATGTGCTGCCCCCGGTAAGCGAGCGCAAGTTCAGCAACCGGATACTGGAAGAGCTGGATGGCATTAAACGCGGCACCAAACCTGACCCGTTTAACTGGGTGGTGCGTATGTAAATACAGCATGGACAACAACAGGTTTACCAGCAAGGCAATCCTCGTTGCAGGGTTGCTTTTTTTGTTTCCCGCCATAATTCAGGCACAAAACAGCCTTCGGCTCATTAAGGGCAACAAATCGGTTTATGTTTTTCATGAAGCCGACTTCATCCGCTTTAAGCGCATGGACCGCGACCACTTCAACTCAGGATTTATAAACGGCATTTATGCTCATGCCTTTCGCATAGGCGAAGACACCACCCGGCTGGAATGGCTGGAAAAAATTGACCTCACCGGCCTGTCTGCCAGGGGTTTTAAAACGGCTGAAGCCGGAAGGGCATTTATGATTGCCGGCATCGCCTTTTTTGCTGCCGATGCATTAAATACCACCCTGGTAATGGACCGGCCCTACACGCTGCACCAGGGAGTGGTTACGTCAACGGCACTGCTGTGCGTATCAGGCCTGGTTATGCAGTTTGTAAATAACAATTACTTTAAACCCGGCCGGAAGAAAAAGGTAATCATAACCCAATGGTAAACATTTGCCCTGTATGTTTGCGGTTGCATGGATGTTTCGCGTAACAAATCGCGCATTGTAGTTACCTGCCTTAACCGGCTTATGCCCTGGGTAAAGCAGGAAATAACTGCGCTGGGCTTCGGAATCAATGGCACCTTTGCTACCGGCCTGGAATTACATGGTACCATAAACGACTGCATACGCCTTAACCTTAACCTGCGGTGTGCCAGTAATGTGCTTTACCTGCTTCGCGACTTTACTGCCCGCAACCCCGAAGAAGTGTACCTGCAGGTAAAAAGTTTTCCGTGGGAAGTGGTTATACAGCCCGACGGCTACTTTAGCGTAACCAGCCACGTACAGCACCCAACGGTTAACAACAACATGTTTGTAAATATGAAAGTTAAAGATGCCATTGCCGACCGCTTTCGTGAACAAACGGGCGTGCGGCCCAACTCGGGTGCCGGTCTGCAGGGTGTGGTGGTACATTTGTTCTGGAAAGAAAACCAGGCCTCCCTGTTTCTGGACACCACCGGACCATCGCTGGCCCGCCATGGTTACAGAAAAAAGCCCGGTGCCGCGCCCATGCTCGAGGCCCTGGCTGCGGCAGCTGTGATGGCAGGAAAGTGGAATAAAAAAACACCTTTTGTTAACCCCATGTGCGGCTCGGGTACGCTGGCCATTGAAGCTGCCCTGCTGGCCACCAACCGAAAACCGGGCCTGCTGCGGCAGGCCTATGCCTTTCAGCATGTTATTGGGTACGATGCCGCATTTTACCAGGAACAGATGGAGCAACTTAAACGACAGGTAATGGCGCAAGGCCCCACGATAATCGCAACCGACCTGCGGACTGAGGCCATAGCCGATGCACGATACAATGCCGCGCTGGCAGGCGTTGATCACCTGATACGCTTTGACGTATGCGATTTCAGCAAAACCCGTGTGCCGGCAGGTGAAAAGGGTGTTATTTATTTTAACCCGGCTTATGGCGAACGAATGGGAGAGCTGGCAGAGCTGGAAAAGGTGTACAGCCGGATTGGCGATTTTATGAAAAACAATTGTAAGGGCTACACGGGCTATGTGTTTACCGGTAATCCGGATCTGGCCAAAAACATCCGGTTAAAAGCTTCACAGAAAACGAAATTCTATTCGGCCCGGATAGACTGTGTGCTGCTGGAATACCACCTGTACTAAAACGCAAAA
Organism: Cyclobacteriaceae bacterium; assembly: GCA_026003355.1. Lineage (GTDB taxonomy): Bacteria > Bacteroidota > Bacteroidia > Cytophagales > Cyclobacteriaceae > UBA2336. The sequence continues at coordinate 355,376 of BPHC01000003.1, forward strand.
CGCTTACGTGCCCGAAGGCAGTTACGGGTAAGAGGCAAAACCTGTATATTTGCCGCATGACTGCCGAACAACTGAAAGACTTGAGGAGCCGCGTTACGGCCCTGAGGAGGTATCTTTGACTACGACCGCAAAATTGCCGAAGTAAAAGACGAGGAGGCCATTACCCATCAGCCCGGCTTTTGGAACAATCCCAAACAGGCCGAAAGCATTTTAAAAAGCATCCGCAGCAAAAAAGTATGGACCGATGCCTTTGACGAAGTCCGCAAATCGCTTGAAGACCTTGAGGTGCTGAACGAATTCCATGAGGCCGGAGAAGTTGGAGAAGAAGAGCTGCACCGCGAATACCAAAAAACCGCCCGCCTGGTAGAAGAACTTGAGTTTAAAAAAATGCTGAGCCGCGAAGAAGACCAGCTCAGCGCGGTAATGGAAATTAACCCCGGTGCCGGTGGCACCGAAAGCAACGACTGGGCCGACATGCTGAACCGCATGTACATTATGTGGGGCGAGAAAAACGGATATAAGGTTACACAGGTTGACTACCAGCCGGGCGAAGTGGCCGGCATCAAATCGGCAACGCTGGAATTTGAAGGACCTTTTGCCTACGGCCGCCTTAAATCAGAGATTGGCGTGCACCGCCTGGTGCGCATATCGCCCTTCGATGCCAACCAGCGAAGGCACACTTCGTTTGCTTCTGTGTTTGTTTATCCCAAAGTAGATGATTCCATTAATATTGAAATAAACCCTGCCGATATTGAAATACAAACCTCCCGTTCGGGCGGGGCAGGCGGCCAGAACGTAAACAAGGTAGAAACCAAAGTGCAGCTTACCCATAAGCCTACGGGCATTGTTATTGTGTGCCAGGTAGAACGTTCGCAGCATGCCAACCGCGAACGCGCCATGCAGATGCTTAAATCCAGGCTGTACCAGCTGGAAATGGAAAAACGCAATGCCGAACGCGACCGTATAGAAGCAGGTAAAATGAAGATCGACTTTGGCTCGCAGATACGCAATTATGTGCTGCACCCCTACAAGCTGGTAAAAGATGCGCGCACCGGTGTAGAACGCACCGATGCACAGAACGTGCTGGATGGCGACCTGGACGATTTTATGAAAGCCTATTTGCTGCAACTGCAGGAAGATGCAGTAACAAAATAATGAGTGAACAGGTTGTTGAAATCTGCATGCAGATATTTGGTAGGCTTTGCGGTAAAAAGCAGTTTTGTGCCCCGGCCTGGTACATGCCTTGTAGCCCATTTTAAACGTTTGGTTTCTGAAGAAAATTGAAGTCTGCTGCTAACCTCTACACCCGCCAGTTCTGGATGCTGTGCCTGAGTTCGCTGCTGTTCTTTGCCAGCTTCAACATGCTTATCCCCGAACTGCCGGCTTACCTTACCGGCCTGGGTGGAGCTGAATTTAAAGGCCTTATCATTTCATTATTTACCCTCACGGCCATGCTTTCCCGGCCCTTCAGCGGTAAAATTGCCGATAAGGTGGGACGCATACCGGTAATGGTTATCGGCACCTCCGTATGCGTGGTTACTTCACTACTGTATCCGGTTATTTCTTCGGTAGGGGGCTTTTTGCTGCTGCGGCTGGTACATGGCTTTTCAACGGGGTTCACGCCCACCGGCCTTACGGCTTATCTTTCCGATATCATCCCCCTTCACAAACGAGGTGAAGCCATGGGCCTGCTGGGTACGGCCGGAACCATCGGGATGGCAGCCGGACCAGCCGTGGGCGGAGCGGTGGCGAATAACCTGGGTATAGATTTTCTTTTTTACACCTCATCGGCATTTGCACTTATATCCATTCTCATTCTTGCGGGCATACGCGAAACGTTGCAGCCGCGTGGTAAATTTTCGCGGCAGGTATTTAAAATTCATAAGCGCGACCTCTTCGAGCCACGGGTGCTGGTAACCTGCGTGGTAATGGCCCTCACGGCTTATTCGTACGGAACGCTCTATACCATTATTCCCGACTTTGGAGAATATGCCGGCATTAAAAATAAGGGGTTGTTGTTTACCTTTTTTACCATTGCCTCGCTGTCGGTGCGCCTGCTTGCCGGCAGGGCATCAGACCGCTTTGGGCGCAGAGAAGTGCTGTTGGTATCTACCGCACTTGGGGTTGCGGCCATGGCCACTTTGGCGCTTTCGCATGAGCCGCACCACCTTATGGCGGGCGTAACCCTTTACGGGCTGGCTCAGGGCATGACATCACCAACCTTATTTGCCTGGGCTACCGATTTAAGCAGTGAACAGCATAAAGGAAGGGGTATTTCCAGCTTATATATATTTATGGAAATGGGAATAGGGGCGGGCGCATTTGCCAGCGGCCTGGTTTATGCCAATAAACCTGAGAATTTTCCGGTAACATTTTTTTTGTGCGCGGCACTGGGAGCGATTGCCTTTTTTTACCTGCTGATGTTTGCGCGGCCTGCATCCGGAAAACATACTTCGGTGCAGTCGGTAGAAGTGCAGCGTGCTGAAGTTGATCAGATATGAAACGGTATTTCCTTGCGGCTTTTATCATTTTTTCGGGTGCTGAGCTTGTAACCACATGGTTTAACCTGCCTCAATGGCAGGCCTTTTCAAAACCGTTTCTGGTGCCCTCGCTCATTGGGTACTACGTGTTTTCATGCAGCAAACGGCCGCTCTCCATAGCATTTATGCTGGCTTTGTTTTTTTGCTGGGTGGGCGATGTGCTGCTGATGTTTGAGTCTTATTTTATTTTTGGTCTGCTGGCCTTTTTAACCGGCCATCTGCTATTTACGGCAGCCTGGCGGCAACACCGCAATCCTGCCACTCCCGATTCACTAACCGGTCTTCAGCGGTTGCGCATGGCTTTTCCTGTTGTATTGTACGCAACCGGCATGGTGGTGGTGCTTTATCCCCATTTAGACAGGCTGCGCGTGCCGGTAGTATTGTATGCTGGAGTGCTGGCCTTTATGGTGCTGCAGGCATTGTTTCGATACGGCCGTACTTCGGCAGCCAGTTTTGGATGGGTTTTTGCTGGATCGGTATTGTTTATGGTATCCGATTCCCTACTGGCTTTCAACAAGTTCATCGGGCCTGTTGCACATTCAGGTTTTTGGATAATGCTTACCTACATCAGCGCACAACTGCTTATGGTGCAGGGCGTTATTTCTCACGCATCGGAGTCCCAATAAATCAAGGCGTAGTTACCAGCTTATTTTATTTTTAGCCAGGTTGCTGTTGCTATGGGCGCACAGAGTGTATGTTTTAGTTGGGCATAACTTATCGCGGCTTAATAAAAAATCAATAAAGCAATTCTGCTAAGCAACAAAAACAGGTTAATATCTTACATCATATTAATTAAATTACCCACACATGTTGCAATCGAAAATGCATTCATTTTCAAATGGTTACAAAATTGTACATCGAAATAATCTTACATGAAGGCAATAGTATTATTTTTTTTTTTTTTTGAATCAACTCAGTTCATGCCGGCAATACCTGAGTGGGCTGGTTACCCTGCCTGCATGTTGCTATGGGGTTTAATAGTATTAGTTATGAAAAATTTTGTTTTTATTTTTGCTTTGGTTATATGGACAACTTCTGCCTTACTGGCCACCACAACAACTACAAAGTTAGCCGACTGGGTTTGTTGCACAGTAACGACGTCCGATAGTGAAGTTACTGTTTGCAGATCCGATGGTGATGTTAAAAAGGCTTGCAGAGATGCCATAAGAGCCCTTAAGTAAGGATAACGATGTATTGTTACAGGAGCAGAGCATAGTCTGCTCCTGTTTAATCAAAATCGAGATGTTATGCATTACGTTAAACAGAAGTTAATTTTAATCGGAGGACTCGTTCTTGGCTTTTACCCCCTGTGGGTTTATGCACAGCCCCGGCAGCTAACCATTGTTTATCGGGTTACAAAAAATTATATGGAGTCGAAGGCGGTACTGGTAACCGACAATATTGTGAGTGTGTGGAAAGAACTTGAAAGGCAACCAAATGAACGAGTACCGAGTAATTTTATTTCTGACGATCATTTTGTTCCCGAACAAGTAGTAAAAAACTTTACACAAAACACTTTATACTGCGATTACAATATTTTACAGGCCAGATTTTTTGTTAAAGACCCCGTTGACCTTCAAACCTGGTTTGTGTTGAATAAAGACACAGTTTTTCTTAATCAGGAATGCGGGTTGGCAAGAACGCAATTCAGGGGCAGAAGTTATCTGGCCTTTTACAGTAAAAAACTAACGATCCCGGATGGCCCGTGGAAGTTTCAGGGTTTACCGGGATTAATCCTAAAGATTTACTCTGAAGATAAAAATGAAAACTATGTGTGGGAGGCCGTCGAAATAAAAAGGTCGGAAGAAGATATTGCCAAATGGCAAAATGATTTTTTTGTTCAAAAACCATCAAAAGATAAATTTACCAACTGGGACGAGTTTGTTGCTTTGGCAGACAAACACATTACCACCTACTCAAAAAAAATAAAATCATCCTGGCAGAGTGAAGGAGAAACAGGCATAACGGCCAATATTAAGATTAATAACTTTCCTGAAATATTTAACCATAATATCCAAACCCAAGGAATGCTTATAAAAAATTAGTTTTTCTGCCGTTCAGTAGGAAAATCAGGATGTTTTTGGTTCAAAACATTTAAAATTCTGTTTTTAATCATTGTTGCTGCGCATGTCATACCTAAAAGCTATTGTCAGATAATCATTAACGGAACCATTACCGACACTACGGGCAGGAAGGTTACAGCCGCAACGGTGTTGGTCAGACCTAAATCGGAAATTTCAACAATAGCCAATTTTACCATTGCCCGTGAAGGATCGTTTAAAATTGTACTCAGCAAGCACTATGATAGTTTGATTGTTGAGGTTATATCAATTTTTTATAAACCGGCACGTGTACAATTACGAAACGTAAAACCTGATTCGGCCTATTATTTGGAATTCAGACTGGAAGAAGCGCCTCCGGTTGAGTTGGAAGAGGTTTTGGTGCAGGCATCACCCTATCCTGTTCAGCAAAAAGGCGATACCACCACCTACGCCATAACTGAATATATGGACGGAACCGAACAGAAAGTTGAAGATGTGTTGCGAAAATTGCCAGGCATAGAAGTAAATACCACCACGGGTGAAATAAAATTTAAAGGTAAACCTGTGGAAAGAATTTTGCTGGATGGAGACGATTTGTTTGGCCTAAACTACACCCTGCCTTCCAAAAATATTAACGCGCGTGTTCTGCAGGGCATTCAGGCAATAGAAAATTATACTGAAAATCCGCTGCTTAAAGACATTGAAAACTCCGACAGGGTAGCTCTTAACCTTCAGTTAAAAAAGCAACTGGATGTTTCGGGTAATCTTACGGCCGGGTTAGGTACATGGGTTAACCACACGCCAGCCCGCAACCTCGATGCCAATTTGCTGGCTGTACAGCAAGCGGCAAAATGGTTTGTTACCCTGCAAAGCAACAATGTGGGTATTAATAATTCGCCATTTGATTACTTCGATTTTACGCTTACTCCTGAACAACAGTTGGATGAACCACGGAAATTCCGCCCCATCATACCCGAAGATAATCTGGCCAATCAGTTACCGGAAGAGCGGGTAAACATCAACAACCAGCATTTTGGCAACTACAATGGTGTTTTTACATTACACCGTTCTTTCAGGATCAGGGCAAATTTATTTGCCTTTACCGACAGGCTCACCTCTACCCAGTTGGTGCGCCAGGAGTATAATTTCGACAGCCTTACCCTGCTCACTACCGATGAAACTGACTTTACCCGCCGGCCCCTTCAGTTGCGCAGTGATTTGAATCTTCGATGGCAACCGTCTTCATCAACTTTAATGGAATATGGTGTAAAAGCTCTATGGCAGAACGTTGAAACTAACCGCAAAACATTGCAAAATGAACAGCAAAATTTCAATTCTTCGCTTTCAACCAACGAGTACTTTATAAGCCAAAATTTTACCCTCACTAAAAAAGTCAGCACCAACCGCGCGTGGCAGTTGCTGGTTAACCATTATCGCAACACACATGAGCAGGAATTACTTATTTCGCCTGCTGTCCTTAACAGTAACCTTGCCAACCTACAGTTTACCGATGCACAAAAAAATACGCTTATAGCCGAAGCAAAGCTGCTGTTGGCGCCAACCAATCGGCATAAACTGTACTTTTCAACTGGTTATTCGGGTATGCAAATACCTTTTAGGTCAGGTTTAGACTCTATGTGGTTTAATCGGTTAACCTACAACACACATGAGTGGTTCAGTGCCAGTAACTTTGTTGTGCGGTTAAACCGCTGGCAGGTTGGTTTGCAATATCGGCTTCGGCTGCTAACCCAGCGCCTTCCGGTTCAGCTTCCCGCAGCATCATTTCATCAAAACAGCTGGCTTTCAGAACCCCAACTGGCTTTAAAATACATGCCTACACGGTATACCGCTTTTCGGTTAACAGCCGAAATACAAAGAAATCCGTTGGCCGAGAAATACTTATTCCGAAATCCTGTTTTAATTAACAGCCGCAGCTTGGTTTGGAACAGCCCCAGCCTGGCTGTGAGCAGAAAAGAAATAGTACAGATGAGTTATGTTGATAAAGATCTGAGTAAAACCGTGCAATGGAGTACCGGCCTGGTTTATGAAAAGAATAGCCGGTTGTTTTTTGCTGAATCTACAATATCCGAAACAACAATACAACTGCGCCATTTCTTTGCGCCCGAAC
>BPHC01000004.1 GCA_026003355.1 Cyclobacteriaceae bacterium
TACATGTACATCTATAAAAAATCCCGGCCTTTAAAATAAAGCCAGGATCAAGATGTGCACTCGCAGGGATTCCCTGCCTGCCAGCGCGATGGCCTGCCTGACGGCAGGCAGGAAACCCCGAACCTTCTTTACAAAATCTTAGCTTTTAAATACTCCCGACCCTGCCCGCTCTTGAAAAATAACTCACGATCCCGCGCCCCCTGCATGGTCGAAAAACATTCCTGATAAACCAACTCCCACGGCCGGTAGGCCCTGGTAGAACGTACCTTGCCACTGTTGTGGGCCCGCATCCGAAGGGCAATATCATGCGTCATACCTTTGTACAACCGGCCATCAATTCGACTCCTGATTACATATACAAAGTACATGTACATCTATAAAAAATCCCGGCCTTTAAAATAAAGCCAGGATCAAGATGTGCACTCGCAGGGATTCAAACCCCGAACCTTCTGATCCGTAGTCAGATGCTCTATTCAATTGAGCTACGAGTGCAGGTCCGAAAACGGAGTGCAAATGTAAAAATTAAAATTCCTGCGCCAAAATCTGTTTTTGTACCACAACCCGAAAACCCTATTTTTGAGGCTTATTTTTTACATCCCAATGCCTATGCGCCTATTGCCAAGCCTGTTGTTTTTGCTGCCGGCCTTCATTCTTTTCGGGCAGGATGAAAGCACCCCTGTCGGAAGGCCCGATATTCCAGGAACCTTTATGGTAGAATACGGCTTCAACCGGCTTACCACGCCCCCTCAGGACCTGAAATACGGATTCTGGGGCTCCCGCACCCTTAATCTCTATTATCAGTATGACCGGCGGCTGGGGCAAAGTAAATTTAGCGTACATCCGGGTGTGGGCTTTGGGCTGGAGCGCTTTAAGCTTATTTCATTTAATCAAACTTTTCCCGATACCGTAATTCGAATTACCGGTGCAACCCTTATCCGCCAGGCCGGAGGCAACACCCGGCTGGTTAATTCCGGGCAGGTGCTCTTTAACGACACCACGCGCGCGGCATCGAAGTCGATGTTCATTGTAAATTACATTGACCTTCCGGTAGAATTCCGGTTTACCGCCAACCCCAACGACCCCGACAAAAGTTTCAAAGCCGCGCTGGGCGGTCGTGCAGGCGTGCTGCTGAATGCCCACACCAAACTGAAGTACAAAGAAGATGGCGAGACGAAGAAATTAAAAAACCGGCAGGATTTTAATTTGAGCCAGATCCGCTACTCGGCTTTTGCCCGCATTGGGGTAGGCAACATTTATCTGTCGTTTTATTACAATTTCAACAGCCTGTTTAAAGAGGGTCGCGGGCCCGGTAATGCCGGCACCTCAAGCTATACCATTACGCTTAGCCTGGCCAGTTTTTAACAACCCCTGAACTTCGGCCTGCGCTTTTCGAGGAATGCCTGTACGCCCTCCCGGTAGTCGTGCGTGCTTCCGGCAATCTCCTGGCAATACGCCTCGTAATCCAGCATTTCATCCAGCGTAGCCACGGTTGATTTGTTGAGCATCTTTTTAATGAGGCCAATGGCTTTGGTGGGCGCCTGGGCATAGTAGTCGGTATAACGTTTTACAGCTTCATCCAGCTTTTCTGCCGGAACCACTTCGTTTACCAATCCCAGTCTGTGGGCTTCTTCGGCTTTTAGGCGTGTACCCATGGAGCACAGTTCAAATGCTTTGGCCATGCCGGTAAGACGGGGCAGGAAATACGAAGAACCAGAATCGGGAACCAGGCCTATATTGATAAAAACCTCTATAAGGGTTGCTTCTTCGGATGCAACAATTATGTCGCTGGCCAGTGCAAGCGAACAACCTGCTCCGGCTGCCACTCCGTTTAACTTACACACAACCGGTTTGGGCAGGTTGCGCATTGCCCGTATAATGGGGTTGTACCGTTTGTGCAGCGAATCCATAAACGACCGCTTTTGCGTGCTGCTGCCGGCTCTTAAATCCTGACCCGAGCAAAATGCCTTTCCTTCACCGGTAAGCACTGCCACACGCACCTGTTCATCGCGTGCCACCGCCTTCCAGGCATCCTGAAGTTCGAAAGTAATTTCATCATTCAACGCATTATATACCTCGGGGCGGTTCAGGGTAATGGTTGCCACACCGTTTTCGGCATTGAATTTTATGAACTGATATGCACTCATGTTAAAACAGATTTTTGTTTTCAGAATAACTCCACACCGGCAACTGTAGCCGTAACCACACCTGCCAAAGCGCCCCAAATTACTTCTTTAAGGGTATGTGCCTGCAGCTGAAGCCGGGCCGACATGATAATTCCGGCCAGAACCGTAGAAACCAAAACGGCCGGGAGCAGTTGATTTTCTTCGGTGTACCGGCTTAGCACGGACAGTATGGCCGGTATGGCAGCGGCGGCCATGCTGTGAATACTTACCTTTACAAACAGCGTGAGCACCCAAGCCACCAGTACCAGCATGTTAAGCAGAAACAGGAGTCTGAAGAAATTATCTTCAAAATTCATGTTAAGCTTGTAATAAAACAAAAAGGTGCAGAAGCTGTAAAGCACCAGAATAATAAAAAAAGGCCGCAGGCGCTGCCGGCGCTCGGGCATGTTATAGGAATGTATCTGCCCGTACCATCGCAAAAAGGCCATATTTACAGCCGGAAGTATAAAAGTTAAGCCGGCTACCATCATCACATAAGCATGGATATTATCGGGCCGCGCCGGCTGAAGAGCCCAGGGAAAGAAATAGGCCAGTATCAATACCAGCCAGGTAGGCATAATAAGGGGATGGAAAAAAACCGACAGGAGGCGGGCAAGTGCATTCACGGTGTTATAGTTTTTTTCTTAAGCGCGCAACAGGAATATTCATTTGCTCCCTGTATTTGGCCACTGTGCGCCTGGCAATATTATAACCCCTGGAATGAAGTATCTTCTCAATTTTATCGTCCGACATCGGCTTGCGCTTATCTTCGTTTTCAATGATTTCGCGGATAATTTGCTTTACTTCGCGGCTGCTTACTTCCTCGCCCGTATCGGTGGCAATACCTTCCGAGAAGAAATATTTAAGCGGATAGATGCCGAAATCGGTTTGCACGGCTTTGCTGCTCACTACACGCGAAACCGTTGAAATATCCATACCGATTTTGTCGGCAATATCCTTTAAAATCATTGGCTTAAGCCGGCTTTCATCGCCTTCCAGAAAAAATTCATACTGATAATCTGCAATAGCACGCATGGTTTTAAGCAGCGTAAGCTGGCGTTGTTTTATGGCATCGATAAACCACTTTGCCGAGTCGAGTTTTTGTTTTACAAAAGTTACCGCTTCTTTAAGTTTTTTATCCTTTTTACTGCTCTTGTCGTAGGCTTTAAACATTTCGGAATAGGATTTGCTGATGCGCAGTTCAGGTGCATTGCGTGAATTAAGCGCAACTTCCAGTTTGCCGTTGTTGTTGGTTACAATAAAATCGGGAATGATGTACTGGTTTTTCGCCATCCCTGCCGAAGCACTTCCCCCCGGCTTGGGATTGAGCTTTACGATAAGCGCAATGGCATCGCGAACGAAATCTTCATCTTCGGTGCCCAGTTTTTTCTGGATTTTGTGATAATGCTTTTTGGTAAACTCGTCAAAACAGTCGCGTATAATTTGACGGGCAACGGCAACGTCCACATCTCTGCCATTATCCATGCGCTCCAGCTGTAGCAACAGGCATTCCTGAAGATTACGGGCTGCAATGCCGGGCGGGTCGAAGGTTTGGATTTTCTTAAGGATAGATTCTACCTCTTCAACGGTGGTTTCTATTCCCTGCGAAAAGGCCAGGTCGTTTACGATGGCCTCCAGATCTCTGCGAATGTACCCATCGCCTTCAATACTGCCTATAAGCTGTTTGCCTATGGCATACTGGCGTTCGTCCAACCCCAGATAGCCCAGCTGGGTAAGCAATTGTTCATGGAGGGTTGACGACATGGGAATGGGCATCTCGCGGTCTTCGTCATCATCGCCTCCTCCGTCACTGTACATTTTATAGCCCGCATAGTCGTCATCGCGAAGGTAGTCTTTAATATCTATCTCATCTTCCTGCACCGCATTTTCAGCGGGCTCATCCTGTTGTGCTTCTGCGGGATCGGGCTCTTGTTCATCGGGGCCTTCTTCGAGGGCCGGGTTGGCCTCCAGTTCTTCTTCAATACGGCTTTCCAGTTCGGCCGTAGGCACCTGCAGCAATTTTATAAACTGGATCTGCTGCGGTGAGAGCTTTTGCTGCAATGTTTGGTGTAATCCTAGCTTCTGCATACCCCATTCCTGTTGGTACAAAGGTACCAAATCGTTCAGGTAGAATAAAACGCCCAAAGCCGGTGCATGCCGGGCCGTTTTTTGATAAAACTTTCAAATTGCCGTTTTTTGCGCCTTATTTATTTGCTGCCATGAAACGTACCCGCATTGCCGATGCCTTAAAAACACCCCCTCACGAACTGGGTAGAAATCTGTTGGTTCAGGGGTGGGTGCGCACCTTTCGCAACAACCAGTTTATTTCCCTAAACGACGGCTCGACCATTCACAACCTACAGGCAGTAATCGATTACAGCCGGTTTGACGAAGCCACCCTTAAGCGCATTACAACGGGAGCGTGTGTTTCGCTTGCCGGCCAGCTGGTGGCCAGTCCGGCCCGCGGCCAGGCAGTTGAGCTTAAGGTTGAGCAACTGGAAATTCTTGGCGACTGCGATGCTGAAAAATATCCGCTTCAGCCTAAAAGGCATTCGCTTGAATTCCTTCGCGAAATTGCCCATCTGCGCCCGCGCACCAACACCATAAGTGCGGTAATGCGCATCCGCCACGCCATGGCCTTTGCCATTCATAAATTTTTTAACGACAGGGGCTTTTATTATATCCACACGCCTATCATTACCGGTTCCGATGCCGAAGGCGCAGGCGATATGTTTAAAGTAACCACACTGGACCTGGGTAACCTGCCGAAGGATGAAAACGGCCAAATCAATTACAAAGAGGACTTCTTTGGCAGGGAAACCAATCTTACTGTTTCCGGCCAGCTGGAAGTAGAGGCCTATGCGCTGGCACTGGGCGATACCTACACATTTGGCCCTACGTTCAGGGCCGAAAACTCGAATACAACTCGCCATCTGGCCGAGTTCTGGATGATTGAACCCGAAATGGCTTTTTACGATCTGCACGATAATATGAATCTGGCCGAGGAGTTCATACAATACCTGTGCAGGTATGCGCTCGAAAACTGTGCAGACGATCTGGCTTTTCTGCACAAGCGTGCGCAGGAAGAGGAGCAATCGAAACCCAAAGAACAACGCAGCGAACTGGGCCTGCTGGAACGCCTTGAGTTTGTGGTTAACAATACCTTTGAGCGGCTAACCTATACCGAAGCCATTGGTATTTTGCGAGAATCGGCTCCCAACAAAAAGAAAAAATTCCAGTACCTGGTAGAAAAGTGGGGTGCCGACCTGCAGTCGGAGCACGAACGTTACCTGGTTGAAAAGCATTTTAAAAAGCCGGTTATTCTGTACAACTATCCGGCTGATATTAAAGCGTTCTACATGCGCCAAAATGATAACGACAACGATCCCGGCAAAACGGTGGCGGCCATGGATGTACTGTTTCCGGGTATAGGCGAAATTATTGGAGGCTCACAACGTGAAGAGCGCTACGAGCGCCTGCTGAAACGCATTCAGGAGCTGAATTTACCTGAAAAAGATCTGTGGTGGTACCTGGAGCTGCGCCGCTACGGCAGCGCTCCGCACAGCGGTTTTGGCCTGGGTTTTGAACGATTAATCCAATTTGTTACGGGCATGACCAACATTCGCGATGTGATACCCTTTCCGAGGTATCCGGGACACGCTGAATTTTAACCATAAAAAAAACCGGCCGACAGCCGGTTTTTTTATGTTGCTTATTAAGGTAACCCGGTATTAGCGGTTACCCAGTTTTTCCATCTCTTTTTCGAAAGTTTCTTTAAACTTTTCGTAATCGTAATCAATCTTCAGGCGCTCGTCTTTCGACAGGGTTTCATTGTACTTGCTCACAATGTCGCTGGCCGAAAGTTCGATAGCAATATAGGTTTTGTAACTGCCGCTTTCGGTTTTTACCTGTTTTTCACAGATGGTCTTTATGCCCGAAAGGGTTTGGTTTACTACCGTTCGGTTAAGCTGCTCAAAGCGCTCTTCCAGTTCTTCCTTGTTGTTGAACTCGCGCGAGTTGAGGTAGTTATCTGTTACCGTTTTTACAGTAGCCTGAATGCTGGCCGCCAGTTCGGCACGGGCATTATCCAATGCCTTCTTTTTAGAGGCCACCAGGTCCGAGCTCTCGCCCAGCGAGTTGGCCCTGAAAAACTTGTTGTTGGTAAAAAAGTCAGGGCCGGAGCACGGTATGTTGATTTCTACTTCGCCTTTCGGCAGTTTTTCCTTGCTTTTGCATCCCTCAAGCAGGATGCCCCCCAGTGCGGCAAAGATGAGGGCAGTGTAGGTAAGCTTTTTCATGACACAATTTGTTTTTTCGTATACCACTACAATTTTAAGACCAAAATACCAGCTATTTCCGTACCAGTACCGCATATTCGAAATTATTTTAGGATTGTTTGCAACAACTCCGGAAAACGCTCTTTTTCGAATGTTTCAAGTGCCTTGGAGTAAGCATCCTGGCTGGACCGGTTGTAGTCGAGCCCATACCCCCTTATCCGGTCGAGCACACCTGCATAAATCTCTCTTCCATCGGCAGCCAGTACCCGGATGGTTCCCGAAAGGTAGGTAACGTAAATGCTGCCGCTCACACTACCTTTCTCAGAGTCGGCCTGAACGTCTAAAATCAATTCGGCCTGCCCCCGGTCGGAGGTAAACTCAAAGCCGTTTGTCACCAGCAGATTTTTGATTCGGCTGCTCAACGGCATATCGGACCGGCTCAATCCCAGGCTTTTTTCCTGGGCCATGAGATAGACCACGGGCCGCTGTACCCGCAGCAGTAAAACGGCTTCAGGCACCTGGAGGGATGCCAGAACCATTTTCATGATTTCTGAAGTACCGCCGGCCAGGGCTTCGGTGTTTACTTTCACGGTAACGGTCTGCTCGCGGTCGGCACTGGCTATGGCGGTAAGCAACAGGCGTGCGCTGCCCTGGGCATCGGTGCGGTAATCCGGAAAAATCTCGCCCGCTCCTTTCGAGAAATAAGCCGTAAGGGGAATACCCGAAACCGGCTTTTGGTTGGCAAAAGTGGCATACGCCATAAGGGTCTGGTCTTTAATATTTACCCGGCGGTTTACAGACAACTCTGCCGGTACCGTGTGTAATTTTATATTACCTAACATGCGCTGTACCGAGGCATAAATTTCATTGGTAAGCAAAATTTCCTGCCCCTGCAGTTTAACCGGTATAGCATCGCCCAGGTATTTTTCAACACTTCGCAGCGCCTGCATGTAATAACCCAGAGCTTCAACCGGGCTGCCCACTGATTCGGCCGCCCGGGCTTTCTGAACAAAATCCAACGCCAGGGTTACGGCATTGCGTTTCTTTGCTTCTTTGATTTCGTTATAGCGGGCAACCGAAAGACGGTAAAATACCCAGTAGTTCTGTTCGTCTTCATAACTACCCACTTCCTCAAACTCCTCAATTTCATCGGCTGCCGTGGTTTGGATAATTTGTTCGTAGCGCTCGCGGAAGTCCCGGCGGTTTTCTTCTACTGTGCTCAGCACCGAAGCGCTCGAAACAGTTACTTTAATCTGCGATATAAGGTCTTCCAGGGCGCTCTTCCGGGCCACCTGTATATAATTATGGGTGCCATCTTTAACTGCACGGCCAATGCCGGTATAATAACCCCGCATGGTGGTTTCGCCTTTTAACCAGGCAGGCCGGTTATCAACCGGTGGCTGCACCCTGGCGCTGCAGGCATTTAGGAACAGCCAGGCAAAAAGCGCTGCTGTTCTTGGTATATAGCCCAGATGGCTTGGTTTAAGTAAACTTAACTTCATGCTGATTTATCAGACAAATCTAAGGCCAAATCATAGACTTTTAAGGTAAAAGACCGTAAATTGCAGATGAGCTTTACTATGAAAAAGTACTTTTTGCCTTTAACCGCATGTTTTGCCTTGCTGGCAGGCTGCCTGGAAACCGAAAATAAAGCCGGTGAATTTACCGGCAACGAATCCACCTATCCGTTGGCGGCCGGCAGCGATTATGCCGTTTATGGACATGTTATCTTTAAAGAACGCACCGATGGTTCAACCCTTGCAGTTGTGCAGGTAAGCGGTACGGAAGGCAACCAATTACACCCCGTACACCTGCACCGGGGAGATATTGCAACACCCGATGCCGAGATTGCCCTGCTAATGAATCCGGTGCAGGGCGCAACCGGCCGCAGTGAAACCCTCATCCGCCGGCTGGCCGATGAGACGCCGGTAACCTATGCCGACCTTATTGCCATGAACGCTTCAGTAAAAATTCATCTGGCTGAAAGCGGACCGGAACGCGACATTATTCTGGCCGCTGGCAATATAGGCACCGCCTACACCCGGCCTGATGGCAGGATGGGTGCAGAAATAGCGGTGTGCAAAAGTGAATAAACGCCTGGTTTAAGGCTGCAGAAAAAAAATAAACCCGACTTCATTACCGGGTTTTATTTTACAGGTTACACCTGGCTGTCACCGGTTTTATCCGTCTCCGCCCGCTTTCGAGGGAAGCTCGTATGAAGTAAGCATGGCGTTGTAATATTCGCGGTTCAGGCGTGCTATATGGGCTACGCTTATGCCCTTGGGGCACTCGGCCTCGCAGGCACGCGTATTGGTACATGCACCAAACCCTTCGGCATCCATTTGCGCCACCATGCGCTCGACGCGTTCTTTGCGCTCGGCATGCCCCTGAGGCAACAAAGCCAGGTGCGATACCTTGGCAGCCACAAACAGCATGGCCGATGCGTTTTTGCAGGCAGCCACGCATGCACCGCAGCCTATGCAGGTGGCAGCATCCATGGCCTCATCGGCAATTTTCTTTGGAATGGGTATTTCGTTGGCATCGGGGGCGGCTCCGGTGTTTACCGAAATGTATCCTCCCGCCTGCTGAATGCGGTCGAAAGCCGAGCGATCGACCACCAGATCTTTAATTACCGGAAAGGGCTTTGCCCGCCAGGGTTCTATGGTTATGGTTTCACCGTCTTTAAACGAACGCATGTGCAGCTGGCAGGTGGTTGTTTGCAGGGGTCCGTGCGGGCGGCCGTTGATATACAGACTGCACATACCGCATATGCCTTCGCGGCAGTCGTGGTCAAAATGTACGGGTTCTTCGCCTTTTTTTATCAGCTCTGTATTGAGCACATCCAGCATTTCCAGAAACGACATATCGGGCGAAACCTTATCGTGAACATAGGTTTTGAATTCGCCTTTTTCGTTAGGCCCTTTTTGCCGCCAGATTTTAAGCGTAAGTTTCATAGCATTTACTTATAACTGCGTTGAGTAAGTTTCACATTTTCAAATTTCAGCTCTTCCTTGTGCAGAACTTCAGGCTGGTTTTCGCCTTTGTATTCCCAGGCGGCCACGTAAGCAAATTCGTTATCGTTGCGCCGGGCTTCCCCGTCTTCGGTTGCCGACTCTTCGCGGAAGTGACCACCGCACGATTCCCTGCGGTGCAGGGCATCGTCAACCATCAGTTCTGCCAGTTCCATGAAGTCAGACACGCGGTTGGCTTTTTCAAGTTCCATATTCAACTCGTTGGCACTGCCCAGTACGTTCACATTTTGCCAGAATTCTTCGCGCAGTTCCTGAATTTTTTTCTTAGCCAGTTTTAATCCTTCTTCATTACGCGACATGCCACAGTAATCCCACATAATCATACCCAGTTCGCGGTGATATTCGTCTACGGTTTTTTTGCCTTTAATACTCAGCAGCCGGTGCAGCCGGCCAGTTGCCTGCTCGATTGCCTCCTTAAATTCGGGCCGGTCTGTGCTTATCTTTTCGTACGGCATCCCGGCAAGGTAATCGCCAATGGTATAAGGAATTATAAAATAGCCGTCGGCCAGTCCCTGCATAAGGGCGCTGGCTCCCAGGCGGTTGGCGCCATGATCAGAAAAGTTGGCTTCGCCAAGTGCATACAATCCCGGTATGGTTGTCATCAGGTTGTAGTCGACCCATAAGCCACCCATGGTATAGTGCACGGCAGGATAAATCATCATGGGCACTTCATACGGATTATCACCGGTTATTTGCTGATACATATCGAACAGGTTTCCGTACCTGGCCTCGATGGTTTTTTTGCCATCGCGTTTAATGGCATCTGAAAAGTCCAGGAAAACGGCAAGGCCGGTGGGTCCTACACCGCGGCCCTCATCGCACACGTACTTGGCATTGCGCGAGGCCACATCGCGGGGAACCAGGTTGCCAAAGGCCGGATACCTGCGTTCCAGAAAATAGTCGCGTTCGCTTTCGGGAATTTTTGCAGCGTCGCGTGCCGTAAGTCCTTTAACCGGTTTTTTGGGCACCCACACCCGGCCATCGTTGCGGAGCGATTCGGACATGAGGGTGAGTTTGGACTGATGATGTCCTGACACAGGAATACAGGTTGGATGAATCTGTGTGAAACAGGGGTTACCGAACAAAGCGCCCTTTTTGTGCGCGCGCCAGGCTGCCGATGCATTCGAGCCTTTGGCATTGGTTGACAGATAGAATACATTACCGTAGCCTCCTGTGCAGAGCAGTACCGCATGTGCGCTGTGGGCTTCAATCTTTCCGGTAATCAGATCGCGGGTAATAATGCCCCGTGCCCGGCCATCGACCACTACTACGTCCAGCATTTCAGTCCGGGGGTACGATTTTACCTTTCCGGCTGCTATCTGCCGGTTCATGGCCGAGTAAGCACCCAGCAGCAGCTGCTGCCCGGTCTGGCCACGTGCATAAAAGGTTCGCGATACCTGTGCACCGCCAAAAGAACGATTGGCCAGCAAACCCCCGTATTCACGGGCAAATGGCACTCCCTGGGCCACACATTGGTCGATAATGTTTACGCTTACTTCGGCCAGCCGGTACACGTTGGCTTCGCGCGCGCGGTAGTCGCCTCCTTTAATGGTGTCGTAAAAAAGGCGGTACACGCTGTCACCATCGTTCTGGTAGTTTTTGGCTGCATTAATGCCGCCCTGTGCTGCAATGGAGTGTGCCCTGCGCGGGCTGTCCTGAAAGCAAAACGTTTTGACATTATAACCCAGTTCGGCCAGCGATGCCGCTGCCGAAGCTCCGGCCAGCCCCGTGCCCACCACAATAATATCGTACTTTCGTTTATTGGCCGGATTAACGAGCTTAAGGTTAAACTTATGCCGCGTCCATTTTTCAGCGAGCGGTCCATCCGGAATTTTTGAGTCGAGTGTCATATCTTTAAAACAGATTAGTCAGCTTAAAGGTTGAAGTACATGGCAATGGGAATATAGGCAAATAACGCAGGCACAATAACTGCAAAAGCCTTCCCGACAAAGAAAATCAGTCCGTTATACTTCGGATGGTTTAACCCCAGGGTTTGAAAGGCGCTTACAAAGCCGTGCCATAAATGAAAACCCAGTGCACCCATGCAGAACACATACAAAGCCACATACCAGTCTTTTGAAAACCAGTAATCAACCACGGCAGCCAGGTTGCGCACCTCTTTCCCGTCGTAATTTACGGTGGGCACCGAGCCAAAGTGCATTTCGCCATAAAAGTGGCGTAGATGTACCACCAAAAAAATCAGCACCAGCGTACCCAGTATTCCCATGTTGCGCGAAGCCCAGACAGACGACTTGCCCGAGGTAACAGCATAGCGTTTTCCGCCACGTGCCCTTCTGTTCTGAATGGTAAGGTAAAGCGACAGCAGCACATGCAGCAGAATAAAAGTAAAATTCAGCTTGGATATGGTTTGAATGAAAACGTTGGTACTCATAAACTCCGCATAAATATTAAACGATTTGCCGCCATCGTTGTGAAGCAATTGCAAATTGCCCGAAAGGTGTACAACCAGAAAAAGGATGAGAAACAACCCGGTAAGGGCCATTAACAGCTTTTTGCCTACCGAGCTGGTAAGAAAGCGAATAAACCAATTGTTCATACAACGCAGAAGAATTTAAACCCCCGCAAAATACCGCCTAAGGCGTTTGCATGCAATTAACAGGCGGTATTTAGATTATGTTTAAAATCAATTTAAACAGAATTCAAACAGGAGGACAATCAAAAAAATAAGTACCAGCACCACAAACAAAAACCATTCATTGCGCAGGAACCTCACAATGTATTTCCAAAAAGGTTTCATACTCAAAAAATCTTCTCAATAATATCTGCTAATATGTTGCCATATTTTATAAAGATTTGATATACAAATATTTAAGTAATTATTACAAGATTTTTATTTAGTTATTTTTCCAGGTTTGGGAATTAAGTCTGGATTCAGGAAATAATATCCTGCAGGAAAAAAGCCTACTTTTACATCTACAACCACAATTTATCATCCCGGATGTACCTGATTTTTGACACCGAAACGACCGGACTGCCGCATAACCGGACGGCCCCGCTTACCGACCTCGAAAACTGGCCCCGCCTGGTGCAGCTCGCCTGGCAATTGCACGACCAGCACGGCAAATTGCTGTCCTGGCACACACATATCATTAAACCCGAAGGCTTCGATATACCCTACATGGCCGAAAAAGTGCACGGCATTTCTACCGCCAGGGCAAGAGCCGAAGGAAACGACCTTCATCAGGTGCTGGAAGCCTTTTATGCCGACGTGAAAAAGGCCTTACTGCTCATTGGTCATAACATAGAATTCGATATCAGCATTATCGGTGCCGAGCTCATCCGAAAGCAAATGGACCCGCAGTTGCTTACCAGCCGGCCAAAACTCGATACCGGTCTGGCTGCAACTGAATTCTGTAACCTTGCAGGAGGCATAGGCGGAAAGCTTAAAATGCCCCGTCTTACCGAGTTGCACGAAAAGCTTTTCGGCAGCCCCGTGCCCGAAGCCCACGATGCCGCTTTCGATGTGGCTGCAACTGCCCGCTGTTTCTTCGGCCTGCTTAAACAAAAAGTAATTGCCCCTGCCGATGCAACACCCGTTGAGGAAATAGAATACGAAGAACCAAAACTGGGCAAGTCAAACTTTTCCCGGCGCGAACAAACAGCCGCCCCGGTAACCGTTACGGCATCACCGGCCACAGCAGCCGAAGGTACTTTTTTTCATGTGCATGTTCATTCGCAGTTTTCATTGTTGCAAGCCACTACCGATATTAACCGGTTGGTAGAAACGGCCAAATCGTACAACATGCCGGCCGTTGCCCTTACCGACCTGGGCAATATGTACGGCACTTTTACTTTCGTGCGAAGCGCGCTGCAACACAATATAAAGCCCATTGTGGGCTGCGAGTTTTATGTGGCAGAAGAAAGAAAAAAACTAAAATTCACAAAAGATAACCCTGATAAACGCTACACCCAGGTTTTGCTGGCCAAAAACAAAACCGGATACCACAACCTGGCACGCCTTAGTTCTTTGGGATTCATCGAAGGGCTTTACGGCATTTATCCCCGCATCGATAAAGCGCTTATCGAACAGTATCGCGATGGCCTGATGGCCCTAACCGGAAGCCTGAGCAGCGAAATCCCCTGGCTTATTCTGCACGTAGGCGAACAGCAGGCCGAAGAAGCCCTGCAATGGTGGCACCAACTATTCGGAGACGACCTGTACATTGAACTGAACCGCCACGGTCTGCCCGAAGAAGACCACGTTAACCAGGTGCTGCTTCAATTTGCCCACCGCTACAACATTAAGTATGTGGCTGCCAACGAAGCCTTTTACCTTCACCACCACGAAGCCAAAGCCCAGGATATCCTGGTATGCATTGGCGAAAACGAAAAGCTCGCAACCCCTAAAGGAACCGGACGCGGACACCGCTACGGACTTCCCAACGATAATTATTACTTCAGGTCGCAGGATGAAATGAAAAAGCTGTTCAGCGACCTGCCGCAGGCCATTGCCAACCTGGAAGACCTTCTTAAGAAGGTCGAAGAATACTCCCTGGAACGCCCCATTGTACTGCCCCGCTTTCCCATCCCTCAGGAATTTGACAGTGAAATTGCTTACCTGAGACATCTGACTTATGAAGGTGCCCGAAAGCGGTATGGAGACATTACCCCAGGTATTCAGGAGCGCCTGGATTTTGAATTGGAAATAATTCATAAAACCGGGTACCCGGGGTACTTTCTAATTGTTCAGGATATAACCGCAGCCGCCCGGAGAATGGGTGTTGCTGTGGGTCCGGGACGCGGCTCGGCCGCAGGTTCAGCCGTAGCCTATTGCATCGGCATTACCAATATCGACCCCATAAAATACGACCTGCTGTTTGAGCGCTTCCTGAACCCAGACCGCACCACCATGCCCGATATTGATATTGACTTTGATGACGAGGGGCGCGAAAAAGTATTGCAGTATGTGATCGAAAAATATGGGCGGG
The DNA here is from genome assembly GCA_026003355.1 of Cyclobacteriaceae bacterium. Classification (GTDB taxonomy): domain Bacteria; phylum Bacteroidota; class Bacteroidia; order Cytophagales; family Cyclobacteriaceae; genus UBA2336. Next base: position 14,421 of record BPHC01000004.1, read on the forward strand.
AGCAGGTAGCGCAGATTATTACCTATGGCACCATGGCCGCCCGCTCAGCCATACGCAACACAGCCCGGGTACTCGACCTGTCTCTGACTGATGCCAACAGCTTGGCCAAATTGGTACCCGAAAAGCCCGGAACCACTTTGAGCCGCGCTTTCACCGAAATACCCGAATTGAATGAACTGAAAAAAGGTAACGACCTGAAGGCCGAAGTCTTGCAAAACGCGCAAATTATTGAGGGCCTCATTCGCAATACCGGCATTCACGCCTGTGGCGTTATTATAACCCCCGAACCCCTTATTAACCTGGTGCCGGTAACCGTGGTAAAAGATTCGGATACGTTGGCCACTCAGTTCGACAACAGCGTGGTTGAACATGCCGGCTTGCTTAAGATGGATTTCCTGGGCCTTACCACCCTGTCGGTTATAAAAACGGCTTTGGCCAACATCAAGCTGAGTAAAGGCATTGAGATTGATATTGAAAACATACCGCTAGACGATGCCGAAACCTTTCGGCTTTATCAACGGGGTGAAACCAACGGAACCTTCCAGTTTGAAAGCCCGGGTATGCAAAAATACCTCCGCGCACTTAAGCCCGATAAGCTGGAAGACCTCATCGCCATGAATGCTCTGTACCGGCCCGGCCCCATGGAGTACATTCCGCACTTTATCAACCGCAAGCACGGTTTGGAGAAAATTACTTATGACTTACCTGAAATGGAAGAGCACCTTGCAGAAACCTATGGCATTACCGTGTATCAGGAGCAGGTTATGCTTTTGTCGCAAAAACTGGCCGGCTTCAGTAAGGGCGATGCCGATGTGCTGCGCAAAGCCATGGGCAAAAAGCAAAAAAGCGTGCTCGACAAAATGAAAGACCGCTTTCTGGAAGGATGCAAAACCAACGGACACCCGGTTGAGATTTGCGAGAAAATCTGGACAGACTGGGAAGCCTTTGCCCAGTATGCTTTTAACAAATCGCACAGCACCTGTTACTCGGTAGTAGCCTATCAAACGGCTTATCTCAAAGCCAACTATCCGGCCGAGTATATGGCCGCAGTTCTTACCCATGCCCAGGACAACATTGACAAGATCACCTTTTTTATTGAAGAATGCCGCAACCTGGGCATAAAAGTGTTGGGTCCACATATAAACGAGTCGGCTGTGCACTTTGCCGTTAACAAAAACGGTGAAATACGCTTTGGGCTCGGAGCCATTAAAGGCACCGGCCAGGCTGCAGTAGAAAGCATTATCCGCGAACGCGAAGCTAACGGCCCGTTTACCGATATTTTCGACTTCGCCCAAAGGGTAAACCCCCGTACCGTTAATAAAAAGATATACGAATGCCTGGTGTTAAGCGGAGCATTCGACTGCTTTACGGGCCTGCACCGCAGGCAATACATTTACGCCAACAACGGTGAGCCCAGTCTTATTGAAAAAGCTTTAAAATACGCAGGCAAGGTTCAGCAGGAAATCCAGGCCGCACAAACAAGCCTGTTTGGCGCTTCCACAGGAACCCCAATGCCCAGGCCCAAAGTAGAGTATGTGCCCCCTTTCGATGAACTGGAAAAGCTTAACCTAGAAAAAGAAGTACTGGGCATGTACCTTTCGGGACACCCCCTCGATAAGTTCCGGTTCGAGCTGGAAGCATTTGCCACGACCCGATGCAGCGAAATGAACAACCTTGCCCAATGGGAAAACCAGGAGGTTAAACTGGCCGGTATTGTTACAACCGCTGAGCATCGCTTAACCAAAAACGGAAAACCATTTGGCCGTTTTACCCTGGAAGATTATTCGGGATCTGTAAGCATAGCTGTTTTTGGAGAAGACTATGTTAAAAAGTTTAAAAACTTTCTGGACAAAGGAACCATGCTGCTGGTGGAAGGTACCGTACAAAAACGAATGTACCGCGAAGAAGAACTGGAATACAGGGTAAAAAATATGGAGTTATTAAGCGAACTGGCCGAAAAACGTATCTATGCTGTGGTATTGCAACTGCAGGTAAGCAATATTCAGCCCGATACCGTAAGCCAGATTGAATTGCTTTGCAAAAAGCACCCGGGCAAGGCTACGCTTTATATTTATGTTACCGATGAAACCGGTAAAATCCGGGCTGAAGCCATTTCCAGAAAGTACGCTGTAAAACCCTGCGGCGAGTTGATTTACCCGCTTATGAAAGCCGGTGAGATTGGTGTTTTGGCCGACCGGAACCGTGTGCGTTGGTTAAAAACACACAGCGTGGATCTGGCAAGCAATGACTTTCCACCAGATGGAACAAATTATCCTACCTTTGTGTTGGAAGAAGCAGAAATTTGAAATGATACAATAAACCTTTAATTCGTAAAATCATGTCAAAACCCTTGGAACTTACCGATGCCACATTCGACCAGATTGTTAAAACCGATAAAACCGTACTGGTTGATTTCTGGGCCGAATGGTGTGGCCCCTGTAAAATGATTGGCCCCATAGTAGAAGAACTGGCCAGAGATTATAATGGCAAAGCCGTTATTGCCAAGTTGAATGTGGACGACAATCCCCAGACCGCTGCACGCTACGGTATCCGATCCATACCCACGCTGCTGGTGTTTAAAAACGGACAGATAGTGGATAAGCAGGTGGGGGCCGTACCCAAGTCGGTGCTTACCCAAAAACTGGAAGCCCAACTGGCATAAGTTGCTCATATATAGCCCGGTTTTAAAACCGGGCTTACTTTTTTCTGTTTGACTCAGGTTTATCGTGCAGTGCACCGTACCTGCGCAAAATTTCCAGAACTTTTTCCTGGGGCAGGGCCTCTGCCACGCGTCCCATTTTGCCCTTCATGGTCCGGGCTGCCCACAATGAGTTTACAATGGCCTCTTCGGTAGCTTCAATAACAGCCAGAAACAAAGGCGAGAGGTTGTCATTACGAAGCAGGGTGAGCGTATCGACAGCCTCTGACCTGTTATGCCAGACACGCACCTTTTGATGGGTGCTGAAGGCAATAACATAATCACCGCTGCCGTTGGCGGCAATGCCCCCGGTACGCGCCAGGCCAAACAGCGCCCGCTGCGCCAGGCGTTTAAGGTTCCGGGCATCCAGAGGGGCATTGGTAGCCACCACAATCATGCATGAGCCATCGGCAGTGCTGCCGAGTTCCTTGCTCAGGTAAAAATTTCCCAGCTCCTCGCCCACCGGCACGCCATCAATGGTAAGTATCCCGCCAAAGTTGGTTTGCACCAGTACCCCTACGGTATAACCTCCCAGCCGTTCGGGCAGCACGCGCGAGGCCGTGCCTATGCCGCCCTTGTAACCCAAACAAACCGTTCCGGTTCCGGCACCAACATTGCCTTCCTGTACCGGACCGGAAGCAGCCTTTGCTATGGCCTCAATAACGTGATGTTTTTTTACATGCAATCCCCGGATGTCATTCAGAAAGCCATCGTTGGTTTCGCCCACTACCGCATTTACCGACTGAACCGCTTCATTACCAGGAGCAGACAAGGTGTATTCTATTAGCGCTTCGACAGCAACCGGTACACTCAGGGTGTTGGTTAATACAACGGGGGTTTCGAGGTTCCCGAGCTCCTCTACCTGAGTATAGCCTGCCAGTTTACCAAAACCGTTACCGGTAAAGATTGCAGCCGGTACCTTTTCCTGAAACAGGTTACCCTGGTGGGGCACCACAACTGTAACACCCGTGCGAACATCAGTGCCTTCTGTTAAGGTACAATGTCCTACCCGCACACCCGTAACATCGGTAATGGCGTTCCACCTTCCTGTTGGCAGCACGCCAAAGCGAACCCCCGCTTCGCGAAGCCGCGACTGCGCCAGGCTGTTTGCACAAAAAACCAGCCATGCGCATACAAACAGGCACCTGCATGGTATAGGCATGCTCATACCGGTTTTAGTAACGGGTGTCTTTTCAGGCGTTCGACCATTTGGAGTACAGCCGGACAGACCAGCGTATTCCGGTAGGTAAGATCCAGAATCTGGGTCATTTTTTTACGGTGGGTATGCGGATACTCCCGGCAGGCTTTGGGCCGGTATTCGTATATGTGGCAACGGTTGTCGGGCAGCAGAAAAGGGCAGGGCAAACTTTTCAGCACATAATCATGGTCTTCGTCAATGCGCAGAAAGCGCTCTGCAAATTCGCCGGGTTTAAGGCCCAGGACTCGGGCAGCCCGCTCTACATCGTTCGGGTAAAAAATAGGACTGGTAGTTTTACAGCAGTTGGCACAGGTAAGGCAGTTGGTTTGTGCAAACACATCTTCGTGTTCGCGGTGAAAGGCCTCATCTACCACACGTACGTCCTTCCGCGAAAGCGATTTCAGAAATTTTTTGTTTTCTGCAGCCTGGCTTTTAGAACGTACAGCAAAAGCCTGAAGGTCCATTGCCGGTGGTGCTGCCTGTTAACCTGCAATCAATGCGCATGCCCGCCAGGGCCATGCACGTGTCCGTGAGCCAGTTCTTCAGGGGTGGCATTGCGTACTTCCATCACTTCAACGGTAAAATTCAAATCCACTCCGGCCAGGGGGTGGTTTCCGTCAACAGTAACGGCGTTATCCGATACCTCGGTAACGGTTACTACCTGTACGCCTGCCGGTGTTTCGGCACGGAAACGCATACCTACCTGTACTTCCTGATTGCCAAAGGCCGTACGCGGAACTTGCTGCACAAGGGCTTCATCGCGCAGGCCGTAACCTTTATCGGGTGTTACCTTTATTTGCAGTTTATCGCCTTTTGTTTTGCCCTCAAGGCCTTCTTCCATGCCCGGTATCAGGCTGCCAATGCCCTGAATATACATTAGAGGCTCCCCGCCCAAACTGGAGTCGAGTGTAGTTCCCTGGTTGTCCTTCAGTGTGTAGTGGATGGAAACAACCTTGTTTTTTGAAATTTGCATAATTAATCAATTAAAGTTTCAAGTTACGTAAACTTTCTGAACTGCGCGGAAAAAAGCCGTAATAAATATGTTTAAATGGCGATGTTTCTGATTTCGCTCCGGCCGGTCGCAATTTTATTTTCCTGTTCAAGCTTTTTTATCAGTCGTGAAATTACTTCACGCGAAGAATTGAGGTCGTCAGCAATTTGCTGATGTGTAACCTGAATTACCGGTCCCAGGGTTTGGAATTGCCGCCTGAGGTAGTGCACCAGCTTTTCATCCATGGAATGAAATGCAACCTGGTCAATAACCGAAAGCAGTTCTTCAAACCGGTTGCGGTACGACTCCAGCACAAAGTAATACCAGTTGGGGTAGTTGCGCATCAGCACGTCCAGGTGCGGCAGCGGAATAACCAGGGCCTTTACAGGCGTTACCGCCACGGCTTTAACCTGACTTTCCTCATTTTTGGCCGCACAAATCATGGATAATGCACAGGCGTGGCCGCTTTCCAGATAATACAAAAAAAACTCCTCAGCATCCGCTCCTTCGCGGTAAACTTTTACCCTTCCATCGGTTATAATGATAGCCGACTTGAAGTACTGTCCCGGCCGCATAACCACCTCACCTTCTTCAAACGAAATCTCGCTGGCCACTTTTTCCAGATAGGCCAGGAGTTCGTCATCAAAGCGCGGAAATAATTGTCTGAGATTCACTTTACGGTTAGTTCGGAGACCGGCGCACTTACCTGCTTCGTACCCGGGGCCGGAGTCGAACCGGCACGGTATCGCTACCATTGGTGTTTGAGACCAACGCGTCTACCAATTCCGCCACCCGGGCAGGGGTGGCAAATTTAATTGAAAAGTTACGATTGCCAAGTTAAACCCGGCCAGTTGCCGGGCATGGTTATTTTTCTTTTGTGAATGAACCCTTCAGCAGCGAAGCCATTACCACACCGTACAGGGTGCTGTTAACTGGTGAAGAAGTGATGGCGCATGTGCCGCTGTTGCAGCCAATAAAATACCAGTACAGGTATCCGGCAAGCGCCCCGGTTGCGCCATAGATAAGCCAGCTTGCGGAAAGTATTTTTTTCATGGTTGTTTTTGCAAATAAAGCAGGCGTGTGGCAAAAGTTTTGTGTGTTTAATCACTTTCAGGCTTTACAAGCGAGAATGCCTGCGATCGCCCGGCAAAAAGGCTTTTAACCTGCCCCCATACCACCGAAAACAAATCCGACTGCCGGTACCGGTTAAGGCTTTCGGCGCTATCCCAATAACTAAGGGTGGCGAAAGTGCAGGGGTCATCGGCATCGCGCAACAACTCCAGGTGCCGGCATCCGGCAAATTGGCGGATGGCTGATTCATGCCTGCGGAAAATTTCAAGAAACTCGGCCACGCCGGCTTCTGTAAAATGCATTCTTACTATCCGGATTATCATAACACTGTTTACGCAAAGTCTATCATTACCGGGCTGCCATATTCCATGCCCATTAATTCGGCAGCATTGCCTTTGTTTATACCTATTTCCAGCAAACCCTGGGAGTTAAACAACAAAAAGCACTCGCCTTCTTCCACATCGCAGTACTGCAAATGTATTTTTCTGAACTTGTCTGTACCCACATGAATGGTAAATACCTTATCCCGGCTAAGCAGCTCGAAAGTTTCGCGGGGTATGTTGGTAACCAAATTACCAAAGTAATCTATATGAATTACGTTACCCACAATCTGCTTTTTCGTGGCTTTTACCTGGCGGTCGATCATTTTTCGGAACATGGAAAGGGGTTTTCCAAGCGATGAAATGGGTACACCGCTGGCCAGCCGGGCGGCTGCAGGAGCAAAAATGTCGCGTTCGGGAAAAGTGGTTATCACCGGGTTGATGGAATTAAGCTCAACCAGCTGTTGCTGTGTTTTATCGCTTATTAACCCGAAAAGGCCGTTATCGCAACCAACAAAAAAATGATCTTCCAGTTGAAGGGCAATGAGCTTATCGCCCGGGTTACCGGTAGCGTGTACCCCCACCAGATGAACCGTACCGGAGGGAAAATCCCGAAATACCGACCGCAGCACAAAAGCGGCATGGGCCACATGAAAGGGCGGCACCCGATGCGTTATGTCAACAATCCTGATGCCCGGGTTCACGCCCAGTATTCTGGCGCGGATAGCCGCCACGTAGTGGTCGTTTTCGCCCGAATCGGTAAGCAGGGTTACAATGCCCATGTTTTGATGTACCCGGAGTTCTTTTTTAAATTTGAAGTGCGAAAATTAGCGAAATTTACCTCTTTACCCGGCTTGATAGAAAAAGTAATAACACTCGAAAATATTTCCCTGATCGACTTTCTGGGGGTTGAAGACCGAAATATCCATTCGCTGGCCAGCGCCTTTCCCAAAAGCCGCATTATATCGCGCGGCAATAAAATCCTCATCCGGGGCAGCACAGCCGAGGTCGTGCAGATTGACGACATTCTGAGTGCGCTCATAACCCACTACCACAAATACGGCCAGGTGCGCCAGGAAGATGTTCAAAACTACCTTTCGTCCGAAAAACAGGTGCTGAACATGGAAAACGCACCGGTTGATGACGAGGTTATTGTTTACGGCACGCGCGGCCTGCCCATTAAACCCAAAACCCTTAATCAGATTAAGCTGGTTCAACTGGTTAAAGAAAATGACCTGGTATTTGCCCTGGGACCCGCCGGCACCGGAAAAACCTATATTTCCGTAGCCTTTGCCGTCAAGGCGCTTAAGCAAAAGCAGGTAAAGAAAATTATTATAACCCGGCCGGCTGTAGAGGCCGGTGAAAACCTGGGCTTTCTGCCGGGCGACCTGAAGGAAAAGATTGACCCCTACCTGCGCCCCATTTACGATGCGCTGCACGATATGGTGCCCTTTGAAAAGCTTCAGTACTATATGGAGCGCGAGATTATTGAAATAGCACCCCTGGCCTATATGCGGGGCCGCACCCTTAACAACGCCTTTATTTTACTGGACGAGGCACAAAACACCACCCCCATGCAAATGAAAATGTTCCTTACCCGCATGGGGTCCGAATCGAAGATGATTGTCACCGGCGACATCTCGCAGGTAGACCTTCCTGCCCGGCAGACATCCGGACTCCATGAGGCCGTGCGCATTCTTAAGGGGGTGCAGGGAATAGGCTTTATTGAACTTGACCAGAGCGATGTAATACGCCACCGGCTGGTGCGCGACATTATCCGCGCCTACGATGCGGAGAAAGCCTCCGGAAAAGAACAATCAGCTAAAAAAGATACCGGAGATCAGGGATAACAACAAATCCTGGCTGCGCTTGCTAAGCCACCACTTATTTTTCGATAAGTTAAGGTAATTTACGTCCATGATTGCATGGATACCCTATGCATTCGTAAGAATTGCGCTGGTATTTATTGCGGGCATTTTAACCGGCATTTACTTTCCGCTGCTGGTAAAGCAGGAATACCTGCTGCCTGCCTTACTGGGCGGAACAGCGTTATTTGTATGGATTACGGTAGCCCTGAAAATGAAGGCCGGTGCACTTGCCCTTATCATCCTGTATTTGGCCGGATGGTACAATGCCCTTCTCAAAAACGAATGGCTGCTCCAGGATAGCATCTCCCACCTTAAGGTGCCGGTACGCGTCTATCAGGCTGTTATCATCACTCCGGCTGAAGAAAAAAACAAAACCTGGAAATACACCGCCCGGATTACCCACGTTTTTACAGACAGCCTGTGGAAAGAAGCTTCGGGAAAGGTATTGCTGTACCTTGGCAAACAGGGTTTTGAAACGCCCTTTAATTATGGCGACCGGTTACTAATATCCGGAATGCCCCAACCCATCCGTCCCCCGATGAATCCGGGTGAGTTTGATTACAGGCGCTTCCTCAGCTTCAAAAATATTTATAGCCAGCATTTTATTGGCAACACCAAACATGTAACCTGGCTCGAAAACGCCCCTCCCAACCGGATACAGGCTTTCGCTTACCGCATGCGCCACAAAGCCCGGCAAATACTGGACGAACATTTGCCCCATAACCGCCAGCGGGCTGTGGCTTATGCCCTGCTGCTGGGAATAACCGATGCACTGGACAATGAACTGTCTGCAGCCTATGCCGCCGCCGGGGCCATGCACGTACTGGCTGTTAGCGGCCTGCACGTGGGTATTATTTACGGATTAATCCTGTTGCTGCTCAAACCCGCTGCCCGCAGTACGCCGGGCAGGTGGTTTATTGCAGGTATAAGCATTGCTGCACTGTGGTTTTATGCCATTTTTACAGGCCTGTCGCCATCGGTACTCCGGGCAGTTACCATGTTTTCTTTTGTATTGCTGGCTCAGCCACTTCATTACCGCACCAATATCTACAATATCCTTGCTGCATCGGCCTTCACCCTGCTGGTGTTTAATCCCTTCCTCATCATGTCGGTGGGTTTTCAGCTTTCCTATCTGGCCGTGCTGGCAATTGTTTACCTCTATCCGTTGTTATACCACAGCTGGGATGCTCCCGGTTGGATTGGCGACAAAATATGGCAAATTACAAGCGTATCGCTGGCGGCCCAGGTTGGTACATTCGTTCCCGGCCTGCTTTATTTTCATCAGTTTCCCACCTACTTTTTGTTGTCAAACCTGTTTGTAATACCAGTCTCTACCCTTATTCTTATAATGGGTTTGTTGCTCATCCTAATCCATGCCCTGGGTCTTCCTGCCGCCTGGCCCGGCAAAGTGCTGCAATGGCTTATTGATGGACTGAACTATGTTGTACAAACTGCAGAACGGCTGCCTCACGCACTTATTGAACCTGTTTATATTTCAACCCTGCAAAGTTGGATGATCATAATACTGATAATAAGTCTGCTGGTGTTGCTAAGAAAAAGATCGGCATACTGGACAGCCACCGCATTCATTGCCACTGTTATTTTTGCTTTTATTCAATGGAAGCGGTTTGCCGAAAATATCAGGCCTGCCTGGTTTATCGTGTACCATACGCCCGGATACCGAACAATTGAAATTGCAGAGGGGCGCACTGCCTACTGCTATGCCGATTCCATGCTTCTGGCCGATGCGGAACAGCTGCGGTTTCGTATCCGGCCAAACCGTATCCGGACGGGTGTACGGCAGGTGGTGAATTATTGCATTGAAAAAACAACACCCAACAAGCCCTGGTTTATCATCAAACACAAAGAGCTTACAATTCTTTGCGTTTTAAAGCCAGATGCGCCACTGCCGGCAGGGAAATTCGATTACCTTGTTGCCGGACATGGCGCCAAAAACCTAATTGTACCCAAGCACCTGACTTTCGGACAAATAATAACAGACGGCACGCTTACGGATAAAGAAGTTGATAAAGTAAAACAGATGGCTGAAGAGCACAACTGGAAACTGCACATAACCCACACGCAAGGGGCTTTTAAAATAAAATTGTAAAACTATGGAACACATTCGCTACGAAGTAAACAACCGCATTGGCTTCATAATCTTAAACCGGCCTGAAAAGCGAAACGCCTTACATGCCGGCCTCACGGCCGAACTTACCGAAGCTTTTGAACAGGCCGGCAAAGACCAGCAGGTGAAAGTAATTATACTGGCTGCCGAAGGAGAAGCATTTTGTGCCGGAGCCGACCTGGCTTATCTGCAAAGCATGCAGCAATTTACCTATGAAGAAAACCTGGAAGACTCTGCCAAACTAAAAAATCTGTTCTTTACCATGTACACCCTGCCCAAGGTAATCATTGCCTGCGTGCAGGGGCCGGCCCTGGCCGGAGGGTGCGGCCTGGTTACCGTATGCGACTTTGCTGTTGCCGCAACCAGCGCAACATTTGGTTACACCGAAGTACGCATTGGCTTTGTGCCTGCCCTGGTTACCCCATTCCTGATAAGGAAGGTTGGCGAAGGCAAAGCCCGCCAGTTGCTGTTGGGTGGCCAACTGTTATCCGCACCAGAAGCAGCCCAGTGGGGGCTGATAACCCGCGCAACGAGCCGGGAAAAACTAAAAGAAGAAACCATGCTCCTGGCCCGTCAGTTAACAGGCAATAACTCAGCCGAAAGCATGGCCTTAACAAAAACCCTGTTGCACCAAAGCTCAACCCTGGAGCTGAACGAGGCCCTTAACCTGGCCGCCGAAACCAACGCCAGGGCACGTTCAACTGCCGATTGCCGGCGCGGAATTTCCGCCTTTCTGAACAAAGAGAAAATCATGTGGTAAAAAACATAAAAATGTTACGCTGTTCTTACTTCAGAACCGTTTATCAGTAAAATATTGTTTAAATCGGAAAAAAACTGTCCGCAACATGAAAAAGCTATTCACTTTCTTCGCACTGTTGGTTACATGGTACGCCCCGGCCCAGAACTATTCGGGCGACTCGTGGTCGAAAGTAAATGCCACCAGGCAGGGAACCATTTCACTGGCTTATGTAGAAACTCCGGCATTTGTGTACAAAGACGCCGCAGGCAACCTAACGGGAATTTGCGTGGATATGATGAATGACTTTGTTGCCTGGGTAAACAAAACCAAAGGAATAAAACTTCAATCCCGCTTTGTGGGCGATGGAAGTTCATTTCAGGGCATGTATACCAGAGTTAAAGGCAGTTCAGGGGGTGTGTTTGGGCTGGGCAACATAACCATTACCGATGAGCGCAGACGCGAAGTAAAATTCAGCCCCCCCTTTATTACCAACTTTGCCATTCTCATCACCCAAAACCAGATACCCACGCTTACCCGGATGGAAGATATTTCAAAAGTTTTCGGCACACTTACCGCTTACACAGCTAAAGGCACGCTGAATGAAAAACGCCTTCTTGAGCTTAAGCAAAAATATTTCCCCGGCATGAAACTGGTTACCCTCAACACCAGTCCGGAAGTGTACGATAAAATATTTTCCGACCCCAATGCCTTTTCCTATCTCGACCTGGCCTTTTACCTCAAGGCTGTAAATGAAAAGAAACCCGTAAAGCGGCATCCGGTGGGTGATAAGGCAGCTGAACAATTTGGCATAATTATGCCCCTTAACTCCGACTGGGGACCTGTACTGGAAGAATTCTTTGCCGGATATATCAACTCGCCCCAATACAAAACCATGCTTGCACGCCATTTGGGCGAAACCGGTATAAAACTGCTTCAGGGCGCAGCAAAATAAAGGCTGTATTAAAAACACTTTACCTTCCGGAGCAGGCACCTGATCTTGGCACCAATATGCTATGTTTGAGTAATGGACGACCCGTTGCTCATTCTGCGCAGGTACTGGAAGTACAACCATTTCCGCCCGTTACAGCGTGAAGTTATTCATGCCGTAATGGATGGCAACGACGTGCTGGCCATACTGCCTACGGGTGGTGGCAAGTCGCTGTGCTACCAGATTCCCGCCATCATGAAAAATGGGGTATGTGTGGTAATAACACCCCTCATCGCCCTGATGAAAGACCAGGTGGAGAGCCTGCAGCGCCGTGGCCTGATGGCACAGGCCATCCATTCGGGCATGGGTAACCGCGCCATCGAAAATGCGCTGACCAATGCCTTTCATGAGAATTGTAAATTTCTGTACGTTTCACCCGAACGCCTGCAGGGCAACGCCTTTCAAAACAGGCTCAGGGAAATGAACATATGTTTGCTGGCCGTAGATGAGGCCCACTGCATTTCGCAATGGGGGCACGACTTTCGTCCCGCATACCTTAAAATCGGCAGCCTGCGCGAGCTCCTTCCCGGTGTACCGATAATTGCCGTAACGGCAACCGCCACCGCGCAGGTACGCAAGGATATTGTAACCAGTCTGCGTTTTGGCAAAAATCAACAGGTATTTCAGCACACCTTTGCCCGCGAAAACCTGTCGCTGGTGGTTAGGCAAACCGAAAACAAAGCTGCCAAAATGCTCGAAGCCCTGCAGCGCGTGCCCGGCCCGGCCATTGTTTACGTGCGATCGCGGCAAAGTACAACCGAGCTGGCCACCTGGCTGAATAAGCATGGTATTACGGCAAACGCCTACCACGCAGGCATGCCCCACGACCAGCGTTTGAAAAACCAGGAAAGCTGGATTCAAAATAAGACACGGGTAATGGTGGCCACCAACGCCTTTGGCATGGGGATAGACAAACCCGATGTGCGCCTCGTAATCCATACCGATTTACCCGAAAACCCTGAATCGTATTACCAGGAAGCCGGACGTGCCGGGCGCGATGGACTTCATGCCTATGCCCTTCTGCTTTTTAACCCGCCCGATGGACAACTTCTGCAGGCCCGGGTACTTCAAAACCATCCTGAACTGTCGTTTATCCGACAGGTATATCAGGCACTGGGCAACTACTGCCAGCTGGCCATTGGCAGCGGCGAGGGCGAATGCTTTGACTTTAACCTCCAGTTATTCTCCGAACGCTTCGGCATGGCACCGCAGGCCGTGTATGGCGCCTTAAAAAAACTGGAAGAAGAAGGCCTCGTAATATTCAGCGAAAGTTTTTACAGCCCCTCGCAAATAAGGCTGCTGGCCGAACATGAAGAACTATATGCGTTTCAGGTAGCCAATGCCCGTTACGATCCCTTTATTAAAATGCTACTGCGGCTGTACGGAGGACAGTTATACAGCGGTTATGTTCGCATATCCGAACCCTACCTGGCCCGCGCACTTAAGGTAAGCGAAAACAACATCACCACCATGCTGCATCAATTGCATAAACTTGGCATCATGGAATATCTTCCGCTAAAAGACTCTCCTCAGATAATCTTTACCCTTCCCCGCCAGCATGCCGAGCACCTTCCGTTAAATATTCAACGCATGCAACAACGCACAGAACTGGCACTGCAGCAGGTGCAGGCTATTATTAATTATGCCAGCGAAAAAAACACCTGCCGAATGAACCTCATACAGCAGTACTTCGGAGAAACACCCCTGCAAACCTGCGGCATCTGCGATATCTGCATAGAAAAGAAAAAGAAACAACAGGCAAGCAATGTTTCCGGCATGCGCGAACAGATTCTGAAAATAATCGGCAGCAAGGCCATGCCCCCCGAAGAGCTGGAAAACAAAATAAGGCCGGCCGACCCTGAATTGTTTGCCGAAGTGCTGCGCGAAATGATTGACGAAGGATTGCTGCACTACGACAACCACTGGAAATTAAACAAACGAGATTCCTGATATGACCTGCCGATATTTCTTTCCGGCAATATACCTGGTGCTTGCCGCCTGCCACAAACCCGGCGCGCCCCACCACTTTAATCTAATCATAAAAGGCGGAACTGTAATTGACGGTACGGGCAACCAGCCCTTCACAGCCGACGTGGGCATACGGGTCGATACCATTGCCGCCATAGGCAACCTGCAGCAGGCAACTGCCGACTCGGTAATAAAAGCAAACGGACTGGTTGTTGCACCGGGTTTCATTAACATGAACAGCATGGCAGTAGAGGCGCTCCTGCTGGACGGTAAAGCCATGAGCGATGTACAACAGGGTGTTACCATGGAAATTTTCGGTGAAGGATGGAGCCCGGCACCCTTAAGGCGGAGCAGCAAAGCCCGCACCAACACCCCCTGGGAAACGATGGATGATTTTTTTAACTACCTGCAGCAAAAAGGCACTTCCGTAAACTTCGCCTCGTTTGTCGGGCACTCTACCGTACGCAACTGCATTTTGGGTCTTAAAAACCGGCAGCCAACAACCCATGAAATGGAACAAATGAAGAACCTTGTTGCCGAAGCCATGCAGCAGGGAGCGCTGGGATTAAGCTCATCGCTCATTTATCCGCCGGCAACTTTTGCCACAACGGCCGAGCTAACCCAGCTGGCCGAAACGGCTGCGAAATATAATGGCCTGTACATAACGCACATCCGCAGCGAAAGCGACTATATTTATTCAGGTTTGCGCGAGGCTTTCCGCATTGGCCGGGACGCAAACATTTCCGTAGAAATTTACCATCTTAAAATTAACCATGCCCGCAACTGGAATAAAATCGACACCGTGCTTGCGTTGATTGACAGCGCCCGGCAAAGCGGCCTTCGCGTTACAGCCAACATGTATCCCTATGTGGCCAGCAATACTGCCCTGGCCGAACGCATTCCCGACTGGGCACAGGAAGGCGGAGGTCCTGCCCTGCGCAAAAGGCTTACCAACCCGGTAACCCGTAAAAGGATTTTGTACGAAATGCAGGCCGGCATACCCACGCCCAATTCGCATCCCGGCCAGGTCGTTATACAATCGTTTCGTTCCGATTCACTCAACCGGCTTTATGCCGGCAAGCGCCTTGATGAGGTGGCACGCCTGCACGGCAAGAATGCCGATGAAACCGTGCTCGACCTGATCTTAGCCGATAAATCGCCTGCAGCCGCATTATACTTCCTGCAGTCAGATGAAAACGTAAAAAAAATCATGCAGCAACCTTATGTAAGCTTCGGTTCCGATGGTGCCGCCCTGGATACATCAGTAATTTTTGCCGGCTGGAAAACCCACCCCCGTGCCTTTGGAACTTTTGCACGGGTGCTGGGCAAATACGTGCGCGAGGAAAAAGTAATCACCCTGCCGGAGGCCATCAGACGCATGACAGGCCTGCCTGCAGAAAATTTAAAGCTGCACAGACGCGGACTGCTTAAACCCGGTTACTATGCCGATATAGCCATCTTTAATCCGCAAACCATAACCGATAACGCCACCTACGAAAAACCCATGCAGCTTGCTACCGGTGTTGAATATGTGGTGGTAAACGGAGTTTTGGTATTATACAAGGGCCGCCACACAGGCGCCATGCCGGGAAGGGCCATCCGGCACGGCCGCCATTGAAACAGGTTTACTTATAAAACCGCTTCATCCATCAAATCGTGTGGATTATATTTCGAAAAAACTTCATGATAAGATTACGCCTGCCTTTCTGGTTTACCGCGCTGGTGTGCATTAGCTGCCAGACACAAACCTTTGACATTATTATCCGCGGCGGAACCCTGTACGATGGCTCAGGGGCAAATCCATTTGTTGCCGATGTAGGGATTAATGCCGATACCATTGCTGCAATTGGCGACCTGAGCCGGGCAAAAGGAAAAACCGAAATACAGGCCGGCGGCCTGGCAGTGAGCCCCGGTTTCATCAACATGCTGAGCTGGGCAACCGAATCGCTTATTCTCGATGGCAATGCGCAATCGGATATTCGCCAGGGTGTAACCCTGGAGGTGTTTGGCGAAGGTTGGTCAATGGGGCCGCTTAACGATAAAATGAAAGCCGATATGCGCGATGCCATGAGGCGAAACCCCGACTGGCAGTATGAAATTAACTGGACCACGCTGGGCGAATACCTCGAATCGCTTGAGCGCAGAGGCGTAGCTGTAAATGTCGCTTCGTTTGTTGGTGCCACTACTGTGCGCATTCATGAACTGGGTTACGCCAAACGCGCCCCCTCTGCCGATGAGCTTGCCCGTATGAAAGAACTGGTAAAAAGAGCCATGGAAGAAGGCGCCCTTGGCGTAGGCTCATCGCTTATCTACGCGCCGGCCAATTATGCTTCAACCGAAGAGCTTATTGAGCTATGCAGGGTCGCAGCCCGGTATGGTGGCATGTACATTACACACATGCGCAGCGAAGGCAACGCCATTTTCGGTGCAGTAAACGAAACCATCCGCATTGCGCGCGAAGCTGGCCTATCGGCAGAAATTTACCATTTGAAAATGGCCGGCAAAGAAAACTGGTGGAAACTCGATTCGGTGGTAAGTATGATTAACCACGCCAATCAAACCGGTATTAAAATTACAACCGACATGTACACCTATACGGCAGGCGCCACCGGTCTGGATGCCGCAATGCCCCCGTGGGTACAGGAAGGCGGTATTAAGGAATGGATCAAACGTCTGCAAAATCCGAAAATCCGCAGGCAGGTGCTGGCCGAAATGCGCAGGCCATCCGATTCATGGGAAAACCTGCTGCTTATGGCCGGAGGAGCAGACCGGGTGTTGTTGCTCGACTTTGCCAACGACTCGCTCAAGCGCTTTATCGGCAAAACCCTGGCCGAGGTGGCTGCGGTTTATGGCAAATCGCCCGAAGAAACCGCACTCGACCTGGTTATTGCCGACAGCACCCGCGTGGGCACCGCTTATTTTATGATGAGCGAAGAAAACGTTAAACGCCAGATAGCCCTGCCCTTCATGAGCTTCGGTTCCGATGCCGAAGCGCCAGCCACCGAAGGCATATTTCTAAAGACCAACACCCACCCCAGAGCCTACGGCAATTTTGCCCGGCTGCTCGGTAAGTACGTGCGCGATGAAAAGGTACTTCCACTGCAGGAAGCCATTCGAAAACTCACCTCGCTGCCGGCATCGAATCTAAAAATTCAAAAACGAGGCTGGCTTAAAACCGGATATTTTGCCGATGTTGTGGTTTTCGATGCCCATACAATTCAGGACCACGCCACCTTTGAAAAACCTCATCAGTATTCCACCGGAGTAGTACATGTGCTGGTTAATGGCGTACCGGTACTTAAAGACGGAGAACATACCAACGCCCGCCCCGGAAGGGTAGTGCGCGGACCCGGCTGGCAAAAGCAACTGCCATGATTGCCGAAAAAATTCTTGCCTTTCTTAAAAACCTTAAGCCACCCCGGGTGCCCGATGGCGTGGAGGTAATGAATCCGTATACGCAGCCTGACGTCTGGAAAATATGCGAGACGTTTTACCGAAAGTATTATTCTGACAACAACCCGCGCCTGCTGATGCTGGGCATTAATCCGGGCAGATTCGGAGGAGGTACAACAGGCATTCCGTTTACCGACCCGGTAAAGCTGCAGCAGTACTGCGGCATTCCCAATACATGGCAGCAACGGGCCGAGCTTTCGGCCGATTTTGTTTACAGAGTGATTGAACAGTGCGGTGGGCCCGATGTTTTCTACCGTAAGGTTTACATAGGTGCCGTTTCGCCTCTTGGTTTTACCCGCAGCGGAAAGAACCTGAATTATTATGACGATAAAAATTTGCTCGAAAGCATAACCGGATTTTGCCTGCAATCACTGCGCCGGCAGCTTTCGTTTAACCTAAGGACCGACTGCGTAATCTGCCTGGGAGAAGGTAAAAATTTTGCGTTCCTCAGCCAGCTTAACCACGAGCATGGTTTTTTTAATGAAATTTTGTCCCTTCCACACCCGCGGTTTATTATGCAATACAAAAGGAAACAGCTGGGCGAATACGTTACCCGATACGTTGCCCTGTTAAGCTGAAGCCACAGGAGCCTGGCCTGAAAGAGTGGAGCCGGAGAGAATCGAACTCTCGTCCAGAGAAGTTGAACCCGAAGGCCCTACGTGCGTAGTTGCCTTTGCTTGTCGGGAATTGCACGGCAGGCAACGGCCTATACAACTCCTTAGTTGCAATTACTTAACGGTGGCGTGCAACCCGCCCCCGCGCAGTTCTGCTTTACGACATCGCTTTACCAGCCCCGGCAGAACAGCGGTGCTGAGCGATGATGGCCTCCCCGGTCTTACCGGAGACAAGCCCCACCGGACGTCCCGTCCGATTAGGCAGCCATGGCGTAAGTAGTCTCGCCAGTTATGGTTTGGAGTTAGTGGTTAAGGCTCTCAACCCCACGAGCCTGCACGCGCCTTACGGTCTCACACAGCCTGTCAAAACCGGTCGGCCCCGCAAATCGTAACACGCCCCGACGGCAAAGAGTTTCACCGCTTGGCAGGCACAAATATAGACAAATTACAACCCAACGTGGCGGTTGGTGTTGCAGGTTTTGCGGCTTGCATTAACTTGCTGCCCGATGAGCAATTTTGTTGTATCGGCACGCAAATACAGGCCTACCGGGTTTGAAGAGGTAGTGGGGCAGGAACACATTACCACCACCCTTAAAAATGCCATCGAAAGCAACAAACTGGCCCAGGCCTTGCTGTTTTGCGGCCCGCGCGGGGTGGGAAAAACCACCTGCGCCCGCATTGTAGCCAGGCTTATCAACGGGTTCGAAGAAAAAACCGAACTCAACGCACTGAATATTTTTGAACTGGATGCCGCCTCGAATAATTCGGTTGATGATATCCGCAACCTGATCGACCAGGTCCGCTACCCACCGCAATACGGCAGGTACAAGGTGTACATTATTGACGAGGTGCACATGCTTTCCAACGCAGCCTTCAATGCGTTTTTAAAAACGCTGGAAGAGCCTCCCTCCTATGCCATCTTTATTCTGGCTACCACCGAAAAACACAAGGTAATACCCACCATTCTTTCGAGGTGCCAGATTTTTGACTTTAACCGGATTCAGATTACCGACATTGCCAGGCATTTAAAGAAAATTGCCGATCGGGAAGGCATACCGGCCGAAGAGGAGGCCTTGCACCTCATAGCCCAGAAGGCCGATGGCGCCCTGCGCGATGCCCTGTCGATATTCGACCTGATGGTAACCTATTCTTCGGGCAAGGGTGTTCGGTTTACCGATGTACTAAATACCCTGCATATTCTGGATTATGACTACTACTTTAAAGTGGTAGATGCCCTGCTGGCCGAAAATCACCCGGAACCGCTGTTACTTTTCGATACTGTACTACGACAGGGCTTCGATGGGCAGAATTTTGTTGTGGGGCTTGCCGAGCACCTTCGTAACCTGCTGGTGGCGCAGGATGCGCGTACCGTACAACTCATGGAGGTACCCGAATCGGTTAAACAACGCTATGCCGAACAGGCGGGCCGCACTCCGGCATCGCTCCTGCTCTCGTGGCTAAACATAGCCACCCAGTGCGACATGAATTACCGCACCAGTAAAAATCAACGGCTTACGGTAGAGCTGGCATTGATCAAGATGGCCTATGTAAACCGTGTAATCAGCCTGGACGAACCTGCCACAGATACGGCAGGAAAAAAAAAAGTACTGAGCCCGTAAGCGGGTTGGCCCCCGAAGCCCCTGCCCATCTCCTGCCAGTAAAACCCGAAACCACACCCACCAATCAGCCTGCCACAAAGCCTTCGGGCGCTCCAAAACGACTGCGCACACCCCGGCTGAATACGCTGGGGCTGCAGACCGGTGAAAGTTTACAACCGGAAAAAAATATAGAGGTTACAGAGATGAGAAGCGAGCCTGTAACCGAGGCAAATCTGCAACTGGCCTGGCAGGCATTTGCCGAAAAGCGCAGGGCCTATTATGCCGAATACCAGTTGCTGCAACAACCTTTTGAGCTAAACGGCACCGAAGTAACCCTGCAATTGCTCAACACCGTTCAGGAAAATCTGCTCAATGAACTGCTTAGCGACCTTACCCTGCACCTCCGCCAGTACCTGAAAAACGACAGCATAAGGGTACAGGGAAAATTGAAAATCGACAACACTGCACCGGTAATCTACACCAACCGGGAAAAACTAAATTACCTGGCAGAGAAAAATCATTTGGTGCACAACCTGATAAAAACCCTGGGGCTTGACCCTGATTTTTAGTGCTGCCGCTATTTCTTTTTTTCCT
The DNA here is from genome assembly GCA_026003355.1 of Cyclobacteriaceae bacterium. Taxonomy (GTDB): domain Bacteria; phylum Bacteroidota; class Bacteroidia; order Cytophagales; family Cyclobacteriaceae; genus UBA2336. The sequence continues at coordinate 34,649 of BPHC01000004.1, forward strand.
CGAAATTCTGAAACGAATACAAAAAGCCCAGGTTAAACAACTGATTTACCTGCACGCCATCGGTCTGGTCAGCATCATACAAAGCAATAACGCCGAGATTCACATTAAAGAAACGCCCAACTTTGGCGGCCATGGTAAGGTCGAGGCGGTGGTCTATGGTTTTGGCCGATAAAGTTTCATAGTTGGCAAACATCATGTAACGCCACTTCAGGTTTACATTTTGAAAAATATCTTTGTTAAAATCGGCCAGCAGCTGAAAGGCCAGCCATTCCATGCGCAGGTTTTCACCGGTATTTACTCCGTATGGAGCGGTGGTACTTACGGCATCAAAACGCCCGTTATTATCGTACACAAATGTAAGGCGGGGAGTAAAAGGGGAAATGCGCATGCGAAAAAATTCAGAAGGGCGATACTCCACACCCCAGGCAGAGGTCAGGAAAGCCGGAGCAAAGAAGTCTGAAATAAGATTCCTGGTATTGTCGTCATTAAAGCGATAACCCGGTGCGAACTGGGTTAACAGGTTGATGGAAGAAAAAAGATCCCACTTATCGTTGAGGGAATATCCGAATTTGGTATCCAGAAACAGGCGGTCAACCGTTTTGCGAAATCCCTGCCCTTCATTGCGCACAAAACCATACAGAAAGTCCAATTCATTATCCCAACTAAGCCTGGCTTTAAGATATCTGGCTTTAAAGTTTAGCAGGCCGTTCAAACCAACAGAATTAATGCCCCCACCCTTCCAGTTTGAAGAAAAGGAGGCCTGGTTAAAGTTAAGGCCTAAAATGAATTTCTTCCGCCAATGTGTGGTGGTGTCGGGTTTTATAATCTGTGCCGGGCAGGATGTATAGATAATGGCCACGAGCAGTGTAGCAACAGGCTTTTTCATACTAAAAGATGCGGGTTTTGAATTTAAAAAGAAAAAGCCTTGATCAAAATAGCATTTACAGGTTATTAAGCCTTATTTCGTGAAGGGCTTCTTCGGTAAGGGGTTTGGTAATAAACTTGATAACGTGATTGTTATTCACTATTTTGTCAATATCGCGCTTGTTATCCGAGCTGGACAGGATTATGACCTTGCACTTGCTTCGAACCAGCTCGCTGAATTTTTCGAATTCATATAAAAACACAAACCCATCCACCACCGGCATATTGATATCAAGAAAAATAACCGAAGGAAGATTTTCGGGGTTTCGCTCATTTTCCTTTAAATAATCGAGCGCAGCTTTTCCTGAGTTTTTTATTTCTATGCGTTTTGAAAAACCGGATATTTCAATAATACGCTTGCTGATAAAGTTATCCGTATCATTGTCATCCACCAGCATCACCAGATCAACCGAGTTTACATCCGAAAATACCACTTCTTACACATTTAATTTTACGGCTCAAAAATATTCTTTTTTCACATCAAAAATCTACCCTTAAATCAAAATGCGGCAACTCAGGTAATATTTTTCATGAATTTGTTTCAATTCACCGGTTGGCAATTTTCAGTTTTTCTCCCGGCACTACCGAAAAGTCTTTCTTGCCGTTCCATTCCATGAGTTCCTTAATGGTTACTCCGTGCTGCCGGGCGATGGAGTACAGCGTATCAGAGGGCTTAACTTCATATAATGTAAAGCCTGAAGTTTCAACGGCCATCGGTCTTCCAGTTACCGAAGGTTTTTCTTCGGCAACCTGGTCAGGCAGAACCGGTTCAGGATTGAGAACAGGCGGTACAACACGAAGCTCCTGGCCCGGTTTTATGGGTTCTGTAGCCGAAAGGTTATTCCAGGCCAGCAAATTACCAGGTGTAATATTGTACTTCCGGGCAATGCCATACAGTGTTTCGCCTGCTGCCACGCGGTGCATCCCGTCCGGTATGGCAGAAGACGCAGAAGTTTTTTCAGGGGATGTGTTTAAAATATTACCATCTGTACTTACCACCTGGGGAACAACAACCATTTCGGAGGGCGAGCTGGCCGTCCACATAAAAGGATTGGCCGTATCCACCTGCACAACCACGGGCTCCGGTGATGCAGTGCGGAAAGGTTGCCCGGTACGCGTAAGGAACACGCGGGTACCCGGCCCGGGTTTATCTGTTATGCCGGGGTTTAACCGGTGAAGTTTTTTAAGCGCAATGCCATGCTGCTGGCTTATCATCCACAGCGTTTCGCCCGGCTGCACCACATGCAGGGCAGCCGATGCAGACTTTCCCTTTTTTGGTTTTATATAATAGAACGAACCGGCTGTAATTTGGTCCGAAACTGAGCAGTCGTTATACCGAAGCAGTTGCCGCAGCGAAACGCCAGCTTTTGCCGCCAGTGTGGCCCATGAGTCGGACGTTGAGGCGATAACAACAGGTATTCCGTTTTTAACCGATCGAACCGTGCTTTCACCCCCATATTCCGGCTGCACCCGGTGCGCACCGGCAGACGCCACGGCGGGTGCGGCAGAAGAATTTTTAACGGGTACTATCACCGTATATGTTTTATCACCGGGAAGCGTACCCTTTCGCAGCCATAGGTTATAGGCCATCAGTTCTTCAGGGTTTACCTGCATATCATGCGCCAGTTGGTTAAGGGTTTTGTGCGCCTGCACATCAGCGGTTACCAGCCTTACCGCGGCCGGTCCGTTAACAGCATTTTCGAATGCTATTTTGTGGGCAAGAAATTTTTTTACATACCAGTAAGTGCCCGATGATATCTCCATGTGCCGAGCTCCGCTTTCGTAGTCTTTTACACTGCGCATTACTGCGCCGGCACCCATCTGGTAAGCCTGTAATGCATATATCCAGTTATTAAAATAATAATTGTTCTTCTTAAGATAGCGGGCAGCGGCACGGGTTGAGGCTACAATATTCATGCGTTCGTCTACATAGTCATCTACACGCAGCCCCATTTCAGCAGCGGTAAAGTCCTTAAATTGCCAGTACCCCACCGCATTCGATACCGAGACGGCATCGGGAACAAGGGCGCTTTCCTGCAGCACCAGATATTTGAAGTCATCGGGCACGCGTTCTTCCCGGAGTATCTGTTCAATAATCGGAAAGTACGTGCGGGCGCGTTGCACCTTAATGTCGAAATGCCGGGCCGAGCGGGTAAGGGCGTTGACGTCTTCCTGTATTTCCCGGCGGGCATCATCGCGAATGGTGAGGGTAATTCCGGCTACGGTCATTTTATGCGGAACCTCAGGAGCCTGGGCCGCAGCCTGAAAAATGAGTACAGCAAAAAGCAGGGCCGGCAGGTGCTTCATAAGTTTAAAAAATTACAGCCTGTACCAGTATAAAAAGTTACGCAATTCTGCGTATAAGCATCAACCCGTCGCGCACGGGCAGCAGCACCTGTTCGGTGCGTACATCTTCTTTCACCTTAAGGTTAAAGGCCTGCACCGCACGGGTGGTTTTGTCGGGTTTATCGCTCAGTACCTTGCCGCTCCAAAGTACGTTGTCGGCTATGATAAACCCATTCAAATTTACAAGTTTCATGGCAAAATCGTAATAGGCACAATAATTTTCTTTGTCGGCATCAATAAATACCAGATCAAACGGGCCCTGAAGTTGCGGCAGGATGTCCAGCGCATGGCCGATACGGTAGTCAATAACCCGTTCATAGGCCGATTGCCTGAAATAGTTGCGAACACGTTCTTCCAGTTCGGCATTTTTGTCTATGGTTACCAGCCTGCCTCCGGGGGCAAGCCCTTCGGCCAGGCAAAGGGCCGAATAGCCGGTGTAGGTGCCGATTTCCAGAATGGCGCGGGGTTTTATCATGTGGCTGATCATGGCCAGCAACCTGCCCTGCAAATGCCCTGAAAGCATGCGGGGCATTAATACCTGTGCATGGGTTTCGTAATTAATTTTCTGCAACAACCCGTTTTCGGGCGAGGTGAACTGCCCGGCATAACGGGCAACAGATTCCGGTATGATGTCCATGCTGGCAAAGGTAGGCATTGCACGTTGCTTTTATGAAGGCCAGGCCGGATAGCGTGCTAAAGAGAAGCCACTTACTTTATTATAGCCTCAAACCATCCGGAAAGCGTCTTCATTACCTGCCTGTTTCCTTTTTTATATTGCCTGATGGAAGCGCAAATATTAAAGCGCAGCTCATCTCTGTGTTCCTCTGTGTTCTCTGCGGTAAACTCACAAAGGGGCACAGAGGTCGCCAGGCAGTGTTGGGTGTTGCAGATACATCAAGGCTTACTTAGGAAATCTACCAGCAACTGGCTGTACTCTTGCGCATGATTGAGATAAGGAAAATGCCCCGCACCGGAGAAGGTGTAAACTGTTGCCCTGGGGTAAGTAGCCTTTAATTGTTCTCTTAGTGTTAATTCTACCAAAGGATCGTTGTCCGACTCAATTATCATTACAGGTATAGGCGGGGCAGATGGTACAAACTTGTCAATCACGCAGTAATAGCGCCCAACCAGGTGTGCCTTATTTATCCGGCCATAGCCAACCTCATTCAAAAAGGCCAGGGTTAGCTCATCGTTGCCTGAGGTCGGGTAAATGGTTTGTTCAAACCTGTCACGAAATACTGACAACACCAGCCATTCGGGCAAATAAGGAAGTATTGTTGCCAGGATGCGGTTCTTTTCAGCTATCAGGTCGTTAGGGGGAAAAGTGTTCGACAAGACTGCCCGCCGAACCCTATGCGGATGCCTGGTTACAAGATATTGGGCAAAGTATCCGCCCAGAGAAGTGCCAACAATATTGAAATCTTTTACTCCCTCTTTTTTCAGGACAGACAAAACACCTTTTTCTAATTCTTCCAGAGTTCGGAGAGGCGGATAGGTAACAGCGATAATGCGATATTGGCCCCTGAGTGCATTAATCTGTTGCCACCAAATGTCACAGGCGCCGGCCATACCATGCAAAAAGAGAATGGCTTCCTGACCTTGCCCTGCGGCAATGTATTCCCACATTACACCGTTAACCTGAAGCTGCCGGGGCGGATATGCCTGGCGAAAAGACCGGAGCGAACTTACTATGGCAGGATCAACTTTGGCGTACAGTTCGTTAAACGAAACCCGGGTAACCGGCCAAAGATAAAAAAGGCTTAGCGCTGCAATAATGAGTAAGGGTACAATCCATTTAAGTTTGGAACGCATACCTCACAGGGTTTTAGGATTGGTGAAAATACAGAATGGAAAAGTGAAAACCAACCGTTATATAAACATAAACAATCGGTTACCTATTTGCAGTAATTACATTGGCTTTCTGTTTCCAGGATACTTCGAACGTTCATCTGGCAGAATATGAAAAGCCCCGGTTCAACACATGAGCCCAAACAAAAATACAAATCGCATATTTGAAAATCAATGCTATGAAGCTGCTGACAAATCTTTTCGCAGCCGAGATTAAACTCTTTGTCGCAGAGATTGATAATTGTAAATAACATGTTTAAACCGGTTAGCCGGCCAGGGGCGTGTACACGCCCACCCCCTGCCAAACCTCCAGTATTTCGGAAAACGGCAGCGCATAAGGCGCATAATGGGTGTTATCGGATACCAGCAGAAAGTGATTGCGCTTTTCGGCATGAAGATACACCCGCTTAAATACAATGCCATCGGTACGGGTTACCAGTATATAGGTTTTTCCGTTCTTTACCTGCGCCAGGCTTTCTACGTATTGGGCAAACACCAGGCTTCCGGAAGGAACGGGCAACATGGAGTCGCCCCTTATTTCGAATGCCCGCATGGTGCGGTTACGCGGCAATACCGGAAGATGAACTTTGGGCAGATCGCCAATAAACTCAGGATCCTGATAACCGGCCAGGTAACCCGCGGCTGCTTTCTGGGTTACCAGCTCCACCTGTTCATCGCCTGCAGGGTTTACGGTAATGGCCAGAACCTGGCGGGGCCCTGAGTCGCGGCGGTTTATATGGCCCGGGCTACCCAGGTCGGTCCGGACAAGCTCATCGAGGCTTACCTCAAAAAATGAAGCCAGCCTGAGCAATACCGGTACCGGAGGCCATGCACGCCCTTCTTCGTAAGCCCCGATTACCGGAGGCTTCACACCCACTTGACCGGCAAGCTGCCTCTGGGTAAGGCCCAGCCGGGTGCGCAGTATTTTAAGATTGGACGCTACCCTGTTCATTTTTACAATACTAAACTAAATATTTTAGTTAAACAATATTTTAAATCTAATTAATTTAGTGTACTATCGCCCCGTGAACCGAAGTATTATTCATCTGGACCTGGATGCGTTTTTCGTGGCCGTAGAGTGCCTGCGCAATCCGAAGCTCATGGGCCGGCCGTTAATTATCGGAGGGCAAAGTCGCAGGGGCGTGGTGGCTTCGTGCAGTTATGAGGCCCGGCAGTTTGGTGTGCACTCGGCTATGCCCATGTACCTGGCATTGCAGCTCTGCCCCGATGCCACCGTTATTTCGGGCGACATGGAAGCCTACAGTTACTACTCCCACCTGGTTACCGAAATCATTGCCGACTCCTCGCCTTTGTTTGAAAAATCATCCATTGATGAATTTTACATTGATGCCAGCGGCATGGACAAGTACTTTGGGGCATTTGCCTGGGCAAAGGAGCTGCGCAGAAAAATTATCCGCGAAAGCGGCCTGCCCATATCCATGGGCATGTCGGTAAACAAGCTCGTGTCGAAGGTTACTACGGGAGAGTTCAAGCCCAACGCAGAAAAATATATTGAACCCGGCACAGAAAAAGATTTTCTTGCTCCGCTGGCCGTGGAAAAAATTCCGATGATAGGGAGGCAAACGGCATCTTTTCTGTACGACATGGGCGTGCGCACAGTGGGCACCCTGCGCGAAATGCCCGTAAAATTTCTGGTGAGTGCTTTCGGCAAAAACGGCTTTACATTATGGAAAAAAGCCCACGGCCAGGACGACAGCCCCGTGGTGCCGCACAACGAACAAAAATCCATCTCTACCGAATGCACTTTTGAGGAAGATACCCTGGATGTAAAACACATAAAATCCGTGTTGGTGGCCATGACCGAAAAAGTAGCTTTCGCCCTGCGCGAACAGAAAAAGCTCACTTCGTGTGTTACGGTAAAAATACGCTACGCCAACTTTGACACCGAAACCAGGCAGGCCCAGATACCCTACACCGCATCCGATCATGTTATTCTGCGCACGGTGCAGGAGTTGTTCGACAGGCTTTACCAGCGCAGGATGCGCATACGCTTAGTGGGTGTGCGACTCAGCGGGTTGGTGTACGGAAACCATCAGATTAGTTTGTTTGACGACACCACCGAAAGCATACGCCTGTACGAAGCCATGGACAAAATAAAGCACCGGTACGGAGCCGATAAGCTGGTACGGGCCACCACACTTGGCATTGGCCGCAGGGCACGCACAGAGATAAATTTGTTTAAAGGCGCAATAAAGAAAAGCCGCATAGGTAAATAACGAATTAAGGGTAACCGGATGCCAGTCCGGTCAAGTTTTCAGGTTTATATTGAATTGGGGTAACCCAGTTTTTCGGAGTGCCAAAACAGAAACACCGCAAATAAAAAAAGCCCTTCATCAGAAGGGCTTTACCTGAATTGCGGGCAGGTTTAGTCTACCTTAATAACGGTTTTAAGCGTTTTCTTTTCGTCTTTCGGAAGAGTTACTTCCAGTATGCCGTTTACATAGCGGGCATTGATTTTGGAAACATTTACATTTTCCGGAAGCGCAAACGAACGGCTGAAAGACCCGTACTGCGTTTCGATGGAGCAGAGGTGGTTTTCGTTGCGTTCGCGGGTAAATTTACGCTCACCGCTAATGGTAAGGTAATTGTCGTTCAGGTCGATTTTGAAATCTTCCTTGTTCATACCCGGAACAGCAAGATGCAGTTCGTACGCTTTTTCGGTTTCAATTACATCTGCACGTGGCACGAACGAATAGGCCGAACCGCCGGAGCGGGTAACAGCATCGTTGAAAAACCGGTCAATAAGGCTGCCGAACGATGCCGGTACGAAATCGTTCAGCAGGGTGTTATAGCGCATCAGACTCATAGCTCTTTACGGTTTTATGTTTAACATTCGCTCTACTCATCAGGAAATTTCATGCCGCGTATAAATTTATGCCATTATGTCTGGATTTTGGTTGTTTTAGGTGTAAATTCAAGACACTTTGTCTGTAATTATTCTGGTTAATTCATCAAATAATTGAGCAGAACAAAAAAATTTGAGGTGGTTAGCCCTTAAAATTTTTCTAAATTTCAACCTTAACCAAACCCGAAACTTCATGCAGTTAAGTGTACTTGACGGCCTGGTATTCGCTGCCTATGCCATTATTATTTTAAGCATTGGCCTGTATGTTTCGCGCGACAAAAAGGGGCATCAGAAAAATGCGGAGGATTATTTTCTGGCCGGTAAATCTTTGCCCTGGTGGGCAATCGGGGCCTCACTTATTGCGGCCAACATTTCGGCCGAGCAGTTTATCGGCATGTCGGGGTCGGGTTTTGCCATTGGCCTGGCCATTGCATCGTATGAGTGGATGGCAGCCGTAACCTTGCTTATTGTAGGAAAATTTTTCCTGCCCATATTCATCAACAAAGGCATTTATACCATTCCTGAGTTTGTTGAAAAACGGTTCAGCACCAATCTTAAAACCATTCTGGCGGTATTCTGGATATGCCTGTTTGTTTTTGTAAACCTAACTTCGGTAATGTACCTGGGCGCACGCGCGCTTGATACGGTTATCGGAACGGGCGATGGCAGCCTGATGGTTTATGGTATTGCAGGACTGGGGCTGTTTGCTGCGGCTTACTCGCTTTACGGAGGTCTTTCGGCTGTAGCCTGGACCGATGTAGTGCAGGTGGTGTTGCTGATTGCCGGCGGATTAATAACCACCGTGCTGGCGCTGCAGCATGTATCGCCCACCGGTAACGTACTGGATGGCTTTGCACATATTTACCAGACCGTACCCGAAAAATTTTCCATGATTCTTTCGAAAGGCGAAATTATTACACCCGACGGAAAGGATGCCTGGTGGGATTTGCCCGGCCTGGCCGTGCTGGTGGGTGGCATGTGGGTAGCCAACCTGTATTACTGGGGATTTAACCAGTACATTATTCAGCGCACGCTGGCGGCCCGCAGCCTCGATGAGTCGCAGAAAGGTATTGTATTTGCCGCTTTTCTTAAGCTTATCATTCCGCTTATAGTGGTTATTCCGGGTATCATAGCCTTTGTGCTCAACTCCGATGGAGGAGCTTTGAATGCCTCGACCGTTGACCCGAGTTTTCTTAACAGCGAAGGAAAAATTATTAACGACAACGCTGCTCCGTGGCTGATTAAGCAATTTGTTCCGGCCGGGCTTAAAGGGCTGGTGCTGGCCGCCCTGGCCGCAGCCATTGTTTCATCGCTGGCCTCCATGCTTAATTCAACAGCCACCATTTTTACTATGGATATTTACCGACCCTATATTAACCGCCAGGCTACTGACAAACAGATTGTGAGAGTAGGCCGTCTTACAGCAGCCGTAGCGTTGGTAATAGCCATGCTCATTGCTCCCATGCTGGGCAATCTGGGGCAGGCTTTTCAGTTTATTCAGGAATATACCGGCATTGTAAGCCCGGGTATTCTGGCTGTTTTTATGGCAGGCCTCTTCTTTAAGCGCGCCACCAATTATGCTGCCATTTGGGGTGTGGTATTGTCCATCCCCATTGCGTTGTACTTTAAGGTGGCGCCCAACGGTTGGAGCTCGGCACCGGTATTTGTAAACATACCATTTCTGGACCAGATGTTTATTACCTGTCTGGCTACGCTGGGCATTATCCTTGTTATTAGTTACCTCCGGTCGAAAGCAGACGATGCCCGGGGCATACCCCTTAGCCGGGAGCTCTTTCGCACCGGCCCGGCTTTCAACATTGGCGCTATGGCTGTTTTGCTCATTACCGCAGCACTTTATGTGTTATTCTGGTAAGCTTAGTTTACCGTAAAGGTTTTGCTCAGCACATCGGCTGCATTGCGCCCAACCATAACCTCAAAATCACCGGGTTCGCATACCCATTGCAACTCATTATTATAAAAAGACAGGTGCCGGCGGGTTATGGCAAAGGTTACCGTTCGGGTCTCACCCGGCTTTAGTTGTATTTTTTCAAATCCCTTTAGCTCCTTAACCGGCCGGGTAACTGTAGCCACTTTGTCGCGGATGTAGAGTTGAACAACCTCAGTTCCCTCGCGTTTACCTGTGTTGGTTACCGATACAGTTACCCTGAGTGTATCATCAGCGCCCATGCTGGTTTTATCCAGGGTTAAATCGGAATATTGAAATGTGGTGTAGGTTAATCCGTAACCAAAGGGGAGCAGCGGCTCATTGGGCACATCGAGGTAATTGGAGCGGAATTTGGTAAACCATTTGCCCTGTTCCAGCGGGCGGCCCGTATTTTTTTGGCTGTAATAAACGGGTATTTGTCCCTCGTTGCGCGGGAATGAAGCGGTAAGCCGTCCTCCGGGGCTTGCCAGCCCGAGCAACACATCGGCAATGGCATCGCCTGCCTCGCTTCCGGCAAACCACACATTTAATATGGCCGGGACTTTTTCATACTCTTTTGTTATAACCAGGGGGCGGCCTGCAAAGAGCAGCAATACTACCGGCTTACCGGTGGCCAGCAGGGCATCGAGCAACTCGCTTTGTGTTTTGGGAATAGTGAGTTCCGTTCTGCTGGACGATTCTCCGCTCATTTCGGCCGACTCGCCCAGAGCCGCCACGATAACATCGGCCTGCCGGGCGACTTTAAGGGCTTCCTGCCGCAATACTTCGGCAGGGCGGCTATCTCTTCGCAGGGTTTTGCCAAACAGGGTAGCGCGCTCCTCGTAGGCAGCATCATCGTGCAGGTTTGAGCCTTTGGCATACAAAACCCGGGCCTTGTCGCCCAGGGCGCGTTGCAGGCCCTGCAGTACCGATATGGCCTCACTGTGCCTTGCGGCCACGCTCCAGGTGCCCGTCATGTTTTCGGGTGCGTGGGCCAGTGGGCCAATGAGCGCTATGGTTCCTTTCTTTTCCAGCGGCAAAATATCTTTCTGGTTTTTAAGCAACACAAAACTTTCTGCTGCAACCCTTCGGGCAAACGCTCTGTTTTCGGGTGTAAATATTTCTGTTTTTGCGCGTTGTTCGTTGCAGTAGCGATAGGGGTCATCAAACAGGCCCAGTCTGAACTTTGCTTTAAGAATTTGCCGGCAGGCCTCATCAACTTGCCGTTCGGTTATTTTTCCTTCCTTGATCAGAGCGGGAATGTGATTCAGATAGGCTTCGCTTACCATATCCATATCTACTCCGGCAGTTAAAGCTTTTGCGGTTACTTCGGGTAAAGTGCCTATGCCATGGTCGACCATTTCACTGATTCCCGTGTAATCAGAAACCACAAAGCCATCAAACTTCCATTGTCTGCGGAGTACATCGGTTATGAGCCAGCGGTTGGCTGTGGCCGGAATTCCGTTTATATCGTTAAACGATGTCATGATGCTTGCGGCACCGGCCTCGACAGCTGCCTGATAGGGTACAAAGTATTCGTTGTACATGCGGTGCAAACTCATGTCAACCGTGTTGTAGTCGCGTCCGCTTTCTGAGGCGCCATAAAGTGCAAAATGCTTTACACATGCCAGCACGGTATTGGGGGCAGAAAGGTCATTACCCTGATATCCGCGCACCATGGCCCGGGCAATTTGAGCACCCAGAAAGGGGTCTTCGCCACTGCCTTCGGCAATACGTCCCCAGCGCGGATCGCGGCACAGGTCGACCATGGGCGAAAAAACCCAGTTTATTCCGTCGGCCGATGCTTCGGTTGCAGCCATACGGGCTGTTTGTTCTATCAGGTTCATGTCCCAGGTACAGCTCAGCGCCAGCGGAATGGGAAAGGTGGTCTCATAACCATGTATTACATCCATACCGAAAATGAGCGGAATTTTCATGCGGCTTTTCTCAACTGCAATGCGCTGCATTTCGCGAATAGCCTGAACGGATTTGATGTTAAACAGCCCGCCTACCTGTCCTCTTTCAATTTTTTTTGCAATGTCTGAGTTTTCGGCCTGGCCAGTGGTAAACTGTCCGGCAGATGGCAGGTTAAGCTGGCCGATTTTCTCTTCCAGTGTCATCAGCGCCAGCACGGAGTCGGCTTTTCTGTCGAGCGCCTGGTTGGCCGATGGTGGTGTGCTGTTGCAGGCCAGCATGAGCAGCATAACGGGCAGAAGGAAGAACGGGTACTTTAGCATTTGCATAACGTTTACTTTTTAAAATGAAAATCCAAGTTTGCGAAGGCCCTCCTGTATTTCGGGAGCACCCATAAATAATTTCCAGAGGAGTCCGCTTCGGTAATTTTCAATCATTACCGGTATAGGTCCCTGGTCGATGGCCAGATAATGGGGTTTAAGCCATTTATGATGAAAGCTAAAGGCATCGTAGGGGCCGTATTCGCCAATAAGCGAATCACGTTCAGGAGCATATAAAAATTTAAGGAAGCGCAGGCTTTCTTCGGGTGTGTAGGGCATGGATGACAGCGCTGCTGTTGGTGATATAACTCCCAGGTCGTTGGTTGGATAATGAGCTGCATACCCCTGCATGGAGTAGCTTGAGGTAAGCCCCCAGCAATCGGGACCGTAGCCTGTAAACCGGTGGGGGTTGGCCACACAGTGGCGGTAGTGAATTAAGGCATGGTTCCGGTTCAACTCCCAGTAATCGGCATACCTATCGCGCAGCTTGCGCGGATCGAGTCCTAAATAAGAATAGTGGGCCCAGAATAACGGACCCACCGGGTCATCGGCATGTTCGTAGTGGTCAAGCACCGTGGGCAACTCATAGTACAGGCGGTTGGTTTTGATTTGTCCGTTTCGCGCCCATCCCTCGTGGTAAACCCGGGGCGATATGGGGTAGGTTGGCGAAGCTGCGGCCAGCACATAAGCGATGAGGCACTCGTTATAACCTCCGATGGGAAAGTTCATTTCCCAGCCGTGGTTGGGCGACCAATGCCAGTAGAGCACATTTTTGCCATTGGTGTACCAGTTCCACTCCACCCCGCGCCACAGGGTATCTATTCTGGCAGCCAGATGTTTTTCTTCTTCATTTCCGTTTTTGAAATATTCCCGCACGGTTAAAAGTCCCTGAACCAGAAAAGCTGTTTCCACAATATCGCCTCCGTTATCTTTCGGACTAAAAGGCTTTACTTTGCCGGTTTCACCATACAGCCAGTGCGGCCAGGCACCATGAAAGCGGTCGGCTGTATCCAGATAATTTACAACATGCCTGAAGCGCGCAAAACCATCCTGGCGTGAAATAAAGCCTCTTTCTATGCCCACCAGAATAGCCATGAGCCCAAAGCCGGAGCCACCGGTTGTAACCACATTGCGATCGTTCATGGGGTAATCGTTATCCATGTGGGTGCGTTCGCGCGCCAGGCCCGACACCGGCTCGGCATTCTGCCAGAAGTACTGAAACGTTTGATATTGTACCAGTGTAAGCAGGGAGTCATCACTTATGCCTGCGGCAGGATTATCATCCTTCTTTTTTTCCGAACAGGAAAGAATACCCAGGGCCAGTAATGCAAGCAGGTAAGGTTTCATGTTTAAAAGTTAAATCCCAAAATTGTTAATCCGTTCTGAACTTCAGGGGCCGACATAAACAGGTTCCACAAAAGGCCGGTCCGGTAGTTTTCGATCATAATTATTATCGGGCCCTGATCGATGGCCAGATAAGAAGTGGCGGTCCAGCCCTGGGTTACATTAAAGGCATCGTAAAAACCGTAGGGCCCCCACAACCTATCGCCCAGGGTATAGTAGAAAAATTTCAGTGCTTGCATGGATTCCGTCGGGGTGTAAGGAAATGACGATAATGCTGCTGTGGGAGTAATTACACCTAAATCGTTTGTGGGAGAATGAGCGCTGTAACCAGCCTGGTTATCACTTGCCGTTAGCCCCCAGTTTTGATTGCTGTAGCCTATAAAGTTCTTGGGGTTGCGTATGCAGTACAGGTAGTTAATAAGCGTATGGTTACGGTTCTGCACAAAGTAGTCGGTACAATAAGCATCAGAAAGATTATTGGGGTTAAGCCCAAGAAATGAATAATGTGCAAAAAACAACGGACCTCCGTATGCAGGGCCTAACGGTAGTTGTACGCCTTCGTAGGTGTTGCCATTGCGTATGTTGCCGTTTTGGGCCCATCCGTTGTCGTACACCTCTTTTGGAATACCATGTGAAGGCGATGCGGCCGCCAGCACATAAACAATAAGCGCCTCGTTCCAGCCCCTTACCTGCATATTCATGGCCCAGCCCTTATCGGGCGACCAATGCCAGTACAGGGTATTCTGGCCGCCACGTCTGTACCAGTCCCACTCTACCGCGTGCCACAGGTTATTAATGCGACTTATTAACAGCGATTCTTCAGGAACGGAGGCATTAAGGTACTGCCGCATGGTAAGCAGGCCCTGAACCAAAAAGGCTGTTTCCACCAGGTCGCCCCCATTATCGTTGCTGCTAAATGGGTATAACCTTCCCCGTATTGCCGTTGAGCCAATGAGGCCAAACCCCATGAAACCGGTCGGCCGTTTCCAGAAAGTCGAGTATCTTATCCAGTCGTTCCAGGCATTGTGCGCGGGTAATGAATCCTCGTTCGACACCAGCAATCAGCGCCATGATGCCAAAGCCCGAGCCGCCGGTGGTTACCAGATCACCTGAAGTATTGCGCTCGCGTGCCATACCACTGGCCGGATGGGCAAAATCGTAGAAATACCTGAAGGTTTGGTGTTGCACCAGGGTTAGCAACTCTTCATCGCTGATGAGCGGAAACTTAGGGGTTTCATCTGCCTCGGTATAAAAATTTTTAACAAACCCTTCAAACCACTCGCCACGGCTTCCGGTGAGTTCCGGCGAAATCCAGATCTGATAACGGCTAAGATGCATCAATTCATTTTGCGGAATGAGCGTAACCCCCAAACTGTCGGCACTTACAGCAATCGACACCGCCGCATTGCCCCCGGGGCCTAACAGCCGGAACCAGTAAGGCTGCACCAGAGAAGGATTAAGTTTATAATTAAAGCGGACTTCAATTTCAGGACTTCTGCTTACGTTCTGAATGGTTATGATTGGCAACACATTGCTACCGTTTATCTTGAGTTCTGTTACCTCCATCCGACCGGGTTCGGTAACAAACCGAAAAGATTTTTCCGCAAAACTTTCGCCTGCCGCACCCCGCAAGGCATCTGTAATTGTAAGGGTGTAGGTGGTATTATTTTGTAATGGCTGCAGCGGCTGAAAATTGAGTGTACGGTTATTATTAACTAGAATTACTATACCCTGTACCGGGTTATCTGCTTCGGTTAATAGTACCGAACCATTTATTGCCGACGGATGAACGGCATGAGAAAACGTGATTTGCACCGGTTGATTAACCGGTACATTTGGGGTGATGTTTCCAGTCTCCAGCATAACACTGCCAATGCGCACTTCGGTAATGGACAAAAATACCGGGAGCTGTTCTTTTGAACAGGAAAAAATAAAAAGAGAAAGGACTAATGAAACGGCTATGCGCATGGCATTAAAATAAGGAAGGTTTCCTTAACGGAAACCTTCCCCGTTTAACTAAACCTAACTGTTTATGGTTTACCGCTGTTATACATGGCCACAATTTCGGCCTCGCTCAGCGCGCGGTGGTAGATAATCAGATCGTCCATGAGGCCATGGAAGTGGTTGGCATCAGGAGAATCATAATTGCCCCAAGGCTCAGCATCCCATAAGGTTCCGCCGCGGGAATGTACGAATCCAAGGGCAAGTTCGTTAAGTACATCAGGAGAGGCGCCACGGTATTTGAGGCCTGTGGTGGTACGTTTGGCGTCACCATCGGGCCACAGGTCAAAGTCCTGTTCTTTTATGCGCTCTCCGTTCAGGTAAACAATGCCCTGCCGGGTAGCGGCGTTGTAAACAAATACGTAGTGGGCCCACTTGTCTTTTATCACAACGTTCATTCCGCCTGTAGGCCTGAAGTCTTTTGAAAAGACCCATCCCTGCCAGCCCAGGTTACCTTCGCCATCGGCCCAGAGGTCTTCAGAGAAGTCAGTCGTTCCGTTGGTATAGCTGGCCGCCAGCTTAAATGCATTGTAACTGCCGAAAATTTCAAACTGAAAACCATAGTACGCGCCCAGGCCCAGTACAAACTGCCCCTTGCCCAGTTCGGAGTTGGGTTTTACCCATATGCTTAAGGACCAGCTGCCGTTATTCATTAACTGGCTGCCGTTGGCGTATTCAATGATGCTGCTTGTGCCGTTAAAGCTGGCGGCTTTCCCCGCCTCAGCTTTTCTGCCGGGCTCATAGGTTATGGCAACAGGGGTGCCGTTTATTGGTGAGCGGTTACCAATAATGTCTACTGCATTGTCCTCAAAAGTCCAATGTGCTACTGCGTCAGGTGCAGCAAAAGTACCCTCGGTGGTGAAGTTGCGCTCAATAGGCGCACTCAAGGTTTTTCCGGCTGTGCTTTTCAGGCCTGCCCCAAAGGTAAGGATGAAGAGCGTGCCGGTACTGAAGTCACTGTTCGGGTTAATGGTAACTACCGGACCGGTTACGGAAACTGTTACCGGAAAATTCTGGCTGTCAACCTGACGCACAAGGGTAATAGCCGATGTGGTGGCCGGGTCAACGTCAACATTAAATGTAGCTACAATAGAAGCGCCAACGGGTACGCCCGTTGCACTGGTGGCACCATTCAGGTCAATGCCCTGCGCCTCCAGGCTAACCAGCACAAGTGCGGGCGGTTCGTCATCTCCGCCACAGCTCCACAGTACCGCAGACATTACCGCAGTTACTGAAAGCATACTGAAAATTAACTTCACTTTTTTCATAGAATTATTGATTTGGTTTTAGTTAAACATAAAGCTTATTACCAACCCGGGTTTTGTGTTAATAAACCCTGAGTAAGGTCAATTTCGGTTTGCGGAATGGGCAACAATTCGTGCTTTCCGGGCACAAATCCCAGGGGGCCCAGCACCGATGCGGCCCTACCGGTACGCACCAGGTCCCAGAAGCGATGGCCTTCAAGGGCCAGTTCTACGCGGCGTTCGTGCAGGATAACATCCCTCAGCGCGTTTTTATCGGTTTCGGTAATATCGGGAAGTATGGTAACATTACCCTGGCGGGCACGGGCGCGCACCTGATTGAGGTACACCAACGCCTGCGCGGGGTTGTTTATTTCATTTAGCGCCTCGGCTGCCATGAGCAGTACATCGGCATAGCGAATAAATCTGCGGTTGTGGCCAAAGGAAGGCGGCACGGTATTACCGGGTGTCCATACCTTTTGGTTGTAGCATTCTATTTCTTCCTGTCCGTGCGAGTCGGTAGTTACATCGGGCGTAGCACCATCGCCCTGAATAAATACATCATCCAGTGTTTCGCCCAGAAATATTACGGTTGCGTCCAGGCGCGGATCACCTGGTTCAAAGTCATCGCGCAGGTTTTTGGTGGGGCGATTAAAGCCCCAACCCCGGTTGGGTGTGCCCCTTACTCCCTGTACGTTACCATATTGGTTGCCACCATTTTCCAATCCTTCTGCACCGAAGCTGCTTACTTCGAAAACCGATTCCACACCGTGTTCACCATTTACGCTGTTGGCATCGGCAAAAACGGGTTCCAGGCTATACTCGCCCGAATTGATTACTTCCAGTGCATACGAGGCTGCTTCAGCGAAGTTACCTCTGAAGAGATGTACCTTTGCCAGCAGAGCTCTGGCTGCCCCTTTGGTGGCACGGCCCCGGTCGGCCGCAGAATAGGCCGATTTTTCGGGCAACACTGTTATGGCGTATTCCAGGTCTTCAATAATCAAATCATATATTTCATCCGGCGTGCTGCGTGGTAAGGTAACCGGCTCTACCGAGGTTAATTTGGGTACACCGCCCCATGCCCGCACCAGGTCGAAGTAGAAAAATGCACGTAAAAACCTGGCTTCGCCCACATAGCGGTTGCGCAGAGTTTCATTCATGTTGATGAGCGGCACTTTTTCAATTACCACATTTGCCCGTCTTACTGCTTTGTACAGGGTATTCCACCACCGCAGCAGGGTGCCTTCGGTTTTTATATGCTCGAACCGGTCGAACGGACCAATGGTAGCGGCCTGGTCATCGGGGTTGCTTCCCTTGTTGGCATCGTCAGACATGATGTCCAGAATAGGAAACAGGCCGCTGTTAAAATTGGGATCGCGCAATGTGTTATACACCGCATTCGTGGCCAGCAATGCATCGGCTGCAGTTACAGGAAACGCCGTTTGGGTTAAGCTTCCCTGAGGTGGTTTATCCAGAAAGTCCTGGCATGAAACCGAAACACATACCACAAACAGGGTGGTTGCAAATCGCATCATGGCATATTTGGTTGGCTTCATATTCATTCCGCTTACAATCCAATGTTTAATCCAACTGTTGAGATGCGGGGAACCGGGTAAGTTCCTCCGTCAATTCCGTTCAGGATGGCGTTACCGCTTACAATTTCGGGTTGGTAGCCGGTAAAATTGCTTACCGTAAACAGGTTGGTTACGCGCACAAAGGCGCGTGCCGACTTAAGACCGAGTTTTTGCACCCATTGTGCCGGCAGGGTATAGCCGATGGAAATATTGCGAAGGCGGAAAAATGAGCCGCTGTAAATGTATCTGGATGAGGGCTCGTAGTTTACCCCTCCGTTCGAGGGTCGCGGCTCGGTGTTGCTGGTGCCCTCGCCATCCCAGAAATTAAAATACCGTTGCTCGAAGTTGTAAGGGTCGGGCCTTACAATTTCCTTGCCGTTAAAGATTTTGTTGCCGTGTTGTCCCTGGAAGTCGGCTGTAAAGTCGAATTGTCTGTAATTGAGGTTAAAATTAAATCCATACAGCAACTTCGGAACGGGTGAACCCAGGTAGGTACGGTCATCGCCATTAAGCACCCCATCGCCATTCACATCTTCAAACTTCAAATCGCCAACCTGGGTAGTCGACAAGTGCGGGTAGTTGTTGAGTTCTTCTGTATTTTGAAATACCCCAATAACGCGGTAGCCGTAAAAGGCACCTAAAGGCAGGCCGGGTGCCGTTCGCGTTACGGCCCTGCCGTTAAAAAGACCCAGGAGGCGATCATTCAGGCCGCCAGTGCCGCTAACCTTCAGGGTTTCGTTGTGAATGGTGGTGGCTACGGCGCCAACCGAATATTGCAGATCGCGGTAGCTCCCTTTCCAGTCGAGTTTTAGTTCAATGCCGCGGTTCAGCACTTCGGCTGCATTAAAGGTTATTACGGCACCATCGCCATTGCCATAATATCCGGGCACGGCCAGGTCAACCAGAATATCGCTGGTAATGCGGTGATAGTAATCTATCTCGGCTGTTAGTCTGTCGTTCCAGAAGCCAAGCTCCAGCCCCACATCGGTTTGGGTTGTGCTTTCCCATTTTAAATCGGGGTTACCCGATACGCCATAGGTGGCTCCGGGGTAAATTACATCATCACCAAACAGGGCATTTACTCCATTTTGAACCAATGAATACTGGCGTTCGTAGTTAATTTTTTCATTGCCTATAACACCCCAGCTGGCACGGAGTTTCATATTAGACAGCCAGGATGCAAAGCCCGCAAGAAAAGGTTCGTTTATTGCGTTCCACCCGAATGCTACTGAAGGAAAATTGGCAAAACGATTGGCCGGTGTAAACTTCGAAGATCCGTCGCGCCTGAAAGTAGCCGTAAACAAATACTTATTATTGTAGGTATAATTCAGGCGTCCCAGATAGGAAATCATGCTGAAATTAAATGCCGGGTTCACCCCGTTATAGGCATAGCTGTTGGTGGTTTGATTGGGAAAAATGTTTACGTACCAGAAGTCTTCGGTTGGGCGGATAATGTTTTCCATGCCCAGCGATACGAATTCAGACGAAGATT
Source organism: Cyclobacteriaceae bacterium (assembly GCA_026003355.1). Lineage (GTDB taxonomy): Bacteria > Bacteroidota > Bacteroidia > Cytophagales > Cyclobacteriaceae > UBA2336. The sequence continues at coordinate 54,443 of BPHC01000004.1, forward strand.
CCTGGGCGGTAAAGCCGGCCAGGATGTTGATGCGGTGCTTTCCGCTTTCGCGGTTATAGGTAAGGGTATTTTCCCAGAGCCAGTCAACGCGGTCGGCAAACGATTTACCCAGATCATCGTTGGGATTTTGCTGCTGAGGGCTCACGAAGAAAACGGGTGTGTAACTCTTGGTTTTGGAGTAATCGAGGTCTACCCCGAAACTGGATTTAAAAGTAAAGTTTCTGAGAAAATCTACTTCAGCAAAAAAATTATTCACACTGCGCAGGCCGCTGGCAAAACTGTTGGTATATTCAATGTCGGCCAGCACATTGCCCACGCCGGGTACGGGTGTATACGATCCATCGGGCTGGAAAGGTTCCAGCGTAGGCCACGCCCGGTATGCCACAAATACAGCGTTGCCGTTGGTATTTTGCTGAGTAAACGGAGTAAACGACAGGTTGCTGCCAAAGCGAACATTCTTAGTTGCGTGGAAGAAATTATTAAATCTTAGCGTAACCCTTTCATAGCTTGACTTGGGAATTATACCCTGTTGTGAAAAATAACCGATGGAAGTAAAGTATTGAAATTTATCGGTGCCACCCGAAGCCGAGATCTGGTAATTCTGGAGCGGGGCCGTACGGAAAATCAAATCCTGCCAGTCGGTGTCGGGCACGGCATCCACATTGTTATAAGTACCCGGATTAATCTTGTTTCTTACAATGGCATATTCCCGGCCATTGAGCAAATCAATTTTCTTGGGCAGGTCCTGAATACTGTATTCAGCAGTTGCAGTAATAACCGGGTAACCACCGGTAGCAGAACCCTTTTTAGTGGTAACAATAATTACCCCATTGGCACCCCGCGAACCGTAAATGGCAGTAGCCGATGCATCTTTCAGCACTTCTATAGACTCAATATCGGCAGCACTCAGGTAGTCGATATTGGGCAGAATCACCCCATCGACCACGAAAATGGGCGAAGAGTCGTTAAAGGTTCCGATGCCACGAATGCGCACATACGTGCCGGAACCCGGCGCTCCAGAGGTGCTGGCCACCTGAAGGCCCGCCACTTTTCCCTGAAGGGACTGAAGGGGGTTGATGGCCGGTACGGTGGTAAGGTCTTTTCCGCGGATGGATGATACCGAACCGGTGAGATCAGACTTTTTTACAGTACCATAACCCACCACCACCACTTCTTGCAGGGCGGTAACATCCGCTTCCAGCATAATGCGCAAATCGGTTCGGCCGTTAACCGGCACCTCCATGGTTTTATACCCGATAAACGATACGGTTAACTCGCTTGTGGCCGAGGGTACCTGCAAACTAAAAGTTCCATCGGCCGCGGTAACGGTTCCCAGTGTAGTGCCCTTTACAGCAATGTTCACTCCCGGCAGGGGGTTGCCATCGTTTGCATCGGTAACGATGCCGCTCACAGTTAGCTGCTGGGCAAAGGCAGTAAAGCCGTAAAAAACAATAAATAAACTGATAATCAGATTCTTACGCATGCGTTGATAAAATTTTTCCATACCCGAAGGCCATATCTCCTAATCAAAATTTTGATTTTTCGGCTAAAGGGAGAATAAAAAAATGAAAAAACGGTTCTTTTTTTCGTTTTCTTTAATCCAAAGCATCAGGGTAGTTTTTACTAAAAAAAACATTAAAAAAATTACGGATTTAAATTTTTTGTCGCATCTAATGGTGAAAAATAAAAGCAAAAAAACAAGGGCAGCAAACGATTACGGATTTTCGGCCGGGGCTGGCTGTTTTTTTATGCCCCCCGGCCTGCGGCCTTCGGTAACCAGAATGACGGATGTCCAGTCGGAATGGGCGTAGTACCGCCCTCTGGCCTGCATTTCAGCCAGCCGGTTAGCCACTTTTGTTTTAAAAGACCACACCGCATGGGGGCTTATTTGCAACTTCCCGGCCACTTCTTCCAGGGTGCTGTGGTGCCAGCCGGTTACGGTAAGGTAGGCAATGTAAAAGGCCTTTTCCACCGGAAACTTCAGGCTATGAAAAATGGTATAGGCCGTTATGGATTCATTATAGCCGCAGCGGGTACAGCGCCGCGAGAATTTGGCTGTGCCCGGAAAATATTTTTCGTTGCCACACTTTCGGCAGGCATATCCGTTTTTCCACTTCAGTTCCTCCAGAAAGCGGTAGCAGGCCAGCGTATCGGGAAACAGGGTGATAAACTGGGTATAATCCATTGCCTTTTCCTGAAATCTTTCGTTCAGTACATCGCGTATGGCATTTTTAAGTTTCCAGTTGTCCAGATCCAGCATGGAGTTAATGCGGTTCAGTTTATCGGCCTGCTCCATCAGTTTCCGGTTGGATATTTCCAGTTCATTGTTCTTTCGGTCCAGCTCAAGGGTGCGTTCCTGCACTTTGGCTTCCAGCTCGCGATTAACTTTATCTTTTAACTGCATGTTAATTTCGTGCTGCTGAATAATTCTGCGCAAAGCCCTGTCGCGCATATCTTTCAGTATTCGTATGCGGTCGCCCAGGGCAAAAGTGAGGAACAGCATTTCGAGCACAAATGCAAAGTGCAGGCTGTAATGCGAAGTGGTGGTAAACGGAAGCAGATTAAAATACACCAGCATGCGGATAAAAAATCCGGTAAACAGAATGCCATAGGCAATTACAAAGAACCTGGCGGGTTTGTAGCCGTTGCGCCATACGGTAATGCCTGTATAAAAGGCGGCCGCCAGGGGTATAATATCGGTATTGCGATAGGGCAGCATACCGGGAATGAAGAGCATGCACACCGCGAAATAAACCGTTCGCAGTACAATAAGGCTTCTTAAAACTTTGTCATGCCGCGGCGCCAGGGCACGGGTGCTGAGAAACTTGCGGGTAAAAACAAGCGACCAGAAGATAAGCGAGTACAGGAAAATGCCGGTAGTATAATTGTTCCACTCCGGATGTTCCGGCCACAGGTATTGAAATCCTATGCCGTCCAGGCTAAGGGCGTATCCTGCCACGCTTAGAATGTAGCAGATGTAGTAAACATTTTTGATTTCGCGAATGGCCAGGTAAACCAGAAAATTGTACAGGGATATTATTAAGATCATCCCATAGAAAATGCCAAACAGCAGATATTCGTTTAGTGCATAATAAACGAACCGGTTTACCGAACGAAGGGCTATGCGAAGGTCGGCAAACTCGTGCGACTGTACGCGGAAGTAATATACCTGGAGGGAATCCTGCCCCAGAAGCAACTCAAAGTTTTTATGTCTGAACAACCGATTGGCAAACGGGTGCTGGTCGCCCATGTAAACGGTGTTGTAGTTACCGTCTGCGCCCGGCAGATAAGCTTCGATATAGTCAATGGTCTGGTCATAAAATTCCAGCAGCCAGATTTTGCTGGTAGCCGGGTCTCTTTTAACTATGAGGCGAATCCAATAGGCTGCATTTTTCTGATAATCGGTATTATGATACCGGCTTAGCCGGCTGAATGCCTGTGGCGGCAATTTGCTTATCTGATGAAAAGTTAGCCTGCCTGTGGTATCGATAAAAATATACTGTTCGTTGGGCATGATGTTGAACTCGTCGGCCGTGTTGGAAATTAAATATGGCTGCTGCCCGAAAAGTTGCAAGGCAGCCAAAAGCCCGACGGCTATACCCGCCCATGTTCGCGCCCCTTTCATACGCCTGAAGCTACAAAAACAGCAGGGGCCGGGCAAAATAGTTGTGCATAAGGTTTTTTCGATGAACCCCTGAAACATAAAAAACACGCCCTGGGGCGTGTTCCGGTGGCTCCTCCTGTTGGACTTGAACCAACGACCCTCTGATTAACAGTCAGATGCTCTAACCAGCTGAGCTAAGGAGGAAAAAGGACTGCAATATTACGGGCTATAGCGCACAAAATCAAATTCATCGCCACTGCAAAATTTTCCCGCACCGAAAACTTGCCCGTTGTTTTACCGTTATTAACTTTGAAAATCAAAGAACTTTAAAAATATGCAATCCAACCGGAACTACAGCCAGGATCTGGCCACCATACGCGCCGCCATGGAGCGATCGGTCAAGTTCTTGTCGCTCAGTGGCCTTTCGGGTGTCATGGCGGGCATCTACGCACTTTCTGGAACCGCCCTGGCCTTCTTTGTACTGCGTAACCCGCAAGCCTACCCTAACCCCACCCTGGCCATTATTGTTGTGGCGGTAGCCGTGCTGATGCTTTCGCTCACAACCGGATTTATCCTAAGCCTGAAGAAAGCCCGCAGGCTGGGGTTGAGCATATGGAACCAAACCAGCCGCGAATTTCTAAGCAGCCTGTTTATACCCCTTGCGGCCGGCGGCTTGTTTATCATCATTCTGTTGCTGGGGGGCTATGCCCGGCTTGTGGCGTCATCATGCCTGCTGTTCTATGGCATGGCATTGCTTAATGCCTCTTTTTTTACGGTACGCGAAATAAAATATCTGGGAATATCCGAAATCATCCTCGGTTTGCTGGCAGCCCTGTTGCCCGAACAGGGCCTGTGGTTGTGGGGCGCAGGCTTTGGGCTGCTTCATATAATTTATGGTGCAATGGTATTTTTCCGTTACGACCGTGAAAAATCCGTTTGAGCAGCTGGACAGGATACTCGAGCACCGTGTTCGCCTGCAAATCATGTCGGTGCTGGTGGCCAACGAAACCTACGACTTCAACTCGCTGAAAGAAGTTTTGCAGGTTACCGATGGCAATCTGGCCGCCAACCTTAAGGCGCTGGAAAAGGAAAAATACATTGTGGTATCCAAGTCGTTCATAAACCGCAAACCGAACACCCGCTACAGGGCCACCGAAAAGGGAAAAAACGCCTTTAAAAAACACCTTGCCGCACTGGAAGAGCTTATTAAAATGCAACGATAATTTTAAAAATACAGCACACCCAGAATACTATGTTATGGAAAATCCCGGCACAAGTAGCATCATCGATCGCCTGGGCCAGTGGCTTCGCGAATCGGTAACAGTAAAACTGGCGTCCATCGGGCTGCTGGTCATTATCCTGCTCATTCCTCTGGTTTGGATATTCAATCTTATGGAAGAGCGACAACAACGGGCTGGTGAAGTCAGGGCCGAAGTATCGGCTAAATGGTCGGGCAGCCAAACCCTTGCCGGGCCGGTTATGGTTGTTCCGTATCTGGAAACCGAAACCGTATTTACCGCAGAGGGGAAGACCGAAACCCGCCAGGTAAAACGCGAAGCCTTTTTCCTGCCGGAGGCGTTGAACATACGCGGAAAAATTCTACCCCGCCACCTGCATCGCGGCATTTTCGATGCCGTGGTTTACCAATCGCATCTTACTCTCGATGCCACATTTAGCGAGCCCAGGCCTGAAGAACTGAAAATAAGGTCTGACCAAATGCTGTGGGATGACGCCTGCCTGCTGGTGGGAATAAGTGACCTGCGGGGCATTAGCCAGCATGAGCCGAAAATAAACACCAACAATGTGAACCTTACCGGTGAACCCGCCCAGAACATGCCTTTTATTTTTAACCGGAAGGGCACCACCGGAATACGCATTCCGCTGCACCGTTCCATCAGCAGGTTTCCGGCCGATGCAACCATTAGCCTTACCTTAAAAGGCAGCGAACAGTTGTACTTTATCCCCACCGCAAAAACCACAACCGTGCACCTGGAAGGAAAATGGGCCGACCCCGGTTTTGATGGGGCGTTTCTGCCCGATAACCGCATGCTGTCGGACTCGTCATTTTCGGCCGGATGGAAAGTTCTGCATTTTAACCGGCCTATTCCCGGGCAATGGGTAAACGAAAAGCTTGATTTTTCTGCTTCGGCCTTCGGGGTAAATCTGCTGGTGCCGGCTCATCAGTACCAGAACAGCATACGTACGGCCAAGTATGGTATTCTTATCATTCTGTTTACCTTTATTTCGCTTTTCTTTATGGAGGTTATGCATAACCTTCGCATCCATCCGTTTCAGTACATTCTTATCGGAGCCGCACTCGTAATTTATTACACCCTGTTGCTTAGTTTTTCCGAGCACATTGGTTTTCACGCATCATACTGGATTTCGACTACAGCCACCTGTGCGCTGATAACGGCCTATGCCGCCACTTTTCTCAAAAACCGAAAACAAACCCTTGGCCTTGCAGCGTTGTTACTGGTGTTTTACGCCTTTGTTTTTGTTGTAACCCTTCAGCAGGATTATGCCCTGCTAACCGGGAGCATCGGGCTGTTTGTGGTATTAGGCGCGTTAATGTATATAAGCCGGCGCATTAACTGGTACCGTTCCTGAGTTTATTCTTTTTCCATAAACGGATACCGGTAGTTGGTTGGCGGAACGAACGTTTCTTTTATGCTGCGCATGGACACCCAGCGCAGCAGGTTGGCCCTGGCCCCGGCCTTATCGTTGGTACCCGAACCCCGGCTGCCGCCAAAAGGCTGCTGGCCCACCACGGCACCGGTGGGCTTGTCGTTGATATAAAAATTGCCGGCTGCGTGTGTGAGGCGGCGGGTGGCCAGTTCAATGGCGTACCTGTCGCGGGCAAATATGGAGCCGGTGAGTCCGTAAGGCGAGGTTTCGTCAACCAGCCTGAGGGTATCTTCAAAATTTTCCGGATTATAGACATAAACCGTAAGTACCGGGCCGAAAATTTCTTCGCACATGGTAACCGATTGCGGATCTTTGGTTTCGATAATGGTGGGTTCAACAAAATACCCGGTCGATTTATCGTACCCTCCGCCGGCTATTATGGTATTCACAGGGTTTTTGCGGGCTTCTTCAATGTAGCGGGTAATTTTGTCGAAGGCGCGTTCATCGATTACGGCATTGATAAAGTTCGAAAAGTCTTCTACCCCTCCCATTTTCATTGACTGCAGGTCGGCCAGCACCAGTTGTTTAATTTCAGGCCAAAGGCCGGAAGGAATGTAGCATCGCGAAGCGGCCGAACATTTCTGGCCCTGATATTCGAATGCACCCCTGGATATTGCCGTGGCCACTTCGCGGGGGTTGGCGCTGGCATGCACCATTATAAAATCCTTACCACCGGTTTCGCCTACTATGCGCGGATACGACCGGTACAGGTGAATATTGTTGCCTATGGTTTTCCACATGTGCTGAAACACTTGCGTACTTCCGGTAAAATGCAGGCCGGCAAACTCCTTATGGCTGAACACCACCTCACCGGCATCGGGCCCGTGCACATAAATAAGGTTAATTACCCCATCGGGCAGGCCGGCCTCGCGCAGCACCTCCATAATAACATGGGCGGCATAAATCTGCGTTTCGGCAGGTTTCCAGACTACGGTGTTGCCCATCATGGCAGGGGCAGTGGGCAGATTACCGGCAATGGCGGTAAAATTGAAAGGGGTTACGGCAAACACAAAGCCTTCCAGCGGGCGGTACTCCATGCGGTTCCAGATGCCTGGTGAAGATTCGGGCTGCTCGCGGTAAATTTCCGTCATGAAGTACACGTTAAAGCGCAGAAAGTCTATCAGCTCGCAGGCCGAATCGATTTCGGCCTGAAATGCATTTTTCGACTGCCCCAGCATGGTGGCGGCATTGATTTTGTAGCGATACGGACCGGACAGCAGCTCGGCTGCCTTAAGAAAAATTGCGGCCCGGTGTTCCCAGCTCAGGTTGCTCCACATTTCGCGCGCTGCCAGGGCTGCCTGTATGGCCTGTTCTACGTGCCCCTTATCGCCATAATGATAGTGCCCCAGAATATGCCTGTGGTCGTGCGGCGGTCGCAGCGTGCGGGTATTGCCGGTGCGCACCTCGGTACCGCCAATATACATGGGTATATCTTCTACGCGTGCGCGGGCATCGGCAATCGCTTTTTGCAGCAAGTGGCGTTCGGGCGAACCCGGCGCATAAGCGTAAACCGGTTCGTTTTTGGGATAGGGCACGTTAAAAAATGCGTTGGCCATAAACTGAACATTAAGCGGCACAAAGATAACGAAACCCGGGGCCGGGAATGAAAGTTATTCTGCATGAAGCGTTACAGCAGTGTGCGCAGTTCGGCCAAATGATGGATTTGATGCAGGGCATGGCAACCTTGCACGGGCTTATCGGGGCTAAAAAGCACCGCGTCTATTTCTGCTGCCGCAGCACCGGCAATATCGGTAAGCGGATTATCGCCTACCATAATGGCCTCGCGGGCCAAAACGCGGTTTTTGTTCAGGGCGAATCTGAAAATTTCGGGCGATGGTTTTTTACTGCCAACCTGTTCGCTGGTAACTACATGGTCGAAAAACGGTAAAAGGTTGGTGTGGGTAAGTTTGGTAAGCTGCACATCGTTAAAGCCATTGGTGATAACCGATAGCCGGTATCTGCCCTTTAAATATTGCAGTGTTTCGGTTGCACCCGGCATGAGTGCTGTTTTTTTGGGGCACTCGGCCAGGTAATGGGCCGATAAATCCTGCGCCAGGCGGTTATTCACAACACCCAGCCTGTTTAATATCAGTTCAAAGCGGCTTTTGCGAATTTCGGCACTATCAATCTTACCGGTATCATACAAATGCCAGAGTTGGCGGTTTACCTGGCCAAATTCGGTGCAGAAATCGTTAAAACCAAACGAACCCAATGTATGCAGGCCGAACAGCCAAAACATTTCTTTAAGGGTGGTTACCGAATTGGTTTCATAATCCCAGAGGGTATGGTCCAGGTCAAAAAAAATACAACGGTAGTTTTTGTTCATGTTTTTTACCGAAAGCTTATTACCTGATAACCGGTTGGGCAAAGTTAATTCGGCTTATAGCCAGCTCGCGGTTGGCTTTCATGGTTTCGAATACCTGCTGGTCTTTAAGCAGTTGTCCGTCTTTTCGCAGAAACTGAAAAATCTGCTTCATAATACCGGCTACTTCATCTTTAATGGAATAAAAAACCCAGTGGTCGTACCGGCGGTGTGCAAGGATGCCGCTGTTTTTAAGGTAAATAACATGGCGCGAGGTTTTGGCCTGGGTAAAATCGAGCACGCGCTCCAGGTCGGTAATGCACATCTGGCCATTGTTGAAAATCAGGCTCAGAATTCTGAGCCGCGACTCATCGGCACAGGCTTTGAAAATCTGCGCGCCCAGTGTAAGACTAAAGCGTTTCAGCCGCATAAACGGGTAAAAGGTTGCCGGTTTTCTGTTTTTTGTACGGTTTGTTCGGCTTCGAAATTAGGGCTTAATTGCAGCATTGCCTATTTTTGGCCTTATATCATGTCCGGAAAATTATTATTTGTTTTAATTGTCGTGGTATTTTGCGGCTTGGTTTCAACGGCATGGGCGCAGCAAAACCGCAGGGTTATTCAGCTTTCGGGTATTGTTCTGGGCAAAGATGACCGCGACAGCCTTATTCAGTTACCGGGTGTTCACGTATATGTGCCGAAGGCCGGGCGTGGAGCTGTAACCAATGCCGTAGGCTTTTTTTCCATGCCGGTAATGGCGGGCGACAGCGTGGTGATAAGCTCGGTGGGCTATGAACGGCAGTGGTATGTTGTACCCAACCATCCCAGTGAATTTCTTACCATTATTGTGGAAATGGTGCAGGATATTACCTACCTGCAGGAGATTGAAGTAATGCCATTCCCCACCGAAGAGGTTTTTAAAGAAGCTATTCTGGCTTTGAACCTGCCACCCGAAAAGGGCCCGATTGACCGAAAAAATATAAGTCAGGAATTGCTGGCGCTTATGATTCGCACAACGCCTATGGACGGTCCAATGAACCAACGGTACTATCTGGACCAGTGGGCGGCATCGCAGGGCCAGCAATACGCACCCATAACCAACCCTTATCTTAACGTTTTTAACTGGGCTAAATTTTTCAAGTCGCTGCAACAGAACAAAAAGAAAAAATAGGCTGTAAAAGGCTCCGGGTAAGGATTATAAAATAAAAAAAGTTGCCTGGCGGCAACTTTTAAGTCGGGGTGAGAAGATTCGAACTTCCGACCCCCACGTCCCTAACGTGGTGCGCTAACCGGGCTGCGCTACACCCCGAATGGCAATTTTTCAGACCGCAAATGTAATGCTTAATCTTCAATAGCAGAAATTTCGGTGGCGAATCAGAAATTAATCGAGAGGAATTCCAGTACATCTTTGCGAATGCCAGGGTTAGCACCCGCGGCCAGGGCTACCGAGATAACAAGACCGATGGTAGCATATAGTAAGTCGCGGCCAATTATCCGCAAAGCCTTGCGTTTATGTTTAAATCCTTTTTTGCTGCGGGCTATGTTTACCGCAATTTCGCGGCCGCCAATAACACCCAAAAATACCCAGGTGGTGCTGAGTGGAATGGTGCTGTCAAGCAGTTTATAAATCAGCAACAGCACATAGGTAAAGTCCACCAATGTGGCCGCCCGCACATCGGCAATGCGTATTTTTTCGCTCACCACCTGTTGAATTTTGTCACCGCGCAGGTAAAACAGCAGGCCCAGCCCCATGAAAATGGTCCCGGTAAAAATCAGAAATTGTACAAGCGAAAGGGTTCGGGGAAGAAACACCGCAATATTGGCCCCGTCTTGCATGAGCCATACCGACCACAGCGCGCCACTTATTACCCACTGTATAACCGGCCATACCGCATGCGCCTTTCTTTTCTTGAAATACTTGCGTATAGTATTATAGCCAGCGTACCAAATAACAAACGAGAGCACAAAAGCCAGCAGGTAAGCTGTAAGGCTCTTGTGAATAATGGAACTTACACCGCTTGAGGATGAACTGAATACGCTTAACAGCAAAAAAGTAGTAGATACCGGCATACGCAACCGTGTAAGGATGAGCAAAACTACCGGTGCGATAATCTGAAAATAAGAAAACTGTTCGGGGTGGGGATATTTCGTATGGCCGTTGGCATCCAGCAGGCGCCTGTAGGTAACGTCTCCGTCAAAATAAATATAACTAAACGTAAGGGTGCATATTAATATAATACCTGTAAACAACCACAGCACATACCAGGGCCTGTGCCGGTTGCTTTCTATAAAGGTACCCAGCGACTGTATGCTGTCGTTGGCCACTGCGGCATAAGCGGCAAAGGCAAAGCCAAACCACATGGCCATGTTGCGGTTTAAGGTGGCAAAAGCCGCCAGTAGTAAAGCCAGGCCAATAATGATAAGGAAAGTGCGCTCTTGTACTGCGCGTTCCAGGAGGTTCAGGTAAATATTTGTTCCGAGGTTTTTGCGCCTCGAAGCCAGTTGGTTGGCCTTGGCCTTCATAACAGATAAAATTGGGGCAAATCTGCGGTTTTATTCCTGACGGAATGTTACGGCAATGTTAAGAATTACCCAAAGCGTTTATTGCCTGCTGCCGTAAGAAATGGACCAGGTTGCCCCGGTTTTTATCCACCTGCCGGGAAGCTCTACCAGGTTGGTTTCGCGATAGGCTACATCAAAGACATTGGTAACATCCAGAAAGGCACTCCATTTCCTGAAATTTACCCAAAAACGGGTGTCGGTAACATGATAATCGGGCAGGTTAACCCGGTCGGCATACCGGTACATTATGCTATGCCGAATATTTTTACCGTACTTCAGCACCACCGAAGCCACCACCTGATGGTTAAGATTTTCCAGGGCATAACGCGAAAAAGGCTGGCCGGCTACCTTTTGCCCCCTGATGTAGGTATAGCCGGCATTGAACGACTGCAGCCAGCCCGCGCGTGGCCGCCATTCGGCATTGCAGTCAAAGCCCTGCATGGTTACGTTAATCAGGTTATCGGGCCGCCATGGATCTGAGGCGTTTTCTTTGGTCCAGTCTATAATTCTGCTGCCATCTCTTCTGAAATACGAAGCCTGTAACTGCACATTACCTGCGTTTAACAGCCTTACTCCGGCTTCGTACGACTGCGCATATTCGGGTTTAAGGTTGGGATTGCCCTCGTTAACAGGGTCAGAATAATACAGGTCGGTGTAGGTCGGTACCCTGTAGGTATAACCCCAGTTGGCAAAGGCTTTTAAGTAGCGGTTAATTAAAAAGCCCACATCTGCACCCGGAAGAAATATTGTTCCAAAGTCGGAATAGTGGTTAAGTTGTACCCCCGGAGTAAAATCCATTCGTTCATTAAGCATGGCAAAGCGATGTTCGGCAAACAGGGTGGCCACGGTGCGGTTGTGTTCACCCAGGTTATTGCTGTTAAGTGTAAGATGGTTTACATCGGCACCTGCGCCTGTTATGCCCGCCTTGTTTTTCCAGGAAGCATTCCACTCGTATCCCCAGGTGCTGTTAATGTGCAGGTTGCGGTACAGCGAAGGGTTGCTGCGCACGAATACATATTCATCTTCGTTTCTTCGCCAGTACAATCGGCTTTCGCTGCTCAGGTTGCTGCGGCGGTGATTATGCTTTAGTGTTACAGCCACCAGACTGGTTTGGACTGATTCATACTGGTCCTGATAGTCCGGGCTGGCGTAAAAGCCATTGGCCCCGAAACTGCGGTCGGTTAAACCGGCCAGTACACCTATTCTGCCCAGCGTACTTTTCCAGGAAGCCTGGTAGAAATAATTCGAAATAACGTAATCGGTGTTGTATTTGTAGCCGTCAGAAAAATCACGGCTTGCCGATGCATAATGCTGCACCCGCGGTTCTGAAACCGCTGTGGCAATCCTGCCCCCTCCCAGGCCGTTCTGGCCTGCGGCAACCTGAAGCTTCACAAAATTTTCTTCCGGATTTTTGGTAATTATGTTTATGGCTCCGGCAAAGGCATTCTGTCCGAACACACGGGCGGCCGGTCCCTTGAGCACTTCAATGCGGTCTACATTTTCCAGATCTACCGGAAGGTTAAGTGAATGGTGGCCGGTTTGCATGTCGGATATTTTAATGCCGTTAACCAGAATGAGCACCTGGTCGAAAGTGCTGCCGCGAATACCGGCATCGGCCTGCACGCCGTTGGCTCCGCGTTGCCGGATATCTACCCCGGCCAGATAATGCAGGGCATCGGGCACGCTGAATACCGGAGCTGCCTGCAGTTGTTCGGCCGTAATAACGAGAATACTTGCCGATGTTTCGTTAAAACCGGTTTGAATGCGGTTGGCACTTACGGGCACTTCGTTCAGCACCCGTACGGTATCGTTCTGGGAAAAGGCATGGAAACCCATGCCGGTTATACAGAAAAGAACAAAAAGAGGTTTCATGGCAAAATAATGTGCCGCAAATATAATTGGCGGCTGCCAGCAGCCTACGGCCACAGTGCCTTTACCACGTACCAGGTCATAATGCCCGAGGTTATAAACTTAAGCAGGGTGCTGAAAACAAACCCGGCAAATGAACCTACAGCCGAGCGCAGGGCCTGGCTGGTGTTGCCCGAATACAGCAGTTCACCGGCCAATGCGCCAATAAAAGGGCCTGCCACGATGCCGGCCGGGCCAAACCAGAAGCCTGCAAGCAATCCGGCAGCACACCCCCAAACGCCGTAGCGCGTTCCTCCGAATTTTCGGGCTGCCAGCAACGGAAACACATAATCCAGCACCTGTACCACCACAACAACTGCCAGCCACAGCAGCATGAAACGCAGCGTAAAGGGCGGTTCCTGCCGGAGTTGCAACACCAGCAGGCCCAGATAACTAAGGGGCGGGCCGGGCAGCAGCGGAACAATGCAACCAACAAGTCCGGTTATCATTAATACCAAAGCAATGACCGTCCAGATCAGGTCCATTTGTTTAATCTGATTTCAAGGTACCACATTTTTCAATCCGGATGGGGGACGGATACGGTTAATCCCGGCCAAACCATCGTTTATTATTCTCCTCAGAGGGGGCTTAGGGGGTGCCACCTTCTGTCAGCCCAAAGCTATTTCCTTTTTCTGCTTACCGCCCTTCTCTACCTTCGTTGCGGGGCAAATAGGTATGTACATCAACTGCCACACGTATTACAGTTTTCAGTACGGCACCCTGTCGGTGGAAGAGCTGGTGCAGGAAGCCCGGCGATGCGGAGTGCAACGGCTGGCGCTTACCGAAATCAACAATACGGCCTCTTACATCGAAATGCTGCGCACAAAGGGCAATCTGGAGGTGGCCGTGGGCGTAGACGTACGCAATGAAGCCGCCCCGCAGGAGTGCCTGTACATTATGCTCGCAAAAAACAACAAGGGGTTTGAGTGCCTTAATCGTTTTCTGTCGTACCACCTGGCCAGTGGCAAACCTTTCGCCCCTCGTGCGCCTGAGGTGCAGCACACCGCAGTAATTTATCCCTTAGGCCGGTGCGAACCGGAAACCCTGCGCCCCAACGAATACATAGGGGTTGGGTTGCATCAGCTCAACGCTTACCAGCGGCTTGCGGCACGCCGGCAAATGCCCGGCAGGTTTGTGTTGTGGCATCCGGTAACTTTCGCTTCGCTGCATCACCACACCCTGCACCGCCTGCTGCGCGCCATGCACCATAACACGGTAATCAGCAAACTAACCCCACAGCTTCTGGCCCGCCCCAACCAGATCATGCTACCCATGGAAGAGCTTCGCAAAAGGCTTGCTGACTTCCCCGAGCTTATACGCAACACCGAAGCGCTGCTCGAATCGTGTGCCCTTGCTTTTGAGCTGGGCACCGACAAAAACAAAAAGCACGTTACCGGAAGCACTGCCAGCGACTGGGACATGCTGGTTACCCTTGCATGGGAGGGGTTTCAGCAGCGATACGATGCAGCCAACCCCACCTTGCGCGAGCGCTTTCAGCGCGAACTCAGCATTATACGCCAAAAAAATTTCTGTGCCTACTACCTCATTGCTCACGACCTGATTGCGTTTGCCCGCAGCCGGAATTTTGAGTATGTGGGCCGGGGTAGCGGAGCCAACAGCATGGTAGCCTACTGCCTGGGCATAACCGGTGTAGACCCCGTAGAACTGGACCTGTATTTTGAGAGATTTCTTAACCCGGAACGATCTTCTCCACCCGACTTCGACATTGATTTTTCCTGGAAACACCGCGATGCGGTATACGAATATCTTTTCAGTCGGTATGGCAAAGACCATGTTTGCCTGCTGGGTACCCACGTAACTTACCAGAGCCGGGCCGTGCTGCGCGAACTCGGTAAGGTGTTCGGGCTGCCAAAAAACGAAATTGATGCCCTGGTACATGAGCCCGAACGCTACCGCCACAACGATCATATTACAGAACTCATTTGCCGTTATGCAGAGCGCATACACAACTTTCCTTCGGGTTTATCCATACATGCCGGCGGGGTGCTCATTACCGAACTGCCCATCTATGCATATACGGCCACTTCAGTGCCACCCAAAGGGCTGCCGGTATCGCACTTCGATATGCACGGCGCTGAAGATATGGGCATTTACAAGTTCGACATCCTGAGCCAGCGCGGACTGGGCCACATTCGCGACAGCATCCGCATCATTAAACAAAACCGCAACATCGATGTGAACATTAACCGCTTGAGCGAGTTTAAAAACGATGAAAAAATCAAGCAGCTTTTGCGCACCGGCCGCACCATGGGATGTTTTTACGTAGAGTCGCCTGCCATGCGCATGCTGCTGGCCAGGCTGCAATGCGAAGACTACCTTACACTGGTAGCCGCAAGCTCCATCATCCGCCCGGGAGTGGCACGGTCGGGCATGATGCGCACCTACATAGAGCGTTTCCATGCCGTGCGCAACGGTAAAACCTATGCCTCCATCCACCCCATGATGGACGAACTGCTGCGCGAAACCTATGGCGTAATGGTGTACCAGGAAGATGTAATTAAAGTGGCCCATTACTTTGCCGGACTTACACTGGCCGAAGCCGATGTGCTGCGCAGGGGAATGTCGGGGAAGTACCGGTCGCGCGAAGAGTTTCAACGCATTAAAGACAAGTTTTTCAGTAATTGCCGGCAGCGGGGTTATGCCGAACCGGTAATTGAGCGGGTATGGTATGAAATAGAAAGTTTTTCGGGATACTCGTTTGCCAAGGGGCACTCGGCCAGCTATGCGGTAGAAAGCTACCAGAGCCTCTACCTTAAAGCCCACTACCCGCTGGAGTTCATGGTGGCGGTAATCAACAACTTCGGGGGGTTTTACAAAACCGAGTTTTACCTGCACGAGGCACGCATGCTGGGCGCACAGGTAGAAGCTCCCTGCATAAACCACAGCCAATATCAAACCATTATTGCAGGCACCACCATTTACCTGGGCTTTGTTCACATTAAAGGCCTTGAAACCCGGCTGGCGCAACACATTGCCGAAGAGCGGCAACACAGCGGCTGGTTCAAAAGTCTGAACGACTTTTTGAAAAGGGTGGATGCCCCGCTGGAACAAACCCGCCTGCTTATTCGTATCGGTGCCTTTCGGTTTACCGGAAAGTCGCGGCAACAACTGTTGTGGGAAGCGCTATTGTACTTTAGCCAGGGGCGCACCCGCACACCCGCGCCTGAACTATTCGATACCGAACCAGCCGACTGCCCGCTTCCGGCATTGGAGCGCAACGCGGTAGAAGATGCTTTTGATGAAATTGAACTACTGGGCTTTCCGTTGTGCAACCCGTTTGCTCTGGTAAGTCCGGTGCAGGTTACACATCTGGCAAAAGATTTGCCCGGCAACGCCGGCAAAAAAGTGTGCCTGCTGGGGTACGTGGTAACCGTAAAAACCACCTACACGGTGAAAGGAGAGGGCATGTACTTCGGCACCTTTTACGACAAGGAGGGCCAGGTGTTCGATACGGTTCACTTTCCGGATGTGGCGCGAACATATCCGTTTCGCGGGCGTGGCTTTTACCGTATTACCGGCAAGGTAGCCGAAGATTTCGGGGTGTACACCATAGAGGTGCAGCACATGGAAAAAATACCCATGCTAAACAAGCATACCGAAACACACTTTGTGGAAGATATGCCCTTCGCCTCGGCCGATTAATATGGTAATCTGGTGGTAATAAAGCGGCAACTGCGGGCAAAGCCCGCAGTTGCCGGATCAGATAGCTGCATTTATTGTTTAGTACTTTGCCGGCTGGCCCTTCTTCGGAATTGTTTTCAGAATAAAGTCGCGCAGGTGGTCGTTGGCCGTAGCCAGGTCTTCTTCGCGCAGGTACATCATATGGCCACTGCGGTAGCCCTCAAAACGGAACCGGTTTCTGAACTTACCGCCCGGATCAAGCTGCCACATAGTGTACTTGGCTTCAAAGTATGTGGTGGCACCATCGTAATAACCGCACTGAAACATAACGTTCAGATACGGGTTTTGGGCCATGGCCTGGCGCAGGTTTATACCGGTATTGTCGTTCGAGCGATCCCACGGGTGCACCGGCCCGAACATATTGTATTTTACATCGGTTTTGTATTTCAGCACCTCGCGCAGGTAATAGTTAATGGCCGGTGTAAACGAATGCAGCCAGGAGGTGAGTTCAGCGGCATAATCGGGGCGCTCGCCTGCATCTTTCCGGTCTATACCCAGGTAGCGCGAATCTAACCGGCCCACGGTATAACCCTTATCGCGCAGCAGTTCTTTCCAGAAAAAAGAAGTGGGCACATCGAGGTTGTGCTGGAGGATGACTTTTTCAGACAGGCCGGAATAGTAAGCCATTTTAGCGGCAATTTGTTTGCGTTTGTTGTCGTCCAGAAAACCGCCGCGGGCAATAGCCGGTATGAGTTCGTTAATGGTAAATTCCTCTACTTCGGGTAACAGGTCGGTAAGGTCTCTTCGCTGCAGATCGGGTGCAAGGGCTTTCTGGTACCAGGCGGCAGCAGCAAAATAAGGCAGGCGGTTGGCCGCTTCTATCTGCGGGCCCCGATCCAGGCCCAGTTCAGTGGGCGATACCAGTATTACACCGTTCAGGTACATCCATTGGGCATTCTGCAATTCCAGCGCCAAGCCCGAAACCCGCGTGGTGCCATAGCTTTCGCCAATGAGGTACTTGGGCGACTGCCAGCGGTTTTTGCGGGTTACAAAGGTAGTAAGCCACTCGGCCAGGTACTTAATATCGGCATTTACACCAAAAAACTCTTCGCGTTTGGCATCTTTATCCAGTATTCGCGAATAGCCCGTGTTTACGGGATCGATGTACACAATATCGGCAACATCTAAAATACTGTGGGGATTGTCTTTAATGCCATACGGCTGAACCGGATATCCTTCCGAATCAATTTCCAGCACCTTGGGTCCGGTATAAGCAATGTGCATCCATACCGATGCCGAGCCTGGTCCACCGTTAAACGAAAAGATTATCGGGCGTGAAGCACGGTCTTTCACATCCGAACGCTCATAGTAGGTGTAAAAAAGCGAAGCCACCACCTTGCCTTCGGCATTCCACACCGGCTGGGTGCCCGCAGTAGCCGTATATGGAACCGGCTTTCCCTTTATTATTACCTGGTGCTGTGTGGTTACAGCCGACTCGGCCTCGAGCTGGCGCTGCGCCTGCGCAACCCCTGCTGCCAGCACCAGAACGGTAAGGGTAAAGATTCTTTTCATAGCGAAAAAATTTTTTCAGTAAGTACGCCAAATCAGGCCTACCCTTATACGGGTTTGTGTTAAGCGGCCGAAAAAAAGCCGGATGCGGTATGAGCTGAAAAAAGCCTGCAACCATTGGTACGGAATATCTATTGCTTTGCCACAGATTACCGTACCTTATGTAAAAATTTTAATCTTATGCGGTTTTGGGTTGCCTTCCTGGTTTTGCTGCTTACCTCTTTCCTGCTTGCAGGTCAGTCGTACGCCCCCGAAAGAAATCATCCTGCCATACGTATTAAGCCGATGGTAAAGCCTGCGGCCTATGCTTTTCCGTTGTGGCAGGTAAAACTGCTGCCCGGCAGCCCGTTTCACCAGGCGCGGCTTCGCGACTCCGCCTATTTGCTGTCGCTGGAGCCCGACCGGTTGCTGCATCGTTTCCACCTGCACGCCGGTTTGCCGGTTAAGGGCGAGATATACCGGGGTTGGGAAAGCGAGGGCCTGTCGGGTCACACCCTGGGGCACTACCTTTCTGCCTGTGCCCTGATGTATGCCGCTACCGGTGCCGAAGAATTTAAAAATCGCACCGCCTACATTGTGCACGAACTGGAACGCTGCCAGCAAGCCCGCGGCACGGGCTACGTGGGCGCCATTCCCAATGAAGATTCAATTTTCTATAATGTAAAGCGCGGCATCATCAAATCGGCCGGTTTCGATCTGAACGGAGGCTGGTCGCCCTGGTATACCGTGCATAAAATTATGGCCGGACTTGCCGATGTGTATGTGCACACGGGTAACGCAAAAGCCCTTCAAATTTTAAAAGGCATGGCCAACTGGACTATGGATATTGTTGGCGGACTAACCTCCGAACAGCAGGAAGCCATGCTGCAGTGCGAATATGGCGGCATGAACGATGTACTGGTGCACGTGTATGAATTAACCGGAGATAAAAAATACCTGGACCTTTCTTACCGGTTTCACGACAAATTTGTTCTTGACGAGCTGGCGCAGCAACACGATGTAATGCCGGGCAAACATGCCAACACCAACATCCCAAAAGTTACAGGTTGCGTACGCAGGTACCTGCACACCGCTTCGGAATCCGACAAAACAATTGGAACATTTTTCTGGAATACCATGGTTAATCACCACACCTATGTAATTGGCGGAAACAGCAATTACGAGTACTGCGGTGAACCTGGCAAACTTAACGACCGCCTGAGCGACAACACCTGCGAAACCTGCAATACTTACAACATGTTAAAGTTAACCCGTATGTTATTTGGCCTTAAGCCCTCTGCCCGGCTGGGCGATTACTACGAGCGTGCCCTGTACAACCACATTCTGGCATCGCAGCATCCGCACACCGGCATGATGTGCTACTTCATTCCGCTGCGCATGGGCGCCCGCAAAACTTTCAGCTCACCATTCCACACGTTTACCTGCTGCGTAGGCAGCGGCATGGAAAACCACGTAAAATACAACGAAGCCATTTACTTTGAAGGAGACGATGGAAGCCTGCTGGTAAATCTGTTTATTCCTTCTGAACTGACGTGGAAAGAGCGCGGCCTAACCATAAAACAGGAAACCCGTTTTCCGCAAGAGGGAAGCGTTGAATTCAGCTTTACCGCTTCAAAGCCGGCAGAGCTTTTAATCAAAATCAGAAAACCGGGATGGGTTACAGGCAATATGGATCTGACTGTTAACGGAAAGAAAATTACCCCATTGGCCGGTACCGATGGCTTTCTTACCATACGCCGCAAATGGAAAACCGGAGACCGCCTGTCTCTGCTTATGCCCATGGAACTTCATACGGAGTCTTTGCCCGATAATGCCAACCGCATAGCTATATTGTATGGCCCGGTTGTACTGGCCGGTGTGCTGGGCAAAGAAATGCCCGACCCCGTGTACGGCACCACGGTATTGCTTACCGACAACCGCGATGTAAAAAGCTGGATAAAACCTGCCGGTAGCGAACCCCTCGCTTTTCAAACCCACCAGGTGGCCCGTCCGCATGACGTAAAGCTGATTCCGTTTTACTCGGTTTACGATGACTATTACAATGTGTATTGGGATTTCTTTACCACAGACGACTGGGCCAGGCGCCAGCAGGCTTACGAAGCCGAAAAGAAAAGACAGCAGGCAATTGAGGCGAGAACCATAGACGTGATACGCCTGGGCGAAATGCAACCCGAACGCGACCACAACCTGCGTGCCTCCGAGCGTTCATACGCCAGCCAGGCGCTGGGCCGAACAGGGCGTGAGGTAAGGCTTGGCGGATATTTTGAATTTGACATGAAAACACACCCCGAAAAAGACAACACTCTGCTGTGCACTTATCTGGGTGATGACCGGAACCGGGTTTTTGATTTTCTGGTTGACAGCGTAAAGATTGCTACCCAGGAACTTGCCGGCGGGGAGAGTCAGCGGTTTTTTGATGTGGAGTATGCCATACCCGCTGAATTAACGCGGGGTAAAGAAAAGGTAACCGTGCGGGTACAGGCCCATGCAGGCAAAACCGCAGGCCGGGTGTTTGGATGCAGAACCCTGATTACTGAATAGATTGAATTTTACGCACAAATCTGGATAAACTTTAGAAATTGCTCTTTCCGGCGGCATTAGGGCCTACAATAAATGTTCTGTATTGAAGTTCAATATCAACCTTTCCGAAATTCTTCCAGTTTACCAGCCAGATTTTTGATATTCGCATAGATATCTCATTTTAAAGATAGCTCTTTAATAATATTTCCGGCACCTCCAAGCTTATCTATGCACCACAGCACATAGCGTATGTCCACACAAATGGTGCGGTTCAGGTTGCTGTCGAAGGCAATTTTGTGGCTCAGGGCTTCGTAGTTGCCGTCAAAAGCAAGGCCTATCAGCTCTCCGTTGCCGTTCAGTACAGGCGAGCCGGAATTGCCTCCGGTAATATCGTTGCTGGTAATAAAACAAACCACCAGGTCGTTTAGGCGATTGTCTTTGTACTGACCAAAATCTTTTTTCCGCGCAGCGGTAATCAGCGCCTCCGGCAGGTCGAATTCATAATCGCCGGGCTTGTACTTTTCGAGCACGCCGGTCATGGTGCACACATAATCATACATCACCGCATCGCGAGGCCGGTACGGTTTAACACTGCCGTAGCTTAGCCGCATGGTAAAATTGGCATCGGGGTAGGTTACCCGTGCAGGGTCCATCTGCATGAGCCCTCTCATATACAGCCGGCCCAGGTCGTTTATGCGATAGGTAAACGCATTGGCCATGTTGGCATACCGGGTGTTATAATTTTTTAAGAATGCCGACACATAGCGGTAGGCCGGATCGTTTTGTAACGTGGAAGAGTCGGGGTTGCTGATAAATGCGTTCCATCGGCCGTCGTCCAGTATGAGGGTTTTTGAAAACACATCGGCAGCAAAACGGCTGCATGCCGAGTCTTCGGCAGGGTTGCCATAGGTAGCCGAGAGCCAGTTGTAAAAATCTTTCGGATGCTGGTCGGCTGCAATATCGGTATAGAACATCCGGCAGATAGCCGCCAGAATGCGCTCGTCCGATGCCCTGTTTTCATTTTCCAGGAATGCCCGGCGCGCACGCGAAAGGTTATCGGCAAGACGGCTTATTTCTTCGGCCTTTACAGGTTCAGATGTAAGGGCGCGTTCCATCGCCACCAGCGCAGCCGCAAAGGCAGCGAGCGGAGAGCCCAGTATTCCCTCGTTTAAATAAATACGGTGTTTGGCATAGGGTGTCCAGGCGGCATAGGCCTGCTCATATTCATGCATCAGGTTTTCATATTCCGCTTTTCCCTGGGCCCACCGGGTAAACCTTTCTTCAACGGATTTTTTCTGTCCGTATACATTGTACTTAAGCAATTGTCTGGCTTCGCCATCAAAAAACTTCCAGTAATTGGCTATGGCGGCATAGGCCGATGCCAGCTTAAGCCGCACGGCCGGGTCCTTCTTCATTTCTTCCATCATGTACTGTAAGCGCACTTCGCGCAAACGTACAATAGCCGGGTTTTCCACATCGGTTTTAAGTTTTACACCAAACGATGTTTCGTACCGGTTGGTGCTGCCCGGATACCCGATTACCATGGCAAAGTCGTCTTCCTTTACTCCCTTTAGTGATATGGGCAGATAGTACTTTGGCTTAAGCGGTAGGTTGTCGGGCGAATAGGGTGCGGGCTTTCCGTCTTTGCCGCTGTAAACCCTGAATACGGCAAAATCGCCCGTATGGCGCGGCCACTCCCAGTTGTCGGTATCACCGCCAAACTTGCCAACGCTTTCCGAAGGGGTGCCCACCAGCCGCACATCGCGGTAGCGCTCATAGACAAAAAGCAAAAACTGGTTGCCCCGGTAAAAGGGCACTACGCGGGCCTCGTACCCTGTACCTTCCGTGGCGGTTTTAACGATGCGCTGCGATGCCGCCTGAAGTGCCTGGTTCCACGCTTCACCTTCAAGCCCTTTAAGTTCGTTCACAACTTTATCGGTAACATCTTCAATGCGTACCAGAAACTGCACCGACAGGCCCGGTGCAGGTATTTCATCGGCTTTTGTTTTTGCCCAGAAACCATCGCGCAGGTAATTTTTTTCTACCGTGCTGGCAGCAGCAATGGCGCTGTAGCCACAATGATGATTGGTAAATATCAGCCCTTCACGGCTTACCACTTCACCGGTGCAGCCCCCGCCAAAAATTACAATGGCATCTTTCAGGCTGGCCTTATTCATGCTGTATATCTGTTCCCTGCTTAGCTTAAGGCCCTTTTTCACCATGTCGTTGTACACCTTATCGCCCAGCAGGTACAGCACCCACATGCCTTCATCGGCCCGGGCAATGAGTGTAAAAAACAATAACACCAGGATTACAAATCTGTTTTTCATGCAGCTGGTTTTAATGGTTGGCGCAATTTATGAAAAGAATCCGTGCATATATCGCATTCACCATGGCTTTAGTAGGCACCTGCCTGTGCAGTTTGGCTGATGATGTTTTTTATGCAACCGGATAAGTACGCACCATTGCCCGGTCCGTACCAGTTCATAATTTGCGTTTCGTATGCATTCATGTCATACAGTTCATCGGGGGTAATATAGCCTATGTACCCTCCGTTAAAGCTGGTAACGCAAATATTCAGACTGTGCTGCCGGGCCGCAGCGTAAAGGGGCGGGGTAAGCATGCCCGAAAAATCACACGGTGTGCCGACAAACACCGTGTTGCCCAGTTGCAGCACCGACAACTTAACCGGCGACTTACCCAGTAACATTTCAGAAAGCCAGGGGCGTATTCGCCAGCCGGCCGTTAGCCGTACCTGCTGGGGAGGCATGGCAACTGGAATATGGGTGAGGCGTAAGTCGCTGCCCTGAACAGGTGAAAACCGTGTGGTGTGCAAAGCTTTTTCCAGGGTGGCGGCCATAAATTCAATTTTCGCATCACCATCGGGCATGGGTGCCGGTGCGTGACTGCCCACTGCCCCGGCCAGAAACAGGGCGAAGCGGTAACCACCCCGTTCAAGCCGCGTAACGAGCTCCCCGGGATAATCGGCCGAAAGCCGCAAATCTTTTGACGACAGACAGGTGGCATGTGCCGGATAGCTTACCACCACCGCACGGCTGCCGTCTGCGCACGCAAACTGCAGGGCATGCATGAGCGAATCAACTGCACCACCGGCTACCAGGCGGTTAACAACAGCTTCGCTCACCGCAGTCTGGCCATAGTACAGGGCTACCGGCTGTACATCGGCAAGTGCGCTGAGCAGGGCAGTTTTAATCTGTTTAAGTAAAAAACCCACCAGCTCTTTGTCATATTTTCCGGCATATATCTCCCCTACAAGGTGATTATCCCACTGCCCTATGCTGTTGTGGGTATGGGTGGCGCTCAGGTAAAGCATATTGGGTGTAAAGGGCGTGTTGTGCAGTGCTTCATTGAGTTTTTCAACCAACAGCGGGGGAACTATAAGCATGTCCAGGCTTACGATAGCCGTACGCCTGCCGCCTTTTTCTATCACCGCAGCACGAACAAATACCGTGTCGCGCACAGCCGTAAAACGTGCTCCCTTTCGTTTAACATAGCCTGCCGTGGCCACCGGCCGGGAGGGTGTAATCGAAGCCTTGCCAAAACCTGCCATGAGGCGATGCGTGTCGGCCGGTAAAGGCGCTGATAACACGCTGTCTATATATTGCATGGTTTGTACCTGCCAGGGCGCACCGGGCTTAACAACACGGTTTACCGGTGCCACCGTAACTGCCATAAACACACCGGCAACGACAATCAGAACAAACAAAACTACCGCTAATCTTCGCAACAGGCGCCCCATATATTTATTATCCGAATGGTTTGAAACTTAGGTAAAGTTTGGGAATATTCGTCCCTTCGATTGGTTGTTTTTGCCAAAATTATTTTTGTATGAAAAATATCATTTTCCTGCTGTTCCTGCTGTTAATCGGTTGTAAGCCCGATGGTTTTGTGCGCGAAGACGGGCTGGAAGTCTTTACGGTTCATGAGCTGGAAGCCCATCTTAAAACCCTGGCTTCGGATGAGTTTATGGGAAGATTGCCTTTTAGCGAAGGCGAACGCAAAACCATTAACTATCTGCAAAACAAGTTCCGCGAAACAGGCCTTGAACCGGGCAACGGCAGCAGCTACCTGCAGGAAGTACCCATGGCCGAAATTACTGCCACGCCTGAACCGGCCATGATTGTTAAGGCACCCGGTAAAACACTTACGCTCGAAGGATTAAAAGACTATGTTATCTGGACCGAACGCACCGAAGATAAAATAGAGCTAAAGGAAGCTGACCTTGTTTTTGCCGGCTTTGGCATTGTAGCGCCCGAGTACAACTGGAACGACTTTGCCGGCACAAATGTAAAAGACAAAGTAATTGTGGTGCTGGTAAATGACCCCGGCTTTGGATCGAACGACAGCACGCTGTTCAAAGGCAACACCATGACGTATTACGGACGCTGGACATACAAATTTGAAGAGGCCGCGCGGCAGGGTGCCAAAGGTGTGCTGATTATCCATGATGATGTACCTGCCGGATACGGTTTTTGGGTGGTACAAAATAACTGGAACGCCCCACGCCTGTTTCTGGACGAACGGGGTAAAGATATTTACCACTGCGCAGCAGTGGGCTGGTTAGCACAGGCCGCTGCCAAAAGGCTGTTCGAAGCTGCCGGCATGGACTGGGCGCAGTCCGTTTCCGAAGCCCGAAAGCCCGGCTTTAAGGCCAGGCCCATGAATGTTAAAATCAGTACATCAATGACAGTGCAGGTGCGTTACGATAAATCGCACAACGTTATCGGAAAAATTACTGGCAGCAAAGCGCCCGATGAATACATTATCTATTCCACACATTGGGACCACCTGGGCATAGGTAAACCCGATGCAGAGGGCGACTCGATATACAATGGAGCCCTGGACAATGCAAGTGGTACAGCTGGCCTGCTTGCCCTGGCCAAAGCTTTTAAATCAATGAAAGCCAAACCCCACCGCACGCTGGTGTTCCTGGCGGTTACGGCCGAAGAACAGGGTCTTTGGGGATCGGAGTACTACGTTCAGAATCCCATCTATCCCAAAGAAAAAACCGTGGCCAATATAAACATGGATGGCATAAACCCCTACGGAAAAATGAACGACATAGTTGTGGTGGGCATGGGGCAGTCGGAACTAGAAGACTACCTCAGGGAAGAAGCCACAGCTGCCGGAAGATACCTTTCGCCCGAACCCAATCCCGTGGCTGGCTACTATTTCCGGTCAGACCACTTCTGCTTTGCAAAGGCGGGCATCCCCGCCCTGTACACCAACACCGGCATTGATCATGTTGAGAGAGGAAAAGATTACGGCAAACAACTGCAGGACGACTACGTTGCCCGTTATTACCACAAACCCTCCGATGAGTACGACACGGCCCGCTGGAATCTGGGAGGAGCCGTGGAAGATTTAAAACTGCTGTTCAATACCGGTAAAAGGCTGGCCTTTGAAAACACCTGGCCGCGATGGAAAACCGGTTCGGAATTTAAAGCCATTCGCGAAAGCTACGTGCCCCCTGCCCAGTAATTTTTCGTTTGCCTGAAGGGGGCTACTGCAAAGGAAAAACGCCGGCCTTAACATTTTTCAGGCTTTGCGTAAAATCTTTTCCACCGGCCTGCCTTTGGCCAGTTCATCTACCAGTTTATCCAGGTATCTCACGCTTCGTGTTAGTGGGTTTTGAATTTCTTCTACGCGGTAGCCGCAAATCATACCCGTAATCAGATGTGCATTCGGATTTAGCTTTGCGCGGGCAAAAAAAGTTTCGAACGTTACCTTTTCATCAATAAGTTTCATAAGGGTTTTTTCATCAAAACCCGTAAGCCATCTGATAACCTCGTGAAGTTCCTCGCGCGTGCGCCCCTTCTTCTCAACCTTGGCCACATAATGCGGATATACCGAAGAAAAAGTCATGCCGGCAATGCGCCTATCCTGTTCGGCTGATGTTCTCATAAAATACCTTGAAGTGTAAAGTTAAGCTTTAATCTGTTCCAACCGGCAGAAAGCATCACGGCAATTTTGCACGGCACAGAGATTTTTATCCAACACACGAAAATCTTTCTGTTTCGCACATCCAATCTGGGCAATGGGCACGCTTCACTCCCTAAAGAAAATCAAAACGCATTGCAGCGGCCTTTCTGGTTTATTTCAAAAAATACCCCGGCTCCGTTTCCTAACTACCGTTCGGGAAAATGGGTGTTTGTACGTACTTTTGGGTTCATTTTAACATATATGACATCCGCATCTGCAACCGCCTCAACTCCTCAGCAAACAGCCAAAACACGCCTGGCCGGCCACCAGGAGCCAGAACCCTACAGGCCCAAAAACAAGGTACGCGTGGTTACAGCCGCCAGCCTGTTCGATGGGCACGATGCTGCCATTAACATTATGCGCAGAATTATTCAGGCTACAGGCTGCGAAGTAATCCATCTGGGGCACGACCGCAGCGTGCAGGAAGTAGTAAACACAGCTATCCAGGAAGATGCCCAGGCCATTGCCCTTACCAGCTACCAGGGCGGGCACATGGAATACTTTAAATATATGTACGACCTGCTGCAGGAAAAGGGAGCCGGCCATATACGCATTTTTGGCGGAGGCGGCGGAGTAATTCTGCCCGATGAAATACGCGAGCTAATGGCTTACGGCATAACGCGCATATATTCTCCTGATGATGGTCGTGCCATGGGCCTGCAGGGCATGATAAACGACCTGGTGAAAAAAAGCGACTTTCCCACCGGTGTGGAAATACCAAATGTCGATGACCTGCACACCGGCAACCACCTTGCCATTGCCCGGTTTATTTCGGCAGCCGAAAATTTTCTGGATAAACACCGGTCGGTTTTTGAAGAGGTGCACCGGCGTGCGCTGGCTTCCAAAACACCCGTGCTGGGTATAACCGGCACCGGTGGGGCAGGAAAATCATCGATGGTCGATGAGCTGGTGCGCAGGTTTCTGCTCGACTTCAAAGACAAAAAAATAGGCATCCTTTCCGTTGACCCCAGCAAACGCAAAACCGGTGGTGCCCTGCTGGGCGACCGCATCCGCATGAATGCCATTAACAACCCACGCGTATACATGCGTTCGCTGGCCACGCGGCAATCGAACCTCGCCCTGTCGGCCCATGTTGGCGAAGCCATTCAGGTTTTAAAGGCAGCAGGGTTCGACCTCATTATTCTGGAAACCAGTGGCATCGGCCAGAGCGATACCGAAATACTCGATCACAGCGATGTGTCGTTATACGTAATGACCCCCGAATACGGCGCAGCCACGCAGCTGGAAAAAATCGATATGATTGATTTTGCCGATGCCATCGCGTTGAACAAGTTCGATAAGCGTGGCGCTCTGGACGCCCTGCGCGATGTAAAAAAACAATACCAGCGCAACCACCAGTTGTGGAACAAAAACCCCGATGAAATGCCCGTATTTGGCACCATTGCCTCGCAGTTCAACGACCCGGGCACCAACCAGCTTTATAAGTTTCTAATGGACCGCATTGCCGGAAAAACCGGAGCGCCACTGCGGTCATCATACACCATTTCGCGCGAAATGTCAGAAAAGGTGTACATCATTCCGCCTAACCGCACCCGCTACCTGAGCGAAATTTCAGAAAACAACCGCAAGTACGATGCCTGGGTAAACGCCCAGGCTGCCATTGCCAATAAACTATATGCCCTGCACGAAACCATTGGACTTATCAAAAAGAAGCATCCCGAAAATGAACAACTGATAAAAGCCCTTGAAACAGAATTTGAACAAATCCGCCTGGAGCTGGACCCGAAAAACTGGTTGCTCATTGAACAGTGGGAAGCGCTGAAAGAACGATACAACGCTCCTGTTTTTACCTACCGGGTTCGCAACCGCGACGTCAACGTTAAAACCTTTAGCGAATCACTGGCCCACCTTCGCGTTCCCAAAGTAGCCCTGCCGCGTTACCGCAACTGGGGCGACCTGCTGCGCTGGATGCTGCAGGAAAATGTGCCGGGTGAGTTTCCATTTACAGCCGGCATTTATCCATTCAAACGCCAGGAAGAAGACCCCACCCGCATGTTTGCAGGCGAAGGAGGCCCGGAACGCACCAATCACAGATTCCACTACCTGAGCTACGAAATGCCGGCTAAACGCCTTTCTACCGCCTTCGATTCGGTAACCCTTTACGGCCGCGACCCCGACTACCGTCCTGACATATACGGCAAAATAGGCAACTCGGGTGTATCGGTATGCTGCCTGGATGATGCCAAAAAACTGTACAGCGGTTTTAATCTGGCCGACCCGAAAACCTCGGTTTCCATGACCATCAACGGTCCTGCACCCATGCTGTTAGGATTTTTCTTTAATGCGGCAATCGACCAGCAGTGCGAAATATATATTAAACAAAACGGAATGGAGCAGGAGGTGCTCCGGAAAATAGATGAAATGTACCGGGGCAGTGAAGACAAACGCCCGCGTTACCAGGGCGCTCTGCCCAAAGGCAATGACGGCTTGGGCCTCATGCTGCTGGGCGTTACCGGCGACCAGGTACTTCCCCGAGAAACCTACGAAAAAATAAAGGCCTCTACCCTGCAGCAGGTGCGCGGAACGGTTCAGGCCGACATACTGAAAGAAGACCAGGCCCAGAACACGTGCATCTTCTCTACCGAATTTGCCCTGCGCCTCATGGGCGACATTCAGCATTACTTTATCGAAAACAAAATCAGAAACTTTTACTCCGTATCCATATCGGGCTATCATATTGCCGAAGCCGGCGCCAACCCCATTACCCAGCTGGCCTTTACCCTGGCCAACGGCTTTACTTACGTGGAATATTACCTTAGCCGTGGCATGGACATCAATGCCTTTGCGCCCAACCTGTCGTTCTTCTTCAGCAACGGCATTGATCCCGAATATGCGGTGATTGGCCGGGTGGCCCGAAGAATATGGGCCAAAGCCATGAAGCATAAATATGGTGCCGATGTGCGTTCGCAAATGCTCAAATACCATATTCAAACATCGGGGCGGTCGCTTCATGCGCAGGAAATTGATTTTAACGACATCCGCACCACCCTGCAGGCATTATATGCCATTTACGATAACTGCAACTCACTGCACACCAATGCATACGATGAAGCGATAACCACCCCCACCGAAGAAAGCGTGCGCAGGGCGATGGCCATACAACTTATTATTAACCGCGAACTGGGCCTGGCTAAAAATGAAAATCCGTTACAGGGCTCGTTTATCATTGAAGAACTTACCGACCTGGTTGAAGAAGCCGTTTTAATGGAATTCGACCGCCTTACCGAACGGGGCGGTGTGCTGGGAGCCATGGAAACCATGTACCAGCGCGGTAAAATTCAGGAAGAAAGCCTGTACTACGAAACCCTGAAACACACGGGCGAGTATCCTATTATTGGTGTAAATACTTTTTTAAGCTCGAAGGGCTCGCCCACAATTATCCCGCAGGAAGTTATACGGGCCACTACCGAAGAGAAAGAACAACAAATTGCAACGGTGCGCAACCTGCATAAACACCATCACCATCAGGCCTCAGAAAAGATTGAAAGGGTACAACAGGCTGCCATACACAACCGCAATATTTTTGCTGAACTGATGGAAGCCTGCAAGGTGTGTTCGCTGGGCCAGCTTACCGAAGCCTTATTTGAAGTAGGCGGACAGTACCGCAGAAATATGTAATGCTCCGCTCCCCTCAGGGTGCGGGCTCGCGGTGCCCAACCCATGTAAAACGCTTCACCACAAATTCGGGATTGGTAAACGAAGCATTGCCGGCCGGATTTCCGCCCGTAACATGGAAATCGCTGAAGCCGGCATTCTGGTTCATGTAAATGCCGCCTGTGAGGTTAAACGATACGGGCGTACCGGCCATCGCCATGGTGTCGGCAATCTCTTCACGAACGGCAGCATCGGTGGTATAGGCACCACAGCTAATGGCACCATGTTCCTTAGCCAGCTGGTGTGCCAAACGGAGTGCCTGTTCAATGTCTTTAACTTTAATCAGCAAGGCTATGGGACCAAACAGCTCTTTAGAAAATATCCCGGTGTTTGCAGCATCTGTTTCAACCACTACAGGCGTTAATGTACGGGCATTTTCAAACTGCGGATGCGTTATAGTGCGCGATCTGAGCCAGATTTTACCCGGCAGCTTTTCGGCTTCGGCTACGCGATCGCACGTACGGCGGTTTTGAATGGCCCCCAGAACAAAAGGTCCCGCCTTGGGGTTGTTGGCCAGGCTGTTGATCTGGTCGGTAAATTTTTGGGCAAATTCATCAAACGGCACCGTTCCTTGTGGCGTTTGAATGCCGGCCTCGGGTATAAAAAAGTTTTGCGGAGCCGTACACATCTGCCCGCTGTACAGCGATACGGAAAAAGCAAGGTTAGCAGCTACCTTGTCAATATCTTCAGCAGAGTGCAACAGCACGCAGTTTACGCCGGTTTTTTCAGTAAAGGTGGTTTTACCTGGCAGGCCCTCCAGATAACTGCCAAAGGCCGAGTTACCGGTAAAGTCAATAAGTTTAACTTCTGGATGCTCGGCCAGTTGTTTGGTAATCATGTTTTCGAACGTATCGGGCGCAAGTTGACAGATGGCGGGATCAAGTCCCTGCTGGCTAAGCACATTTTGGATCTCGGCTACCACCAGTGCGATGGGCAGCACGGCTCCGGGATGCGGTTTTACAATTACTGTGTTGCCAGTTACCAGGCTGGCATACAGGCCGGGCACGGTATTCCAGGTAGGAAAAGTGGAGCAGCCTATAACCAGCGAAATACCCTTTGGCACGGCCCGCCATTCTTTTTTTAACCTGATGTTGTATTTGCCCATGGGTTTATCCCACAGCACCTGCTGCGGAAAACGCGTAAGCTCTTCGTATCCGGCTGCTATGGCTTCAAGGGCACGGTCGGCCGCATGTGGGCCAGAGGCCTGAAAGGCCATCATAAAACCCTGGCCGGTGGTATGCATGGTGGCATAAGCTATCTCAAAGAAGCGCCCCTTAACGCGCTCAAGCGATTCAATGAGTATGCCGGCACGGTCGGCAGCCGTAACCTTGCGCCATGTTGCAAAAGCCTGCCGCGCCCGGTTAACCAGCACCGGCACAGAAAATGCCGGATAGGTTATACCCAGGGGTTGTTGCAGATAGGGCGACTCTTCCTGACCTGCCCAGTTTTCGGCACCGGGCTGGTGCAGTTGTTCAAATTTCTTTCCCAGCAGGTCTTTAAATTTTGCCTGTCCATCGGCATCGGCCGTTTCGCCATAAACAGCCGGTGATGGATGTTCGGGAAAGGCGGCAAAAAAAGTACGGCTGTGCAGCGCTTCAATGGCTTTGTCAAGCAGTGACTGGTGTTTTTCAAACAAACCCATAGTTTAAAAATATTTGTGAGTGTTAATTTTTGTATCCAAAAACCCGTTTCAGCAAATCGGTAGTGCGGGCAACGGGGTCTTCGCGTATCAGTTTTTCTTCTTTGGCAATCATAACAAAAAGACCTTCAATAGCCTTTTCGGTGGCATATTCGTCCAGGTTGGGGTTTACTTTTTCCACCAGGGGTATCTGGTTATAGCGGTTAACCAGTTCGCTGTAATAGCGTGTGGCATTTACCTGATTGAGCGTACGCTGAATAACCGGTCTGAATTTCTCATGCAGCTGTGCCGCTGTGGTACGTTTTAAATAACGGGTTGCGGCATCGCTTTCGCCTTTTAGGATGGCCCAGGCGTCGTCAATGGTCATGGAGCGAATAGCCTGAATAAAAATAGGTTTGGCCTCTTTAGCTGCTTCTTCTGCACCGCGGTTCAGGGTTAAAATAAACCGGTCAACTTCGTTTCCAAGCCCTAAGTCGCGCAGGGTGTTTTCAACCTTCTTCGCATCGGCAGGAAAGGGAATTTTTATTTCAGGGTTTTTAAAATATCCATCCGTTTTCGATACCTGTTCACTTCCTTTTGATATACCCTGTATCAGCGCCTCGCGCAATCCTTCTGCAACTTCGGCTGCCGTAATTGCAGCATCACCCCCAAGCGATTTGTTAATTTCGCCAAGGGTTTGCGATAGCTGTACAGAAGTACAACCCAACAGGCACAATAACACTATCCCCCAAAGATGTAATTTTTGATTTATCACACCCATAGCGACACGAAGATAGGTACATTTGCGCGATGACACCCCAACTTTACCATTACTTTTTTGTTTAAGAAAAAATGTAACGTAACAAAACGCATACCTTACCCGCATGAAAAGCATTACTGCCGAAATACTGGCTATTGGCGATGAATTGCTGCTGGGACAAACTCTGGACACCAACTCGCACTGGTTAAGCGCCAAACTTACCGAAACCGGCATTCGCGTGATACGAAGAACAGCCGTTGGCGATAATGAAGCAGATATTTTGCAGGCTTTTGCCCAGGCCGAAGCAAGGGCCGATGTGGTGCTGATTACCGGCGGACTGGGCCCTACCCATGACGACCTTACCAAACCCTGCCTGGCCAAATACTTTAACTGCGAAATTAAAATACACCCTGAAGCCCTGGCCGAGATTACGGCCTTTTTTCAAAAGCGCGGGCGCGAACTTACCGAAACCAACCGCCAGCAGGCAGCTTTGCCGGTATGTTGCGAAAAAATAACCAATACCATTGGCACCGCTCCGGGCATGTGGTTTCAGCGCAACGGCAAGGTATTCGTTTCCATGCCGGGTGTGCCGCACGAAATGAAAAAGATGACCGAAGAAATTGTTTTGCCCAAACTGCGTACCATTTTTAATCCGCCCGTAATTGTGCACCGCATTATCCGCACGGCAGGCATCGGTGAGTCGTTTCTGGCCGACCGCATTGCCGGATGGGAAAAACAACTGCCGGCCCACATACGCCTGGCCTACCTGCCGGGCATTGGAGAAGTAAAACTGCGCCTCACGGCAACCGGAACAGATAAAGACACATTGCACCTGGAACTGGAAAAACAAACCGGGCTGCTGTTGCCCTTAATTGATGAGTTTGTTTACGCCACCGAAGACGAACCCCTGGAAAAGGTTATCGGCAAAATGCTGCGCGATAAAAACCTTACCCTGGCCATAGCCGAAAGCTGTACCGGAGGGTACATATCCCATCTTATTACCAGTGTTCCGGGCAGTTCCGACTACTTTGTAGGAGCCATGATCCCTTATGCCTACGAAGTAAAAATGCGGCAACTGGGTGTTAAACCCGAAACCCTGGAAAAATACGGTGCGGTAAGCGAGCCCACTATTACGGAAATGGCCAGCATTGTACGGGCTAAATTCAATGCCCACATAGGCGTGGCTACCAGTGGCATTGCAGGCCCCGGTGGCGCCACCCCCGAAAAACCCGTAGGCCTGATTTGGATTGCCTATTCTGATAAATACAAAACCGTAACCCGAAAACTCATGCTCACGCACGACCGCTTACTGAATATAAAACTTACCGCCACAGCAGTGCTGAATCTGATCCGCCTGAACCTTCCCCGCTAATACAACGCTACAACTTTCAGGCAATTGATTATAAAACCGGTAACAAAGCCTTGCATGCCGAAAAATCCGCTGGCTTTTGAAACCCGCCTGCGCGCTGAATTTTGACGGCAAAAACCTGCCTGCTGTATTATGTTATCTATTCAAAAACAAAGCTGCTCCCTTAAGTACCTTGCCACCGGCACAGGCACTGCCTAAAAAATACTAACTTTGAAACCCATTCAATTTGCAGAATCATGGCGCTGGTTGAACTCGTTATGCCCAAAATGGGCGAAAGCATTATGGAAGCCACCATCCTGGCCTGGCTTAAAAAACCAGGCGACAGAATTGAACAGGATGAGTCGGTGCTGGAAGTAGCCACCGATAAGGTAGACACCGAAGTACCCTCTACCCACGCGGGAATACTCAGGGAAATTCTGGCCAAAGAAGGCGAGGTGGTGGCCGTAGGAAAACCCATAGCCCGCATTGAAACCGAAGCAGAAACCCTTGCCACCAATACCCCGCAAAGTGCCGCTCCTGCATCAGCGCCTGTGGTGCAAAAAGAAAAAAATGTTCCTGCACCGGCCAACGGGCACAACACCCCTGCCCCTGCAACATTCAAGGAAGCAAAACGTTTTTACAGCCCCCTGGTAAAAACCATCGCCAAAGAAGAAAACATAAGCCTGGCCGAACTGGAAACCATACCCGGTTCGGGCCTGGAGGGGCGCGTTACCAAGAAGGACATCCTGGCCTGGCTGGAACAACGCAACCTGGAAAAAACCGCTCGACCAGCCGCCACCGGCCCGGTTGCCGCTAAACCGGCACCGCCTTCGGTATCGGCTGGAGATGAAATCATTGAAATGGACCGCATGCGCAAAATGATTGCCGAACGCATGGTGGAATCCAAGCGCATATCGCCTCACGTTACCTCGTTTGTCGAAGCCGATGTAACCAATATTGTGTATTGGCGCAACAAGGTGAAAAACGAGTTTCAGAAACGATACGGGGAGAGCCTTACCTTTACGCCCATTTTTATTGAAGCCGTAGCCTTGGCCATTAAAGACTTCCCCATGATTAACGTACAGGTTGATGGCGACCGTATTCTTAAAAAGAAAGATATCAACATAGGCATGGCCGTGGCGCTGCCCTCCGGCAACCTGATTGTGCCCGTAATTAAAAATGCCGACCAGTACAACATCAGCGGGCTGGCGCGTATCGTGAACGACCTGGCCAACAGGGCCCGCGACAACAAACTAAAACCCGATGACCTGGCGGGCGGGACCTATACCGTTTCCAATGTGGGCTCGTTCGGCAATGTAATGGGCACACCCATCATCATGCAACCGCAGGTAGCTATACTGGCCATTGGCGCTATTCAGAAAAAGCCGGCCGTAATCGAAACACCCTATGGCGATGCTATAGCCATACGGCACAAAATGTTTCTGTCGCACTCCTACGACCACCGTGTGGTCGACGGGGCCCTGGGCGGCTCGTTTGTGCGCCGGGTGGCCGACTACCTGGAGCAATTTGATGTTGACCGGCCACTGTAATTATGGCGAAAATTATCTCGTTCATAAGCCGCAAGGGTGGTACCGGAAAAACCACCAACGCCATTAACCTGGCAACCGCCCTGCACCACAGGGGCAACCCCGTAATATTGGTGGAAACCGACACCAACTACACCCTTACCGCCCTGCGGCAGATGGAGCTGCTTAAAGCCGGAGAAGCAAACACTCCGGCCTTCGAAATACTCGGCTCGCACGATAGCCAGGTGGCCGATGAACTACTGCGTATTAAACAAAATCAAAACCTTGACTTTATTGTGGTTGACAGTGCCGGCAAAACCACCGATGAAGGAATCAAAAAACTGTGCCTGGTAAGCGATGCGGTGGTGGTGCCCACCAGCCTTACCCAAAACGACCTGCTGGTAACCTACCAAACTATTACCGACCTGGCACCAGCGCGGGCCCTGAATCCGAACCTGAAAATTATGGTGCTGCCCAACCGAATCCACAGCTTTACCCGCATGAAAACCATACGCGAAAGCCTGAGCAACCTGGACGCCATAGTGCTGGAAGTAATGGTACCGCAGAAAAACGTTTTCGTTAATTTCAGCACCCTTGCACCTGAGCCGGAATACGAACCCGTGGTAAACGAACTGCTGAAAAACCTGACATGAGCCGCCATAAAAATCCGCTGAAAGACCTGGATTTATTCCTGCGACAGCAGGCTTCCTCACTGGCTACCCCCAAACCGCTGAGCGAACACCTCGACACCGGAAAAGCCGCACAACCTGCCGGTGAAGCCGAATCCCTGGTACAACAACTAATCCGCCTGGCCGAAACCGACCGCCAGCAGTTTCTGGATGCCGTTATCCGGGCTGCCGCCGCATCTGGCCTGCCCGAACATACGCTGCTTATTAATACCGCACTTTATTTAAAGCACCCCGACAACTGGAAGGAAGCTGTACTGAACTACTGGAAATCAAAATCATAATACGTTATTCAAAGATGAAATTCGGAACCAAAGCCGTTCATGCGGGTGTTGAACCCGACCCGTCGACTGGGGCTATTATGACGCCCATTTTTCAAACTTCCACCTACGTGCAGGAAGAACCGGCCAAACATAAAGGCTATGCCTATGCACGCGGAGCCAACCCTACCCGATCGGCCTTGCAAAAAAGCATAGCCGCTCTAGAAAACGGAAAATACGGCCTTTGCTTTTCCTCGGGCATGGGCGCTACCGATACCGTAATTAAATTGCTAAGCGCCGGTGATGAGGTAATTACCGGAAACGACCTGTATGGTGGATCGTACCGGATGTTTAAGCGCATTTATGAACGGCTGGGCATTAAGTTTCACTTTATTGACCTGACAAATGCCGAAAACATAAACCGGTATATCAACAAAAAAACAAAGCTTATCTGGCTGGAAACCCCCAGCAACCCGTTGATGAACATTACCGACATCGAAGCCTGTACGGCCATAGCCCGGCAACACAACCTGATGGTTGCGGTAGATAACACCTTTGCTTCGCCCTACCTGCAAAATCCGCTGAGCCTGGGGTGCGGATATTGTTATGCATTCGGCAACCAAATACCTAGGCGGGCACTCTGATGTAATAATGGGTGCACTGGTAACCAACAGCGACAGCCTTTACCAGGAACTAACCTTTATACAAAACTCATGCGGGGCTGTTCCGGGGCCGCAGGACTGCTTTCTGGTGCTGCGGGGAATTAAAACCCTACATTTGCGTATGGAACGCCATTGTGCCAACGGCCGCGCTGTTGCCGGCTACCTCAGAAATCATCCCAAAGTAGGCCGGGTTTACTGGCCAGGTTTTACCGACCACCCCAATCACGACATTGCACGCAGGCAAATGAAAGATTTTGGCGGCATGCTCGCGTTTACATTAAAAGACGATGACGTGGAAAAAGCCCGGGTTGTAATGAAGCAGGTTAAACTGTTTTCGCTGGCCGAATCGCTGGGAGGTGTGGAGTCGTTAATCAATCACCCGGCCCTCCATGACACACGCCAGCATTCCACGGGAAGAGCGTATTAAAAACGGATTAACCGACTCGCTCATCCGACTGAGTATCGGTATCGAGGATGCCGATGATTTAATTGAAGATCTGGAACAGGCCCTATACAGCATTTAAACCGCACGTAAGGCCTTCTGAATAAAGTCTCAAAACAGAAAAAAACGCAGACCTTTCCGGTCTGCGTTTTTGCTGAAGTTCTTACCCAAACTAATTGTTATCTATTTGATTGTGCTTAGCCCGCCTGATGTTGCGGCTAGCACGGTTTTGCTTGCGCTCCAGGCGCATTTTTTCGGCAGGGGTAACCTCGCCATCGGCCCTTGGCCCTGCGTTCGGCCCTTCGTATATGGCGTTGTTGTTTGTTTAACAATGCTGCCCTCGCCCGGGGTAAGTTCGCCACTGGCGCGGCCCTCGGCAATGCGGGCACGTTGCGCTTTTTGCCGGGTATCGGCACGGGGTGTCTGCGACTGTGCCATGGCGGCAACGGTGGTGGCCAGAACAAATGCAGCTAAAATAAAGCCTGTCTTTTTCATATACATGTGTTTTAAAACTGAAACTTAGATTCGGCCAGGGGCCATGGGTTTAATGCCTTCCGTAAAATTTTATGGTAAAAATGCTGCCTTTTCGCGGTGCTGTTTCCAGTTCCACGGCAGCTTTCAGGCGGTCGGCCAGAATTTTTACGATAGCCAGCCCCAGGCCGTTCGAGCTTTCGCCACCGGTAGGCCTGGCGCTGAGTTTTTTAAATTTCTGAAATAAAAATTTCCGGTCTTCTTCCGTAAAACCCGGGCCCTGGTCTTTTACGCTGAAATAAGGAACACCTTCCTGCCGCCCTGTTTCAATAATTACCGTAGCATTATAAGGCGAAAATTTAAGGGCATTCGAAATTAGGTTGTCGGCCATTCGTGTCAGATAATCCCTGTCGGCCTGTACTACGGCAGCAGTTGTGCGGAGGGAAAGGGTAATGTTTTTGGCGTCGGCCTGTTGTTTAAAAACTCCGGCGCGTTCGCGCAAAAGCTGGCTTAAATCCACTTCTGTCATTTCCGGCTCGCGGTTAACATCCAGGGCGTTTACATCCAGCAGGTCGGTTATCAAATCCAGGCCGCTGCGTGCAGCCTGCCTCAGCAGGGTAACATAATTCTTTTGTTGCTCATTCAGGGCACCCTCCAGTTCAAGCAGTTCCAGCAAAGCCATAATGCGGTTCAGGGGCGACTTCAGGTCGTGAGCCACAATATTCATCAGGGTATCCTTCTCATGGTTCAGGTCCGAAAGCTCCTGCACATGCTTTTCCAGCTTTTCATTTTGCTGTAAAATGGCCTGGCGCTGTCTTTCTATCTCTTCCTTTTGCTTTAAAAGACGTGCAGCATTTTGGTCAAGCCGTTTATTGGTGTACCAAAGTAAAATGATAAGCACGGTGGTAAG
Organism: Cyclobacteriaceae bacterium; assembly: GCA_026003355.1. Lineage (GTDB taxonomy): Bacteria > Bacteroidota > Bacteroidia > Cytophagales > Cyclobacteriaceae > UBA2336. Next base: position 93,596 of record BPHC01000004.1, read on the forward strand.
TGCTACAATAACAATAAGTGCGATGTTCTGAATGCGCTGCGCCCGGATGATGGCCTTGCTTCTGGCTTCGTTTGCTTTAAGCAGGTTATTTTCGCTTTCCTTTTTTTCCATTTCAAGCTGAAACTGCAGCCGTTCAATTTGCCGGGTCAGGTCTACGTTGGTAAGTTTTTCCTGCAATAAAATATAATGGTTTTTGTATTCATTGGCCTCGGCAGCTTTGCCGCGCTTTTCCAGTACCCAGCCCAGGTAGAGGCTTGCATCGCGCTGCAGATGCAGGTGAATATCGGGGTCAACCCTCATTACTTTTCGCAAATAATTCTCTGCTTCGTCCAGCTTGCCTTTCTCAAAATTTATCATACCCATAACCAGTTCGGCACGGGGCTTTAACCTTATGTTGTTGGCAGCAAGAATCTGCTGGTATGCCAGTGCGGCAATGCTGTCGGCCTGTGCCGGTTTTTTATTGTTAAGAAAAAATTCGGCCATGTTCAGGCGTACTTCGGCCAGGCTTATCTCGTCTTTTATCCGCCTGGCTATGGAGTCGGCCTGCCTGAAGCAACGTTCGGCCTCAAGGTTGTTCTTAAGTTCGTTGTACACCTGCCCGAGTTCCATCAATGACGAAAGCAGCGTACGGGGCTCGCCAACCTGCTTACGCAGACGGTAGGCTTTAAGCGACAAATCGAGTGCCTTTTCATAATCTTTCTGCGACCTGTAAATGTGCGATAGGCTTCGGTACACATAGGCAAGGCCGGTGGCATCGTGTTTTTTTTCAAAGAGCTTTTGTGCTTCAATCAGGTTTTTAAAGGCTCTTTCATAATCGCCCTGGTCGAAAAACAACCGGCCAAAATTATTGTACCCATAGGCCAGCTGTATGGTATCGTGCTGCTGGCTGGCTATTTCAATTGCGCGGATGTGGAAGTCGAACGAAGTTTTAAAGTCGCCTTTATAGGCATTGGCCAGCCCGATAAAACTCAGGGGCTTGGAGAGTTCCTTATCCAGTTTCAGCTCCTGGCCCACTTCGTAGGCCCGGGTACAGTACCAGATGGTGCTGTCGGGGTAGGAAAGGCGGTAGGCAAAGCCAATATCATTCAGAATGTCGAATTGCTGGCGCAAGGATGCCGATTTCAGTGCCTTGCGCAGGCTGTCGATTCGTGAAATTTGCTGGGAATATGCCGATAAACCAGTTAAAAAGAGGGAAAAAACAAGAAAACGGAGCACAAAGTGAGCAATTATAGCGCAAAGTTAGCACGATACGCGCACGGGTGGAAATATTTTTTATTCCTCCACAAAATTCAGGTCGCGGCCAAAAGTTTCCCGCAGATAGCGAAGCGAAACAAGTGCTATCATTACCGTGCCCGCACCTACCAGCAGCGCCCCCTGAACAATGCCGAAATAAGTGCGCAGGGCTTCAAATGCAAGGGTAAGGGGCACCACTGTTCCGCGTATGAAATTGGGTACCGATGTGGCTACGGTAGCCCGCAGGTTGGTGCCGAATTGTTCGGCTGCAATGGTTACAAACAGCGCCCAGTAGCCTACGCCAAAGCCCAGCAAAAAACAGGTAAGAAAGAAGAAGAAGGTAGTTTTAACTGGCGCCAGAAGATAGATTATAATAAATACCAGAGTAAGCAATATATACACCCTCACTATCTTACGCCTGGAGCGCGCCCACTGGCTGAACACTCCGCTGCTCAAATCACCGGCCACCAGACCCAGGTAACTAAACATTACGGCATCGCCCGCCTGCACCGGCTCAGAAAATCCTAAATGCGAAGCAAACTCAGGTGAGAAAGTAATCAATATGCCGATGGTAAACCATATCGGTAAACCGATAAGAATGCAATTTACAAAGCGCTTAAAGCGATCCGTGTCGGTGAACAATTGCAAAAAATTGCCGCGTTGTACGTGCTGCTGCCGCATGTGCAAAAACATACCCGACTCGAATACACTTATCCGGGCAATAAGCAGCAGCAGGCCTAAACCGCCCCCAATAAAATAACACACCTGCCAGTTAAATTCGCGGGCAATAAAGTTGGCCAGCACAGCACCCAGCAGGCCTACACTGGCCACCAGTGTGGTTCCATAGCCGCGAAGGCGGGCGGGCAAAACCTCCGAAACCAGGGTAATGCCGGCACCCAGCTCACCTGCCAATCCAATGCCTGCTACAAAGCGCAGCCAGGCATATTGCTGAACCGACCCCACAAAACCATTGGCAATATTGGCCAGCGAGTAAAGCATTATGGAGCCAAACAAAACCGATAACCTTCCGCGCTTGTCGCCCATAATGCCCCAGATAATCCCCCCCACCAAAAGGCCCGTCATTTGCACGCGCAGCAAAAACTCACCTTCGGCAAAAAGGTCATCCTGCGGCACTCCCAGTGCCTTCAGACTGGGTATGCGCACAATACTGAACAGCAGCAGGTCGTAGATATCCACAAAATACCCAAGGGCTGCTACAATTACGGGGATACTGAAAAGTTTTTTCCAGTCGGACTTTTGCATAAAAAAACAAGCCGAAAAATAGAAGTCTGCCAGCAATCAGCAAATACAAAATACCACTTAAGGAAAAGCCCAAGGCAAATAAATCAAAGTGTGGTAAACTAGCCGGAAAACATAAACCTGATTTCGATGAACAAGAAAGTATACCTGTTTCTTTTAGCACTGGTATGGCTAATACCCAATCTGCCTGCTCAGCGCAGAACCTCATTTCAGACTACGCCTGCCGTTACATACGATCAAAAACTGTTTCAGGCACTGGAATGGCGAAGCATCGGCCCTTACCGGGGCGGGCGAAGCGCAGCTGTTACCGGCGTACCGGGCAAGCCCCTTTTGTACTACTTTGGCGCTACCGGCGGAGGCGTTTGGCGCACAACCGATGGCGGCCAGACTTGGGAAAATATATCCGATGGTTTTTTTGGCGGCTCCATAGGCGCAGTAGCAGTGAGTGAGGCCGACCCCAACGTAATTTACGTAGGTGGTGGTGAGAAAACCGTGCGCGGAAACGTATCGCACGGTTATGGTATGTGGAAATCGGTAGATGCAGGTAAAACCTGGGTTAATATTGGTTTAAACGAATCACGCCACATTCCGCGTGTACGCATACACCCTAAAAATCCTGACATTGTATATGCGGCAGTGCTGGGCGATTTGTTTAAATCATCACAGGAAAGAGGTGTATATAAATCGGTTGATGGCGGCAAAACCTGGAAACGCGTGCTCTTTGCCAATGCCGATGCCGGAGCTGTTGATCTGTGTTTTGATCCGAACAACCCACGCATTCTATATGCTTCTACCTGGCGCGTACGCCGTACACCATACAGCCTGGAAAGTGGTGGCGAAGGTTCGGCCATGTGGAAAAGTACTGATGGAGGTGAAACATGGACCAATATTTCTGCAAAAACCGGCCTGCCCAAAGGAATATGGGGAATAGTGGGCATAAGTGTTTCTCCGGTAAATTCAAACCGGGTATATGCTATAATCGAAAACGAAAACGGTGGGGTTTACCGCAGCGATGATGCCGGTGAAACCTGGCGCAAAATGAACGATGACCGCGCCCTGCGGCAACGTGCCTGGTACTACACCCGCATATATGCCGACACAAAAGATGAAGACATGGTGTATGTGGTAAATGTATCGTATCACCGTTCAAAAGACGGCGGACGAACCTTTCAGGCCTTTAACGCCCCGCATGGCGACCACCACGACCTGTGGATAGCACCAGAAGACAACCAGCGCATGATTATTGCCGATGACGGTGGCGCTCAGGTAAGTTTTGACGGAGGCCAAAACTGGACCACCTATATGAACCAGCCCACCGGCCAGTTTTATCGCGTAACCACCGACAACGCCTTCCCCTACCGCATCTACGGCGCACAGCAGGACAACACTACCGTACGCATTTACCACCGCACCGACGGCTTTGCCATAACCGAAGCCGACTGGGAAGTAACAGCCGGCAGCGAAAGCGGCCACCTGGCCCCCGACCCTTCGGATAATGATATTGTTTACGGCGGCAATTACGGAGGCCTGCTGGAAATGGAGAACCACCGCACAAAAGAAAGCCGTGCCGTAAACGTTTGGCCCGATAACCCCATGGGCCATGGCGTGGAAGATATGAAGTACCGCTTCCAGTGGAACTTTCCTATTTTCTTCTCCCCGCATAATCCTAAAAAACTATACACCACTTCCAACCATGTTCATGTTACCTACAATGGCGGGCAATCGTGGGAGGTCATCAGCCCGGATTTGACCCGCAACGATAAATCGAAGATGGGCCCCTCCGGCGGACCTATTACCAAAGACAATACCAGTGTGGAGTATTATTGCACCATCTTCGCTGCCGGTGAATCGCCATATGAAAAGGACTTCATCGTTACCGGCTCGGATGACGGACTGATACACCTAACTACCGATGGGGGCAAGGAATGGAAAAACGTTACCCCAAAAGACATGCCCGAGTGGATGATGATTAACAGTGTGGAATTTGACCCGTTTACCAAAGGAGGCATATATGTTGCCGGCACCCGATACAAGCTGGGCGACTACCAGCCGTATTTATATAAAACCAAAGACTACGGTAAAACATGGACCAAAATTACCAACGGTATTCCGGCAGACCATTTTACCCGGGTGCTGCGGGCCGACCCCAAGCGCAAAGGTTTATTGTATGCCGGCACAGAGTCGGGCATGTATATTTCTTTCGATGACGGAGCCAACTGGCAGCCCTTCCAGTTAAATCTGCCCATTGTGCCCATTACCGACCTGGCCGTTAAAAACGATAACCTGATTGCCGCAACCCAGGGCCGGGGCTTCTGGCTCATTGACGATCTGACACCGTTACACCAGTTAAACGATGAGATTGCAAAAAGTGACTTCCACCTGTTTAAGCCCATGCCCAGTTACCGCATGGGGCCGGCCTTTACCTTTGGCCGACCACCCCGTAACGCCGGGCAAAACCATCCGGGGGGCGTAATGGTGCATTACTACCTGAAAGACACAGCAAACGCCCAGGTAAGCCTGGAGTTTCTGCAAGCAGATGGACGGCTCATTAAAAAATATGCTACCAGGCCCAATACCCGCGCCAAAGAAGAAAAATTAACTCTGGGCAAGCCCGGCATGAACCGCTTTGTATGGAACATGCGTTACCCCGATGCCGAACGCTTTGACGGCCTGGTGCTGTGGGCCGCTTCGCTCAACGGGCCACGCGCACTGCCCGGCACTTACAAGGTGCGGCTTACCGTTAACGGTAAAACCATGGAAACCGAATTCGAAATACTGAAAGACCCCCGCAGCCACCGGCACCGACGAAGACCTGAAGGCCCAGTTCGCCTTCCAGCAGGAAGTGCTCGCCAAGGTAAGCGAAACCCATCGTGGCCATTCGCAAAATCCGCCAGGCCCGCGACCAGATTAACCGCGCTCATCGACCCGATTAAAGACCGGAAAGATGCCATGAAAGATGTTCTGGATAAGGCCAAGAGCCATTCAGGATGCCATGCGCAAGCTATTGAGGAAACCCTCTACCAGACCAAAAACCGCAGCAACCAGGACCCGCTGAACTTTCCTATTCGCCTTAACATACATAACTGAGCCCACCTCAACTCGCTGGCTGGCCAGGGCAATTTCCGCCCCACCGACCAGATGATTGCCGTGAAAAACGAGCTTACCGCACAAATTGACGAGCAACTCAAAGCCCTCGAAAGGATATTCAAAGAAGAAATACCCGCGTTCAATGCACTGGTAAAAGCCAAAAACATTGACGCGGTAATACTAAAAGACTAAAATCAGCGAGGGCACAACCAGAAACCCCGGTAAAAACCGGGGTTTTTCTTTACAATTTTATATAGCCCCCGATTATGCCCAGCCAGGCTACGGCTCCCAGCAAAGGCAAAAGTATAATAATAATTATCCACAACAGGCGCTTTTCCGTATTCGTTTCGCGCTTCCACACATCGTAGATGGCAAGCACCATAATGACAACTACCAGCAATGAACCAAGCCGAATCATAAAGGGACTATTGTTTACAGGAGTTTAAACAGAGTTTCATTTTACTACTAACGTATACATTGCGTAATACCGTTGTATTATTCTTAGTTTATTTCTTCAAGTGTGTTCCTTGAAATTTGCAGCAAAGCAGGAACAGCCGCTGCTATGGCAAGCTCCACACTCTCTTCCAGATCGTTACCCAAAAGCACCACTTCTTCCCAGTAATCAGCTAACTTAAGCATACTGACTGGCCGATCGTTCATTAGTAGCGAATTGTATAAGTGGCTTTGCACTGCAGCTACCACTTTTCCATTCAACACAAATTCATACCCGACAAAGGAAACAGGAATATTTTTTTTACTTTGCCTGTCGGGCTGTGGTTCACTAAACTTTTCACTAAATTCCCTTACGGGAATAATTTCAATTTTTTGATCCCCGTCTTCCAGTAAGCCCGAAAATGAATACCAGTATGGAGTCTTTCTGTCATACCGCAGTATCAGCTGCAGCACCCATGGCTTTTGCCACGCAGCACTGCGGTATTCCACACCCCAGCGTTCATCATACACATCGATCGATGAAAAACCCAGTAAAATATTTTGGGATTCCTGCTTTATCTTTTGCACAAAAGCATAGGCCATTACGCCGGCAGCACCAGATTTTGTGAATTCATACATTAAATTCCACCTTTGAATTCCCGAAGTCTTGATTAATTCAATTTGAACCAGCCAGGGAAATAGCTGCTGGCCGGGAAACTGTCTGGTAACACCTGCCCTCGAATTTACGAGCTCATATTCACCGAATTTATACCTATGAATTCTCTTAAGAGCTCCCCGAGTTGAAACATCCAGTTGTTTGGAATTTGTCAGAAGTTCCTCGTTTACCTTCATCCGCAAAACCGGAGGGGGCACTTTAGGGAAACGTTGTGCCAACATAGTATGGCACATAATGAAAAGAAAAATAGCCGAAAATGACCTCATACTTTATATAATCAGAATTTCCTATTAAAAATGACTTCTAAGTTCAACCAATAAGTGCAACACAAACGGTTTAAAGAAAGAGGGATTTCTCACCCTTTCGATAGACCGAGTTAATTAAACTTGTGTTGCAATGACAAATTATAAATAACTGGGTCAAGAGCAAAGGCACGTAAAAGACCGATTATTCAAGCAAGGTAAAACCCAAAAACAAATAACCGATGCTGTTGGGTGCCATAAATCTACTATCAGCCGTGAACTTAGACGGAATACACCTAAGCGGGGCCGGGGATGCGGGGAATACAATCCGGAGAGGGCTCAGCTAAAGACAGAGAGGCGACATCTGGAAAAGATAAGCATACCAAATTCACTGATGATAGAAGTCGATTTAATGGCAGGTAAAAATCATCAGCCTGGCTTGTTGGTCATTACCGACAGGGCCCCTCTAAGGAACTCTCTGGTAAAAATATCCACCAGGGCGTCAAAAACAATGGCTCAAGCAATCATCCGTAAAATGAAACCCTGTAAGGATTGCTTAAAGACAATAACTTATGATAACGACCCGGCCTATACCCAGCACTCATGGGTAAACGAAGAACTCAAAACCAAATCGTTCTTCACCCACCCCTACAATTCACAGGAAAAAGGAACGGCAGAAAACAAAATAGGGGTACTGCGCAGGTTAGTCCCAAAGACAACAGATTTTACCAAAGTAACAGCCAGGCAAGTGAGCCGCGTAGAAAAAATGTTCCATGACAGACCCGTACGAAAATTTAATTAGCGGACCCCAAATGCACGTATTTTGACAAGCACCAGAAGTTGCACTTAGCGAGGCGAATCACAGCACTAAGCGGGTTTAATTGGTTTCCAGGATCTTAAATAGTTCATCCAGATCGGGCGTGATGATAATTTCCGTGCGCCTGTTTTTCTGGCGGTTTGGCAGGGGTATCGTTGGGTGCCAGTGGCATATATTCACCGCGGCCCGAAGCGGTAATTTGCCTGGGCGACACTCCCGACCGCACCAGAATGCGGGTAATGGCGGTGGCACGCATTACACTCAGATCCCAGTTATCCTGCATGTATTGCGACTTTTTCGATATTGGCACGTTATCTGTGTGTCCTTCAATGAGTATGTTAATATCGCGCTGGTCTTTAACAGCTTTAGCCAACTGCTGCAGGGCATTCACGCCCTTTGGGTCCACCTCAGTACTGCCCGAGGCAAACAACAGTTGCTCGGCCAGCGATACATACACTTTTCCGTTCTTGATATTCACCGTCAGGTCGCTTTCCCTGAAAGCCCAGCAAGGCATTCTGGATGCGCGCTTTTAAATCGTTCACCCGCCTTATCTTTCGCCGCCAGAACGGTTTCCAGCTCCTTTACTTTTCTTTCGCGCTCGGCCAGGCTTACGCTCAGCGAGTCGTTGGTTTTGCGTGTTTGCTCCAGGCTTTGCTGTATGGCCAGCAGCTGTTCGCGCTGCCGGGCCAGGTCGCGGTTTAACTGTCCGCTGCTGGTCATCAGGTTTTTGTAATAGGTATTTAATTGTTCGTATTCCCTGTTCAATTGGTTAATGCGTTCGGTTCTGGCCCGTACATCTTCGGCCAGCAGCGTGGTGTCTTCGGCCAGTCTTTTCACCTGCCGGTCCAGCGCGGCTACTTCTGCGCTTAATCGGTCCACATCGGCATTCCGCTGGGCCAGGTCGGCTTCCAGTTTTACTTTCTGCGCCACCATGTCGTCAAATTTCTTTTTGCTTACCACGCAGGAGCTGAACAGGAATGTTGCCAGTCCTGAAAAGCAGCATATTGTTGCATTGTGGGTCGGGTTATGCTCATAAAAGTCAATAAGTATGGCCGGATAATTTTTTGTATTTAGCACACTAAAGTTTCCGCCAATTTATACATTTAAATTACTTGCAGCCATGGAAGGCATGCTTAAATCCGATGCACTGACAGGGCAAAACCGTTTTGATAACCGGTGGGTGGTACCGGGCCTGGGCCGCAGCATGGGTAAATATATGCTGGAGCTGGGGGCCGGCGCTAATTATAACCAGCCGCAAAAAAGAGGTAATTGACCAAACTGCCGCAGCAGTTGATGCAGGAAACCGGCGGAAAAGTGCTGGCCCTCCCGGCCGATGTGCGGAAATATGAAGAAATTGAGCAGGTTATCCGGGAAGCTGAAAACCACTTCGGACGGATAGATGCAGTGGTAAACAATGCTGCTGGAAACTTTATAAGCCCTACCGAGCGCTTGTCGCACCGCGCCTTCGATATTGTGGTAGATATTGTGTTAAGGGGAACCTACTATACCACCCTTGCAGCCGGGAAAAACTGGATTAGCCAAAAAACAGCCCGGCGTATTTCTCAATATTGTTACCACCTACGCCTGGACGGGCTCGGGCTATGTGGTACCCTCGGCATGCGGCAAGGCGGGTGTGCTTGCCCTTACCCGGTCGCTTGCCGTAGAATGGGCCAGGTACAACATCCGCAGTAACGCCATCGCACCGGGCCCCTTCCCCACGGAAGGGGCCTGGAGCCGACTGCTGCCCGGCGACCTGGCAAAAAAATTCGACCCTGCCGCACGCATCCCGCTGAAAAGAGTTGGACACCACCAGGAGCTGGCCAATCTGGCAGCTTATCTGGTGAGCGATTATTCCGGTTACATCAATGGTGAGGTGATTACCATTGACGGCGGTGAGTGGTTAAGAAACGGAGGAGAATTCAGCCACCTGGATGCCATACCCAATGAAATGTGGGACCAGCTGGAGAAGATGCGCGGTAAATAGGTTATTGCGTTATCATTATTACCGGCTTTCTATTATCACTGTGTTTGCGTAAAGTGTCACTATACGGGGCAGGGCATCGTTATTCAAAGCCACAGCCCCAGCCTGCATGGGCACAGCCGTTAACTGCATGCCGCGGGCATCGTACAGGTAAGTAAGTTGCTGCACCTGGTCGGTAATGGTATAAAATATCCGGCCCGAGCCCAGGTTGAAGTACATTACCTTAACGGCATGGTTGCCCACAAAATCATTTGCCACCACTTCGGTTCCGTTTTCGCTCAGCAAACTCAGGCGCAACGGGCTTTGCCGCACAATAATGTAGCCCTTGCCGGCGCTTTCGCTCACCAGCCAGAACCTGTCGTGCACCGTAGTTTTTACCAGAGGTTCGCGCATAGCCATCGTGCCATCGGCCCTAAAGCCCGTTTTTACCCCATCGCGGGAAATACAAACAAATACCGAGTTAGACACACCTGTACCCATCTCAAGGTAAACATCGCCTGCGGGCCGGGCGTTGAGGTCAAGCGGAAAGCCCTTCAGTACTTCGCCCCTTCTGTTGTACACCAGGGCGCGGCCATCGCGTCTTACTGCAACTATAAAATCCTTGCCATGAATGCGGTAATGCCTGGCCGGAGCGCAGAGGCGGTCACCGGCACGCATGGGCTTCCAGCCTTCCAGATTCACACCCTGCTTGTCGAACATCCAAATATCTCCTTCCTCACCGGTAATCAAAAAGCGGTAGCGCTTGCTGTTATCATAATCCACCACTTCGAAAAACTCGGGTCGCTGTACCGGAATCTGAACCGGATAGGGGCTCACGTAGTTACCCAGGCGGTCAACCACATGCAGCCTGCCCGGGGTGGCAAAGGCCAGCTGCAGCTTGCCGTTGGCAAAAAAATCAACCTGGCGGTTGGCGAAAACAACCTGTTCTTTAACCGGTAAATTCCATTGCTCCTTTCCGTCTGGCGTAAGGTAGCGCAAAGTGCCGGCAGAATCCTGCACCACTATATCGTGCTGCCTTGTAAGGTGGTTTTCGGCTGTAAAAACCAGCGGATACAACCCTGCAGGCATACGTACCTGCATTACCGGTGATTGAGCTGCCGGGGCTGATTTTTTTCCGGTTATAGACGTAACCGAAAGCTGGGTATAGAAGCTGTTATTCAGATGCGAAAACTGCAGCGATGAAAAACCCCATTCCGCACAGGCCCGCTGATGGCTGCGATACCATTCCTGCCAGGGCTTTGCCAGGTAAGGAGCAACCAACCCCAGTACTTCCGCGCCATTTACATAAATACTGAAACTTGACTCAAGCAGGGTGGTTTCCAGAAACTCATTAAAGGCAAGCGATTTTCCCAGCACCAGTTCGCGCTCAATGTCGTCCAGAAACTGCTTAAGCACCACTGGTGACGGAGCCATGACAAACGTTTTCTCGAAACGTGCAAAATAGGTTCGTGCAAATCCGGAGGCCAGCGAGCCGAACAACCGCGCAGGCACTTCGGGTATTTTAATTTCGCGCAACAAATAATTACCGTAACGTTCGGCATAGAGGGTATCTTCTCTTTCGGCAGCATTTGATAGCTTGTCGAGCATGTTAAACCACAACTCCGGTTTGGCGGCATCGAACAGTACCACACGCGTAAAAGGACCGGAGGGTTTTTCCAGCAAACACACCGAAAGCTCAGGCCCCAGGCCGGCATAAAGTTCCATCAAATCGGTTCCGGTTAACTGTGATAGTGAGTCGAGCGCCTGCTTATGTTGCTGGTAGTGGGCTTCAAAAAAGTCAACGCCGCCGGTTGTTGCCTGATGAAATACAACTAATGACCGGTTAGATACCCACGATTTATGCGAGAACGCAACCGGCCTGGACGACTGAAAGGCCAGCAGGTAATCGGCCTGCCCGGCCGGCAGGGTAAATCCGTTCAGGGTAAGGCTTTCATTGGTTTGCCGTATATCCAGCGCAGCAACCTTACCGGCAGGCAAAATGCGAAGCAGCTGTTCCGGAAAGCAGTTTAGCCACATGGCTGCAGCCTGCATATTGATAAACAGGTTGCCTGCATCGCGCTGCACCCGCGGAATGCCCGCCAATGGCGCCGCCAGTGCCGAAAATGCCTGACGACCTTCGGAGGCATAGGTTCGGATTACGTCTTCAACCAGGTAGGGGGTAAAACTTCCGGCATGTATATTCTGCAGCGTTATTACCGAAAACGAATGCTCATTCCACCGGTATTCCTTAATGGGCACGCCCTGATACTGGCGTTCGGTAACCCGTATCTGTTTTGCCGGCAGCCAGTCGGTTATTGCCGTTCCTGCCGGCCAGTAGAATACAAAGTCAAAGTCGTTTTTACTGGTAACATGCATGGAAATAATCCAGCCTTCCCCGCGGGTAATTTGCTGCAGCACGGCAGTGGTAAGGTTATCGGCCCTTTGCCGGTGAAAAAGCAAGGGATAAAAAATATTCCACAGGCTGTTTGTGGTAATGGCATCAGCGCAGGCCGGGCAGCTGCCCGGCTCGAACACAGCTATGGCCTGCTGCGGGATAATATTCCAGATGTTAAGCTTGCTTTTTGTAAAGCGGGCAGTGTAAACATACACGCTGCCGGCCGCCACCAGCAGCACCAAAAAGGTTAAAATCAACGCCCTATTTTTCACTTGTGCCGATACGGTTGGGTACAAAATTAAAGGGCGTAGGCATGTCGGTAAAATGTTTGCAAACGATCGGGCCCGGTAGAAACCAGTACTATCGGCAGGCCCAGTTGTTCTTCAATAAAGTTGATGTAGTTTTCCAGTTCAGCCGGCAGGGCATCTCCGTTTTTCAGGTTGTTTAGCGGAGTATGCCATCCTTTTAGCTTCCGGAAAACGGGTGTAATTTGCTCGTAGGCCAGGTTAAACGGCATGATGTCGGTTTCGGAGCCGTCATTCAGGCGGTAATGTGTGCATACCTTCAGCTCTTCAAACGGGCTCAGCACATCGGCTTTCATCATGTACAGCTGGGTTACACCGTTAATCATCACGGAATATTTCAGGGCTGGCAGGTCCAGCCACCCGCAACGCCTGGGTCGGCCGGTGGTGGAGCCGAATTCATTACCCTGCCTGCGCAGCTGTTCACCGGTTTCATCGGCAAGTTCGGTAGGAAACGGCCCCCCGCCCACCCGGGTACAATAGGCTTTGAATACCCCGTAAACTTCGCCAATATATCGGGGCGAAATACCCAAGCCGGTGCAGGCACCTGCCGTTATGGTATTTGAGCTGGTTACATACGGGTAGCTGCCAAAGTCAATGTCCAGCAGGGCTCCCTGAGCGCCTTCGGCTAGTATTCTTTTTCCGTTTTTTAATTCGTTGTTTATCAGATATTCCGTTTCTGTGAGATTAAACTGGCGCAAAAAAGCCACTGCTTCCAGAAATTCCTCTTCCAGCTGCGGCCAGTTATAAGTTATGGGGTAACGTTCCAGAATGGCAACGTGCTGAGCGGTGAGGCGCCTGAAGCGCTCGCCAAAATCGTCCAGCAGAATATCGCCTACGCGCAGTCCGAGCCGGCCGATTTTGTCCTGATATGCCGGACCAATGCCGCGCAGGGTAGACCCGATCCTGGCTTCGCCTTTGGCCGATTCATAAGCCTGGTCCAGCAGCCTGTGGGTAGGAACTATAAGTGTAGCTTTTTTCGATAGGTAAAGGTTTTCTTTCAGGTTAAGGTTATAACGTTTTAGTGCTTCAATCTCCTTTTTAAACACTACCGGGTCGAGCACGACACCGTTGCCGATAACATTTTTGGCTTTAGGCCTGAAAATACCCGAGGGAATCTGATGCAACACGTGTTTAATGCCATCAAACTCCAGGGTATGACCGGCGTTTGGCCCGCCCTGAAAGCGGGCTACTATTTCGTACCGCGGAGCCAGTACATCCACAATTTTTCCTTTTCCTTCATCGCCCCATTGCAGGCCCAGAAGAACATCAGCTTTAGCCATAGGCATTTTCATTGAAGCGGAACTTCGCTTTCGTTCCGCACGGTGGTAAATATGGAATTAAGTTTGGTTATTACCAGAAGTTTCCGCACGCTTTCCGAAGGATTCATCAGATAAACATCTCCTCCTCGGTTTCTGAATTTGGTAAGCAGGGTTATAAGCACGCCAATGCCACTGCTGTTAATATACTGCAGGCCCGAAATATCAACTATACACTGGGTAATGTGTTGTTGCAGGGCATTTTCAGCTGCCTGTATTACAGGGGCTCCGTCAGTGTCGGTCATCAGGTTTCCATGAAGGCGCAGAATAAGCCTGCGGTTTTGCGTTTCGGTGGCTAAGGTCATTGGGCTGAGCGGACTTTTTTGTTTTCGCAATCGGGCCGGGTGCAGGAGCCGTACAGGATAAGCGAATGATGGAGTACCTTAAACTGCAGCACTTCGCCAGCGGTTTGTTGTATGGCCTGAATGCGCGGATCGCAAAACTCAACCACCTTGCGGCAGTCGGTGCAAATCAGGTGGTCGTGCTGTCGGTAACCATAGGCGCGTTCGTATTGCGCCTGATTTTCCCCGAACTGATGTTTGCTTACCAGGTCGCAGGCCACCAGTAAATCCAGGGTGTTGTAAACGGTTGCCCGGCTTACGCGGTAGTTTTTGTTTTTCATGCTTATGTAAAGCGACTCCACGTCAAAATGCCCGCTGCGCGAGTAGATTTCTTCCAGTATGGCAAAGCGTTCGGGGGTTTTACGAAGCTCCCTGCTTTCCAGGTAGGCCGTAAAGATTTTTCGTACTTCTTCTACAATAGGGGCGCGTGCAATGGCTACCATACCGGCAAAGATACGCTATAAACGTGGAATTTTATTCTTTTGAGTTAAACCGGCCCACTTTTACCACGCCTTCTACTTTTTCCAGTTTTTGAATAAGCTGCTCCAGGTGGCGTGTATCGTTTACGTACAGCATAATTTCGCCTTCAAAAATACCATTATCAGTATGGAACGACATGGAACTCATGTTCACCTTCAGTTCTTCCGAGATAATTTTGCTTACATCGTTTATCAGTCCTACCCGGTCGGTGCCGTGCACCTTCAGGCCGGTTAGAAAGGCTACCTCATGCTGCGAAGTCCATTTGGCTTTTACCACGCGGTGGCCGTGGTTGGCCAGCAGTTCGGTAGCATTGGGGCAGGTGGTGCGATGAATTTTAATGCCTTCGTTTACGGTTACGAATCCAAACACATCATCACCGGGTATGGGCGTGCAGCATTTGGCCAGCTTGTAGTCAACCACGTCCATGTCTTCGCCTATCAGCAGTATATCTTCGTAGCGGTTTTTAATGCGTGTAATTTCCTGTTCAATGGTGCGGGCATCGGGCACCCGTATAATGGGTTTGTTTTTTAGCGGTGAAGAGGGCTTGTATTCTGTAAAGCGTTTAATATCGGCCGGGGTTATAAAGCCTTTGCCTACGCGGTAGTAAAGGTCCAGATGCGTTGGGGCATTAAAGTATTCGCGCATCTGTTCGAGTATGAGGTGTGTGGGCTCAACACGTAGTTGTTTTAGCTTGCGTATAATGGTTTCCTTGCCGGCTTCGGCAAGCAATTTTTTGTCTTCCTTAAGGGTTTCTTTTATTTTACTTTTTGCCTTTGAGGTTACCACAAACCTCAGCCAGTCTTCGTGGGGCTTTTGTTTGGCCGAAGTAAGTATCTCTACCTGGTCACCGTTTTTAAGTACGTAGTTTATGGGCACCAGCTTATTATTCACTTTGGCACCAATACAGCGTGAGCCTATCTGGGTGTGAATTTCGAAGGCAAAGTCCAGCGCAGTAGACCCGTACGGTAAAGTTTTGAGTTCGCCTTTGGGGGTAAAGACAAATACTTCGTCACTGAACAGGTTGCTCCTGAAGTCGTTAACAAAGTCAAGGGCAGAGTGGTCGTTAAGCTCCAGGGTATCGCGCACCTTGGCCAGCCATTTTTCAAGGTTCGATTCGTGTGTGGCCGATGATTCTTTGTATTTCCAGTGGGCGGCATAGCCTTTTTCGGCTATTTCGTCCATTCTGCGGGTACGTATCTGTACTTCTACCCATTGCCCGTTACGGGCCATTACTGTGGTGTGCAGCGATTCGTAGCCGTTCGCTTTCGGTGTGCTTATCCAGTCGCGCAGCCGGTCGGGATTAGGCGTGTAGAAATCGGTAACTATGGAATACACCTGCCAGCAGAGTGATTTTTCCTGTTCGGGGGGCGCATCGAGAATAATTCTAACCGCAAACAAATCGTATACCTCTTCGAACGGGATGTTCTGTTTGCGCATTTTGTTGGCTATGGAATAGATGGATTTGGGCCTTCCCTTGATCTCGTACTTTATTTTAAGCTTATCTAGCTCTTCGCGAATGGGCTGAACAAATTGCTTGATGAATTTATTTCGTGCCGCCTGGGTATCGCGTATGTTGCGTGCTATGGAATCGTAAATTTCGCGGTCGGTAAACCGCAGGTACAGGTCTTCCATTTCGCTTTTAATTGCGTAAAGACCCAGGCGGTGGGCCAGCGGGGCGTAGATGTATATGGTTTCGGAGGCAATTTTAAGCTGTTTGTTGCGCGGCATGCTGTCGAGCGTGCGCATGTTGTGCAGGCGGTCGGCCAGTTTAATGAGAATTACCCGCACGTCTTCCGACAGGGTGAGCAGCATTTTGCGAAAGTTCTCGGCCTGCTGGGTTGATCCCAGTTCGAATATGCCGGCCACTTTGGTAAGGCCATCGATAATACGGGCTACTTTTGCGCCAAAAAGCCGCTGAATTTCGCTGAGTTCGATGTCGGAATCTTCCACCACATCATGCAGCAGTGCAGCTATTATGGAAGTGGTACCCAGCCCGATTTCTTCCACACAAATTTCGGCTACCGCCAGGGGGTGAAAAATGTAAGGTTCACCCGATTTTCTGCGCATATCCTTATGCGCTTCCATAGCCATGGTAAAGGCTTTCTTGATTTGGCGGGCCTCGCCTTCTTTCAGTACCGGTTTGGCTTTTCGCAGTAACCTGCGGTACCGGTTTATAATTTCCTTCTTCTCCTGCGCAACATCAATTACCATTTCCTGCAATGCCGGTTTTGCCTGATATGTAAAACTTACCTACAAGTTAACAAAATATTCCTGTTAAGTATTTGCCTATTATTCCATAAATTTGCCGCCCTTAACCGGTTTTGGCCCAATTTTGCTGTTTTTTCAGCCCCTTGATTCTGAAAAAATCGCCATTCGGCCAAAATTACCCATGTTTTGAGCGCCTGCGGATGTGGCGTAACTGGCAGCCGCGCCAGACTTAGGATCTGGTGCCGAAAGGCGTGGGGGTTCGAGTCCCTCCATCCGCACTAAAATACCCATACCCTTAGCAACGTGGAAATAACCCTCAGCAAAAAGAACAAAACCGAAGGCCTGCTCACCATCCGAATGTCCAGGGCCGATTACCTTCCCCGTTTCGAAGAAAAACTTAAAGAATACGCCCGGCATGCCCATATAAAAGGGTTCCGCCAGGGGAAAGTGCCCACGGGCCTGATAAAAAAAATGTACGGACGCTCCATTTTTGCCGATGAGATAAACCATTTATTAAACCAGCACATCAGCGAATACATTAAAAACCAAAAACTCAATGTGGTGGGCGACCTGATGCCGGCCTCGCCCGGTCCCGCTTCCTGGGATGCCGACACTACCGAAGAAGTGGAGATGCAGTTTCATGTCGGACTGGCCGATGAGTTTACCTGCGAACTGTCGGAAAAAATAAAATTTAACCGGTATACGATAGAAGTAGCCGACCAGGTGGTGCAGGATACCGTGCAGGACCTGAGAAAAAGATTTTCCAAATCTGCTTATCCCGAATGCAGCGAACCGGGCGATGATGTTTATGGCACCCTGCAATCGGATGATGGTGCCCTGCAGTGCTCAGCCTATTTACGGTATGAATGGCTTACACCCGAAGGACAGCAACTCATTACCGGCCGCAAAAAAGGTGATGAACTGGAACTTACCCTGCCCGACATAATTAGCTCGCCTGAATATATCGGCCGCATGTTCTCTGTAAAAACCGAAGAAGAAGACAAACTTAAGGGCAAATTCAGGCTAAAGGTTATGGGCATAACCCGCATGCTGCCGGCCGAAATGAACCAGGAATTTTTTGACCGCGTGTTCGGAAAAGATGTGGCTACCACCGAAGAAGCCTTCCTTAACAAAGTGCGCGAAACCATTGCTGCCAACTACAACCGCGAAACCGAAGCCTTTCTGCATCATGAAATCGAAGACCACCTCATTAAAAACACCAAAATAAATTTGCCTGAAGATTTTTTGCGCAACTGGCTCAAAACAGTTAACCCTGATAAATTTACCGATGAGGTGCTGGAAAAAGAGTTCCCTGCATTTCTGCGAACGCTTAAATGGAATTTGATTAAGAAAAAAATAGCCGAAGACCACCAGATAAACGTAACAGAAGAAGAGGTAGCCAACCGCGCTGCCAATTTACTTGTTCAGGAGTTTGGCGCATCCGAAGCCCTGCTCAGCCAGCTCGATAAACTGGTGCACAACTACCTTACCCACGAAAACGGGCGTAACTTTAACCGCCTGTACGACCAACTTCAGCTGGAAAAAATAATGAACGCCATTAAAGAAAAAATCAAACTGAACGAGAAAAGCATTACGCTGGAAGAGTTTCGTAAGATGGTTGAAAAACACAACCACTAAAAGCATTACCTGAGCCAATAACCTGCGCCGTCGGAATGCGTTAAATTCGGGTAATTGTTCTACATTTACCGCAAACGCAAAACCGCCTGTCCATGAATGAATTCAGAAAATATGCCGTTCACCACCTGGGGATGAGCGGCAACACCCTTGACGACTACGCCCGCAAGGTGCAAAACATGACCCAGTATGTAATTGAAGAACGCCCCGGCAACTTCCGGGCTATTGACGTATTCACCCGGCTGATTTCCGACCGGATTATTTTTCTGGGTATGGGGGTTGACGACCAGATAGCCAACCTCATTACTGCACAACTGCTTTTTCTCGAATCGGCCGACCCGAAAAAAGACATTATCATGTACATCAACAGTCCGGGAGGCTCGGTTTATGCCGGACTGGGCATTTACGATACCATGCAATACGTAAGTCCCGATGTGGCCACCATCTGCACCGGCCTGGCTGCCTCTATGGCAGCCGTACTGCTCTGTGCCGGAGCAGCCAAAAAACGATCCGGTTTACCCCACTCCCGCATTATGATTCACCAGCCCATGAGCGGCATGCAGGGCCAGGTGTCGGATATGGAAATCTCGCTTAAACAAACGTTGGAAGTGAAAAAAGACCTTTATAACATCATTTCCAGGCACAGCGGCCAGCCCTACGAAAAAATTGAAAAAGATGCAGACCGCGATTTTTGGATGCGGGCCGCCGAGGCGAAAGCATACGGCCTCATTGACGAGGTGCTGGAGCACCGGAAAGGCCAAATAGTATCCAACCTGTTTTTCCGAGAATAAACGGGTATAAAAGCCTATTTTTGCGTTACTCCCGGTAACCCTTGAACAGGATGGCCGACGTACTGTGCTCGTTTTGTGGCAGAAGCAAAAAAGATGTGGACCTGATGATTTCGGGCATTCATGCCCACATTTGCGACAAGTGCGTAATGCAGGCCAGCCAGATTTTGCAGGAAGAAAAGCGCAACAAGTACGATGCTTCGGCCCCCAGTTTTAAGCTCATCAAGCCGCGCGAAATAAAAAAGTTTCTGGACGAATACGTAATCGGGCAGGACGAAGCCAAAAAGGTTATGGCCGTGGCCGTGTACAACCACTACAAGCGCCTCATGCAGCGCAAAACCGACAGCGATATTCTTATTGAAAAGTCGAATATTATTATGGTGGGCGACACCGGCACCGGAAAAACCTACCTGGCCCGCACCCTGGCGCGCATCCTGCAGGTGCCCTTTTGCATTGCCGATGCCACTGTGCTTACCGAAGCCGGCTACGTGGGCGAAGATGTGGAAAGCATTCTTACCCGCCTGCTGCAGGCAGCCGATTACAACGTAGAGGCTGCCGAGCGTGGAATTGTGTATATTGATGAAATCGACAAAATTGCCCGCAAATCAGATAACCCCTCCATAACCCGCGATGTAAGCGGTGAGGGTGTGCAACAGGCCCTGTTAAAGCTACTGGAAGGAACAGCCGTAAACGTACCACCGCAGGGCGGGCGCAAACACCCCGACCAGAAAATGATAACCGTTAACACCGAAAATATATTGTTTATTTGCGGTGGCGCTTTTGAGGGTATACAACGCTTCATTGCAAACCGGCTCAATACCAGACCGCTGGGGTTTACCTCCGGTTCCGGACTGCATCCGGCTGACGTAGACAAGGACCAGTTAATTCAATTCGTGTCGGCACAGGACTTGCGCAGCTTTGGGCTCATCCCCGAGCTTATTGGCCGTTTACCTGTTATTACCTACCTCCATCCGCTCGACAAAGCGGCACTTCGTAAAATCCTTACCGAGCCCAAAAACGCACTGGTTAAGCAGTATAAAAAACTGTTTGAAATGGAAGGTATTGAGCTGGAGTTTAAAGACGGTGCCCTGGATTTTATTGTGGAAAAAGCCATTGAGTTTAAGTTGGGTGCCCGCGGCCTGCGCAGCATTTGCGAGGCCATCATCAACGATGCCATGTTCGAAATGCCATCTGAAAAAAATACCGACCGGCTGGTAATTACCCGCGCCTATGCCGAAGATAAGTTTAACCGCTCGCAATACAGCAAATTAAAAGTGGCCTGAGCAACATGGCCATGCCCCGCAGTAATTTTCCTGCTCAGTTATCTGGCCGTATCTTTTTTACTCAAATAGTTCAGCATTAGCTCAGCCGTGCGTTTTGAGGCCGGTTCATTCCCCAGTGCTTGCCGTACTTCGTCATATCCGGCAAGTATAGTTTGGCGGTAGGCCTCATCGTTCATTAAGCAAGACAATTCATTTGAAATATTGACAACATTTGCCTGGTGTTGGATGAGCTCTCTTACAACTGCTTTACCGGCAATAAGGTTTACCAGCGAGATAAAGGGCACCCTTATCAGCCATTTACCCAGGCAATAGCTTAGCCAGCCTGTTCTATAAACAACCACCTGGGGCACACGTAACAGGGCGGTTTCGAGTGTGGCCGTACCCGAGGTAACCACGGCCGCGCGGGCATGGCGCAGGATGTCATAGGCCGGAGCCTTTAACACCCGTATGTTGCTTTGCCGCATTAAAGTATGGTAAGCCGCATCATCCAGGTTATCTACCTGCGGCACTACAAAGTTGTGTTCCGGAAAGCGGGCAGCAACCTGTGCCAGTACGGGAGCCATGTGCTGTACCTCCTGCCGGCGGCTGCCGGGCAACAGGGCGATGTAGGTGTTGGGAAGGTTATGCTCCTGCAAAAATGTTTCATTAAAAGTAAAGGTGTTTATGGCATCTATTACCGGATTTCCCACATAGTCCACCTTCCAGCCATAATGCAGAAAAAAATCTTTTTCAAATGGCAGAATAACAAACATCCTGTCGACAAAAGCCTTAAGCCTGCGGGCGCGCCGGTTGTTCCAGGCCCATACCTTGGGTGATATATACCAAAAAACCATTATGCCATGACTTTTGGCAAAGCGCGCCATGCGCAGGTTAAAGCCCGCAAAATCAATAAGCACCAGCGCATAGGGTTTAAAGTTAAGTATATCGGCCTGGCAGCGGTTAAGGTTTTGCCGTATGGTACCGAGGTGGCGCAGCACTTCGCCAAAGCCCATAAGGGCCAGATGGCGGTAATGCACCACCAGCTCCATGCCGGCCTGCTGCATGGCATCGCCACCAAAACCCCGTATAATCAGGTTGGGCTGCAGGCTTTTAAGCGCCCTGATCAGGTTACCCCCATGCAAATCGCCCGACCGCTCGCCGGCTATGAAGTAGAGTTTCATATTAAATAATGGGGCGTAAAATTACAATTATCCGACTTACATAACCGAGGTAAATTCTACATATAAAAATGGCTCACCCTTACAGGTGAGCCATTTTTATAACCACTCTAAATCCTTGCGCTACCTCAGTATCCAGGATTTTGTTGTGCAGCTAAAACCGGGTTAATGGTGGTTTCAGAGTTAGGGATAGGCCAGATAAACCTGAAATCTGTGTACGGCTTTGCTGCATGAATTAATGAGGGATTACCAAGAATAGCAGTGTTGGTATTCGGATCGCCGGTATAGTAAATGGAATAGTTGGTAATATTACGGCTTATCTTTGCCGGAATACCACTCCCCCAGCTATTAAAATCCGGATCTTGAGCCAGCCGGTGAATGTCTCCCCATCTCAAACCTTCGCAAACGAACTCAATTCTTCGTTCATTTAGAATGGCCTGAATCAAGTCATTTGCGGTGGCAAAATCCGTCAATTCATCTGTGGCAGGATCGGCTACAGACCTGGACCGGACTGCATTGTAGAGTGCAAACGCCCGGGCATTGGGAGTTCCTGAAGTGCGCTGGATAGCTTCCGCCAGATTTAATACATAAAATTTCAATTTTAGATTCTTTTCCAGGTCCTGAAAAAATTGTATTTCTTGTTTTCGAAATGTTCGATTTTATTGTTTTAGCAGCTTATATTGCTCCGTACGCCCAGACAGCCGCCGGGTTAAAAGGTAAATGCCGGAGGGCAGGAAGGACAAGTCGATGCTGCTTTCTGCCGCATACAAATTGCCTTGAAATACACACTGGCCCAATAGGTTAAACAATTGTATTGTTTCCGGTTGCTGTAGAGGCCTATGGATATGGAGTACATCCGTAAAAGGGTTGGGAAAAATCGCAAAGGCATTTCTTTCCGGGTTTAAAGCGGTTACCCTGTCCTGAATGCGGAGGTTATCAATAGCCCAGCCCCAACCGTTCCTTTCCGCATCAGAATGCAAACGGAAGCGGATATGTACCGTATCGCCAGAGGCAAACGACTCCAGCAGGTCGAGGCGGTTTGGCTTAAAGTAATTCAGCGTGCCGATGGCTTTTGAATCACCGTTTTGCATGTTGCTGTTGTAGTAATTTAACCACTCAGTATGCTTCCGGGAATCATAGCCGGAGTAAGGGGTACCCAATTCTGCAGGTCGGCCGAGGCTTCTACAATCACATAATCACCGAACAGAGGATTGGTATAATCGTTTACCGTGCCGGGTTCTACCAATACCACTTCATCGAATTCTATGGTTGCATTTTCCTCAGCAACCTTAACCGGATAAAGTAACGTATAAACGAGATCTGTTGCACTGCTGCCTGTGCCTTTGGGGTACGGATGCGGACTATGAATAGCGGGATTAACAAAACCGGTAGGCGTTGAAATGGTAAAGTCACCATAAAAATCACCCTGATTGCCGCTAAAATTGTTTACATAAGTTTCCTTCACTTCAAAGGTCTTTACCGTAACCGTAACCCAGCCGGACGGAGGAAATACAGCCACATTGCGCTGTGAAGACGAATCGGTTGCTTCAATCTGGTACTCAATCTTATCGCCGGGCTTTAAGGATAAGGCGCTCAAACCCAGCACATAGGAATAATTCAATTCATCTGCCGCCGTCATGGTTACTTCAGTAACAGCACCTTCATTTACCCGGTATCGCAATACTACACCTTCCAGTCCGATATTATCTGTAATGGCAGCCTGAAGGGTAAGAGCAGGCATAAATTGTATAATTTCAGTTACAGGATTGTGAACGATAACCGGCTTTTGCGTGTCAACACCGTAGTAAAAACTAACAAATTGCTGCTCCCTAAGCGGGTACCGGTACTTACGGTTAAAAATGTCCAGAACATCAAAGTAATAACTTATGGTGCTTTCCGGAATGGGCGAGGTAATCTCGGCTTCAAACCACCCTTCGCCTAATGGCGACATAATTACCTGATTTTGGGTTGAAAACCCATCGTAGGAATAATGGAAGGTAACCGAATTGTTTTGATAGGCGGTATCGCTTAACACCTTGATTTGAAATTTTTTCCCGGCAAGTACTTCCTGGTCCCGCATTGGAGTATGCTGAATTACCGTATGCAGCCATCCCATTTGGTACAACATACCTTTGGTGTGAGGGCCCGCACCATGCGTTACTTTTCCGCGTTCGGCATAGGGAGTCATAAGAGCATCGGATGTGTTCTCGTAGGTGTTTTCGTCCAGGTGCGAAATGCTGGAGCCGGGCTGGTAAGGATTAGGAGCAAAAATCCGAGGATTAGCTACCGAAGAGGCCAATGTACGGGCAATGAAACTTTCAAACGTTACGCTGTTGCTGGTAATCTGATTGGCTAACGGCAGCGTACCCGACTGAAAGGAGGTTAAGTACTGACCCAATCCGTTTTGCAGGAAGGTATCGTAAATTTTGGGTTTACCATCGGTTAAACCAAAAAATCCCAGCGAACTGCTCACCCGAAAAGTACCCGAAAACCCCAACCCATGGCCAAGTTCGTGCAGCACTACCGATACCAGATCGAACTTATCCGGTGGGCAATTACCATCCAACCCAAAATACCAGTCATCCCGCCTGCTGTTAAACGTTGCAACAATGTCGGCTTCAGTTACGGAGTTGAGGTTCCTTCCGGCCAGTTTTTCGGCCAGTGCCATGGGATACCAAACTTCCGGCTGGGGTGACTCGCTAAAGTTTCTTATTTCGGTTGGGGTTACAAAGGCGAGGGTATTTATATTTTCCAGAAAGGCCCAGTTGGCAAAAACCCTGATCTTAACATTGGTTTTTAGCAGGGATGACCAGATATCAACAGCGTACTGAAAGGCTGCCTGAGCTTCGGGTGTAAAGCCGGTGTACCTAACCTCAAATTTGGAGTCCTCGCTGCTTTTTCGGGCTGGCGGGCTGTTATTTATATGTAATATTTTACGTTGGGCCTGCAGGTTGTGCGGGTTAAAATGATCGTATGCACACACAATGGGTTGCCCCTGCCGGATTTGAGGTTGGGCATAAACATAGCTTGCGCCTCCGTAAAGTGCGATAAGCGCAGGCAGCAAACCTTTCAATGAAATCCTTACCCAACCACAAAGCTTTTTCATAAGCTATTGAAACCGGATGCGCAGCAAATAATTTTCAAACTCAGTTGGAATTTCTATTTTTTTTAATGCTTTCTCCACCTCACGGGTGTCGTAATCGGCCATTTTAATACCAATTTTTACTATGGCGTAAACTCGGGCAGCTGCTTCTTTTTCGGAGATGAGGTTTCGGCTTATGCTTTTCAGCAAAAACTTATTAAAATCATGTACACCTGCGTATATATTCCGCTTTAAAACAACTTTTTCTTCAACCGGATAGGCCCCTCCCGATTGTTTGTAATACACGTATTTCGATTCAAATTCATTAAACAACCGGGTAATGGAATCTCCTAGTACGTGCGGTGTTACATAACTTCCTCTTTTTACATTAGATAAAGCCGCTTGGTCAAGAGGTTTAAGGTAAAAAATATCTCCGCCACCGCTATAAAAAATATTCTGGGCAGCGACAGAATTGTATATCAACAAAGTAACTAAAGGAAAAAACAATCTCTTCATGTTAATACCATCCATGTTTATCACAATTAAAAAGAGCATTTGAAGGGCCCTTCAAATGCTCTTTTTATTTAAAAAAAGCAAAAGTTACCTCTTGGTATATGTGTGGGTATTGTCATCAAACACTGTACCGTCGCTTGGGCGATAAACTACATAATTATAGCTAAAGTTACCGTCGCATGCTGCATAGGTCCCACTTCCCATAACATGTAGCGGCCCTCCAAAATCAAGTCCTGTAGGTTGATCGGGTACCTCCAGGGTATTGCTGTCTGGGTCGAAAACCACATAAATGGTAGCCCCAGCGTCCCAAAAGTTATTAATCAAAACAGTGTTGGGCTCGGCACCAGCTTCTAAGGTTACCTCGTACACACCGTAACCGGGTTCATCGCAATCGTAGGTACCGGTAAAGTTGGCCACCTCAAAGGGACAGTCGTTGTCTACAATAGTATAGGTAAACTTTTTACCTACTAAACCAAGGCCGGCAGACAATCCGCCTGAAACAGATGTAATTTCAAAAACAATGGTTTTGTTGCCATCTGCAACCAAATTATCAACAGGCCTAACGCTAAATGTCGCGAAAAACTCTCCGGCCGGAATGGTAACTGTGGTACCACTGGAACCTACAAATTCAAAGTCGGTGCCGGCAACACCACCGGTAACCGAAAATTCAACCTGAATGTCTTCTGCAGGCGAAGGACCTGCAAAATGAACCTGGACGGTTGTTACAGTGGTGGCATCTTCACTCACAGAAGCCGAAGTACCAGAGAACCGCACATGGTAGGGGCCTTCAAAAATGGTTAGTTGTTCTTCGCACCCCGACAGGAAAATACCCGCGAGCAGAAAAACTGGTATGAATGAATTAAATAAGCGTTTCATAACACAAATGATTTAATTGCTTAGTATCCCGGATTTTGTTTACCCACCAAAGTAGGATTTTGCTGTATCTCACGTTGAGGTATGGGCATTAGCTTATCGGTAGGTTGCCAGTTAGTAGGGTTAACAACTGACATAACCGCATCGGCCTGGCCAGTGCGTATTAAGGTCGTACCAACGGTGCCCTTCGAAGCAGAATTCTACAAACCTTTCCTGAAGGATGGTGTTGATATCAACACTGGTTACATCCCCTAATCCGGCACGGTTACGAATTACATTTACATCGTCTATGGCCTGAGTCGGATTGCTTGCAATATTTGCTTCAGCCCGGATAAGATACATTTCTGCCAATCGCAGTATGGGGGTTTGATCCGTTCCCGTGGCGCGGTCAGTGTATTTAGCTGCCTGAAAACCTCCGCCCGTGCGGGGTTGTATCATACCCGCCCGGACATCGCCTGGTTCAAAGGCGGCAATCAACTCAGGGCTGGGGGCATATTCCCATCTTCCGTCTTCACGGAACCAAAACGCAAGGCCATTTTGGTCCTGAACGCTGAAAAACACTTCAAACAGCACTTCATCCGAGCCGCCCTGGAACACATCAATATAATTAGCTTCGAGTGAATACGGACCATTTTCAATCACGTCATTGGCCAGTGTGCCTGCCTGAGAAAGATTACCAACATATAGATGGACACGGGCCAGCAACGCCTTGGCTACCCATTCGTTAGCCCGGTTATTGTTACCATGACTAACACCAGCTAATAATGTTATTGCCTCATTAAGGTCTGCAATAACGTTGGTATACACATCTTCAACGGGCGTCCGGTCCAACGTCCTCAATACACTAAGGTCGGTAGTGTTGGCGTAAGGAATCCCCCCGAAGAGTTTTACCAGATCAAAATGGAAGAGTGCCCTGAGGAACAACGCTTCACCGAGAATCTGATTTTTGAGCGTCTCATTACCTGAAATGGGCGGAACCCGTTCCAGAATAACGTTGGCCCGGTAAAGCCCGCGATAATAGGCTGCCCAAAGGTTTTGCAACGTTACGTTATTGGGCAATACAAAATTGTTATCGAACTCGGCCACTGTTGGAAACGACCCGCTGTGAATAAGTTCATCGCTTAAAACACCGGGCGTACCAATAGCCTGATTACCATACATATCACCACTTTGAAGGGCGTCGTAAGCACCCAGCAAAGCAGCCTCTGCATCGTCAAGATTGGTGATAACGATATCATCTGTGATGATGTCAAAAGGCGATTTGTCAAGAAAATCCTCGCAACCCAAAAAGGTTATCAGGAAAATCGAAATTAAGAATATGTTCAAACGCTTCATGATGCAATGTGTTTTAGAAACCAATGTTTAAACCAACCTGATACAATTTGCTCTGGGGGAAGGTAAGGAAATCCGTTCCCTGAGCCGTATTGGTATCAGCAAACACGCTCACCTCCGGATCGGCACCGTTGTAACGGGTGAAGGTAAGCAGGTTCATACCTGACACATAAACCCTTACATTTCTTAACTTGGCTTTTGATACCAGCGATGCAGGTAAATCGTAAGCAAGCAAAATGTTTTTCAGTCGCAGATAGCTGCCATCGGAAATAAACCGGCTGTTGTCATTTCCATTCAATCCGGCTACCGTCATGGGTTTAGGAATATCGGTGATATCTCCTGGTTGCCTCCAGCGCCTGCGCATTTCAACCGACATGCCCCAGTTTGCTGCCGGGTTGGTTGTAAACTGCAGGGTGTTATTGTAAATATCCACGCCCTGCACAAACTGGAAGAAGATATCGAGGGTAAATCCTTTATAGGTAAAGCTGTTGGTAAAGCCACCCAGGTAATCCGGTTGATGGTCTCCTATTACCGTCTCATCATCCACGGTAATAACCCCATCATTGTTGGTGTCCTGCCATATTGACTCACCGGTTGCCGGGTCAACGCCTAAGAACTTAAGTCCCCAGAATGTGTTAAGTGGTTTACCCACCTGGTAAATGCTGGCGAAACCGGAGCGCACAAAGTTCAGGTCTACCAGGCTTACCACTTTGTTTCTCAGGAAAGAAATGTTGCCAAAAAACTTCCACTTCAATCCCCAGGAAGTGCTGAGTACATTGGCGTTGAAATCGATTTCCACACCCTTGTTTTCTATTTCGCCTATGTTATCCCAAACTCCATTGAAACCCGTGCTTTGGGGCAGCGGGGCAAAGAAAAGCAGGTCTTTCGTGTTGCGCTTAAAGTAGCCTATGTTTAAATCCAGGCGGTTATTAAAGAGCGAAAGCTCCAACCCAACATCAAGCGTGGAGGTGTTTTCCCACCTCAATTCTTTGTTTTCAATTTGAGTGGGCACGAAAGCGGGCTGATCGAGGTAGTTTCCTGAACCCGACCAGGCACCCACAAACCTAAAGTCGCCTATACCGTCATTTCCGGTAGTACCATAAGAGGCCCTGAGTTTACCCAGGCTGAGCCAGTTGATGTTCTCCATAAAGGCCTCGTCCGAAAAATTCCAGCCTGCTGAAAAGGCATAGAACGTTCCAAATCTTTGGTTGGCGCCAAAGCGGGAGGAACCGTCCCTTCTAACCGATACAGAGGCCAGGTATTTTTCCTTGAATGCGTAGTTAATACGGCCAAAAACAGAATTTAAGCTATATTCTACCCTGTTTGAGGTACCATCATAAATGGTGGCAGCAGAGGTTAAATAGGTAAGTTCTTCTTTAGCAAAGCCATTACCTCGTACAATGCTGTTAATCGCTCGCCTATCCTGAAAAGTGGAACCAACTACGGCATTTAAGCTGTGCACACCACCAATGTTTTTGGCATAGCGCAAGGTGGGTTCAATAATATAGGTGCCAATTTGACGATAGTTATAATTGCCATCGCCAACAGGCCGTCCGATTGCCGTGCTGGCAGGAGCGTAGTGATCTTCGGTTATAGTATTCCAGTCATAAGAAAAATCTGTTCTGAAGTTCAGGCCATCCATGATCTTGAAATCGGTATACAGGTTACCAATAAATTTATTGGTTTTATTATCAAATCGCGGCAAAAGGGCATCCCGCACAGGGTTGGTATTAAAGGTAGGAAGGGCGTCCAGATAATTGCCGTTATCGTCCCGTATCCGCCGCAAAGGAGGCGTAAGAATGGCGGCCGAGTAAATGCCGTAAATGTTGTTATCATTCTGAATCCTTTGGTTTAAATCGGAAGCCATGAACAGGCTTGTTCCAAAGCTAAAAATTTCAGAGGCTTTGTGATCCAGATTTAACCTTATGGTTCCACGCCGGTAGGAAGAACCAATCATGGTACCTTCTTCATCGCGGTAACTGCCGCTGAAATAATAGCGCGTGCGTTCATCACCGCCTTGAGCGTTTAGCTGATATTCGGAAATCCGGGCTTTTCTGAAAACCTCATTAATCCAGTCGGTATCGGTAACACCGTCCCACCCAAAATATGCATTATCGGGCAGGGGGGGAAGGCCCGAATTAACCCGGGCTTCGTTTTTAATGTCGACCCATTCCCGGGCACTTACCTTTTTAACGGTATTGGTGGGCTCTGCTACACCCGTCCATACATTAACGTTGAAGGTAGACTTACCGGCCTGTCCGCGTTTGGTGGTTATTAAAACAACACCATTTGCGCCCCGCGTTCCGTAAATAGCCGTTGTGGAGGCGTCTTTCAAAACTTCAATCCGCTCAATGTCTTGCGGATTTAATCCGGCCAAAGCATTCTGTACCTGTCCGCCAAAGCCATCCTGCGAAATATTGTCGGCAACCACCGGAACGCCATCAATTACATATAACGGGTTGCTGTTACCATTGATGGTAGATTGACCCCGTACCCGTACGGAAATACCTCCACCCGGTGTTCCAGAGTTAGCGGTTACCATCACACCCGAGGCCTGACCCTGCAAAGCCTGATTAACCGAAAGCGATGGCAATTTGGATATGTTCTCAGACGAAATGTTGGCGGCAGAACCCGAAAACTCTTTCTTTAATGTTGTACCGTAACCGGTAATCACTATTTCCGAAAGTTGTTTTACGTCAGGCTGCATCTGCACATCAATCACCGTTCTGGCGCCTATCGCAACTTCGGTCTCCAACAAACCAATGAACGAAAACACCAACGTGTTGCCTGAAGCAGGTACTGAAATGGAATAATTACCATCCGAATCTGTTGAAGTACCTACCGTAGTGCCTTTTACAATCACGTTTACACCGGGCAGCGGGGAGCCATCTTCAGCTGATGTAACTTTTCCCCTTACAACTCTTTCCTGTGCCTGCAGGGCAAGCGCAGAAAAAATTACTGAAACGAAAAGTGGTAGAAATTTTTGCATTTTTATTTTTTTTTTCGGGCAATATATGTTAAAAAACTCCTAAGCACAAGTAAATTTTATATTTTCTGCATTTTGTTTATCCGTTAATCTATTACACGAAACTCAATTCTTCGGTTTTGCTGGCGGCCTTCAGGTGTATCGTTGCTGGCTACCGGACGCATGTGGCCATAGCCGCGCGCAGCAATGCGAATTTTATCAATACCATTAGCAATCAGGTAGTTAGCTACTGCAAGAGCGCGGTTTTCAGAAAGTTTCATGTTGTAGGCCGGTTGACCCGTACTATCGGTGTGGCCGCTGATTTCAATGCGCAAAGCAGGATTTTCCTGTAAAAAACGAATAACCCGTTGCAATTCGGTAACCGATTTTTCTTTGATGGCATAGCTGTCGGTATCGAAAAAAATGTTTTTCAGCACTGTAACTGTTCCTCCCCGCAGGGTTTCCAGAAAAATATTTTGTTCAATCGGATCGGGCGCATTTCCGTCTGTTTCCGGTTGTGTATAGTCAAAATTCTGGCTGTGAAAAAGGTAGCCCTGGCAGTTTACGTACAACGCATATTCCGCACCGCGCGTAAGCACCATGAGGTATTTACCGGTTACCGAATCAGACTCCACCAGGGAAAGGCGCTGATTCTTTTCAACGTCAAATAACTCTACCTGTGCTTTCAGCGGCCTTCCGGTTAATTTATCGGTAACCTTACCGTAAACATAGCTGCTGGTATATTTAACCTGCCGGTCCGGGGGGACGCTGAAGGTATAAATGAGTCCGCGCGACCCTTGCGGGGTAATTCGTTCATGAGAATAATATCCCCGCAAGCCATCCGGAGTTATATATAAGGAGAACTGGTCTTCATGGTTGTTTAGCGGATAGCCCAGGTTTATCGGAAGGGTCCATCCCTCATCGGTTTTTTCGGAATAAAAAATATCGAATCCGCCAAAACCCGAATGACCCGTGGAAGCAAAATACAGGGTACGGTTGTTTACATGAATGAAAGGCGAAATTTCATCAGCCGGAGTATTAACGGGTTTGCCCAGGTTTCGGGCTTTTGTCCATTGCCCCTGGTCGTCCAGTTCGGCCACCCAAATATCACGCCTTCCCATCCCCCCCTTACGGTCGGAGACAAAATAAAGCGTTCTTCCGTCGGCCGAGAGCGAGGGCTGTGATTCCCATTCGGCCGAATTAACCATGGGCCCCAGGTTGCGGGGTGTACTCCACTCCTCTCCTTTTTTAATGCTTTCGTACAAATCGCAGCTGCCGTAGCTCTGCCGCCCCACGCAGGAAGTGAAGATCAGCCTGCGGCCATCGGCCGAAATGGTACAGGTACCTTCATTCAGTACGGAGTTGATATTTTTTGACAGCGAACGGGGCGGCAACCACCTGCCGGAGGGGTCTTTTTCGCAAACCACCAGATCTTCATCGTGCTCTGCTCCAAAGCCTAGCCGGCGGGTAAAAACCAGTTGTTGCTGGTCGGCCGTAAGCACCGGAAAATACTGGGTGGCAAAGCAGTTAACCGTATCGCTCAACACGCGCAGAGCAATGCCCGATTCCTCATAAGCATGTTGAAGTGCATATTCAGCGCTGGCCAGCCAGCGCGAGGCTTGCTCCAGGCGTTGTCGGTTCTGGGTTTCCTGCTGAACAAACTGCCGCAGGGTTGTTTGAGCATCCTGATATCTGCCTGTTAGCAGCAAGGCCTCTCCCAGGCTATACCAGATTTCTTTTTTTTTGCGAATGTCGGCAGTAAGCTGAAGTGCCCTTTCAAATGATGCAACGGCCCTGCCATAGTCTTTCATGGAAACATACACCAGGCCCATGCGATAATACGCTTCGGCAAAATTTTTATCACGAGCAATGGCCTGCTGCAGCAAGTTAAGGGCTTCGGTATATTGTCCGCGCACGCGGTAGTTATCGGCTTCTGTATAAAGTGCAATGGCCTTTTTCGACCGGGTGCTCAAAGTAGGCTGGGCACAAGCCACGCCAACCGCCAAAAACACAAACCACCACCATTTTAAAACAGGCATGCTGCAAGCTACCAAATGATTTGCGATGTGTAAAGGGGCTTTTCATCGAACTGCAGCAGGGCATTGATTCGCTTAACGGCTTTGAAGTGCCGCATGTGGTGCCCGCGCACCTCTTCTTCATGAATTTGACCTGCTTCCAGCAGCACCTGCCGCATGGTGCCTTTCAGCAAAGGGTGGGCGGGCGTTAACCAACGGCTGCCATCAAAAAACACCACGTTGCAATACGCGGTGTCGGTTACCAGGCCGTTGCTTACAATGAGCACATCGGTGCCATTGTTTGGGCGGGCATATTTTTCCAGTGCCCTCCGGTCTTCAAATTTATGGTTGTAGGTAATGGTGTTGTCTCGCACTACGTAAAGTGCAGTAGGCGGAAGTGGCGTATAAGGGATAAATTCTTTGTGTACAATGCCGCCTGCAGTATACACAATGCGGCATTTGTATAGTCCGGTTATGGGGTAGAGTTGTTCATACAGTTCAGCGGCAAGCTGAATGGTATTTTGTTTTCCGGTTAGCATCAGCACCGAGTTGTCCATGCGTTGCTGGTGGTACGAAAGCCGGCAAAAGGTTCCGTTTTCGAGGCGTATGCTTTCAATTAACCGGCACATAAACCTTATCTATCATTTCATGGTACTCGGTTTGCGGTTCGCTCTGTGCCGTTATGCCACCTCCGCTTCGGTAATAAATGCCGTTTGGCGTGAATTCGAGGTACCGAATCATCACAGCACTTTCCAGGGCGTGGCCGTCAAAGATACCGCATATGCCGGTAAAATAGCCCCGGTCTT
Source organism: Cyclobacteriaceae bacterium (assembly GCA_026003355.1). Taxonomy (GTDB): domain Bacteria; phylum Bacteroidota; class Bacteroidia; order Cytophagales; family Cyclobacteriaceae; genus UBA2336. Next base: position 126,797 of record BPHC01000004.1, read on the forward strand.
CGTCCTCGGCTTCGCGTATAATATGGCATGTTTTGGGTTTCGGAGCACCGCTAACCGATCCGGCAGGAAGCATGGCCGTTAGTATTTCGCCCGGCATTTGGCGCAAATCTGGCAAAAGGCGTCCGGTTATGCGGGAGCTTACCTGCAACAGGCGCTTGTTTCCGGCAGGGATTTCGGTAAGATATCTAAACTTTTCAACGGTTACCTGCGAGGCTATCCGGCCCAGGTCATTTCTAAGCAAATCAACAATGGTTACATGTTCGGCTGTTTCTTTGGCGTTGTTCAGAATGGTGGAGGCTGCCCGCGGAATGGCCGCATCAATGGTTCCTTTCATCGGGCAGGTTGTTATAGTATTTTGCTGAATGGTGATAAATGTTTCAGGCGAGAAGCACATGAGCATACCGGGTATATAAACCTTATACCTGGCCCGGCATGCTAAAAACAAATCAAACCAGTTTGCATTTGTTTGTACCAGCGTTTTACAGGTTAAGTTTACCAGGAAGGTGTTTCCGGCTTTTAAATGCCGCATTACTTTTTCAAACCGCATGTGGTAGTGCGCATAATCAACTGGGTATTTTTTAAAAAAAATACCGGAAGGTATGGTTGCGCGATTTGAGAATAGGTTGTTGTACTCAGGAAACTGAAACCATACCAACGGATTGTTTGAATAAAGTTTGCTTAGTTCAACGGCCCACGGCTTTTTCATTTCAAAATCTACCATAAAAAAGAAGGGCGTTCGGGTTGCCGCCCATTTGTTTATCTGGACGGCAAACGCAGCCCACGGCAAAACGGGCAAAGCTACGGTATGTTCATGTATTTGTGTACTTGAAGCGATATGCGCCATTGCGGATGTTGTTTGACATACTCTGTAATAAAAGGCAGCACGGTTTTTTCGCGCGACCATTCGGGCTGGAGATACAGCCTGCAGCCCGGCTTCACCCTGCCGGCATAATCTTCGGCCCAGGCAAAATCGCTCCTGTTGTAAACAATTACTTTCAGTTCATCGGCCTGTTGCACCACGGCATCGACCGGCTTTTTGAACTTTTTTGGCGACAGGCAAACCCAGTCCCACCGGCCGGTAAGGGGCCAGGCACCGGAGGTTTCGATGTGGGTTCGCAGGCCGCCCTGCCGAAGGGCTTCGGTAAGGTTTTGCAGGTTATGCATGGCTGGCTCTCCGCCGGTTACCACGGCAATGGGCGCACCGCTGGCCTGCGCCCTTGCGGCAATGGTTGCCACGCTAACAATCGGATGGCGCAAGGCATCCCACGACTCTTTTACATCACACCACACACAACCCACATCGCAACCGCCCAGGCGTATAAAGTAAGCGGCGCAACCCTGAAAAGCCCCCTCTCCCTGAATGGTGTAAAAATCTTCCATGAGGGGTAGTGCGGGGGCTGGAAGCGCATGTGTTGGTTTTTCAGCCATGGCTGAGCTCGGTTGCCCGAAGGGTGTTGAGCAGCAGGGCGGCAATGGTCATGGGCCCCACCCCGCCCGGAACGGGGGTAATATAAGCGCAACGTGGGGCTACACTGGCAAAGTCAACATCGCCCTTCAGGGTGTAGCCGTTTTTGTATTGCGGGCCTTCGACCCGTGTGGTGCCCACATCAATCACTATGGCACCTTCCTTTACCATATCGCCTGTTATAAGCCCCGGTTTTCCAACGGCAACTACCAGAATATCGGCCTGGCGGGTGTGGTGCGCCAGGTTTTGCGTGTACTTATGGCAAACGGTAACTGTGGCTCTGCCCTGCTCGGCCAGCATCATGCTTAGGGGGGCACCTACCAGCCTGCTGGCCCCCACGACCACACAATGTTTGCTCTGGGTGTGGATTTGATAGCGCTTAAGCAGTTCCATAATGCCGTTTGGCGTGGCCGGCAACAATAACGGGTTTTTCGATACAATGCTGCCGAAATTGCGATTGGTAAATCCATCCACATCTTTTTCGGGCCGTATGTGCTCGGTGATGACTTCAACTGAGATATGGGGCGGCAGCGGCAGTTGAACGATAAAGCCGTCAACGTCGGGGTCGGTATTTACCTGGTCGATGTGCTTGAGCAGGCGTTCTTCGGATATGGTATCGGCAAAACGCATGAGCGTATAGTGGAAACCCACTTCCTTGCAGGCTTTTACTTTGTGGTCAACATACGTTTGACTGGCCCCGTCATCGCCTACCAGAATGATGGCCAGGTGGGGAATTTTTTTTCCGGCATCCCTTCGTTTTAGTACCTGTGCAGCTATTTCGCTTTTGATTTCTGCAGCCACCTTGCGGCCGTCCATCAGGGTATAGGTGGTACGTACATCGTGCATAGGCACCGGGGTTTTATCAGTCAATTTTCAAAACTGCCATAAAGGCTTCCTGCGGTATTTCCACATTGCCTACCTGGCGCATGCGTTTTTTACCTTTTTTCTGCTTTTCCAGCAACTTGCGCTTGCGGGTAATGTCTCCTCCGTAGCACTTGGCCAGCACGTTTTTGCGCAGGGCCTTTACGGTTTCGCGGGCAATGATTTTTTGTCCGATAGCCGCCTGAATGGCAATTTCAAACATCTGGCGGGGCAGCAGTTCTTTTAATTTTTCACAAAGTTTTTTGCCCCATTCATAGGCTTTGCTACGGTGTACAATGGCAGAGAGGGCATCTACCTTATCACCATTCAGCTGAATATCCAGTTTTACCATGTCCGATTCGCGGTAGCCAATAAGGTGGTAATCCAGCGAGGCGTAGCCTTTGGATATGGTTTTCAGTTTATCAAAGAAATCGAATACAATTTCGGCCAGCGGCATTTCAAAGGTCATCTCCACGCGGTCGGTGGTCAGGTAGGTTTGATTTTTAATAACCCCGCGCTTATCCATACACAACTTGATGATGGGCCCTATAAACTCGGCCTTGGTAATGATTTGTGCTTTTATAAATGGTTCTTCTATATGGTCAATGGTGTTGGGTTCGGGCATTTCGGAGGGGGCGCTTATCTCCAGAATAGTTCCATCGGTTTTTACAGCCCGAAACTGAACCGAAGGCACGGTAGTAATAACTGTCATGCCAAATTCACGCTCAAGGCGTTCCTGCACAATCTCCATATGCAGCATACCCAGAAAGCCGCATCGGAAACCAAAGCCCAGCGCTGCCGAAGTTTCCGGCTCCCACACCAGCGAAGCATCGTTCAACTGCAGCTTCTCCATCGAGGCACGCAGTTCTTCAAACTCCGAAGTGTCAACCGGATAGATACCGGCAAACACCATGGGTTTTACATTTTCAAAACCTTTAATGGCTTCGCCGGGCCGGTGCACATGGGTAATGGTGTCGCCCACTTTTACTTCGCGAGCCTCTTTTATTCCGGAAATAAGGTACCCCACATTGCCCGCGCTGATTTCGTTGCGGGGTTGTTTGGTTAGTTTAAGTACCCCAATTTCCTCGGCTATGTATTCTTTTCCGGTGCTTACAAATTTTACCCGGTCGCCTTTTTTAATGTTGCCGTTAAGTACCCTGAAGTACACTTCTATGCCGCGGAAAGAGTTAAACACCGAATCGAAAATCATAGCCTGCAACGGGGCGCTACTGTTGCCCTTTGGCGGGGGTATGCGCTCTACCACGGCCCGCAGGATTTCTTCAATGCCAATACCTTCTTTTGCGCTTGCGCGGATTATATCTTCGGGTTTGCAGCCAATAAGATCTACAATCTCATCGGTAACCTCTTCGGGCATGGCATGGGGCAGGTCTATTTTGTTCAGCACCGGAATAATTTCCAGGTCGTGTTCCAGGGCGAGGTACAAATTGGAAATGGTTTGTGCCTCGATACCCTGACTGGCATCAACCACCAGCAGTGCTCCTTCGCAGGCGGCAATGGAGCGCGACACTTCGTAAGAAAAATCGACATGACCGGGTGTATCAATCAGGTTAAGTACATACTCTTTTCCGTCCATCAGATAATTCATTTGAATGGCGTGGGCTTTTATGGTAATGCCCTTTTCGCGCTCCAGATCCATGTTGTCCAGCACCTGGTCCTGCATTTGCCGCTCGCTGAGTGTTCCTGTGGCTTCCAGCAGCCTATCGGCCAGTGTGCTTTTTCCGTGATCGATATGCGCGATGATGCAAAAATTGCGGATGTGCTCCATACCCGGCTTTCCTTTACAAATTGAAATGCAAAAGTAGGAATTCCGCCCCGAATTAACGGATGAGGCGCGGATCTATCCGCAGGGGATATACCTGCCATTTTACTTTGCCGAAATGCGTGCTGTGTGGATTGATCACATAATTGCGCGAGGTTGTATCGACTACCGACGGCACAGCAAAGCACAATTGCCCGGCCCGGATCAGTTTTGAGCCATATGCCTGCGACACCACCGATGGCGGAACAACATCCCAGCCTTTAGGCAAAGAAGCCACCGGAGGTGTGAAAATCAGGTCGTTCGGAATGTCGAATTCCATAACGGCATAAAGCTGGTCGCGGCCGGTGGTAAACAAATCCTGGTCAACGGTAAGTCGTTCGAGTAAAGCAATGGCTACCGAACTGCCGGCATAGAGGGCCGCATCGCCCGGCAAATTCCACCGCCCGCCATACAGCCGGGCTCCTTCGCCCGATGCATCGCAATACATTTTTCTTGCCACCCGAAAAACCCTCATACCGCAATACCGTGCTGTACGCGGTGAATTTCGGATTTGATGAGGCGAATGCCTTCGGTGGTGTCCAGCAACTCCACGGGCCGGATACTGCCCAGCGTAAACAACGGGCGGTTCATCCAGTTGCGAAAATCTTCCAGCCCAAAATAGTTTATACCGTCTGCATATAAATCGGCCAGTAAATACATGCGCTCCGACTGTACGGCATCGAAAACCTCGGTGCGTTGAATGGTTTTGGATGAAATGGCCAGCGCCCGGGCCAGGGTTTCGGTATCCAGGCCGGTGGTTTCTTTCAGGTTGTTGAAAGCGGCCTTTGTAAGACCCCTGCGGAAAATACCCACACGGCTAATTCCATTCATCAGGTCATCGGCAGCAATGCCCAAAATTTGATGTACCTCTGGCATCCCCGCGACCCTGCGATTATAAGCCAGGGCGGGTTCTTCAACCTGTAAACCGGGCGTTTTTGACTTTTTGGTGGACTTTTTCATAAGAAATTTGTCCACCAATATACGGAAATTTGTCTAAATCTTCCAAATTTTTAAAGCTATTTTTAACGGATACCCTTAATCCACACCGGGTTGCTTCAACACAAAACCCGTTTTGGCCTTTTCTTCTGCTACCATTTTGCGCACATCGGCCAGCAGTTTTTTGGCATCGTAAATAATGCCATCCTTAATGGTGTACTTCACACCGCCCACACGGGTAACATGGTTATCGGCCGAAAGTTTAATAGCTCCGGTGCCATACAGTACCTGAAGGTTCTCCAACGGATTTTGGTCAACAATTACAAAATCGGCCAGCTTGCCAACCTCAACCGAACCGAGATCTTTTTCCACACCAAGGGCCTGGGCTCCGTAAAGCGTAGCCGACCGGATGACCTCCAGCGGATGGAAGCCCGCCTCGCGAAGCAACTCCAGCTCGCGGATGTAGGCAAAGCCGTAGAGCTGAAAAATAAAGCCCGAATCCGAGCCGGTGGTTACACGACCTCCCCTGTTTTTATATTCATTAACAAAAGTCATCCAAAGCCGGTAGTTTTCGCGCCAGGCCACCTCCTGTTCCGTGCCCCAGGCAAACCAGTAAGAGCCGTGTGCCCTGCGGTTGGGCTGGAAAAAGGCCCACAGCTGCGGCAGGGTATACTCTTCGTGCCATTCGGCACGGCGGGCACGGTGCAGGTCACGGCTGGCTTCGTAAATGTTAAAGGTGGGATCCAGGGTAAAGTCCAGTTTCAGCAATTCATTCATCACATTGTTCCAGTGGTCTGAAAAAGGTGGTGCGGCCTGTTTCCAGAGCCTGCCGGCATTTTCAAAGCGATGTTGCTCGTTCTGGTAGTTGTAGTCGGGCGGGTAATCCTGAACAGTGCGGTCGTTAAATAAAGCCTCGGGCAAACCATACCAGTGCTCCATGCTGGTGAGCCCGGCACGGGCCGACTTTAAAACATTCCACCGGGCCACATCCATTTGGGCATGGTGGCAGGCCGACCGAAGGCCAAGCTTTTTGTTTTCTTCGAGGGCGGCCTGCATAATATCGGGTGCCGCACCGAAAAATTTAATGCCATCTGCTCCTTTGGCTTTATTGTTTCGCACCCACTCGCGGGCCATTTCGGGTGTGCTGATGGGCTTTTCGCTTCCCTGCCCAAATACGGTGTAGGCAAAAATACGCGGGGCGGTTATCAGGTTACGGGCGCTTTTGTTTTTCTGGTCCAGCACCCAGTCCAGGCCATTGCCGCATGAAGGGTCGCGCACGGTAGTAATGCCGTGGCCCATCCACAGTTTAAAAACATACTCAGCAAAAGGGGCCTGTGTGCCGCCAATATGGCCGTGCATGTCAATAAAACCGGGCAGCAGGTACATGCCGCCGGCCTGGAGTTCTTTGCCGCCGGCCTCCAGTTCAGGCCTGCGGTCGGGCGATATGGGTACGCCCGGAAAACCCACCACCACTATTCGCTCAATGCGGTTTTGCCGCACCACAATATCCACCGGGCCAATGGGCGGGGCCCCGGTACCATCAATTAAAGTTACGCCCCTGATGATAAGCTGCGGAAAGGGGCCTTCGCCCTCTTTTACCTCGGGTGCTTTGGCTACCTGGCTTTGCACTGCTGCAGCAGTAAGGCAAACCAGCAGGCACAGTAAACAATGCTTCATAACATTTTCAATTTTCTGATTGAAAGCTAACCAGGCGCACCGGAAAACAAAATACCAAATACCACTGCCGGCTCTGCCGAAACAGCCGGATAACCATACTGGACATTTTAATAATTTAACCTTTTACAGAATATGGGTCAATTTTTACCCTATCTAAATCGATTTCTATAATTTTTTGCTATAACATGGGTGAATTTTAATCCTATTTGTATGAAATTTATATCGTTTTTCTAACAATATAGTTTATGAGCAAACCCAAACCGCGCTATCTGATTATCTTTTCCGTACTGGTATTGTTGCAAATTTTAGCCCTGACAGGTAACGGGTTTCCGGAGGTTCCTTCCGGCAACGGGATAGACAAAGCCGATACGGCCTGGATGATTGTAGCTACCGCTTTTGTGTTATTTATGACGCCCGGCCTTTCGTTTTTTTACGGAGGCATGGTAAGCTACAAAAACGTAATCTCTACCATGCTGCAAAGTTTCATTGCCCTGGGCATTATAAGTTTGGTGTGGTACGCAGTGGGTTTTAGCCTGGCCTTTGGCGAAAGCATGGGCGGGCTGGTGGGCAATCCGTTTACCTACTTTTGTTTTAACGGTGTGGGGCTGGCTCCGCACGCGGCATTATCGCCCACCGTTCCCTTCCTCATATTTGCCCTGTTTCAGCTAAAGTTTGCCATTATTACACCGGCACTCATAACCGGCAGTTTTGCCGAGCGGGTAAAGTTTACTTCGTATCTGTTGTTTATGTGTCTCTTCTCGATTTTTATCTATTCTCCGCTGGCACACTGGACGTGGCACCCCGAAGGGTTTTTGCGGAAGTGGGGTGTGCTTGATTTTGCCGGGGGTTCGGTGGTGCACATGTCGGCCGGCTTTGCCGCGCTGGCAGGGGCCTATGTACTGGGTACCCGAAAGTCGGCTTACCATCAGCCTGCCAACATTCCGTTTGTTATTCTGGGTACGGGAATGCTATGGTTTGGATGGTTTGGTTTTAATGCCGGCTCGGCACTGGGCGCCAACGAACTGGCCGTTCAGGCTTTCGCCACCACCAACATGGCTTCTGCTTCGGCCATGATAACCTGGGTGATGTTCGATGCCCTGGTAGGCCGAAAAATTACCGCTTTGGGAGCCTGCATAGGCGCGGTGGTTGGCCTGGTGGCCATAACACCCGCTGCGGGATTTGTTTCGGCCGGTCAGAGCATCTTTATCGGATTTATGGCGGCCCTGATCAGCAACCTGGCCGTGTACTACAAACAGCGCACATCGCTGGATGACACCCTGGACGTGTTTCCCTGCCATGGCATTGGCGGTATTGCCGGCATGTTGTTTACAGCCGTTTTTGCAAAAGATACCGGGCTGATATATGGCCAAACCACTACCTTTTTATATCACTTGCTGGCCCTGGCAATTGTAGCCTCTTTTACCTTTTTTGGTTCATTGCTTATTTACCGCGTGGTGGCCTTAATTACCCGGCTGCGCGTTTCGGAGGAAGAAGAAAAAATAGGGCTTGACCTGAGCCAGCACTCCGAAACCGTACAGGTTACTGCCACTCCTAACTAACCTGTTCTGCCAGGCGGTGCAGAAATTTCTGAACCTGAAGGATAGCCTGTTCGCGGTTTGCCCACCAGTTCCGGCTGCTGAGCATAAGGGCAGGCCACTCTTTTTCCCTGAGCAACTGCGGAAGATGAACCCATGAACCTTTAACCGGTAATGCAGCAAAACACGTGTCATCGGTAAGCACAACACCTGCAGCGCCATTCTGCACTACCAGCAGGTCGGTGCTGGGAAAGGGCCGCAGGCAGGTCTGTATTCCGGGGGCGTGCTGCTCCAGCCATTCCTGTAGCTGCAGGGCCAGCTGGGGGCGACCGTCTTCCGCGCCATGGTTTTGCAGCAGCTCCAGGCGGCTTTCTGACGCGGCTGCCCTTCGCACATACTCCAGGTACTCCCGCAGCAACCGGGGCCCTTCGTTTTTTACGTCCTGCACCTGTAATTCGTCCGGCCACAGGCTGGCTACCACCACCACTTTGCGGCGTGCCCGTGTAACGGCAACATTCAGGCGGTTTTCACCACCGGGCATGCTCAGGCTGCCGAACTGCAGTTTTATCTTTCCGTGTTTGTCGCGTGCGTAACCCACCGAAAAAATAATAATGTCGCGCTCATCGCCCTGAATGTTTTCGATGTTTTTTACAAACAAATGTTCAGGCCATTTACCTCCTGCTTCGGCAACATCGGCAAGTTTGTCCATAATCAGTTCCTGTTGCGGGGCATTAAAGGTTACCACTCCCAGCGTGGCTCCTGGATCATTTTGCGAACAGGCCAGAACAAGCTCAACTACTTTATCTGCCTCTGCTTCATTAACCTGATCATGCCATACACCTTCCACTTTTATAAATTCAAACGGACTTTGTTTTTGCGCAAACGCACTTCGGTGCGGCAGCATGTCAAGCCGGTTGTTATAAAAATGCCGGTTTGAAAAGGCTATCAGCTCGGGATGCTGGCTGCGGTAATGCCCGTTAAGGTTTGCGGATGGGAGGTAGCGCATGGCCAGTTCCAGCAGCGACTCGACTTCCAGGTCGGGGTTATCGTCTTCTTCCTTCCAGCGTACCTGGTATAAATCGAAGGGCCTAAGCTGTTTGGGGTCACCGGCAACCACTACCTGTTTTCCGCGGTAAATGGCCGGAAGGCCATACTCGGCAAAGCATTGCGAAGCTTCATCGAATATAACCAGATCAAACAGCTCCTGCAGCGGAAACACGGCCGATACCGTTTCGGGCGAAGCCATCCAGCAAGGCACGAGCTGAAACAATTCATCGGCAAAAGATGCCATGAGCCTGCGAAGGGGCCATCTGCGCTTCTTTTTCGTTACCTGATGGTACAGGTCGCGGTATGTTATGCGGTTCTGCAGCCTGTTGTATTGCACATGCAACACGGTTTGCTGCCGGGCGCGCTGTACAACCACTTCGCGTGCAGCTTTGCGTTTACCCGCCACCGCCTGTTGCCATTCCTGCTGCACATGTTCCAGATGAAGGGATGAAGGCCACCGCAAAACCGGATATTTGGTTTCGAGGTGATCGATCCAGGCCAGTTTTAAGCTGTTCAGGAATACGCGTTCGTATTCCGCTGCCTCGTGGTTTTGCAGGTTGTCGTGCAGTTTATCAATAACACTTTTTTCATGTTGCTGAAGCGATTCCCTGAGCGAATCGAAAGCACAAAGGTTGTCGAAATCCAAACGAAGCTGCTGCACCCAGCTAACCCAGAGGCCGGGCGACCGGGCCAGTGCGGCAATCTGATAAGGACTAAGATACCGCTGCCAGCTTTCTTTCTTTTGCCAGAACGTCTCCACTTCATCAATTATATTCCACAACAACCTGATAAATTCATCGCGGGTGAATTTATCAGGATCAATGCTGTTTAGTTCGCGAATGGAACCAAACAGCAGTTTGGCCCTGAGGGCCAGTTCCTGTTTTTCAAACCATTTTTTCCAGGTTCGCAATTCGTACACTTCCGGGATATCGCGCAGCCATTTTTTCTGCCGCAGGGCTGTGATATGATGAATAAGATTGAGCCGGTTATCCAGGCGTTGTTCCAGTGTATAAAGGCCCTCGCGCGAATAATTCAGCCCGTTGGCCACCAGCACCCGCTTAAGGAAAAATTTCTGGTCGCTGAACAATTCCCATTTAATGAGGCGCACAATGCTTTTTCGTGCACTGAGGCGCTGCTGCAGGGCAATCTGGCACTGTCCCATCTGGTCATCGCGCAGGGTTGCCTCCACGCCCGGATGATTAAAGCAGTTAAGGCATACCCGCTGCATATTTTGCAACCAAAGCAAACTGGTTTCATCATCTTCCTCGCCTGCCATTTGCTGAAAAAACAAAAAGGTGGTTTCATCAGTAAGCAGGCCGGTAAGGTTATGCAGGCTGTCTTTTAAGTTCCACAAATTTTCTATCTCCTCATAATACAGTTCTCTTCCGGTTAACCTGCGCATTGACAAGGCCATGTTTTCCAGTTCTTCGCGTACCTGCTTAATGGTTGCCTCAATAGCGGCCCTGGCCGATAGCGGAAGTCCGGCAAATGATTTTCGTTCGCGCAGTGGGTAGTCACTTTGTTCAAACTGCCGGGCATAGGCCACATACTGACGCAGCTTTTGCAAAAAGCCATGCAGGTTATTAAAATGAAAATGATGAAACTCTTGCCGCAACGACACGTGAGGAGTTTCGGGGCTGGAAGTAAGGTACAGCTCTTTTGCACTAAGGCCACATTCGCTGTTATCGAACAAAGCTTTTTTGTATTCTTCACACTCATCGGTAAGCTTATCGATGGTGCGGCTGAATTGCAGGAAGTGTACTGCTTCAGGCGACTCGACAAGGGCATCGGCTTTTTGGCTCACCGTGTCCACGCGGTCAATAAGCCGGGCCAGGCGTGCGTACAGCTCGGTAAGGTCGTGCCTGAAGTCGTGAATAAGCGCCGCATAATTGGCCAGGCCAGCTCCCTGCAGGCGTTCAAAGACCACATCCAGGGCCACGCGCTTTTGCGACACCACCAGCACCTTCCTGCCGGTGGCCATGGCATCGGCAATAATGGCGGCAATGAGTTGCGACTTACCGGTGCCGGGCGGACCGTAAACCACCAGCGACCGGCCTGATTTACAAACTTTCAGGGCTTCTTCCTGCCAGCTGTCCAATGGAAAAGGCACATAGAGTTTCTCTTCGGTAACGGGCAGGGCACCCCCGGACCCGCCCGGGTTTTCACCCTGTTTGAAAAAGAAATCTTCAATTTGTTGTATGCTGCCTTTCTCAATCATTTGCAGGTAGTCGGGCATAAGCTGTGAATCGGCCTGTGGAAAAATGCCCAGCACACCCTGGTGGAACATTTTCAGTCCGATGTCCTGAAATTTTTCATCGAACTCCTGACGGGAAAATGCATCGAATGGCGCGAGGTGGTCGGAATAAATATCGGGTACAAACCGGATGTCTAATTTGTCTTTAAGCAACTGGTAGAGGCGGGTACGAAATACGGTGGTATCGGGGTCGGTATCTTCAAAGGTAAATTCCAGCAGTTCTTCATCGGCAGGTAATTGCCGGTAGTGGTAATAAGCCAGCAGTAAGGTACGGTTAAGCACTATGCCTTCATCTTTTCGCAGATACAACCGCCAGAATTTTTTGTCGGCCTCCAGCCGCACCGGAAAGAACAGCAGCGGTGCGCTTACCGGAACCCCTTCGGCCAGCTTACCGCGTACCATGGGCCATGCCAGGTGCAGGTCAAGAGTGCCGCGCTCTTCAAACAAAAATGCAGCAGCACGGGCCAGGCGGCGCAGTTGCCCGCTAAGTTTATTTACAAAGGGTACGCGGCTGTTGCTTACCTCGCATATTTTTATGCCTTTCCTGCCCAGCAGGGCTGCTACAATTTCAAAGGCCTCTTTAACTTCAACACCCTGCAGGGTACTCAGGTCAATAAACTGATCGGCCGAAAGCCGGAACAGCCTTAGCGACCGGTTATTGCCGCTAAGGCGCGATAGCCTGCGCAGGTACGTTTGCAATATGCCGGCCGGGTTATTCAACTGACAGGTAAGGTTTAATACGCTGGTATTGTTCTTCGGTAATAGTAACTATCTTCCGAATATCTTCTGCTGAAAGAAAATTTCCATGCTGATGCCGGTAAGTTACGATTGCGCGGGCCATTTCGTTCGAAATTAACGGATGGGCCGCCAGCTCTTTAGCGGTAGCTGTGTTCAGGTTTAATTTTCTCGGAATAAATGCCGGATCAATATAAAACCGGGCTTTTATGGTGCCGATAACCGCACTGTCCAGCCCGTAAACCTGATGCAGCTGCTCCCAGTTAACAAAGCCGCCCAGGGCTGTGCGGTACCGGACGATTCTGCCGGCCAGCACAGGGCCAATTCCACGAACGGGCAGGAGCCGGACCGAATCGGCCTTGTTCAGGTCAATCCACTCCGGCAACTTTTTATCTGTCTTGCCCGTAACCACCGGTCTGGGTGGCAGCGCGATAAACGCGGCCACCTGGCGGTACAGGGTGGAATCCAGGCCGTAAATCTTTAACAAATCTTCCTGATAAGTAAAACTTCCGCCGCGATTCCGGTAGGCTATTATTCGGGCCGCTATGCGGGGCGGCACGTTAAGTGCCAGCCAGTCATCATACCGGGCCGTGTTGGGGTTAAGGGACACAACTGCTGCTGCGTTTGCGGAGTCGGTAACAATACGGGTATGGGCAGGAGTATCCGGCACAGGGCTTTCCGCGACAATCAGCCCCGGAGGCGTTGAACCAGAGCCAAAATACCTTCGGTACAAAGGTTCTGAAAAGATAATGAGCAGCAACAGCGGAAGCAGCAGGGCAAGACCGTTGGTTTGTGACCGGGAAAGGCTAAAAAAGTCGCGGAGCCAGTTCATACATCAGGCAGACAAGTATAAAAAATATTGCTGAGGGATTGTAACGTAGTATTCGCGCTTTACTACTTATATTTCAGCTCTGAAGCACCCCTCCTTCATGATTAAAGAAGAAAAGGAGAAAGAGTTTATTGAACTGGTTAGCCGGCATCAGGGGCTTATTCACAAAGTGTGCATCATGTATGGGGCGGATCGCGATGCGCGCGAGGACCTGTTTCAGGAAATTGTGCTGCAGCTGTGGAAGTCTTTTCACACCTTTCGGGGCGAATCGAAAATTACAACCTGGATGTACCGCATTGCCCTGAACACGGCCATATCCGGCCTGCGTAAACAAAACCGGAAAATTCAAACGCAGAATCTTACCGACTATCATCTGAATTTTGCAGAGCCCGAACCGGATACCCGCGAAGATGATTTTGAGAAGCTGCAATGGGCCATACGGCAGCTTTCGGAAATTGACCGGGCCATGATTATGATGGCTCTTGACGAAGTGCCCTACGAAGAGATAGCCCAAACCATTGGCATTACCCAAAACAACGTGCGGGTACGCATGAACCGCATTCGGGAAAAACTAAGAAAACTTATGAAAGAGTAGGTTATGGACGATCTTGATAAGTTAAAATCAATATGGCAAAAGGCCCCGGCCAGTGCCAGCAGACAAAAAGAAGATATTGCCCGCATGCTGCAGGGCGAAAGCTTTTCGGTTGTGTTGCGCCTCAAACGCAATGTGCGGGCCGAATTGCTGTTTACGCTGGTTACCACCCTGGTGCTGCTGTATGTTGGGATCACAGCCGCCAACCCTCGGCTTGCCTGGTTAATCTGGGTGTTGCTGGCTATTAGCCTGATGTATTTGCTGTATTACATCAATAAGCTGCGCACGTTAAGCCGTTTTAGCATGACGGAAGGGAATTTGAAAAACAACCTCCAAAATCTTACCGAAGTCCTAAGAGGCTACCTTAAGTTTTACCGGATTAGCTATGTTATTCTTTACCCCGCTTTTTTTATTGCCGTATTATGGAAAACCGCATACGATGTTGGTGCCGATACGTTCTTCAGGGCCTTTGAGGACACCGGCTTTTTGCTGTTGTTCATTGCACTTGCCTCGGTTATACTTGCCGCATCGTATATTTTTACCGGCTGGTATCTGAGGAAGCTTTATGGCAATCATCTGAAAAAACTGCAGGGTATTTTGAACCAGCTAACCGAAATGCTCAGGGAATAAACATTTTGTTCTGCTCCAGGCAGTCGGCCAGCTGGCGGTACACTGGCTGCCATGCACCGGCCTGTTTAACGGCACGGATTATACGGGTGGCCAGGGTACCTTCATCGAAAATTATTTTTAACTCGGGCTCCGACCCGCTGATTACCCGTACATCGCGGTTTATAAGGTGGCCGGTTATTTTTTTCCACAGCGATCCGGCCGTGTACTTTTCCGGATCAAATTCAAAATACCGGACGTATTCTTCCGGGAGCAGGGCATCTTCTCCTTCTTCGATGGTGCGATCCAGTATGTCGGTTAACATGTCGGACGGGCATTTCATTAATTCGGCCACGGGAGCAAACATATTGCCGGCCAATGCGCGGATGGTTTCTGCCAGCAACAAACTAACGGCTATATCGGCTGCGGGGCATTCCTGCGAATCGATAAGCCTTATTTCAACCGAGCCGCGGTCAAATCGCGGAACGGCACCGCGCGAATTAACCCACACCGGATTGAGAATGCCCTGTGGATCGTGGGGCCGGAGGTCTGCCTTGATTTTTTCATAAATGTTTTTCAGGTAGGTACGCCGGGAAAAAACAGCCTCCGGAATAATGCGTCCTGTTATGGAAGGTATGCGCGACTGGTTGTTTTTATAGTATTTAAGCCGCGTATCTCTGCTGCCCGTAAGGGTTTCTTCAACCATAGGCGAACTGGCGCACAACGCCGGAATGAGCGGAAGCACCACCCTTACGGCTGCATGAAGCTGGGCAAACTCTTCATCATCGTAAAACGGAAGATTAAGGTGGGTGCTCTGCAGGTTAGACCATCCGTGCCCCCGACAATTGAATATCCGGTTGTAGGCTTCGTAAATTTCGTTGCTTTCATGGGGCCACAGCCGGGTTTCTTTTTCGGGTCTGAAAGCCGGATGGCAACCCCCTGGCAACAATCGTGCATCCCATTGCTTTAATATGTGATTGATATACCGAACTTCATCAGCCAGCAGGTGGCCCAGGTTGCTCAGGTTGCCCTCGGGCTGGGTTGATTTGAGCTCAATAACGTGCAGCACCATTTCGTTCGACCAGGTTATGGGCCCGCGCACACAATCGGCCCCGAAATAGCCCAGTTCATGTTTCAATAAGTCATCGGCTATGGGCTTTACCTGCAGGGTGTCGCAATCCACAATCATGTATTCCAGTTCTACCCCATATGCCTGAAACAAGTGGTAACGATACGGAGGCCCGGCATGGGCTTTTCCGGCAGAATGAGGCGAAGGAATAATCATGATTCAGAAAAAGCTGGAGAAAATAAGGTTTACTACTTCAACCAGTATTAAGGCAATAATAATCATTTCCAGGAGGTTGCTTTCGCGCTGGTTGGATATTTCCATAAAAATGCGAAGGTTTTCGTCAATGATGCGCATCATATATTCCAGTTCGCTGAAGCGCATGCGCAGATCGAAATGCCGGATGAGCCCCTGGTGCAGGCGGTCGAGAAATTCATCATCCCACACCAGATCGGGGGCATCAAAAACATAAATATTCTCAGCTACCTCGTTTTGGGTGCTCAGGGCTTTGCCAATAAACCGCAGCATGTTTCTGCGGCTTATCTTCAGCCTTCCGCTGTTTTCCAGGTAGTATGTAAAGCCTTTTACCTCGCCCAGCAGTTGTTCGGTTACCGCATGGTAATGATCCATGGCCACCGACTGGGCCAGGTTAAACATGGCAATGCGGATCACCCGCTCATCGCAGTGGTCAAGCACCACCTCACCAAACCGGAATTGCAGCTCAGTGCCGGGTTCGATAAGCAACACATGTTCATCGCGTATCCAGGTCTGCACAGGACCGCGCTGAAAAGCCTGAACGGCCTTTACCGACCACTTTATTTCATCTTCCGAGTAGCCGCTGAATACCACCACCCCATAGTTAAAATAATACTGGTATTTGCCACCGCTGAAAACATAAAACAACTCGGACGATGAATCGGCCTGCGGCCGGATTTCAAGAAAATTTTTAATGCCTTTTATATCCAGCTGGTTGGCTACCAGTAAAGCCGTAAGTGTAACCTTTTGCGACATACCTGTTTGCTTAAAGTTAAAACAAGTAGCGTAAAAACATGGGCTTATTTTTACATATTTGCAGCCATAAAAACATACACGCATGCTTCGCCCGGTATTGCTCCTGCTTTTGTCCTCGGTATGGTTTCAACTATTTGCCTGGGGGCCTACCGGCCATCGCGTTACCGGCCACATTGCCCAAAAGTACCTGAATAAAAAAGCAAAAAAAGCCCTGCACCGCATATTGGGTGGCGAATCGCTGGCTATGGTAAGTACCTGGATGGATGAAGTTCGTTCCGATTCGGCTTATGACTACATGGCCGACTGGCATTGGGTGACCATCCCCGACGGACAAACCTATGAGCAGGCCGAAAAAAACCCCAATGGCGACATCATTATGACCATTGAGCGGATTATTGAGGAGTTAAAAACGCATAAGCTAACCCCCCGCCAGGAAGCCGAGCGCATTAAAATACTGGTTCACCTGGTGGGCGACCTGCACCAGCCTCTTCATGTCGGGCGCGGCAACGACCGGGGCGGCAACGATATACGCGTAATGTGGTTTCGTGCCGAAAGTAACCTGCACAGGGTGTGGGACAGCGACATGATTGACGATACCCGGCTAAGCTACACCGAACTGGCCGAGTCGCTGCTGCTGCCATCTGACTCGCTGCGCAAAGCCTGGCAAAGCACTTCTGTACGCCAATGGGCTTACGAAAGCATGGCCTTCCGCAAACAGGTTTACGACACCGGCAACAGCCGGCTGGGGTATGCCTATTCCTATAAATATTTTCATATTGTACGCCAGCGCCTGCTTCAGGCCGGCATTCGCCTGGCCGGCATTCTGAATGAAGTTTACGGCCATTAACCACCCTACGGCATATTTAAGGGCCAGTGCAAGGCTTTGCGAAATTTTTTAGCGTCAGATCAGTCGGTTAAAAGGTTTTTTTCTTACCTTTTCCGGTAAAGCCCCGAGGCCGTTTCAATCATTACCATTAACCCAAACCCTCTCGTTATGGAACACCCCATTGAGCATTATTACAAACTCTTTGAAGAGGTTCTAACCGAATACAAAGTAGATCCCGCTGCTGCGCGCGGAAAGCAACCCGGCCAGTGGAACCTTGTGCTGGGCTCGGCCAGTGTATGGGTAGATATCTTCCAGTCGAAAGATGCACAGGGTAACCTTGCCAATTACGGCTACCTTCAGGTAATGGCACCGGTATGCGATGTACCCGTAAACAACCAGCATTTGTTTACCAAAGAATTACTTGAAATAAACCATGGCCTGTATGGCGTAGCCTTTACCATATTTAAGGAAAGGGCCTATATTAAAGCCATACGCGAACTGCAGGGATTGGATAAGTCGGAAATAAAAAGCACGCTTGACCGCGTGGGCTTTTATGCCGATGATTTTGACGATAAGCTTAAGGCTCGGTATTTTGGTTTTGCAGATGGAAGCCGCGGTTAGTAAATAAACTATTCGTTACCCAAATTAAAACCCAGGCGCCTCCGCTTCAGGCTTGCGTCTTTTATTTCAAACTCCGCCACATCGTCCAGCATAATGGTACGCAGCATGTCGGCTGTGCGGTCTTCTTTTTTCATGGCCGCTAACCGAAGGTGCTGGTTTTTAACTGCTTCGGCAGCCACCTGCCTTACCGTGCGCGCATTGCCAAAGTGTTTGTCGCGTATGTTGTACAGGTAGGCAAAATAATTTTGCAGGTGCCGGGCGGCTGCTTCATCGGGCTGTACTTCTTCCTTTTTAAAAAAAGACATCACGATTGTAAACATTTCTTCGGGGGTGTAATCTTCGAACTGGTAATACTTGTCGAACCTGGACCGCAGGCCGGGGTTAGACTCAATAAAGTCAACCATATTATCGGTATAACCGGCCACAATTACACCAAACTTGCCGCGGAAATCTTCCATGCGCTTGAGCAAAACCTGAATGGCCTCTGCCCCGAAGTCGTGCTGCCCACCGCGTTCGTTGGCCAGCGAATAAGCCTCGTCAATAAACAATATGCCCCCCATGGCCTCTTCAATCTTCTCTGCGGTTTTAATGGCGGTTTGCCCCACATAGCCGGCCACCAGCGCCTGGCGGTCTACCTCAACCAGATGTCCTTTTTCCAGAATGCCCAGCCCTTTGTAAATACGCGAAAGGATGCGGGCCACAGTGGTTTTTCCGGTACCGGGGTTGCCCGTAAACACCGAGTGAAGGGAAAAGCGGTTTAGTACATCTTTGCCGGTTTCCTGATAAAACTGTACCAGTTTTACCATTTCGTTAACCTCCTTTTTTACCGAGGTTAATCCCGTTAGGGCATTCAGTTCGTTGAGGCTTTCCTGTAATATTTCCTCCCGGCTTTTGCCCGCAGTGGAATCCAGTGAGGCGAGCGACTGCGCCACGCGGGTTACTTCGGTGAGCACCACTGCATTGCCCTCAACAGCCTGTTCGCCTACCTGAAAGGCCACCGTGGCAATGAGGCTGTCCATAAAAACCACTTCGAGGGTATACACATCGCTTTTCCAGGAGCCTGGTGTATCGTTTCCCCAAGAGGGATAAACATAAAAAAGCTGCCCGGCCGTATGGGCCGGAACGTGGATAAGCCGGGTGCTGCGCCCTTTCAGGTGGCCGGCATCATCGCAATAATTAAAAAACAATTCGGCATAGTAGCCGGTGTTGCTTTTGTTTTTAAAGCAAAACTCTCCCCAGATGTAACGGGTATCATTGGCGCTGAATTTGGTAAGATATTTCTTAGTAGCTGCGCTGTAGGCCGAAGCATCGCCTTCAAAGAGCTTTATGTGCTGCACTTCAAAAAATTTGTTCTCACCGGGTGCTGACGGCCCAAGGTCTTCCACATAAAATTTCGCATCGCCAATAAGTACATCATCCAGGTATGCTTCCCATAGGTAATTGCCGCGTATCCAGTAGGCACCCGGCTCGGCATTGCCCCAGGAATCGCGTACGTAAACAATATTTTCGTCTTTGGTAATCTTTCGCTGCTGGGTAAGGCTGCACAGCTCCTGCCTGCCTGCCTGGGTAAGAAAGTAGCACTTCAGGGTTACGTTTGCTTCCCAGTCGGTTTCATCAAAAAGTTTGTTAAAAAACGAAAGCTCAACGCGCATGTAGGTGGTTTCGTATCTGTCGTAAACCTGGCGATATTTTTTGGTGCCATCGGCCAGCCAGTCGTCAGAGGCGTGCACCTTCAGGGCTCTGAATTTATATCGGGTTTCGGAAGACTTTCCGGCATCGGGAGAATTTTGTTCCGGAGGCATTGGGTAAGGGTTTTCTGTTACAAGTTAAATAATTGCAGGTACCGGAACAAAACAGCCAGATGGCAGGGGTGGTCTCACCGGGAGTCGAACCCAGATCAAGAGTTTAGGAAACTCCTATTCTATCCATTGAACTATGAGACCACCTCTGCGAATCGGGCTGTGAGGAGGCAAAATTAACAAACCCGTTTAAAACTCATGATATTTCGTACGGAGCAAATACGTAGCCGTCTTTAAGATAGTTGGGATAGATTTGTATAAAGATTTTCTTCACCTCGTTGAAGAGCATCCGCTTGAGCTCCGGAATGTGTTCACCGCTCAGAGCCGATACCATGATAATATGCTCAAAGCCCATCTGCCGGTAAAAGCCCAGCATGTCGGCCGGCTTTACATTGGGGTGCGCCTGCCGGAAAGCATCGATTTTGTTCAGCACCAGTATGGTGGTTTTGTTTCCCGCCCTGATATCGCCAAGGGTATGGTTAACCACCTCTATCTGATTATGATGAAACGGATGCGATACATCTACCACATGCAACAGAATATCAGCCTCACGTACCTCATCGAGGGTGGATTTAAAAGATTCGATGAGGTGATGGGGCAGCTTGCGGATAAAGCCAACCGTATCGGAAAGCAGAAAGGGAATGTTGCCCAGTTTAACCTTGCGCACGGTCGAATCTACGGTGGCAAACAGCCGGTTTTCGGCCAGCACATCCGAACCCGACAGGATATTCATAAGGGTTGACTTGCCCGCATTGGTATAACCTACCAGCGCCACCCGCACGGTGGCCTCGCGGCCCTTGCGCTGCGTGAGCCGCTGTTGCTCAATTTTTTTGAGCCGTTCTTTTAACACCGCTATCTGGTGGCGTATGTTTCTGCGGTCGGTTTCTATTTCCTTTTCACCGGCACCGCCACGGGTACCGGTACCGCCGCGCTGGCGTTCCAGGTGGGTCCACATGCGGGTAAGGCGGGGCAACAGGTATTGGTTGCGCGCCAGCTCAACCTGCGTGCGTGCCTGTGCCGTTTTTGCCCGATAAAGAAATATGTCGAGTATAAGCAGGCTGCGGTCGTAAACGCGTACGGGGGGCTGGTCTTCTTCCCGGTCTTTGGGGTTTAGCTCGCGCTCCAGGTTGCGAAGCTGCGAAGGGGTAAGGTCGTCATCGAAAATTACTTCGATGGCATTTGTAAAGCGCACCAGCCTTTTCAGTTCTTCCAATTTGCCCTTTCCTATAAAAGTACGGGGGTCGGGTTTAGGTAAGTTTTGCACTATCCTGCCCACTTCGCGAAAACCAGCCGTTTCGGCCAGAAAAGCCAGTTCATCCAAGTGCTCTTCGGTAAGTTCTGGTTGGCGGGTGTGCCCCAGCGCCACCAGCACTGCCGGCCGCAGGGTAGCGGGCATTTGCTTCATGCTGCAATTTTAATTCAAAATACGGGACTTTGGGGCATAAAAATGCCGGAGGCGTAATGTAAGATCTATGTAAGATTTTAGTGGCCGGTTACTTTTTTCTACTTTTGTTCATTCATCATTGCCTGTGATAACACAAAGGTCTGTAGTTACAGTTGGTCAATAAAGTGCTTTAATCCGTATGCGTATAGCCATTGTTCTGAATACTTCCTGGAATATCTACAATTTCAGGCTAAATCTTATAAAATCCTTTCAGAAAGAGGGTCATGAGGTGCACACCATAGCTCCTGAAGATGACTACACCCCGCTGCTCCTGGAAGCCGGCTGTACACACCACCGGCTTAAAATGGATAGCCGGGGCGCCAATCCGTTTAAAGACCTATTACTTATTTTTGAGCTTTATGCCCTCTACAGGAACCTGCGCCCCGATGTGGTGCTTCACTTTACCATAAAACCCAACATTTACGGAACACTGGCCGCGGCAGCGCTGGGTATTCCGTCTGTTAACAACGTATGCGGCCTGGGGACGGCTTTCCTTAAAAATGGCTTCATGGCCAGGGTGGCCATGCTGCTCTACCGCCTCAGCTTTCGCTATGCACATAAAGTGTTTTTTCAAAATCAAGATGACCTGAAACTATTTGCCGATTTCAGGTTAATTACTCCGCAAAAAGCCGATCTGGTGCCCGGCTCGGGAATAGACCTGACGCACTTTTCACCGGCCCCTGCCGCCACCCGTAAGCCCTTTACCTTTCTGATGATCTCCCGGCTGATTACCGACAAGGGCATTACCGAATATGTGCGCGCAATAGAATACCTCAAAAAGCAGGGGGTAAACGCGCGCTTTCAGCTGCTGGGCGCCATTGACGAAAAGCACAAACAAGGTATTCCGGCCGAAGAACTGAAAAATTGGGTTAATGCCGGCACATTGGAATACCTGGGCACTACCGATGACGTGCGCACGTACATACAACAGGCCCATTGCGTGGTGTTGCCCTCTTACCGCGAAGGCACACCCCGTACGCTGCTGGAGGCAGCCGCCATGGCACGCCCCCTTATAGCCACCAATGTGCCAGGCTGCAGGCAGGTGGTGGAGCACGAAAAAAACGGCTTGTTGTGCGAAGCGAAAAACCCTCAGGACCTGGCCGCCAAAATGTATGCCATGGCTACCCTGCCTCAACATACGCTTGAGCAATTGGGTGCCCATGCACGAAAAAAAGCCGAGAAAGAATTTGACGAATCGCTGGTTATTTCAAAATATTTGCAAACGCTCAATGCGCTAAGCAACCGGCATTCTGTTTCATGCAAATAATTTCAACCGGAATTGAAGGGCTTGTAGAGATTGTCCCTGCGGTTTTTCATGATAACCGGGGATGGTTTTACGAATTCTTTAAACAATCGGCCTTTGAGGCTGCCGGCATAAAAGAATCATTTACGCAGGAAAACATATCTTTTTCCAGAAAAGGCGTTATCAGGGGCATGCATTTTCAGCTGCCTCCCTACGAACAGGCCAAGCTGGTAAGTGTGCTGCAGGGTGCCGTACTCGATGCTGTGGTAGATTTGCGCAGCAACAGCCCCACCTTTGGCAGGGTGCACACCTGCCTGCTTACCGCAGAAAAGCACAACATGCTGATGGTACCCGCCGGTTTTGCACATGGTTTTGCTGCATTGGAAGACACCATTTTTATCTATAAAACCACTTCGCAGTACCATCCCGCGTCTGAACAGGGCGTGCGCTGGAACGACCCTCAACTGAACATTTCCTGGCCTTTTGATAACCCGTTGCTTTCGGAAAAAGACCGCAACCTGCCTACCCTGGCTGAGTTGCTGGAAAAATCCGTAATTTCACGGGTTAAATAACCTGCTGTGTTACGTACTGTTTGTTTATTGTGCCTGCTTTTTTTGCTGCCCTGCTGCAGCTCGTATCGCAAAAACATCATGTTCAGGTCTGATAACCTGAGCCTGCCCGACTTCCGGCAGGCAGCCCGCCGGGCCGAAGGCAATTACATCATAAAAAAAGGCGATGTACTTAAATTAAATGTGTACACCAACCAGGGCGAACGCGTTATTGACCCCGACTTTGAACTTCAGAAAACCCTGAGCAACCCCAACGCCATGTCAAGGCCGGAACCCCAGTACACCGTTGCTGCCGATGGCACCGTACGCCTGCCCATGGTGGGAAGTATTAAAATAGAGGGATTAACCCTTCGGCAGGCCGAAGAAATGCTGCAGAAAGCCTACAGCACGTGGTATGCCAGCCCCTATGTGTTGCTGCAAAACACCAGCAACCGGGTGGTGGTGCTGGGCCTTCCACAAAGCAAGGTAATACCCCTGCCATACGAAAACATGACCCTCACCGAAGTTATAGCCCTGGCCGGTGGCCTGGACCGCGACTCCAGGGCCGACAACATTCGCATAATACGTGATGACCAGTTCTATCTGGCCGACCTCAGCTCGGCCAGTGGCTTTACGCACAACAATATGTTGGTACAGCCGGGCGATATCATTTATATAGAACCCATACGCCGGCCGGTGAGCGAAGCACTTCGCGACTACGTATCGGTTATCTCCATCCTCAGCAGCCTTACCACATTAATTATTGTTGTATTAAACTCGCGTTAAACAGCCGTGACCACCGAAACGAATCATATACATCAACAGGAGGCACTGGATTTCGGCAAGCTAAAACTAATCATAAGCCGAAACTGGTTATGGCTGTTGCTGATTATGATGTTCGTAAACGGAGCAGCCATAATTTATGCGCGCTACACCAAAGAACTCTATGAATCAGAATCGGAAATAAAACTGGATATTAAACAAGATGCCACCGAGCTTGGTATTCGTGAGCTGGTACCTGAACGATCGCAGACGAATGTAATAGCTGCTGAAATTGAAACCATAAAATCCAAACTTTTTCTTAGCACGGTTATCGACTCCCTTAAGCTGGATGTAACCTATCTGAGTATTGGCAAGATACTGAACTTCGATATGCACAGGGCCACACCCTTTGTCGTAACATACAGGGTTAAAAACCCCTCCATCCTCAATACCCTCATTTTCATTCAGGAAAAAGATAAAGAGAACTACCTCATTACTGTACCTGGTTACGAAAAACCGTTAACCGGAACATTTGGCCATAAACTCGAGACCCCCGATTTCGTTTTTACCGTTAACCGCACGCATACTTTGTTCCAGGAGCCCCGTTATGCTTTCGTTATCAACAGCCGCGAAAATATGCTGGACTACCTGCAGAAAAACCTTACCGTCGAACCCCTGAATGTAAACGCCAACACCATACGGGTAGCATTTAAAGACAGCAACCCCTACAAAGCTCACGATATTGTTAACGGCATTGACTCCCTTTACCTGCAATACAGCAACGCACAGAAAAACCTGGCCAACCAGCAAAAAATTGCCTGGCTCAACAGCGAACTCAGGCGCATTGAACAGCAAATGGAAGGTTACGAAACCTACCTCGAAAACTTTACCCTTCGCAACCGTACAGGCAGCGTTCAGGATGAACTGAAAACCACCATTCAGCAAATTAACCGGCTTGACTCCCAACGCTACGAACTAAACCGGAGAATATCGGCCATTAACCGCCTTGCTGATGCCCTGCAAACCGATAGCCTGCTGCTGCCGGTAAGCCGGCGCAGTCTGCTGCCCGAACCAGTTATAAAAAATCTGGAACGGCTGCAGGAGCTGAAACTCGAAACCGCACGCCTTATGCTTTCTTACAGACCGGGTACACTGGCTTACCGCCAGAAGGAACAGGAAATAGAAAGCCTTTCGGGTAAAATTCATGAACAACTAACCGATATTAAATCAAACCTGCTGGAAAGACTGGGCGAGCTTACCCGGGCGCAAACCACCCTGGAAAGACAATTCTCGGTTCTTCCTGACAAAAACACCCAGTTCAACAAGCAGGCCCGCTACTACAAACTGTATGAAGAACTGTACCTGACGCTCATTCAGAAAAAGTCGGAATTTGAAGTGGCCATGGCAGGCTCCACACCCGATTTCAAAATACTATCAACAGCCACACTGCCCAAATCGCCCGTTTCGCCCAAAAAAATCATGGTTTATGCGGCCGGCTTTGTCATGAGCCTTTTCCTGTCGTTTGTATTTATTGGTGTTGCTTATCTGCTCAGCGACAAAATTACATCGCTGGCCGAGGTGGAGAAAGCATGTAAGCTGCCCCTGCTGGGCAGCATACCGGCATTCGGCCATCCTGTATCAAATAGCCTGTATGTACTCGAATACCCACGCTCACGGGTTAGTGAGGCCCTGCGCAGCCTGCGCACCAACCTCACTTTCCTTAGCCCGGATAAACAAAAAAAGGTTATTGCCGTATCGTCTACCATTTCGGGCGAGGGCAAATCGTTTATTGCCGCCAACCTTAGCGCCATACTGGCGCTTTCAAATAAAAAAGTAATTCTGCTGGACATGGATATGCGCAAGCCATCCGGCCAGCCGAAAACCGATAGCCCCGAAAAAGGTATCAGCACACTTTTAATTGGCCAATATGCGTTGAACGAATGCATCCGCCCCATGTCTCCTTCAATTGAAAATCTGCATTACATACCCCCGGGCCCCCAACCTCCAAACCCGGCCGAACTGCTGCTTAATGGGGTGTTTGTATCACTGCTGGATGAACTTAAAAGGACTTACGACTTTGTTGTAATGGACACCCCGCCCGTAGGCCTGGTTACCGATGGCATTATGGCCATTCGCCACAGCGATGTGGCCCTTTACGTTTTCCGGGCCAACTATTCCAGCCGGGAATTTTTCAGCACCCTTAAACGCATTATGCGGATTAACCAATTCAATCACCTTGCCGTAGTGCTCAATGCCCTGCCGGCATCAGGAAAAACCTATGGATATGGTTATTACCAGGACGAGGAGCCTTCACTTCTCCAAAAGCTGTTAAGGAAACGTGTTTAACTGGTTTCGCAAAAAGATGGCCGGTGCATCGGCATTACAAACCGACCTGCACTCGCACCTGCTGCCCGGGCTGGATGATGGCGTTCAAACCATTGACGAAGCCCTGCAGGTTATTGCCAGGCTCAACCATGTGGGATACACCAAATTTATTACCACCCCCCCATATAATGGGCGATGCCTACCACAACACCGAAGAGGGCATTCTTGCGGCATGCCAGAACCTGCAATCACTCCTGAGGAAAAGCCATCCCGGCATTGAAATAAGCGCCGCTGCCGAATATTACCTCGATGAGCAACTAACCGCCAAATTAGCGGCACAAAAGCCCCTTCTTACTTTTGGTAACCGGTACGTTTTATTCGAACTGAATTTTATGGTTGAGCCGCTCAACCTGCATGAGTTTATTTTTTCGCTCACCACATCACGCTATGTACCCGTGCTGGCACACCCCGAACGTTACCTGTACTATCAGCAGCAGCCCGAAAAACTTGAAGACCTGCTGGCACGCGGGGTTCTGTTTCAACTGAACATCGCCTCGGCCACAGGCTATTACGGCAAAGCTGCGGCAAACCTGGCACGAACGCTTATTGCCGAAAAATGGGTACACTTTGCCGGAAGCGACTGTCACAACCTTACCCATGCGCAGGTGCTGGAAGATGCCCTCCGCACAACGCCCGTTCAAAGACTGCTATCTTTACCGCTACTCAACCATACATTGTAATCATGATTGCTGTTACCGGAGCCACAGGCCTGCTGGGTAGCCTTATTGTACAAGAACTCGCCCGTTCAGGCAAAACCGTAATGGCACTTACCCGTAAAGTGCAAAATGATTTGCCTGCATGGGAAAATGTTATCTGGCGGGAAGCCGACATCACCGACCCCGTAAGCCTGCACGAAGCCCTGCAGCATGCCGATGGTGTTATTCATGCAGCAGCCCTGGTTTCGTTTAACCCGCGGCACCGCAAAAAACTGTTTCAGGTAAATGTTATGGGTACGCGCAACATAGTAAATACCTGCCTTAACCTGAAGTTGCAGCGTTTAATACACATCAGCTCGGTCGCAGCCTTGGGCCGCCAGAAAAACCAAACCCTGATAAACGAAGACAACACCTGGACGGAAAGCCCGGCAAACACTTTCTACGCAGAAACCAAATACCGCGCTGAGCTGGAAGTATTTCGCGGCCAGCAAGAAGGCCTCTCCGCCGCCATTCTCAATCCGTCCGTAATACTGGCGCCCGGCAACTGGAATCGCAGCAGCGCACAGTTGTTTAAGTATGTATGGAGGCAAATACCCTTTTACATCAGCGGCTCGCTGAACTTTGTTGACGGCCGCGATGCCGCTGCATTGGCCGTTAAATTATATTATGCACCAGCACAGGGCGAACGCTTTATTGCCAATGCCGGGGCGGTACCGTTTAAAACGTTTTTTAATGAAACCGCTGTTCGGCTTCATCGAAGGCCTCCGGGCATCAAAGTTTCAGGCCCCGTACTGCACCTGCTTAGCCGGCTGGAACAAGTACGCGCCTGGCTGGGCGGAAACCCCCTCATTACCCGCGAAACGGCCCTGCTGGCCGGAAATTATTTTCTTTACGAAAACCGCAAAGTTACCGAACGCTTTGCGTTTGCGTTTCAATCGTTTGAGGCCACCCTCGACTGGTGCTGCTCCTGGTACAGCCAATGGGCAAAAAATCAAAATAATAGGTAGCTTTGCCGAAAATTGCTACTTTCGAAAAACCTTTCTGCCCATGGCAAAAGACTATCGCAAGCGCGAGGATGAGGGGAATGACCTTATCAAGCGTTTTGAAGACCACCTCCGCAAAAAGAAAACCGGATATTTTGACGTTGAAGCTTTTGAAGAAATAATCGAGTTTTACCTGATACGCGCCAAATACAACCGCGCCCTGAAGGCCGTGAATATGGCCATTGCCCAGTTTCCGTACTCTACCGAACTGCTGGTTATGAAAGCGCAGGTACTTATTCAACTGCAGGAATACCAGCAGGCCCTTGAACTTCTGGAACAGGCCGAAAACCTTCAGCCCAATGATGCTGAAATTCTGCTTACCAAAGGCAGCCTGTTTGCCGCCCGCGAAGAGTATGAAAAGGCCCTGACCTGCTTTACACAAGCCCTCGATTTTTCTGATGACAAAGATGAAATCTACTTTAACATTGGGCTGGCCTATCAGCACATGGAAGAATATAACAAGGCCATTGAGGCATACAAAATGGCTATTGAATTTAACCTGAGCCACGAAGGGGCCCTTTACGAATTAGCCTACTGCCTGGACCTTACCGGCCAACTGGAAAGCAGCATTGCCTACTACAAAAAATTTATTGACGAAGACCCCTACTCGGCAGCTGCCTGGTATAACCTGGGCATTGTTTACAACAAACTCGGACAATACGAGGAAGCCCTGATGGCATACGACTATGCCATAACCATTGACGATACCTTTGCATCAGCCTACTTCAATACCGGAAATACCTACATGAACATGGGCCGCTACCGCGAAGCCCTGGAAGCTTTCGAAAAAACCATCGAACTCGAAGGCCCCAGTGCCGAAGTGTACTGCTCCATCGGATCCGCCTACGAAAGCCTGGAGCACTACGACCTGGGACTGAAATATTATCAAAAAGCCACTAAGCTCGACCCTCTGTATGATGAAGCCTGGTTTGGCGCAGGCGTATGCCTGGAAAAACAGGAAAAATGGTATCAGGCTTTGCATTTCTACAACAAAGCCCTGAAAACAAATGCCGAAAATCCCGAATACTGGAAAGCCGTAGCCCATGCCGAATTTAAAATTGGCAACGTTATTTCCAGTATCGATGCCTACGAGGAGGCCTCACGCCTGGACCCCAAAGACCCGGAAGTGTGGATGAACTGGTCTTATATTTATTATGAACAGGGCGACTACCAGAAAGCTGCCAATGTGCTGCTGCAGGGCCTGGACGAACTACCCGATGAAGCTGACCTGTATTACCGCATGACTGTTTACCTTATCGAGGCCGGCCGCTTTAAAGAAGCCTTTAACTATCTGGAAAATGCACTAATTTTGAACTTTGAAGGACACGCTACTTTGTACGAGTTCTTCCCCCAACTCGAAACCCAAAAAGCGCTGTTCAAAATCATTGAACAATTCAGAAAAGAAAGCACGTAATGAACTTTGAACTCAAAAACCTGCCTGAGCGCACCCGTAAGCCCAGGCAATATGGTTTTACCATGGCCATGGACAAGGGCCTGAGCGTACGGGAAGCCGAAGATTTTGTATCCACCTGTGCCGACCATGTGGATATTGTAAAGCTGGGCTGGGCTACCTCGTTTGTAACCCCCAATCTTAAAGACAAACTAAAGGTGTACAAAGATGCCGGCATACCCACCTATTTTGGCGGAACGCTTTTCGAAGCCTTTGTTATCCGCAACCAGTTTGACGACTACCGAAGGCTGCTTGATAAATTCAACATGACGTTTGCCGAAGTATCAGATGGCTCCATTGATATGGACCACGACAAGAAGTGCGACTACATCAGCAAACTTTCCGAGCAGGTTACTGTGCTGTCGGAAGTAGGCTCGAAAGACGCTGAAAAAATCATCCCACCCTACATGTGGATTGAGCTCATGCAAAAAGAGCTGGAGGCCGGCGCCTGGAAGGTAATTGGCGAGGCACGCGAAAGCGGCAACGTGGGCCTGTTCCGTTCCACAGGCGAAGTGCGCTCGGGACTGGTACAGGAAATCCTTACCCGCATTCCGTTTGAAAAAATTATCTGGGAAGCTCCCCAAAAAGCCCAGCAGGTGTGGTTCATAAAATTACTCGGACCCAACGTGAACCTGGGAAACATCGCTCCACAGGAGGTAATTCCCCTGGAAACCATTCGGCTGGGGCTGCGGGGCGACACTTTTCTGCATTTTCTAGGCATTGAACGAAAGAAGTCGAACACGGCTCCACCCTTTGAAGTAGATTAAGCCCTTGCGAAAACCTGTTGATTATATTGTTCTTTATATTAAAGGACTTGGCATGGGCGCCGCTGATGTAATACCCGGAGTTTCGGGAGGTACGGTTGCCTTCATTACAGGAATCTACAATGAACTCATCCACTCCATACGGGCCATTGATGCCCGGGCCTTACGTCTGTTGCGTACACTGCAACTGCGCGAATGCTGGAAAAAAATTAATGGCCCCTTCCTGCTTACGCTTTTGCTGGGCATCCTCACCAGTTTGCTCACACTGGCACGCCTGGTAAACTACCTGTTGCAACATTACGCCATACTGGTATGGTCCTTTTTCTTTGGCCTCATTCTTATCTCTGCACCCCTGGTTACCCGCGAAATAAAAAAGTGGAACCTGGCAACCATACTGGCTTTTATTATTGGCATTATAGCCGCCTACCTGATTACCGTGCTAACACCTACCCAATCACCTGAAAACCTTCTTTTTATTTACATTTCGGGCGTGCTCGCTATTTGTGCAATGATTTTGCCGGGTATTTCAGGGGCCTTCGTTTTGCTGCTCCTGGGCAAATACCAGTATATGGTCAATGCCCTGCTGCAGGGCAACATTCCCATACTTTTAACCTTTGCCTTCGGTTGCATTACCGGCATCCTGTCGTTCTCCAGGTTGCTCACCTGGATACTCGACCATTACCACAGCTTTACTGTAGCCCTGCTGGCAGGTTTCATGCTCGGATCACTTAATAAAATCTGGCCCTGGCGGCATACGCTTGAATACCGAACAACAGAAACGGGCGAGCGCCTGCCGGTATACGATGTAAGCATTATGCCATGGGATTATCTGTCATTAACAGGAAAAGACCCCCAGCTTATCGGTGCCCTCATTATGATGGCCTTAGGCGTATTACTGGTATTTAGCATTGAAAAAGCCGCTGCATTAATCAAAACCAAAACCTGACTATGGAAAAAGTATACGGACTAATCGGCTCGGCCGTGAGCCACTCATTTTCCAAACAGTACTTCGATGAAAAATTTTTCCGCGAAGGCCTGCGCGACCACCGCTACGAGCTGTTTCAGCTTAACCACATCAGCGAGCTGGAACAACTCATCCAAAACACCAAAGGGCTTGCCGGCCTCAACGTAACCCTGCCCTATAAGGAACAGGTTATACCTTACCTCAATGAAATAAGCCCCGACTCAAAAAAAATTGGCGCGGTTAACGTAATACGGTTTAAAGACGGCAAACTGTACGGCTACAATACCGATGCCGATGCCTTTTACGAAACCCTGGACCGCTGGCTGCCCCAGAAAAGCGGCATCACCGCCCTGATACTCGGAACGGGCGGATCGTCAAAAGCCGTACAGGAAGCGTTAAACCGCCTGGGCATTCCGTACCACCTGGTTTCACGGAGCAATGAAAAAGGAACCTATACCTACCAAACCCTCAATGCCCAGATCATTAAAGACCACCGGCTCATCATTAACACCACCCCCCTGGGCATGCACCCCAATACCGAAACGTTTCCGCCCATACCCTACGAACACATTACCAAAACCCATTGGGTGTACGATTTGATTTACAACCCGGCACGCACCCTCTTTTTGCAAAAAGCCGAAATGCGCGATGCCCAGATAAAAAACGGCCTGGAAATGCTGTACCTGCAGGCCGAAAAATCGTGGAATATCTGGAACCGCTAAGCCGCTTTTAAGTTTAACCCAACCGCCGGTTTGTCCGTTGGCGTAACTATACTGATTTTTGACCCCGCCATGGACTTTAAACTGGTTAGCGACTTCGAGCCCACAGGCGACCAGCCCCAAGCTATTGAACAACTGGTGCAGGGCATTATGACCGGAGTGCCCCACCAAACCCTGCTGGGTGTAACCGGATCAGGAAAAACCTTTACCATGGCTAACGTGGTGGCGCGCGTTAACCGCCCTACCCTGGTGCTGAGCCACAACAAAACCCTGGCAGCCCAACTGTACGGAGAGTTTAAAAGCTTCTTTCCGGAAAATGCAGTAGAATACTTCATCTCCTACTACGACTATTATCAGCCCGAAGCCTACATACCCTCTTCCAATCTGTACATTGAAAAAGATTTATCCATCAATGAAGAAATAGAAAAACTGCGCCTCAGCGCCACCTCGGCCCTGCTTACCGGCCGCAGAGACGTGCTGGTGGTAGCATCGGTTTCGTGTATATACGGCATCGGCAACCCCGATGAGTTCGGCAAAAATGTAATCCGTATATCGGCCGGAGACCTCCTGCCCAGAAACCGCCTGTTGTATGCCCTGGTAGATATTCTGTACAACCGCACCGAAGCCGACTTCAGGCGGGGCACCTTCCGGGTGAAAGGCGATACAGTGGACATCTTTCTGGCTTATGCCGACCACGCCCTGCGCATTTACTTTTTTGGCGATGAAATTGAAACCATCCACCGTATTGACCCGGCAAGCGGAAGAAAAATTTCTGAGGAAAAAACCGTTACCATCTTCCCGGCCAACCTGTTCGTAACCGGACGCGAAACCCTGCAACAGGCCATCCGCGAAATTCAGGACGACCTCATGGCCCAGGTAACCATGTTCGAAGCCGAAAAAAAACATCTTGAAGCCAAACGCCTGAAGGAGCGCACGGAGTTTGATCTGGAGATGATACGCGAACTGGGCTATTGCTCAGGTATTGAAAATTACTCGCGTTACTTCGACCGCAGAAAGCCCGGACAACGACCATTTTGCCTTTTGGATTATTTTCCGGATGATTTTCTGATGATTATTGACGAAAGTCACGTTACCGTGCCGCAAATACGCGCTATGTGGGGCGGTGACCGCTCCAGAAAAGTTAATCTGGTTGATTATGGCTTTCGCCTGCCCTCAGCTCTCGATAACCGGCCACTTACCTTTGCTGAGTTTGAGGAAATGGTAAATCAGGTTATTTACGTAAGCGCCACCCCGGGCGAATACGAACTGCGCAAATCAGAAGGTATAGTAGCAGAACAGCTTATACGCCCTACCGGCCTGCTCGACCCGCAGATAGATGTGCGCCCCAGCAAAAACCAGATAGACGACCTGTTGGAGGAAATAAACATACGGGTGCAGCGCAGCGAACGGGTTTTGGTTACCACCCTTACCAAACGAATGGCCGAAGAACTGGCCCGCTACCTCGATAAAGCAGGCGTCAAATGCCGCTACATTCATGCCGAAGTTACCGCCCTGGACCGCGTGGAAATTCTGCGCGAACTGCGCCTGGGTGTATTCGATGTGCTGGTAGGCGTAAACCTGCTGCGCGAAGGCCTCGACCTGCCCGAAGTATCGCTGGTAGCCATTCTGGATGCCGACAAGGAAGGCTTTCTCAGAAATCCGCGGTCGCTTATTCAAACCATCGGACGGGCCGCACGCAACGTGAACGGAAAGGTTATTATGTATGCCGATACCATTACCGAGTCTATGCAAACGGCCATAGACGAAACCAACCGAAGGCGGCAGGCGCAAATGGATTATAACCTTAAACACAATATTACCCCGCAAACGGTTAAAAAGTCGAAAGACGCCATCCTTAAACAAACCAAAGTTGCCGACTCCAAAACCACCGGCAAAAAATACTACGTGGAAAAAGAAGAAGCCAGCCTGGCGGCCGACCCCGTAATGGCCTACCTTACTACAGACCAACTGCGCAAAATGGCCGACCAAACCCGAAAAGCCATGGAAAAAGCGGCCCGCGAACTGGAGTTTATGGAAGCTGCCCGGCTGCGCGATGAACTGTTGGCCATTGAAAAGCTGCTCAACGAAAAAAAGTAAACCTGCCGCCACCCGAAAGCAGCACCAGCAGATTTTATTCAAAAGTTGAATATATTTGAGCTCTCACAAAATCACTATGCGATACGGTCTTATCCTTCTTCTCCTTTCCGCGTCCCTGGCCGCCCGCAGCCAGAGCTCAGGCGACTTTATGCTGGGCGCAGGTATGGACCTGTTAAAAACCGATAACACCCGGTTATTTGATAAGGCCCAGATTGGCTTTGAACTAAACTACTTTGTGGTGCGCAAGGTAAGTCTATCGGCTGGCCTGGAGGTATGGACAGCCTCGCGGGAAAGTTTTGCCTTTGGCGCACGGTACTACTTTACCGACCATATTTTTACCCGCGGTCGCGCATTGGTAGGCGTAAACGACTTCTCCCTGGGCCTGGGTGGTGCCATCCCCCTGAAAAAAAATGTACGGTTCGAACTGATGGGCGACTTTTTCTTTGAAGGTGATTTTGCCCTGCGGGCCGGCATCGGTTACCTGCTGCGGTAAAGCCAAAACTGCTTACAGCACAGGCCGGGCTTCAGGAAACTGTCTGCTGATATTGGCGATGTTGAAAAACTCAGGGAAATCGGAATACGCACCTTTGCCGAAACGTTTTCTTCGCAAAACAATATCACGATGAAGCTTAATCTGAGCGTTAACCAGGTATTGTGTTCAACTGCATCTGTAAAAATAAAAAAGCAACACCTAACCGGTGTTGCCTTTAACTGGTGCTTAAAAGTTTTTATTGGGTTTGCGCAAACCGCTTCGCCACTTCATTCCAGTTCACCACATTCCACCAGGCAGCAATGTAGTCAGGGCGGCGGTTCTGATAGTGCAGATAATAGGCGTGTTCCCACACATCAAGCCCGAGAATAGGCGTTCCTTTTACTTCGGCAACATCCATTAACGGGTTGTCCTGATTAGGGGTAGAAGTAATCTGCAGCTTTTTTCCTGCATCTACGATAAGCCAGGCCCATCCGGAACCGAATCTGCCGGCCGCAGCGGCCGAAAATTTATTTTTAAATTCATCGAAACTTCCAAAAGCGGCATTAATGGCATCGGCCAGCGCACCGGCAGGCGTACCTCCTGCATTGGGCCCCATAATGGTCCAGAACAGGCTGTGGTTGTAATGCCCGCCACCATTGTTTCGAACGGCCACCGGGTATTTTGAAATGTTTTTGCAGATTTCTTCGATGGTAAGTTTTTCTGCATCCGTGCCGGCAATGGCGTTGTTCAGGTTGGTTACATAGGCGTTGTGATGCTTGCCATGGTGTATTTCCATAGTGCGGGCATCAATATGGGGTTCCAGTGCATTGAACGGATACGGTAAATTGGGCAAAGTAAAAGGCATAGCTAAACAGGGTTTATAGGTTTAACACAATAAGCTCTCAAATATACACTTCTATTCAACAAATGCTGCGAAATAAAGTTCAACACAGCACCTGCAGCCACAAAAATTATTTTTCTCTTATGGTTTTAAAAAATTGGTCTATCAGTTGTTTGCATTGTTCTCCGGCAAGTCCTTCGGTTACCCTGGTGCGCGGATGCAGAATATTGTTTTTAATGAGCCGATAACCGCGCTGGGGGTCGGACGCGCCAAACACCAGCCGTTGCAGTTGCACCCAGGCCAGTGCGCCTGCGCACATCACGCACGGTTCAAGGGTAACATACAGGGTGCACTCGCTCAGGTATTTGGAGCCCAGGTAATTGGCCGCTGCCGTAACAGCCAGCATTTCGGCATGGGCGGTGGCATCGGTTAACTTTTCTGTTTGATTGTGCGCCCGCGCTACAATGCGGTTGCCGCAAACCACTACGGCACCCACGGGAACCTCGCCTGCCTCAAGCGCCTTGCGGGCTTCGCTAAGCGCCTGATGCATAAACCATTCATCCGAAAATAAATTTTCCACTTACTTTATTTTAATGCTGTTCATTATTGCATGTGCCGTAGGTTGCCATTCCCCGCGCAGCCTTCGGGGGCAGTGAAATGAGAAAACAAGTGTGCGTCCGGGCTCAACCAGGTATTGTATATAGGTGTATTTCAGTACCGGCTCGCGCAGGCTCAGGTCGCGCACATCGCCCTTTACCCGCGACTCAAACTCAAAGTAAATAAACGAACGGCCGTTGATTTCATGAATACCCTCATCAATCATATCCACTCCATCAAACAGATTGTATATCCCTGCTCTGAAAAACTTACCGGCCAGTTCCAGGTTGGTATCGGGCCACCGGGTAGCCGAAAGGTTAACACTGAAATCCACTTCGCGTTCTTCGTTGGTAAACGCAGCAAGCGGCTGCCGCACCGACGGGTAACGCTGCGTAAGGTCCAGTTCGTCCATGGGCCGGAAGTTGTGCGGCAGTCTCACCGTAATCTCATCGGTAATTTTGGTTTTTACCAGCCTGGGTCCGTTAAAGGCAAACAACACCAGGCAAACAGCAAGCGGCATAAGGAGTTTCATAATATTTTGCCTGATGAACGATAAACTCATAGTATTATTAACTTCGCGCCTTAAAATTTCCACAAAAGTACAAAACACCATGCTACGTACCCATACCTGCGGAGAACTGCGCCTTTCGCACGTAAACCAAACCGTAACCCTTGCCGGCTGGGTTCAGCGCCTGCGCGACAAAGGAGGTATCATGTGGATTGACCTCCGCGACCGCTATGGCATTACCCAACTGGTGCTGGAAGAAGGGGTAACCCATCCGTCATTAATAGAAAAGGCCCGAAACCTGGGGCGCGAATTTGTTATACAGGCAACCGGCACGGTTAAGGAGCGACTCGCCAAAAACGATAAGCTGCCAACGGGCGAAGTGGAGGTACGCCTTACCGGTTTGGAACAACTCAACCCCTCTAAAGTACCGCCCTTTACCATTGAAGATGAATCGGATGGCGGGGAAGAGTTGCGCATGAAATACCGGTACCTGGATTTGCGCAGAAATCCGCTGCGGCAAAACCTTGAATTGCGCCACCAGATGGCCCGCCAGACGCGTGCCTACCTGGACAGCCTGCATTTTATTGAGGTAGAAACCCCCGTGCTCATAAAATCAACCCCTGAGGGGGCCCGCGATTTTGTAGTGCCTTCGCGCCTGCATCCGGGCGAGTTCTACGCCCTGCCCCAGTCGCCCCAAACCTTCAAGCAACTGCTCATGGTTTCGGGTTTTGACCGATACTACCAGATTGTAAAGTGCTTCCGCGATGAGGATTTCAGAGCCGACCGCCAGCCGGAGTTTACACAGATAGACTGCGAAATGAGTTTTGTTACCCAGGAAGATATTTTGAATACGTTTGAAGGGCTGATACGCCACTTGTTCAAAACGGTTAAAGGCATTGAATTGCCACCCGTGCCCCGCATGTCGTACGAAGATGCCCTGCGGCAGTACGGTTCGGATAAGCCGGATATTCGCTTTGAAATGAAGTTTACCGAGCTGAAAAACCTTGAGGAAAAATCAGACCTTACCTCCGGTAAAAACTTTGGCGTGTTCGATGGTGCCGAACTGGTGGCAGGAATATGCGCCCCAGGCTGTGCCAATTACTCCCGCAAGCAACTGGATGAGCTCACTGAATTTGTGAAGCGCCCTCAGGTTGGCGCCAAAGGGTTGGTGTATGTGCAGTACAAAAGCGATGGCACGTTCAAATCTTCGGTTGATAAATTTTACACCGCTGACGAGTTAAGGCAATGGGCTGAACGTTTTGGTGCCCAACCCGGTGATCTGATGTTGATACTGGCAGGCGAAAAGCAATCTACCCGAAAACAGTTAAGCGAGCTGCGCCTGCTCATGGGCGAACAACTCGGCCTGCGCAAAAAAGATGCATTTGCAGCCCTATGGGTACTCGATTTTCCCCTGCTGGAGTGGAACGAAGAAACCCAACGCTACCACGCCATGCACCATCCGTTTACTTCACCAAAAGCCGAAGACCTGCACCTGCTGGAAACCAACCCCGCAAAAGTGCGCGCCAATGCGTATGACATGGTGCTGAACGGAACCGAAATTGGTGGCGGCTCGGTGCGTATTCACGACCGCTCCACCCAACAACGCATGTTTAATGTGCTGGGCTTTACGAATGAAGAAGCCAGAAAACAGTTTGGCTTTTTGATGGAAGCGTTTGAATACGGAGCACCGCCACATGGAGGCATCGCCTTTGGGTTCGACCGTCTGTGCGCGTTGTTTGGTGGCTCCGATTCAATACGCGATGTCATAGCCTTCCCGAAAAATAATGCCGGCAGGGATATGATGATCGATACCCCCTCGCCCATTTCGGATGAGCAGCTCCAGGAACTGCACATCCGCATAGCCCATCACTAAACTGTATGATGGCCAGACTGTTTCACTAATTTATACTTCATATAACTGGAATACCCAAGCTGGACAGGTATTTAAAGGTAGGGTCGTAGAACTCGGCTTTTCGGGTGTGATCTTTAGGATCTCCTTCCGGAATAACTATAACCATTCCTTGCCTTGCTCTGGTCAATAGTATTCTATAAGCGTTTATCAGGTATCTTTTTCTATCCTCTTTATGAATGTTTTGCCATTTATTTCCCACAAATGAAAAAGTTTTCCATCCCTCAGCTGAATACCTTAAGTCTCCATCCCAGGTTACACAGGTCCAATCTAATTCAAGGCCCTGTACATGAAATTCGGTAGCCACATCTTCTAAATAAAATGACGATCTTACATCATCCTTATCATTTAAAAACCAATGAACCGGATTCATTGGAGATTTCACATCTATTGCAAAAGGTTTTAATCTTTGGGCTTGTGAGGATACAACAATTCCATACCTTTCGCTTCCTCTCGCTTTTTTCTTGAGCCATTCTTTAGCTTTTTGTATATATCTTGTTAGTACAATTGGATATTTATCATGTAATTTTAAATATGTTTTAATTGCCTCTTCCTTTTTTAAGTCTAATAAATACTTTATGAAAAGAGATAGATTCTCCGCTCTGAAAGAACGCATTGAAACGCCAAGGTGCAAATCAGGATCAAAGGTCACTTTAGTAACTTTAAATAATTCAGAAATTACATTTGAAGCTTCATATTCCGAGTCTGTCAAATTCGGAGAAATAAATACTTCCCAATTAGAAAACCTATTTTTAATCGCATTTAACCATTCTGCAATACCAGCTTCGCCTGTATTAATTTCCTGCCCACCACCTACCAGACAAATTATTACTGCCCAATCTTTATGACGATCGAGACAAGAAATTAGAAATTCAGGTTCAGAGTAATCGAAATTGTGATATCCTTTTTTTTGTTTCATAAACTTTTGCGTCTGCTCTTTATTCCAGGCGCGTTGGGCTTCATCAAATATGGCCACATGATCATAAGGAGGAGATGGATCAACAAGATAAGCATCGCGATAATGGTGAATGTTCTGTATAAAGGCCTTTACACTTGCCTTTGCTTTACCTTTAGTTGTTTTTTTACCTTTTTGCTTTTCATTTCTAATTTTATCTCTTGCCAAAGCCTCTTGAAGTATAGCTACCAAGGGACCATTACCCGATAAGTAAACACTTTCTTTTCCATTTGCCTCATCTAAATGAGAAGTAGCTACTTTTAACCCAACTAAAGTTTTGCCAGCTCCCGGCACACCAGTGACAAAACATATTACTTTTCTTTTATCAATGCTTGCTTTTTTTATTATTTGTGAAATTGTCGAAGTGGTTTTGGTAAGATTCTTTGCTTCAGCATCACTTCTTGTTATTTCATCTACAGTGTGATTATTATATAATGAAAGTGCTGCTTGAATTATAGTTGGAGTGGGATAGTAACGTCCACGCGAATATTCATCGGGATTTAATTTTTCAAGCCCCCTAAAAGATTCAACTACTCGAGCAATTGCCAGTTGCAAGCCTTCCTTATTTACTTTTATTGGCAGCAATAAATTATCATTATGTGTTGTAGTTGCTATTTCTATAAAAGATTCTTTAGCTTCTGTTGCAACAAGGATGGGAACCAATAAGGCTTTATGACTTGGCTCATGGAAGTTTTTCAAATCCAAGGCATAATCCCATACCTGTTCAACATCATACCGAAAGAATTTATGTTCCCCGACTTTAAATTCTATCACGAATACCACTCCTTCCACAATAACCAATACATCTACTCTTTTTCCCATTCGAGGTATTGAAAATTCAAAAAATATCGAGCCCTGAAAATCTATAAGTGATTTCTTCAATATAGGAATTTGCACTTCCCATGATTTATTCTGATTTACCGAGGAATCAAATTGATTGCAAAGGGTGATCTCTCCAATTATCTCTTCAATGCTTTTTGAAAGGAAGTTATCAATTAAATCTTTATAATAATAATTAAGCATACCAATTTCCTATATGACTAATTACGGATTAATTGAATATAACCGTTGTTTATACTTGCCCGACATTTTGTTTATCTTGTAAATTAACCGTACCCCTTGCAAATAAGCTCCTCAAAAAATCTAACCATAAAAATCAATCCGGGAGCGGATGTTCCTGAAGCAATGCAGCCCTTTCGGGCTTACGAAAGTTGATGGTCTGCTTAAAAATCTGTGTCACGGTTGCGGGTGCCCTGCTCAAGTCTTAACAAATCCGCCTCGGCAGCAATAAAGCCAAAGGCGGCAAAGTGTTTTCCGTTTTTAACTTTTTTAAAAATGTCAACAGCCCGGGCCGTATCGCCCAGGCACAGGTAGTAATTGCCTACGCCATATCCCTGGGTGGCCAGGGCCAGGTCGGCATGGTCTGAAGACTCATCCACCGTTAACAGTTCTTCGGGTTTAAGCTGGCCTTTGTACATCTTCAGCCGCTTGTAGTACGAGTCGTTCTCCACGATTTTCATGTCATCCCCAATCAGTTCCAGTACCCTGGCGGCCTCGCCTGGTTGGTTCATCCGGCAATAAGTCATATACAGCCAGTCGGCCGTAGCAACCAGTAAATCATCATTATCGGCCACATCCAGGCAACGGAGGTAGGCTTTTTCAGCGCTTTCATAGTCGCCCTTAAGATAGTGGGCCAATCCCAGATGATACCAGATGTTGAACTGTACGGTTGACAGCGGAATGTTAAGGCGGTTAGGTTGCCCGTCGGGCTCAATTTCCAGCGGCTGTCGCATCAGCGAAGCGGCCATCTGCAAATCGGCAAG
Source organism: Cyclobacteriaceae bacterium (assembly GCA_026003355.1). Classification (GTDB taxonomy): domain Bacteria; phylum Bacteroidota; class Bacteroidia; order Cytophagales; family Cyclobacteriaceae; genus UBA2336. The sequence goes on from BPHC01000004.1 coordinate 167,656, forward strand.
TGCTTTATCGAACTGCCTGAGGGTAATGTACCGGTGGCCGCGATGGCGCAGCAGCCGGTAAGAGTCGGGGTATTGCTGCAGGCCTTCTGTAAAGACCTTTACGGCCTCCTGGTACCTCGACAGGTAAGCCAGCCTCCTTCCGAGCCAAATGTAGTTGGCTTCGCTGGGATTGTCCTCAAAATCTTTTTGGGCAGCGGCCAGGGCGCTATCCAGCTTTTGCTGCAATTGCTCATCCGGTTCAGGAACATAGTAAACCGTTCCGTCCAGGCCAACAACCGAAACCTCAGGTTTCTTCTTTTGAGGATTACAGGCCACCAGGGCCACCAGCACTGCATAAAAGTAAGGCTTCATGGTTTATCAGGGTAAATAAACAACTCCTTCTTTCATTACGAAGGTAATACGTTCCAGGGTGTTTATGTTTTTCAGGGGGTTTTCATCAGCCGCCACAATATCGGCCAGCTTACCGGTTTCAATAGTGCCAATTTTATCGGCCATGTTCAGCACCTCAGCCGCCCGTGATGTTGCCGCTTTTATCGCATCCATGGGCGACATGCCGGCTTCAACCATATAGCCGAATTCTTTGGCATTCTGGCCATGCGGAAACACGCCGGCATCGGTACCAAAAGCAATTTTTACTCCCTTTTTGTAAGCCATAGCAAAGGTCTGCTGAATTTGCGGGCCAATGGCCAGGGCTTTGGGCACCACTAGGGGGTGGTAATAGCCGGACTCTTTGGCTTTTTCGGCTACAAATTTGCCGGCCGAAATGGTGGGAATGTACCACGTACCTTTTTCTTTCATCAGGTCCATGATTTCTTCGGTCATCATGGTGCCGTGTTCAATGGTGGTGATACCGGCCAGCACGGCACGTTTCATACCCTCGGTACCGTGGGCATGTGCGGCCACGTGCATGCCGTAGTCGCGTGCCGTTTCCACAATGGCTTTTAGTTCTTCATGGGTAAACTGGGGTCCGGAACCGTCTTTTGCCAGACTCAATACACCGCCGGTGGCGGTAATTTTTATCAGGTCGGCCCCGTCTTTATAGCGCTGCCGCACAGCTTCCCGGGCTTCTTCAGGTGAGTTAATCACGCCATCGCGTGGTCCCGGGTCGCCCATCAGGTCTTCGCGGTAACCATTGGTGGGGTCGCCATGTCCCCCGGTAGTAGCTATGGTTTTACCGCTGGTAAAAATTCGGGGCCCCACCACCAACCCCTGATTTACGGCATTGCGCAACGATATGTTAACACCACTGCCGCCCACATCGCGCACGGTGGTAAAACCGGCCAACAGGGTTTTACGGGCATATACGGTCGACCGAAAGGAAATGTCAGCTTTATTCAGTGTAAAGCGTTGCAACGCCTGTTCGCGGTTGGTTTCGCCTTCCAGATGAACATGAAGGTCAATAAAACCGGGCATAACGGTCTTCCGGCTAAGGTCTATGAGTTTATCGCTGGCACCGGGCCGGGTAAAACCTTTGTCTATGCGAAGAATTTTGTTGCCCTCTACCACAATCGTTACCTGACTTGCCGGCTCATCTGCCCGACCGTCAATTAATAGTCCGCAATGAATTAACGTGCGCTGCGCAAACAGCAGGCCGGCGGCACACAGAAGGGCGCCTGTAAAAAGTACTTTCATATTCATAAGCATTTTATTTTTTAAAAAGATATTGTTCGGTAATCTGTTGCAGCGCTTCCATCTCCTTTTGTTGCATGGCTTCGCGAACATGGAGCATAAGGTCGAACAACACCGCCTTATCATAGCCTAACCGCGAGGCCACAGTAGCGCAGTAGCGTATTTCTTCCTGGTATAAGCGCTCGTCTATTTTCATTAACTGCACCAGGCTTACCAGGTATTGAAACTTTTGTTCGTTGTTAAGGTCTGGCAGATAAATGTTATCATGATGCTGGTCCAGCAACAGGGTGATTTCTTCCGATGGAATGCCGTTCGCCAGGCCAATAGTGGTAATATATTTGCGCTCCCGTTCGGCCACCTCTCCGTCAATGCGGGCCAGGTTAACGAGCAATTTAAGTTGCGCCAGGGCCATATGGATATATTTTGCGCTATAAGTTGCGCATTTGATACCCGATAATCAAAATCTTTTTTCTGAATCATACCAGCGGCCAGGGGCTTTTGTATTTTTATACCAATCATGAATTTTCTGGCACATTTATATCTGTCGGGCGGTCATCCGGGTATAATGGTAGGGAATTTTATTGGCGATTTTGTGAAGGGCAGAAACCTCTACAGCCGGTACGAAGCGGCCATTGCTGCCGGGGTGGAGTTGCATCGTGCCATTGACGAATTTACCGACCAGCACACGGCTGTTAAGGCCAGCAAGCAGCGCCTTCGGCCAGGGTACCGCCACTATGCCGGTGTGCTGGTAGATATTTTTTACGACCATTTTCTGGCACGGCAGTGGGATGAACACCATCCTCAGCTCCTCCCCGACTTTGCCGAGCAGGTGTACCGGCTTATGGACCAGCACCACCCTGTTCTTCCCCCGAAGGTACAATATATGTTGCCGTATATGACCCGCGAAAACTGGCTGGCCAACTATGCACGCCTGGAAGGCATTGACCGCGCCCTTAAGGGTATGGCCCGGCGCACCCGCCATATTTCGCACATGGAGCTTGCCCTAACCGACCTCAAAGCTCATTACCACCAGTTCAATAACGAGTTCAACAACTTCTTCCCGGAAGTATCGGCCTTTGCGGCCCGTTGGCTGAGCCACAAAGGATTTCAGGTGTAGCGCTGGTTGCCTTAGCGATTCAGCTTTACGGACATGCGTAAAGGCTTGTTAAGTTTAAAACTGGCCGCATTAAAGTGGGGTGGACCGAAACGGCCCCTGGCGTTATTGGAAAAGCCCCAGGGCTCAGAAGGAATGCCCAACAGGCCGGTATCGAGTTTGCCGTTGTTGTTTACATCATGATACAGGCTAAAGGCATATTGGCCTTCCGGCAGGTTGTAAAAAACAATGTTCAGCGTTGGCCCCTCAACTTTCAGTTCCTGTACCCGGAAAGGCTCCTTCATAAACCGGTCGGCCGAATTAAACAGCGCTACCCGAAGGGTGCCACTTGCCGGTTCCAGTGGTCCCACCCGGATTTCAAGCGTACAACAGAACAGGTGCGGCCCTGCCGCTGCTGTAAAAATGGCAACCAGTGCAACGGCTAATACCAGTAATGGCCTGCGTTTTTGTTGATTCAGGTGGTGTTTCTTATAACGCCTGTTGAGCATTCTCGGGGCAAATTCGTAACTTTCATCAACATCAACACTACCCGACCAGTATGGCACAATATTCATTAACCGTAAACAATAAAACCTATCAGATTGAAGCCGATGCCCGTATGCCCCTGTTGTGGGTAATACGTGAAATCATTGGCCTTACCGGCACCAAGTACGGGTGCGGTATTGCCCAATGCGGCGCCTGCACGGTGCACCTGAACGGCAACCCGGTGCGCTCCTGCTCCATACCCGTTTCCGCGGCCAACAATCAGAAAATCATTACCATTGAAGGACTTTCTGCCGACAACAGTCACCCGGTACAGCAGGCCTGGATTATGGAACAGGTACCCCAGTGCGGCTATTGCCAGTCGGGCCAGATACTGGCTGCGGCTCACCTGCTAAGCCGCAATCCCAATCCCACCGATGCCGACATTGACCGCGCCATGATGGGGCATATCTGCCGCTGCGGTACCTATCCGCGCATACGCAAAGCCATAAAAACCGCAGCGCGGCTCATGCAGCAAAAAGCATCAGTTAAATAACCTGCAGCCATGAAAACAACTACTGTTACCCGAAGAGAATTTATACGGTTAACCGGGCTTGGCAGCGCGGCACTTGCGCTGGGGTATTACCTGCCTGCCGCAGGGCGGCCTGCCCATATCCTGAAGGTTGAAGCAGCCGAAAACCTGGGAATTGAATTAAACGCCTTTATCTTCATCGAATCTTCCGGTAAAATTACCATCATGAATCACCGGTCAGAAATGGGCCAGGGGGCCTTTCAGGTGGTTCCGCAAATGATAGCCGAAGAGCTTGAAGTTTCGCTTGATGAAATCAACATAATATTTGCTCCGGGCAGCCAGACCAAATACGGCAGCCAGGTAACAGGCGGCAGCTCTACCGTGCGGGGTGCCTGGCGGCACCTTATGCGCATGGGCGCAACAGCGCGCGAAATGCTTATTGAAGCAGCTGCCCGCAAATGGAAGGTAAACGCAGATGAATGTTATGCCGAAAATGCAACGGTAATACACCGCGCCACCGGCCGCAAAGCCACTTATGGCGAGCTGGCAACCGATGCCGCAAAGCTGGAGCCTCCCAAAAATGTAAAACTTAAAAACCGGAGCGAATACAAAATAGTAGGTAAGCCCCTGCCCCGACAGGACACGCCATTGAAGGTTAATGGCACAGCTGTATTCGGGCTGGATAAAAAACTGCCGGGCATGTTATATGCTGCGGTTGAGCGCAATCCGCGCTTTCTGGGAAAAGTAAAAAGCTATGACGACAGCGCAGCCCGCACCGTACCGGGTGTAAAACACGTGTTCAAAGTGCAGATGGATGTGTTTTCGCACAAACGCGAGGGAGTGGCCGTTGTAGCAGATACCCTGTGGGCCGCCCTCGAAGGAAAAAAGGCGCTGCGCATTGAATGGGATGACAACGGTTTTGAACACTATGGCACCGACCAGCTGTTTTCGCTTATGCACAACAGCCTTGGCCAGCCCGGCCTTACACAAAAAGCAGCCGGCAACTTCGACGCCTACTTCAGCAAGGCCAGCCGTAAACTGGAAGCCGTTTACGAAACCCCCTATCAGGCACACGCCTGCCTGGAACCACTTAATTGTATTGCCCATTTTAAAGGCAATAGCTGTGAAATATGGGGGCCTATTCAGGCACCAGACTGGATTCAAAGCGACATCGCCATGAAGTTTGGCCTGAAGCCGGAAAACGTAACAGTAAACATGACCTTTCTGGGGGGAGGCTTCGGGCGGAAAGCTTTTACTGATTATACGTATGAGGCCGTGGCCATTTCAAAAGAAATCAACGCCCCCGTACAGGTGGTGTGGACACGCGAAGACGACCTCACCCAGGGACCATTCCGCCCCGGTGCCGTTTACGAGTGCAAAGCCGGCCTCACCCAACAGGGGCGTATTTCGGCTTTTCAGGTAAAGATGGCCGCCCAAAACCTTAACCATCAGTGGCCGGGAGCCGACACCGAATCATACAACGACAGCACCACCGAAGGACTTCCCGAACCCTACCTGAATACCATTCCGCACTACCGCTTTGCCGATATACCCCTGGCATCGCCCATACCGGTTATGTGGTGGCGAAGCGTGTATTCATCAACCAATGCTTTTGCCTTCGAAAGTTTTATTGACGAACTGGCCCGGGCCGCCGGCAAAGATCCACTGGAATTCAGAAAGCAGCATCTGCCCGATGAACGCCACCGCCTGCTCATTGACCGGCTTATGGAAGTAAGCAATTGGAAACAGCGCGGACAAAACTCCGGCTATGGAGCCGCAGTAACCGAGTGCTTTCAAAGCATAGTGGGAGAAGTGGTAAAAGTTTCGCGCAAAGCCGATGGAAAAATAAAAATAGACAAGGTATGGGCCGTAATGGATTGCGGCTGGTACGTAAACCCCGATATTATTCGGGCCCAGGTAGAAGGCAGCATTGTTATGGCGCTGGGCGCAGCCCTGAAACATGCCACCCTCTTTAACGAAGGCAAGGCCGTTCAGCGAAATTACGACACATATAAAATGCCCCGCATTAACGAAATACCCGACATTGAGGTACACATTATGGAGAATGACGAACGTCCCGGCGGGGTGGGCGAACCGGGCCTTCCGCCACTTGCACCTGCCTTAACTAATGCCCTGTACGACCTGACCGGCAAACGCATCAGAAAGCTTCCGTTTAACCTGGAAGAATTTTAATGTTTTTTGTTAACCAAATTTTAAATGAAACGCAACACCATGTACAGTAAATTTCTTTTATTACTTTCGTTTTTCGCATTTGCGCTCTTTTCCTTTCAGCAAAAAACACCCTACGACCTGAAGGCCAGCATGGCACGTGGCGAACAGCTTTATGTAAGCTACTGCCTGTCGTGCCACATGGATCAGGGCCAGGGTATTGAAGGCGTTTACCCCCCGCTGGCCAAATCAGATTACCTCATGGCCGATAAAAAAAGAAGCATAAGGCAAGTTCTGTATGGTATAAGCGGAGAAATAAAAGTAAACGGAAAAACCTATAACCTGGAAATGACCGGCTTTGACTTAACTGATGAAGAAACAGCCGATGTACTGAATTACATCCGTAACTCCTGGGGAAACAAAGGGGCGGTGGTTACCCCGGATGAAGTAAGAACAGCCCGGCAATAAAGAATAACCAGGCGCACATTAAAACGTAAACCTATGGCTGTGTTTCAACTTAACGTGAACAACCGATCTTATGCGGTCGATGTGGACCCCGACACACCCTTGTTGTGGGTGCTGCGCGATGAGCTCAACCTGACTGGCACCAAGTACGGCTGCGGAGTGGCACAGTGTGGAGCCTGCACTGTACACCTTAACGGTAACCCGGTGCGCTCATGCACCCTGCCTGTGGCAGCCGCAAAAGGAAACATAACCACCATCGAGGGACTGTCGGAAAACGGTGACCATCCCGTACAAAAAGCATGGATTGAACTGGACGTGGCCCAATGCGGCTATTGCCAGGCCGGTCAGATCATGACTGCCGCAGCCTTGCTGGCAAGAAAGCCCCAACCCACTGATGCCGACATCGATACAGCAATGGCCGGCAACATCTGCCGCTGCGGAACTTATAAACGAATACGAAAAGCCATCCACCTGGCCGCAACGAAAGGAGGTGCCAGATGAAAACTGCACTTACCCGAAGAGATTTTATGAAAGTAAGCACCCTGGCCGGGGGAGGTTTACTGCTGAGTTTTCAAACCGGCAATGCATTGGCTGCGCTGCTGCCGAAAGATGCTGAGGTTTTTCAACCCAATGCTTTTGTATCTATTTCTCCCGAAGGCCTCATCACCATCATGGCGCCCAATCCGGAGGTGGGGCAAGGAGTAAAAACCTCGTTGCCGATGCTGGTTGCCGAAGAACTCGATGCCGACTGGACAATGGTTCGGGTAGAACAGGCCGGTCTGGATACCCGAAATTTTCAGCGTCAGGTTGCTGGAGGCAGCGGCTCGGTGCGCAGCAGCTGGGAATCTTTCCGTAAGGCAGGGGCCACGGCCCGGCAAATGTTGTTAGAGGCTGCTGCGCAGAAATGGGGCGTTCCGGTAAGCGAATGCATTACCCGCAACGGGTTTGTAATACACCAGCCTACCGGAAAAACACTTAACTATGGTGCTCTGGCAACGGCAGCCTCCGGGCTGGAGGTGCCTCAAGAAGTGAAGTTGAAAGATCCGAAGGATTACAACCTCATTGGCCGGCGGATGGTAAATGTTGATGCTTGGAACATCGTTACCGGCAAAATGCCTTTTGGCCTGGACACCCGCCGCGAAGGCATGCTTACGGCTATGGTGGCACGACCCACATTTGGCAAGAAACTAAAATCGGTTGACGATACCCGCGCCAAACAGGTAAAAGGCGTAAAGCAGGTTATTGTTTTCGATAACAAGGTCGCCATTCTGGCCACCAACACCTGGGCAGCCAAAAAAGGACGCGATGCCCTGCGTTTGGAATGGGAAGCCGAAGGAACACCCGAAAGTACCGAAAACTACAACACAGCATTTGCGGAACTCATAAAAAATACTACACAGGAACCAAAGAGGAACGATGGTGACGTAAACCAGGCGCTGAGCCAGGCCGATAAAGTGCTGGAAAGTGTGTTTTACGCACCCTTCCTGCCCCATGCACCCCTGGAACCCATGAACTTTTTTGCCCATGTGCGCGAAGATGGGGCCGAGTTGTACGGCCCAACCCAAACACCCGCACGCACACGGACGGAAGCGGCACGCGTACTGGGGCTGCCGGAAGAAAAAATTACCGTGGGCATGTCGCGCATGGGCGGAGGTTTTGGCCGCAGACTCCAGGCCGACTACTCTGTAGAGGCTGCCCGGATTTCCAAACTGGCCGGAGTGCCCGTGCTGGTGGTGTGGACCCGCGAAGATGATATGCAGGGCGGTTATTACCGCCCGGCCGGCATGTACCGGTATCGTGCAGCCCTGAAAAACAACCAGCTTACCGGCTGGCACCTCATTGCCGCTGCCGCCAACTCGGCCAACGCTTCGCGCGAAAACAGCTTTCCGGCAGGCGTTGTACCCAACTTCCGCGTTGACAGCCACAATTATCAAAGCCCTATCACCGTTGGCCCCTGGCGGGCACCTAACCACAACTTTATTGCCTTTGCAGAAGAAAGTTTTCTGGACGAAATAGCCCTTGAGCTGGGCAAGGACCCTGTGGCCTTCAGGCTCGAACTGCTGGAGCAGGCCAAAACCAACCCTGTGGGCCACGTAGCCTACGACCCCACCCGTTACATAAACGTAATAAAAACGGCAGCCGAAATGGGCAACTGGGGCCAACAGGGTGTAAAAGGAATATTCAAGGGCTTTGGCGCACATTTTTCATTTGGCACGTACGTAGCCCAGGTGGCCGATGTGTCTGTCCAAAACGGAAAGGTTAAAGTTCATAAGGTGTATTGTGCCGTAGACTGCGGCAGAGTTATAAACCTGAGCGGAGCCGAAACCCAGATTGAAGGAGGCATTATAGACGGCATCGGGCACATGCTGTACGGAGAAATTACTTTTAAAAGCGGTGAAGTGGAGCAGAAAAACTTCAACACCTACCGCCTCATCCGCATGCCCGATGCTCCCGAAATTGAAGTGCGCTTCATTAACACAAATGCCGAGCCGCAGGGCCTTGGCGAACCTGGTCTGCCGCCCATCGGGGCGGCTGTGGCCAACGCCATTTTTGCCGCTACCGGCAGTCGCATTTACAGGCTGCCTGTACGCTTACCCGGAGAACATTCAAAAAGGTCTTTTTAGCAACCACCGATGTTATGCGTTTTGGAACAGCCCCGACAGGTATACCCATATAACCTAAGCCCTCACCGGCAGGCTTGTCTGTCATAAAAGGCTGTGCGATTATTCTTTGCAGTACAGCCTTTTAATTGCCGGATACTGACCTGGTGAACAAACCCTGTTTTATAAAAATACCCCTGAAAGTCCGGTTATCTAAACAAATAACCAAATAAGTTTTCGAAACGCCTTTCATATAAAAAATTTTTACCGGCCCAACACCTCTTTGGCAGTCTTTTCTTCTATATTCGGGCACCTAAACCAATTAACCAAAACCTAAACCCTTATGCAGTTAAAACGATTGCTTGTGCTGTCGGCCCTGGGTGGCCTGGCAGCCCTTTACTCGTGTATGGATGAAAAGTCCGTCATCGAAGAAACCTCAATCCGCCAGGAAAGCCGTAACCCCGCCTACGTTCCGGGCGAAGTACTGGTAAAATTTAAATCCGGCGCCTCAGCCGGCTCCCGCTCCCGCTCCGAAGCTCTATCGCTCATTGGTGCTCAGGTACGCGAAACCATCAGTACGCCTGCTATGGAACTTGAAAATGCCAGGACCGGCAATGCAGGCGAACTTTTACTTGTTGCTTCTGCTCTGGAAACCTGGGATGCCATCAACATCCTCAAAAACCATCCGGATGTTGAGTATGCCGAACCCAACTGGATTTACAACCACTTCGCAACCTCCAATGACCCCTATTATACCAATGGTTCGCTGTGGGGCATGTATGGCGATGCCACCAGCCCGGCCAATCAGTATGGAAGCCAGGCCGGTGAAGCCTGGGCAGCCGGCAATACCGGATCAAACACTGTGTGGATAGGTATTATTGATGAAGGCTACATGTACACGCACGAAGACCTGGCCGCAAACGCAGGAACCAACCCTGGCGAAATTGCCGGCAATGGGGTGGATGATGACGGCAACGGATACGTGGACGATGTGTATGGATGGGATTTTGCCGGAAATAACAACACCGTTTTTGATGGCACCGGTGACGACCATGGTACGCACGTGGCCGGAACCATCGGTGCCGTAGGCGGAAACAGCAAAGGCGTGGCAGGGGTGGTATGGAGTGTAAAACTTATGAACGCCAAATTCCTCGGTTCTACCGGCGGCACCACCGCCAACGCCATTAAGGCCGTTGACTATTTTACCGACCTGAAGCTGCGTCACAACATTAACCTGGTAGCCACCAACAACTCGTGGGGCGGGGGCGGCTATTCGCAGGGTCTTTACGATGCCATAGAGCGTGCCAACCAGGCAGGCATCCTGTTTATTGCAGCAGCCGGAAACAGCACCAATAACAACGATACCAACCCCTCTTATCCGGCTTCCTACAACAACACCAATATTATAGCCGTAGCCTCAATAGACAGCAACGGCTCCATAAGCAGCTTTTCCAACTATGGGGCCACTACTGTTGACCTGGGTGCCCCCGGCAGGAGCATTTACTCAACCGTGCCGGCTAAATCGCGTGGCCGCATTGTTTCGGCCTACGCCAGCTACAGCGGCACTTCCATGGCCACACCGCACGTAACAGGCGGTGCTGCCCTCTATGCCGCCTCACATCCGGGAGCCACCGCCTCGCAAATCAAAAATGCTATTCTCAACAGCGTAGTGCCCACCTCTTCGCTGAATGGTAAAACGCTTACCGGCGGACGCCTGAATGTGAGCGGATTTTGATTTATTCCTCCTTTAATCGTAAAAGGGTTGCCCATGTGGCAACCCTTTTTAATTTTGAAAAATGTTTAAATGTGTTTGTCTGCTGGCCCTGGCCCTGGCATGGTGCCACGCACCCGATAACGACCTTCAGCTTACCGGTTACCTTACCCGTCCGGAGGCAACCACCTACATGTACGGCACCCACGCCCTCGAAAGCAGGGGCCGCATTGTGGCTGCCCTGAAAAGCGACTCAGTTAACCTGGATGCCTATACAGGGAAAAAAGTACGCATCACTGGTAACCGGGTACCTGGCTACCCGCTGAGCGGCGGCCCCGACCTTATTGAAGTAAATAAAATAGAAGCCGTTAACTGATGAAGGAGCTCAAAGCCATAGTAAGCGCCTGGAAAGCATGCCGGAAAGCAAACCAACGCTTTGCGCTGGCTACAGTGGTACGCGTACATGGATCAGCCTACCGCAGCCCGGGCGCACGCATGCTCATCTCAGATAACGGCAAATGGGTGGGTTCTATAAGCGGTGGCTGCCTGGAGGGCGATGCCCTGCGAAAAGCCCGTACAGTAATGCAGGAAAACAAACCCCTGCTCATTACCTACGATACACGCCAAGAAAGCAACCAGCAACTGGGCATTGGGCTTGGCTGCAATGGCGTTATTGATGTGTTGCTTGAACCGGTAATTCCCGGTAACACAAATGTATTAACACTTTTCGAAAACCTGTTAACCCGCAATGAACCCGTGGCCATGGGCATTGTGCTAACCGGTAATGAATGCGGCAAAAAAATAACCCGCTATGGCGATGGTACAGTTTATTCCGAAATAACAGATACATACCTGAGCAACCAAATTGATAAAATTCTTGCCCGGTTGTTTACCGACCACCAAAGCCGCACCATGCAGGTAGGCTCCGAGCAGGTATTTGCCGAGTGGATTCAGCCCGCAATAAGCCTGCTGATTTTCGGTGCCGGATTCGATGCCCGGCCGGTATGCGCATTTGCCAAAATGCTGGGATGGGACGTTCAGGTTACCGATGAGTGTATTTCGCATATTGCACCGGTATTCTTTCCGCAGGCCGACCGGCTTGCGCTGTGCCAGCGAACTTTTGTTGACCGCGAATTTAATATTACACCCTACACGGCATGCGTACTCATGTCGCACAACTATGAATACGACCGCGAAGTACTGAAAAAAATTCTGCCCACCCCAACCCCCTATATTGGCCTTATCGGTCCGCGCAAGCGCTTTGAAAAAATGAAGCTTGAACTGGAACAACAGGGTATTGTTTTCAACACAGATCACCTGCACCGCATCCACGCCCCGGCCGGACTGGATATAGGTGCCGAAACCCCCGATGAAATTGCCGTTTCATTGCTGGGCGAAATTCAAAGCAAGTTCACAGGCCGGTCCGGCGGTTTTTTAAAATACCGCTCCGGACCCATCCACCAGCGTACGGCCAAATCGGATGAGGTGTTCAAGCAGGTATTCCTTACCGGCGATAACCTTAGAAAAACCAGAGGTATGTGAAACCCCAACCTGGTAACCTGCCACTAATACCCATTGTAATTCTGGCAGCAGGAGCCTCTTCCCGTATGGGTAAACCCAAGCAACTGCTAAGCTGGAACGGCATGCCGCTGGTTAACCACATCATTCAAACCGCCGCTCAGGCAGGCACCGGACCAGTACTTGTTATACTGGGTGCCCATGCCGAAAAGATCAGGCCCGTACTCAAAAAAACACCGGCTATAGCTGTGATTAACAACAACTGGGATTCCGGGCCAGGAAGTTCCATTGCCACAGGAATTTCCTACATCATGCAGGCTTTACCCCAGGCAAAGGCAGCAATTATTGCACTGTGCGACCAGCCCCTGCTAACTGCTTCGCACCTCCAGCAAATAGCTTCGGTTTACAGGCAGCAAACATCTGGGGTGGTGGCATCAGAATACAACCAGATATCGGGCGTGCCGGCTTTGTTTGACAGACAGCTATTTCCTGCCCTGTTAAACCTGCCGCCTGCAGCGGGAGCACAAAAAATTATTGCAGCAGCCAACCCAGTTGTTACCATCCCCTTTCCGCAAGGAGCTTACGATATTGATACACCCAACGACCTTGAAACCGTAAGGAAAATTACCGCAAAGTAAATTCGCGGGGCAACCTATCTTTGCCTTAAAAATGAAACACTTGTTTCGGGCTCTTTTAATTTTGCTCAGTTACCAGACACAGGCCGGGTCATATCAGCTTTTTGAAGAAAACGGAAAAACCGGCCTGAAAGATGATGCCGGCAACATACTTATTCCTGCACGGTTTGAGGCATTGGGCTGGAGCAACGGCTCATTTTCGGTAGTGCAGTTTACAACCGGCTACAAACAAAATAATGGCTGGGGTCTTATAAGCCTGCACAACGAAATCATTACAAGCCCTGACTACGCAGATCTGCTGCCCACCGAAAGCGGAATCATTCTGGCAGCCAAACGCAATCCGGTAACCCTTAATGTTTTGTGGGGCGGTTTAAACCCTGCCGGAAAAACCGTAATACCCATTGTATACGCCGGCATTCATATCGAGGGGCTCCGGGCTGTTACCTATTCGGTTAACAGCCGCAATGAACTGCGCTACGGCTTAACCAACCTGCAGCACCGTACCCTGTTGCCTGCAGTTTATAAAAACATAAAGGCGCTGGGCAACCTCAGGTTTGCCGTACAGGATACACTCGGTAAAACAGCTCTTTTTACTGAAGATGGAACAAGCCTTACCGGTTTTACCTTCGACAGCATTGGTGCATTCTCTTACGGAAAGGCCATTGTATACCTCAATGGCCGACAGGGCATTATTACCAGCCAGGGGCAAACAACAGCAAAACCGGTTTACCGTGAAATAAAACAGGTAAACAACACATGGATGGGGCGGCAACCCGACACCTGGCTGATACTTCAGTCGGACGGTAAAGTCGAAAAGCAATATGTGGCCGATACCCTGTTGGTAACCCATACCCGCATGCTGGCCCTGCTGAATGGCAACGTCCTTTCCATGATGGACTACGATCAGCAACATGTTAATACAACATTAAAGGCAGATGTCATCCTGCCGGTTTCCGAATCGGATAAACTGCTCATAGGTTATAACGGAAATTACGGGGTTATTCATCCGGACGGCACTTTTGTGCTGCCCATGCGTTTCGCCCGGATTATCCACACCCCTAAAGGGTGGATAGCGGAAGCCGGCACCTCAGCACCTAACCGCTGGCAATTATTTGACGCCACCGGAAAAGCATTAAGCGAACGCTACGACTTCATGGAACCTTTTAACACCAACTTCTTCCGCGTTCGCAAAAACGGTTTTGAGGGGCTGATTAACTCAAACGGAACAACCCGGCTGCCCTGCATTTACGATCGCATCGCAGAAGAACGCCATGGTCTGGTGGTGGTGGTATTCAGGGGCGGACATGGAATAGTGAATACAAACGACCAATGGGTGGTGGCGCCCCGGCCACATCCGATAAAGGTTGTAAGCAAACATACTTACCTTGAACAACAGGGTAACCTGCAGTGGTTACGAAACCTTGAGGGCACGGCTTTGTATTTTACCAACAATCCCCTGCGCCTCGAAGGCGAATACCTGAAAGAAGAAACCGCCACGGGTGCCCGGTGGCTTATCGATGCTGAGGGAAGGATTATTAACCGCGAGTCACCGCCAGCCCTGCACACCAGCTGGACCGGCCCGTCCAGCGAAGGCTTTCGCCCTGTGCGCAGAAACGGACGCTACGGTTTTATTAACGATGCAGGCCTGCTCCTGATACCCAACCGATACGAAGATGTTATGCCTTTCAGCGAAGGAAGGGCCGGTATTAAAATCAGAAATAAATGGGGTTTTATTGACCTTTCTGACCGCATTACCGTACAACCTGTTTATGATAAAGCACAGCCCTTTGTAAACGGAACGGCAAAAGTATGCCAGAAGAACAAATGGGGGCTTATCGATAAAGATGGCAACATACTGGTTCCCTTGCGCTACGATTCCCTTAACCTTCTGCCATCGGGCAGAGTGCTGGTGCAGGCCGATGGTTACTTTGGCCTGGCCGATACCCAGGGCAACCTGTTGCTTCATACCAAATACGACTGGTTAACCGAACTGAACAACGGCATGGTTATCGTAAAGCAAAACGGTAAGTACGGTGTTACCGATGTGAACGGCCTGGCAATCATTTCGGTAAATTACGATTACCTCGCCTATCATCCTGCGCTGGACAGATTTATTTGCCGTAAAACGGGCCAATGGCAAATGCTGCCATAAAAAAAGGGGCTTTCAGCAAGCCCCCTCATCAGGTTAATCTTTTTTAGGTGGTGTGGGTCCCTGGCCTTTACCCGAGTCGGAGATGGCCTGGCGCATGCCGGTATCGGCCTGAATGTTTTGCATGCGGTAATAATCCATTACCCCCAGGTTGCCGCTGCGAAAAGCATCGGCAATAGCTTTGGGAATTTCGGCTTCGGCCTGAATTACATTGGCACGGGCCTCCTGCGCTTTGGCTTTCATTTCCTGTTCCAGCGCCACAGCCATGGCCCTGCGCTCTTCGGCTTTGGCTTCGGCCACCTTCAAATCGGCTGAAGCCTGATCGATTTGCAGCTTAGCCCCTATGTTGGCGCCCACGTCCACATCAGCAATATCAATGGAGAGTATCTGAAAAGCTGTTCCGGCATCGAGGCCTCGCGACAAGACAACCTTCGAAATCTTATCGGGGTTTTCGAGCACTTCCTTGTGCGAACGGGCCGAGCCAATGGCCGTTACAATGCCTTCGCCCACACGGGCCAGAATGGTATCCTCACCAGCACCCCCTACCAGTTGTTGTATGTTGGCGCGCACCGTTACCCGTGCCACCGCAATAAGCTGTATGCCATCGGCCGCTACTGCCGCAACCTTGGGTGTGGTAATTACTTTTGGATTAACCGAAATCTGTACGGCTTCAAACACATCGCGCCCCGCCAGATCGATGGCCGTAGCCTGTTTAAAATCCAGGTGAATATTGGCCTTTTCGGCAGAAATGAGTGCACGGATAACGTTGGGAACGTTACCACCGGCCAGATAGTGCGTTTCCAGATCGGTGGAGGTGAGCTTCAGGCCTGCCTTGGTAGCGGTAATGAGCGACTCTACAATTACCCGGGGCGGCACCTTGCGAATGCGCATAAACACCAGTTCGAACAGCCCCACGCGTACCCCGCTGAAGAGGGCTGTAATCCAGAGGTTTACAGGAACGAAGTAGAGAAAAACAAAAAATAGAATAATACCCGCGAATACCGCGAATAGCAATGCTGCACCTTGTAGTTCCATAAATTAAATCATTGAGGGTTTGTAATATTTTATTTAATTGAGTTCATGCGGCTTCCACCACAACCACCGGACCATTTACCTGCACCACCCGAATCCGGCTGCCTGCTGCAAGATAGTCACCATAGGTTGTTACTTCCAATATTTTCCCGTTGAAATCTGCGGTTCCGGCAGGGCGCAATGCAGATACGGCCGTTCCGGTATCGCCCGGTTTGAGCGTTCCTGTAAGATCTTCTTTTACCCGGCTGTCGATGCTCTGGTTCAGCGAAAATTTCTTCCAGGCCCCCTTCGAAAACTCCAGTAAAGTGCCAGGGCAAAGGATACGAGCGAAAAAAACAACACGTAAAAACCCGTTTCCTGGCCATACTGGCTGTACGAAAACGAAACACCTGCTATGAGAAAAAGCACACCCAGCAGACCCACAACCGTAGTACCCGGAATAAATACCACTTCAACAATCAGCAAGGCAATGCCGGCAAAAATCATCAATGCAATTATCCAGGCCATGGCGGTAACTTCGGAAAGCTAATGAATTTCTGCACAGGTTGTTGCCGTGGTTTGGAATTTTTATGCCGCGAAACCCCATCACCTAACCTGACGGCAATTTACGCTTTAGTAGGCGCGCGCAAACAACACCCTTCTGCCGGAGGGCCTGCCCGAATACACGCACATGCCCTGTTCTTCGCGGGCATGGAGCGGTATGCACCTTATGGTGGCTTTGGTTTCTTCTTTTATTTTTTCCTCGGTTTCGGTTGTGCCGTCCCAGTGGGCTTCAATAAAGCCACCCTTCTCTTCCAACACCTGTTTAAATTCATCAAAAGTATTTACCTGGGTGGTCATGGTGCTGCGGAAGTCCAGCGCCTTGTGGTAAATGGTTTTCTGAATTTCATCCAGCAACACCAGAACATCAACAGCCACCTGTTCCATCTTTAAGGTTTGCTTTTCTTTTGTATCCCTGCGAAACACTTCAGCCGTTCCGTTTTCAAGATCGCGCGGGCCTATGGTAATACGAACAGGCACTCCTTTCAGCTCCCACTCGGCAAACTTAAAGCCCGGCTTATGGGTATCGCGGTCGTCCAGTTTAACGGTAACATGCTGTTTGCGAAGGTCGTTGATCAGAGGCTGAACGCTTCCGCGTATGGCATTCAGTTCTTCTTCTGATTTGAATACCGGCACAACCACCACCTGTATGGGCGCCAGGCGGGGAGGCAAAACCAGCCCGTCATCATCCGAATGGGCCATGATAAGAGCACCCATGAGCCGCGTGCTTACTCCCCAGGAAGTGCCCCACACATAATCCAGCTTACCTTCTTTGGAGGCAAACTGAACATCAAAGGCTTTGGCAAAATTCTGACCCAGAAAATGCGATGTACCCGCCTGCAAAGCCTTACCATCCTGCATAAGCGCTTCAATGCAGTAGGTATCAACCGCTCCGGGAAATTTTTCACCCTCCGACTTCCGGCCCTTAATAACCGGCAGTGCCATATAGTTTTCAGCAAAGTTGGCATACACGTCCAGCATCCTGAGGGTTTCCTCCACGGCTTCCTCAGCTGTGGCATGGGCGGTGTGACCCTCCTGCCACAGGAATTCGGCTGTACGCAGAAAAAGGCGCGTGCGCATTTCCCAGCGCACCACATTGGCCCACTGGTTGATAAGTATGGGCAAGTCACGGTACGACTGTATCCACTTTTTATATGAGTTCCAGATAATGGTTTCGGAGGTGGGCCTCACAATGAGCTCCTCTTCCAGCTTCGACTCCGGATCTACCATAACCCCCTTTCCGTCTGGAGCATTCTTCAGGCGGTAATGGGTAACAATGGCGCACTCCTTGGCAAAGCCCTCTACGTGGCTGGCTTCGCGGGCAAGAAAAGATTTGGGCACAAACAGCGGAAAATACGCATTGGTATGCCCGGTTTCCTTGAACATTTTATCCAGCGCTTGCTGCATCTTTTCCCATATGCTGTACCCATAGGGTTTAATAACCATGCACCCCCGTACATCGGAGTGCTCGGCCAGATCGGCTTTTTTTACTAACTCGTTGTACCACAGCGAATAATCTTCACTTCGGGCAGGTATTGCTTTGGCCATTGCGGTATAATTCTTGCAGTTAAACTTTTTACCGTGCGGCAAATATACGGGCAGGAGGGGCGCCGGAAAGCGCAAAACCGGATAAAGCCCGGAAATTTTGTACATTTATTGAAACTTTTGCCGCCTGACGCGTTAAATAAAGTACACCTAACCGGAAAATGCCATGAAAAAGTTAGTTGCTCTTATGTGGTTGTGTGGTTTTGCCGCCATTGTACTGGCGCAGGAAAACGATGACATGTACTTCCGCGCCAAAGACCGCCAAAAGCCGGCTGCCGGTAAATCGTTTACAAGTAATTACGAGCAATTTAAAAAGCAGCATTTTCCCGAAGCAGCCGAAGAAGAAAACCTTAATCCTACCGAAAGCTACTCGGCACGGCAGGTTAATCCGGAATTTATATCCCGCAGCCAGGCAGGCACCGCTGCCACCCAGGACGAGGGGTATTTTGATGAAAATTACAGCAATGTTGACCAGGCCTTACGGTTTAACAATATGTACTACTACAACAACCCATGGATCGGATGGAACGCCGGCTGGAATAATGCCTGGCTGTACCGCAACTGGAACTGCCCGTGGTACAGCGGATATTACGATCCCTGGCTTGATCCATGGATGTCGCCCTGGGGATATACGCCGGGATGGAACTATGGATTTAACAACATGTGGTGGCCTGGTTATTCAGGCTGGTCGATGACCATAGGCTATACCTGGGGTAACAACTGTGCGTGGAATAACTGGGGGCCGTCGTACACCTGGTGGAATAATTGGGGTATATGGAACAGACCGGTTTACGTTATTGTGCAAAAACCGGAGGTAAACCGGAATTATGGCAAGCGCTCCTCACAAACCAATATTATTGCCGGAGACGTCCGCACGCACTACCCGGCAAGACCCCGTAGGCCTGAGCCGGGCAGCAACATCAACAACGGTTCATCTGCCGGACGATCCGGGGATAACGATGCCTATTACGTGCCTCCTGCACGAAGGTCGGCACCCGTAAGGCAGAATTCATCGCTCACAAGCCATGATACCCCATCGCGGTTCAATAACTCGCGGTCAAATTCGCCTTCGCGCGACTGGAACAATAACGGTAGTTTTAACCGCAGCTCAGATAGCTTCAACAACAGCAGGCCATCTTTTTCCTCCCCCTCCCGCAGTGGCGGGTCCGTTAGCCCCGGGGGCGGCCGGCCGTCGGCGCCTTCGGGTGGCCGGTCACGTGGCGGCCATTGATGGCTGATGAGCGAAACAGATTGCAGAAACGTGTTCGGGTTAAAAACCAGCCTGCTTAAGCTCCTGATGTTTGTGCCCGTGGCATTGTGGGCCCAGGGTTTTGTAGAAAATGCCCTGTTATTCAGCCGCATACAACCCAATGGCAGCGCGCGTATTTTGGGCGTTGGCGGAAACCAGATTGCCCTGGGTGGCGATTACAGCTCGGCCCTGTCGAACCCCGCAGGCCTGGGAATGTTTAACCGGTCGGAACTAACGTTTACCCCGGCTCTTAATTTCGCTGATATCCAGGCTGCGCACCTGGGCACAACCGCGTCATCTGCCAATACCTATTTCAATATTCCGGGTGCAGCCTATGTGCTTCACAAGCCCGGCGCCAATCCAAAATTTCCAGGCAGCACGCTGGCCATATCGGTAACGCGCATCAACTCCTTTAACAATAATTTCAGTTACAGGGGCACGGATAATCTGTCTTCCATTACCGACTGGTTTATTGAGCGATCAGCGGGTGCTGCCCCCGAGCAACTTCCCTCACCTTACGATAACCTGCCTTTATTAAACTTTGAAGAAATTACCGGCCAGGCCTACCTTACCTACCTGACCAACACCCTTGCCGATGACCCGACCAACACCTCACCGGTTATGCCAGACGACTATATTCAGTACTATTCTGAACTGGAAGCCCTGCCGGGCGAAACCCGTACCCTTAACCGTACGGGAACGGTAAAAACCCGGGGCGCACAATACCAGTGGTCGCTGGCCTATGGGGGCAATTATGCCGACAAACTGTTTTTTGGAGCAGCAATGGGAATTACCACCATGCGCTATGTGTTTGAGCGCACCTATCGCGAAGACACCTTCAGCTTCAGCGAAGACCCTGCCTACAATCCGCTGGCCTACTTAAGCCTTACCGAAGAAATTCAAATAGAAGGTTCGGGGGTTAATTTTACCCTTGGCACGATTTACCGCCCGGCTGATAACTTCCAGTTAGGGGTATCGCTGGCCACACCTACCTGGTATCAACTTGCCGACTCCTACACTTCGGGTGTTACAGCGGCCTGGAACGATACACGCGGTACGCTTGCCGAGTCAACGCTCGAGCCCATAATTTCTGAGTACACGCTTCGCACTCCGCTGCGGGCATCGGTGGGTGTAGCGTGGTTTTTATCACGCTACGGTTTTATTGCTGCCGATGCCGAATGGCTGAACTTTAGCGCCGCCCGGTACACTTCGCGGGTAGAGGGCATTTCTTTTTCAGCTGAAAATGACGGCATACGCCGGGAATTCAAAAGGGTGCTTAACTATCGCCTGGGGGCTGAGTTTCGTCTGAATCTTTTTCGGTTGCGCGGTGGCTTAAACTACCAGGCCAATCCGCTTACCAGCCCGGCTGCCAATTATGGCATTACAACCTACCATGCCGGAGCCGGTATACGGTTAAATAAATTTTATACCGACCTGGCCGTTATGCACGGCAATGATCAAACCCGGTACAGTCCCTATGTGTTTTTTGACGGCACCGGGCCGGTTGCCGAGCTCAACAGAAAAATTACCACCTGGCTGGTAACCGTGGGCTTTATTTTCTGAGCACGGTAAGCAACCGCACAATGGCCGGAAGATCGGCATCGGTAACGGTGTACCGTGCGCGCTTATAAAACGACAACCGTTCAGCCAATAATTTCTCAAGTATTTGTTGTACCGGCTGACGCTGAAACAACGGCCTTTTTTCTGTTTCTTCTGCCGACATGCGTTGGGCTATTTGTTCAACCGGAACGTTTAGATAAATAGTAATGCCCGCCTCGTTCATAAAATTCATATTGTCGAAAAAACAGGGTGTGCCGCCACCGGTAGCCAGAACAAAGGCAGCATGACCTTGTGTAATTTTCCGAAGCATGCCGGCCTCTGTTTTACGGAAGTATACCTCACCCTTCGTTCGGAATATTTCCCGAACCGGCATCTTCTGCTCAGCTTCAATGCTCTGGTCCAGATCGAAAAACGGGAGTCGAAGGGCTTGGGCCAGTTGCCGACCCAAAGTTGTTTTACCGCTTCCGGGAAGGCCGATTACAAATATCCTCACTGTGTTCCGATAAGTTGCATTACTTCTTCAGCCGAAGGCGTGTCGTTATGATGCCACATGCCTTTTACCGTTCCGTTTACCCAAAGGGTTATGCCCGGATTGGACCGGACTATGGTCTTTAACACCGTAGCATCAGCAAAATAATATGGGGCTGCAAGCTGGTGCTCATGCCGAAAGGCTTCGAACTCTGTTTCGGGCGATGATGTAAGCAGCATTATCTCTGCATGGCCTTCTATTTCTTTTATTAACCTGCGTATGCTTTCAAGATTGGCAACCGAAGCCTTTTGAACGTTGTGAAAAACGATAAGCAGTTTTGCACCCTGAAAGGTTTGTTCGGTAACATCATTTCCGTTTATATCGGTAACCGAATAGTCGGTAATCTTTGGCCTGTCGCCCTGGCGAATTACTTTATCTACCCGGTCTACAAACTGGTAGGTGGAGTCAATTTGGCTTAGCTCATTTAATGTTAGCTCAACCAGTTTGCCATCCTTACGGTATATAAAAGTCATCAATACGCTGTCGGGTTTTGCTCCCGGGGGCAGTTTCATCTGGTCGGGTATGTGGTTTCCGATTTTGTAGGGCCTGAAGTCTATAAAAGGCAGATGGCGGATGGCGTAAATGCCCAGCAGAAAGCATATCAGGGTAACTGTGGCAATGGTTGCATGGCCTTCGAGTGTGCGCAGAACGGGGGTGTAGCTTTTTCTGTAAAAATAAAGGTGCAGAATAAAAACCAGTAAAACCAGGTCTTTGTAAAACGACTGCCAAGGTGTTAGCTTTATGGCATCGCCAAAGCAGCCGCAATCCGTAACCTTATTGAATATTGCCGAGTAGCCGGTAAGAAAGGTAAAGAACACAATAAGGCCCAGGAGCACCGGGGCGGTAAGCCTCATTCTGTAATACAGCAATACAGCCACACCCAGTACCACTTCCAGAACTACCAGCGCCAGGCCAATTTGGAGTGCATAAGGTGTAAAAACGCGAAATAAGGGATGAAAGTCAGTGGCAAATACTTCAAAGTATTCTTCCAGTTTGATTTCGGTTCCTACCGGATCGTTAAGCTTAATAAGTCCTGAAAAGATAAAAAGACCACCCACCAGCCACCGGGCCGCCGGGTCGGCAATTTTCTTCAGCTTATGAAAAAAACCTGTCATATAGCTTTTTGTTCTTCCAAAAGTATAAGTGCAAACACGGCATAATTAATGATATCCTGATAGTTGGCTTTAACCCCTTCGCTAACCAGGGTATTGCCTTTGTTGTTTTCAATCTGCCTGATGCGCATTAATTTCATCAGGATAATATCGGTAATAGACGACACGCGCATTTCGCGCCAGGCTTCGTCATAATCGTGGTTTTTCTTTTGTTGAAGCGCAAAGGTTTCATGCACCACGCGGTCAAACCATTGTTCCACCTCTTCTTCGGTAAGTTCTGTTTTTGGATTACCGGCAAGCTCGAGCTGAATAAGCGCAATAATGCTGTAGTTAACCAACCCAATAAACTCATCGGCTACCGGGTCGCTTATCTGCTGCCGGCCCTTTTCTTCGATGCTGCGAATGCGCTGGGCCTTGATGAACAACTGGTCGGTAATGGAGGGCATGCGCAAAATGCGCCATGCCGTACCATAATCTTTTGTCTTTTTTAAGAACAGCGCTTTGCAGGCGCTTATTACCTTTTTATATTGTGCTTCAGTGCTGGTCATGATTTTTTCAGCAGGGCAAAATACGGCATTTTCAACGAACCGCACACTGCGGGCGGGCGACAGGTTGCTTTTGCTGCACCCGCCCGTAATTATGGGCATTATCAATGTTACGCCCGACAGTTTTTATGTCGGCAGCCGGATGGCTGATGAGCAGACCGTTATACAATGTGCCGGTAAAATGCTGGAGGAGGGCGCCACCTTTCTGGATGTTGGCGGCTACTCGTCACGCCCGGGAGCCAGCGATATTACAGCCGAAGAAGAGTTGCAACGCGTTATTCCGGCAATCCGCAAAATAAAACAACACTTTCCGCAGGCTATCCTGTCGGTCGATACCTTTCGGGCCGAAGTAGCCCGCAGGGCTTTGGATGAAGGGGCGCTGATCATCAACGACATATCGGGCGGAATGATGGATGATGGCATGATACCCCTGGCAGCAGAAAAACAGGTGCCCTTTATCTGCATGCACATGCGGGGCACACCGCAAACCATGATGGAACACACCCGCTATGGCAACCTTACAGAAGAACTATTAACCTATTTCCACGGGCGCATTGCCGCCCTGCACCGGGCCGGTGTGAAAGATATTGTTATTGACCCGGGTTTTGGTTTTGCCAAAACTGCCGCACAAAATTTTGAACTGCTTAACCACCTGGAGTTGCTGCACCTTACCGGAAAACCCCTGTTGGTGGGGCTTTCGCGAAAATCGATGATATGGAAAACATTGGCAACCAGCCCCGAAGAGGCGCTGAACGGAACCACCGCCCTGCACATGGTGGCCCTTATGAAGGGCGCCACCATACTGCGCGTGCACGATGTAAAAGCCGCAGCCGAAACCATTAAGCTTTTTGTAAGAATGAAACACGAAAGAGCGGCTTTTGCCACCGCCTTTTAGTACCTTTGTCGTGGGCATGGTATTGCTGTTTAAAATCGGATTTCTGGACGTGACGTGGGTTGACCTGGTTGATATCGGGCTGGTGAGCGTGCTTTTATACCAGGTGTACAAGCTTATCCGTGGCAGCATTGCGGTAAACATATTCCTGGGTATTCTGGCCCTTTACCTGATTTATTTAATTGTACGCGCCGCCCAGATGGAACTGCTGGCCACCATACTGGGGCAATTTATGGGTGTAGGCGTGCTGGCCATGATTATCCTTTTTCAGCCTGAGATCAGAAAATTTCTGCTGGTAATTGGCCGGGGAACGGAGTTCCGCGAAAATTTTTTAAAAAACATTGCCCAGTGGCGCAACACCTATACCGATGATTTTGACGTACACGAGGTAACAGAGGCGGTAAAAACCCTTAAAGCATCGCGCACCGGCGCCCTTATTGTGTTTTCGCGCGACACAGAACTTAAATTTTATGCCGAAACCGGTGAGCCGCTCGATGCCGAAATTACACGGCAATTGCTCCTCTCTATTTTCAACAAACACAGCCCGCTGCACGATGGTGCCGTGATTATTTACAAGGGGCGTATCAAAGCGGCCCGTTGTGTGCTTCCGGTAAGCGAAAACGACAACCTGCCCCCTCATTTTGGCATGCGGCACCGATCGGCCATTGGCATGTCGGAAGCAACCGACACGCTCGTGCTGGCCGTTTCGGAAGAAACCGGTCGCGTAATTTTAGCCCGAAACGGAAAATACCTGCGCGGCCTTAAACTCAGGCAACTGGAGCAGCGCATACTGGATTACTTTCATCGCTCCGAGCCGGCCAACTGGGAAGAGCTGACAGAAGAAGAAATGCGCGAACTGCGGTCGTCAGCAGCCTGAAAAACCAACATCCTATTTCAGAACCCCAAGTTCCTTCCCGGTTTCAGAAAAGGCTTCAATGGCCCGGTCGAGGTGGTGTTTTTGGTGTGCAGCCGACAATTGCACGCGAATGCGTGCCTGCCCCCTGGGCACTACCGGGTAGAAGAAGCCAATAACATAAATACCCTTATCCAGAAGCCTCTCGGCAAACTGCTGCGCCAGCTTTGCATCGTACAGCATTATGGGAACTATGGGATGCTCGCCCGGCTTAATGTCGAAGCCGGCGTTGGTCATGGATGTCCTGAAATAACGGGTATTCTCTTCCAGCTTGTCGCGCAGGGCGGTGGTTTCGCTTAACATGTTAAACACTTCAATAGAAGCGCCCACTATAGCCGGTGCCAGCGAATTGCTAAACAAGTAAGGACGCGAACGTTGCCGCAGCATTTCTATTATTTCTTTCCGGCCCGAAGTAAAACCGCCCGATGCGCCGCCAAGCGCTTTGCCCAGTGTTCCGGTAATGATATCAACCTTATCCATCACGTTGCGATACTCCGGCACACCCCTTCCGGTTTTGCCAATAAATCCGGTGGCATGGCACTCATCGGTCATTACCAGGGCTTCATATTTTTCGGCCAGACTGCAAATGCTGTCCAGCCGGGCAATGGTACCATCCATGGAAAAGGCTCCATCGGTAACAATGATGATTTGCCGGGCCCCTGCGGCACGGGCTTCTTTAAGCTGCTTCTCCAAGTCATCCATATCGTTGTGCCGGTAGCGGTACCGCATGGCCTTGCACAGGCGCACCCCATCAATAATGGAGGCATGGTTCAGTTCATCCGAAACAATGGCATCTTCAGCCCCCAGTAACGGTTCAAACACACCGCCGTTGGCATCGAATGCGGCTGCGTAAAGAATGGTGTCGTCAGTTCCAAGAAATTCGGAAATTTTGCGTTCCAGTTCCTTGTGAATGTCCTGGGTTCCACAAATAAAACGCACTGACGACAGGCCGAAACCATGTGTATCGATAGCACGTTTGGCTGCTTCTATTACACGAGGGTGCGATGACAACCCCAGATAGTTATTGGCGCAAAAGTTAATTACCTGCCTGCCCCCCTGAACAACAATATCGGCCCCCTGCGGAGAGGTAATAATGCGTTCTTTTTTGTACAGGCCGGCTTCTTGAATTGAGGAAAGTTCTTTCTCTAAAACAGGTTTTAAGGTGCTATACATAATGATGATATTTTGCAGGGCTAAAGTTACAGCTTCTTGCCGGCGGTAGCCGGTTATAGAACCAAAAATTCTAACTTGCAGGGCCATGAAAAAGCAAAAAATACTGGTAATTGGCGCCGGGGGCCAGCTGGGTACCGAGCTGGTGCAGGGCCTGTGGAAGGTATACGGCCAGGAAAATGTTATCGCCACCGATATTAAAGATCCGCAGGAGGTGCTTGCGCAGGCACGCTTTGAAATACTGGATGTGCTGAAGCAAAAACAGTTGTTTGAGTTCATTAAGAAAAACGAGATTACCCAGATATACCACCTGGCTGCCGTGCTGTCGGCCACCGGAGAGAAAAACCCCAAATTTGCCTGGCACCTGAACATGGACGGGCTTATTCATGTGCTGGATGCTGCTGTTGAGTTTAAGGTAGAAAAGGTGTACTGGCCCAGTTCGATAGCTGTTTTCGGACCCACCACACCACGCCATCAAACCCCGCAGCACACCGTCATGGAACCTTCTACCATTTATGGCATTAGCAAACTGGCAGGCGAGCGCTGGTGCGCGTGGTACCACCGCAACAAGGGTGTAGATGTTCGCAGCCTGCGGTATCCAGGGCTAATAGGCTATAAATCAAAACCCGGTGGCGGCACAACCGATTACGCAGTGGACATATTTTTTAAAGCGTTAACCGAAAAGCGCTACGAATGCTTTCTCAGGCCCGATGCTTACCTGCCCATGATGTACATGGAAGATGCTGTAAAAGCTACACTCGACCTGATGGAAGCGCCCGCAGAAAAAATTACAGTGCGCGCTGCCTACAACATTTCGGCCATGAGTTTCTGCCCGCAGGAGCTGGCATCCGAAATAAAGAAACACATTCCGGATTTTGAAATTGCCTACAACCCCGACTACCGGCAGGCTATTGCCGACAGCTGGCCGGCATCAATCAACGACACACAGGCGCGGCAGGACTGGGGCTGGCAGCCGCAATACAACCTGGCGCGGATGACGGAAGACATTCTGCACCACCTGCCCCGTTTGTTAGCCGAGAAAGTTTAACGATTTGCCCTTACTGAACAATTACCTTTAAGCTTTTGCGAAAACCCTGACCGGCATAATGAAAAATGTATATGCCGGGATTAAGCCCTTCGATAACATGTTCATTTATACCCGGTCGGGCAGGCACGAGTTCGGCAGCGGGCCTGCCGTGCAGGTCCATTAGCATCACTTTATCTCCGGGAGAAGGATTAAAATCAACACGATAACTAATACGGTTACCGGTTACCGGGTTGGGATAAATTTCAACAGAAGGCTCTGTTTCATACCGGGCCGAAACAACACGAAAATATTCAAACGAGCCGTCCAGATCTACTGCCTTGAGCCGGTAGTAGTTTGTTCCTGCATAAGGATGGGCATCCACGTGCATATAATCTCTTCGAGAAAAAATATCGTATCCTGCACCCCTTATTCTTGCAATTGGGGTAAAAACAAAATCTGATGAAGCTTTTTCAAGATCAAAATAATCAAAGCCTTCTTCCTTTTCAGTAGCCCACGACAGGACTATGGCATTTCCTTCGGTAGTGGCCTGAAAGAAAAGCAACCTTACTGGCAAGGTGCTGCTGGTGCAAAAATTGCTGCCGCTTCCCTGCGTACAACCTCCTGCAACCGTAAATGAGCCATCAGGCCCTGTTAAATTCGAGTTGTTGCCTACCGAAACCGTACCGCCAACTGAAATACCGCCGCTGCCGGTAATGGTTACGTTGGTGTTATTGTTGGCGTTAAAGTTTCCTTCAACAGTAAGACTACCCGACACTGACAGTGAAGCATTGTTGTTCATAACAATATTACCTTTTACAATCATGGTGCCGGTAATGGTAAGCGAAAGGTTGTTGTTTACAATCAGATCGCCCCAGATGACAAGCGTGCCGGCAACAGTAATAGAATTATTATTATTAGCGGTAACATTGCGTGTGTTCGATGCATCGCCTACGTTAAGTGTACCTCCATTATTAATGGTTAAGCCGGCATTGTTGCCAAATGTTAAATTGCCGATAGTATAGGTAAATCCGCTGCGGATATTGGCAACCTGGTTGGCGTTAATAGTAACATTCTCATTTACATTGTCACCAATATTGGAGCCTGACCAGTTGGCGGCATTATCCCAGTTGCCGGTAGAGGTAAAGGTAGCCTGGCTTAAGGCTCCAAAAGCAAAAATTACAAATAAAAAAATGAGTAGAGGTGTCTTATTCATATGTACTTTGCTAAATACGAAATTATAGATATACACTGTATTTCGCAATAACCTGAAACAGTAACCACAAAAGAACTTTTCGTTTTAACTCCGGGCGTGATAAATTGCAAAAATTAACCCCGAAATAAAGCTTGAATTCCCTGAAAAAGCTGGCTGGCGACACGGCATTGTATGGCCTGGGCACTATTGTACCCAGGCTCTTTAACTTTTTGCTGCTGCCGCTTCATACTGCGGTTTTCCATCCTGCCGATTACGGAATCATTACCTACTTATATGCCTTTGCCGCCTTTTTGAATGTAGTATACCTGTGGGGCATGGAAACCGCTTACTTCCGGTTTGCCACACGTACCGGTACCAATGCCCGCCACACTTTTAATATAGCTCTTACCACCGTACTGTTAGTAAGCACCCTGTTATCGGTCACCATCATATTTTCGGCTGATGCCCTTGCCGGTTTTCTTAAAATACAAAACGGTGCAAAGTATATTATTTGGCTGGCTTTTATTATGTGGATTGACGCCGCATTGGCTATCCCTTTTGCACGCCTGCGCCTGGAGCGCCGGCCCCTGCACTTTGCCACAATAAAAATTCTCAACATTGCGCTGTTGGTACTCTTAAATGTTTACTTTCTCAAGTTGCTCAACCTTCAGCAACCCGACATTGGGTATGTTTTTTTGGCCAATCTTCTGGCCAATGCGGCCCAGTTGTTCTTTTTTTCCGGTACCCTCCTTCGCTGGCGCCCCAGCCTGGACAGCCACCTTACACCAGCCATGCTAAAATATGCCACACCGGTTATGCTCACAGGTCTGGCCGGCATGACCAACGAAATGTTTTCGCGTATAACGCTTGCCTGGTGGCTGCCGGAAAACTTTTATCCGGGCAGGGATGCCCGGTACGCCCTGGGTGTGTTCGGGGCATGCTACAAATATGCCGTTTTCATGAATCTTGCCGTTCAGGCATTTCGTTTTGCTGCCGAGCCCTTTTTCTTTTCGAATGCAGCCAGCCGCAACGCCCCCGAACTGTTCGCACGCGTAAACTATTATTTCGTTATGCTGTGCTCGGCCATATTGGTGGCAGTAAGTGTTAACCTGGATGCCCTGCGTTTCTTACTGGGAAACGATCAGTATTATGAGGGCCTGGTTATTGTACCCATTCTGTTAACCGCTTATTTGTTTCTGGGTGTGTATTATAATTTTTCGGTATGGTTTAAAATAACCGATAAAACTTATTTCGGAACGCTGTTTACAGCGGGCGGTGCCCTGATAACCGTGTTGGCAAATTACCTGCTCATTCCGGTGTTGGGCTATGTGGGCAGCGCGCTGGCTGCTTTGCTTTGTTACGCGGGCATGGCAGCCGCATGCTACGTATTCGGCCAGAAATACTTTCCGGCACCCTACACAACAGGAAAATCGCTGCTGCACATTGTGTGTGCGGTGGGCTACTCCTATCTCGTTACCTGGTATAATTTTGAAAGCACGTGGATTGACCATGTCTTTCATATTCTGGCGACCATTTTTTATTTGTTCTTGCTGTGGGCAGCCGAACGACCAACCATGCACCGGCCCGGGTTACCCCCTGAAAAATAATTATCTTTGCTGCCTGCATGTCGGACTTCAAATTTTATATCATTCTTCGGCTCGTGCTAATCGTTTCTGCTGGTCTGGCAGCAACAAATGCTGAGGGCCAGAGGCGAAAGCAGGCCGGCAACGAGGCCATTGCCAGCATCCGTGCACGCGAAGCGGAGTTCTATTTTACCGAAGCCGAAAGGTTTTTCATGCTGGAAGATTATGCCAAAGCCTTAACCCACTACCAAAAAGTACTCGACATAAATCCCGGCAACGCAACCGTTCACTACCGCATGGCCGAAATATTTTCGCGCAGCAACCGCCCCGATGATCTGCAACGGGCGGCCCAAAGTATAGAAACAGCGCTTCGCCATGAACAAAAAAACAAATATTTCTACCTGCTGGGAGCCAATATTTACCTGAGCCTTACCCGTTACGACCAGGCCGCACGGATGTACGAAGACATGATAAACCGCATACCCGAAACCGAAGAATATCTGTATGAGCTGGCCTCGGTTTACCGGTTTGCCGGCAAAACCGATGATGCCCTCAAAACTTACCAACGGGCCGAGCAACTATTTGGTGTACAGGAAAATTCCTCCATTCCCAGGCAACAGATTCTTCTGGAAGCCGGTAGAACAAAAGAAGCCCTTGCCGAAGGCGAGAAGCTGTTAAAAGCTTTTCCCGATGAAGAACGCTATGCCGTTGGGTATGCCGAACTGCTGTCGCGCTATAACCAAAAAAATCAGGCCATTGAACTGCTCGAGACATTTATCCGCAACAATGCCCATGCTCCGCAGGCTGCCTTGCTGCTGGCTGGTTTGTACCGCGACACCCAGCAGGAGGATAAAGCCCGCAGCTTGCTGTCAGGTTTGTTCGATAATCCCGAGGTTGAGTTAAATAGCAAGCTTATTGTGCTGAATACCTATACCGTAGAGCTTGACCGGTTACGTAATGCCAGCCGCAAAGACGAAAAACTGGAAAGCTTTGCCCTGATGCTTTTCGAGAAGTTAAAAAATGCCTACCCCGATGAAAGCAACGTTTTTACGGTAGGTGGCGATTTGTATCAGGCCCTTAACCAACCAGCAGAAGCCATAGCGCTTTATGAACAGGCCACCCGGCTGGGGCAGGTAAACTTTGAAGTATGGCATAACCTCATCTACCTTCAGCTTCAATCGGGTAATTACGAGGCGGTAATACAAAAGTGTGGTGAAGCCCTGGAGTATTATCCTAACCAGGCGCTGCTCTATTATTTTAACGGTGTAGCTCACCTGCAAAAGAAACTCTATAAACCGGCAGCGGCAATACTGGAAAACGGTAAAAAGCTAACCGGCAATAATTCGGCCCTGCGAATCGACTTTCTGGTAATGCTGGGCGAAGCCTACAACGCAGCCCGCGAATACGAAAAATCGGATAAGGCGTTTGAAGAGGCCCTGGCCTTAAACCCCAACCATGAAATCGCCTTGAACAACTACAGCTACTACCTTGCCCTGCGGGGCACAGGCCTTGAACGTGCCGAAAAGCTCTCGGAACAACTTATACGTAACCACCCCGATAACCCTTCTTTTTTAGATACCCACGCCTGGGTATTATACAAACTAAAAAAATACCGCGAAGCCCGCAGGGTATTGGAGCGTGTAATAGCAGGCGGCAAAGCCAATGCCACGCATATGGAACACTTTGGCGACATTTTGTTTCAACTGGGCGAAGTAGAAACAGCTGTACAATACTGGAAAAAAGCCCGTGACCTTAATGAAAACGGTAATGAGCTACTCGATAAGAAAATCGCCAACCGAAAACTGTATGAATAGTTTTACGCGACTGGTACTGCTGTTTGGCGTACTTACCCTTAGTGGTTGCAGCAAAAAACTGCTGGTTTCCGGCCGCACCACCCCTGCCGGAATGTCTGACCTTCATGTAGAAGAAATAGACTTTGAATACTTTCATGGCCGCTCCCGCATGATACTTAAAAGCGACCAAAAGGAACGCGAGGTAAAAGCCAACATCCGGGTTAGAAAAGACAGCGTGATTTGGATGAACTTTACTGTTATTGGCGTACAGGGCGGCCGCGTGCTAATCAATCAGGATTCCATTACCATTGTAAGCAACGTAGATAAGGAGTATTACGTGTACGATTATGCTGAACTTTCCAGGCGGTTTAATTTCGAAATTAACTACCACGTTATTCAATCGGCTCTGCTGGGCAACCTGTTAATTCCCCGTAAAGACGATGACGAAGTTGAACACAAAGGCGCCACTTTTCTGCTTCGACAAAAGTCAGGTAACATTAATATCTTAAATTACATCAGCGTTAATAACCTGAAGATTCAAAAAGTTGAACTTCGCGAAAACAACACCCACAACTCACTCACCATTAATTACGGAAATTTTCAACCTGTGGGACCTAAAATTTTTCCCTACAACGGCACCATTACCTTGCTGTATAAAAGTCAGAATGGCTTATTGAATACCACCATTATTTTTGAGTACAATAAAGCCGAGGTTGGCGACAAAGAACTGAAGTTTCCGTTCAACATTCCCAAAAAATATGATCGCAGGTAAACGCCTGTGCCTGTATTTCTTACTGGCTGTGCTGGCGCTGCCGGTTTATGCCCAGCGCAAATCGAAAGAGCAGCTGCAAAAAGAACGGCAGCAACAGCTTGAAAAAATAAGGCAGGTAGAAAAAATTCTAAACCAAACCACTTCAAAAAAGAAAAACACGGTAGGCGAGTTAAACGCGCTCAACGCCCGCATCCGCGAACAGGAAAATCTCATCCAATCCATAAAAGACGAAATAAGCCTGCTTAACCGCGAAATTGACGAAACCAACAGCTTTGTACAGGCACTCGAAGAAGACCTGCTTCGGTTAAAAAAGGAATATGCACAAATGCTGTTTGCCGCACAAAAAGCCAACAGCAACGTAAACCGGTTAATCTTTCTTTTTTCCAGCCATTCGTTCGACCAGTTTTTAATGCGCCTGCAGTATATGAAGCAATACGCTGAGCAGCGCAAACTTCAAACCCAGGCCATAACACAGGTGCAGGAAGAACTTAGGGCCCAGGTAAAAATAACCGAGCAGGCGCGCGAAGAAAAAAATAAACTGCTGCAGGAAGAAGTAGCCGAGTCGCAACGCCTGGAAAGCCTCAAAAAAAAGCAACAGGTACTGGTTCGTAACCTTGAAAAAGAAGAGAAGAACCTGAGGCGCGACCTGGAAACCACGCGCAAAGCCGTTGCCCAGCTCGACCGGCTTATTAACGAACTCATACGCGAAGAAATGGAACGTGCTGCCCGCGAAGCCCGCAACCGCAACACCATGGCCGAACTCTCGGGCTCGTTCGAGGAAAACCGCAAAAAACTGGCCTGGCCGGTCAACGGATTCGTAAGCCTGGGCTTTGGCAGACAAAAACATCCGGCACTAAAACGAGTAGAAATAGACAATCAGGGCATTAACATTCAAACCCAGCAGGGCGAAAAGGTACGTGCTGTTTTTAACGGTGAAGTGCGCCAGGTGGCCTTTATTGCCACACTGGGCAACACCGTTATCATTAGCCATGGCGAATACTATTCCATATATGCCGGCCTGCGCGAAGTGTTTGTAAAACCCGGCCAAAAGGTTACAGCCGGGCTGGAACTGGGCATCGTTCAATCCAATGCCGAAGGCATAAGCGAGCTAAGGTTCCAGATACGGAAAAACACCACCCCCCTCGACCCCATGCAATGGCTTAAAAACTAACGCTTTAGCCCGGCCAAATAAATAATTGGTTGTAATTGCGGCTAATGCCTTATCTTTACATCCAAATCTTATTTCAAAGTTATGAACATCCTTCTTTTTGGCTGGCCGGGCGGTGGTGAGTGGATTATCATTGCACTTGCAGTGCTGGTGCTCTTTGGTGCAAAGAAAATCCCTGAATTTGCCCGCGGCCTCGGTCGGGGTATCCGCGAATTCAAGGATGCTGTGAAAGACGTGAAAAAGGAAGTGGACGAAGCAAGTAAAGAGGTTCCAAAAAAAATCGAAGAATAACGGTTGCTTGCCCGGTACACACTTACCCAACTTCAACAGCTTCTTTACACCGGCAAAATCTCCTGCCGCGATATTGTACAATACCACCTGCAACGCACAGAACAATGTGCGCACCTCAACGCCTTTGTTCGCACCTACCCTCATGAAGCGCTGGCTCAGGCCGAGGCAATAGACAAAAAAATTCGCCAGCGCAAAGCCGGCAAGCTGGCTGGCCTGGTAGCCGGCATAAAAGACAATATTGTTTACCGCAATCACCCCGCACAGGCCGCAAGCCGCATCCTGCAGGGCTTTACTTCTACCTACCATGCAACGGCCGTTGCACGCCTTATAAATGAAGACGCCATTATTATCGGGCACCAAAACTGCGATGAATTTGGCATGGGTTCGTCCAGCGAAAATTCGGTGTATGGACCCGTACGCAACGGGCTGGACCCCGCGCTAACAGCCGGTGGCTCATCAGGTGGATCGGCCGTGGCCGTACAAACCGATATGTGCCGCATATCGCTGGGGTCTGATACCGGCGGCTCGGTACGCCAGCCGGCATCTTTTTGCGGTGTACTTGGATTAAAACCTACCTATGGCCGCATTTCGCGGCACGGACTTATTGCCTATGCCTCTTCTCTGGACTGCATTGGTATTTTGGGTAACCACGCAGAAGACCTGGCGCTGGTACTGGAAACCATTGCCGGAAAAGATGAATACGACAGCACAACCTCAGGCCTGCCCGTACACGGTTACAGCAAAAACATAATAACCGAAAACAATCCCCGCTGGCGCATCGCCTTTTATGCCGGCCTTACCGATAACCCCAACCTGCAACCGGAAGTGCGCCGGTGCTTTGGCACCATCCTGGAACGCATACAGGCCAAAGGTGCGGATGTACAACCAGTTCATTTTCCGCTGTTCGAATATATGTTGCCGGCCTACTACCTGTTGGCTTCAGCCGAAGCCAGCTCCAACCTGGCCCGCTACGATGGCGTGCGTTACGGGTACAGCAGCAACGCAACCAGTACCAATGTCGCTTACAGGCAAACCCGCACGCAGGGCTTCGGTGCCGAGGTAAAACGAAGAATAATGCTGGGTGCATTTGTTCTTACCTCCGACTACTACAATGCCTATTACATCAAAGCCCAGCAGGTAAGAAGGCTTATTCGCGATGAAACGTTTAAAATTTTACAGGAGTTCGACTTCATTATTACACCTACTGCCCCCACCACTGCATTTAAACTCGGAGCACAACACGCCAACCCCGTGCAGGCTTACCTGGCCGACGTCTTCTCTGTTCAGGCCAACATGGCTGGAATACCGGCAATTTCCGTACCTTGCGGAAAAGACCAGGCTGGCATGCCCATTGGCATACAGCTTATGGCCCACACTTTTCAGGAACAAAAATTGTTGCAGGCAGCCTTATGGCTACATCAGTTAAAACAGGTATAATTGTTTTTCTTGCGGTAAACGTATTTTTTCCGCACCATCTCAAAGCGCAATTGCCCGCCGAAGCCGGCTCGCTTGCCTTAAGCACAGAATTTGCCGACTCCCTGGTGTACGCTGCATCCGGTCTGCCATGGGATGTGGAGTATGTGCCTGGTGAAGATTCGCCCGGCCTTATCCGCGAGCGGTTAAGCCGCCTGCAACGCTCCATACCCCTGCATTACCACGAGCGGGTACATGCCTTCATAAACTACTTTACCGTACGCGACAGGGAATACACAAAAATGATTATCCGCAGACGCGACCTGTACTTTCCGTTGTTCGAAAAATACCTGGCTCAATACAATCTTCCCGATGAACTGAAGTATCTTTCTGTTATTGAATCAGGGTTAAACGCACGGGCCATATCACGGGCACGGGCAGCAGGGCTCTGGCAGTTTATGTACTTTACCGGCAGGCATTACGGCCTGCATATTGACGGTTTTGAAGACCAGCGCATGGACCCCGAAAAGGCCACCGATGCCGCCTGCCGGTACCTGCGTGACCTGTACAACCTGTTTAACGATTGGGAACTGGCCCTCGCTGCCTACAACGCCGGGCCGGGTAATGTAAAGAAAGCCATCAGGCGATCGGGCTATAAAAAAACTTTCTGGCAAATATATCCTTACCTGCCCCGCGAAACCCGCTCGTACGTGCCCCAGTTTGTGGCCATGGTGTACACCCTTAACCACCTTGCCGAACATAATTTTTCGGAGGCCGAACGGGAAATACTGCCTCCATACGACACCCTGCATATCAGCCAGCCGATTCACTTCGAAACGCTCTCCGCTCTTACCGGCAACTGCCTGGAAGACCTGCAGCGCCTCAACCCTTCGTTTGTCCGTAATATTATTCCGCAAACAGGTAAAACCTACATCCTCAGAATACCGCGTTATATCAGTGAAACACTGCGTACCAACCAGACTATACTTGATTCAGCCACACGCGCCGGAAAAACTGCGCTGACAAAACTTCCATCTGTTTATGCAGGCAGGAGTACCTCAGGCCGCGAACGCATAGTGCACCACGTACGAAGCGGTGAAACACTCAGCACGCTGGCGGCACGTTATCGGGTAAGGGTTTCCGATATTCAGGAGTGGAATAACCTGCGTGGCACCGTCATCCGCACCGGCCAACGTCTGCACGTGTGGGTAAATCCTGCTAGCCTGCCCACCGCCAAAAACCAGCAAGTTGTTTCCGGTGCAAACCTGCTTAGCGCCCAAACCTATACCGTTCAGGAAGGCGACACCCTGTGGTCTATAGCCCGTAAATTTGAAGGGCTTACCATCGAACAACTGCGTAAACTTAACAACCTGGCGGGCAGCCGCATTTATCCCGGCCAGGTTCTGGTGTTGGCCAGGTAACTTATCAATTTGTTACTTGCCGCTCATGCCGGCATTATACTGTAAAATTGCACTATGAAAAAAATCTTTCTTACCCTGACTATCGTTCTGGGAGCCACGGCCTGCACATTAAAAAATAACAGGTCCGAATATCTGCCATCGGCATCCGGAAAACCGGGTGATATGATTATTATGATGGACTCGATAAGATGGAAAGGACCTCTGGGCGATGAACTGCGCAAAACATTTAAGGCCGAAGTACCCGGGCTGCCACGCGAAGAGCCGTTGTTTAATCTCATACATGTACATCCAAAGCTGGGAAACACCCTGCTTACCCAAATCCGGAATCTGGTATTTGTATTTACCCTCGAGCCCGACTCGCCCGGATCGCGCATGCTGAAAGACCGTATGGACGAGGCTACCATAAACCGCATAGCTACCGATACCTCCTTTTTTATCTATACCGAAACAGACGAGTTTGCGCGTGGCCAGCAAGTAATGTACCTGTTCGGCCCAACCGAAGAACAACTCATTAAAAAGATTCGCGAAAACCGTCAGAATATACAAAACTTCTTTAACGACCTTGAAAAGAAACGTTTGGTTGAAAAAATCAATACCACCACAACCACCAAAGGCATTACCGATATGCTGAAACGCGATCATGGCTTTGAACTGCGCGTTCCGTTTGGTTTTAAAGTAGCCGATTCGCAAACCGACTTTGTGTGGCTGCGCCAAATTGATGCCTACGTTGACAAAGATGTGTTCGTTTCGTGGAAACCCTATGAAAGCGAGTACCAGTTCCTGCCCGATAGCCTCATTGCCTGGCGCAACAGCATAACCCGCAAATACATATTTGAAGATCCCGAAAATCCGGAGAGTTATCTGATAACCGAAACATCGGTTCCATATAAACCTGTTAAGGTGCGGCAAACTAAGGTTAACCAAATGTTTGCCATGGAACTTCGCGGCCTTTGGCGAACCAACAACCGCACCATGGGCGGACCGTTTATTTCTTATGCCCTGGCCAGCCCGGAAACCGGCCGCATTTATTATTTGGAAGGCTTTTGCTTTAGCCCCGGTAAAGACCAGCGCGAAACCATACGCGAACTGGAGGCTATTCTTAGCACCTTCAGGCTGGTGGAGGGCCGGTAATACACCTTTAAATTCGCTCAAGGCAGTTTAACACTTGCTGTTATATTTGATCCTTCTTTACTTAACCGAATTACCATGTCATTAAAAATCCGCAAGGAAGCCGCACTGAATTACCACATGCAGGAACGGCCCGGTAAAATTGAAGTAGTGCCCACCAAAATGCTCAGCTCGCAACTCGACCTGGCACTGGCTTATTCGCCCGGCGTGGCCGAACCCTGTAAAGAAATAGCCGCCAATAAAGAAGATGTCTATAAGTACACTGCCAAAGGAAACCTGGTGGCTGTAATCTCAAACGGAACAGCCGTGCTGGGTCTGGGTAACATTGGTCCGGAAGCCTCCAAGCCGGTTATGGAAGGCAAAGGCGTGCTGTTTAAAAAATTTGCCGGTATAGATGTGTTCGACATTGAAATAAATGAAACTGACCCGGACAAGTTTATCCATATCGTCCAATCGCTCGAACCCACTTTTGGCGGCATTAACCTGGAAGATATAAAAGCCCCTGAGTGCTTCAGAATAGAAAAGGAGCTGCGCGAAAAAATGAACATACCCGTAATGCACGATGACCAGCATGGAACCGCAATAATTTCGGGTGCAGCGCTTCTCAATGCACTGGAACTGGTAGGAAAAAAAATTAGCGACATAAAGCTGGTGGTAAACGGAGCAGGAGCCGCGGCCATTAGCTGCACCAAACTTTACCTGCAGCTGGGGTTAAAGAAAGAAAACCTGATTATGTGCGACAGCAAAGGGGTTATAAGCACCACACGAACCGATCTGGATGAAATCAAATCTGAATTTGCCACCAAAGAAAAAGTAAAAACACTTAAGGAGGCCATAAAGGGCGCTGATGTTTTTCTGGGCCTGTCGAAAGCCGATGTGCTAACCGAAGACGACATACGCTCCATGGCGCCCAACCCCATTGTGTTTGCCCTGGCTAACCCCGTACCCGAAATAGATTACCACCGGGCCAAACAAGCCCGCACCGATGTCATCATGGCAACCGGCCGGAGCGACCACCCCAATCAGGTAAATAATGTGTTGGGATTTCCCTACATCTTCCGTGGTGCACTCGATGTGCTGGCTACCGAAATAAACGAAGAAATGAAACTGGCCGCAGTACACGCACTGGCCAGGCTGGCCAAAGAACCCGTACCCGACATTGTTATGCGCGCCTATGGCGAAGAAAAACTCAGCTTCGGGCCCGACTACCTTATACCCAAGCCGCTGGACCCCCGCCTCATAACTACCGTGGCCCCGGCAGTGGCAAAAGCCGCCATGGAATCGGGCATTGCCCGCAAACCCATTACCGACTGGGAGGCCTACCATTACCAGCTTCTGCAGCGCATTGGCGTGAACCAAAAAATCATGTCGCACATTATTGACCGCGCCAGAAAAAACCCCAAATGCGTATTGTTTACCGAAGCACATCATCCCAGAATACTCAAAGCCGCACTAACCCTTACAGACGAAGGCATTGCCCGCCCAATTCTGCTGGGCAACCGGCAGGAAATTGAAAAGCTCATCGCAGAGCACAACCTTGACCTGAACTGCCCGATTGTTGACCCCCTTGACGATACCACCAAACTGGAAAAGTTTGCCCGGCTGCTTCACCAAAAACGACAACGCAAAGGACTTACCTACCGCGACTGCCTGCAACTGATGCGCGACCTCAACTACTACGGGTCCATGATGGTAGAAACCGGCGAAGCCGATGCCCTGGTAAGCGGGCTTACCAAAGACTACCCCAAAACCATATTGCCTGCACTGCACTGCATTGGCATGGCCGAAGGTGTAAAACGCGTAGCCGGCATGTACATTATAATGAACAGCAAGGGCTCGTGGTTTTTCAGCGACACAACCGTTAACCTTAACCCCACAGCCGAAGAACTGGT
Organism: Cyclobacteriaceae bacterium; assembly: GCA_026003355.1. Classification (GTDB taxonomy): domain Bacteria; phylum Bacteroidota; class Bacteroidia; order Cytophagales; family Cyclobacteriaceae; genus UBA2336. Next base: position 207,407 of record BPHC01000004.1, read on the forward strand.
AGACATTATCGGGCTCACAGCACGCGGTGTTAAGTTTTTCGACATCGAACCGCGCATAGCCGTACTCTCCTATTCCAACTTTGGCTCATCGCGGGGCGAAGTTCCCGAAAAAACCAGCGCAGCCGTACGCATGGCCCGTGAAAAATTCCCCGGCCTTATTATTGATGGCGACATTCAGGCCAACGTGGCACTCAATACTTCGCTGCAGCAGGAAAACTTCCCGTTCAGCGCACTGGCCAAAGAAGGAGCCAACACCCTCATCTTCCCCAACCTCGCATCCGGAAACATAGCCTACAAACTGCTAATGGAAATTGGCGGTGCCGAAGCCATAGGACCCGTTCTGCTGGGAATGAAAAAGGCAGTGCATGTGCTGCAGCTGGGCAGCTCCATTCGCGACATCGTAAATATGGCCGCCATTGCGGTTGTCGATGCCCAACTGCATGAACAGGATAATTCTGTTCGGTAGTTTGCATTTACTGTTTACATTTACATTCGGGCTTGTATGTAAATAGTATGATCGCCTTCTTAAAAGGTAAACTGGTACATAAAGATCCCACCCATGTGGTGGTTGACGTTCATGGCGTAGGTTACCAAATCAACATTTCGTTGCAGACTTTCGGTGAACTTAAAGACCGCGAAGATATTTTTTTACACACCTACCTGGCTGTGCGCGAAGACGCCCACATCCTTTATGGATTTGCCACACCGGCAGAAAAAAATTTGTTTCTGCAGCTCATAACCGTAAATGGGGTTGGTCCGGGTACTGCACTGGTTATGCTTTCGTACCTGCCGGTTGAAGAGCTGTTACGCGCCATTGCAGCCGAAGATGTGACCACACTGCAGCGCATAAAAGGAATAGGTGCCAAAACGGCACAACGCGTAATTATTGAATTAAAAGACCGCGTGCGAAAAGAATTTACGCCTGAAACCCCTTTGCCAACGGGCAACACACACAATACCATGCGCAAAGAAGCGTTAACAGCATTACTTACATTGGGCATTCCCCGAAATGCGGCCGAAAAAAGTGTGGATGCGGTCCTGAAAAAATCAGGGAATAGCATTACTTTGGAAGATTTGATAAAACAGGCGCTTAAAAACACCTGAGCAACTGTACCTTGAACCTGAACCGTTTAGCTGCTGCCATCGGATTAATTATACCGGTATGGTATTCGTGTTTGTACCAGGCCCGGGCAGCCGTTTTTCAGCAACAGCCCCGGCAGGATACCACCCGCCAATCATACCAACCCTCATACCGGCCCACCTTCAGGCTGCGCGACCGCTATGGCGATCCCTTTTCAAATGGCGTGTCATCATCGCCTCTTTTCCTGAAAGATCCCGGCAAAATCCAATTCGATATTTCGGTTGATTCAACGGTAAACTATACCGTTTATGAGCGCATTGGTAATCTGGATTTCCGCCCCCCTGTTACGCTAACATTTGATGAGTTCAACCGGTACCACAACCGCCAGATCATGCGCAGCTACTGGCAGGGCCGCTCCAGGGTGCAGTCGGGCGAAAGCCCGGTTACCAACCGGGGCTTTGCTCCTAAAATTTATATCAGTCCGGTGCTCGACCGCATATTTGGAGGCAGCTACATAGAACTCATTCCCCGCGGCTTTGTTACACTCGACTTCGGTGCCTCGTTTCAGCGGATAGACAACCCCAACATACCCATTCGTATGCAGCGCAATGGCGGCTTTGAATTCGACCAGCAAATCAACATGAGCGTTATCGGCAAAGTAGGCGAAAAACTTGCCGTTAGCGCCAACTTCGACAACAACAATTCATTCGATTTTCAAAACAACATGAAAATCGAATACACCGGCTTCAAAGAAGATATTCTTAAAAAACTGGAAATAGGCAACGTTAGCCTGCCGCTAAACAATACGCTTATCCAGGGAGCACAAAATCTTTTTGGCGTAAAAGCCCAGTGGCAGTTTGGCAAAATGTACGTAACTACCGTGGCCTCTACACAACGAGGTAAAGTGGCCTCTATTGATATTCCCGGCAGCAACCAGGGACAGGGCCGCCCGTTCGAAATCGTTGCCTCCAACTACGATGAAAACCGGCACTTCTTTCTGGCACACTTCTTCCGCGACAACTACGAGCGTTGGCTGCAGCACCCTCCGCAGATTTTCTCCGGAGTAAATATTACCCGCATAGAAGTGTATGTACTAAACCGCAACAACGATACCCAAACCCTGCGAAACGTGGTTGGCCTTATGGACCTTGGCGAAGGAAGCAGGGTGTACAACAGCAACGTGCTAGGCCGTATCCCCGGACCTGCCTTTAACGGTGCCAACGATCTGGCACAGGTGCTAACCATAAGCGGCCCCAACCGGTCGGCCGACCAGGTATCGAATTTTCTGGAAAACATCCTGTACGGCCCCGGTGGAATGGTTAACGGAACCGATTTTGAACGCATTACCAGCGCCCGCAAACTCAGCCCTACGGAATTTACTTACCACCACCAGCTGGGCTACATTACCCTGGCCCGTAAACTGCAGAATGACGAAGCCCTGGCAGTGGCCTTTGAGTACACCTATAACGGACGCACTTATAAGGTAGGTGAACTTACCGAAGACTACAATAGCCGCCCCGATAACGAAGTAATATTTCTTAAACTGCTGCGCCCCAGGAAAATTGCCATACGCGACAGCCGCCAGCAAATTATACCTACCTGGGATCTGATGATGAAAAACATATATACCCTGAATGTAACCCAGCTTTCGCGCGACGGCTTCCAGCTTCGCATAGTGTACCGCGATGACCGTACCGGTATTGACAACCCCCAGCTGCAGGAAGGCATAAACGTGCGCAACCGCCAGCTTATCGAAATATTCGGCCTGGACCGGCTCAATCCGGTTAACGACCTGCAACGCGATGGCAATTTCGACTTTGTTGAAGGCCTCACCATCAACACCCAATACGGAATGATTATCTTCCCTTACGTGGAACCTTTTAATACCGCCCTGCGGCAGGCTTTCGAAGGCGAACCCCAGGAAGAATTTCTGGTAAGCAAATATGTTTACGACACCCTGTACCGCACCACCAAAGCCGATGCCGAACTGTTTGTTACCAAAAATAAATTTTTCCTTACCGGCCGGTATGTGGCCAACTCGGCACGCGAAATTCTTATTCCCGGCTTTGGCGTAACGCCCGGCTCTGTGCGCGTATATGCCGGTGGCACTCCCCTGCTGGAAGGAGCGGACTATACCGTTGACTATACCTTTGGCCGTGTAACCATTCTTAACGATGCCATTATTAACTCCGGAAAAAATATAAGCGTACAATATGAACAGGCCGACCCCTTTGCCTTTCAAACACGCTCCCTGCTGGGCACCCGCCTGGACTACAAACTCAGCGATGAAGTAAATTTCGGCTCCACACTTTTGTACTACAATGAGCGGCCATGGATTACCCGCAACCTTATTGGCACCGAACCGGCCCGCAACCTGCAATACGGCTTCGACTTTAACATCCGCAAGGAGAGCCGCCTGCTTACCAAACTGGTCGATGCCCTGCCCGGCATACAAACCAAAGAAAAGTCAACCCTGAACTGGAGCGGTGAGTTTGCCCAGCTGTTGCCTGGAACCTCCAACAAAGTACAGGGAGAAGGCACCGGATATATTGACGATTTCGAAAATACAGCCACACCGTTTTCGCTCATTAACCCGGCCAACTGGCGCCTGGCCGCAACACCGCGCACCGCCGATAACCGATTCGACCCCAGCCAGGGCGCCCGAAACGATGTCCGGGCCGGGTACAAACGGGCCAAACTGGCCTGGTACACCGTTGATAACCAGTTTTACCGCGATGGCGGCCAGTTCAGACCCCCCAACATTACCAGCGCCGACCTGCAAAATCATTACGTACGGGCCGTGGGGCCACAGGAAATATTTCCTTTTCGCAACCTTACCCAGGGAAATTTTTTTGAAGCCGTTCTGGATGTTGCTTACTACCCCGCAGAGCGCGGCCCCTTTAATTACGACACCCAGAATATAAACCCGCTTACGGGCGATTTTACCGATCCCGCCAGCCGATGGGCCGGCATTACCACGGCCATCCGCTCGGAGGTTGACTTCGATAAAGCTAACATAGAGTATGTGGAATTCTGGCTCCTGGACCCGTTCATCAACTATACCGAAAACGGGAAAATTATTGACGGAAAGTTTAATGACTTTAACACCACCGGAGGAAAACTTATTTTTCACCTCGGCTCGGTTAGCGAAGACATTATGCGCGATGGCAAACATGCCTTCGAAAACGGCTTACCCCCTGATGGCGATGTTTCTAAAGCCACCGAAAACAACTGGGGGTATGTTACCAACCAGCAGTATCTTACCAACGCATTCGATAACTCGCCCGACTCACGGGCCAACCAGGACGTTGGGCTTGACGGTGTGCGCAATGACCGCGAAGCGGTTAAATTTCAGGATTTCCTCAACACCGCAGCGGGCCTGCTTAACCCCGACCCCCTGACACAACTGCAGGCCGACCCTTCATCCGATAACTTCAGATTTTTTCTGGGTCCCGAACTCGATGCGCGCAACGCCAAAATTCTGGAGCGCTACAAAAACTTTAACGGCACCGATGGCAACACGCCTATAAACACCGGCACGGCCATTCCGCAATCAAACGGCTTTCTGCCCGACAACGAAGATTTAAATGCCGATAACACCCTGAATGAACTGGAAGAATACTATGAATACACCATCGACCTGCTGCCCGGCCAACTCGACATAGGCCGAAAATATATTGTTGATAAAATTACCACCCGCGCCACCGGAGGCACCGACCAGGTTACCTGGTACCTGTTCCGCATACCGGTGCGCAACTTCGATGGACGCTTTGGCAATATCGAAGGCTTCAAATCCATCCGCTATATCCGCATGTTGCTTACCGGCTTTCAACAACCTGTGGTACTGCGCTTTGCCAACTTTCGGATGATCGGCAGCCGCTGGAGAAGGTACACGGCCAGCCTGGAAGAGGGCGGCCTGGTGCCCGACCGTGAACCCGACTTCGACAACTTCACCCTGTCGGTGGTGAACATAGAAGAAAACGCTGCCCCCGACCCCGCCGGCAAAAAATCGCCCTACGTGGTGCCACCCGGCATCATACGCGACCGCGACAATACTTCGGCCGTTCCGCGCCAGCTTAACGAGCAATCCATGCAACTGTGCGTGGATAACCTGATGGACGGTGACGCCCGTGCAGCCTACAAAAATGTGGAGATGGATTTCTTTAACTACGGCCGCATCAAAATGTTTGTGCATGCCAACAGCGAGTCGGATGATGACGACCTGGTGGTATTTATGCGCCTGGGCACCGACTTCGACCAGAACTATTATGAAATAGAACTGCCACTTAAAATTACCCGGCCCGCCAACACCACCGACCCGCGGGCCATATGGCCGGAAGAAAATGAATTTGATTTTGCCCTCAGCATTCTCTACGCACTGAAAGCCGAACGCGACCGGCTGCGCTTTCCCCTTACCCAGCCCTATCCGCAGGAAGGCCCCAAAAACATTGGCCGGCACGGCTTCCGCATTATGGGCCGGCCCGACTTAAGCAACGTAAGGCTGATCATGATTGGTGTACGAAACCCACGCACCCCCGACAAGCGCTCGCACTCGGCCTGCATCTGGGCAAACGAACTGCGCCTCACCGATTTTGACCGCACAGCAGGCTGGGCGGTTAACTCTACGCTAGGACTCAAACTGGCCGACCTGGCCACTGTTTCGTCATCCATACGTCACACCACCTTTGGTTTTGGCAGCGTAAGCTCAAAAATAAGCGAACGCACGCGCGATGAAACAACCACTTTCGACATCACCTCGACCATTAACCTCGATAAATTGCTGCCCGGACAACACGGCCTGGTTATTCCTATGCTGGTAAGCTACCAAAACACCACCAAAAATCCCAACTACGATCCGGCCAACCCCGACCAGCGGCTGGATGCGGCACTGCAATCGTTCAACTCCGATGAGGAGCGCCAGGCCTACCTGCAAATTATACGCGACCGTGAAATACGAAGAGCCATAAACTTTACCAACGTTAGAAAAACAAAGGTTCAGCCGGATGCGCCTGCGCACCTTTGGGATATTGAAAATTTTTCTTTTAGCTACCGCTTCAGCCAGGTTACGCGCACCAGTTTTAATCTGGCTGACTATATCAAAAACGATTACGGCGGATCCGTAGCCTATAACTTCGCTCCCAAAAGCAAAGGTTTTGAGCCCTTTAAGGAAAGTCAGGCCCTGAAATCGCCATACCTCAAACTGATAAAAGATTTCAACCTTAACCTTATGCCTGCCAACATTGCCGTGCGGGCCGACCTGGACCGGTCGTTTACCCGAACCGTGTACCGGAATTTTCAATCCACATCCGACCCCAACTTTCTGAAATACTTTACCTTTAACCGATTCTACAACGCCCAGTGGAACCTGTCGAGAAACCTTAATCTTACCTATGCTGCCCGCGCCAATGCCATTATTGACGAACCGGCAGGCGACATCAACACACCCGAAAAGCGCGACAGCGTAATGAACAACCTGAAACGCTTTGGGCGGATGAAGAATTTTGACCAAAGCATAACTGCCAACTACAAATTACCGCTCGATAAAATTCCGTTTACCGACTGGATAAATGCCGACTACCGTTACCAGGTAAACTACAACTGGAAAGCAGGCCCCTATAACAAGCCCGACAGCCTGGTGCAACCCGGCGAACAGGACCTGCCCGACAGCCTTGACTTTAAGAACACCATTCAGAATAGCCGCGAGCAGGCCCTTACCGCCCAGCTTAACCTGGTAAAACTGTATAACAAAATAAAATTTCTTAAAGACCTGAACACCCCGCAAGCCCCCCTGCGCCCCGGCAGCCGCCCCGATACCGCGCGCAGCACCCCGCCGCTTGTAAAAAGCTTTTTCCGGATGTTGATGATGGTGCGTTCGGTAAACGCTACCTACTCGGTTACAGAAGGAACGCTGCTGGCAGGCTTCGACTCCTCGCCCCGGTTCTTCGGCATGGACCGGGCCTGGCAGGCACCCGGCTGGGATTTTATTCTGGGCAGCCAGAATCCCAACATCCGCCATACAGCAGCTGTTAACGGCTGGCTTACCCGTAACACCTCGCTAACCACACCGTTTACCCAGAATGTTACCCGTACGCTAAGCGGCCGCGCCAATATTGAACCATCGGAGCATCTTAAAATTCAACTGGATTTTAAAAAAGATGTCATGGACGCATACCAGGAAATCTTCCGGTACGATAACATTCAAAACAATTATGTATCGCTTAACCCAAGCCGAAGCGGCAGCTACCGAATTTCGGCAATCGCCATAAAAACCGCTTTCAGAAAAGACAACAACAATCTTGTTTCATCGGCCTTTCGGGAGTTTGAATCGCTGCTCGACCCGGTGGTAAACCGTTTCCGTGCCCTTACCGGCAACGAGTACGACACCATCGGGCAGGATGTGCTCATTCCGGCATTTATCGCAGCTTACCTGGGTAAAGATGTAAACAAAATGAACCTTAGTCCCTTTCAGTCTACTCCTTTACCCAACTGGCGGATTGATTATACCGGTTTGAACCGGATAAAAGCACTAAGCAACGTGTTTCAGTCGGTTACCATTTCGCATGCCTATTCAGCTTCCTACTCGGTAATGAATTTTTCAAACTCACTACAATATACCGGAACCGACACGCTTGGCGTCAACATTCCGATAGAACGCTACAACAATGGTTACTTCGCGCGGCCCAACGCCAACGGACAAATTATTCCGGTGTATATCATCAGCCAGGTATTAATCAGCGAGCAGTTTGCCCCGCTTATCGGCATAAACCTGCGTACCCGTTCGCGTTTTTCGGCAAGGGCCGAATACAAAACCAAACGCGATCTGGCACTGAACATTTCCAATGCGCAGATTACTGAAGTAAACACCAAAGACATATCGCTGGAAATAGGGTATACCAAAAACAACTTTAAACTGCCTTTCAAAATCGAGGGCCGTACCACGGTGCTGAAAAACGATGTAACATTCCGGTTGAACCTTACCGTATCCGATCAATCGACCATTCAGCGAAAAATAAACGACCTGAGCGTGCTTACCAATGGCAACATCAACTTCCAGCTGCGGCCCAACATCAGCTACGTGGTTAATCAACGCCTTAATATTCAGGCATATTTCGAACGTACCGTAAACACTCCTCTTGTAAGCAACGCATTTAAACGCGCCACTACCCGCTTCGGCTTCCAGCTAAGGTTTAGCCTGGCACAGTAAAAACAGACTTGGACATTCGGACATTACCTGTAATTTTGGGGCGCTAACCCAACCATCCATGAATTTTCCCTCCGATTTAAAGTACACCAAAGACCACGAGTGGATAAAGGCAGAAGGCAACATAGCCACCATTGGCATTACCGATTTTGCCCAGGGCGAACTGGGCGATATTGTGTATGTGGACATCACCACCCTGGGACAGGAACTCAACCAGCACGATGTGTTCGGCACGGTGGAGGCAGTTAAAACCGTATCGGATTTATTTATGCCCGTTGCCGGCAAGGTAATTGAAAAAAACACCGCCCTGGACAGCAGCCCCGAAAAAGTAAATAACGACCCCTATGGCGAAGGGTGGATGATTAAAATTGAACTGAAAAACCCCGCTGAACTAAACGACCTGCTTACTGCAGAACAATACAAAGAACTGATAGGCAAATAGAACCGCCTGAAACATCTTTTAGATTGCGGTTGTTTATTGCATAAGTCATTTTGATAGAACTACCTACCATATCGCCAACTTTGCCGCATAGGCGCAAACCCGACTGGCTGCGCGTAAAACTGCCCGTAGGGCCCGAATACGCCAAAGTTCGCAGGCTGGTAGACGAACACCGCCTGCACACCATTTGCGAAAGCGGCAACTGCCCCAACATGGGCGAATGCTGGGGAGCCGGCACAGCTACTTTTATGATTCTGGGCAACATCTGCACCCGGAGCTGCACCTTTTGTGCCGTGGCAACCGGCCGCCCTACCGAATACGACACCGATGAACCCAAACGGGTGGCCGAAGCCATAAAACTTATGGGCGTAAAACACGCGGTGATTACTTCGGTAAACCGCGATGAACTGAAAGACCGGGGCGCTGAAATATGGTACCAAACGGTGGTGTGGACCAAAAAACTAAACCCGCAAACCACCATTGAAACCCTTATCCCCGACACCAAAGGCAACTGGGATGCCCTGTACCGCATGATTGAAGGCGGCCAGGAAGTGGTTAGCCACAACATGGAAACCGTTGAGCGCCTGTACCGCAAGGTGCGCCCGCAGGCCAAATACGAGCGAAGCCTCGAACAAATAAAGCGCATACGCCAGGCCGGCAAACGCACCAAATCGGGCATTATGCTGGGGCTGGGCGAAACCAAAGAAGAAGTGTTTAAGGCCATGGACGACCTGGTGGAAAACGGCCTGCTTATCCTAACCCTGGGGCAATACCTGCAGCCCACCAAAATGCACCTGGAAGTTGCCGAGTACATCCACCCCGAAATCTTTGAAATGTATAGGGAAGAAGGCCTTAAACGTGGCCTGAAGTATGTAGAAGCCGGACCCCTGGTCCGCTCCAGTTACCATGCCGAACGCCACGTAAACGTCCCCCTTGATTAAACTTTAACGTGCCGCCATCCACGCGGCATGGCTACCTTTTTATTTGCCGTTCCGTTGCCCTACCTTTGTGCCGCCCGTAAACACCCGGCAGCTAAATCTGTTCTACTTTCATGAACTACTATACTGAAAAATTTCAAACGCGGCACATCGGTCCGGATGCCGCCCAGATAACCGAAATGCTGCGAACGGTTAAAGCCAAATCGCTTGAAGAACTCATAAACCAAACCGTACCCGAAAATATACGGCTGCAAAAAGAACTCAACCTGCCGGCTGCCAAAACCGAAGCACAGTTTTTAAACGAACTGAAAAACCTGGCCGCCGAAAACCAGATTTTCAAATCCTACATCGGCATGGGTTACTACAACACCCATACCCCTGCTGTAATTCTGCGCAACATTCTGGAAAACCCGGGGTGGTACACCGCTTATACACCCTATCAGGCCGAGATAGCCCAGGGGCGTCTCGAAGCGCTCATTAATTATCAAACCATGATCATGGACCTTACCGGCATGGAGATAGCCAATGCCTCGCTGCTGGACGAGGCCACTGCCGCTGCCGAAGCCATGCACATGCTGCACGCCTCGCTTAAACCCGCCAAAAGGGATGCCCGCGTATTCTTTGCCGATGAAAACATTTTTCCCCAAACGCTTGAGGTACTTAAAACCCGATCGGAACCGCTGGGCATAATTGTGGAAACCGGAAAGGTTGAACACCTTGATTTAACCCGCCCCGATTTGTTTGCCATACTGGTACAATACCCCGACAGCAACGGGGCCATACACGATTATACCAACATTATTGCAGCCGCACATGAGCAAAATGTTTATGTGGCCGTGGCAGCCGACCTGCTGGCCCTGGCGCTGCTTAAGCCGCCGGGTGAAATGGGTGCAGATGCAGTGGTGGGCTCCAGCCAACGCTTCGGTGTGCCCATGGGCTTTGGCGGACCCCACTCGGCCTACTTTGCCACCCGCGAAGAGTTTAAACGGCAGATACCCGGCCGCATCATCGGGGCATCGGTCGATGCCCAGGGAAAACCCGGCTACCGCATGGCATTGCAAACCCGCGAACAGCATATCCGCAGGGAAAAGGCCACATCCAACATTTGTACAGCCCAGGTGCTGCTGGCTGTTATGGCCGGCATGTACGCCGTGTACCATGGCCCTGCCGGCATAAAAAACATTGCGGTCCGCATTAACCAGCTTACCCGGCAACTTAACCACCAACTGCAAAAGCTGGGCTGCAAGCAATTAAACCGCCACTTCTTCGACACGCTTAAAATAGAGGTGTCTGATAAAGAAGCTATACGAAAAGAGGCAGAGAAGCGCATGATAAACCTGCGCTACTTTCCCGACAACCACGTGGGCATATCGCTGGACGAAACCACCACAACCGAAGACCTGAAAGAACTGCTGGCCGTTTTCGGTGGTACGGCAGATGCCGCTGATGCCCACGCTGCAGCAACTGCTATTCCCGAAAAACTGGTGCGCACCTCTCCGTTTCTTACCCATCCGGTTTTCAATTCGCACCACTCCGAACACGAAATGCTGCGGTATATTAAAAAACTCGAAAACCGCGATCTCTCGCTGGTGCACTCCATGATTCCTCTCGGCTCGTGCACCATGAAGTTGAATGCCACCACCGAAATGATTCCCGTAACCTGGAGTGCATTCAGCAACATCCATCCTTTTGCACCGGCCTCGCAAACCCGTGGTTACCAGCGCATGATTGAGGAGCTGGAAAGCTGGCTGGCCGAAATTACCGGCTTTACAGGTGTTTCGCTGCAGCCCAACAGCGGCGCACAGGGAGAATACGCCGGTCTTATGGTTATACGCGCCTACCACCGTCACCGCGGTGAGGGCCATCGCAACGTGGCCCTTATCCCGGCATCGGCACACGGCACCAATCCTGCCAGTGCCGTTATGGCCGGCATGCAGGTAGTTATTGTAAAATCGGATGAGCAGGGTAAAATTGATGTAACCGATCTGCGGGCAAAAGCCGAAGCAAATCAAAAAAACCTGGCCTGCCTTATGGTAACCTATCCCTCTACCCACGGAGTGTTTGAAGAGGCCATCACCGAAATATGCGATATTGTGCACCAATATGGCGGTCTGGTATACATGGATGGCGCCAACATGAATGCCCAGGTGGGACTTACCTCGCCAGCAACCATTGGTGCCGACGTGTGCCACCTTAACCTGCACAAAACCTTCTGCATTCCGCATGGAGGAGGCGGACCCGGCATGGGGCCCATTTGCGTAAACGATAAACTAAAACCATTCCTTCCCGGCCATCCGGTAGTAAAAACCGGAGGCGAACAGGCTATTACAGCTGTCTCGGCCGCACCGTGGGGCAGCGCCAGCATTCTAACCATATCGTACGCCTACATTGCCCTTATGGGCGCTGAAGGGTTAACACAGGCTACCCGCATAGCCATACTCAACGCAAACTACATCAAGGCCCGGCTGGAAGGATACTACAAAATATTGTACACCGGAACAAACGGCCGCTGTGCACATGAGTTGATAGCAGATTGCCGCGACTTTAAAAAAGCAGGCATTGAAGTGGAAGACATTGCCAAACGACTTATGGACTACGGATTCCACGCCCCGACTGTTTCGTTTCCGGTGGCCGGCACACTTATGATTGAGCCCACCGAAAGCGAAACCAAAGAAGAACTGGACCGCTTTTGCGATGCTCTTATTGAAATCAGAAAGGAGATACGCGAAATTGAAGAAGGCAAAGCCGATAAAGATAACAACGTGTTAAAAAATGCTCCGCACACAGCCGAAGTGGTTACAGCCGACACCTGGAACCGGCCCTATTCCCGGCAAAAAGCGGCCTATCCGCTTCCCTTTGTGCGCGAAGCAAAATTCTGGCCTGCTGTAAGCCGCATCGACAACGCCTATGGCGACCGCAACCTGGTTTGCAGTTGCCTGCCCGTGGAATCCTGGCAGGAAAAAGAAGAGTCGGTTAATGCTTAAAGATTTTATAACACGTAGTACCACACTATACCCAGAAGGGTAAGGGCAATAGTTGCCATCCAAATCCAGAAAACAAGGCGAACCTGACGCTCTGTTCTGCGCACTATGGATTTCATTTTGCGCAAAGGATAGCTTTCTTTAACCGCATTAGGCTCATCAGCACTGGTCTGCATAGAATTGCATTTTGCCTTTTATTAACCTTGGTTCAGCACAGGTAACCGGTATTATACCGTTTATTTCAAGCCGTACTTATCAATTAAATACAACATGGCAGCCATAGCCGCTGCGCCCAAGGCCAGTTCGCGCCTGTCTACTTTATCAAACGTATCTTCAGCGCTGTGATGGTAGCTGAAATAGCGCTGGGAGTCGGGCAGCAGGCCCATAAGAGGCACACCCTGTGGTGCCAGTGGGCTAATGTCGGCTCCGCCGCCGGGTGTGTCAAAGTCGTGCAGGCCGTAGGGTTCAAACAAATATTTCCAGCTTTGCACCTTTGCGCGGGCATCGGCTAAGGCAGGCACGGTAAAGCCGCGCGGCACAAAACCTCCTCGGTCTGATTCAATGGCCGCCAGATGAACTTCATTGTTCTCATTTGCGGCCCGTGCATATTCAAGCCCTCCGCGTAATCCGTTCTCTTCATTCATAAACATAACGGCCCGCAGGGTGTTACGCGGCCGGTAACCCAGCACTTTCAGAAGGCGCAGTGCTTCAATTGCCTGTACGCATCCGGCACCGTCATCGTGTGCTCCCTGTCCCAAATCCCAGCTGTCCAGGTGTCCTCCCGCCACAATAAAGTTCCGCGGGTATTCAGAGCCCCGCAGTTCGCCAATAACATTGTGCGAAGGTGCGTCCGGCAATGTCTGGCAATGCATTTCGAGGTAAAATTCCAGGCCCGGTTCATCGACCAGCAGGCGGCTTAGCAAATCGGCATGGTTGGTGGCAAGGGCTGCTGCCGGAATTTTAGGAATATTCGGAGCATACCGCAATGACCCTGTGTGGGGGTAGTCTTCGGGGTTGGGACTCATGGACCTGACCAGCACTGCCAATGCCCCGTAGCGTGCGGCTTCTGAAGCACCGTTGGCGCGCTGATCGACCGCAGCGCCATAGGCAGCAAAAGTTTGCAGCAAAGCAGCATCCATGGGCCGGTTTAGAAATACTATTTTTCCCTTAAGCTTTCCCTGCTCACCCAGCTTTTTCAATTCACCCCACGAGCGCACCTCCACAACCGGAGCAATTATGCCGGCCGGCCCTGTTCCGACCGAACCGCCCAGTGCACAGATATTAACGGCCTGCGATGTGTGTTGCCGCGGTTTTATGATGCGCCCGGTCTCGGCTGTTCCCCTCACCCAGTGGGGCACGTTAACGGGTTGCAGCCAAACGGTATCCAGACCATGTTGTTGCATAACCTGCCGCGTATATTCTACGGCAGCGGCTGCTCCCGGCGAACCGCTTAACCGCGGGCCTATGTTGCGGCACAGCACATCCAGCATTTCGTAAGCCTTTCCGTTCAGCAGCGCCTCATCAAAAATTTTACGAATAAACTTTTCATCATCGGTTTGCGCAAAAGCCGGTTGCAAGGCACCCAGCAGGCAAAGAAAAGATATCTGTTTTAGCATTATACCTGTATGGTTAAGGATCCAACACGCGCGCATTTTTAAGGACGTATATATGATGGTCGGGGTCAGCATCATTCAATTGCAATACTCCCTCAACTGTAATTTGCCGGGTAACAAACTTAACAGGTTGTTTGGTTTGTAATTCCACCACTGTTTCAGGACCGGCTCCGCCACAGAAATAACACTGGTTGAACGGCAAAGCAGAAAGCATAAATTTATTTTGTCCGCCCAGCTCGGCCAGGGGTACCAAATAACCTTTTATCCGTATGATTTTACCGTTATAAGACCACAGGCGTTTGCTGAAGCGGGGCGATTCAATTTCGAAGCCGTTCTCTTTTGCCGGCCGGCTTTCGAACCCCACTTCGGCCAGTATATTCCACATGTTTTCCTGCTTTGTCTGCGCCCATGCTGCAACAGGCAGCAGGAAAAATATTACCAATAAGCGACCGGCCATAAGCAGAACAAGGTTTACTTTGCGTGAATATAAGGGCAATCAGCGTTCTGCATGCTGGAAATTACAGGATTAATATTGGCCGGTCTGGCAGGCGGCTTTATTGCCGGCCTTACAGGCATTGGCACAGGGTTTATGATGCTGGCTGTTATTCCTATGGTGCTGCATCATTATCAGGTGCCGGCCGCCCTGTATGTTCCGGTTACCATTGCCAATACGGTTCTGGCTACGCTGGTTTCATCGGGCGCCAATCTTTTCACCTCCATGCGCACCCGCATGATCTACCCGCGCGAAACAGGTATCACATCTGTGGCTGCGATAATAGCATCGTTTGTGGTGTTCGAGCTGGTAGCTAAAAGCCGGTTTTACTCCAAAACCATGTTTACAGCAGTGGTTCTTGTCTTTATGTTCATTATTATCATTCAGACCTTTAAGAAACTCCGGCTTTCCAGTCCGCAGAATGAAAAAACCAATACCGGCAGGCTTATTCTTACCGGAGTTGCGGCAGGGGCCGCTTCGGCCCTTACGGGCCTGGGCGGAGGCACCCTGCTTATTCCTATGTTGAATCTTTGGCAGAAGATGGATATTCTGAAAGCCAAAGCAATTTCGTTTGGCACCATATTTTCAATAGCCCTGTGGTTATCGGTTAACAACCTGTTTTTGGAACCGGGCTATGGTATTCCGGGCAGTAAAGGGTTAATTGTATTTCCGCTGGTTATTCCGATAAGCGCGGGTGTACTGCTGGGTTCTCCGGCCGGTGTGCTCCTCAGCCACCGCATGCCGGCGCGTACTGTAACTTTTCTGTTTCTGCTGGTGTTATCGGTGGTAGCCGTGCAGAAGATTTTTGAGCTGGTTGCGCTTTAAATATCCTGCAATAATTAGTAGTAAATTCGGTGCAAAACAACATACCCTAACCTGATATGGCCTTTCTGTTCGATTCATTTGCAAACTGGAAGTCATATGCCGCCGGGAGGAATATGAGCCTGCCAGACGTGGTGCTGGAATACGAGCGCACCCAGTACAACCGAAGCAACGATGAAATTATTGCCGGCCTGAAAAAAGCCTGGACCGTAATGCAGGAGGCTGTTCATACGGGTCTTTCGGAAGATATGCGGTCGCGGTCGGGCATGGTGAACAACGGGGCAAAAATGGTTTTCAATTATCCGCTGCCCGTCCTGTCAAAAGAATTCCAGAACCTGGTGGCCCGGGCGCTGGCTGCCAAAGAAGTAAACAGCTGCATGGGGCGCGTGGTGGCTGCCCCCACAGCCGGGGCCAGCGGCATCATGCCCGGTGTGCTGTACACCCTGAAGGAAGTTCACAGCATTGCTGATGAAAAAATTATTGAGGCCATGCTGCTGGCCGCGGGCATAGCCCTGATTATCGAACAAAAAGCCAGCATTGCCGGGGCAGTGGGCGGATGCCAGGCCGAAACCGGAACCGCAGCCGCAATGGGCGCAGGCGCAATTGTGTACTGCCTGGGTGGCAACACCGACCAGATGTTCAATGCCGTAGCCATTACCATTCAGTGCATGCTCGGACTGGTATGCGACCCCGTGGCCGGTCTGGTTGAGGTACCCTGCATTGTGCGCAACGCCAGCGCTGCTGCCATAGCCTTTAGCTCGGCACAAATTGCCCTGGCCAACGTGAGCAGTGTAATTCCGGTTGATGAAGTAATAGAAGCCATGGGCGAAATTGGCGCCAGCATGGAAACCAGGTACAAGGAAACGGCTTTGGGCGGACTGGCCGCCACCAAAACCGGGCAGGCCATAGCCAAAAAAGTGCTTATCCACGATATTGAAAAGCTGCCCGATGAAGAAACCGCTTAGCCCCTGCACGGCCGGAGTGAAACCATAAGCCAGCTTTAATTCTTTTTAACCAGGGTAGCCGAGGCCTGCGCCCTGGGAAAGATAACCACATCGGCCAGCACCACATGATCCGGGCGGGTAAGCACAAACAGAATTACATCGGCCACATCTTCGGCACGCAGGGGTTCATAGCCCTGGTATACCTGGCGGGCGCGTTCTGCATCGCCCTTGAAGCGCACCAGCGAAAATTCGGTTTCTACAAGGCCAGGATGAATGCCGGTAACTTTGATGTTGAAGGGGTTGAGGTCCAGACGCATACCCCTTGTTAAGGCATCAACAGCAAACTTGCTGGCGCAGTACACATTGCCGTTGGGATATACTTCTTTTCCGGCAATGGAACCAATATTGATAATATGCCCATGCCGGCGTTCAACCATGCCAGGAATAATCAGCCGCGATACATACAACAGGCCTTTTACGTTTATATCCATCATCGCATCCCAGTCGGCAATGCTGCCGTTTTGAACCGGATCCAGCCCGTGGGCGTTTCCGGCATTGTTAATCAGCACATCAACCTGTTTCCAGGCGGGTGGCAGGCTGTTGTACGCTTCTTCAACCTGCCGGTATTGGCGTACATCAAAAGCCAGCGTTTGCACATCGGTTAAGGCTGTAAGTTCATCTTTAAGACTTTCAAGGCGCTCTTTTCTTCTTCCGCAGATAACCAGATTGAAATTATTTCGGGCCAGCAACTGTGCTGTAGCCCTGCCAATACCCGAGGTGGCCCCGGTAATAAAAGCAACAGGTTTGTTCATCACTGAAAAATAAAATAAAAGTGTACGGTATTGGTGTTTACATTTTTAAGCGGCTTACCGAAATTATTTTCGGTGTTATCCAATATGTCGTACAAGCCCCGCGAAAAACGGATTTCGGGTGAGAGTTTGAACAGCGGAAAGTAGAGGTCAAACCCAATGCCGGCCTCGAGGCTCAGGTTAAAACCTGAAATTTCGAGCGAGTTGATGACATTTTCTATTTCTTTTTTACCCGATGCCTCAATGCCAGGTTTAACCCCGCCCACCATGTACATGCGTATGTTGCCTCTGCGCATGGATTTGTATTTTACCAGTACCGGAAACTCCACCATGGTGGTTTCTACCAGTTCGCGCTGCGATTGCCCGTTGGTGAACCGGTATTGCAATTCATTTTCATAAAATCCTACGGTAGGCATGAGGCGGATATCCAGAAATTCATGGGCACGGTAATTAACCAGAAAACCCAGTGAAAAACCGGGTTTCCAGAGCGGTACTACCGAATGAACGGTGTCGAGGGCCGGGGTTACGAACAGGTCAGAATATTTTAACTGATAGGTGGTGGTATGCAAACCGATGAGGAAGCCATAGGTAAGCTTTCGCTTCTCATCATAATCTGGATTGTTTTTGCGTGCCCACCGAAACGACTGGGCATGCAGCACTGCAGGCAATAACCACAACAGCAGCGTTATTTGCGCGCGGTGTAAATTGAGCTGATGCCAAAGGTTAGTGGCCTGCATGTTACTTCTTTAAATCCTGCTTTGGTTAAAATAGCTTCAAAGGCTTTTCCATGCGGAAATGCTTCGACCGACTCGGGCAGGTAGCTGTAAGCCGAAGTATCGCGCGACAACCATCTGCCGATGCGGGGCAGCACGTGTTTAAAATAAAACACATAAAGTTTGCCAAACAACCCGGGCCGGGGTTTTGAAAACTCAAGTACCACCAGCATGCCGCCCGGCCGCAGCACCCGCCATATCTCCGAAAGGCCGCGCTCCAGGTTTTCGAAGTTACGCACACCAAAACCAACGGTTACGGCATCGAATTTATTTTCTTCAAAAGGCAAATTCTCTGAGTCGGCAAGCAGCATTTCAATTTTACCCGACAAATGCCGGTCGGATATTTTTTTCCGGCCCACGTCAAGCATGCCTTCTGAAATATCCACGCCAATAATTTTTTCCGGATTAAGCCGCATGGCAGCCAGGGCCAGGTCGCCTGTGCCCGTGGCAACGTCAAGCACAATGCGGGGTTTTACACCTGCCAGTGTCCGGACGGCCTTTTTTCGCCATATGTTGTCGATGCCCATACTCAGCACACGGTTAAGAAAATCGTACCGATGGCTGATGCCGTTAAACATGCGGGCAACCTGTTGCTTTTTCGAATCTTCAGAAGTTTTATAAGGAACCACTTGCATGGCAGCAGCCGGTTGACTGTTAACAAATAACTGCGGCAAGTTGCCTAAAACCGCTGAACAAAAAAATGCAAAATGATAAACCGTTAATTTTCAATTACCCTGAATTCGACCCTGCGGTTAAGCTCTCGCCCTTCCTTTTCATCGTCATTACTGGCAAGGGGCCTGGTTTTGCCATAACCTTTTGCGGTAATTCTGCGCGGGTCAATGCCCTTTTTAACCAGATAATCTTTTACTGCTTCGGCTCTGCGTTGCGACAGTTGCATGTTGTAGGCTGCCGTGCCAATGTTGTCGGTGTGTCCGGCTATTTCCACCTTTAACCGCGGGTTTTCGGCCATCATCCGTTCCAGTTTATTAAGTTCGGTGTACGATTCGGTCCGGAAGGTAGCCTTGTCGAAGTCGAAGTAAATGTTTCTTAACACCGATACCACCCCGCTCACCAGCCTGCGCATCTCTATTGTGCGTACCTCGGTGCGTTCCTGCCCCGAAGCGCCCGGCAGCCGCACATTCTGGTTTACAAATGCATAGCCTTCCAGTTCTGCCGAAAGGCGGTAATCTTTTTCGCCATCGTTGCTTATTGTAAATTCTGTAACACCGGTTTCTTTGGTCGCGCCGGGCACCACTATGTTATCGCGTGCACCCTGCAGCCTTACCCGGGCTTCGAGGGGCTGGCCGGTGGCGGCATCAACTGTTTTTACTACGTAGCGCAGCGGAGCCTTTTGTTTCGGAGCTGGTTTCGGTTTTTCCACAGGTTCCTTTTCTTCCGGTTCGGGTACTGGTTCGGGATCTTTGGCGGCTATAACAGGCGCCGGCTGCTCCGGAACGGTAATCATATAAATGTCATCATACCCCAGGCCATCTTCGCGTACCGACGAATAGTAGGCCCGCCTGCCATCGCGCGTACTGGTATAGTAAATGTCGTTGTCCGGGGTGTTAATGGGGTAGCCCAGGTTTTCGGGTTCGCTCCACTCGTTGGTGCTTTCATCGAATACCGACTTAAAAATATCAAAACCGCCCATGCCCTTGCGGCCCTTGGAGCTGAAATAAAGTGTTTTGTTGTCGTAATCAATAAAGGGGCCATCGTCATCATATTCGGTGTTTATTTTGGGTCCCAGGTTTTTTACGTTGCTCCACTCGCCTTTGGCATCTTTTGTGGCTTTGTAGATGTCCAGGCCACCATAGCCACCGGGCCGGTTACTGGAAAAGTACAGGGTTCGCTCATCGGGCGAAATGCTGATGGATTTCTCTTCGTATGAAGAGTTGATAATGCCGGGCAGGGGCTGCGGTTCGCCCCACGTGCCATTGGGTTGGCGTTCGCAAAAGTAAATGTCGCCACCGTTGTCATCTTTGTATATGAACAGCGTTTCGCCATCGGCCGAAAAAGCCAGGTTCGAGTCGTGATACGGAGTATTAACCGGTGTGCCGATGTTTTCGGCCCTTGACCACACCCCATTAACTTTACGTGCAGTAAAAATATCTTCAAAAGGCTTGTTATCCAGGTCCACATTCTGGTTCATATTGCCTTCGCGCCTGCGGGTGGTAAAAATTATGATGTCTTCATTGGCATTTAGTACAGGCGCATAGTCATCCCATTCGGAATTGATTTCGCGCCCGATGTTTACGATCGAAAAGTTTTTGGGGTTGGCTACATATTCTTTTCCGTTCTGGCATTCGTAAATGGCCCGGTCTACCACCGCAGCACTAACCCGATCGTTACCCATGTAGTTGGGCCGTTTGGCCATTTTCTCCTTGTAGCGGTTATAAAAGTCAATGGCCTTATCGAATTCCATTCCGTATTGATAACTCAGGCCAATCCAGTACTCCAGGTCGAAGCGGTAGTTGGGGTCGCGTTCATAAACCCGAAGCAGAAACTGTGCGGCTCTTTCCTTGCCAATGGTGCGAATGTGGTACAGACCGGCTTCGAAGTTGGCTTTCAGGTTTTCGGGGTCCAGGTTGGCGGCCGTTACCATCAGTTCGCGGGCATCGTCAATGGCGCGGGTCTCGGCCATGATCAACTCTGCCTGGGTCATATACTCTTTGGCCAGTTCTTTGTTGTCCTGGGCCCACGCCCGGCAGAAAACGCCGGCCAGAGCTAAAAAAATCAGTACGTTGCGAATACTGTACAACATGGGGTTAAGCGGGGTTGTTACCGAAAGTTAAAAAATAATGGTTTCTACAGGCCTGCCAATATAGTAAAACATTGGGTTAAAAAAGAAGAATTTTTTAAGTATAACATGCGTGTATACTGCATTCTTAGTATTTTGCCCTGAAAGCATTACTTGAAGTGATGAAAGAACCTGTGGTTCAGGCAGCATTTGTGTGTTCGGCAACCCCTGACAATCCGTTTTCGGGGCCTGCACGCCCCGAATTTGCTTTTGCCGGCCGTTCGAATGCAGGAAAATCCTCGCTTATCAATCTGCTCACCGGCCGCAAACGCCTTGCCCACCCCTCGGCCACACCGGGTAAAACACAAACCATTAATTACTACCTGGCTGATAACCGCTGGTACCTGGTTGACCTTCCGGGATACGGATATGCCCGAAGAAGCAAGGAACAAAAGAAAATATTAAGCGACCTGATAAGCCATTACGTGCTGAACAGCCACAACCTGCATTGTATTTTCGTGCTGCTGGACTGCCGGCTGCCACCCCAGCCGGCGGATATTACTTTTATTAACTGGCTGGGCGAAAACAATATCCCCCTTGCCCTGGTACTAACCAAGGCAGATAAACTTTCGGTGAACGGCCTTAAAGAAAGCCGGGCACGGGTTGAAAAGGTGTTAAGCCCATTCTGGGATCCACTGCCGCCGCTGTTTATTACTTCTTCGCAGCGAAAAACCGGCAGGAAAGAACTGCTGGGCTTTATTAACCAGGCTCTTGCCAATTGCTGATTTAAACTACCTTTGTGCACTTTTTTAATCTATGAAACTTAAAGATATAGCTGCCGTTAGCGGAAAGAGCGGATTGTACCGGGTACTTTCGGCCGGCAAAGGCGGTATGGTGCTCGAAGCGCTGGAAAACAAAGCCCGCATGGTGGTTCCGGTAAGCCAGAAAATTTCATTGTTGAGCGAAATCTCCATATACACCTCCACGCGCGAAGGCACCGTACCGCTGGAAAGCGTGCTGAAGAAAATCAAATCCGAATACGGCAATGATGTGGGCCTGGACGGCAATGCCACTCCGGATGAGCTGCATGCTTTTTTTAAGTCGGTTTTACCTGAGTACGATACAAACAGGGTTTATACTTCGGATATCCGAAAATTGATTAAGTGGTACAGCCTGCTGGCAGCTCATGCCCCCGAAGTACTCGGTAATGACCAGTAAAGATTTCAATATCGGGCCACTGCGGATTAAAAATCTTTACCTTCGGTTGTCATCATCTTCCAGCATACTTATATAGCTGGCATAGCGGCTTGCTGAAATTGCACCCGCGTTCAGCGCCTGGCGCACTGCGCAACCGGGCTCGTTTATGTGCCGGCAGCGGTACCCAAACCTGCATGTACTTCGCAGGACCCGCATTTCCGGAAAATAATCCGACAACTCTTCAGGAGTTATATTTACAAGCCCCCACTCCTTAACGCCAGGTGTATCGATTACAAAGGTGTGGGCATCGGTTTTAAACATCTCGGCAAAGGTAGTGGTGTGCATGCCTTTATTTGAATAGTCTGATATTTCGCCAACAGGCTGATTTATTTCGGGCGAAAGGCGATTAAGCAATGACGACTTCCCCACGCCCGAGAGACCGGCAATCAACGAGGTTTTGCCGTGCAGCAGGCTCTTCACCCCATTCAGGTCACCGGTGGTGGCCGATATTTTCAGGCAGGCAATGTTCAGGTTGCTGTAAATCCTTATAAGGGTTTCCTGCAGTTCACGGCCCGCATCGTCCAGAATATCCTGTTTGTTAAACAACAGTGCCTGCGGAATACCGAAGGCTTCGGCTGTAACCATAAAGCGGTCAATAAACCCTGTGGAGGTTGCGGGCTTTACCAGGGTAACCATCAAAACGGCCTGGTCGATATTGGCAGCCAGCACGTGGACATGGCCGGTTTTTTTTACCGATTTGCGGACGATGTGGTTTTTCCGTTCGTGCACCTCTGTTATGAGCCCCGCTTTTAAGTCAATTTCCACGAAATCGCCCACAGCCACAGGGTTGGATTCCTTATATCCCTTTAAACGCAGCTTGCCCCTTGCACGGCAAACCAGGCGCTGGCCGGTTTCGGTCAGTACATCGTATTGCGATCCGGTAGAGCGCATTACCAGGGCTTTCATGCGTTAAGCAGGTTACGGCAGCAGGCTATGATTTTTTGTGTGGCACCGCGTTTTTCTTCAACATAGAGACGGGTTATTTCGCACGCCATTAAATAGGTGGCCGGATCGTTTACAGCTTCGAATTTAGCTTTTAGGTCGGCATAATCGGATACAGCAAAAGCGCCTCCGCGGTTTATCAGGTCAGTGGCCTCGGGAAATTTGTGAAAGTTTTTGTTGCCAAAAAAAACGGGAATACCGTAAACGGCAGCCTCCAGAATGTTGTGGAGGCCTTTGCCATAGCCCCCGCCTACCCAGGCATATTCGGCATACCGGTACAGCTGGGCCAGCATACCAATGTTGTCGATAATCAACACCTGATATTCACCCGGGTCTGGTACGTGGCGGGCTGCAGAGTAGCGCAACGTTTTGGATGTTAAATGGCGTTCGATATTCCTGATGCCGGCTTCGGAAATTTCATGCGGGGCTATGATAAACTTTGTATGCCGGTGTTGATCGTGAATAAAGGGCAAGAGTACATCCAGATCTTCCGGCCAGCTGCTGCCCACTACCATAAGTTTATCGGCACCCTTAAACTGCTCAATTACCGGAAATTTTTCGTGCACCTGTAAAAGCTGCCAAACGCGGTCGAAGCGGGTATCGCCTGCAACGGTAACCTGATTAATCCCTATGCGCTGCAGTACTTCGGCCGAGGCGGTGTTTTGCACAAAAAAATGATTAAACTTTAACAGCAGCTTACGAAAAAATGCACCGTACCATTTGAAAAAAACCTGCCGGCTGTGAAATACGCCCGAAACATTCAGTACGGGAATATTTCTGCGATGAAGTTCCGTAATATAATGGTACCAGAATTCATATTTAACAAACAGGGCCATCACAGGTTTTGCGGTATCGATAAACCTGCGGGCGTTATCGGGTGTATCCCAAGGAAGGTAAAAGATATAGTCGGCCAGCGTATAGGTTTTCCTGGCTTCATACCCTGAGGGCGAGAAAAAAGTTACCAGTATTTTGTGTGTAGTAAATTCTTTTTTCAGCTGCCTCCAGCACGGGCCGGCCCTGTTCAAACTCACCCAGTGATGCACAGTGCATCCATATAAGGGGTTGTTTGTTACCCTGCAGCGCTTCGGAAAGTTTGCCGAAAAGGTCCCTGCGCCCGTTTATAAACAGATTCGCTTTTGCGTTTTGAATGGCCGCCAGGCGGTAAAGTGCCCTGAGAAAAAAAATGGCTAAATTGTACAGGTAAACCGCCATAAAGGTGTCAAATTTAACAGGCGGACAGGCAACTCTTGCGTTTTGCGACAAAATTTTAACTTTAAAGGTTTACAAGTTTTACCATTTTGGTATGCAGACAGAAAAACATATGAATATGAAGACCATTCGATTATTGCTTTTTGGTTTATGCAGTTCGGCCGCGGTCTATGCACAGAATGAAGATGACCTGATACGATTTATGCAGGCCGGAGCAGCCGATGGCAGCAAATTGATTACGGCCTACATCAGCCCCATGGTAGAGGGTTTTTCCTATGCCATGAACGGGGGCTGGTTTCATACCGCCAAACCGCACAAGCTGGGAGGTTTTGATTTCAACTTTAGTGTTACCCCGGTGTTTATCCCCAAATCAAGGGATTATTTCAATCCTGCCGATCTGAACCTGAGCAGTAATTTTGTGGGCTTTAGCAACACCACCACCAGCGGCAACCTGGCACCCTCTATTATCGGCCCCAAAGACCGAAATGAATATCAGTACGATACCGGCAACGGCATAATTACCTTTTCCGGACCCGAAGGCCTGGGCATACGCAAAACCATTAAGGTAGCACCCGTGGGTTTACCCATGGCCCAGGTGGGTATAGGGTTGATTAAAGGAACCGATATTATGATAAGGTATGTTCCGAAAACAAACATTGGCAGTACCGACCTGCAATTGTTTGGCTTTGCGGTTCGCCACGATGTAAAACAGCACATACCCGGAATAAAAATGCTTCCCTTCGATTTATCGGTTATGACGGGCTACACATCATTTACCGGAGTTACCAACATGAGCGGCCTGGCTGCAGAGTTTCCGCCCGACCCAGGGTCTTCGAATGTAAAACAGGAGTCGGAGTACAGGTTTAATGCCTTCTTGCTGGAAGCACTCATATCAAAAAAGCTGGCTTTTGTTACCTTTTTCGGTGGCGTGGGCTTTAATGGTATAAACACCAGGGCAAAGATTAAAGGCAGCTACACTTTTTTCAGCGGCCAGCCCTATGAGTTTGTTCTGAACAATCCGTATTCAGCCACATTTAAGAACAGTTCCATGCGGCTGGATGCGGGCATGCGCATAAACCTCATGGCCTTTTATTTATACGGTAATTATTCCTTGCAGGAATACCAGGCCTTTACGTTTGGCCTTGGATTTACATTCCGGTAAACCAGGGTTACCTGTTTAAACAGGCAGACCATTGGCCTTTTCAGCCTGTGCGATATCGCCTGTTTCTGAAAGCCATACGGCAATAAACCGGGTGGCCTCAAAGCGGGAACTTACAATAACCATAATAGAGGTTATGGGCACCGACAAGAACATACCCAAAATGCCCCAAATAATGCCCCAAAAAGTAAGGGCAAGCAGAACGCCCAGCGGACTTAAGTTGAGGGTACGTCCCATGATTTTGGGTTCCAGCACATTTCCAACAGCAAACTGGATTAGCTGCACAGCCAGAAATACCCACAGCAGCATCCAGAACGACTGGAACTGAAATGAAGCGAACACAGCCGGAAGCAGGGTTGCAAAAAAAGAACCGATGTAAGGAATGTAGTTCAGCAAAAAAATTAAAAATGCCCACCACGCGGCAAAATCGACTTTAAAGATTAACAAAACAAAATAGCTCAGCAAGCCGGTAAGCACGCTCATCTGGGTTTTAACCACAATATATTTGCGGGTGGCGGCAGTTATCTCATCAATAATGCGGGTAATTTTTTCCCGCCTTTCCGGTTCCTTAATCCATAATGCCAGCTTGCGGTTAAAAAACTTTTCTTCTACCAGCAGAAAAGCCACGTAAACAATTATGATAAAAATATTGCCGGCCAGGCTGGTAAGGCTGTTCAGCAATGCTGTAAGTACGGGCTGAATGTTAAATTCAGCGGCAAGCTGGGTTAGCCGTTCCTTTACCACATCAAAGCCTTCAAGCGCCTGAAGGCTCTGCAGCATATTACGGAAGTTGGAAACATAATAATTAGAGCGCACAATAATAAGCTCCAGGTTAACCACTACAATTTCGTACACTCCGGTAATGACAAGCAGAATAATAAGAAAGGCGAGTGAAGTGCGCAGCCAGTTAGGGAGGGTACGGTTTTTAAAGCTTATCTTGCCCAGGGTTCTTTTCAGCTCAAACACCGCATACCAAACCATCACGGCAATTACCACGGGCTGCAAAAAACTGCTGAAATATACCAGGCAAAAAACCACAACCGACAGGATGATCAGCCACGCTGCAACTTTTTCCACACGCAGCCCTTTGATGCTCCCGGTGTTGGTCATACTCAGCGCCCTTTGAATAAAGGTTTTCTCTTTTCGATAAAAGCCTGCATGCCTTCTTTCTGGTCGGCCGAGGCAAAGGTGAGGTAAAAATTTTTCCGTTCAAAGGCCAGGCCCTCATCCAGATGGGTTTCAAACGACCGGTTAACCGCCTCTTTGGCCAGCTGCACCGCTACCGGCGAATGCCGGGCTATTTCGCGCGCCAGCGCTACGGCCTCGTGCAGATACATTTCAACCGGAACCACCTTGTTTACCAGCCCGTAATCGCAGGCCTCTTCGGCTGTCATAAATTTTCCGGTAAGAATATACTCCATAGCCCTGGCTTTGCCTATGGCTTTGGTAAGTCGCTGTGTGCCCCCTGCACCGGGAATGGTGCCAATTTTTATTTCGGGTTGGCCAAACCGGGCTGTTTCAGAGGCAATAATCATGTCGCACATCATGGCCAGCTCACAACCTCCGCCCAGTGCAAAACCGCTAACAGCGGCAATTATCGGCTTTTTGGTTTTGCGAATCTGATCCCAGGTACTGAACTGGTCGATCAGCAACATATCAATTGCCGATTTATCGGCCATTTGTTTGATATCGGCCCCCGCAGCAAAGGCCTGCTCATTACCCGTAAGGATAATTACTTTAACCTGTTCGTTTTTATCCAGCATCTGCAGCGCATCGCGCACCTCTTCCATGAGTTTACGGTTTAGTGCGTTGAGTTCTTTGGGCCGGTTAAGCTGTATAAGCGCTATGCCTTCCTCATATTGTTCGGTTACGATAATAAATTCCATAGAACTTTGTTTTGGCGCCTTAATTTCGAACAAATATTCGGCTAAGGAAAGCCGCCTGCCCATAACCAAATGAAAAACCCCTTCGTGCGGGAAGGGGCTTTTCAAACCAAAAGGCGGCAAAAAGTGTGCTATGCATGCCTATATACCCCCCGGAGCCGCGCGGTAAACCACGCCTGCATTATTTTTGTGGCTTTTGCAGCTTAACGGCTTTTTTAACCGATGAAACCCATTAGCGTTCTGTTTGTTTGCCTGGGCAATATTTGCCGATCGCCCCTGGCCGAAGCGCTGTTCAACCATAAAACCCGGCAAAGGGGTTGGAAAGATTATTTCATTGCCGATTCGTGCGGCACTTCCGGTTACCATATTGGCGACCCACCCGACCGGAGAACGCTGGCCAATGCACGTAAAAATGGCATTGAAATAAACCACCGGGGGCGCCAGCTTTCGCAACAGGACCTGGACCGGTTTGATTACATACTGGCCATGGACGAAGACAATTATGCCGATGTTGCCCTGCTGGCCTCAGGCAAAAACCTGAAGGATAAACTGTACCTGATGCGCCATTTCGATGCCCAGGCTCACGGAACATCTGTGCCCGACCCCTATTATGGCGGTGAAGAGGGGTTTCAACAGGTATTCGAAATTCTGGACCGCTCCATTGAAGGCTTTCTCGATTACCTGGCCACCCGGCATTCACTTGCGAATCAGCACCTGAAGCGTTGATCGTGAAGATTGCTCCAGCAGCACGCCGGGCAACTTACGGTAATGTTCAAATGTGGGGGCATCGTAATTCTTTACGGTTATAAGCACCAGATCTGTATTGTAGTACACTTCAAACGTATGCCTGAGCTTTTCAACCAGCGGCATAACCTTGCTTTCGCGAAAATCAATACAGAACGAAAATGAGATGGCCGAATTCTGCATCACGTTTATTTTGATGTCCAGCTCCGACAAAGCCTGAAAAATTATGCTAAGCTGATCTTCGTTGATAAAAGTATAGTCCACCACCTTGCACGACACCAGGCATTGATTTTCCTTAAAAACAATAAGGGGCGGAAGGTTGGCCACGTGGCAATCGTGAATATGTGTGCCGGGCAGGCCGGGGTTGGTAAAACATTTCACATACAGCGGTATGTTGCGCAAGGCCAGCGGTTTAATGGTTTTTGGATGAATAACCGATGCCCCGTAATAGGTCATTTCTGCTGCCTCCTTATAGGGCAACTCCGGAAACACCACGGCATTGGGTATGCGCCGGGGGTCGGCACTCATTACACCGGGCACATCTTTCCAGATGGTAACCGATTGCGCCTGCAGGCATGAAGCAAATATGGCGGCCGTGTAATCAGAGCCCTCACGCCCCAGTGTAGTTGTGAGGCCGTTGGCAGCACAACCTATAAAGCCCTGGGTTAACACCACGTGGTGATTTAAAACCGAAGCAAGCGCGCGTATTCGCCCCTCGGTTTCGGGCCATATTACCTTGCCTTCGCGGTAGCAGGTATCGGTAATTATGTAATCGCGGGCATCAATCAGCCGGCATGGCAACCCCAGCCGGGTAAGATAAGCGCCCACTATTTCGGATGACACCCGTTCGCCATAACTTACCACCTGGTCGTAGAGCGCATCGGGATCATGGCCGTTGTAGCATGAAGGAATTTCGCCAAACAGCCCGCTGATTTTTTCCAGCACCTGATGCTCCCTTCCCAGCACGGTTTCTGCTATTGCGCGGTGGTAAGCCGTTATTTCATCCAGTGGTTTGCTGAAGGGCTCGTTGCGCAACATAAGCTGCACTACCTCTTCCAGGGCATTGGTGGTGTTGCCCATGGCCGAAACCACCACCAGCAGGGGTTCCTGATGGTGAGCCCGAATAATACCTGCTGTGTTGATTAGCCCTGCTGCATCTTTAAGCGCAGCGCCCCCGAATTTAAAAACCTTCATTTTTTGCCTGTTAAAACGTTTGCATTGTTAAATTTGCAGCCCATGGAACAATCCCGAATAGCCGCCCCCATAGGCAGCGCCCTGGACCGATTTATTAAAAGCCGCCAGGACGAATTTCCCTATGCCAGCGGTGAGCTCTCGCAGTTGCTGCGCGACATAGCCCTGGCCAGCAAGGTAGTAAACCGCGAAGTAAACAAAGCCGGATTAATTGACATTATGGGGGCAATGGGTTCGGTGAATACCGGCGGTGATGAGCAGCAAAAGCTGGATGTGCTGGCCAACATTCGTTTTTCGCGCGCACTTATGAAAGGCGGAGAAGCCTGCGCCCTGATTTCGGAAGAATCGGAGTCGTATATTGACCTGAACAACACCGGTAAATACGTTATTGCCATTGACCCGCTCGATGGCTCGTCAAACATTGATGTAAACGTATCCATTGGCACCATTTTTTCCATATACCGCAGAAAATCCAAAACCGGCACGCCCATTCAGCCGGAGGATATTTTGCAGAAAGGTTCAGAACAGGTTGCCTCCGGTTACATCCTGTACGGCTCATCGACCATGCTGGTGTACACCACCGGTCACGGCGTAAACGGCTTTACCTACGACCCCAGCCTGGGTGAATATTTTTTGTCGCATCCCGATATGATCATGCCCGATGACGGTAAAATATATTCCATTAACGAGGGGTCGTACAATTCGTTTACCGATCCGGTAAAGAAGTATGTGCAGCATTGCAAGGATAAAAATTATACGGCCCGGTACATTGGCTCGCTGGTGGCCGACTTTCACCGCAATTTACTGAAGGGCGGCATTTACATTTATCCGGCCACAGCCAAAGACCCTAACGGTAAGTTGCGTTTAATGTATGAGTGCAACGCCCTGGCCTTCATTGCCGAACAGGCCGGAGGCCGCGCATCTGACGGCAAACGCAGAATACTGGACATTGAACCCGAATCGCTGCACCAGCGAACACCGTTTTTTGCAGGATCCAGAAAAATGGTAGAGCAGGCCGAGGAGTTTCACCGGGAAAATTAACACTAAGGTATTAAAGCAGGTTCAAAGCCGTGTCTGGCTTTAGCCTTTTGCCGTTTTGGATAAGCATTTCCATAAATTGCCAGGCCACATCCACGTTAAGCAGCTTCAGGTTTAGCATCATTTCGTACCGCAGCCGTTTTTGCAGCGCCCTGCGTTCCGGCTCCGTGCGGTTCATCGCCATAATCTTTTTACAAACGGCAAGTGTGGTAAGGCTATGCCTGGAAAACAGCCTGAACTGCCGGCTGCTGCCTGCGCCTTTCACCACCCTGCGCTTTACCAAAACCTCAGGCGAATAGCTAAAGCAGAAGTGCCGGGCAGCGCGCACCAGTATATCAAAGTCTTCATAGTGCAGTTGCTCATCGTAGCCACCCAGTTGTTCCAGCACTTCGCGCCTGAACATAAGTGTGGGCGGACAAATGAAATATCTTTTTATTAACTCGATATATACATTACCCTGCGGAATCGTTTCGTGCGGATACCGTTGCGAATGAAGATACAGCGCACGTCCGGCTTCATCAATATACCTTGCGTCGCTGAAATGAACTCCGTAAGTGCTGCCCATTAGCTGCAGTTCCTTCACTCCCCTGCTGATGCGCACCGGTAGCAGCACGTCATCAGCCGAAAGGTCGATAATAAACTCGCCATTTGTTTTACCCAGTACCTTGTTAAACGTGCGGCAATGTCCCTGATTGGCATCGTTGTGCATAAAATGAATGTGCGGGTGCTGTTGTGTAAGCCTTTCAATTACCTGAAGGCTGTTGTCGGTACTCGCATCATCGGCAATCCATATTTCCACGTTGGGGTAATCCTGATTCAAAACCGATTGAACGGCCTCTTCCACAAACCGGGCATGGTTGTAACTCAAGCAAATTACCGATACCCCAGGTAAACTCATGCCAGTTTTTTTTGAAACGTGTATTTGGGTGAAGGTACGGCCCCAAGATGCAATTTAAACGCAAGAAGAGGATAATTAACCCCCGTTTTGGCTGATGAGGTGCCCAGGTCCAGAATCCGGAAATCATTTTTTGCGCACCATTGGTGAATATGCTCCATAAGCAACACCACCGGACTTACGCCATCAAATTCTGCATGGTGGTCATAATAAAATGCATACAACACATTGCGGTTTATCGAAAGGCAAAGCGCAGCAGCTGCCATGCGATTAGTATGGTAAACGGCAAACAAATGCAGCCGGTCAGAGAATGTTTGTGCCAGCTGTTGCACCTCTTCAAAGGCCAGCGAAAGCCGGTAATTTTTTTGTTCACGACACAGGGTTAGAAAATCGTAAACGGTTTTTAGTTCTTCAGGTGGCAGCTTCACGGCCAGAAGCCCTGCCTGTTTGGCCTGGCGTAATTTTCTGCGTTCCCAGTTGTGCAACCCTTGCTGAAAATCATGATGCTGAACCGGAACCAGTGCGCTGATTTCGGCAGTAGTAAGAACATATCCGCGATGCAATAAAAGGGGATGCAGCACCGCATACGCTGACTCATAATAGATGCCGGGTGCGTGTACCAACTGTATTTGATGCACACCCTGTTGGTATAAGCTTGCCTCGCAATACTCAATGAACCGGTCGGTAATGGCGGCCGGCAAGTCTGTGCTGATCAGAAACGAGCCGAAGGGAGCATACCGGTGGCTTTTGGCCAGGCCGTTTTCCAATTGAAAATGTACCTCTGCACAGCGTTTCTTGCTGCTTTCGTGCACCACAAAAAAAGAACATATCTGGTTGGTTTGCAACCGCAGGTGTTCGGGCAGATGAAACAGCGAAGGTTCATACCCCTTAACCGGAACATCACCGCATTCCGTACCAAACCGGTATCCGTTCAGGCGCATGTAAAAAGTCAAACTTTTGTTTTCACCGCCTGCCACGGCTTAATGTGCCAGCACACCTTACCGGTGGCCAGGTGGTTGTGTTGAGCATCGTGTAGGGTTACCTCACAAACCACTTCAACCGCCTCGCGGTGCCGTAATGGTTCCATCACCTTTTCCTGCAGCCAGTGGTGGGTTATGCCAAAACGGGCAACGGCATCGCTTTTACCCTGGTAATGGTATTCCATCTCCAGCTTCTTCATAATAAGGCGGTATTGGCGGGCATTTAGCTTTTGCACCAGCATGAAGCCCGTAGTATATTCTGCTAAGGTGGCCAGGGCGCAGGCATGCAGGCCCCGGATGTGGTTTAAATTATTTTTCCGGAAAGGCAGTCGTACCTGCACAAAATCATCGCCCAACGCCTCAATGGTAAACCGATGCGGCCGGTTAAAAGGGATGAAGCGATGCAGGGCACGATTCAGCACCCAGCGCCACAGGGCCGAGGTACGCGCACGTTGCACCAGTACGGTTGTATTCATGGCCCGATATTACGCAAAAAATTTTCAGAATGATGGCCGTCGGCCTATACTTGCACCATGCAAAACGTTTTGGTACTGGGTTCAGGCCTGGTGGGCAAAGTAATGGCCCGCGACCTGGCCGCTGATTTTAACGTTACCGTAGCAGACCGCAACGAAAAGGCTCTGGAAGGCCTGCAGGAGGATGGCATCGCCACCCTATGCACCAACCTGGCCGATGCGGAAAATCTGCAGCGCATACTGCCTCCCTTCGATTTGGTAGTTGGGGCTTTACCCGGCTTTCTGGGCTTTGAAACCGTACGTACCGTAATTGAGGCGGGCAAAAGCATGGTCGATATAAGCTTCTTTCCGGAAGATCCTTTTGAACTGGATGAGCTTGCACACAAACACCAGGTTACGGTTGTAACCGACTGCGGTGTGGCGCCGGGTATGGGCAACATGTTACTGGGGTACCACAATGCCCGCATGAAGATACACTCCTATACCTGCCTGGTAGGCGGCCTGCCGGTTGTAAGGCAATGGCCCTGGCAATACCGTGCTGTTTTTTCGCCTGCCGATGTAATTGAAGAATACGTGCGCCCGGCCCGGTTTGTGCAAAACGGCGCCTTGGTGGTACGCGAAGCCCTTACCGACCCGGAGCTGATTGACTTTGAGGGCATCGGCACACTGGAGGCCTGGAATACTGATGGCCTGCGCACCCTGTTGCGCACCATGAGGCACATCCCCAACATGATCGAAAAAACCCTTCGCTATCCCGGCAGCATGGAATATATGCGTGTACTGCGGCATGCCGGATATTTTTCGGCCGAAGAAACCGAAGTGAACGGCATGCGCATACGCCCCATTGACCTCACCGCCCGGTTGTTATTCAGGCAATGGCAGCTTAAGCCGGGTGAAGAGGAGTTTACCGTTATGCGTATTGTAATTGAAGGCCAGGAAAACGGAACCGACAAAAAAGTTCAATACGACCTGCTGGACCGCACCGACCGACAAACCGGCACGCTTTCCATGGCCCGAACAACTGGTTATACCTGTACAGCTGTAGCCCACCTGGTAGCTTCCGGGCAATTTTCGCGTGTGGGTGTATGTCCTCCTGAATACCTGGGAGAAAGTGAATCGAATGTTGAATTTGTACTCAACTACCTCAAAGCGCGGAATGTTAAATATGCCATGCTGACCCACTCATAATGGGTTTAAAAACTCAGGTTTTAACCCATTTCCCAATCAATTAAAAAACGGGTAAAATGCCTTTGTTAAGCAAATCAATTTCTACCAACCGGCAAATGGCATGGCCGTAATTATTTTTATCTTGCCTGCTTGAATCCAAACGGCATGTCAGAAAAGAAACAGGCAACCCTGCTTCAGGCGCTTATCCCTCTTATTGTACTTATTGTACTGCTTACCCTCAACGTACTGGTATTCGGATCGGATGCCATTGCCGGAGCCAACCAGCTGGTGCTGTTACTGGCTGCCGGAGCCGCCGGCATTATTGCCTGGCGACTGGGTTATACATACGATGAAATAAGCCAAAGTATTGTAGCCAGTATCAGCTCGGCTATGCCGGCCATTATCATTCTGCTTACCATTGGCTCGCTTTCGGGCACCTGGCTGCTTAGCGGCATTGTGCCGGCCATGATTTATTATGGTCTCAAAATTCTAAGCCCGGGCATCTTTCTGTTTGCTGCCTGTGTGGTGTGCGCCATCGTGTCGCTGGCAACGGGCAGCTCGTGGTCAACCGTAGCCACGGTTGGCGTGGCCCTGCTGGGCATTGGCCAGGCGCTCGACCTGCCCGAAGGAGTAGTGGCCGGAGCCATTATTTCGGGAGCATACTTTGGCGACAAAATTTCGCCCCTTTCCGACACCACCAACCTGGCGCCCGCCATGGCCGGAACCGATTTGTTTACACACATACGCTATATGATGTACACCACGGTGCCATCGCTTACCCTTACGCTAATTATTTTCCTGGCGTGGGGGTTTACCCTCTCGCCATCGGGTAACGAAACTTCCTCGCAGGAAGTACTCCATGCCATCGATGGCGCCTTTAACCTTACCCCCTGGCTGCTGGTGGTACCTGCTCTGGTTATTTTTATGATTGTAAAACGCGTTCCTGCCGCTCCGGCCCTGCTGGCAGGGGCACTGCTGGGCGGCTTGTTTGCCGTAATTTTTCAACCCAATGTGGTTAACCCAGGTATCGGGAATAGAAAACAACTATGCGAAATCGGCATTCACCGCAGTTATGAATGCCCTCTCCACCCACCATTCATGTTACCACCCAACACGAGAGCATTAACGAGCTGCTTACCGGCAAAGGCATGGCCGGTATGCTTAATACCGTGTGGTTAATAATTTGCGCCATGATTTTCGGGGGCACCATGGAATCGTGCGGATTGCTCAGGCGCATCGCAACCGAAATTATCCGCTTTGCCCGATCCACCGGGTCGCTGGTGGCCTCAACAGCTGCTACCTGCGTGTTTTTTAATGTTACGGCATCGGACCAGTACATGGCCATTGCCGTACCCGGCCGTATGTATGCCGATACCTACAGGCAACGGGGACTTAAACCTGAGGTATTAAGCCGTACCCTTGAAGACTCCGGAACGGTAACCTCGGTACTTGTGCCGTGGAATACCTGCGGAGCTACACAGGCCGGCGTACTGGGTGTGGCTACCGCAGCCTATGCACCCTATACCTTCTTTTGCCTGCTTAGCCCTTTCATGACCATGCTGTTTGCCTTCTTCAACATCCGAATCCATCGCTTTGAAAAAGATGAACAAAAAAATTCATAATACGGCCGTATGAAGAACTCTCCTGCAGAAACAGCCACGCTGCCACTGCTTACTTTTAAAGGAAAAATTTCCGTAATCACCAACCCCTCAAAGCTTCAGGGGGTAGTGCAGGAAATAATGCATCACCGCGTAGCCGGTTTCGATACCGAAACCCGGCCTGTTTTTGTAAAGGGAAGGCGGCATAAAGTAGCACTGCTTCAATTGGCATTACCTGCAAGGGTTTTCTTAATACGCCTTAACCACACCGGTATTACCGATGTGCTGTGTAATTATTTTGAAGATGAAAATTTTATAAAGGTAGGGCTGGCTATTCGCGATGACCTGAAAGCCCTGCAGCAGCTCAGAAAATTTACACCGCGGGGATTTATTGAGCTTACCACGCTTACCCGCCAGGCCGGATATACCGGCGAAGGTATAAAAACCCTAACCGCACAGATACTGGGCCATAGAATATCCAAAAGCGCACAAACCAGCAACTGGGAAGCGCCCACCCTTACCCATAAGCAGCTGCAATATGCAGCTACCGATGCCTGGGTGTGCCTGGAGATGTACCATAAGGTGTTGCCCGTTATTGAAACATGATGGCTTATTTGGGCTGGTTAAGATTCTTACCTGCTGCCTTTGCCCCATCCCAGTCGGCTACAAATTCCCACCAGTTGCTCATTTTATGGGTAGCCGACCAGCTGATGTTGTTTTGATAGCCCGGCATATTTTGCCACCAGTAAATATACCATTGCGATTCAACCTTTTGTTCCAGACCATCGGCCTCCGGCCAGTTGTAGGGTATATTTCCCCAGGTGTCGCGGTTAACCAGCTTTTTCTCTCCTGTGGCATTGGGTGTCCAGTCTTCAATGTCGCTTAACACTAATGTGGTGTTGTTGTAGTCGTAATCAGAAGTGGCATTTGGCGGAAAATGTGTATCGCCTGCCCTTCCGTAGGGAGGTGTTGCACCAGTCCATTTACCGGCAAAATGACCCCAGAATGCATAGTAATTAATATGGCTGAATTGAGCTTCAAGCTGATGGCCATGGTTATGCAGGGCTTCGGCATGGGTTCTGCGGGTATTTTGCTGATATACTATATAGGTTTTGTTGTAAACCGGCATGTCGTTGGTTTTGCGATCGCTGTTGGATACATCTCCGTACGGGCCTGCCATGTTCGACTCCCATCCGCCTACAGAAGGAATATTGCCGTGAATGTTTGGATCATAGTTAGGAAAATTTGGCGTAGCTGTGCCGTTTACCCACACCCATACTTCCTTTACACCCTGGTTTTCTACCAGGTCGCGCATGTTGAACATTTGCCACATTTTAAAATAATGGGGTGAGTAAACATTCTTTCCGGCTTCTACTTTGGTAATAATACTGTAATTGGGGGGTTGCGGTTTATAGTAATCAATGTACTTAACTACCTTATACCCCAGATAAGGAGGTGCTGAGGGCGTTTTGTAGCCCCTGAACCGGCTGCCTTCTTCGAGTGCAAATTTTATGCGTTTGTCAAACCTCAGCAATCGGCTTTTCATATCCGCAATGGAAATTTCCCCTCCCCCTCCATACTGCACATCCTGGGTTGCGTCAATATTTATCCCATCGGCAGTGGGGAGAATGCGAATAATTACAACAGGAACAACTTTAATTGCCCCGGCGGCCGGCTGTGCCAGGTAAGGATCTATTTCTGTTTCCTCCCATGCCTTTACATAAATTGATTTTTGGCGGCTTACCGCACCGGCAGTGGCGGTAATGTTAACACTGCCACTGTCGGTGGCAAGCAAGGCATTGTCTGTAATCTGGGCAGGACCGGTTGTTGACCAACTTACCAATTGAGGGCCACTCATAGTTAAACCCGACTCCATCGTTATGGTGGCCTGCAGGGGTATTCGCCTGGAAATAACGGTCTGTTCGGGCACGTTTATCTCAATATCTGTTACAGGGTTTTCTGTTACCACCATTTCAACATCAGCCGTAACATCTGCTGCCACAGCGGTGATGGTGGCCGTTCCGGCACTTATG
Organism: Cyclobacteriaceae bacterium; assembly: GCA_026003355.1. GTDB lineage: Bacteria > Bacteroidota > Bacteroidia > Cytophagales > Cyclobacteriaceae > UBA2336. The sequence continues at coordinate 244,807 of BPHC01000004.1, forward strand.
CCTGTAACTTTTCCATTGCCATTAACTGTAGCCACATCAGGTCTGGACGATTGCCAGGTTATGGTAACATGATTGGCCACGGTACCATCCGAAAGATATGCTGTTGCCTCAAGATCAACCTCGTGATACCTCATAACGGTGTTAGGTCCGGATATCTCAATACGATCAATAACAGGCTGAACGACAGGGTCTTTCGAACAACCCCACAGAAAGGCCACCCCAACAAGTAAAAGCGAAAAATTTCCAAATGAAAGAGGTTGCATAGTGTAAAACGAGCTTTACTACCGCAATTTCCAAAAATAAGATGAGCAAGTAAAATTTGCCAGCCCTAATTGTACTATCTGCCAAAACGGCATACCCCCAAGGCTGGTGCCATAATTCGCACAGTGCCGGCACCCCGATAGAAAAAATTTTCGAAAAAAGAGGAAATTTGATGAAATTTAGCAGGCGCTCTGAAAAAAGGCAGACAAATGACAGGGGTTGACAGGTGAAGTTGCTAAGTTTGAGATGTATTAAAATTTTAAAAAATATGAAAAAGATCTTAGGCCTGGATTTGGGTGTAACATCCATAGGATGGGCGCTCATCAAAGAAGAAAACAACCAACCCAACGAAATAATTGGCATGGGTGTAAGGATCATTCCCCTGGATACAGATGAAAACGATGAGTTTACAAAAGGAAATGCCATATCCAAAAATCAAAAGCGCACGTCCAGGCGCACTGCACGCAAAAGTTATTATCGGTATGTACTAAGACGAAAAGCACTTACCGCAGAATTGAAAAAGCACAACATGTTTGACGAGCAGCTATTCAACCTGCCTCAGTTAGAACTGTGGGGATTACGCGCAAAAGCGGTAACTGAACAAATTAGCTTAACCCAGTTAGGTCGTGTACTATATCACCTTAATCAAAAACGCGGTTATAAATCATCACGCAGTGAAGAAAATGCTGAAAAAAAAGACACCGATTATGTAGTAGAAGTAAAAAACAGATATCAGCGGCTCAAAGAAGAGGGGAAAACTATTGGACAAAAGTTCTATCTGGAACTTTTAAAAAATCAGCATTACCGTACTAAACAACAGATCTTTCCACGTGAAGCTTACGTAGAAGAATTTGATGCTATCATGCAGAAGCAAAGGGAATATTATCCTGAAGTTTTAACTGATGAATTCATTAATCATTTAAGAAATGATATTATTTATTTTCAGAGAAAACTTAAATCTCAAAAAGGACTTGTAAGCATTTGCGAATTCGAAGGATTTCACATAAAAAATAAAGAAGGAAAAGAAATTTTTACAGGCCCTAAAGTAGCCCACCGCAGCAACCCTTTATTTCAGGTTGAAAAAATTTGGGAATCAATAAACAACATTTCCATTGAAGATAAACGCAACAACGTTTTTCCTATCACTCCAGAACAAAAGTTGAAAATTTTTGAATACCTTGACAATAATGAAATACTCCGTCAAAAAGATTTATTCAAAATTCTTGGTATTAAGGAAAAAAGCGGGTGGTTTGGAAATAAAATGATTAGCAAAGGTTTGCAAGGGAACCTTACAAAAATGGCCATTAAATCAGCCCTTGATAATCCTGAGCTAGCTGAAAAATGGCTTTCCTTTAATTTAACCAACGAATCTACCGGAACCAAAGTTTATCAGTATGATTCTGATACCGGTGAGGTTTTAAATGAATTAGACGGAAAAATTATTTCGGCCAGCTGCGTAAACGAACCCCTCTATCAGCTATGGCACACCATTTATTCGATTCCGGAAATAGACGAATGCAAAAATGTATTAATCAAAAAATTCAGATTTAATGAATCAACGGCTGAACGACTGGCAAAAATTGATTTCAGTCGGCAATCCTATGGCAATAAATCAGTTAAAGCCATCCGAAAAATATTGCCATACTTAATAGACGGTTACAAATATTCTGATGCAGCAGCCCTTGCCGGATACAACCACTCTAACTCCATCACAAAAGAACAAATACAGGCGCAAAAATTGCTGGACAAAATTCCATTGTTGAAAAAAAATGCATTACGCCAGCCGGTTGTAGAGAAAATTATCAATCAGTTAATACACATTGTCAATGAAATAATAAATGAAGACCGTGGCTGGGTAACCAGAGAAGAACGCGAAAAAGGACAATTTGAAATTAGAATAGAGTTGGCACGAGAACTCAAACAAAGCAAGCAAGAACGAAACGAAACATTTAAAAGAATTAATCAAATAGAAAAAGAAAATCGCGAGATTGAAAAACATCTGATGGAGCTTGGCATCAGAGCAACCCGCAAGAATATAATCAAATACCGCTTGTATAATGAATTACGAGGGAAGGACAAAAAGCTAAATCCGATTTGCATTTATACAGGCCAGGTTATATCACTTTCTGATGCATTAAACGGAAATGAAGTTGATGTGGAACATATCATCCCCAGATCATTATTGTTTGACGATTCTCAATCAAACAAAACCCTTACTTTTCGCTGGATTAATCAGGAAAAAGGTAATCGTACGGCTTATGATTACATGGCATCAAAAGGAGAAGATGCCTTAAACGAATACATAGAAAGAGTAAATAAATTGTTTAAAGATGGTGTGATAAATAAAGCTAAGCGAGACAAACTTTTAACACCCAGCGACACAATTCCAAAAGATTTTATTGAACGACAGCTTCGCGAATCGCAGTACATTGCACGCAAATCCAGAGAAATTCTTGGTCAGATTTGTAGAAACGTGTGGAGCACTTCTGGCAGTGTTACAGAGTATTTACGCAGAATGTGGGGATGGGACGATGTATTAATGAACCTTCAAATGCAACGCATTAAAGAAATTATGCCCGATCCACTTGCCGAAGGCATAACCGAAATAGTGGAATGGGAAACTCAAAATGGCCAAAAACACAAAAAAGAAATAATCAAAGACTGGAGCAAACGCGATGACCATCGCCATCATGCCATAGATGCCCTTGTAGTGGCTTGTACCAAACAAGGATACATTCAGCGCTTAAATACTTTGAGCGCTAAAGCCACGCGCGATGAAATGTATAAATCAGTAAGCGAACGCAAAGAAGAGTTTAGAGAATCGTTGTCGCTAATGGACGCTTATTTTATAAGTCAGCGTCCATTTTCTACTTCTCATATTGAAAGCATAGTATCAAAAATTATCGTATCCTTTAAATCAGGCAAAAAAGTATCCACTTTGGGGAAACGCTTTATTAAGAAAAATGGAAAACGTATAGCTGTTCAAAAAAGAATTCTCGTTCCTCGTGGTCCGTTGAGTGAAGAAAGTTTGTATGGTAAGATTAAAATTATTGACACAGAGAAAAATGGCACACCTAAAAAGCAGCCCGTAAAGTACCTTTTCGAAAACCCCCATCTTATTTTCAAACAATACATTAAGGAACTGGTTGAGGAGCGATTAGCAGAACATAATGGCGATGCAAAAAAAGCTGTTGCTTCTCTTAAAAAGAATCCCATCTACCTGGATGAAAAAAAACAAATACCCTTAGAATATGCCACTTGTTTCAGAGAAGAATTTGTTATAAAATATCCTATAGAATCTATCAAACAAAAAGATTTAAACTTTGTCATTGATAAAAAGATAAGAGAAATACTTAGCGCTCGCATTCAGCAAGTAGGCGAAAAAGAAGCATTTAAAGAACCTCTCTATCTTGACACAGCACAGCGCATTCCAATTAGAACTGTGCGGTTGGCAACTGGTTTGACAGCAGTAGAAAGTATTAGATACAATGATAATGGTGAATCGATTGGATTTGTAAAACCAAGCAACAATCATCATATAGCAATTTACATAGACGAAAATGGAAACAAAATTCCACACTTATGCACCTTTTGGCACGCAGTTGAAAGAAAAAAACACAGTTTACCTGTTATAATTCAGAACACCAGAGAGGTATGGGATACAATTTTAAAGCAAAAGGAAAATTACCCACCATCATTTCTCGAAAAACTGCCCAACGATAATTTGAATCTTGTGTACTCCTTGCAAGAAAATGAGTTTTTTGTTTTAGGTCTAAATAGAGATAATTTTGATGATTACCTAACAAAAAGATTATTCAATAAAATTACTCCTCATATTTATCGTGTTCAAAAAATGTCATGGTTTGATATCTGGTTTAGGAGTGTCTACGAAACGCAGGTTAATAAATCAGATCAAAATTCGAAAATATTGAAAAGGTTTTTTAGAATGGGTAGCCTTAAGGCTTTAGAAAATCTTAATCCAATAAAAATCATAGTGAATAACTTAGGAGAGATAAAGCAAGTTTATGTTAAATAAAAAGGGTGAGTTACCCCACCCTGTCTGTTTTCACAACGGTCATTAAGACCTTATTGTGATTTGCTTCAGAACAAATGTAAATATTCCCTGCCTGAAATGCAAGCAAGTCCAGGTTTTTTTAAATAAATCAACAGGGACCCTGAAAATATTACCCGTTTACACCCGTGCCAACGCCAAAGGCCACGAAATCTGTTTCGCAAACTCAAAACCCAGATAAAACCCATGATCAAACGCACCCTCTACTTTGGCAATCCCGCCTACCTCAGCACCCGCCTGGAGCAGCTGGTGGTCCGGCTGCCGGAACGTGAAAAAAAACCCCTCCCTTCCTGAACAATTTAAAAAAGAAGCACAGGCCACCCTACCCATTGAAGATATCGGGGTGATTATACTCGACCACCCGCAAATCATCCTGTCGCAGGCCCTGCTCAGCAAGCTGCTGGAAAATAATGTGGCCGTTATTTCCTGCAACTCCGCCCATCACCCTGCCGGTTTAATGCTTAACCTCTCCGGGCACACCCTCCAATCCGAGCGATTTAAAAAACAGATTGAAGCCTCCGCACCCTCCGTAAACAGCTGTGGCAGGCCACTGTAAAAGCCAAAATCCGGAACCAGGCCCTGTTGTTGAAGCGATATAACCTGCCGGCCGACAACCTTTTGTACTGGGCCCGGCAGGTAACCTCAGGCGATGAGGGGAACCTCGAAGCCAGAGCCGCCACCTACTATTGGAAAACCCTGTTCCCGGAAATACCCGGGTTTGTGCGTCAGCGCGAAGGCCCACCCCCTAACCACCTGCTCAACTACACCTACGCCATACTGCGCGCCATAGTGGCCCGCAGCCTGGTGGGTTCCGGCCTATTGCCCACCCTGGGCATCCACCACCACAACCGGTACAACCACTACTGCCTGGCCGATGACATAATGGAACCCTACCGCCCCTTTGCCGATGCTCTGGTAAAAGAACTGGTACTGCAGGGAAAAGCCACCGCGCAGCTTACTACTGAGGTAAAAAAGCAATTGCTAAGTATAGCCCATACCGATGTGTTGTTTGATGACGAGCGCAGTCCCCTGATGGTAGGTGTGCAGCGCACCACCGCATCGCTGGCCAAATGTTTTGAGGGAACATCCAAAAAACTGATTACCCGCAACTGCCATAAAAAAGGCTGCCATGCGCCTTAACGAATACCGCATTATGTGGATTATGGTATTGTTTGACCTGCCCACCGAAACCAAAAAAGACCGGAAGAATTATGCCGACTTCCGCAAAAAAATGCTGAAAGACGGTTTCAGCATGTTTCAGTTCAGTGCCTACCTGCGGCACTGCCCGAGCGCCGAAAATGCCGAAGTGCACATTCAGCGCATAAAGAAAAACCTGCCGCCAAAGGGACACGTGGGTATTTTGAAAATTACCGACAAACAATTCGGGGATATGCAGATTTTTTACGGAAAGGATGAAAAACCAAAGCCTCCCGTTCCGCAGCAACTTGAATTGTTCTGAGGAGGGGAGGCTTTTTCTGCCCAACCGGTGCATTTTTTCTTATGAACGACCCTTTTTCACGTCCCGTTTTTTACATAAAGCACTGAAAATGAACGAAAAGCAACCTAATAACATGTCAAAGATCGTTCATTGAAAGCAAATCACAACATATCGGCACGATTATATCGCTCATCATGTCAAAGATCGTTCATTGAAAGCAAATCACAACATGCGCCGTCACAGATATGTCTTACGTCATGTCAAAGATCGTTCATTGAAAGCAAATCACAACCGTGATCTCACGTCACTTCCTGCTTCATGTCAAAGATCGTTCATTGAAAGCAAATCACAACCGATACGTATTCGGCTTATGCTGACATGTCAAAGATCGTTCATTGAAAGCAAATCACAACCATACCGATGCTTGTATATCGTGCTACATGTCAAAGATCGTTCATTGAAAGCAAATCACAACTCTATGAACGCCTTACTTCTGTAGCATGTCAAAGATCGTTCATTGAAAGCAAATCACAACCAGAATCGTTTGATTATCCAGTTCATGCATGTCAAAGATCGTTCATTGAAAGCAAATCACAACGAATGCCGTCACAGATTGTCAGCGCTGCATGTCAAAGATCGTTCATTGAAAGCAAATCACAACTACTGGCTTATCGCTAATTACGTAAGACATGTCAAAGATCGTTCATTGAAAGCAAATCACAACCTGTCGGCATTAGATCATTTGACGTTACATGTCAAAGATCGTTCATTGAAAGCAAATCACAACAGTTCTCGGATTGTATCACTGCTGTCATGTCAAAGATCGTTCATTGAAAGCAAATCACAACCGTGAGCATTGTCTAACACGTCTGCATGTCAAAGATCGTTCATTGAAAGCAAATCACAACCAGGCTACCTGAAAGCATCAGATCAGCATGTCAAAGATCGTTCATTGAAAGCAAATCACAACTCGGCTTCAGTCATTGTCACGAGCGTACATGTCAAAGATCGTTCATTGAAAGCAAATCACAACTATCAGCATACGTTCGCATGTTCACATGTCAAAGATCGTTCATTGAAAGCAAATCACAACACTTCGAATGCATGGCAGTTCATACGCATGTCAAAGATCGTTCATTGAAAGCAAATCACAACCGGCATGCTATGGATGCACTGCGTGACATGTCAAAGATCGTTCATTGAAAGCAAATCACAACTATGCCTGCGTTGTCACATCTTAGCATGTCAAAGATCGTTCATTGAAAGCAAATCACAACCGCAAGGCTGTTGAACAGACTTAACCATGTCAAAGATCGTTCATTGAAAGCAAATCACAACTAAGCTCGCTTTGAAGAGTTACGATACATGTCAAAGATCGTTCATTGAAAGCAAATCACAACATGTTCGTTTCAGTCTTCGTCATTACATGTCAAAGATCGTTCATTGAAAGCAAATCACAACTTATCGGATGCGTATCCATGTCTACATGTCAAAGATCGTTCATTGAAAGCAAATCACAACCTGAGCATTGCTCAATACCATTGTACAGCATGTCAAAGATCGTTCATTGAAAGCAAATCACAACAGACATGCGTGAATATGACAGTATGACATGTCAAAGATCGTTCATTGAAAGCAAATCACAACAATTGGCTGATTGCTATCAGCAATGACATGTCAAAGATCGTTCATTGAAAGCAAATCACAACTCTCGCCAGCTATTAATCACGACATGCATGTCAAAGATCGTTCATTGAAAGCAAATCACAACCTATCGTTCATTATGCCTGCGCTTACGCATGTCAAAGATCGTTCATTGAAAGCAAATCACAACCGTAAGCTATTGTGCGCTCTACTGCATCATGTCAAAGATCGTTCATTGAAAGCAAATCACAACATAATTGCAGATTTGTTTAGCATATGCATGTCAAAGATCGTTCATTGAAAGCAAATCACAACGCCAGTTTTCGGTCTATGCCATACGCATGTCAAAGATCGTTCATTGAAAGCAAATCACAACAGACTTAGTGCAGGCACACTGCATACATGTCAAAGATCGTTCATTGAAAGCAAATCACAACCTGGTGTCATACTAATCTGCATACGCATGTCAAAGATCGTTCATTGAAAGCAAATCACAACGTAGCTGCGCTCATCGATATCATTCCCACATGTCAAAGATCGTTCATTGAAAGCAAATCACAACGTGAGCTCAGTACAGACCTCAGACACATGTCAAAGATCGTTCATTGAAAGCAAATCACAACACAGTCATGCACAGATTAACGGTGGCATGTCAAAGATCGTTCATTGAAAGCAAATCACAACAGATTGTCATAACTCGATCTGCAAACACATGTCAAAGATCGTTCATTGAAAGCAAATCACAACGCAGCTGAACGCGATTCATTCGAGTCAACATGTCAAAGATCGTTCATTGAAAGCAAATCACAACATGCTGCAAGCTGATTATACTGTACAGACATGTCAAAGATCGTTCATTGAAAGCAAATCACAACACTGTTCGCTTAATATTTGTCGATACATGTCAAAGATCGTTCATTGAAAGCAAATCACAACTATTGGAAAGCTTCGCATGCTTTCAACATGTCAAAGATCGTTCATTGAAAGCAAATCACAACTTGGAAGCATGTATTCATCGTTGACAGCATGTCAAAGATCGTTCATTGAAAGCAAATCACAACTATGTCGCTTATCATTTGCTACGTGTTACATGTCAAAGATCGTTCATTGAAAGCAAATCACAACTTTCGCTGGTGCATATTCGTCGATACATGTCAAAGATCGTTCATTGAAAGCAAATCACAACCTTGCAGTATTAACAATCAACATGGCATGTCAAAGATCGTTCATTGAAAGCAAATCACAACCGATGTTCGCTTATCCATAGCGTTACATGTCAAAGATCGTTCATTGAAAGCAAATCACAACCTGTATCGCAGCCTGCGCTATCTTCACATGTCAAAGATCGTTCATTGAAAGCAAATCACAACCTATGATGTCAGTGCAACTGAGATGCATGTCAAAGATCGTTCATTGAAAGCAAATCACAACCGATGTTTCATATTTAATGCATCGTTAGCATGTCAAAGATCGTTCATTGAAAGCAAATCACAACCATGTTTGTGATGATATTCCTTCTACCATGTCAAAGATCGTTCATTGAAAGCAAATCACAACATAGTTGCGTAACTGACAATTCTGCTCGATCATGTCAAAGATCGTTCATTGAAAGCAAATCACAACCAAGCTTCGAACACAAACTGCAATGCCGGCATGTCAAAGATCGTTCATTGAAAGCAAATCACAACGTAACTCGTTCCGTAAGCAGTATGCGCAGCATGTCAAAGATCGTTCATTGAAAGCAAATCACAACCAACGCAATACCGGACAGTATCCGTCCATGTCAAAGATCGTTCATTGAAAGCAAATCACAACGATTCGATCGAATGACTATTTTACCTCATGTCAAAGATCGTTCATTGAAAGCAAATCACAACAGTGAACGCATTCATATGACTGCAGCAACATGTCAAAGATCGTTCATTGAAAGCAAATCACAACGGTTCATGGATTACAACCCCAAGTATCAA